>OZ241988.1:0-1835000 GCA_965204475.1 Nitrospirales bacterium
GGATACATTTATGTTCTGTGAGGAATTGGGGAATTAAACCTATGTCGACAATGTATGAGGTATTACCAGGTCCTGAGCATTTTCTCCCCCCGGCGGCAGCCAGTATGGGCATTCGTCTGCCGGACCCGGGGCAGGCACATATTCATGGAAAAATCGTCAATGAGGATGAGGCCATGGAAGTCGCGGCCCGTCAGTTCTTATCAGCCAAAGTGCCGACGATTTTCCCCGGTCCGCTCGTCCTGTGGGCCTGGAATGAAAAAGCGGCGAAAAAGGCCACGGCAATCAGGCATTTATATGAAACAATTAAGGAATGCGTCGCTCCTTCCCAGCAGGCGATGCTCATTCCCATGCCCGATTACCGGCCCAAATATCCGAAAATCAACCCTGAAATCGAAATCAACCCCAACCATCCCAATCTCACGATCTGGCATAACAAGATCGATGCCTGCATGTTTGTCGGCGTGCACTGCCATCAGGCGAACCTGTCCCTCAAGATTATTCGGGGCGGCACCTATTGTTATACCATTGCGATGTGCGCCCAGGCCGGGCATGAAGATGCCATGGTGTCGTTCCGGGATGCCACGGCCGACAAGATCATGAAATTGGCCGATTGGGTGAAAAAATTAAAAGGGTCGGTCGAACCGCCGAAGGACTGAGGCCGGGGTAGCCCTGGTTTTTTTTCATTTATTTCACCTGCTTAAGACTGTACAATAGAGCACACTGTTCATATCGCGCCCTGTGAGAATAGGCTGGAAGCAGAAGGAGGCGGAATCATGGCAACGCAATCGTTAATCGGGACAAAAAACAGAGCCGGGCAAGTGGTGACCGATCCCTGGAAGTTGATGCATGAAGCCGAGCGAACTCCCTGTTTTTTTACGGGCAGTGAAGTGATCAAGGAAGCGATCCGCCGGGCCAATTGCGACGTCATGATTGCCTATCCGATTACCCCGCAGAGTGAAGCCGCGGCGTTGATCGGTGAATTGTTTGCCGAAGGGTTTATCGGCGACTACTTTCGCGGAGAAAGTGAATTTGCGGTCATGTCCCAATGTGCCGGGTCGGCCTTCGGCGGGGCGCGCGTGTTCACCACGACCGCGGGTCCGGGCACCATGCGCGCCATGGAGAACTTTCCGATGTGGGCCGGGGCGCGGCTGCCCATTCAAATGATCGTGACCTGCCGGGGCATCAACTCCCCCCTCTCCATCCAGCCGGACACGTTGGAAATTTCGTACCTCTTGAACACGGGGATGCTGGTCTGGCACGCCGAGACGGCGCAGGACTTTTATGACTGGATTTTAAAAGGGTACATGGTGTCGGAAGAGCCGGACGTGCATTTGCCGTTGGCGCTGTGTTGCGACGGGTTTTTCGTGACCCATACCAAGGACGTCGTGAACCTGACGCCCGCGGACATGTGCCTGCCGCCTTATGACCCGTACCGGTCTCCGGTCCCGTGCATGGATATGGAATGCCCGCCGGTTCGTATGATGCGTGACCCGTTCGTGATGAAGAGCAACTATATCAGTTATGCCACCCATGCAAGCTGGCAACAGGAAGTCTGGGCGGCGGTGGAGCGGTCCAGGAAGCACGCCATCCGGTGGTTGGATGGCCTGATTGAAGTGGACAAGCCCGATGCCGACATTTTGATTGTCTCATCCGGCACCGCGGTTTCCCAAGGGCGTGAAGCCCAGTCCCTCTTGGCAGAGGATGGCATCGAGGTGGGAATCGTAAAAATTAAAGTACTTCGGCCATGGCCCGGAGATGAAATCCGGGAAGCCACCAAGCATGCCAAGCACATCATCGTGCCGGAGTTCAATGTGACGGGGTGGCTCGCCAAAGAAATTCGGGCCACGATTACGGACGCGGATCGCGTGTATGCCGGTCCTCACGTCTGCGGAGGTATGACCATGCCGCCGGAAGTCATCGCGGCCGACATTAAAAAGCATTTAGGCATCAAATCCGAAAGCTTGGCCGGACGGGGAAGCTGACGCGTCATGCGACCGTCACTGCCGTCAACCAGGCATGCGGAATGAACGTGAAATTTCTGAATATGCGCTAGGAGGCGACCATGAGCAAGGAACGAATTAAGATAGCTCCGGAAATGTTCGATATCATGCCCGAGGAGTACCAGGATCTGGTGGAACGCGCCACCTATGGGAAGGATGGCCGCGGGTGGAAGGATATCGGTACCTCGAAGGAATTGATTGAAGAGCATTCCTTGTGCGCCGGGTGCCCGGAGTCCATGGCGTTCCGGTACATCCTGGCATCGTTGCCGGCCCCGGAAGATACCGTCATGGTGGGGTCCACCGGATGCACCAGCTTGGTCTTCCCGCACGTGGGCGTCCACAACATTCACTCCCTTTTCGGCAACCAGAACGCGATTGCCTCCGGGCTCAAACGCGCCCTCAGCGTGCGGTTCCCGGGACAGGTCAAGGACGTGGTGGTGTTGGCGGGTGACGGAGCCACGGTGGATATCGGCCTGGATATGACCCTGCAAGCCTGGTTCCGCCAGGAGAAATTCACGACCATCTGTTTTGACAACGAGCTCTACGCCAATACGGGCGGTCAGGAGAGCGGCTTGATGCAAAAAGGGTTCGTGGCCAAGATGGCGCCGGTAGGCAAAACGTTCGAAAAGGTCAAATTGCCGGAAATCGCGCGTGAGTCCGGCTGCCACTACGTGGTGAATTGTACGGTCAGCAAACCGAACCTGGTTGAAAAGGTCATCAAGAACGCGATCCACGTGGCCCGCGAGATCGGCCCCACCTATTTGCAGCTTTATACCCCGTGCATCCTGGAAATCGGGAAGAACAGCATGGAAGGCCTACAGGAAATGCGGGACTCCGAAAAGCCGACCGAACGCTTTGCGTATAAGGAATACGTCAGCGATACAGCCAAAGAGTTGTTGACCGAACTGGCGGCGAAGGAGAAAGAACGAAAGGCCGCCGCGAAAAAGCAACTGGCGGGCCAGGCCTGAGCCCTCCCGACGGAAAGGGGACATCGTCATGATCAAGCGGAGATTGAATATTCGCATGTCGGGTCTTGGAGGACAGGGTGCCGTGACGGCCGCGCACGTGTTGGCCATGGCCGCGTCTCGTGATGGTAAATTCGCGATCTCGAATCCATTTTTCGGTGCCGAAAAGCGGATGGCGCCGGCCGAGAGTTATTGCCGGATCGGCGTGAGCCGGATCTACGACCGGGGGGAGTTGGTGTTCCCCGACGTCATCGAAGTGTTTCATCCGCAAGTCGTGACGATGGGCAAGAGTTATACCATGCCGTTTTACTCGGGCATCAAGGAAAACGGCGTCGTCATCATCAATTCCGACGTGCCGCTGTTGTCGGATGAGGATGTGAAGCGGTTGAAGGACCTGGACGTGGCGGTGTTTTACATCAAAGGAACCCAGGTGGCGTTGGAAGTGGCCGGCACGGAGTTGTCCACGAACATGACCATGATCGGGTCGGTGGCCGGCATTACCAAATGCGTGTCCCTGGAGGCGCTTGACGGCGCGCTGCAAGAGCGGTTCGGGAAAAAGTTCGTGGCGTCCGGCGGAACGGCCACTCTGGACGAAGCCATCAAGAAGAAATTCGCCAAGAAAGAAATGCTGTTGAAGAAAAACCTGGAAACCGTCGTCCGGTCATACGAAATGGCGTCGGAATGGGCGGAAAAGAATAACATTGAACTGGCCGTTGCAGCGGTATAAATAAGAAAGACGGGGATTCATGTATAACGTAGCGCAAGTGATCGATGAAAAATGTGTCGCCAAAAAAGGGTGCCGGTTGTGCATCATGTACTGCCCGGAGGCCAATTGCTTGGACCTGAACGTCGAGAAATTGGTGGCGGAAGTCTATATCAATCGCTGTAAGGGCTGTGAGTTGTGCAAAGTGGTTTGCGACGCGGCAAAACATGAAGCCATCGACATGGTGGCGGTCAGCGCCAACGGACAATTGATGGACCAGGCCGGCGAATCCGCGGGTTTGGGCCAAGCCTATCAAGGGTAGTTTCGCACATCAGGTATCGGCATAGGGCCCTGCGGCAGACGCCTTTGTCGCGGGGCTTTATTTTATCTCGATAGCAACCCCACGCGATTCGCAGGAATAGAGGGTGTGACATGAGCGAAGACCTCAGAGAACTCATGGGTGAGATCAACCAGAGCATGACCAGATTCCACGACCGGTTGGAGAGCCGGGCCAAGGAAATGGAAGTCATGGGCGGCGACCCCGACGTCGTCAAAAAACTGACCATCGGCGCCGATGCCATGAAAGACAGCGCCAACATCTATCTATCATGGGCGCGGCACTACGTCGCCTTATCCGAAGGCGGCGCGGCGGAAGCCGAAGAAGGCGAAGAGGATTCCGACGATTTTCAGTTTTAGTATATGCAACCGTTTTCAGAAGGATCTGTTGCTCCATTTCAAGATTATGTTATGATCACTTCCACCATTGTGGAAACAAAAGCCAACGATCGTGTTCCTCGGTAGCTCAGTTGGTAGAGCGGTCGGCTGTAAAGGGAGGCGTGCGAGAAATGCACGCCGGATTGCAGCTTCCACAGGAAACTGTGGTTGAAAAATCGGGTGAATTCAGGGAAGCCTTCCCCGGGTTCGGGGCGAACTCGGAAAGGGAATCCTGAGCGAAGCTTGCCGAAGGGTCTTGGGTAGGCAAGAACGTGCAGAGACTAGAGGTTGAGGAACCCAATCCAATAAGACCTCACAAGCGCCCGACACCCTCACCTGATTCGTCAGGCGGGTGATGAGATAGTCCGAGCCCGGTAGAAATGCCGGGAAACTCGTAACCGATTGGTCGCAGGTTCGAGTCCTGCCCGGGGAGCCAATCTTATAGCCGCTCAACCCAGCGGCGTGTTCATGCAAGCGAGACCCCGAAGGGTGATTCTCGTCGGGGTTTTCCGGAGGTAAACCTCGCCGGCGACGACAGCCGTCGCCGCCCGCTCGACGCCCTGCTGCACGGCGCGGGCCTTGAAATATCGATCGTTTGAGAAATACCACTTTTCGCCATTCCTGCACGGTTGTATCCGCCTGCTGATCCCGGACCCGGATACAGTCGTAGAAGTTTGACCGCCTTGGAGTTGCCGGCAGGCGACGACCCATGCGGTTCGCAGGGATGCCCATAACCAATAACCAAGGAGTTTGTTCTCTATGTCTTTCAAGTCTTTAGCAATCCGTTCACGTTCATCGAACCGTTCGCGGCGCTACCAGGCCGTGTTTCCCGGAATGACGTTGGCTCGTGCCACCAGGGCGGCGATTTCCAGGATGAATATATCGGAGCCCACGCCCATTCAAGAGCAGTCCATTCCCCATCTCCTGGCGGGGCAAGACTTGATCGGGCAGGCGCGCACGGGGTCCGGAAAGACGCTGGCGTTTGCCGTACCCCTGGCGGAGCAGTGTGACCCGTCGGTCCGGCAGGTCCAGGCGCTGGTGCTGGTGCCCACCCGGGAACTGGCAATCCAGGTGTCGGGAGTCATGAAGGCCCTGGCCTCGGCACAGGGGCTGCGTGTGACATTACTGTACGGCGGCCGGTCGTTGAGGCCGGAATACACGGCGTTGAAGAACGGAGCCCAGATCATCATCGGCACGCCGGGCCGTACGCTGGACCATCTGCGGCAGGGCACACTCGACCTGAGGTCCGTACGCTTCCTGGTGCTGGATGAAGCGGACGAAATGCTGGATCGGGGGTTTGCCCGCGACGTTGAAGCTATCCTGAGCCGGACGCCTTCCGGCCGGCAGACGGCGCTTCTTTCCGCCACCATGCCGGAGTGGGTGGCGAAGACCGCCAAGAAATACCTGCGCAACCCCGTCTCGGTGAAGGTGGATGCAGACCTGCACGCGCTGCCCACGGTGGAGCACGTGGTCTATACCATCCAGAAGAGCGACAAGATCGAAGCCCTCAAGACGCTGTTGAACCGGCGGGACGACGCTCCGGTTATTGTCTTCGGCAAAACCAAGCACGGCGTCACCAAGCTGGCAAAGAAGCTCGACACGTTGGGCTATCCCGTAGGCGCGCTCCAGGGCAATCTGAGCCAGAACGCACGTGAGCGGGTGATGCTGAACTTCCGGTCCGGCGCCGCGCCGATCTTGGTGGCGACCAATGTGGCGGCTCGCGGCTTGGACGTTGAAGGCATTGGCCAAGTCATCAACTATGACCTGCCGGATTCGGAACAACTCTTCACGCACCGGGTCGGGCGGACCGGCCGCATGGGCCGCTCCGGGGAGGCGGTCACGTTCATCACGTCGGACGAAGAGGGGAAATGGCGTGAGATTGAGCGAAGCCTGGGCCGCCGGTTTGCCCGCAAGGCATGGAGTACCGCACGTCAGGCAGAGCAGCGTCGAGAGCGGTAAGACCGCCCTTCTTGGCGCGGTTGTTTGGAGGAGTCGCCGGTCTGCCGGCCGACTGAACGTTTTCATGAAGCACCGCGTGCGGCGGCGCTTCGCTTATTCACTCTATCGTGAAAGGAAATAATCATGACCACCGGTACAGTAAAATGGTTCAATGCATCAAAGGGCTTCGGCTTTATCGAGCCTGAAGACGGCTCGAAAGACGCCTTTGTGCACATCAGCGCCGTAGAAAAGGCCGGGTTGTCGAGTCTCAATGAGGGGCAACGGGTTTCTTTTGACCTCGTTCCCGGCAAGGATGGAAAAATGTCGGCGGATAATCTTTCAATCGCTAACTGAATTGGTTCCGGAGCGGTCTAGAACCGCTCCATTGCTTTATGAGGACCTGCTTTGCCCCGCAAACCCAATTACAAATTCGCTCGCCAAGAACGTGAACGGGCGAAGGCAAAAAAGAAAGCAGAGCGCTTACAGGCCAAATCGAACAAAAAGGCCGAAAAAGAAACTGCCGACTCTGCCGAACATGAAGCCAACGCCGACTTCTCTACGGAGAACCCGCTCAATCCACCCCATGCAGACGACGAAATCGTTTAACCGGCGACCACAACGCTCTGCGAGGCGGCGCCAATGATCACATGCTGGATGGCAGCGCCGGCCAACGGCTGCCGGCTTCCTGTTTTCAACGACCGACTCGTTTGCCCGGAGCGGAGGCTGGTGAGAAATCCGGGTCAAGCCGGTGCCGGGTGGCTATTCGTCGGTTTCGGCGTCGGTTCCGGTGGCTTGGCGGGCCGCTAGCTGCTTCCTTGCGTTCTGGTCGAGGTGGCGTTTTCGAAGCCGGAGATGTTGCGGCGTGACCTCGATCAGTTCATCGTGCCGGATGAACTCGATCGACTGCTCCAACGACATGCGCAGGGGAGGGACGATCTTTTCATAGGCATCGGACCCAACCGCGCGCATGTTCGTCTGCTTCTTCTCCTTCGTGATATTCACGTCCAGGTCCGTGTCGCGGCTGTTCTCTCCGACGAGCATGCCCCCGTACACCACGTCGGCCGGTTCGACGAACAGTTGCCCTCTGACCTGCAGGTTGATCATCGAGTACCCGGTGACGCGGCCGGTACGATCGGCGACCAGCGCGCCGGTCGTTCGATGGACGATGTCGCCCGCCCAGGGCCGGTATTCCGTGAACATGTGCGTGAGGATGCCCGTGCCTTTCGTATCGGTGAGGAACTCGGTCCGGTAGCCGATCAACCCGCGGCTGGGCACTTCGAACTCCAGACGCACCCTGCCCGAGCCGTGGTTCACCATCTTGACCATGACGCCCCTGCGCGTGCCGAGTTTCTGAACCACCATTCCCATGTACTCTTCAGCCACGTCGATGAGCGCCTGTTCGTAAGGTTCGTGGGTCGCGCCTCGAACGGAGCGGGTCAACACCCGCGGCATGCCGACGGAAAATTCATAGCCTTCCCGCCGCATCTGTTCGATCAGGATGGCCATCTGCAGTTCTCCGCGGCCGTACACCAGGAAGCGGTCGGGAGAGTCGGTGGGCTCCACCCGCATCGCGAGGTTGTGCTGCGCCTCTTTGAGCAATCGCTCCCGAAGGTGGCGCGAGGTGACGTACCGGCCGTCCTTTCCGCTGAACGGGGAATCGTTGACGGAGAACTCCATCGACAACGTGGGTTCGTCCACGTTGAGCGTGGGCAGCGGCTTGGGGTCATCCCCGGCGGCGATGCTCTCTCCCAGCCCGATGCCGCTCATCCCCGCCAGCGCCACGATCTCTCCGGGACCCGCCGAGGAGACCGTGATTCGCCCAAGGCCTTTGTAGACGAACAATTCCGTCACGGAGGCCGAAGTCTGATCCCCGTTACGCCGGCATAAGGTGACCACCTGCCGGTTCCGGACCGTGCCGGCCACGACGCGGCCGACCGCCAGCGGCCCGAGGTAGTCGTCGGGCTCGACGTTGGTGACCAATATCTGGAGAGGGTCGTCCGGATCCCCGGAGGGTGCCGGAATGTGTTCGATGATCATCTCGAACAACGGCTGCAAGTCGCCGAGATCTCCGTCGGGTGATCGAGTGCATCGTCCTTCACGGGCGATGGAGTAGATCACCGGAAATTCAATTTGTCGCTCGGTGGCGTCCAGGTCGATGAACAGGTCGTACACTTCGTTCAGGACTTCCGAGGGACGCGCGTCGTGACGGTCGATCTTGTTGATCACCACGATCGGGGGCAGTCCCAGTTCGAGCGCCTTGGACAGCACGAATCGCGTCTGGGGCAGCGGGCCTTCCGCGGCATCGACGAGCAACATGACGCCGTCGACCATGCGCAGGGTGCGTTCGACCTCACCGCCGAAATCGGCGTGACCCGGCGTGTCGACGATATTGATCTTCACGTCGCCGTAGGTAATGGCGGTGTTCTTCGCCATGATCGTGATGCCCTTCTCGCGCTCGAGGTCCATCGAATCCAGAATCCGTTCACCCACGTCCTGGTTTTCGCGGAACGTCCCGCTCTGCCACAGCATCGCGTCCACGAGCGTGGTCTTGCCGTGGTCGACGTGCGCGACAATGGCGATATTGCGAAGGTTCATCACGATACGGAAAGAAAGACGCCCGTCACTCGCCGAGCGCCGCTTCCACCTCTCGACCCGCCTGGGTTCGTTTCGTTGTCATCGACCCGCATCACCTTAATATGCGGCATGCCGCACATTAGTCAAACGCTTAACCGAGTGGCTAGGTCTGCAGCAGGCGCCGCTCCAGCAGAGTCCGCATGTCGCGTTGTCCATCAGCAATCACCAGCACAGAGACGTTGTTCCCCGTCACGCGGTAGATGATGCGATAGGGCTTGAAGAAGATCTCGCGGTACTCTCGAATTCCAAGGTCCAGCAATTCCTTCGGATAATTTCCGCGCTGGGGATATTCGGAAAGGCCGGTGAACGCCTTTTCGATCTGCTCGAGCACGTGATCCGCACTGTCGGGTGCATCGTGTTGATCAATGTATTCGCAGATTTCCTCCAAGTCGCGTGCGGCGTCATCGGTCAACTGGACCAGGCAGGACATCAGCGACCCTTTCGACGCTTCCGAAGGTCCGCGACGACATCGGCGGCGGGTTGCACCTGCCCGGCTTCGATCTGGCGGCCGCCCAGCGCAAGAATCTTGAGCAAGGCAACGGTCTCCTGCATCTGTTCGTAGCTGTCAATATCCTGCATGACGACCTTCGCTTCGCCGTTCTGGGTGATGAACAAGGGTTCTCGCTTGTCCCCCAGCGTGCGAACGATCTCTGCGGCGTGAGCCTTGAGGTAACTGATCGGTTTGATTCGGCTGGTTAGTTTCATTGGACACCCCCTTTTCAGACTGAATATAGTCCTTAAACAGGTCAGATGGCAAGACATCGTATCGCCGGTTGTGAGGCGGGCGGGCCCGGAGCGCCGGAAGCTGCAAAAACTGTATGTTTGATTACGGCGGAGTATAGAGACAGGCATCCAGGATGCTCAGAACCTCGTCAAGCACGAATCCATGGGCTTTTTCGACAAACTTCGCCCGTCGCTTTGCGCTATCAACGGACTTGATCTGTTCGACCATAATGTACCCCGTCAGGGACGACTCGTCGGGGACGGCCACATGAAAGGGATTATTCCTGAATGTCTTGGTGATGGGGCACACCATGGCCAGCCCCGTATGGCGATTGAACAGGGTGTTGCTGACGACCAGTGCCGGGCGACGCCCTCTTTGTTCGTGTCCGGCCTGCGGATCGAAGGTCAAAATGACGAAGTCCCCCTTTTCCGGAACATATCCGGGCACCTACCACACCTCCCTGCCCGCGGGTGGCCCCCAGTCTTGTTCTGCAGGCTGATACCCTTTGGGCATTTTGGCTACCAACTTTTTCAGGTCATGTGTCCCCCGCACTTTGATCACGGGTTCAACAATAAGCTGCCCCTTCCGGACGGAGACCTGCACTTCGTCACCCACGTGAATCCGGGCTTCGTTCAGAAGCGCCTTCGTGACCCGAAGTCCCTGACTGTTTCCCCATTTCTGAACCTTGGTCAACATACCCTGCCTCCTCTCATGATGAAGCGTATATCCAAAGTATAGCCGTTCTTGCGTTGAACGGCAACAGTGCCTGCCGCCGGGATCGCAGGGTTCAACGACAAAGATGCCGGATCCCCGATCGAGCCGGGGATTGTAAGTGTTCAGTAATTCGCTGACAGGGTGCTACATTGAGGTAAGCAGGGGCGTCCTGTTCCTCCCCTTCGCCCCTCCTTACAAAGGAGGGGAAAGAAGAGGCCGAAATTGTCACTTAGCTTCCGCTTGAGAGATCCCTTACTCAAATCGCCCGGTGGCCCCGTAAAAGGCCCCGGTAAAAAATGCTCGACTCCCGCCCGCCGTCTCCAGGTAGCCGGTATTGGTTCCTGCCGCAGCGCGGGGATTCCCTTGCGCATCCTCGACCGTGGAGAATTGGCCTGCCCAGGAGCCCGACGAGTTGGCGATGTTGTAGTCCTGACTCGTAAAGCCCACATTGTCCCCGAAAAACGTGCCGTTTAAATTGATCGGCACCGGCCGGAAAATCATTTCAATGTCCGTGGCCGACACCTCGTTGACGTACTGCGTTCCGTCGGGCAATTCAATCAACCCGCCCCCGGCTTGCACTTGATCGACTTTCCCACCGATCCGCATGGTCTCAAAATCAGCCGTCAGGGTCGCCCGGCCTTCATATTCGCCGATTCCCAAGGCTCCGGACACTGGCGCATCCGTGCCGGCACTGAACACATAGAGGCCCCCGGCCCGGCCGTTGTACGTGGCGGTGCCGGTGACGGGCAACGTATACGCGGCGTCGCGGGGCGCCGGATAGTCCGTCCCATCAATAAACGCGCCCATATCGACCGATCCGGCTTCCGCATCGAAGGTCATCCAGTAGCCACCCGCGAGATAATCCGTCACATCGGAGTTGGACCATTCCACGGTCGCTCCGGCCAGCGCCACCCGGGTGCTGCTGACATCGACGATGTAGCCCGTCGCAAACGGCCGTTCTGTGACCTGATTGGTCCTGGTGGTGGAATCGGACACCACTTCGGCGTAATGGCGGTCGGTGTCCAGCGTGAAGCCGCTGCCGTTCGTTCGCCGGACCGATAACGTAAAGCGGTCGCCCGTAAACGTGGTGTCGACGCTCCGGACGGGCGCGAAGTTCGGAGAATACAGGTTCATCGCCACGCTGCCAAAGGCCGGTGGGCTCTGCCGCAAGGTGTCGTGTATGGGCCGGCGGGACGGTGCGGAGGAAAATTGTGGCGGCGTCCCGGCCTCGCCGAAGGCCGTTTGCGGGTTGATCCCACCGCCGCCCCCGCCGCCACATGCGGCAAGCAGGACCATGACACAACACCACAGGACACTGAGACGAATGAATGAGAACATGGGACACCTCCTGATAAGGCTTGTGGATTGCTCCTTGGCTCGTTGTTTCAGGGCACATGTCGGGCATCGGCTCATCGTTCATTGCCCGTCAAGGAAACAGGACTTGCAGCACCGCAGGAGCGTGAGCCCGCCGACAAGGGCGACGGAGACGGCGACCAGGACAAGCAACGACCAAAACAGGGTTGAACGGAGAGAGCGGGGCGGACGGCTCGTTTCAGCCGCCACGGTCCGAACCGGCGACAACGTAACCGGGTGGCATTCTCTCTCTCCAAAGATTGCGCCATTCGATTTTGGCCTTCTTCCTCTCTTTTCATTCCGGATTGACCCCGTTGCCGCCAGGCGGCGTGAGCGTGGCGGGAGTCAGCGCATCGAAGATGCCCGTAAAGCGTCCCTGCGAGCCGTCGTCTTCGGCGAAGTGCACGTCGGCCGAACCGACCACGCGGCGGGGATTGCCGTCCACGTCCGGCACGTTGGAGAACTGGCCCTGCCACGTTCCGGCGTAGTCCGCGATGGTGCGGTCGGGATGCATCACGGTAATGGCGGTATCTTCGAAGGTCCCATTGGCGCCAAACGAGGCTTCAAAGTGCAGGTCGTAGTCGGCCGGCGACGCCGCCGGATCGGGAGTGTCCCACGGTACGGCGGGATGGAGGTGGCGACCGAATGCGGTCTCGATGGGTTCCACGCACCCCAGGCACCCGGTGAGGCGGTTTTGGTCGAAGTCGGCGGTCAACAATACCGTTCCCTGAAATTCCGCGATCTCGGCGGAATCGGCCAACTCGCTCCAGTTGCGGCCGTATTGGTACGTGTAGAGGCCGCCCATCCCCCCGACATAGGTCGCCGTACCGGTCAGGGGAAGGTCGGGCGGATTGGCCGGATCGAGTTCCGGGCCATCGAGAAAGACCCCGCGCGTGGCGGTCTCGACACGCCAAGCGGGCACGCCGGGCGGGTAGGTCAGCCACCACCCTGCCGCGAGGTAGTCGGTCGGGTCGGTGTCGTCCCAATCGACGACGGCGTAGAGGAACACCCTGCCGTCGTAGTGGTTGTCCACGAGAAACCATTCGCGGTTGGAGTGATTGGGTTGCGCGGAGCGGGGGAGGAACCGTCCGTACGTGGCTTCAAAGTCGCGGATGGTATCGAGAGTGCGGGTCCGGCCGTCCGGGGTGGGGACGGTTACGCTGAGGACCCCATCGACAAAACTGGTCTGCGCCCGGAACGGTTGCGGGACGGGCGTGAGTTCGGGAATGGGAATGTCCGGCAGCGACCCTCCACCACACCCGCTGAGGGCCAAGATCCAGCCCGCCATCACGACCATCAACATTCGTTGGTTTCGCACAAGATCTGTTCCTTTCTGCTGTTCGCTCATGACTTCGCTATGGGGATTCCTTATCAGGCAGCGTCCCGGACTCCATTTTCCGGCTCCTCCTCATAGGGTTCAGGCCCAATGAATGACTCCTGATGCAGAAGAGGGTCCGGCCGGCCCCCACCACCTTCGAGACACGGACGGCGCCCCCCGCGTCTCGAAGGCTCCTGTCGGGAGGAGAAGCCCCCGATGGCGAGGTCCGCAGGACTGGCCGAGTCCATGCGGCGTCAGGAAGTCCCCTCCTTCTTGACTTGCGATCTTACAACCGAAGAGACGAAGCAATTTGCTTGACTTGAATCCCATGCACCGGCTTCGCACCACTACTGGAACCTACTCACGCGCCATCATCGAGCGGATTCGCGCATAATGGGCCAAAAATTACACGATAGTCCATGAGGCAAGTGTGTGCTTTTGAGGTATTGCATGTGTTTTGTGTGGCTTTTTCTGGCCACCTCTGCTACCCTTGCCCCCGCGGTGTCCGAATCGGTCGCCGCGCCCTAACCCACGCCACGGACCCGGGCCGGCTTCGGGCCCGATCCGAACGGAGGCGATGACCGATGAACGGTCCCGACGACACACGCCGCGCGCTCCAGGCGGCCCGCGCGCGCTTCGCCGCGTTGAGCGCGGCCATCCTGCGCACCAACGCCAGCCTCGACCTCGCCACCGTGCTGCAGGAGGCGGCCGACACCGCCCGCGTGTTGGCCACCGCGCGCTACGGCATCATCACCACCGTTGACGAGACGGGTGAGGTGCGCGAGTTCATCACCTCGGGCTTCACCCCCGAGGAGAAGCGCCGGTTCGCCGAGTGGCCCGACGGCCCAAGGCTGTTCGCCCACCTGCGCGACCTGCCGGGGCCGGTGCGCCTCGCCGACCTGCCGGACTACGTCCGCGCCCTCGGTTTCTCCGCCGACCTCATGCGCTCCAACACCTTCCTGGGTACCCCGATGCGTCATCGGGACGTGTACGTGGGCCACTTCTTCCTCGCCGAGAAGGAGGGCGCGCCGGAGTTCACGGACGAGGACGAGGAGGTGCTGATGGTGTTCGCGTCTCAGGCGGCAGCCGCGATCGCCAACGCGCGCGCCCACAGCGCCGAGCAGCGCGCGCGGGCCGACCTCGAAGCCCTGGTCGAGACCTCGCCGGTCGGCGTGGTGGTGTTCGACGCGAGGACCGGCCGGCCGGTGTCGTTCAACCGCGAGGTGCGGCGCATCTTCGAGGGCCTGCGCATCGGGGACCGCCCCCTGGAGGAACTGCTCGAGGTGCTGACCTGCCGCTTCGCCGACGGCAGCGAGGTCGAGCTCGCGAAGTTCCCCCTCTTCCGCACGCTCGGCGAGGCGACGACGATGCGCGCCGAGGAGATCGTGCTCTCGGTGCCCGACGGGCGCAGCCTCAAGGCGCTCATCAACGTGACCCCGATCCGCGGCGAGGACGGCGAGATCGTCTCGGTGGTCGTCACCATGCAGGATCTCGCGCCGGTCGAGGAACTCGAGCGGCTGCGGGCGGAGTTCCTGGGCATGGTGAGCCACGAGTTGCGCGCGCCGCTCGCGGCCATCAAGGGCTCGGCGGCTGCGGTGCTCGGCGCGGCTCCCGCCTTGCCGCGGGCCGAGGTGCAGCAGTTCTTCCGGATCATCGACGCGCAGGCCGACCACATGCAGGGGCTCATCGGCAACCTCCTCGACGCCGGGCGCATCGAGGCGGGGACGCTCTCGGTCGCTCCCGAGCCCTCGGAGGTGGCCGCGCTCGTGGACCAGGCGCGGAGCACGTTCCTGAGCGGCGGCGCCCGGCACGCCGTTCGCATCGACCTGCCGCCGGAACTGCCCCAAGTGATGGCCGACCGCGAGCGCATCGTGCAGGTGCTGAACAACCTGCTCTCGAACGCCGCCCGGCACTCTCCGGAATCCTCGGTCATCCGGGTGGAGGCGGCGCGCGACGGCGCGCACGTGGCAATCTCGGTTTCCGACGAGGGCCGGGGCGTGCCGCCGGAGATGCTGGGCCAGCTCTTTCGCAAGCACGTCGCGCTCACCGGGGGCGACGCCGAGCACGGGACCACGGCGAGCGGGCTGGGGCTGGCGATCTGCAAGGGGCTGGTCGAGGCGCACGGGGGCCGCATCCGCGCCGAGAGCGCCGGGCTCGGGCAGGGCTCGCGGTTCACCTTCACGCTCCCGGTGGCCGATGGCGGCGACGGCGGCGCGAAGGTCCGGCCGGCGGCCACGCGCGCGCCCGGCGAGACGTCCGCGAAGCCGCGCATCCTCGTCGTGGACGACGACCCGCACACGCTTCGCTCCGTGCGCGACGCGCTCACGCAGGCGGGCTACACCGCGCTGGTCACCCCCGAGCCGGGCGAACTCCCCGCCCTCATCCGCAGCGAGAAGCCCAAGCTCGTGCTGCTCGACCTCATGCTGCCCGGGACCGGCGGCATCGAGCTGATGACCGAGGTCCCGGAGCTCTCCGACCTGCCGGTCATCTTCATCTCGGCCTACGGCCGCGACGAGACCATCGCGCGCGCCTTCAAGGCCGGCGCCGCCGACTACATCGTCAAGCCCTTCTCGGCGACGGAACTCACCGCGCGGGTCGAGGCGGCGCTGCGCGCCCGCGCGGGCGCCGAGCCGTTCGTGCTCGGCGCGCTCACCATCGACTACGAGCGCCGCCGGGTCACGGTGGACGGGCGCGCGGTGGCGCTCACGGCCACCGAGTACGAGATCCTGCGCATCCTCTCGGTCAACGCCGGGCAGGTGGTGACGTCGGAGTCGCTGCTGCGCCAGGTGTGGAACCGCGACTTCATCGACCCCGAGCGCGTGCGCGCCTTCGTGAAACAGCTCCGCGCGAAGCTCGGCGACGCCGCCGCGCGCCCCGCCTACATCTTCAACGAGCGCGGCGTCGGCTACCGCATGGCCAAACCGGGCGAGGAATGAGGGCATGCCCGCGTTGGGAGTGTGATCGGTATGCCTGTATGAGCGGAGGACGTCAGAAGACGAAGGAGGCCTGCAGGCCGATGCGGGTGTCGGGCTGGCCCTGGCCGGTCTCCCGGCGGGCCCCCTCCAGGCTGAGGGTGGCGTTCGCCCCAAGCAGGCTGCGGATTCCGACGCGGTAGGTCCGCCCGGTGCCCTGCGCCAGGTCCGTGCCCGCATAGGGGGTCAGGAGGCCGCGCCCGCCGAACGCGGGCAGCCCGTAGCCGAGTTCCGCGGTCACCCGGCCGCGCGGGGTATTCGCCGCAGTCGGGAGGGCCGCGTTCCAGAGCGCGGCCGGCCCGGTTTGCGTCACTCCCCAGGCCGGTTGGAGGCTGAACGAAAGGCCCTGGCCGCCGGTCTCGGGCGTCAGGCGCACCAGCCCGCTGGCGGCCCATTCCCGGAACCCGGTGGCGGCGTGCACGAGCAAGACGCGCCCGCGGCCTTCCACCAGCAGCCGGCGCGACGGGCTCTGATACCGCACCCCGCCCGCCAGGTCGAGCCCGGCGCCGGTTTCGGCGTCGCCGCCGTCATACCGCGCGCCCAGTTCCGCGGTGGGGCGCAGGACCGCGCCGGAGGTCAGCGTATGGGTATAGCCCGCCTCCAGGGCCAGGCGGAGCCGTTGGGCCGCGGCGTCCACGGACGGCAGGTCGTCGGCAAAGGCGATGGTATCACGGCCCCGGGCCTCGGACGCCATCCGCACCAGGAAGCCGTCGGCCTTGGCCGCGAGGGTGACGCCACTGCCGAGCGGCGTCAGGGCGCGCCGGAGCCCGGCCGCGGCCATCTGCATCGAGAGGTCCGTGCTATTCCCGCCGAAGCCGTCCGTGAGGGTCAGGTTGCCCTTGCCGAGGCCCGCGATCCCCCACAGGTCCAGGCCGTTGTCCAGGGACAGCCGGGCGTAGGGGAACAAACTGGTCAGTTCCAGGTCCACCTCGCCGCCGGCGTCCTGGTTCCCGGCGAAGTCATAGCCCACGTCGCCCCGGTACTGGGCCAGGGAGAGGCCGGCGACGGTGCCGTGTTGCCGCCAGTCCAGGCCGAGCCAGCCGGAGGTGGCCTCGCCGTCGAGGGAGAAGTCCGTCCCGTCCCCGCCTTCGAAGCGGGCGGTCCCGCCCTGGCCCCAGAGGGTCAGCAGGCCGTCCTCGGGGTCGCCGTGCCGGTAACGGAAGGAGGCCCCGTTCAGGAGTTGCCGGAGCGAGATCGATTGTCCGGCGGTGACGGGCGGGCCTCGCGGATCAGGCGGGTTGAGCGGATCGAACGCATTGACCGCATTGAACGCCATCGCGGCGGTGTCGTCACGCGCCCCGTCAGGTTCCGTGGAACCGGACAAGCTGCGCAGGGTGAACGTGCGTCCGCCCAGGGTGAGGCGGGCGCCGGTGTCCGGGGCGTCGTCGGCCATGCGGCCCGTGAGCAGGGTCACCGCGTCCGTGGCCACCGTGCGCCCGAACGCCGCCAGCACGTGTTCCAGGGCCCGGCCGCGGAGGTCCGCGAGATCATCGTCCACCAGGGTGACCACGGCCTCGGCGGCTTCCGGGTCCACCGTGACGCCGGCCGGCAGCCGGTTCGCGTGGAACCGCAGGGTGAGGGTTTCGTCGCCCTCGATCTCCTCGTCGTCCAGCGCCTCCAGGGCGATGGTCCGTTCGGTCTCGCCCGCGGCGAACTGCACGGTGGCCGTGCGGGTGGCGGCGTTCCAGGTATCGTTGGTTCCCTCGCCCACGGCGAACCGCCAATCCTCAGCGGTCACGCCCGGGCCGCCCTTCCCGGCGATGGGGACCGGGATGGCGATGTCCTCCGGCGGCGCCGGGTCCAGCGTCACCGCGATGGTCGTTGCGGCCCCGCCCTCGGTCACGGAGTAGGCCGTCTCGCCGAAGGCCACCGTCCCGCGGTAAGCGTCCGGATCGGCTGGACCCTCCTCGTCGGTGGGGTCCTGCCCTCCGGACGGAGCCCGTTGCCGCTGTCCGCTGTCGTCGTCATAGATCTTGACGGTCACCGTACTGAAAGGCGGGCTCGCGGCAAAGTCGATTTTGAAGGCCTTTCCGTCTACCTTTTCGTAGTCCACTCCGGGGGTCGCGGCGGTGTCGTCGACCGGGTCGTCTTCGGGGTCGCCTTCCGGGTCCGGGGTGTACGAGGTGTACGTAACTGTTACTTCATTGTCCTCGGCCACGGGATTGCCCCTGCCGTCATGCCGCGTGACGGTGCAGAGGACGTACCTGGTCAGGCCGTCGCCGCCCTCCCTGACGGCTCCGTTGCCGCAGTCGGCGGAGAGGGGGGGCGGGTCATTGTCCATGATCGTCAGCGTGGCCGGCGACGGCGTCCGTCCTGCGGCCGCGGTGCCCGACACTTCGACGGTCTCGTTGCCCTCATACAACTCGTCCTGAACGGGAGTCAGCGTGAAGTCCGCCGTGGCGGTGGTCTGTGTGGCGAGGATCGTGATCGACGACGGCAGGGCCTTGACGGTGTAATCCGTCCCCGCTTTCGCGGTGCCGCCCAACTCAAGGTCGATTACGGTATCGTCCGAGAAGCTGTCCATGCTCGTGTTCCCGGCGGGCGGCTTGACCGTGGCCGTGACCGTGACCGTGGTCTCCTCCGCGCCCTCGGCGAGCGTGGCGGGGGCCAGCGACAGTTCGACCCTGGGATCGTTGTCGATCTCCACCAGGGTCACGTCGAACGACGTGAGGTTGTCGTAGGCCGGGTCGTTGCTGGCCACCGTGTGGCGGATCGTGGCCGTGCCGTTGTCTCCGTCGTCATCCTCCGCCGCGAAGAGGGGGATAATCTCCAAGCTGCTTTCGGGGTTGTAGTTCGAGCCGTAGATGAACCTCGTGGGTTGTTTTGGATTATTGGAGTAGAAGTATTGCAGGTGGGGGTCGCCGGACGGAGGATCGCTCAGTTCGATCCTGACCTCCTCGCCTTGATTGGGCGGGGCGAGGAGTCTCAACGTGTAGCGGGGGACGTTGTTCAGATCGTTTTCCCCCTCGGGCACCGGGATCGTCAGGTCCGGGAGCGGTCTTGGCACTGCGCCTGGCGGGTTGTTCGGGTGGACATTTCCCATGTCAGCCTGGTTGGCATGGGCCTTGATCTCGATTTTGGCGACAAGCAGGTCGACGTGCTGGCTGGCCGTCGCGCCGCTGCGGTCGGTCGCCGTCAGGTCCAGGTAGTAGCGGCCCGCCGCTGCATCAAGCGAGCCGGACACCGTGCGAGTCTCTTTATCGAAGTCAATGCCCGAGGGCAGGCCGTCGTCGTCGCACGAAGTGGGACTTCCCGACGCGCAGGCGAGCGAATACGTCAGCGGGCCGGAGCCGCCATTTGCCGCCGGCAGCTCTTGGGCGGAGCCCGGAAAGCCCAGATTCAGAGCGGTCGGCTTAAACGACGGCGGCTGGTGCACGCGGACCGGTATCTCGACCGAGGAGTTGGTGCCGGCCTCGTCCGTCGCCTCCAGGAGCAGCTTGAAGGTCCCGGCTTTCCCCGGCGTGCCGGACAGGGTCCGGTGTTCGCTGTTGAACGCCAGGCCGGCGGGCACCCCGGAGGCGCTGTAGGTCTTCACGCCGCTGCCGCCGCTCGCCTCGGGGAGGGCTTCGGTGTTGTCGGGGTCGATAGGGATACCCCTGGTGAAGTCGAACCCGGCCGCCGCCGCGTCGCCGCCGAAGAAAAGCGGGCCGTTCACCCGGATCTCGAAGGTGAACGATTTGTCGGCGTTCGCCTCGTCGGTGACCGTGTAGGTCACCTTGAAGTCGCCTTCTTCCGTGGGCGCGCCGAAGAGCGTCCGGCTGGTGTCGTCGAACTTGAGCCCGGGCGGCCAGCCGGTCGTGCTGTCGCATGGGTCCGTGCTGTCGGCGGCGCAGGAAAGCGAATAAGTCAGTTCGCCGGTGCCGAGCCGCGCTTCCGGCAGGGTCAGCGGCGAGATGCGCCGGCCCATCGTGTAGGTCTGCTTGGACACGGTGGCGCCCTCGAAGCTCACCACCGCGCAGGGATCGCCGGTCCCCACGCTGAAGCAGACCCGGATCGTGGCGGCGTCCCTTGGGACTGGCCGGTGACCGCGGCGTCCCTCACGGTGAGTTCGTACGCCTGCCCGAACAACTCGCTGCCCTCCGGCGCCGTGCCGCTGAGCTTCAGGGCCGCCGGGTCGGCTTTGTCGAAATTCAGCCAGGAGAAGGGCAGGGCCGGGCTCCAGGAGAGCGTGTGGTCTTCCCACGCGCCGTTGCCCGGCGTGACTTCAGGGAGGAGGATCTCGACCTCCTTGCCGATCTCGAAGACGGTGTTGGGGATCCGGACGTCCGGGAAGCTGGGCGCGCCGTCCACTTCGATGCGGAAGTTGAGCGATTTTTTGGCGCCCGCCGCGTCCGTGGCCGTGTAGGCCATGGCGAATTCGCCGTGTTGCGTGGGCGCGCCGGAGAGCGTCCGGCCGGCGGGGTTGAACGCCAGGCCGTGGGGAAGGCCGGTCGTGCCGTCGCATGGGGTCGGGCTGTCTTCGGCGCAGGAAAGCGAATAGGTCGGGTCGCCGGTCGTGCGCAACGTCTCGGGCAGGGTGATCTCATCGATTTTGGTGCCCACGGGCCAGACCTGGTCGGACACGCTGGCGTCGCCGAAGTCCACCTCGCAGGGAGCGCCGTCTCCCACGCTGAAGCAGAACCGGATCGTCGCGGAATCCTGCCCGAAATGGCTGTTGAACTCGTAGTCCGTCACGGTGATCTCGTAGAACTTCGCGTCCGCTTCGTCGCCGGCCTGCGGGGTGCCCTGGAGCTTGATGGCTGTCAGGTCGCCATCGTTGAGGTTCAGCCACCGGGGCAGCGCCGTCCAAGTGAGGGCGTGGTCTATCTGTCTGCCGTTGCCCAGCGTGAGTGCCGGGAGGGCGATCTCGCCGGGCTCGCCGATGGCGAAGACCGTGTTGGGGACCTGGGCATCGCCGAAGCTGGGTTTGCCGTTGACGAATATGTTGAACGTATACTCGGGTCCTTGCTCGTTGTCGCCGTCCGTCAGCCTGAGCGTGACGTGGTATTCCCCGGGTTGCGTCGGCGTGCCGGAAAGCGTGATGTAGGCATCGGTGGGCGTGCCGGCCGCGCGCTCGTTGTCGACCTCGAATTTGAGCTCGCGCACCGAGCTGAAATCCGCATTTCCCGTGACCGGCCTGTTCCAGCCCTCTACAGTCGTAGCCAGTTGCAGATCGCCGTTGCCGGTAGCGACGGCCAGTGGCTGTCCCTCAGGGCGGGCCTCGCCGACCGTGAGATTCAGGTTGGCGGGCAAGTGCGCGATTGGCAAGCCGTTAATCTTCACGCGGAAATTCCCGAAGATGCTGGAGTCGTCGTCCCGGGCTTTGTACTTGATGAGCCAGCCGTCCTTCGTCTGGAGTGACTTCTTCCCGGTCACGGACAACTTCCGCGTGGCAGGGTCGAAATCGAACCCCGGCTCGGAATCGCTCTCGATCGAGTAGATGACGTCGCCGGTCCCGCCCGTCGCCTCGAGCAAGAACCACTCGCAGTATTTATCCGCGTTCTCAACCAACGAGCACGTCCGGGTCGGGAGTGTGCCGGCGAACTTCAGTTCCGCCAGCGCGACGGACGGCAAGGCGAACACGGCCACCGCCGCCAGGAGGGCCGCGGCGAGCGCCGGATGCGTGATGGAGGCTCGTCTGCTGATAATGGTAACGAGGGCTACAGGTTACGGTAAATTCACGGGAACGGGCCGCAATATACTTCAATTTAAACCGAACAGTCAATAAGATTTAGAATGAATGGTACAAATACTGTATCTGGCCGGGGCAGGGGAGGGTGTGAAGGCTTCTACCTCCCCTTTGTAGGTGGGCGCATTTCCGAAGAGGGAATGCAGGTGGGGTAGAGCGGTCTGGTTCCTCCCCTTTGTAAGGGGAGGATAGGTGGGGTAGAGGTAATCGTCTATGTAGCAGGGTTCGCCATGATGGCCGCAAGCTCTACCTCCCCAACTTTTCCCTCTTCGGAAAAAGTTCCCGTCCTTACAAAGGAGGGGAATAGAACGACGCCGGATTCCCGATTAAGAATGTCGGGGATGACAGAGAGGGGGAGTCGGGAATGACAGAAGGAGGGGCGGGTTACGCCTTCGGCTAACCCGGCCTACGGTTTGCACATGAAGGAGAATGTCCTGTTTGATGATGCGATGTTCCGGCGGTGGGCGAGCGTCTTTGGTGAGGGGCTTTCACGTGAGCGGGTTGCTCACCGTGACGCGCTTTTCTCCAGCGTCTGCCTGATCCAGCCATTCAGGCTCAAGCCGCTCTCCGCCGCCAAGCGGGCCACGCGTTGGTGCAGGTCGGGGCCAAGCCGCACGTTGAGCTTGCCGGAAAACGGTTTTCCGGGTTCGACGCCGTCCTCGCGACAGGAAGCGAGGTATTCGTCGATGGATCGGCGGAACTCGCGTCGAAGCCCATCGACGTCGGTGGCTTCAAACGTGGCGATCGGATAGGCGCCGCTGTTGACCACCCGGCCGTGAAGCCGCCCCACCGACTCGTCGAATTCGACCTCGGCCACGTATCCTTTGTATTCCATCATGGCTTGACTCCTATGGCTTCGAGAAACGCGGCGATGTCGCACACCGTCGCTCTCCCGGTCTCCGTTTCAGGGTGGGGCCGGTGAATCACGATCCGTTCCGCTCCCTTCTTCAGCAGCACGCGCGACCCCGACCGCTGAGAGACCTCGACGCCCGCCGCCTTCAGCATGGAGACGATGTCCGGCCACCTGATGCCTGCGGGCGTTGGTTTCTTGAACAGGCTCTCCAAGGTGCGTTGATGCTTCGCCCGCATAAGACGCATATAGTACTAGACATAGTACCAAACTGCAAACTTTTCTTCGCGCGCCGGAAGCGCGCACGGAGGCGCTCACACCGCCGCGTGAACAGCATCGTCACCGAAGACCACCGGCTTTCGAGTAGGTCCGAAAGAATCTTCTCTCTGACCGGCCGTGGTTTAGTGCCCTTCCTTGACCAGGTTCTTGTTCCATTCGGGGATTTCGACGACGAGGTTGGTTGAGCCGTCGGGCACGCATTGGCAGGCCAGGCGGGATTGCAGCGTGATCGCGGGGGCTTCGTCCAACTGGTCCAGTTCGTCGTCCGTGGCCTCGTTGCACGAATCCAGACCTTCCTTCACGACCACGTGACAGGTCGAACAGGCGCAGACGCCGCCGCAGGCATGTTCGACGTCGAGGCCCGCGCCCATCGCAATGTCCAGCAGGCTGCCGGGCTGGCCGGTCGGGCCATACGGGATTTTGCCTGGATCAACCGGAACCTCAAGGGTTTCGTCCGGCATACGAAAGGTCACGGTGAACGGTGCCGTGGCTGTTTTGACTTCGATTTGTTCGATATATGGATTACTGCCTCCCATCTGGTCTCCTTTTTGCCTGGTATGTGGAAAGGAAAAAGAACGAATTACGACGTATTTTCAATAAGATAACGATTCCGATGCCTTGCCGGCAGCATCTCCGACTGTTTCAATCTCCGACTAGAATACTCTTGACTAGGACGGAATGTCAATGCTAGGATTTGATCCGATGGTTTTGGTCGGAGACTCATCCACTCCACGTTTTTTGTGAGAAGGTTATGCTGAAATTTTCGAAAAGAGCCGATTATGCCTTGTTGTCGCTTCAGTACATGGCCACGGTTCAAAGCGGCATCGATGGCCATCCCCGGGTGGTGAATACCAAGGAAATTGCCGAAGAACATAACATCCCCGTGGAACTGTTGGCGAAAGTGCTTCAGACCCTGGCAAGGCATCAACTGATCGAAAGCCACCACAACGGACCCAAGGGCGGCTACGCGTTGGGGCGTCAACCCAAAGACATCACCCTGGCGCAAGTGCTCGAAGCCATCGAGGGTCCTTTGGGATTGACGGATTGTTCTCATGAAAAAAACGACCATTCCCAGTGCGAGCAAATGAATCACTGCAATATTCGAACGCCGCTGTTCAAAATCCAGGAAAGTATCTTTCAATTGCTGAACAGCATGTCCATCGAAGATTTGCTGGTTGAGGAAACACCCATGATTTTCGTCGAATCTTTAAAGCCACAAGGAGTGCCATCATGAAGTTACCCATTTATATGGACAACCATTCGACCACGCCCTGCGACCCGCGCGTGGTGGATGCGATGCTCCCGTATTTCACCGAAAAATTCGGCAATTCCGCGAGCCGGAACCATTCCTTCGGGTGGGAAGCCGAAGAGGGCGTGGATCAGGCGCGCAAACACATTGCCAACCTCATCAACGCCGACGCCAAGGAGATCGTGTTCACGAGCGGAGCCACCGAGTCCGACAATCTGGCGCTCAAGGGCGTGGTCGAAATGTATAAGGAGAAGGGTGATCACGTCATCACCACGTCGACCGAACACCGCGCGGTGATCGACGCGGCCAAGTCCTTGGAGAAAAAAGGCGTGAAGGTGACCTACCTGCCCGTTGATAAAGAGGGCCGGGTCGATCCGGACGACGTGCGGAACGCCATCACGGATAAAACCATTTTGATTTCGATCATGCTGGCGAACAATGAAATCGGCACGATCCATCCCATCGCGGAGATCGGCAAGATCGCGAAGGAGAAAGGCGTGCTCTTTCATTGCGACGCCACGCAAGGGGTGGGGAAAATCCCGGTGGACGTCCAGCAACTGGGGGTGGACCTGATGGCCTTTACCGCCCACAAGATTTACGGACCCAAGGGCGTCGGGGCGCTGTACGTGCGACGGAAGGCGCCGCGCGTCCGGTTGGCGCCGATGATTGACGGCGGCGGTCACGAGCGCGGCATGCGGTCGGGCACGCTCCCGGTGCCGCTCGTGATCGGCTTCGGAAAAGCCATCGAGTTGTGCGCGCAGGAGATGCCGGAGGAATCCGTTCGCACGATGGCCCTGCGCGACCGTTTGCAAGACGGCATCATGGCCGCCCTGGAAGAAGTCTATCTCAACGGCCACCCGACGGAGCGCCTCCCGGGGAACCTGAACATCAGTTTTGCGTACGTCGAAGGGGAAGCCTTGTTGATGGGCGTCAAAGAGATCGCCTTGTCGTCGGGATCGGCTTGTACCTCGGCCACCCTTGAGCCGTCATACGTGCTGCGGGCGTTGGGCGTCGGGTCCGATTTGGCTCATTCATCCATCCGGTTCGGCATCGGCCGGTTTACGACGCCGGAAGAAGTGGAATATACTATCGATAGGATGATCAAGGCGGTCAATCATCTTCGTGAAATGTCGCCCCTCTATGAAATGGCGAAGGAAGGCGTTGATCTGAAATCGGTCCAATGGGCGGTACACTGAGTCAAGCATGCAATACATACCGTTTTTATAAATTTCCGGGGAGAAGGAGGAAGGTGTCATGGCATACAGTGAGAAAGTCATCGACCATTACAACAATCCGCGCAACATGGGGTCGTTCAAGAAAGACGAAGATGGCGTGGGAACCGGCATCGTCGGGGCACCCGAATGCGGCGACGTGATGAAACTGCAGATCAAGGTGGAAAACGACACCATCGTGGACGCGAAATTCAAAACCTTCGGGTGCGGATCGGCTATTGCCAGTTCCAGTTTGGCCACGGAGTGGTTGAAGGGCAAGACCGTGGATCAAGCCGGCGAGATCAAGAATACCGAGATCGTGCAGGAGTTGAACCTGCCCCCGGTCAAAATCCACTGTTCCGTGTTGGCGGAAGATGCGATCAAAGCCGCGTTGAACGATTACAAAAAGAAAGCGGACACCGAAGGCACGACCGAAGAAGCGGCCGCGCCCGCCTGATCCGCAAAGCGGCAAGGAGTGAAGCGATGGAGACGACACAAACGACGGAAACCGCACCGGCCACGCAGACCCCACTCGTCACGTTGACGGAAGCCGCGGTGGCCGAAGTCAAACGGCTCATGGACGTGCAGGACCTGACCGATGGCGGCCTGCGCCTGGGAGTCAAGGGCGGCGGGTGTTCCGGGTTGAGTTATACGATCAACTTCGACGAAAAAATCGGCGAGTTCGACACCGTGTGCGAGCAGGGCGGCGTGAAAGTCATCGTCGATGCCAAGAGCGCCATTTACCTGGAAGGCATGCAGGTTGACTATCAAAAGGACATGGTCAGCGGGGGATTCAAATTCATCAATCCCAACGCGTCCAAGACCTGCGGGTGCGGAGAATCGTTTTCGGCGTAACGCGCTGCACGGGCTTGCGTGACAAGCGCAAACGGCGGGCATGGTGAAGTTCCTACCATGCCCGTTGTGCGAGTGAGGAAGGATGAGCGAGCACACACATCAACCGGATTCAGGGCGGACCCGCGATCTGCCGATGGCCCGGAGCATGTGCTGGCATTGTCAATCCGAAATGACCGGCGAATACTTCTGCGGCCGCTGCGTCAAGGTGCAGCCGCTGTCCAAGGAACTCGACTATTTCACCTGCCTTAACCTGCCGCGCAAATTGAACCTCGACGAACAGGCGCTGGAAGAAACCTTCTACGCCTTGAGCCGGAGCTTTCATCCCGACTATTACGCCACGAAAGACGACGGGGAACAAGCCATCAGTCTCGGCAACACCGCGTTATTGAACACGGCGTATCGAACGTTGAAGGACCCCGTGCAGCGAGCCGAGTATCTCATTCGCCTCGAAGCGGGCTCGGCCAAGGATATCCGGACCTCTCCCCCGGCCGACCTGTTCGATGAAATCCTGGAGTTACAGGAGGACCTGGACGAATTCCGGTCGCTGTCCGCGGAGGAGTCCGACGAACGCCGGCAGGAACTGCTGGAAAAATTACAGACCGACCGCCGGACCCTCGAAGCGCGCAAGGCGGAAATGGAAAGCCGCTTGCGGGAACAGTTCAGCCGGTGGGATGCTCTGCCTGCCGAAACCGAAGGCGATGCCACCGTGCAAGCGCAAAAAGACGCGGTGCTTACGGGCATGCAGGAAATTTTATCGAACCGTACGTACGTGAAGAACATCGTGAATGATCTGGTGGCGGCGACGAGCCCCACGGGAGATTCCGGAAGGAACATATGGCACTGATCGTCGGCATTGACCTCGGAACCACGAATTCATTGGTCGCGCACATGGCCGGTGACGGCCCGCGGGTCATCCCCGGAGCACGCGGCCAAGCCAAAGTTCCGTCGATCGTGGGCCTCACGGACAATGGCCTCCTGGTCGGAGACCCCGCCAAGGAACATCTCGTCCGCGATCCGTCCCGCACGATTTATTCCGTCAAGCGATTCATGGGGAAAGCCGTGGCGGACGTGGCGGAAGAACTCAGATACTTCCCGTACACCTTGCAGGAAAAGGGCGGCGTGATTCGCATCCAGGTCGGAGAAAAAACCTATTCCCCTCCGCAAGTCTCCGCCATGATTTTAAAAGAACTCAAGCTCCGGGCCGAAGCGCACTTGGGTGAGGACATTACCAAAGCCGTCATTACGGTTCCGGCCTATTTCAACGACAGCCAGCGACAAGCGACGAAAGACGCCGGCCTCATTGCCGGTTTGGAAGTGCTGCGGATCATCAATGAACCCACGGCGGCATCATTGGCCTATGGGCTGCAACGGAACACGCAGGGGTGCGTCGCCGTCTATGACCTCGGAGGCGGGACCTTCGATATCTCCATCCTGAAACTCAAGGACGGCATCTTCGAAGTGCTGGCGACCAACGGGAACACGCATCTCGGCGGGGACGATTTCGACAGGCGGCTCGTGGACGCGGTCATCCGGGACATCGACGTCCGGCATGGCGTCAAAGTCGAAGATTCGCCGGAACTGATGCAAACCGTGCGACTCGAAGCCGAGAAAACCAAAATCCGCTTGTCGGACGAGCCAGGGGCCACCATGGCCGTCTCCCTTCCCGACGGAAAAGGCACCTATGAACGAACGTGGTCGCGTGATGAATTCGAAGCCTTGATCCTGGACCTGGTCGAACAAACCATGACCCCCTGTCGTCACGCGTTGAGCGACGCGGGCCTGGAGACCGGTCAAATCGACGAAGTGGTCCTGGTCGGCGGCAGCACCCGGATGCCGGTAATTCGATCACGCGTGGAGGAACTGTTCGACAAGACGCCCCACTGTGACCTGAACCCCGATGAAGTCGTGGCGCTCGGGGCCGCGGTCCAGGCCGGTATCCTGGCCGGTGAGAACAAGGACATGCTCCTGCTTGACGTGACCCCGCTGTCCCTGGGTATTGAAACCATGGGCAACGTCATGAGCACGTTAATCCGCCGGAACACGACCATCCCGACGAGCGCCAAGGAAATGTTCACCACCTACGTGGACGGCCAAACCGGCGTGGACATTCACGTATTGCAAGGCGAACGCGAGCTGGTGAAAGACAACAGGAGCCTGGCGCGGTTTCAGCTCAACGTCCCTCCGTTGCCCGCGGCCGTGCCACGCATTGAAGTGACGTTCATGATCGACGCGAACGGCATTCTCAACGTCACGGCGTCCGATATCCGCACCGGCGAATCGCAATCCGTACAAGTCAAGCCCTCCTACGGGCTGACCGATGACGAAGTCGAAACCATGATCCGGGAATCATTCCAATTCGCGGCGGAGGACATCAAGGCGCGTCAGGTGATCGAGGCGAAGACGGAAGCCGATGCCATCATGATGGCTACCGAAAAGGCGCTGAAACGGGGAGCGGACCTGATCCCGGCCGAAGAAATCGAGTCCATTCGTCACGCCATCGAGCAACTGCGCGTCGCCACAACGCAGGAGGATCATCGACAGATCCGGGCCAGGATTGCCGATATGGAAAAAGTGACCCATCACTTGGCCGAAGCGTTGATGGACGCCACCCTCAAAGAAGCCCTCGAAAGCAAAAAACTGTCCGAAGTCACGGATTGACCGTGCCGCGACGCAGGAGCGCCACATGTCTCAAGAATTGACGTGGGATATGGCCGAAGACATCGCAATTCGGCTTCACGAAGAACACCCTGATCTCGACCCGCTGACGGTCCGCTTCACCGACCTGCACGCCTGGGTCGTGGCCTGGCCGGAATTTACGGATGACCCCAAGGGTTCCAACGAAAAAAAACTCGAAGCCATCCAAATGGCCTGGCACGAAGAATACCAGGACGCGCAATAACGAAGCCCTCGCCCTGAGACCGTAGGTCGGGTTAGCGTAGCGTAACCCGACAGCGGTGCTGCCCCGCTCTCATTCAACAAAGGTTTTTTCGGCCGGGTCGAGTTGATCGAATTCGTAAAAATCCAAAGGATCGGTCGGTTGGCGAACAGGATGTTGGGGAATCGTCCCGTCTGCAAAGACTTCCGTTGTCGTGCCTTGTGAGGGCTCGTCGACAAGTGACCCGGTTTGCTGATCGATCTCGGCGAACTGGATCCCTTCCGGAACCAGGAAGGTTTGCACGGGGAGCAGTTTGAGGGCCTTCGCCATGAAGTCTGTCCAGATGGGGAGGGCGGCATGGGCACCGGACTCCACTTTTCCGAGTGTCTCCACGCTGTCGAAGCCTACCCAGACGCCGGTCACGAGATTCGGCGCGTAGCCGATGAACCACGCGTCGCGGTAGCTGTTGGTCGTGCCGGTTTTGCCGGCCAAGGGACGTCCAATCGACCGGGCGCGCCTGCCCGTTCCACTTTGAATGACGTCCATCATCATGTGTGTAATCAGATAGGCGGTTTCTTTGGAGACCACTTGGCTGGGTTCGAACACGTGTTGCTCCAGGATGTGGTCATGCTGATCTCTAATCAGGGAAATCGTGTAGGGTTCCAAGGCAAGTCCCTGGTTGGCAAACACTCCATACGTCGCGGTGAGTTCTTGAAGCGTCAATCCCGAAGAGCCGAGTGCCAAGGACAGGTCCGGGCTTAATGGGCTTCGAATACCGAGTGCGCGTGAAAAATTGATGACGCGCGAAACGCCGATCTGTTCGAGCAGGCGGACCGTCGCCGCGTTGCGGGAATGGCGTAAGGCTTCTCGCAGGGTAATCGGGCCGAAAAAGCGTTTTTCATAATTTTCCGGCTTCCAGGTTTTTCCGGGTTCTTCCTCTTCGTAGACCACGGGCGCATCGAGAACAAGCGTGGCGGGCGTCAGCCCTTGCTTGATGGCCGTGGCATAAATGATCGGTTTAAACGCGGACCCCGGTTGCCGGATGGCCAACAAGGCGCGGTTGAATTGACTTCGTTCAAACTCGTACCCGCCGACCATCGCCCGAACCGCGCCGGTCCTGGGATCGATCGCAATGAGTGCGCCTTCGACCAGGGGAGTCTGATCCAGCCGGAACCGGATCGTGTCGTTGGCGGTCGATTTCAGCGAGACTTCAATCACGTCTCCCGGTTCGACCAATTGCTTGGCCGAGACAATGGGCGTCACCACCGCGTCGATCACGGACTCGCCTTCGGAGAGCCGGCGTTCAGCCCAGAGCATATCCGGTAAGGCGATGGTGCCGACCAGGTCATGCGCCAGGACCGTCACCTTCTCTTCGGAGACGGCCACGACGTGGCCTTCCAAAATTTCCCCAAACGCAGGAAAGGCCGAGGGTGGTTCTTCGGGAAGCGTGGCCGGCGGCTCCTCATGACGGAGTGGCCCGCGCCAGCCCTGTCGTTTATCGAGTGCGCGCAGTCCCCTTCGGATAGCCTCATCGGCCAGGTGTTGCATCCCAATGTTCAAGGTGGTGGAAACCTGGAGCCCGCCTTTATACGCCATGGCCTCTCCGTATTCGTTGACCAGGTGTTGGCGGACGTCTTCGAGAAAATACGGGGCAACGCGTTCAATGGATAAACGAACAAAGTCCAGCGAGGTCCCGCTCGCCGCCCGGGCGAGGGGCTCCGTCAGAAAGCCGGCCTGGACCATGCGTCCCAACACGTGTTCCTGGCGTTTTTTCGCCAGATTGTAGTTTTTGTAGGGGGAATAGGTATTGGGGGCTTTCAGCAGTCCCGCGAGAAATGCCGACTCGGGCAGTTGCAATTCGGATAACGTTTTCCCGAAATACGTTAGGGACGCGGTGCCGACCCCATAGGCCCCATGACCGAAGTAGATCTGGTTGAGGTACATTTCGAGAATTTGTTCCTTCGTCAGAATAAATTCCATTTTCAGGGCAAGGAAGAGTTCCCGTATTTTGCGCTGGAAGGTCCGTTCCGGGGTCAGGAACAAGGATCTGGCCAGTTGTTGGGTGATCGTACTGGCGCCTTCGACTTTTCCCCCGCGTTTGAAATTCGTCCAGGCGGCCCGAAAAATGCCCCAGACGTCCAACCCCGGGTGCTCGAAAAATCGGGTATCTTCAACGGCGATCACGGCGTCGATCAAATGCTGGGGCACGTCTCGAAGGGGGGTGAGAATTCTGCGTTCCACGTAGAATTGGCCGATGACCTGGCGGTTATCCGCCTTGATCTTGGTAATCAGGCTCGGCTGGTAATCCCGGAGTCCTCCCAGCGAGGGCAGTCCGGTCGTCATATGCCAGGCCACCGCCGCCGTTCCCCCGACAGCCAGTCCACCGGCAATCAGGACCGGCCACAGGAGGCGTTGCGTCAGACGGCGGGGTTCCGTAGCGGACAGATAATGAGACAGCAACGAGCGCATGATCAGGGGTCGGTTCTCTAGTGGATAAGGCTTATATGAAGACGATACCCCTGGTTGACGCAAAAGACAAGCCTCTGGCCGCCATTTTCCGGCAACGGCGTCCGAAGTAGCGGTTACTGCAGCGAGCCTGGCGTCGTTCTATCGGTCTTGGTCCTTGGGCTTTTGGCCTGGTTGACAAACTTTGAAATAGCGTGCTACGAAAAATGTCCTGCAAATGAAAAGTTTTACGTTCCATCTATTTCCATCATCCATCACGAATTCAAGAAGGAGGCTGTTTCATGTCTGATGTTGCTCCAGAAATAAAAGTGGGCGATGTTGCTCCCGATTTCACCCTGAAGAATCAGGATGGCAACGAAGTCTCGTTAGCCAGTTTTAAAGGTCAAAAGAACGTGGTTCTGGCCTTTTACCCACTCGATTGGAGTCCGGTCTGTACGAATGAAAACAAATGTTTGACGGACGACTTCCCGAGCTTTTCCGATGCCAATGCCGAACTGCTCGGTATCAGCGCGGACAGTTTTTTTTCGCACAAAGCCTGGGCCGACTCGCTCGACCTGAAACACACCCTGTTGGCCGATATGCACCGCGAGGTCTGCAAAGCGTATGGCTTGTATTTCCCGGATCTCAATTGTTCCAAACGGGCCACGGTGATCGTGGGCAAGGATGGCAAGGTGGCCTACGTCAAAGTGCAGGAAATCAAAACGGCGCGGGATGACAAGGAAATTCTGGACGCATTGAAAGCGTTGTAGGACAACCACAGGGGGTTGTCCCTGCGCGGCAGCGTCGAGGCACGTTCAAAGGGGGATTCCACGAACAGGGGATCCCCCTTGTTTTTGACGAGGAGGACAGGATGGCCGGAACCGTAGAAAACGTCACGGACGAGAATTACGAAGAATTCAAAGGGGCGCAAGCGACCGTGGTGGCCTACGGCATCGCCGCCTGCGAACCCTGTGCGGCCTACGATCCCATCCTGGCGGAAGTCGCCCGCAAGCTTCCAACCGTTCGCGTCGGAAAAGCCAAGATGCACGTGCCGGGCCGGTGCCGGGAAATCAAAAAACAGCACCGGTTTGAAACCTACCCCACCACGCATCTCTATTCTCGAGGGACGCTCCTGCTGACCCGCGAAGGCAAAGTCGAAGAAGACGAACTGCTCGCCCTCATCAAGCAATACCTGCCCGATTCCTGAACCTTCGCCCTTCGCCCCGAAACAGTATCAACTGCGAGATTCCGCTTATATTAAGCGAAGCAAGGCTCCGTGTCGTTGTGGAAATTTGACGCATATTGAATTTTTCGTCCCAAATCTCTACATAATGTGTAAAATTGTCCAGTCACAAAGCATGCAGGTGGCCTATGGCAGTACATACCAATTCTATTCTGATTGTTGATGACGACCAGGAAATGCAGGATCTTCTCAAAGATATATTGGAAGATCACGGCTATCAGGTCGCCGTCGCGCGAGAGGGGCGGGAAGCCCTTGACCATCTGGAGAATGACGAATATCTGGTCGTACTGACTGATCTCCGGATGAAGGGAATAGATGGAGCCGAACTCCTGCACGAGTTGGTGCAACACCATCCCGCCTGTAACACCATCATGATGACGGCTTTCGGCACCGTAGAATCGGCTGTCGATGCGATGAAACAGGGCGCCTTCGATTATCTGACAAAACCCATCAAGACGGATGAACTGTTGGTGACGGTTGAGAAAGCACTCCGTGAGGCGTCTCTTCGCCGGGAAGTGGCGCACCTGCGGAGACAGGTCAATCGGGAGTATGCCTTTGATCAGATTATCGGGAAAAGCAAACCCATGCGGGAAGTCTTCGCTCTCATTCGTCGCGTGGCCGACTCCCAGGCGAATATTCTCATTACCGGCGAAAGCGGAACGGGAAAAGAGTTGGTGGCCAAGGCCATTCATTTTAACAGTAGCCGCAAGGATGCGCCCTTCATTCCGGTGAATTGCGCGGCGATTCCCGAACAGCTTCTGGAAAGCGAATTGTTCGGGCACGTGAAAGGGGCTTTTACGGATGCCAAATCCGATAAACACGGATTGTTCGAAGAGGCTCAAAAAGGCACGTTGTTTTTGGATGAGATCAGTGAAATGCCGATGCTGTTGCAGGCGAAATTATTGCGGGCCGTCCAGGAACGGGAAATTCGCCGGGTGGGCGCGACGCAATCCATCCCCGTCAACGTCCGGATCATCGCGGCCACGAATTTGGTGTTGGCGGAGGAAGTGGAAGCCAAACGGTTTCGGGAAGATTTGTACTACCGTCTGAACGTCATTGAAATTCGGCTTCCTCCCCTGCGGGAACGCAAAGAGGATATCCCTCTGCTGTGCAACATGTTGCTTCACAAGATGGCAAGCGCAACGGGCAAGCAACCTGCGGGAATCGCCGAATCGGCACTCGGGTTGTTGATCGATTACCATTGGCCCGGCAACGTGCGGGAGTTGGAAAACGTGATCGAGCGCGCCGTCACCTTGGCCCCCGGAGATATCGTGACCGTGGAGGCGTTGCCCGCCACCATTCGCGAGGCGAACGGAGAAGGGCGGCTGATCGAGGAGGGGATCGAACGGTCGCTTTCGATGGAAGAAGTCGAGCGTATGTACATCAAAAGAATTTTGGAGAAGACTCGAGGCAACAAACTGCAAGCGGCGCAGATCCTGGGAATCGACCGCAAGACCCTCTACAGGAAATTGGGAGAAATGGAGCGACCGGCTACCTGAAGAATCCATTTGGAGCATCGCATGGCGCCTCTCCCCTCCAAAGCCCAACTTGTCAAAGAAATCGAAACCCTTCGACGCGAACTCGCCCAGCTTCGATCTCAGAAAGGCATCCATCAGCGGACTTCAAAAGGGTTGCGAATCGTCGAACGGCAACTGGCCGGCATCATTCAGTCGGCCATGGATGCCATCATCACCATTAACGATGAACAACGCGTCGTGCAATTCAACACGGCCGCGGAAACCATGTTCGGCTGTTCAGCCAAGGATGCCATGGGGAAACCGGTCGACCGGTTTCTTCCGGAGCGGTTTCGCGCCAATCACCGTCAACACGTGCAGAGTTTTGGGGAAACCCAAGTTACCGATCGGCGGATGGGTGCCCTGGGGGCGGTATCGGGCTTGCGGTCCAATGGAGAAGAATTTCCCATCGAGGCTTCGATTTCTCAATTCAAGAAAGGCAAACAACGATTTTTTACCGTGATCCTCCGGGATATCACGGAACGGAAGGGATTGGAAAGCCAACTCCGTCAGGCCGAACGATTGGCTGAATTGGGGACGCTGGCCGCGGGCATGGCTCATGAAATCGGAACGCCCATGAACGTGATCCTTGGACGAGCCGAGTACTTGATACGGAAGACGTCGGATGAATCGACCAAGAAAGGGTTGACCACCATTGTGACGCAGGTCGAACGGATCACGAAAATCATGAATCAGTTGTTGAGTTTTGCCAGGCAACACCCCATTGAACGCTGTCCGCTCGCCATGTCGCTGGTGGTGCAGGATATCGCAGACGTGATTCAGGAACGGTTGGATAAGCGGGGAATCCGGTTTGAGGTGGACTTGGAACCGGACTGTCCCGACGTGTCGGCCGACCGGGATCGGATGGGTCAAGTCCTTTTGAATTTAATCGTCAATGCCATTCAGGCGATGCCCGGGGGAGGGCTCCTTTCTCTCAGCCTTCGTTGTCGCAACGATCACGTGCGTCTGTCGGTCTCCGATACGGGATGCGGTATTCCCTCTGACCACGTTCCGAAACTCTTCACCCCCTTTTTCTCCACCAAAGAAGTGGGGGAAGGGACAGGGTTGGGACTCACGGTTGTTCACGGCATTATCGAGGAACATCAGGGGTCCATTGCGGTGGACAGCGAACCCGGCCGGGGCACGACGTTTCATATTGACCTGCCCGTGCATCAGATACGGCCCGCGCCCTCTTAGCCGTGTGCTTCCGTTTCCCGGATTCAGCCGTTGAGTCCCGGGTCACGGATGTCCTTTCCTGCCACACCCCGTTTTTGTGGCTGATGCTTTTGGCCACAAGTACGATCCCATTCATTCAGCCGGTTCCCTTTACATTCAGCGGGTTACATGAAGCGCCTCGAAAAATATCTTGAGGCATCATCCTTGCAAATCATTCCTGTCAAGTGCTCCGGCACACCTGTATCCAACTGTGAGGGAATGCAGTTTTTATTCATCCAAATGTGTAAGGAGGCCGAACGATGTGTTACGCGGCACGTTTCATATTCACGGTAACGGCGGCCTTGGCGGTTTGGGGAGGAGCCATGCTATTCGGCTTGCACGCGCCGGCCGATGCGGAGGCGCCTCCTTCTGTCCATCAGGTGTCCGTGTCGTCCCAGTCACCGGGGTGGGCTGAACGGCTCAAAGGCCAAACCATCATGGAAAACGCAGTGGAAGGACGCGCTGAGCGTGCAGCTCTGGTTGAGTTGCAACATCAGCGTTTGATGCAGCAGATGCAAACAGACATGCAGCATAAAGGCGACGCGTCAGGCGCCTTTAATACCATGTCGATGATGCACCAGTACGGGGCCGGGCCGGCCAACGGGTTGCTGGCCTCCAATTCCGACGTCGAGCCGGTTTCGATGAAGGGAGGATTGTGCCCCAAAACCGCGCCGGTGAGGCACTATGACGTCTCCGCCGTCAACGTGGAGATCACCTTGAATCAATGGCTGGATTTCTATCCCGGGTACATGTACGCCCTGACCGAAGACATTCCCAACATTCGTGAAGAAGAAGCGAAGAACGCGGCGGCTCGGGAGAAAGAAGGCCATCATGATCCCGGTGGCGTGAAAAACGGGGTCCAGGATCAATGGATTCAGCCCTTGGTGATTCGCGGCAACCAGGGCGATTGCGTGCGAATCACGCTGCGGAACGCGCTGGAATTCGGCGAGGAGGTGAGCCTCCACATCAACGGGTCCGACATGGTCATGAGTAAAACCGGGCAACCGGCGACCACGACCAATCCCGATTCGGTGGCGGCCGGTCCTTCCGAAGATTGCGAAAAGGATTGCGTCGGAGAGGCCATCGAAATGGAATGGTACATCCATCCGAAAACCCAGGAGGGAGGGCGGCAATTCCATACGTACAGCAATGACCGGGAACTGACGGTCATGGGATTGTTCGGGGTGTTTGTCGTCGAGCCGCGCGGGTCGGAGTACTACGATCCGTTGGGAACGGGTCCCGCCACGAAAGACCGAAGCGGGTGGCAGACGATGATCAAGAACGGCACGGGTCCGGATTTTCGCGAGTTCGTGTTGATTTATCATGAGGTGGGTGATGAAGCGTTTCGTCCGGTGAACAAGCACGGCGACTTTCTGCCTCAACGTGATCCGCTGACGGACGCCTATCGTCCCGGCGCGCGTGCCTTGAATTATCGCAGCGAACCGTTCGGCATCAACAACATGCACGTGCAACACGAATATTTCGGGTTCGAAGATGAATCCATGGCATACAGCTCGTATACGTTCGGCGATGCGGCCCCGACGATTCCGCGAAGTTATCTGGGGGACCCCGCGAAGTTCCGCATCGTGCACGGCGGATCGGAAGTGTTCCATTCCCACCATCCGCATGGTGGATCCATTCGTTGGCAGCGCAGCCCGCGGGCCACCCAAATGCCCATGTGGAGCACCGGCCAGAACGGGCCCGTGAAGTATCCGATCGTTCGCACCAAATCCGATCGCGTGGACGTGGAAGTGATCGGACCGTCAGAGGCCCTGGATCTGGAAACGGAATGCGGGTCCGGGTTGTGTCAATGGCTGGCGGGGGACTTCCTGTTCCACTGCCACGTGGCCCATCACTACGTCGCGGGCATGTGGGGGTATTGGAGAGTCTACAACACCCTGCAGGTTCCCGGGATCCAGAATGACGTGATGGCGCCGTTGCGGGAATTGCCGGACCGGATTGGACGGATCAGCAAGCCCGTGACGTCGGATCAATTGGTCGGAACGACCGTGAATTGGTTCGGCAGTCAATTCAGGATCGTGGACGGCGGCAAGACCAATTGGAAAGCCGACCCTCCGGTGGTCACGCTGAAAGACTGGGTGTCCATGCAGCTCAGCAACCAAGGCAAACCGGGCCATCAGGACGACGAACTCGGTCAGCTCAAGGCCTATGATGCCACGGTTGTCGATTGGGTGTGGAATGGAAATCGCGCGATGAGTGAAAAGGAACCCTCCATCGGCGACAATCCGAAGTATCAGCCCGAATGGCAAGGCTATGAACCCGGAAAACGGCGTCCCATCTGGTTCGAGCCGGCGACCGGGAAGGTGGCGTGGCCCTGGTTGACGCCGCATTTTGGAAAACGCGCGCCGTTTTCCAACGATCATAATCCGGCCCCGTGGTTGGAGATGATCCGACTCAACGACGACGGTACGCGGTCGGTGGGACCGGCCGAGCCTGGAGAAAACGGGAACTGGAGCCTGTGTCCGGACCGGGCGGGGTCTCAGGATTACAACATTCATTTCATCAAACTGCCGATTGAATTGTCCGCGGCACAGGGCAAGGAGCCGGCCATCGTTGATCCCAACGGGCTGCTCTACGTGGTTCATGAAGAAGAGGCGGACGTTCGAGCCGACAACGACAAGAAGTTCCCGCTGGTCGTTCGAGCGAACGTGTACGATTGTATCGATTGGACGCTGACCAGCGAGTGGTTGGATGACGACTTCACCAATTTCCAGTCATCCAAGATCAACACGCATTTCCATTTTTTCCAGTTTGACAACCAGGCCTCCGACGGCGTGATTTCCGGTATGTCGTACGAGCAATCGATGCGGCCCTTTACGCAGTTTACGAAGGATACCGAGAAGGGGTTGCCGGTGCCGATGAACGCCAAAATCACCAAGGCGGCGAAGATGGGCGACAAGACCATTCACGTGACGAACGCCGGGCAATATCACGTGGGCATTCCCATTTTGGTGGGAGCGGACAACGTGGAGGGGAAGGAAGTGTTGCGGATCGCCGCGATCGGCGACAAGACCCTCACGTTTGACGCCCCGCTGGAACATGCGCATCCGGCCGGCGACATCGTCACGGTGGAATACGTCCGGCAACGGTTCTGGGTGGATGCGGACGTGGGTAGCGTGTTCTGGCACGACCACGCCTTTGGCGGCACGACCTGGCCGCACGGCGCCGTGGGCACGATGATTGCCGAACCGTTCAACTCCACGTGGCATGATCCCAAAACGGGGAAACGGATCAGGACCGGCCCGGTGGCGGATATTCATGCGACGGAACGGGTCGGCCATGACGTCGCGGGCAGTTTCCGTGAATTGATGGTGCACATCATGGACACCGTCCCGCATACGGTCAACGTGGTAACGGCCGGGAATCCTCCCGGGCAACCGGTGGAAGTCGCGTTGGAAGCGGGACGCACCGTGTCGTTCCAGATGCCGCCCAACGAGACGATCAAAATGACCCCCAGGCCCTTCCTCAACGGAGGGGACACATACCACGGGAGGGGCACTGAATTTCCGGGCCGAGCCGTTTGCCCAGCGTTTGGCGAACGACCCGGATCCTTCAAAGATATTCAGCAGTCGCGTGCACGGTGATCCGAGCACGGCGATGCTGCGCGCGTATCTGGGCGATGCCATCGTGTTCCGGTTGCTGGATGTCACGATGAACGAAAGCAACGTGTTTACGATCTCCGGGCATACGTTCTGGTCGGAACGATACGCGGAGGAAGCCAATCGAAAGAATGCCCTGCACGTCGGGATCGCCGAACGGTATGACCTTGTGATTGCCGAAGCCGGTGGCCCTCGCCATCGACCGGGCGATTACATGTTCTTCAACGGGCGGAATTCCAAGTTCTCGGAAGGGGCGTGGGGTCTCATCAGAGTGTTGGATACCCCGGTCTCCGATCTTCAACCGCTGCCCAACAAGGCGTACGGCAGAGAAGGCATCCCGGAGCCGCTCCCGGTGTGTCCATCGGATGCGCCGGTGAAGCAGTTAAAAGTGGTGGCGATGGATCATCCGGACATGAGTTTCAATTCCAATGCGCCGGAGGCCATTGAAGTCGACTTCGAGCGAAAGATCAAACTGCGCAATCCGGAAGCCAAGATTTACGTGCTTGAGGAGGACGTCAAGCGGGTGTCCGGGGAGGCGCAACCCATGCCGTTGACCCTTCGAGCCAACGTGGGCGATTGCCTCAAGGTCAAGCTCACGAATAAGCTCAAGGAGGGACGGGCGTCGTTCTCGGCCTTTGGATTGTCGTTTGATCCGAAGGATTCCCAGGGGGTCAACCTCGGCAATAACCCCGGAGATCAAACCGTGGCTCCCGGGAAGTCCCGCACCTACACCTACTATGCCGATCCATTTAACGGCGAAGGGCAAACGCTGGTGTGGGACTGGGGGAACGTCGCCACGAATCCGCGGAACGGGTTGTTCGGCGGGGTCATTATCGGCCCCCAAGGCTCGACGTATCGTGACCCCAAGACCGGGGAAAGACATTTCCCCTGAAAAATAGCTGGAGGGCGGACGTCATCGTTGATCGCACCATTCCGGGGAATGAAGGTCGCGCAAACTATCGTGACGCGGCGTTGTATTTCCAGGATGAAGACAACATCATCGGCACCAGCTTCATGCCGTACGTACAAAACGTGGCCGGGTTGACGGGGGTAAACTACCGGGCGGAGCCGTATCTGTATCGTGAAGAAGCGGGATGCTCGCTCGGGCGCATGTTCCAACCCTGCGAAGTCGAGAGTCCGCAGGATCCCGTCACGCCGATTATCGAAGCGCACGCGGGAGATCAAGTCCGTATCCACGTGTTCGGCGCCAGTAGCGAACAGAACGGCATGTTTACGGTGGAAAAACATGAATGGCCCATTGAACCCTTCCTTCCCGGCGCGGATATGGATCAGCACCGTGGAATTCGCCGGTTCGGAAGGCTTGGACGTGTTCCTGCCGTCGGCCGGAGGAAAATGGTCGTTGGCCGGGGATTATGTGTGGAGCAACGGCCGGCTACCCCTATTCGCAATCAGGTCAATGGGGGTACCTCAGGGTACTCCCTGCCAATGACCAGCGGGTTCTGCCGCTCGGCGGAGGGTCGTCAAGCCCTGCGCCAGGTGGAGGCTTATCCCCCTGCAGGCCTCAAAGCCGCACCGGCGTCCTTCAAGTAACGGAGGGTGGATCAATGGGGAGGGGGGGGCCGGTCCGGCTCCCCCCTTTTTTTTTAGACACGTCTTAGCAACGGGTATCGGAGATGGGGTTAGCGTAGCGTCAGCCGGCGTCCGGACTGGTGTCGGCATGACAATAATCCAGGGTCAGGTTGTGATGATCGGTGAGCCGGAGTCGTTCGAGACGCGCATCGGCAACATCGAGCAATCGGGGCCAGAGGATTTGGGCCAGGGTGGAGAGGGTAACCGGCCGGCCGGCCAATTCCGGGTGGTCCGACACATTCGTTCGTGCCAAGTTGTTGATGACCTGTTCCCGAACCCGCTCGTCCAATGCCATGATATCCGTCACGCGACCCGTGACGGGGTCAATCGGGCCTCGAACCGTGACGTCAGGGACAGGGGCCACGTTTCCACGTGGGAGGCATCGGCGTTTCGCTTCACTGTCAGGGGATACCGGCGGGTCAGCAGGGCTTCGGCCGGTTCCGCATTGTCCGGTGACGCCGGGTGGCTCGGCGGGTAGAGTTCGGCCCACAGGTTTTCTCTTCGCACAGCCGTATCGATGCGATGTCCCGGGTTTCGGGGCGCTCGCGGAATTTCCGCCACAGCACCAGAGCGAGATTTTCAGTGGTGGGCACGAGCCGCTCAAAGTAGGGCATATCGAAGTTGAGGTGCTTGTGGTCGAACTCTTCGAGTACGTCCGTCACGATGTTTTTCAGGTCGTACAGATTGATGATCATGCCCGTCACGGGATCGACCTGCCCGCCAAGCGTCACTTCCAACAGATAGTTGTGCCCATGCTCCTGGGAACAGGGCCCAAAGACCTGCCTGTTACGCTCCTCATCCCACTCGGCGTTGAAATACCGGTGGGAAGCGGAAAATTCTATCCGTTTCGTGAGGGTCGATCGTGCCATGCTCGCATGAAAGGAAACAGGCTCGTAAGAAAAAGGCCAGGAGTTCCGCCGAGAGGCAGGAATCCTGGCCTTGTTGAACTCGAAGAGGCTGAGATCAGGTGCTGAAGGAACTGCCGCAACCGCACGTGCTTTTCGCTTGCGGGTTTTTGATCGCAAACCCGGAGCCTTGCAGGCTGTCGACGTAATCAACTTCCGCGCCGCTCAGCATGGGAGCGCTTTGCGAATCCACGATGACTTTGACCTCGCCTTTTTCAATTACCGTGTCGTCGTCATCCATTTTGGATTCAAAGGACATCCCATATTGATAGCCGCTGCAACCGCCGCCCTTGACGTAGATCCGCAGTCCGATGACTTCCTCTTCTTCGTCGTGGATCAATTCTTTGATTTTTTCTTCCGCAATTGGGGTGATCGTAACCATGAATCCCTCCTGCTCACATATGAGATGAATAGGTCTCGTCTTTCCCGGATTCCCGAAAATCCAGAACATTCTCCTCTTGCAAATGAATAATAACCACGCCCCCGGCGGTTGTCAATTTCTGTCAAAGGAAAAAAATGAAAAACATTCAGGCGTGCAGGTCTTTCAGCCACTCTTCCCGCATGGCGGGTGGGACGTTCGCCTCTGCGCGGTAGTTCTCATGGGTAATCCGGATGCCGGCGGAAGCCCCATCATCTTCAAGCGCGCTCACAAAGGACGGGGGAACCGCAAACCGCACAAAATGGACCGCGCTGATTTTGTCCTCCTTGCTGTGACCGGCCTCAAAGCCGGCAAACACGGCTTGATCACGCACGGTCAGCGCCAGGGTGTCCGGCCGGTCGAAATGCTGGAACGAGTCGAGGATCTCCTTGATGCGCTCCTGGGTCGTAATTTCGATCATCACGGTCGCGCTGAGTTCTCCTGTTTCGGGCAACAGGGCGTTGTACACGTCAAGCTCATCCTGAATTTTCGACGGCTCGAAAATGCGTTCGGCGCGAATCATTTCCTGCACTTGAAAAAGGAGCGTTCGTCGATTCTCAAAGATCAGCGTGACCAGGGGGCCGATCTCGATCCGGCGTCGTTTTTTGAGGGCGATGATCTCTTGTCGAAACGCCGGGCGTTGGGCCTCGTAGTCCGCGTGGGAGAGGAGATCGGATTGGGTCAGACGGTTCATGAGGGCAGGTTGTACGCGTCGCGAACGATTTGAATGGGATGTTGCGTCCTGTTAGCCGGCCCTGTTGCCCCGGCCTGATCCAGTTGCAGCGCCGAAAGAGGACAATCCGACGCGACCATGTCGGGTTCGCAATCGGAAACGGCGCGAACGGCCTTCCTGGCGATCTTCATGGACTGATCGAAAAATTCGACCTTGGCGCCCCAGGACCCGTCGTGGCCGGAACATTTTTCAATCACCTCGACCTTGGCGCCCGTGAGTTCCATGAGTTCCTTGGATTTGAAGCCGATGTTCTGGTCGCGCAAATGACAGGGTGCCTGGTACGCAATGCGCCCGTGGCGCGTGCGTGAACTCCACGGACAATGCCCCATCTTTCTTGAGCCGCATCAGATACTCACAAACATCGAACGTGCGTTCAGCCAGTGTCGTCATGTCGCGCGTCGGCACCAGATATGGATATTCCCGTTTGAACATGAGACTGCAACTGGGGGTGGGGACGACGAGGTCGTACCCCTGTTCGAGATACGGGAGAAACAGTCGTGCATGGTGCGTGGCCGTCTGTACCATGGTCTCGGTATCCCCAAGATCGAAGGACGGCATGCTGCAACAACGTTGTCCTTCGGGCACGACGACCTCCACGTTATTTCTGGCGAGGACCTGCACCGTGGCTTTTCCGATATCGGTGGCCTGATAGTTCACCATGCAACTCGGGAACAACACGACTTTGTGTTTGGCAACCTCGGGTTGCAGCGCCGGGCCACGTTTACGCCACCACGCGGGAAAATTTTCTCGAGAAAAAGCCAGCACGCGGCGGTCGCGGTGCAGGCCGATGATCGGTTCCAGCAGGTTTCGGATCCACGGCGTCGAAAGCGCCCGGTTGCTCAGCGCGGCGGTCAGGCCTCCCAGTTTTCCGATCAGGTCCGTTTTGATCAGCAGGCGATCGCGCCAGGAAGCGCCCTGTTCCTTGACCCGTTGTTTTTTCCACGCGGCCATGAGACGCGGGAAATCGATCCCGTAGTCATGAGGCGGCGTGTATGGGCAGTGGTTGTAACAGAGTTTGCAGTAATAACATTCCTTCTCGACTTGTTCGTAATCCGCGGCAATCAGGCGGGAGACGTCGCTGTCGTACTCGTCGATCCGGTCCAACAGCGTGTTGAAGGAAGGACAGAGGTTGAAGCACCGGCGACAGCCGTCGCAGACGTCGAAGATGCGATTCGTCTCCTGGACGAGATCGTCCCGCGTCCAGTCAGGAGAAATGAGGTGAATGTTTTTCAACGAAGGTCTTCACGCAGAAAACCACGCGAGGCGGAGTCGAGCAGGACAGCCGACTCCGCTCCATGGTTGTGAAGCAGGGATTACGCGTTGCCTAACGAGTCCAGCCCTTTGGTAAAACGGTTGGCGTGGGAGCGTTCCGCCTTGGCCAGGGTCTCGAACCATTCCGCCAATTCCTCAAAGCCTTCTTCTCGCGCGGTTTTGGCCATGCCCGGATACATTTGCGTGTACTCGTAGGTTTCGCCTTCAATGGCCGCCTTGAGGTTCGACTCGGTATTCCCGATGGGTTCACCCGTGGCGGGGTCGCCGACTTCCTTCAGAAAATCCAGGTGGCCGAAGGCATGGCCGGTTTCGGCTTCCGAGGTGTCACGGAACAATCCGCCGATGTCCGGGTACCCTTCGATATCCGCGCGACGCGCAAAATACAGATACCGGCGATTGGCCTGGGATTCGCCGGCAAAGGCGGCTTTCAGATTGTCATGGCTTTGTGTGCCCTTGAGACTCTTGCTCATAAGATCCTCTTTCGTAAGAAATGGTATGAAAGGATAACCGGAGCCGGCAACGCCTGACCGGCTTACATAAGAACTTACATGTCCAGGCTAAACGATCTGGTATACCCCAGGGAGATGGGCGACTTCGTCAACGTCGAACGTGTTTGGCACATAGGCGCTCTGTTCCGTCGCCCCATCCCCGCTGGCGTAATCCATGCTCCAACTGGAATAGTGGATGCGCACGTCAAAGCGGTTCTTGCTGCTGCCGAACTCCAGGCCGCCTCCGATAAGCCAGGGAGTGGCATTGCGTGTTCTGCGGGTCACGCCGCGAATGGCCTCATCACCAACGCCACGATTATCAAAGGCGGCTTCAAAGGTCGCGTCCAGCCACTTCACCCCGGAAATCAGGTACACCGAACGGCCTTCGCCCAGGAAGGCCAGGCCCTCGGGCCACGTACCCCAATCGCGCGTTGAATCCGAAGCTGTGGTTCTTGTCCACTTTCCACGCTCCGGGGAAGACATGCTCAGAAGGAATGGGGTTGGTGTCACCCGTGTACGTTCCTTCGAAAAAGCCTTGCACCGCATTGGAGTAGACCGCACCCTCGACCTCGCCGGAGAGATACACCCCGGTCGGACAAGAACGCGCGATATCCCAGGTTCGCCGAGAACGCGTTGAAGCCGTCATTTGCGCTGTCCTTGCCCGCGATCACACTTCCATCGTCCAGAGGCGGGGGGAGAACCCCGGGGTCGTAGTGGACGCTCTTGGCATAAGTCGCGTCGGCAAGCTCATGGGCCGAACCGAACCCCGGCAAAAAAGCCTTCCGTGTCGTTGGCCCACGCGCCCGGCGCGAACATCCACGACGACGCGATAAGCCAGAAAAGGCAACTCTTAGTACACAACCGCATCACGTACGCTCCTTCTTTACGTTTCCTACCTCAAATCAATCCGCTTAAAACAGGCCGGACGCATGCCCGGATGATGCCATGAAGAACAACATGGGAATGGACAGCATCGTGTTGGTCCGGGAAGCCAGGAGGGCCATGCGCGCGGACTGCTTCTTCTCGTCAGCCGAAGCCTCTTTGAGACCCAGCACCTTTTTCTGGTTAGGCCAGATAATGCCCCAGACGTTGAGGAGCATAATGGTGCCCAGCCACGCCCCCATCCCGATGACGGCATCCTGTCCCTGCAGGGCGAACGCCGAACCGAACCGGCCCCTGGTTCATCAGGAGTGCGGCGCCGAACAGCCACGTGGCAAGGGCGCCCCAACGGAACCACCAGAGCGCATTCGGGACCAGATGTTGAAAGGCCTCCGCCTTGGTCTCGGGGGTGACTTTTCCCAGAAAGGGAACTTGAATGAAATTGAAGTAATACAAAATACCGATCCAGGTGATACCCGCCAGATAATGTCCCCAGGCTAATAAGGTTTCCATGATATATCCTCTTTGGGTTGAGTGCAGGCCAGTGGAAGGTCCGTAACAACTAGACAAGCATTTTCACCACAAAATACAGAACGGACGGTCAGCACGAAATCCTGCGCCTATCGTTCCGGGGATCGAGTCGAGTGGATTCATGGTGTCCTCCTTTGTATTGGGCGATTTTTTGTCTGAAGGGAGGGGCTTCGCTCGTCGCAGAAGCGATGCACCGACGCCGCCTTGACTGGCTGATTACCCTATCCTATTCCATGGGCAGACTGCAAGGGAGAGGGCATTCCTGCGGGGTGTCGTCCCCGCGCGACGAGGTCCTTTTGTTTCGGCATTTGGCTTTTGTATTTGTAGATCGGGTTAGCCGAAGGCGTAACCCGACAGCAGGGCTAGCGGAGATCCACACGTCCCCGGCCCTCGCTCAGTTCGCCGTAGGGCGGCAGGGTGGTGAGACGATGGTCCTCCACGGCGCCGCCGACGGTGAAGTGGTACAGGGATTGAAATTGCGTGTCGGGATACCACCCGAGCACGCGATGCACGGGATCGTCGAAAAAACACCCGATGCCGGTGGAACGGACACCGGCCGCTTCCGCTTCGAGGTACAGCACCTGCCCGATAAGCCCCGTTTCCCAAAACAGGCGTTTGTAGAACCACGGTCCGTGTTTTTCCAAGGAGGCATCGAACTCCGCAATCATCCCCAATGAAAACGCACCGGCGCCCGCGATCTCCTGGTGGCAACTCACCTGCGTGGCGATCCGTTGCGCGTTTCCGTCCTCCAACAAGTACAACGGCAGCGAGGCGGGACATTCCTCGGGAAGGGTCCAGACGAATTGCCGGTGCATGGCTTGTTGAAAGGTTGCCTTGAGAGCCGGGTCGCTGTTTCGTAAGAGCATGTACATTCCGCGCGGGAGGCCGTCGACGCGATGCACGAACAGGGCCAGGTGGATAGTGGGATCCCACGGGAGCGAATCCCACGGCATGGGTCGTTGGGCCACCGGCCGATCCGGGTAGGGCATGACACGTTCCAGCATCGTGAAAAATTGTTGCGCGGATATCGACGTTGTTCCGTCGAGGGCCACCGCGCTCCGTCGTTGGTGAATGATCTGGTGCGCGGAGGCGGAGCCGGGCCGGAGTACGGAAGGCGATGCCTTTACCGTTTCTACTTGTTCCGGGAACGGGGCAGGGGAAGGCGACAGTCGAAGCTCAGACTGTTCCGTCGAGGTCTTCCAGGACGCCTTGGTCACGTCATCGATGATTTCCCAGGGAACGGGGTTGTCCCGGCTCAACCGGTTCGCCTTGCCTCGCCAGTCTCCTTGTTCCCAATGATCGAGAACCTCCTGATTGATGCTGAGCGGCAGGGAGGTCATTGTGGTGTCTTGCACGGGACAGACCACACACAGCAGTTCGGGAAATTCGGGTTCGGCACGATCGAATTCATGCAAGCGGTTCAAGCCGAGGAGGGCGCCGATTGTCCGGTCATCGAGCCCGGCGAGGAGAAAGACTCGCCACCCGAGAGCGGCTCCTGCAATCCGCAGGGTGCCCAGCGCGTGTCCGACGTCGTGCTGGCAGTAGCGAAACGCGCGTTCGCCGTATTTCCACGCTTCCCGCCAATGGACGGAACTCAGCCCCACGAAGAAGGATTGCGCGGGATAGGGTTGCAGGAGGCTTTCGATCGCCTCTGTCGCCCCCTGCCACCGGTGCTCCAAGCCGTGTTCCTTGGAGGCATAGTGATGGAGCCCCGGCTTCAGCGGGAGACCGGCTATTTCCCCGATCAGCAGATAGCCTTCCGTGGGATGGAGGTTGCCGCTGGAGGGATTGCTGCGTAGCGCCCAGCGGTTTCCCCCGTATTCTTTCCACGCCGTAATGGAGAGGCCGTATTCGAAGAATCGGGAAAGACTGTTCAGGGTCAAGGGTTGGACAGGGACCGGTTGTGAGGCAAAGAGCGATTCGTAAGGAGGCGAAACGGGGTCGTCGCCGGCCGCGAGCAGCGGCAACTCAGAGAGCGGCGCCCCTTCGTAACGCCGGAAGGGATCGGGCTGGTTGGCCCAGTCCATGTACCCCAACGCGCGGGCATACCGGTTGAAGTCGTGCTTGGTCTGCTCATGGTACTGTTTTACGATTTCGAGTTGCTTCATGGGACGAGGATTCTACCGCCTCGCATGCCTCAGGACAAAGTACCGACTTCCACAAATGAGACGGTCGGGGTGAAACTCCACTGGATTGCACTCCTCCAGTATGCTAATATCCGTTCCCTATATCTGTGCGTTATCCGGTTGGGAATTAACTAACAGTCGCTGCTTGCTCACTTATTCACTTACTTACTAAGGGAGGCGCTACGTTATGTCGTCAGAAGCACGCATTAAAACGCTCATTAACGAGAACTTGAAAGTAGATGGGCAGTCACTGAGCATGCCTGAGGATCTGAATACCCCCCTCGCTGACCTTGGCGTATCTTCTTTGGATGTTGTGGCGTTCGGGAAAGTGGTTGCCCGGGAGTTCAACGTGTCGATTACACCCGAAGATTGTGCAAATATTGGCAGTGTCCGGCAATTGGTCGAGTTTATCGATACCCGGACCGGTTGAACGTCGTTAAGTCCATTGCTGCTTTTGCGGTATTGGTGTAGGACTCCGACATACTGCCTGCTTCTGTTGCCGGCTGCTGGCAGCGTCCGTTCAGTAAAACCGGCAAGACGGCCGTCATTCGCATTGAAGTGACCCCGGTCCTTTCATGACTTCAGAGCTCGTGTGGGAGATCCCCGAGCCGCGCTCGGTGTGCGAAGTCCGCCTCGACGCGGACACCGTTACGACCCTGCGCCGGCACGGGAATTCCGACGGCCCCCGGCTCGTGCTGAGCCATGGGAACGGTCTGGCGATCGATCTCTATTACCCGTTCTGGTCTCTGCTTGCCGACGAGTTCGACCTCATCGTCTTTGATCTCAGGAACCACGGCTGGAATACGGTCGGCGCCCGCCAAAATCACAACATCCCGACCCTGATTCGTGACCAGGAACGTATTTTCGAAGCCATCGACCGGCACTACGGAAACAAACCCAAAATCGGGGTGTTTCATTCCGTTTCGGCTTTGGTCACCCTCTTTTTATCTACTGAAAGCAACAGCCTGGCGGCGCAGGTCCTGTTTGATCCTCCCCTGTGCAAACCCGGCAAGAGCCAGATAGAATTTGATGATGCCGTCGAACGCAACGCCGCCAGGACCCGGCGGCGCGCGGATCGGTTTCAGACGCGAGAGGACTTTGTCGAACTCCTTCGTTCCGTGCCGGCCTTCACTCGGGTCGTGCCCGGCGCCTGTGAACTCATTGCCAGGACGACGCTTCGACCGTCCGCGAACGGGGAGGGCTATGAACTCCGGTGCCCGCGCGATTACGAGGCGCAGATCATGGACTACGTCAGGGGGTTTTCTCCGTTGGTGGATTTGGCCACGCTGGCATGCCCGACAAAAGTCATGGGAGCCGATCCCACCCTGCCTTTTGCCTATCTGCCGACCCTTGACCTGAGTGACGTGATGGCCGTGGAGTATGACTTCCTGCCGGAGACGACGCACTACCTTCAACTCGAAGACCCAAAGGAGTGCGTGGCGATCGTCCGGGAATTTCTGCAGCAGAACGGCCTGTTGTAGAACGGGCGTGAGGTTGGGAGTCACCGCTTCGGTTGCTCGATCCAGTGGCGCCGGCGTTGAAACGGATAGGTCGGCAGGGAAATCCTGCGGCGCGTCTCTCCCGCAAACAGACCGGCAAAGGAAACCGTCAGACCCGCCTCGTACGCCCCCGCAACGGCTTCCACGAACCCACCTCGATCCTCCGGCGCCGGCCCCGAGCCACTGGCGACTTGGCCCGTATACGCAAACGCCACCTTGTCCGGAGCCCGTGGCTCCGCCCGCTGCCCGCCAGTGGCGGCGAGTGCCGTCAGCCCCTCCCGGAGCGACGCGACATCCCGGAATACCACTCCCGCACGGTGCGCGAAGTGACTCCGGCCCACGCCCGCGGTCCACGCCATGTCCGCAAGCACCGAGGCCGCGGCGGTCTCTTCGGAAGCAAACTCCCCGGCGCGTTCGTCGAGCCACGCCAGATACCGTCCGGCCAACTCGCGCAGCGCCTCGTCCGACTTGGCCGACAGCGGCAGCACGCGCGTTACCGGCCCCTCTTTGGCCGGCGGCGCGTCCGTCACCGAATCCGGCAGGGCAACGGTCACGGGTTGCGCGGCACCGGCGGGCGTCCGCAGGGCACCGTGTCCACCGCCGTTCGTTATGCCGTACCCCTCGACCACGACGTGCGCGTTGGTTCCCGAGATCCCGAAAGCGCTCACCCCCGCCCGCGGAGGACGATCGGGGTGAACAGGCCAGTCCACCGCATCGGAAGGGACGCGCACGGGTAACCGGTCCCAGTCCAGGTTCGGGTTCGGATCCCGGAAATGCAGGTGCCTGGGGATGGTGCCGTGGCGCATGGCCAGGACGACCTTGATCAGTCCGGCGACCCCCGCCGCCGATTCCAGGTGGCCGATGTTGGTCTTGACGGAACCGATCAGCAGCGGCCGGTCCTTTTCGCGTCCCCTGCCGTACACGGCCGCCGCGGCCTGCACCTCGATCGTGTCGCCCAGCGCCGATCCCGCCCCATGCGCCTCCAGGTAGTCCACGTCCGACGGCGGAAAACCCGCTCGCGCCAGCGCCTCCTCGATCACCCGCTCCTGCGCCGGACCGTTCGGCACCGTGGGTCCGGCGCTCGCCCCATTCTGGTTGACCGCTGCCCCGCGAATCACGCCCCAGATGCGGTCACCGTCCGCCTCCGCCTCGCTCAGCCGCTTCAGGACCACCATTCCGCAACCCTCGCTGCGCACGAACCCATCGGCAGAGGCGTCGAAGGTCTTGCAGCGACCCTCCCGCGACAACATACCCAGCTCAGCCATCTCTCTGGTGAGCCCTGGTGAGAAGAGCGCGTTCACGCCGCCGACCAGAGCCAAGTCCACCTCTCCCTGCTGCAAGCCCGCGACCGCCTGCTGCACGGTGACCAGCGATGCCGCGCAGTTGAGCATCACCGGGATCGCCGGCCCCATGAGCCCCAGTTGGAACGCGACGCCGCCGACCGCCATGCTGCTGGCGGTACCGAGATAGCTGAGGCTCTCGCCGCCCGCCATCATCAGGTCCCGGTATTCGCTGGCGGCGACGCCGGCATAAATACCCGTGTTACTGCCCCGCAACCGGTCCGGAGCGATCCCCGCATCTTCGAGGGCCCGCCAGCTTGTCTCCAGAAGGAGTCGCTGTTGCGGGTCCATCATCCGCACCGCGATCGGTGTCATCCCGAAGAACCCTGCATCGAATCGGTCGATCCCTTCGACGAACCCACCGCGACGGGACGCGGCGTCCTCGAGGGCGGGGTCGCCGGAAATCCCATGCCATGGGCCGGACCCGGGGCGGCCATCCGTCACCGCGTCCGCGCCGGCCTCAAGCTGGCGCCAAAAGGTCGCAATGTCCGGCGCGCCGGGAAACCGGCAGGCCATGCCCACGATCGCGATGCCATCGTCCTTGCGCTGCACGGGTGGCTCCGGTGGCGGCTCGGGCTCTTCCCCGGGGAGGGGGGCTGCGTCGGTTTCGCCGAGCACATCCACCAGATGACGGGCGAGATCGGCGATGGTCGGATAGTCGAACACGAGAGTATTCGGCGCCATGTAGGTTTCGGAGAAGGCGCGATTGAGGCGATTTCGCAACTCGACCGCCATCAGCGAGTCCATCCCCAGATCGAAGAACCCCACCGCGGACGCCGGCGCCGAAGGCAGCCTCAGCACCGCTTGCACTTCCCGCTGCAAGAACGAGATCAGCAGATCCTCGCGCCCCGCCGCCGGCGTCGCGCCGAGCTGGACAAGCAAGTCTTGAGACGAGGACGAATCTTGGCCGTCGGTCGTGGAGACGGTGAGCAGGTCCTCGAACAGGGGGTGACGGCTTTGAAGAGCCTCTCCGAACACCGACCAATCCGCCTCCAACACGACGGCGGTCGCACGATCCTCGCGTAACAGACGGTTGAGAGCCCTGAGGCCCTGTTCCGGGCTGAACCAGCCGGTGCCGGATGCCTCCCGTCGTCCCGCGATCCGTTCCCGCTGCTCCTCCGCCTCGCCCAGCTCCGACCACGCTCCCCAGGCGATGGCCTGTCCCGGAAGCCCCAACGCGCGCCGGTGGGCGGCGAGCTGATCGAGGAAGGCGTTGGCCGCCGCATGGTTGGCTTGGCCCGGATTGCCCAGAATGCCGGCGACGCTCGAGAAGAGGACGAACATGTCCAGATCGCGGCCTGCAGTTGCCCGGTGCAGGTGCCAGGCGCCGAGCATCTTCGGCCACAGCACGGTCTCGAAGCTTTCCCAGCTCTGGTTCCCAATGGCGGCGTCCGAAAGCACCCCCACGCTGTGGATCACGCCTCCGAGCGGCGGCAGTTCCCGGTCCATCCGCGCCAGCATGTCGTCCAGCGCGACGGAGTCCGTCACGTCCGCCAGTCCCACCCGCACCGTCACGCCGCGTTCGCGGAGCGCCTTGATGGTTTCCTCTGCGCCTGCATCCGGCGCCCGCCGGCCGTTCAGTACGATCGTCCCCGCTCCCTGCTCTGCTAGCCAGGCGGCCATCGCGCACCCGATCCCGCCCAGGCCGCCGGTCACCAGGTAGGTCTTGTCCGGCCGCAACCCGTCCCGACCGAGCGGTGGCACGGTGAGAACAATCTTCCCAATGTGCCGGGCCCCGCGCATGAAGCCCATCGCGGAGCTCGTCTCGGCGATCGGCCATCTGGTATGCATGAGCGGTGCAAGCTCTCCCGTTGCGATGCGCGCCAGCACTTCTTTCAGGGCCGTACCCGGCCGCGCAGGATCCTGTTGCTTCAGGGTGTAGAGATCGAGGATCGAATAGGAGACATCCGGCCGCAACGCCGCCATCTCGTCCTCGCTCAGGATGTCCCGCCTGGCGAGTTCCACGAAGCGGCCGCCCTGCGTAAGGCAGGCGAGGCTCGCCTCGATGAATCCCTCGCCCGTCAGGCTGTTCAGTACCACGTCCACGCCGGTGCCGCCCGTCGCATCGAGGATCTCCCGTCCGAATGCGGTCGAGCGGCTGTCGAACACGTACTCCACGCCGAGCGAGCGGAGGTAGGCTTGCTTGCGCGCGCTCGCCGTGGCGAACACCTCCGCGCCGCCAGCCCGGGCCATCTGGATGGCTGCCAACCCCACGCCGCCGGCGCCGGCGTGAATCAGCACCCGGTCTCCGGCCTTCAGGCCGGCCAGCTCGTATGACAGCGCGCATGTTACGAACACCGAGGGGATCGTGGCGAGTGCCGCCACGGGCACATCGGACGGCGCAAGCGCCACCAACTCCTCCCGCGTCACCGCCACCGGCCCGAACGTGCCGAACGCGAAGCCGGCCACGCGATCGCCCACCGAGACGGTGGTGACGTTGGAACCGGTTTCGATGATCCGGCCGCACAATTCCTCACCGAGCAGTCCCTCCTCGACCAGGCCCATGGCCCGGAACACGTCCAGGAAGTTGAGCCCGCAGGCTTCCACCTCGACGCGCACCTCTTTCGGTTCCAGGGCACGCGCTGCCAGCGGCTGCACCCGCAATGTCTCGATCGCCCCTCCCTCGTCCGGCGCGAGCACCCAGTCTGCCTCCTCCGGCAGGGTAAGACGTCCCATGCCGGGCCCCGTCCGAATCAGCCGGGCCGCCTGGCGGCGCCCTTGGCGATGCGCGACTTGGTTCTCCGAATCGGGGAACAGCAATTCATTCGCAAGGACGGCCTGAGGCTCTGCCGCCTCGGGGTCCAGATCGAGCATCCTCGGCTGCAGATGGCCCGCTTCCCTGGCCACCACCCTGCCGAAACCCCACAGCGTCGCGCCGGCAAGCTGCCCGGTGCGCTCCCGTTCCAGCACCTGCGCACCCCGGGTGACGAACCACAGGCCCTTCTCGGGCACGGCGTCCGCGTCCGAGATGCCCTGCACGAGCGCGAGCGCGCTCGCCGTCGTCCGGTTCGCATCCGCGGCCATGCCTGCGGTTGTCGCGTCCGCCCCGTGGCCGTCCTGCGAGACGAGATGCACCACGCCCGCGAAAGGCACATCCGGGGGCAGGCCTTCGATGAGTGATCGCCAGGACTCGCGCCGCTCCATCTCGACCGATGCCGTGACGACCCCTGCCTCGCTTTCCGTCGCTGCGCTCATTCCCTCCGGATCGTCGCCCGCCACCACCACCCGCTGATTCCGTGCCGCGAGTTGCTCTGCGAGTGCCGCCGCCATGCCGCCCCGGTCGGCAGCCAGAATCCAGACGCCCTCCGGCAAGTCGATCTTCGCCGGACTCTGCGCCACGATCACGCCGCGATCCGGCAGGCCGGCCGCTTCCGACCGGTCCACGCCAAGAACTTCGGATTCCGCGAACCCGCTATCGGCGAGCGCCTGACACCACACGTCGGGCCCTGCGAGGGCATGGTTCGGCCGGTAGCGATCGGAGTAACGCCACCATCCGTCCAACTGACCGAAGATCAGATCCATCCAGCCCCTGCCGCGCTGGTTCTCGAGCGCCACCAGCAGCCCTGACGGCGCAAGCAGCGCCCGGCAGTGGGCAAGCGTTTCGTCCAGAAAGCGCGTGGCGTGCAACACGTTGGCCGCGATGATCAAGTCGTAACTGTGGGGCTCGAAGCCCTGGGCCATCGGATCCTTCTCTATGTCCAGTACCCGGAAGTCGATCGAAGCGCCGCCTGCGCTGAAACGCGCTTCCGCATCCGCGAAGAATCCCGCGGAGATGTCGGTGTACATGAGATCGAACCGTCCGGCCGGAAGCTCGGGCAGGATGGATTCGGTCGCCGAGCCGATTCCGGCGCCCACCTCGAGCACGCGCAGTCTCCGCCCGTCCGGCATTTCGTCCACGAGCGTGCGAACGACTTCGCCAATCATCCGGTTCGCCGCCCGCCAGACCGGCGCCAGCCGATACAGATCGCCGGCGGTCGGTTTCGCATCGCCGAACAGCAGCGCCAGCGGTTTCTCATTGCCGCGGAGCACCTCGGGCAGGGCTCCGGCGCAACGCCGAAACAGCCCGATTTCGTTCGTCGCGTGCGGGAAGCGCTTCGTCACCTCAGTCAGAAACGCCTCGGAATCACGCGGCATTCGATCCGGCAACGGCTCGCCGGCGCCGACCGTGACCACGAAGCTCCCATCCTTCGCCTGCAACACGCCTGAACGAGCCAATATCTCGAACATCCGGCGCAACAGATTCGCGTGCTCGGGTAACACCTCAAGGCGCTCGCGCAGCTCTTCAAGGACCACGACCGCGCCTGCCCGGCGCTCCCATCCCAGTGTTTCGAGCGCCGAGAGCGCGTAGCACCAAGACACCCGTTCCATTTCCCCTTGCAGGTCGATCTCGTCAGCCACCTCGACGCCCTCATCTGCCAGATAACTGGAGAACGGCTTCGAGCGGGAAGCCGCGGCGGACGGACTCGGCAGGAAATCCGCCGCCGGCATGCCCGGCGGCAAGGCGCGGTCGCGCCATATGATTTCGTAGAGCAGATCATCGATTCCCTCCAACGAGGCGAGCAGCGCGCTACGGGTCGCGCGCTTCACGGTGTACCCGCTGAGTGTGCCGATCTGGGTACCGCTCTCGTCGTAGAGAGCGATGTCCGCGCTGATCACCTCCCGCGACTCGGCATCAGCGCTATCCGGTTCCCCCCTCATGCGCACGTGGCAGAGCAGTCGATCCGGCAACCGCTCGGGCAACGTAAGCCGCTCCCACCCGAAGGGCAGATAGGTGACCGCCTCGTCGGATCCGACCGGCGCGCGAGCCGCCGCCATCACCTGGAAACACCCGTCGAGCATGAGCGGATGTATATCCAACCCGCTACGGCCGACCGAGTCCGGCAGGGCCACCTCCCCCAGCGCCTCGCCCGGCCGGGCCCAGAGCGCCTCCAGCGTTCGGAAGGAGGGGCCGAGATTGATCCCGATCTCGGCCTTGGCTCGGTAGTAAGCCGTGAGTTCCACCGCCGACAGGCCGTCCTGTAGCTCTTTCAGATCGACGCGCGCCGCCGCCTCCGAGAGTCCGGATCTCGGCGCCGACGGCACTTGGCCTTCGGCGTGCAACGTCCATCCCTCATCGGTTTCGCCTTTGCTGAATATCTGGACATGGCGTGACGGGCCTTCCCCGGAAGCCTCGAGTAGCAACTGCATTGTCCGCCTCTCTTCACCGGTTCTTTCTTCGGAATCCTCCTCCGGGAAGACAAGCGGGGTGTGCAACTGCATATCCTCGAGGATTACCGATCCGTTGCCTTCGGCAAGGGACGCCGATGCAGCCATGGCCCCGTAGAGCGCACCCGGCGCGATGATCCGGCCGAATACCCGGTGGTCGTTCAGCCACGCCGGATCCGAGGGGAATATGTCCGTCTCGAACGTGGTCTCGCCGCTCGCGGAATCATGCCGGACGCCCAGCAACGGATGGCCTGCGCTCAGGCGCCGTTGCCTCGGCGCTTCGACCCAGTGGCATTCTCGTTGAAACGGATAGCCCGGCAGCGAGATCCGACGCCGCGCCTCTCCCGCGAACAGTCCTGTAAAATCAATCGAGAGTCCTGCGGCGTACGCTCCGGCGACCGCCTTCACGAATGTGGATTGGCCGGCCGGCGCATTAATGGATGGCTGACGCATACTCCACAGCACGACCGGGTCTCCGGCACTTTCGGTCGATGGCGGCCAACTCAGGGCTACCATGGGCCCGAGTACGGAATGGGGGCCGATCTCCACCACCAGGTCCACCCCGAGGTCCGCCAGTGTTCTGACGCCGCTGGCGAACGCCACCGGCTCACGGGCATGTCGTTTCCAATAGGTCCCGTCCAGCACCTCGCCGGGCTCAATCGCACGGCCCGTCAGGTTGCTGACCAGGGTCAGGGAGGGAGGCTCGATCACCACCTCAGCCAGAGCCGCTTCCAGATCGTCCAGCGCAGGCTCAACCATGGCGCTGTGGGCCCCTAGTGTTGTGTTCAAGCGGTTGACCATGACGTTTTCGGACAAAAAGCGCTCCGATATCGCCTCGACACCTTTGATCCGGCCACTGACCACCTGATGCGACCCATTGTCCGCGGCAATGCTCACGCCTGCGCCTTCGTCCGCCGCGTTCTGCTCACGCACGACCGCCGCCACCCTCGACGCCGGAGCAAACACCGCGGCCATCGCGCCTGCTTCGGGCAAGGACGCCATGAGCGCACCTCTCGTTGCGGCAAAACGCAGCCCGTCCTCCAGGCTGAACACTCCTGCGGCCTGCGCCGCGGCCAGTTCGCCCAGGCTGTGACCGAACACGACGTCCGGCCGAATCCCGATGCTCGCCCACAGTGCGGTGAGGGCGCACTCCAGCGCATAGATTGCCGGCTGCGTCCATGCCATATCGTGCAAGTCTCCGGCGGCCCCGTCACGCCCGAACATCACGTCCAGCAACGAGGTCCCCCGCGTTTCCCGTAGAACTGCGTCGCAGCGGTCCAAGACCGCCCGCACCACCGGCTCGCTTGCGTAGAGCGCTTCTCCCATCCCGACCCATTGACTGGCTTGGCCCGTGTATGCGAACGCGACTTTGGTCGTCGTCCGTGGTCCCGGGCCTTCGTTTACCTCTGCCAACTGTTTCAGTTGGTCCCGTAGTGACGCGGCGTCGTGGAAGACCACCCCCGCGCGATGGCTGAAATGACTGCGTCCGGCGCCGGCGGTCCACGCCATGTCGGCAAGCAGTGGTTCAATGGCGTGCTCTGACGAATGCTCGTGTTCATCGAGCCAGGACAGGTATTGCTTCGCCAGATCTCGCAGGGCTCCGTCGGACTTACCCGACAGGGGCAGGAACCGCGTCTGGCGGGCGTCGAGTTGTTCGTGGGTCACCGACAGCTCTGCCACCGGCGCCGGCAGGGCAACGGCCACGGGTTGCGCAGTGCCGGCAGGCCAATGCCGTGTATTGAAGCCGGTATCGTCCGGTGCAACGTACCCTTCCACCACCACGTGCGCGTTCGTGCCCGACCAGCCGAAGCCACTCACACCAGCTATCGGGGAGCGATCGGCATGACGCGGCCAGGCCGTCGGCTCCGCAGTGACTTGCAACGGCAGCCGGGTCCAGTCCACTTGCGGCGTCGGGTTTTGGAAATGCAGGTGCTTGGGGATCATCTTCTGCTGCATCGCCAGGATCACCTTGATCAGGCCCGCGACCCCCGCCGCCGACTCCAGGTGGCCGAAGTTGGTCTTCACCGAGCCGATCAGAAGCTGGCGGTCCGCTTCGCGTCCCTTGCCGTAGGCCGTTCCCGTGGCCTGCAACTCGATCGGGTCGCCCACTTCCGTCCCCGTGCCGTGAGCCTCCACGTAGTCCACCTGCGAAGGCAAGACCCCGGCGCGACGCAACGCCTCCTCGATGCACCGCTCCTGTGCCGTCCCGTTCGGGACCGTCAGGCCCGGACTCGCCCCGTCCTGGTTCAACGCCGTGCTCCGGATCACCCCCCAGATCCGGTCGCCGTCCGCCTTCGCCTCGCTCAGCCGCTTCAGCACCACGATTCCGCAGCCTTCTCCCCGCACGTACCCGTTCGCTGCGGCGTCGAAGGTTGCGCACCGCCCGTCCGGCGACAGCATCCCCGCATTGGCGCGCAACTCCATCAGCCGCCCGGACAGGATCGTGTGCACCCCGCCCGCAAGCGCGAGATCCGTCTCGCTTCGCTGCAGGCCCGACACTGCCTGGTGTATTGCCACCAGCGAGGATGAACAGGCAGTGTCCACCGCCATCGCGGGTCCCTCCAGGTCCAGTGCAAAGGCCACCCGCCCGATGGCGGTGTTGAAGGACGTGCCGGTAACCGTGTACAGGCTGGCGGCAGGCTCGGTGGTTTGGCCGGCCTCAAGGATCACACCCCGGTAATCGTTGTTGCTGATCCCCGCATAGACCCCGGTGCGGCTGCCCTTCAGCCGCTCGGGGTCCATCCCTGCGTCTTCGAGAGCCCGCCAGCACGTCTCAAGCATCAGCCGCTGCTGTGGGTCCAGTAGTTGCGCCTCGACCGGCGAGATACGGAAGAAGCCGGGATCGAACTGGTCGAGCCCGTCGAGATAGGCGCCGAATCGGCAGGCTTTGCTTTGAACCGTCTCGGAGAATAATTGGCCCGCGCGCCCGACGCCGGAGCCCGGCTCACCTTCCGAAACCGCATTCACGCCAGCTTCCAGGAGACGCCAGAAGGCCGGGAGGTCCGGCGCGCCGGGAAACCGGCACGCCATCCCCACGATTGCTATCGGCTGGTCGAAACTCTTTCGTTTTCGACGTTCAGGTTCGTTGCGTTGTTCTTCGGTAGAATTGGAAGATTGTTTCATCATCGAAATTTGTGTTCTTCGTCATTAAGTTAATAATGCAATTTCTTTCTCTAGCGACTGTTCTGGCATTATCGTGCGGCTGCCTCTGACAGTCAATCGCAACGTGAACGTGGAGGGGGCATGCTGAGTCATTAAAATTTCGCTGGATCCCGGATTGAGTCCGGGATGACAGATTAAGACAGAAAGGGTGGTAAAAGCCTTTGACTTTGTTGTCATCCCCGACTTGATCCCGGCGCCCCCCAGGGTCTTTGTCTTCGTGGCGCCAATGGAAAAGGAAAAGACACTGGATGCCCGATTAACAAATGTCGGGCATCGACAGAAGCGGGGGCGGGGATGACCCAGCATAGGAGAAGGCCCGTTCTCCTACACGTCCAGATTGTCGGCGAGGGCGGCGTTGGCCATCAGAAATTCGTACCGGGCGTCGGTGCGCTTGCCCATGAGTTCGTTGAAGGTGCGGTCGGTGTCGAGTTCATTGTGCAAGCTCGACTTTGAGGAGCCGGCGCGTGGCGGGATCGAGCGTGGTCTCCTTGAGTTGTTGGGGAAACATTTCGCCGAGGCCCTTGAACCGGCTGATGATCGGCGTCGCCCGGCCCCCGGCTTCGGCCAGGATGCGCGTTTTCTCGTCATCCGTTCCTGCCCAATGCACGGCCTTGCCGGCGTCGATGCGGTAGAGCGGCGGCTGGGCAATAAAGACGTGCCCCTGTTTGATCAAGTTCCGGCACGTGCCGGAAAAAGAAGGTGAGCAGCAACGTGCTGATGTGGTAGCCGTCCACGTCCGCGTCCATGAGCAGAATGATTTTGTGGTAGCGTAATTTCTTGAGATCGAACTCGCGCCCGATCCCGCAGCCCAAAACTTTGACCAGGTCCGCCAACTCCTTGTTCTCGACCACCTTGCCGAGGGTGAGTTCCTCGGTGTTCAGCACCTTGCCCCGGATGGGGAAGATCGCCTGGGTTTTCAGATCGCGGCCTTGCTTGGCGGTGCCCCCGGCGGAATCGCCTTCCACCACGAACAGTTCGCTGAGTTCGGGGTCGGTGCTTTGGCAGTCCGCCAGCTTGCCCGGCAGGTTCAGGCGATGGCTCACCGCGGATTTTCGGATGACGGCTTTCGACGCCTCACGGGACGCCTCCCGCGCGCGGGCCGCCAGGATCATCCGGCCGACCAGCGTTTCGGCGATGCTTTGATTTTCGTGCAGAAAGTTTTCCAGGGCCGGGCGCAGGGCGTTGTCCACGAGTCCCTTGCACCTCGGGATTGTTGAGCCGTTCCTTGGTCTGTCCCTGGAACTGCGGGTTCAGGATGAGCACGCTCAGGACGCAGGCCATGCCTTCGCGGATGTCTTCCGCCTGGACGCTGAGTCCTTTCGGCGTGAGGTTGTGCGTGTCCATATACTGGCGCATGGCTTTCACGATGCCGGTTCGCAAGCCGGCCTCATGGGTGCCGCCGTTCGACGTGGCCACGCCGTTCACGTAACTCCGGACGAATTCCGCGGGTTCGTCGGTCCATTGCATGGCGACTTCCATGGCGAACCCGTCGTCCTGTGTCGCGGGTTTGCCGTTGTCGCCCAAGCGGCGTTCCAGATAGAACACGAAGTCCGCGGTGGGTTTGTGCCCGCGATCCTTCACGAGCTTGGTGAGGTATTCTTCAATGCCCTGTTCATGGACGAAGTCGTGCGTTTGTTGCGAGGGGCCATCCTTGAAGGTGATCTTGAGCCCCTTGTGCAGGTAGGACTTGGCCTCGAGGGTGTGGCGCAGCAGGGTGGAGTCGAAGGTCGTCTGCTTTCCGAAGATGGCCGGGTCCGGGCGGAAATACACCGACGTGCCCGTGCCCCGCGCCGCGTTCCCCTTGGTGACCGGCCCCAGGGGTTTGCCGGCGCGATAGCGTTGTCGCCACTCGCGCCCGTGCCGTTTGACCGTGACTTCCAGATGATCGGACAAGGCATTGACCACCGAGGCGCCGACCCCGTGCAAGCCGCCCGAGTGGATGTAGCTGCCGGTTTCGAATTTCCCGCCGGCGTGGAGCGTGGTCATGATGATTTCCAGCGCCGACTTCTTGTATTGCTTGTGTTGGTCCACCGGAATGCCGCGCCCGTTGTCAATGACCCGGACCCCGCCGCCGTTCTTGTCGAGTTCGACCGTGATCGTCGTGGCATACCCGTTCATCACCTCGTCGATGGCATTATCCAGAATTTCCCACACGAGATGATGCAGCCCGGTCTTGTCCGTCCCGCCGATATACATCGCCGGCCTCCGGCGAACCGGGTCAATCCCTTCCAGAACCAGAATCTCACTCGCGTCGTATTTTTTGGTCATTGTTTCCGTAGGCGCTCCTGCACCGCCGTTTTGACGTCCGCCGGCGTCGGGGTGCCGGGAGCGCATTGCTCGTCTTCGGACATGGCGAGGCGAATGGCTTCGATTCCCGCGTCGCGTTGTTGTTGCTCCCGGATCAGGTCGCTGATGACTTCACTTTCGGAGCGATATTGCCCGCTGGCGACCTGGGCTTTCAGCCACTCGTCGTGCGTGTCTGTAATGGAAATGCTTATTCTTGGCATCACTTTGTCTCCAAATTGTATCAAAATTGTGTCAATTCTGTATCGAAATTACACCACTTTTGCTCTATTTTGCACCATATTTGCAAAATATTCAACAGATCTGGTGGCGAAATACATCATTTTGAACGATATGGAAGCTGCATCTGCTGATTCTACGACTTGCCTCTTGCTCACCCGTGGTCCGCTACCAGATTTCAATTCCCGTTCTTGTGATTCTCGGTATCGAGGACCGGCAGTTCGACGGGTAAGACTTCGGCTCCTTTCAGGGTGCCGCGTTTGAAGAGCACGTGACCTTTTCCCCCGCGGCTGACGGGTTGATACTTTCGCGTTGTAATGGTGATGGGGCCGCCTTCCTGTTTCAGGACGACCAATTGGTCCTGCTTGCGGGACAGCACGCGGACGGCCATGACCCTGTCTGCGCTATCGAGTTTGATGACCGTCACGCCTCGTCCCGGACCGGAAAGGACTCCCACTTCCTCGGCTTTGCACAGGAGTACGCGGCCGCGCTGAGAGGCCACCGCGAGAATGGGTGTGGCCGCGGACGGGTCCAGGGTTTCGAGGCTCACGACTTCTTCCTGGTCCCGGAGTTTCATGAATTTTCGACCGAGCCGCGTCGAGGGCTCCTTGAACGGACCCAGGTCGAAGCGCACGCCCATGCCGGCCGAGGACACGGCGATCCCTTGCCCAAGCAGACCGTCTCCATTAGCCGTTGATTCGTCGAAGAGCGGGAGGGCCGATGGGGTGGGTTGTGCGGCTGCGGCGGACAAGCGGTGGTCCGTACTGAGGGCCGTGATGATGCGCTCCCCGTCTTTGAATTTGAACAGCTTTTGCGCGGGATCCCCGTAACCGCTCCGGGCCGGCGGCAGATCGCCGATGCGGATGGTGTACGCGCTGCCGAAATTCGAAAAGCACACGATGGCGTCCACGGTGCTGCCGATCAACGCCGTCAGCAGGGTGTCGCCTTCTCTGAGCCGCGTTTTCGACAGGTCCTTGACCATCCCGACGCGGCGAATCCACCCATCCGTTGAAATCGTGACCACGGCGTCTTCCTTGACGATATAGGCCTCGGGATCGAATTCGATTTCTTCGCCTTGGCGGCGTCCGACCCTGGTCCGTCGTTTGTCGCCGTACGTCCCGGCGAGCTTCTCAAGCTCTTTCTTGACGACGTTCCATAACTTCGTCTTCGAGCCGAGGAGGGTCTTGAGGTCCTTGGCCTGCTTCTTTTTGTCGGCCAGTTCGTCCAGCATTTTCTTGATTTCGGTGCGGGACAGTTTATAGATCGGCGTTTCCAGGATCGCGTTGGTTTGGGCGTCGTCGAGCCGAAACCGGGCTTTCAGTTTTTCCGCGGAGTCCGCTTTGCCGTCGCTTTGGCGGATGATGGTCAGCACCCGGTCCAACGCGTCGAAAATGATTTGAAAGCCTGACAGGAGATGGATGCGTTGTTCCAGGATTCTCAGGTCATAAGAGAACCGGCGCGTGACTGTTGCAAAGCGAAAGTCGATGAACTGTTCGAGGATTTCTTTGAGGGCCAGGCACCGGGGGCGCGTGGTCGCGGCGCCGGCAACCGGAATCAGACACGTGAGGTTGACGGAAAAATTATTCTGGAGCGGGGTGTTTTTGAACAAATAGGCCATGGCCAGGTCGGCCTCGGCATCCTTCTGCAACTCCAGCACGATGTTGACGTCGGTGGTGGATTCATCGCGGACGTCGATCAACTGCGGTACTTTTTTAGCGGCGATGAGTTCGCCGATTCGTTCCACGATGGTGGCCTTGTCCACGGCAAAGGGGATCGAGGTCACGACGATTTGGGATTTGCCGTAAGAGCCGGGAACCACGGTGAATTCCCCGCGCACGCGCACCAATCCCTGACCGGTCTCATAGATCTCGCGCAACTCGGCCTTGGTGTTCAGGATTTCTCCGCCGGTGGGAAAATCGGGACCTTTGATCGACTTCATGAGGTCGACAACCGTGCAGGCCCGGTTGTCGATCAGGGCTACGGCTCCGTTGATGACTTCCCCAAGATTGTGGGGCGGCACGTTGGTGGCCATACCCACGGCGATGCCGGTGGACCCGTTGACCAACAGGTTGGGAAACGGGGCGGGCAGGATCAGGGGCTCTTCGCCCTTGCCGTCGTAATTGGGCTGGAAGTCAACCGTGTCCTTGTTCAGCTCGTTCAGCAGTTCGACGGCGACCGGGGTGAGTTTGGCTTCGGTGTACCGGTAGGCCGCGGGCGGATCGCCGTCCAGGCTCCCGAAGTTGCCGTGGCCGTCGACCAGCGGCGCGCGCAGGGACCACCATTGCGCCATGCGCGCCATGGCGTCATAGACCGCGGAGTCACCGTGGGGATGCCATTCCCCGATCACCGATCCGACGACTTTTGCGCTCTTGATGGGCGGCCGGTCCGGCGAGAGCCGGTGGTTGTGAAACATGGAAAACAGAATGCGCCGCTGCACCGGTTTCAGGCCGTCCCGCACGTCGGGCAAGGCGCGTGCGGTAATGACGGACAGCGCGTAGTTCAGGTACCGCTGGCGCGTGGTCTCATCGAGCGGCACCGTGGTGACGGGCGCCGGGGGCGTGCTTTTGCCGGGCGTGCGTGTTTTTGATCGGGCCATCAATCGTCTTTCAGGTTTATGTCGGCTGACGACGGCTACGTCCCCCTCACCTCAGCCTTCTTCCACCGGGAGAGCGGAAGAGAACGGCCGAACCTACGGGGCCGGGGGTAAGGGACCGATACGGTTTCGCGGACCCCCGCCTGGGGGCAGGGGCGGGTTTCTTGCGAAGCGGATCACGAAGCGGATCAGTGATGCGGGATTCCACCCACCGGGGATCCCACCATTCCACGGGATTGATCTGGACTCCCTGAAGCAGCAGGCTGAAATGCAAATGATCCCCCGCGGCCAACCCCGTCATCCCTGATTTTCCGATGATTTGCCCTTTGCCGACCAGGTCTCCTTTTTCCGCGTCGAACGAGGAGAGATGGGCGTACACCGACTGGAGCCCGTAGCCGTGATCGATCACAACGGTGTTTCCATAAATGCCGAAATACTCCGCCAGCACGACCTTTCCGTCATTGGCGGCTTCCACGGGGTAGTGTTTGGTCACAGCCAGGTCGAATCCCAAATGATACTGCGTGTCCACGACTTTTCCGCCATAGCGGTATTCGCGGTGATCGGCAAACGCCGCTTCCACCTGGGAGTTGGATAATTGGACGAAGGCCCCGTTCCACAGGAACCCGGGTTGGCTGCCCTCGGCCAGGGCCGTCAGTTGGTCGATCGTCCGTTTTCGTAACACGTTGTTGACTTGCAGAAAGTTGCGAAGCGGATCGTCCAGGTCTTCGATCTCAGGGGTTTGGGCAATGATGGGACGAACGGTCTGTTCGATGAAACGGTCGGAAATCTTGATGGTTCGGGATCGCCATTGCTTGGGAACGACGGTGACGTCGAGCCTTTGTTCCGCATGGTTGCCCAAGCCGTCGTCCGCCACGAGCAGTATCGGCGTCGAAGCCGGGAGGTCATGAGGAAAAGCAAAGAGGGAAAACGCGCTGAAGGCTCGTTCTGAGTTGGGATATCCCGGGAAAAACGTTTCGCCGATTCGGACTCCGTATCGTTGCCCATCATCGGAGACGCGGTAGGCCACGACTCCCGCGCCTCCTTGTGAAACGGGTAAGGGGCTTGACAAGACTTCCAACCGTGGGGGGGTAAATTTCACGGCGACGTCCTGTTCGATCCTTGCCCAATTCCCCTCGAAAAAGCCTCGCCAGGAGTTGTCACGGGCCGCGATGATCAATTTGACGTATCCCCGACGTTTGGGGATGGTGTCGTCATCAAAGGGTACGAGGTTGAGGTCGAAGGTCTTATGGGCGCCGCCTCCAAGGGAAAGGAGCGATTGTTCGGAAAACTGTTCTTGCGCCAGGGCGTAACTCTCAAGGTTCTGGACAAGGCGGACGGTCACTTCCTGGAGACCCGTTTCCGCATCCTCGACGTGAAGGACCAGCGGGGTTGTCGGGCCGGCTTGGGTGAAAGGCTCAACCAGCGTGATACGAGGCGGCGTCCCGTCTCCCCAGCGATAAAAGGCCGTCATGACCAAGTAGAAGGCGACGATTGCGAGCGCAACCGCGTAGAAGATAGATTTTTTATTCACGGCTGACACGTCGAAGGGGAATAAACAAGATGCAAGCGGAATAGCAAGATACCATGATTCCGTCAACTAAAGGAACCTCTGATTTAATGCACCATCGGGCGCATGGCGAAGGGTCCGATGTTACTCTTTCGTAGTTGCCGGAGTGATTTTGTAGATGCCTCCTCCGTGATCCACGACGTACAGTTCGCCGTCTTCGTCCTCACCAAAGGAAGAAATCCTCAATCCCGAGGCCAGCAGAACGTGCAATTGTCCGTCGATCAGGCCCATGATCCGGCCGCTGCAGTAATCGCCGAACACGTAGGTTCCCCGTAAGAAGTCCAGGCGTGTCCCGCGATACACGTATCCGCCCGTGACGGCGCAGTGGGGCGATTCATTCCGGTATTCCGCCACGGGGAGGGTCAGGCCGGCCGTGACGCAGCCGCGAGACGGCTGAAAACAATGGGCTCCTTCCATGACGCGCCAGCCGTAGTTGTGTCCCGCTTCCACCACGTCGATTTCTTCCCAACGGTTTTGTCCCACGTCCGCGGCCCACAATCGGCCGGTCTGCCGGTCAAAAGAAAATCTCCAGGGATTCCGGAAGCCCAGGGCAAAGATTTCCCGTCCATTTGGTTGCCCGGCAAAGGGGTTGTCGAGGGGAATGTCATACGGATCTCCCCGGTCAACGTCGATGCGTAACATCTTGCCCAGCAGGGTGTCCGGGCTTTGCCCGCGATTGCCCGGGTCACCGCCTGCTCCGCCGTCTCCCGTGGCAATGTACAGATACCCGTCCGGGCCGAAGGCCAGCATCCCGCCGTTATGATTCGAATAGGGCTGGGGAATCACCATCAAAATTCTTTCGTTGCGGAGGGCGCGGTCGGGGTTTGGTGAAACCTGAAATTCCGCCACGGCCGTGGCCCCATCCGGTTTCCTTGTATAATTGACGAAGAACCGGCCGTTTTTCACAAAGCGGGGGTGGAACGCCAATCCCAGCAGCCCCATTTCCCCGCCGAAGTCGACACGCTCGGCGATGTCCAGAAATGCCGGGGCCTGCAAGTTGCCGTTCCGCAGGATTCGGATTCTTCCGGGCTGTTCCACGATGAAGAGCCGCCGGCTGCGGTCTCCCGCGTGTCCGATGAACACCGGTTGGATGAGGCCCTGCGTGAGGACGGGCGCCAGGGCGATTGCCTTCAGCGGGGGGCTGAGCCGATTTGAGCCAACGCCCATGCCTGGTGCACCGACAGCAGCAGGAAGAAAGCTCCCAACGCGCCGAGGATTGCACACCGTTTGCCGTCCTTGTTATAACGTATGCTTACCTTTGCCGGGCAAATCATGATTCTCAAATATGAAAATGATCCGTTGGATTCCGAACATGCCGGTGGGCATTTTTATCACGTTTGTCAGGGACAGATCCAGACGACGGAATTGTCTATCCCTCCACCGGATCACCCGTACGAATGTCCGGAATGCGGCATTGATCTTGAAACGGAAGATTTTTTTCTGGCCCAACAACGCGGCTGGTCGTAACGGCTTCCGGGGTCGGAGGGTTCATGCATTGGGGAAGACGGCTGACGTGATCGAGATGATCCTGACAGGCTATCGAATCCTGAGAAGAGTTGCCGTATGACCGGGAGCCGTGGTCGAAAAATGGTCTCGGTGATGCGTGGGATCATGATGTTGTGTGATACCTGCTATCAGGACGTGCTTGAGGAAAAATTAGCCGATGACCGGAACTACGTCGAGAACTACGAAGCGCTGTTCGACGTCTTGTGCCCGGGTTGTGAGGACATCAATCGTCCGTTGGTCGATGATATGCTAGGCAGTTCCGAGTAAAGATTCTGGGACAAATGAGTTCACGGTCCTGCTCGCGATGGAGAAGTAACGTATGACGGCTCGGAATCACTTGACCCCTGCTTTCGCGGGGGCACGCCTCGTTCAGGTGGCCCTCCTCCTGTGCGGTCTGGGATTCCCGCCGGCCCTTTTGGCCGAACCTGCGAGCTTCCCCGGGGTTCCGGCTTCCCCACCGGGCGTTTCCGCACAGCATCCGATTGAAGAGGCTGTCATTGAACCTGTCATTCCCCGTTCTTCTGGAAATTCTGATTGCCCTGCCGTATTTTCCACCCGAGCTCGGAAGGTGCAGCCCGGCCGCTCGGGCGAGGAAAAGCCCTCCGGGGGATTGGACAAAGTATGACGATGAAAAAATCCCCGTCATGGATGAAACGGTCGTCGAGAGCACGTTCGAAGATCCGTTTGCCGACCGAGAGCGAACCGGTGCAGGATCCCTGGGAGCCGTTCAATTCGACGACCTTTACAGTCAACTATAATATCGACCGCTACGCGCTGAAGCCGGCGGCCAGGGTCTACTCCGGTCCTCGTGGCACCCGATCGTTCAGGATTCCCTGGCCAATGCGTTTGATAACCTGGGATTTGCCTCACGATTTCTCAATAGCGTCTTCCAGGGGAAATTCGAGCGGGCCGGAATAGAAATGCAATCGGTTTCTTCTGAATTCGATTCTCGGCGTGGGAGGGCTCTTTGACGTGGCCAAGTACATGTTCGGGATTGAAGCCCCGCCGGTGGAAGATACCGGTCAGACCCTGGCGGTATATGGGGTGAATTCCGGGCCCTACATGGTCCTGCCGTTGCTTCCTCCGATGACGGTTCGACATGCGGTGGGCTACGCCGGCGATATTTTCATGAATCCCGTCAACTATTTTATCCCGTTTATCCCGAACCTGGGCCTCAATGCAGAGGACCGCCTGAATGACCGTGCCATCAACCTCGAAACGTTCGAGGGACTTGAAGAGTCTACCATCGATCTGTACGGGGCCGTCCGGTCGGGTTATATGGATCGCCGGGCCAAAGATATTCAGGAGTAGCCCGAAGCTGTCATTCTGAGCCGAAGGCGAAGAATCTCTCCCTCAACAACCGAAAGCCTGAAAAGCCGATCCTTTCCTTCGACGGACTCAGGACAGGCGCTTCGCTCAGGATGACCACGCTGGTATATTGTGTAAGATGACGGCAAGCGGTTCAGGATGAACCTGTGGTATTTTGTATAGGCTGACCGGACATGTTCGAAGAAGAAAAAACGTTTACCCTTCGGTTTAATCTCGTCGCCGGGTTTCCGGAAGACTACGAGGGCGATGACGACGGGTACGCGTGGCTGCATGATTGGGAGACCCGGATCAAACCGGAATTGATCAAGACCGTGGTCGCGTCCCTGCGAGCCCATCCTTCCTGGTCCGTACACGTTCGTAATCGGGGAATGGCGGCAACGGATGAAGTGGAGATCGCTTTGAAGAAAACGTTTTCCACGGATGGGCGGTCCTTGCCGGAGTAAAGGGGAGGAGAGAAGAGCACGTCATGCGTGTCGGGCGCGTGTTCAAAACATGGACGGTATGCGGAGCGGTGGCGCTCGTTGCTGCCGGTCCCGTTCTTGCGCAAAACCTCGTCTTTACCCCGGTCTTGTCGGCACCCGTCGGCGCGCACCCGGAGGGGCTTGCGGTCGGCGATTTCAATGAAGACGGCCACTTGGATATCGCCACGGCGAACAGTGAATCAGACGACGTCTCGGTGTTGTTGGGCAACGGAAACGGCACGTTTCGATCGGTCTATTCCTTCGGCGTGGGCCAGAATCCGATGTTTCTGTCCACGGCAGACCTGAACCGGGACGGGACGTTGGATCTGGCCGTGGCCGAGACCGGAGCCGACCGCGTCTTGGTCCTGTTGGGTAAGGGGAACGGGTTCTTCGAGGAACCCGTGTCGTATCCCTCGGGGAAAGGTCCGACGTTTCTCGCGCTGGGTGACGTGGACGGGGATGACGATCCGGATATGGTTGTGGTCAACAGCGGGCGATTCGGACATTACCCGCCATTCAGTTGGTCGGCCTGGTTGAACGACGGGCAGGGCGCGTTTACGCTGACCCAACACGACGAAGTGCAGGACCGGCGCGGCTTGTTCCCCACCGGCGCCTCCTTGGCTGATCTGGACGACGACGGCTTGCCGGACCTCACGTTGACGTGGAGCCAGCCGAGTTGGCGGACGCCGAACGGATACGTGTCCGTGTTGCGGAACCGGGGCGAGGGCACCTTTTCCGCCTGGAGAACCATTCAGGCCGGTTTCACATTGAGTGCCGTGACCCAAACGGATATGGATGCCGACGGGCATCTGGATCTCATGGTGACCAGTTTGTTTACCGACAGCATCAAGCTGCTTCTGCAGTTGAGCCCCGGCCAATACACCAAGCCCGCCAACATGGAAGTGGGGTTCAGCCCCGTGGCGTTGGGGTACAAGGATTTGGATGGTGACGGCTATCGCGACCTGATTTCCACCAATCGCGCTTCGGATAGTACCTCCATCCTCCTGGGACGGGGAGACGGATCGTTTCAGCCCGCCGGGCACTATGCCGTGGGCGCCGTGCCGACCGCCATGGGAGTTGAAGATTTTGACCACGACGGGTTGCCGGACATTGTGACGGCCAACAGCGGATCGGATGACGTGTCGATTCTGTTGAGCGGGAAGGCGGTCATCCCTTCCATCAGCCTGAGTGCCGAAGCTTTCCGGTTTTCAACGGACGTGGATGCGCCGGCCCGGCGCACGCATCAATTGACCGTCGCCAACGTGGGGCTCGGCTCCTTGAGTATAGACGAGATTGTGTTGGAAGGGTCCGGGGCCTTTTCCGTCGACCCGGAATCCTGCACAGGAGCGACCCTAACCACGGGTAAATTTTGTGCGTTACCTATTCATTTCGAGAGTACGGCGCCCGGCAGACACCAGGCGTTGCTGCGGATTTTCGACAATGCGCCGGGCGGCCCGAGAATCGTGACTCTCAGCGGAACAGTCAAAGGCTGACGCGCAACGCCGTCTCCCGCTTTGATCTTGTACTTCCGGACAACGTTCATGAGGCAGTGTTCACGATGAGCCCGGACGAGGAACGATCCCCCCTTTCAATCGGCATTGACATCGGCGGCACCTTTACCGATTTTGTGGTGTATGACCATGGCGACGGTCATGTGAAAACCTTCAAGGTGCTCTCGACTCCCGCCGATCCTGCACAAGCGGTGCTGGAAGGGTTGCGGAGACTGTACCCTACCACCGGCCATAGCGTCGTGCACGGGTCGACCGTGGCTACCAACGCGTTGCTCGAACGCAAGGGGGCTCGCACCGCGTTCGTCACGACCCAGGGGTTTCGGGACGTGTTACAGATCGGCAGGCAAACCCGTCGAAACCTCTATGATTGGTTCAGCGGCGGTGTCCCGGCGCTCGTGCCTTCGGGTCTGTGCCTGGAGGTTCAGGAACGGCTCGATCATCGCGGCCGCGTGTTGCAGCCCCTGGCCAAACGATCGCTGTCCTCCCTCGTCGAGACCCTGCGGAAACAAGGGGTCGAGGCCGTCGCGCTTTCCCTGCTGTTTTCCTTTGTGAATCCCGAGCATGAACGGCAACTCGCGCAACGTCTCCGGGAGGCGGGCTTCTTTGTCTCCGCCTCGCATGAACTGATCCCGGAGTTCCGTGAGTTCGAGCGAGCCTCTACCGCGGTGGTGAACGCGTACGTCTCCCCGGTGCTCAACCAATATCTGGAAACCTTGGAGCAATCGCTCACTGGCGGTTCCTTCCATATCATGCAGTCGAACGGCGGGCGAATCCGGGCGGCACAGGTGCGGCAGGAGGGCGTCCGGTCAATCCTGTCCGGACCCGCGGGAGGGGTGATCGGCGCAGAGTACCTGGCGCGGCTGGCGGGGTTTTCGCAGCTTATCACGTTTGACATGGGCGGCACGTCCACGGACGTATCCGTGGTCAACGGCGAAATTCACACGACGTCGGAAGCGGAAGTCGCCGGCATGCCCATTCGCGTCCCGGTGCTGGACATTCATACGGTCGGCGCCGGAGGCGGGTCACTGGCGCGAGTCGATGTAGGAGGCGCCTTGCGCGTGGGACCGGAGAGTGCGGGAGCCGATCCGGGGCCCGCGTGCTACGGACGAGGCGGGCAGACGGCGACGGTCACGGATGCCAATGCCTTCCTGGGACGGTTACCTGCCACGGGCCTGTTGGGCGGCGAGTTGCCCCTGGATCTGGAGGCCGCCCGTAAGACCCTGTCTGCGCTCTCGCCGGAATTGGCGCGGTACGCTCCCGGTCCTCGCGTCGATCCGGAGGAGATCGCCTTGGGTATCCTTCAGGTGGTCAATGCCGAGATGGAGCGGGCGATTCGCGTGACGTCGGTGGAGCGCGGGCACGATCCCAGGGAGTACGTGCTGCTTTCGTTCGGCGGAGCCGGAGGCGTGCACGCCTGCGAACTGGCGCGATCGCTCAACGTCGGACGCGTGCTGATTCCCATGGCAGCCTCGACGTTGTCCGCCCTCGGCATGCTGACGGCGAACGTGTTTCTGGATTACGTCCGAACCGTGATGTGTCCAGGTGAGACCCCGTTCGAGGAGTTGGAACGCCGGTTTGTTCCCATGGTGGCGCAGGCGCAGGAAGACCTTGCGACCCAACAGGTCCCTGTTCCGGCCCGGCACGTGCATTGTGAATTGGATCTCCGGTATCAAGGCCAATCCTTTGAATTAACCGTGCCGTTTTCGCCTGATTTTCAAACGGCTTTTCACGAACAACATGTCCGGCGCTATGGGTATAAGAACGAGGCTGCGGGCCTCGAGATCGTCAATCTTCGGGTTCGTGCGATCGGGGACGTCAATCCCCCGAAGATAGAGACGGAGGCAACGGGGTCTGCGGATTCGTCAGGGGCCTTAAGCCATGAACGCCGGCTCGTGTTTGCCTCCGGGTCCAGCACCGTCCCGTTCTATGATCGCCGGCGATTGCATCCGGGGCATTACGTGGCCGGACCCGCGGTCATCTTCCAGGACGATACCACCATTCTCTTGTCGGAAACCGATCACGCGCAGGTTGATGCCTGGCAAAACGTGCTCGTCACCATTGGAGAGGGTCGTGCAGAAAGCCGTTGAACGGGAAGTCTTTAAACATTTGTACGCGTCGGTAGCCGAAGAAATGGGCGTGCGCCTGCAACGCTCGGCGTTTTCCCCGAACATCAAGGAGCGTTGTGACTTTTCCTGCGCCGTATTCGACGACGCGGGTCGCCTGGTGGCGCAGGCCGCTCATATCCCGGTCCATCTCGGGTCCATGCCGCTCTCCGTGGATGCCTGTCGCCGGCACCTCACCTTTGAGCCGGGCGACGTGGCGATCCTGAATGACCCGTTTCATGGCGGCACGCACCTGCCGGATATCACGGTCGTCTCTCCGGTCTTTATGGAGAACGGAAGGCTCCTGGGATTCGTCGCCAACCGCGCGCATCATGCCGACGTCGGGGGGATGTCGCCGGGCTCCATGCCGCTGTCCAGTGAATTGTATCAGGAAGGGGTGATTATTCCGCCCGTGAAACTCATGCAAGCCGGCAGGGTGAACCAGGCCCTGTGGGATTTCTTCCTGGCGAACGTACGGACCCCGCGGGAACGTGCCGGTGATTTGCAGGCACAACTGGCGGCCAACCGGATAGGGGAGCAACGGCTCCTGGAATTGGCGTCACGCTACGGGGTGGAGCGCGTTCGGGACAACATGTCCGATTTGTTGGCCTATAGTGAACAACTGACCCGGCACGGTATCCGGCAGTTGCCGGACGGTACGTACCGGTATGAAGACGTGCTCGATGACGACGGCCTCGACGACAAACCGATTCCGATTGCCGTGGCCGTGACGATCGATGGAGAAGAGGTGGTGGTCGATTTCGAGGGGAGTGCGCCCCAGTGCGAAGGAAGCGTCAACGCGGTGTATGCAATTACGGTGTCGGCCACCGCGTACGTGTTTCGGTGTTTGCTGGGGCTGGACATTCCCGGCAACAGCGGGTGCATGGTGCCCATCCACGTCCGGGCGCCCGAAGGGTCGGTGGTCAATGCCCGGTTTCCCGCGGCGGTGGCCGCGGGCAACGTCGAAACGGCCCAGAGAATCGTGGACGTCCTCTTGGGAGCGTTGGCGCAGGCCTGCCCCGTCCTGGTGCCGGCCGCGAGCCAGGGAACCATGAATAACGTCACGATCGGGGGGTGGGACCGCGAAAAGCAACGGCCGTTTGCGTATTATGAAACCTTGGGCGGAGGCATGGGCGCCGGGGTGGAATGTCCGGGGGCGAGCGGCATCCATTCCCATATGACGAATACGATGAATACGCCGGTCGAAGCTTTGGAGTATGCGTATCCGTTTCGGATAGCCCGGTATGTTCTTCGGGACGGGACGGGCGGCGCGGGGACCCACGCGGGGGGCAACGGGGTTATCCGCGAAATCGAATTCCTGCAGGACGCGCACGTGACGATCGTCTCAGATCGGCGGGAATCGCAACCGTTCGGGTTGGCCGGGGGCGAGGCCGGACAATCCGGTCGAAACATATTGATTCGCAAGGGCCGGGAAAAGAAAATTCCCGGGAAAACGACGCTGGCCGTGAGCAAGGGGGATCGTTTGAGGATTGAAACTCCGGGCGGCGGCGGCTATGGTGAGTCGAAGGAGCAGAATTCTGGCAAGAAATGAAAAAGAACATGCGGGAGTCCTGACACATGAAAGTAACCGATCCTGAACGGTTGGAAATGTTATACGAACGTTTTTGCGACGTCTGTCTCGTTGAAAAGGAAGTGTGGACGGAAATCTTCCTGCCCCGGCAGGTGGAAAAAGGGGTGATCCTGACCAACGTGCAGGAGAAATACGAAGTGGTGATCGACGACCCCGAGATCGAGGACACGCTCGAGGCCAACATCCCTCTCGGCAAAACCTCGTTACGAGCGGCCATTCAGGAATATAGGGATCATATCAGTTTTCACAAGACCTAGGCGCGAACTTTGATCGTCAGACCGGGTTGCAAGGAATCTGCGGCTTGCGATGAGATCGGCTCTGCGATGGTGATTGAGAAAAACGATGACGGCTCCCGACGCGTTTATCAAGGCCCTCCAGCATGAACACATCACCTGTCCTCGGGCGGCTTGCCACGGACAAGTGGACTGTACCGAGGTTTCTCACCCACGAGAGCGTGTAAAGTCGTACCGTCTCCGGTGTGATGGATGCGGATGGGAAGAGCGTATCGGAGGAGTTGATGACGGCGCCGCGGAGTGGGATGAGGGTGGATTACAAGCGATAATCGATGAACATCTCCTGCACCTCCAGCCCGTGTGCCCGTATGATCAGGCTCCCGTTGTCTTTACCTCTCTCCCCAATCCTCGCCGAAAGGCCCGGTATCGCATTTCCTGCTTTTATTGTGGGCGACAGGTCGAGATGGATTGGCCTCCGCGCTTGTAGGGACCAACGATCGTTGGTCCCTACTCCCAGTTGCCTTCTATCCCGAAGCGGACCCACGTCCGCGGTGCGCTGAATCCGAGAAAATCCTCGTATCTCACGTTGGTCAGGTTGTCCACGGCCCCGAAGATTTTCCATGTGTCGTTCAAGGCATAAGTGGCGGCGAGGTCGATTCGATAATACCCCGGCATTCTCGTTTGCGTCGTGGGAATTTGCAGGTCGAAGCGTTTGCCCACGGCTTGGAGTTGGCTGCGTATGGTCCACGCGGGCGTGACTTTCATCCGGATTGTGAAGCCCCCCGATGCTTTGGGACGGTTCCGAAGCGGGGCGCTCGTACCTGAGATGCGGGCGTCCATGTACGTGAACCATCCTTGGACCGACACGTCCGGCAATGGGCTTGTCGCCACGTTCAATTCGATGCCCTGTGTCCTGACTTTGTTCAGATTGACCAGGAGGAAAGTCTGTTGCCTGGCAAGAACCGGGTCCAGGTCGATTTGATTGGAAAAGGTATTGCGGAACCAGGTCAACCGGATTTCACTATCCCAGACGGGGCTCGATTGGATGATGCCCATTTCCCACCCGGTGCTGGATTCGGGAGACAGGTGAGGATTGCCGATCAAAGGATCGCCCAGGGCATTCAGGCTCGGCAATTTGAACCCTTTGCCGTACTGCCCGTGGATAGTCGTTCGCGGAAACGGTTGAACGCTGACCCCGAGACGAGGGGTCACCCGGAGCGGAAATTCCTCCGGGCTGTCTACTCGGACGCCCGCACTGAGTTGGACTTGCTCGTTCGGGGAAATAATCGATTCCAGGATCCCTGCCGGCGTTGTGCGTGATTGCTTGAAATCCGTGGCGACTTGTGACGGCAACCCCAAGACGGTCAGGTCCTGGGTTCCGGTGCGCGTGCCGTTTTCGTGAACCAGTTGAACCCCGCCCGCCACCTTCAAAAATTGGTTCAGGGAAGCCCGTAGCGTCCAATGGAGCCGCATCCGGGTAAAGTCCGTTTGGAAGACCGTCGGAGGGATTCGAAACATCCCGGGTGCGGACAGCACCCCCGGGTTGTCAACGTCCTGTTGCCGGTGGAGCACGTTGGCGGTCAGTTGATGCTCCCAATTCAGGGCGAGCGGGAACGTCAGGTTGAATCCGGAAGCCACTTCGTGGGTGCGCCGCTGCTCGGTCTTCCGGAGAAGAGCCAGTCGCGTGCCGCCGCTGCCTTCCGGAAAGGAACGGGTGTCGGTCTTCGTGTATTGTCCCGTCAGTTCGAGCTTGAGCGAATCCGGACGCGACCAGTTCACGTGGCCTCCGATGGTTCCGGACGCAAACCGGTTGCCTGTGACTTGCCCGTCGTCCCGCGTGAAGGCGGCTGACCCGGCGTATCGGAACCGGCCGGCAGACCCCGACGATTGGAGGACCCCGCGGGTGTAGCCCCATTGTCCCCCTTCCGCGCGGGCAACCATGCGATCCGCTGCGCCTCCTTTTTGCGTGATGATGTTCACCACGCCCGCCATGGCGTCGGACCCGTAGAACACGGAAGCCGGTCCTTTGACGATTTCGATCCGTTCGATCCGCTCGGGTGTCAGGGACGACAAATCAACGGAGCCGCCGCGCTGGTTCGTCGGGTCGTTCAGAGGAACGCCGTCAAGCAACACCATCGTGAAATTCGGATCGCCCCCGCGAATGTAGAGTGAACTGAGGCCGCTCCGGCCTCCCATTTCATCCACGAAAATCCCGGGGGTTTGTTGCAGGAGTGTGCCCAGCCTGTTGGGTTGTTGCAGGTCAAACTCTTTTCGCGCGAATACCTTCGTCTGAAGGGGGGTCTGCGATTGGTTCGTCGGAAGGGCCGTGGCCGTGACCACCACGGGATCGAGCGTTTCAACTGAGGGCTCCGCCAGCCCGGCTGTTGGCAAGAGACAGAGCAGGCACCACAAGACCCCGGTGCCGGCTAACAAAGATTGGTTGCGGGGTTCCTTTCTTCTCATCACCAGCCGATCTGTGTTATACACACCCGTTATTTTCTTCCTGGACAGTTAGTCCTACTCCTGCACATCGGAAAGACCATACACCAGGGGCAGCCGAGGTCTTGTCTTGAGCAACATTTCATACCGTACAGAGCCTGAACGTTCGAGCCGGATGCCGTCCTGTCTCCCGTTCCTGATCGTGAACGAAGCCGCCGAGCGATTCAGTTTCTACGGCATGCGAACGATCCTGATCATTTTCATGACCCAATACCTCCTGAACGCGGACGGCGCCCTGGAGGTGATGAGTGAACCCGAAGCGCGCTCCTATTATCACCTTTTTACGTCCGCGGTCTATTTTTTCCCGGTCATCGGAGCCGTGATTGCGGACGTCTGGTTCGGGAAGTACCGCACGATCATGTCGTTGTCGCTGGTGTATTGCCTGGGGCATTTGGCCCTCGCGGTGGATCAGACCAGGCTCGGCTTGGCCGTGGGGCTGACGCTGATTGCCGTGGGGTCCGGAGGCATCAAACCCTGTGTCTCCGCGAACCTGGGGGACCAGTTCAGTTCGACCAACAGCCATCTGCTCAGCAAGGCGTTTTACTGGTTTTATTTTGCGATCAATTTCGGCGCGGGGATTTCCACGCTCCTGACCCCGTGGCTGCTCAACCATATCGGGCCCCATCTGGCCTTTGGCGTGCCCGGGCTGTTGATGCTGCTTGCGACCTGGGTATTTTGGTTGGGGCGGCGGGATTACGCGCATATCCCCGCGAAAGGAACCGCGTTTCTGCAGGATTTGTTGTCGCGCGAGAGCCTGCTGGCCATGTGGCGCCTCACGCCGATTTACCTGTTCGTGGCCGTGTTCTGGGCGCTCTACGATCAAACCGGGTCGGCGTGGGTCCTTCAGGCGCGAAATATGGATTTGTATTGGATGGGGGTGGAATGGTTCCCTTCGCAAATCCAGTTCGTCAATCCTTTTTTGATCATGCTCCTGATCCCGGTGTTTGCCTACGGCGTTTATCCCGCAGTCGACAGGGTGTTTCCGCTGACGCCCTTGCGGAAGATCAGCATCGGGTTTTTTGTGACGGTGATCGCCTTTGTGATTTCCGCGGTGATCGAAATGCAGATTTCCTCGGGACTGCGGCCGAATATCTCGTGGCAAATCGTGGCGTTCGTGGTGATCACCGCGGCGGAGGTCATGGTCTCGATCACGTGTTTGGAATTTTCCTATACCCAGGCGCCAAGGGCCTTGAAATCGTTCGTCATGGCGCTCTTTCTCCTGTCGGTGTCCCTGGGAAACGCCTTTACCTCGCTGGTGAATTATTTCATTCAGAACGACGACGGCAGCGTGCGGCTGGACGGTCCGGATTATTACTGGTTTTTCACGGCGGTCATGCTGGGCGTGTCGATGCTCTTCATCGCGGTGGCCAAACGCTACAAAGGCCGAACCTATCTGCAAGGCGAAGAAGCCTGACGGATCGACGGACGGTCAGGGTTTGGGCTCTTGACTCAGATACAGGACCTGGTTGACGCGGAAGGCCTGGGTGTACTGGTCGGCCGTGATGTGCTGTGAATGAAAACAGCGCCCGTCGAAAATGATCAGACGATTGGGTTTCATGCGGATGAGGAAGAGGAGTTCCCAATAGGCGTTGCCGTCGTTGATATAGGCATTGTCCCGGTTGGCGAACACGGGGTTGAAGATCATACTGTTCTGAAAATTTTCATACCCCTCCGCACTGTTGAGAAATTCATCGCTGAGTTCCAGCCTGTCGGCCAGGTCGCGGATTTCCTTGTCCGGCACGATGGGTACCCGTTCCAGGCCCGTGGGCACGTGACGGTACAGGCCGGTTCCGCCCAGGCAGGATTCGGCAGGATTCAGGTAGACCATGGCGGTCACGTCCTGGTCGATATGGGGTTGCCGCTGCCCGACGTTGAGGCGGTACTGGTGGTTGGTGATGCCTTGAAACACGACCGGCTGGGGGTCGAAAAACGGATACAGCCTCATGCCCCAGAACTCACCGATCGCATCCACGATCGGCCCGGTCCCGACGTTCACCGACGCTCGAACGCCGGGAAAGTTGCCGACTATCTCGAATCGATCGGTATACGGAAGCTCCAGGGCCTGTTGCAGGACCTGGTCGGGATATTGGTAGAACCCGTCGACCATGACGACTTTGTGGCGGCCCAGTCCGATGTGTTCGACGGAGACCTGGCAGTCGGGATTAATCGCGAAAGTTTCAGGCGAGGGTGGCACGAGCGAATTCCTGTCCGGGTAATGGGTTTTCCCATGGTGCGCTATTGGCTCGTTCTGCGTCAATGGGGTTGGCTCTGGTACCCCATGACGTCGAGTCATCAACCATCGGGGTTCTCCGTGGTACAATAGAATACCACGCGATTTTGCGTGTCACTCATCCACGATCTCCTCAAGGAGGGAATTAGGTGAGCGCACCGTACCACGACCTGCTGGCCAGGATTCGCGTCTGTTTTCCGCAACCGATTTCCAATCGTGTTCATGACAGCTACTTTGTTCACAGCGTCATGCGTGCGATGGATGCGGTGGACGCGTTGAAGAGTGAGCGTCCTATTCTGGGGCAGCGAACGGCCTTGGATTACGACAAAGCTCGCGAAGCGAGTCTGCCCGACAGCGGCATGAGTGTCGAGGACGTCACCGCGGAGTTGGTGTCGTATTGTTCGGGGTTGACCATTCCCGGACATCCCCACACGCAACAGAACGTGATCCCCCCGCCGACCATCTCCTCGTTGATCGGGGTGCTTTTGGCTTCCTTATATAATCCCAATCTCGGGTGGGACGAATATAGCCATCGCTTGGCCCTGGCGGAGGTGGAGATGGTGGCGATGACCGCGCGTCTCGTGGGATACGGGCCGGATGGCGCAGGCGGGGTGTTCACCTTCGGCGGGACCGGGACGACGCTCTACGGCGCCAAGATCGGGCTGGAAAAAGCGATACCCGGCGCCATGGATTCGGGCGTGCGGGAGGAAGCGGTCATCTTTGCCAGCGAAGCCAGTCATTACTGTCGATACAATATTGCGGGGTGGCTGGGCCTCGGAGCGAAGAGCGTTCTCACGGTTCCGACGGACTCACGGAACGCCATGAACGTCGAGGCTTTTCGGGAGCAGGCCAGGGCGGTCCTGCAACGGGGCGGGAAAATCGCCGCGGTGATCGCCACCATGGGGACCACCGATGCCTTTGGGCTCGACGATCTGGCCGCGATCGTGGCCGTGCGTGATGAATTGGCGGAAGAATTTCAGCTTCCGTACCAACCCCACGTTCACGCCGATGCCGTGATCGGCTGGGCATGGTTGGTGTTCAACGACTATGATTTTGAGCACAATCCTTTGGGATTCCGGCCGCGTACCCTTCGCGCGTTGGCAGGAGCGCGTCTTCCCATCCATCGTTTGTCCCTGGCTGATAGCGTGGGGATCGATTTTCACAAATCGGGGTTTGCCCCGTATATCTCGAGCTTGGTGTTGTTCAAAAATCGTGAAGATCTGACCCTCATTCACCGGCCTCAAGAGCAGATGCCGTATCTCTATCAGTTCGGAACGCACCGGCCGGGGATGTATACCGTCGAGACTTCCCGGGCGGGTGGGGGGATCCTTGCGGCGCTCGCGAACATGAAATTATTCGGGAAGCAGGGCCTGCAAGTCATCATCGGCCACATTGTCGAAATGTCGCAATTGCTCCGTGAACACTTGGAAGGGAATGATTGCACCACGGTCCTGAATCGGGAGAATTTCGGCCCGGTGACGCTGTTTCGGGTTTATCCTCGCGGGATCGACACGTTTCGGATCAAAGAGGCGGAAAGCACGGACGTGGCGTATCGAGAGATGCTGCAATTGCACAACGAGTACAACCGGAAGGTGTTCCAATACGTCCATCAAGAGGCGATGGAAGGACGAGGCGCGGTGTTATCCTTAACGGATTGCTATCGCACCTCGGACTATGGAGAACCGATCGTGGCGTTGAAATCCTTTATCCTGTCCCCGTTTGTCGATGAGGAAAAAATCGAAGTGGTCGTGCGAAAGGTGTTGGAAGCCCGGAAAAAGATTGAAGAGTAGACCTCTGATGCCGCGGGAACGTGCTAATGGTCGCTCATTAGTTCCAGAAAACGCGGCGCCAGGATACGGCTCTGAATCATCAACAATCCACGTTCTCCCAGTTCCCTGTAACTCAGGCTGATTTCGGTTTCCTCCAGACGCCAGGAGTATTCCTGGTTCAGCCCCCGGATCATCGAGCCCGGGCTGTGTTGAATTTTTCCGAATTCCGACTCCAGAGCATCCTTGATCCGGTTGTGCGTTTCTTCGCTACGGTACCGGATCATCACCCGGGCAAATTGGGTATCAATGGCGTAGAGCTTGATGGCTTCCACCGGTCCGTTCGCAAAACGCGGCGAGCCCTCCTTGTATTCATAAATGTCGACCCGGCCGTCAGGCTCGATGAGGACGAATTGAGACAGTTCAGCCAGCGTGCTTCCCCAGGGGATCCCCTGAAACCCCGGCGGTGGCGCGGGAGTCGGATTGGCAGCGAGAAGGAATTCGGGTAACCGGAGGAACAAGAGCAAGAGTGAAATGAGGAACGGAACGCGACGCGGCATCATCCCGTCACCCTAGCATCCTCGTATGAAAATAGCCAGCAACACGCTGAATCGGTCATGCATTCCAGTAGGGGACGGCCGGAGCCTGCCCTGAGCGAAGCCGAAGGGTGCCGTCCCGCATCTTCACGGACAAAGGAAAGACCCCGGGTCCCCGATCAGAGCCTCTCCTTGACGTTTTTAATCGAGGATCGGGGATGACAGAGGGGAAGGGAGTAGAGAGTAAAAGAGAGTTAGAGCGCCGCGTTGGCAGGGAGCGGCACGGTATGAATGTCATCCCGCCCGATAAGATCGGCCAGATGGCTGACGTGCTTGTCAGAAGGTCCCACAAGCGTCCAGGCTTCGGGGTTGCCCAAGATCGCCTGGACGAGTTGGGTGTGGAGTTGATGCCCCGAACATTTGGCGACAATATGCCCGACGACGTGGATGCCCAGAAGAGACAGATCTCCAATGAGATCCAACACCTTATGGCGAACGCATTCGTCCGGGAAACGAAGTTCCTCTTCATTCATAATGCCGGTGTCCGAAAACACGATGGTATTGTCCAGGGATCCGCCTTGTCCCAATCCGCGAGCCCATAAGGCTTCCACTTCATGCGAAAACGCAAAGGTCCGGGCATGCGCGATATTGGCCTCGAAATCCACCGTTGACCATTCATGTTCATAGGTCTGCCGTCGGATCAAGTGATGATCGTAGTCGATCGTATAGGTGATCTTGGGAAACGGAGAGGGAAGAATGGAGATCTCTCGCTTGCCATCACCGATGTGAATGGGTTCGACAATTTTGAGATAGGTTCGAGGCCGTTCCTGGGGCAGGATGCCCGCGAGCCGGATGAGTTTGGCAAAGGGGGCCGCACTGCCGTCCATTGCCGGAACTTCTTCTGAATCGATATCGATGAAAGCATTGTCGATTCCCAACCCCCAGAGAGCCGAAAGCACGTGTTCGGTCGTTTGGATTTGGAATCCATTGGACCCGACCACCGTGCAAAGCTCCGTTGATCTGAGGTTGCGAATCGACGCCTGGCACGTCTCGACGTGACTGTTGCCTTTCCGCCTGAACACAATGCCGTTGTCCACGGGCGCCGGGGAAAGACTGACCTTCGAGGGACTTCCCGAATGGAGCCCGACTCCGGATACCGAAATGGTTTCCTCAATGGTCTGTTGTCGTTGTCCGAACATGTTTATCAGTTTCTCTGAATTGGAATAAATATTCCATAAATTAAATACTTTAATCCATAATGCAAATTTCGGGCCAAATAAAGCATGGAAATAGGTTTTGTAACTTATTGAAAAATAAAGATAAACGGCAATCTATTTTTCATGTTATTGAAATTGATGCAAAAAATCAATAGGTGTGTTGCATAAAAACATCAAAAGGTGATGCTCAACAATCAGGATCGAAAGGGCTCCAATAAATATCGCAAGGACTCGGGGAACTGATCAATCGCATCGGTGCGTGCGAGCCCGGCGATGATGCCGCGGTGTTTCTTGTGTAATCCGGAGTCGATAAAGGCTTGGACGTGGAGTTTCCCTCTCAGGGAATCATCGTCCAGAAGTTGCGCCTGCTCCTCGGCTGTCTTGGTTTTAAACAGGTCGGCGAGACATCGTATGGTTTTTTCGACACTATCATAAGGCGGAGCGAGCTTCAATGCAGCATAAAATGCTTCCAGGTTCTGACGGAATTCATCGAGGAGGGCCTGGCAATCGCGTTGTGACATAATGAAGGAGCATTTCAACCGTTTTTGTAGGGACGGACCGGAGCCTGCCCTGCCTGTCCTGAGCGAAGTCGAAGGAAGCGAAGCGAATGGGTGCCCGCCCGCCGTAATCCAGGGATGCTTTATTCGGAATTGCTGAATCCGTCCAGGTCATGTTCTTTCCCGATCATGACCAGGACGTCGCCCTTTTCGATCATATCGCTGGGGGAGGGAGTGAAATTGAAGGTATCCTCCTTCTTTAATTTTCCCTTGATCATGCGATTCACTTGTTTCTTGATGCCGATGATGTTGAGGTTGTGAAGCTCACGGATTTTGGTTTCTTCGATGCTCATGCCGGAAAACCGATCCGGCACGGCAACTTCCTCGACACTGTACCCGGGCGCCAATTCCAGATAGTCCAACACCTCGGGGGAAACCAATCGGTGCGCGAGCCGGATCGCGGCGTCCCGTTCGGGATAAATCACTTCGGTTACCCCGAGGTTGCTGAGGATTTTTCCGTGAACGTTGGTCACGGCCTTGGCAATGATGGACGCGATCCCCATTTCGTGTAACGTTTGGACAATGAGGATGCTCGCCTCGATGTTTTCGCCGATGCTCACCACCGCCACGTCGACGTTTTGGGTGCTGACGGCTTTCAGCGCGCGTTCATCCGTCGCGTCGCACTGGACCGCAAAGGTTGCGATGTCACTGATGGCCTGAATTTTTGCTTCTTCACTGTCGATGGCAAGGACTTCACATCCCTTTTGAACCAACGATTCCGCGACGCTGTATCCGAATCGGCCCAGGCCGATGACTGCAAACAGACGTTTCATGACGTGAGGCTACTCATGTGAGCGTGTGGGTGCGCAACCGTCGTCTTATGCCGAAGAAGGCCCGTCGGGTGGCGGCGCGTCCGCTGATTCCATGTGTTTCAGAAACGGGCTCAACAAGTCAATAGGTACGGGAAAGAGGATCGTGGAATTTTTGTCCCCGGCCACGTTCATGATGGTTTCGAGATACCGTAATTGCAGGGCGGCCGGATTCCGGCTCAGGATGTTGGCGGCATCGGACAGGCGTTGGGAGGCCTGAAATTCGCCTTCGGCATGGATGACTTTCGACCGTCGTTCCCGTTCGGCTTCCGCCTGTCTCGCAATCGCCCGCTGCATTTCCTGCGGGAGGTCCACGTTTTTGACTTCGACGGCGGACACCTTGATCCCCCAGGGTTCGGTGGCCTGGTCGATAATCCGCTGCAAGTCCGCGTTGATTTCATCCCGTTTCGAGAGCAGGTCATCCAACTGGCTTTGGCCCAGGACGCTTCGCAAGGTCGTCTGGGCGATCATGGAGGTGGCGTAATAATAGTCCTCCACCCCGACGATGGCTTTTTCCGACTCCACCACGCGGAAATAAATCACCGCGTTGACCTTGACCGACACGTTGTCTTTCGTGATGACGTCCTGGGGAGGCACGTCCATGGTCACGGTGCGGAGGCTCACGCGCACCAGTTTGTCGATCAACGGGATGATGATGATAATGCCGGGTCCGTTCGCCCCGATCAGGCCCCTGGCCAGGCGGCCGAATCGAAAAATAACGGCGCGCTCATATTCCCGCAGGACGTACAACCCTTTCGAGATCAGGAGGATGAGTCCCAGGAACAGGATGAACAGCGTGGTGGGACTGAAAGGATCCATGGTTTATTGCCCCTCGTTTTGAGGTTCCAAAGGTTTGACGTGGACCGTGAGGCCGTCGATTTGCGTGATTTGAATGGGCTGTCCTTCGGTCACCGGCGCCGAACTGACGGCGTCCCAGATTTCACCCTGGACAAAAATTTGTCCGTTCGGGGTCAGGTTCGTTTTTGCCGATCCGATGCGGCCGATCATTCCTTCGCTGCCTGTGGGCGTTTGCCGGCGTAAGGCGCGGACGCCGAAATTCACCACAAGAAACGTAAACCCGACCGCCAGGGCGATGACGGGAAGCATAACAGACCAGGAGATCTGATAATAGGGGAAATCCTCGTTGAAGAGAAACAGCGACCCCAGCACCATGGCGGTGACCCCGCCGATGGCCAATACCCCGTAACTGGTGACGGTCACCTCCAGGATCAACATGACGATGCCCAGGATGAACAGCAGCACCCCCGCATAGTTCACGGGAAGGGACTGGAGGGAATAGAACGCGAGAATCAGGCTGATGGCGCCGACCACGCCGGGCAGAATCGCGCCCGGGCTGTAGAGTTCCGCGATCAACCCGATGGTGCCGATGGTCATGAGCACGTAGGCGATATTCGGATCGCTGATCGCTTTCATGGTTTCGAGCCGCCAACTCATGGGGAAATCGCTGGTGCGCGTATCCTGCGTCAGAAGGGTGACGGGCTGTTCACCAATAGCGAGTTCCCAGCCATCGAGTTGTCGCAACAAGTCATTGAGATCCGACGCGATCAGGTCGATCACGCCCAGTTCCCGGGCTTGCGTGGCGGTGGCCGAGACGCTTTTCTTGACGGCGTTTTCCGCCCATTCGACGTTCCGCCCGCGGCGTTCGGCAATGGAACGGATATAGGCGACCGCGTCATTCTCCACCTTGGCCTTCATCACCTCGTCCATTTCCCCGCCGCCCATGGCCACGGGGTGGGCCGCTCCGATATTGGTGCCCGGCGCCATGGCCGAGACGTGCGCCGCCAAGGTGAGGAAGACCCCGGCCGACGCGGCACGCCCGCCGGTCGGCGCGACGTAGACCACAATGGGCAGTTGGGCCCCGGTGATGTCTTTAATCATCAAACGCATCGACGTGTCCAACCCTCCGGGCGTATCGAGTTGAAACACGAGAAACTGGGCGCGTGCCTGCTCCGCATGGGCAATGGCTTCGTGCAGATATTCGGCGGCGACGGGATTGATCACTCCTTCATAGGCGGCGGTGACCACCAGGGAAGGCTCGGCCCGGGAAAGGCCGATTTGACAAGAGAAGAACAGAACGGTCAGCGCGACGACCGCGCGTCCTTTCCGATTGTGCCGCACGGAATCACGAACGGGCCAAAACCGGGAAGGCGTTGTGTGAAAGATAGTCAATGTGGAGGAAACCTCCTACAGAAACCATCTTACGACCCTCTCCCAAGGGTGTCAAGAAAACGCCTGGTTGATACGAAGGTCGCGTTGACCGACATCGTAGGGAACAGCGATCGTTGTTCCCTACGAGCTTGCAAGTTGCAACCCCGGGGGCAGGCTCCTAGAATGCGGGCGATGTCCACGTTTCAATCAGGTCAACGCGTCCATCTGGTCGATAAAAAGGGGCGGCAGTATGCCCTCACGCTCAAAGCCGGAGACCGGTTTCAACACAGCGGGGAGACCATTCCGCATGACGACCTCATCGGGCAACCCGACGGGACCGTAGTCCGTCTTTCCGGGGGGAAGACCATGATCGCTCTGAGCCCCACCTTGGCGGAATACACGTTGAAGATGCCGCGGGGGGCACAGGTTCTCTACCCCAAGGACATCGCCATGATCCTCATGTGGGCCGACGTGTATCCCGGGGCCTCCGTGTTTGAAGCGGGGGTCGGTTCCGCGGCGCTGACGTTGGGATTACTGCGCGCGGTCGGCGATCGCGGCCGGGTCGTGAGCTATGAAAGACGGGAAGACTTTGCGCGAACCGCGATCAAGAATATCGAGCGGTTCCTGGGACCCGCGGCCAACTTTCATTTGGTGCAACGCGATGCCCATGAAGGCATTGGCTGGGACGTGGACGGCACTCCCCACGTCTTCGACCGGGTGATCCTGGATTTGCCGGAACCCTGGAACGTGGTGCCCCACGTGCCGGCTGTGCTCCGGGCCGGCGGCATATATCTGAGCTTTGTCCCGACCGTGCCGCAAGTAGTTCAGACGGTGGAAGCCCTGCAACGGACCAGGGCCTTTGGCCTGATCGAGACCTTCGAGACCCTCGTGCGCCATTGGAATATCGACGGGCGCAGCGTCCGGCCGGACCTGCGGATGATCGCTCATTCGGGATTCATCACCGTGGCCCGGCGCCTGGAAAAGGGCGATGCTACTGCGGGGTCAATCCCCGCGGTCATGTCCGGTGAAGAAGGCGAAGCCGAAGATCCGGTGTTTGACGGCGGGTGACGCCGTTCCGTGATATGTGCGGTCCTGCCGGGCAGGGGAGTCGTAAGGCGATGCAAACACTTCTCATTGCGGATGATGACCCCGATCTCCGGTTGTTGCTGCAAACCACCCTGGAGAATCCGGCCTATCGCATCCTGGAAGCCTCGGACGGGGAATCGGCCTTGCACTTGGTCCGGCAGGAACGGCCTGACGCGGTGATCCTGGACCGGATGATGCCCAAACTGGATGGCCTCGAAGTGGCCCAGGCCGTGCTGGCTGATCCGGCCATCCGGCACATTCCCCTGATTCTCCTGACGGCCCTTGAACAACCTGCGGCCAATGACGGGCAGCCGGAGGTCTTTGCCTATCTGCTCAAACCCTTCAGCCCCTTGCAATTGCTCGAAACCGTCCGGCAGGCGCTCGACCGGACGAGCGCAGCCTAGCCCCTTGGTCGCCCATGAAACTCTCTCAGGATTTCGTACCGGATGATGATCTCACTAAACAACTGCGGTCGACCAAGTCGCAACTGGCCCTGTATGCCAAAGATCTGAAAGCCCTGCTGTCTCGTGAACAGAAAAAGTCACAGAAGCTGGAAACGACGAATCAGCAGTTGCAGGCTTATGCGCAGGATTTGAAAGCGGCCTATGCAGCCCAACAACAAAAAACGCGGGAACTCGAAAAAGCCTATGCCGATACCGTGGTCCGCCTGACCCTGGCCTCCCGGTACAAGGACGAAGAGACAGGCGCGCACATCCAGCGCCTGAGTCATTACAGCAAACTCCTGGCGCTGGTCATCGGCCTCGATGAAGATGACGCGCAATTGATTTTCGACGCGGCGCCCATGCATGACGTGGGGAAGGTCGGGATCCCGGACCGGATCATGCAAAAGCAGGGGCCGTTGGATGAAGAGGAATGGGAAATCGTCAAACGACACCCGATCCTGGGGGCCAACCTGTTGGCCGGTTCGCCGTCGTTGTTACTGCAGACCGCGCGGGACATCGCCCTCACGCATCATGAACGGTGGGACGGGAGCGGCTACCCGCAAGGCTTGAAAGGCGAGGCCATTCCCTTGGGCGGGCGCCTGGTCATGCTGGGGGATACCTATGACGCGCTTCGGAGCGTGCGACCGTACAAACCGGCCTTTTCCCATGAGAAGACGTGCGATATCATCCTGAACGGCAACGCGCGAACCCAGCCCCGGCATTTCGATCCGACGCTCCTCGAAGCCTTTCGGGAAAAGCACCTGGAATTCGATCGCACTTTTTCGGAAATCAGGGAGGAGGAATCGACGCCGTAGAGCCAAGCATAAGACTCTTAGCCTCGGTGGAGGGTAGAGCGATGGGGAGCGTCATTGCCCCGATGATAGTGTGCAAGGGTTAACTTTCATCAAGCCTCGGTCGTGTTCCTGTGACGCCATGCTCTCGGATCGTAGGCTGCATCATAAGCCCACATTCCACGTCTTGCATTGCGGGCTTCATTTTCGATGTGTTTATATTTGTCTTCGTATGCAGAGATTGCGAGTCCGTTTCGGACGAGCCATGCCCCAACGTCTTTGCCGTTGCACGTTACGCTGCCCAACACACGACCATACTTGTCGAATCCCTCGACCTTGACTCGAACATGTTTGCCGCCGATTGCTTCGATCAATTTACTCTTGACGTGCCTTCCATGACAGAACCAGTTGCCGTCTCGGTGTCTTGCTGGCTGATCCCACTCCGGCGCGTCTAGACCTGCAAGGCGGATGTCATATCCGGATACTCTTAACCCGTCGCCATCGGTCACATATGCCTTGCCGGTGATTGTGCCGCCTGGCCGTTTTTTAAATACTTTCCTGAGGAGAAGGAAAAGTGCCAGAATCAGAAGCAGGGCAAGGACTTCCATTAATCGAGAAGCTCACCCGCTCAGCGCCCTGGAAAATCGACCGGATATCCGGCTTCGGCCCAGGCGTTCATGCTGCCCGCGACGTTATACACGTATTGGTACCCGAGGCCGGCCAGCGTTTCCGCAGCGATGTTGCTCCGGTGCCCGGATTGACAATACACGACAATATGATCGTCGAGTCTTGCACCGAGTTCCGTATGTCGGCGGCCAATTTCCCGAAAATCGATATTGTAATCGGTGCCGGGAATAAAGCCCGTCATGTGTTCATCGCCGGTACGGACGTCAATCAGAATAAACCCTTTCTGCTGGAGGCTCGGGGCTTTTTGGAGTCCCCGGTTCAACTCCTGGACGGTCAGTACGTACGTCTGTTGGGCCGAAACGGAGCCACCCAGCACCACCAACGCAAGTGAGAGACCGATGAGGCCACTAAGTATTGTCCGGATCTTCATGCAGCACCTCCCTGTCGAAAAAATGTGGAGGAACGTCAGGAACCAATTCCTGTGTCTGAAATATCCTATGCCCACTTTCCGAACGTGGTCAAGAGCCGGCGTGGCTCTCCTTGTCATGATGGGAGGCCTGTTAGGGGGATGTGGCGGCGGGGTTCAGGTCATTCGGGAGAGTCCGGATTCAGGAGTCGTCCGGTATCTGTACAAAGGGACCGACGGATACCTATACACATCCAAGCGCCAAGAGGCGTTTGACAAGATTGACGAGTTTTGCGGTGGCCCGTACCAGGTGCTCAAGGAAGGACAAACTAAAGGCCGGCAACGGGTGGTCGAGGGCATGGGGGGCTCGGAGATCGTGACCGAAGACTGGTGGGGCATCCGGTTTCAGTGCACGAAGTAGACGACGTCTGGCGGAGAGGGCGGGAACGTCGAAGTCGCGCGGCGTCAGCCTGCCGGAATGGAAAAGACGATCACATACGCTAATATGAGGGCAAGGCATACGAAGAGGACTTCGTTGGTCAGCGTCATTCTCGCCATCGGCGGACAATCCTTGTAACTGTAGATGAGGGCAAGCAGCGTCTGCAGGAAGTAATAGGTCGCGAAAGCCCGGGAAGCCAGCGTAATAATCTCGAAGAGGTCAACTGCCCACACCAGCAGAATTGCGCAGACAGAGACCGAGACATATCCCATCGCGGTCGATAGACGGTGATGGCTGTTTTCCTGCAACAGCCCGCCACCCCCACCCAAATCCGCGACTGCCGCGCTGAACTGACTCATGAGCGCGGCCACCATCAGCATCAAGGGCAGAATGACGGCCACCGGCTGCATGGCATTGATGATCTCCGACAGCTCTATGTGCATGAGGTCTATCTGTTGTACGACCGGCAGCAACAGAATAACCGAGACGACATAGAGAATGCCGGAGATGATTTGAGCGTTCCGCATGCTCGCTATACGAACTTCTCTGCTGTATTTGTCCCCGAGAAAGCGGGACGTCTCGAATCCTTGGACTATCAGGAGAACGCCGGCGAGCATTCGGAATTGTGTCGATACGTCTCTTTTGGGGTAGTCGAAATGTATTTCTCTGCCCAGCAGGAAGTCGATGCTGAAGATAGCCAGTCCGATTATCAGGGAAAATATGACGGCAAGCTGGATGGTAACGGAGAACGATTCCAGCCGTTCGAGGCCGCCCAGCCCTTTAAAATAGCCGACTCCGGTGATGAAAAGAATGATGGCCGTCGTGAGCAAGCGTTCAAGATTCGGGCTGGAGATATCCAGATAGTGCAGGAGAAAATTTGACAGCAGTGCAAGGTAGAAAGCGACGGCGACCACATAGGCTAGGACGAGAGCGATGCATGAGAGATATTCAATTTCCTGGGAGTGCCTGGACAGTTGTCCGCCGGCGATACGGGGCTCGACATGGAGAATATTGAACCTGATGACGTGGCCGATTGCATAGGCCAGGGCCACGATGCCCAGTATGGCGAACGGTGACCGGATGCCTACCACACTGGCGAGCAGAGGAGCCATGATCAGGAATCCGCTTCCAATGATGGAGGAGAGAGGAGTCAGGGTCGCCTGCCAGAGTTCGCTCTTCAGCATTCGTGAGCGCATCAGAACGACGCCCATCGCGAGGCACGAAATTAGGAGGAGGGAATTGAATGCGAGGTTTGAAGCAAGCACTTCTGCCAACTTCTACCAGGATGAATGGTACGGAGTGTTAACTGAATGTTAAATATGCAAGTAGATAAGCGACTCAATCACGACATGGCGGAGAGGGTGAGGCAAAGTTCATCGAACTTGCGCAGTGTCCGTTTATCCATGAGGCCCGCGTCGTGAAGATCGGATGCCGTCTCATGGATCGCCCCAAGGGCGTCACTTCGATACGTCTTACTCATGACATTTCTAAAAGGAATCTATGGTGTCGCCAACGCCTGCCCCAGCGAGGCAGCCGGTTGGACCCCCTCGGTCAGCCGGTGCTTTTCCGCAGCCAGTCTGCGAAAGTCGCACTCGACCTGGATGCCGTGCCAGAATTGGTCTGACTGGCCGAAGAAGGCGCCAAAGCGAATCGACATGGCTGGCGTGATCGACCGGCGGCCATGCACGATTTCATTGATCGCTCGCGGAGCCACTCCGATGGCGCGTGCCATGGCGTTCTGCGAAATCTCCATGGGCTTGAGGTATTCCTCAAGCAAAATCTCGCCTGGTGTGATTGGTGTGTCCATGTCCATATCCTATAACGTCATAGGGTCATTTTTCAATGATAATCGACGATCGCCACCTGTTCCGGCCCCGAATCCGTCCACTTGAAGACTATGCGCCATTGGTCGTTGATGCGAATGGAATGAAAGCCCGAGAGCCTCCCGCTCAGAGCTTCAAGCCGATTGCCGGGCGGCACGGCAAGGTCGCTGAGAGCACCGGCTTGATTCATCTGAATCAATTTTCGCAACGCAACTCGCGATAGAGCGGCGAACCGGCGGTTGCTTCCCGACTTGAAAAGTTCTTCCGTGTCCTTATCCGCAAATGACTGGATCATGGCTAACGCATATTCGGTAACTTGTTCTTGCCCAAGTAACCACTACCGATCCTCTACGGCCGCGATTTCTTCCGTGGTCAGGCCGTAGGGCCTACGCACCAGTTGGCTGGCTTGTAATGGGTGGGTATCGAAACATACCTAACCTGAAAAACTTGAACATGGTTGAGCGTTTTTTAACCCTCACCGCTGGCCGGAGGTAGTTCATCTAATAATTTCCGGGCATCTTGGGCCAACGCTTGCTTGCCTTGCTCTGTTGCTAATTCAAAAGCGCGCTGAAAGTCGGCACGTGCCTTTTCATACTCGCCGATTTCTTTGTAGATGTTTCCTCGACCGTGATAGGCTTCGGCATACTTCGGATTGAGGCGGATCGCCTCATTGAAATCCGCAATCGCTTCCTCATACTTTTTGAGCTTGCCTTTGGCAATCCCGCGGTTGTTGTAGGATTGGGCAATTTGTGGGCTGAGGCTGATCGCTTGGTCATAATGCTCAATCGCTTTTTTGTGTTTGCCCTTCTGTTCAAAGGTTAAACCGATATAAAACTCCACATAGGCTGGTTGGTGTTTTTCCTGATTCTGGATGTATCCGAAAATATCGTTGTAAATGGTATGCATCGCAATATCATGGTATTTTCTTAGGTAGTCCAAAACAGGTTGTTTCATTTCCTTAGGGATTGAAACGATTTCAACTGCGGTTTCCTTTTCATCGAGGTAGCCTTTTTGGGATTGAAAAAAGATGCTCTTCTGAGAGATGACCCGGTTGTTTTGATTCTTCTTTGGAGATGTGATTATCCCCTGGTTAGAGTTTTTGTTTAGGAGAATAACCCTTCCGTCTTCGTTGGGTGATCCGTCGCAGGCAAAGAATAACGCTATAAGGTAATCGGTGGTGAAGTCGATCAGATTGGTTTTGCCTCCGAAATGTTGCAGTTCGGTGAGCACGTCGGTTTCATCGGTAAAATCGGAGTATTTTTTTACCTGTTTCAGCATTTCCTCTTGGGCTATTTGAATGTCGAATTCCTTAGCTTGAATTTCGTCTTTGTACTTTCGGTAAAGCCCAGACGCAATTTTTCCATGTTGTTCCGCTTCGCCCCTATAGATGTACTCGCCTTGAGAGGATTGCTTTCTAATCCTTTGGAGCAGGTCGTGTATTTCTGAATCGTTGCTTTCAGATTCGCTCATTTCTGTTTCTCGACACTCCATGGTCCTTTCATAAAGCTAGGCCATGGTTTCTCCGAAGTGCTGACTCAATTGGCGCGGTTTTTGATGTTATGGCGGAGAGGGTGGGCATTCGAAGTCGCGCGGTGGCCGCGCTCCCGCTAGGGGGCCACGCCCCCTCGCGCCGGCGCAAGGCGCCGGTCACCCCATGAAGGGGGCGCACCCCCTTCAAAACCCCCGTTCGAACCCCACCCTCTGTTAGGGCCAGTGGATGAGGTTTGGGCTCCATTCTGAGTCAGCTAGCTGTTGATGTTATGGCGGAGAGGGTGGGATTCGAACCCACGGACCGTTGCCGGTCAACGGTTTTCGAGACCGCCCGATTCGGCCACTCTCGCACCTCTCCGTATGTCGGTAAGCTCTCAATTCATGGTGAGGGGCTGGTCCTGCCTGAGCTGCTGAAAGAACCGTTGCAGCAGGTCACGACTCTCGTTTTCCAATATGCCGTGCGTGACGGCGATTTGGTGATTCAATCGGCGATCCTCGTGGAGCCCAAACAGGGAACCGCATGCCCCGGCTTTGGGGTCCCAGGTGCTGAAGACCAAACGAGGAATCCGCGCTTGCAGCATGGCCCCGGCGCACATGAGGCAGGGTTCCAGCGTCACGTATAGGGTTGTGCCAGTTAATCGCCAGGATTGCAACTTTTCGGCGGCTTCCCGGATCACGATGAGTTCCGCGTGGGCCGTGGGGTCCTGTTGGCGTTCCCTGGCGTTTCGTCCCCTGGCCACGATGGCATTCTCATGCACGAGGATCGCCCCCACGGGCACTTCGCCGTTGGCCGCGGCTTGTTCCGCTTCCAGGAGGGCTTCCTGCATGAAGACTTCATCGGCCGCTGGATCGTGCGTCGTTCTTGTTTCGAGGACCATGATGTTCCTGTAAAGAGGGAATGTCGGGTTACGCTACGCCTGTCCTGAGCGTAGTCGAAGGGCTAACCCGACCTACGATCCTTTACCCCCTCACCCCAGCCCTCTCCCGCCAAAGGAGAGGGTGTAAAAAGGAGAGGAATAAACGGGTGGCGCGGTGCTTTGGTTTCCACGGCAATCATGGTACCATAGCGTGGCCTCATTCTCCATGAGGACCCGTGTTGAGGAGCATGACACGTCGCACTCCCAGCAACGTCCCCCTTTCGGTCGAGCACCTTCAGTCGATCTGGCAAGAGTTGAATGATTCGTTTTTCCAGAGCCGGCTGCCAGCCATTGAGATTCAATGGAGTACCCGCCTGACGGCGTCGGCCGGCCTCTTTCGGAGCCGGACGGGTCCGCGCACGTCTTGGGTGTCCTCGGAGGAACGGCATGGCAAAGGGCGAGTCATTCGTTTGTCGGTCCCGCTCCTTTCAGGGCAACCGTTTGAAGAGATCCGGGGCACCCTGGCCCACGAGATGATTCATCAATGGCAGTTCGACGTGAAGAAATGGTGCCCGTCGCACGGTCGGGAATTTCGGCGCATCATGGCCCTGATGAACGCCGATGGTTTGGGGATCACGATTTATCATACGCTCGGCGAGGAGGCCCAAGCCTCCACAAGGTTTACGTGGCGCTGTGCATGGTGCGGCCACGCGTATCATCGCCAACGCAACACCCTTTCAACGAAACGGCATCGCTGTAGGTTGTGCCGGGGGCCTCTTATTGCCCGCAACGAGGATGGGCACCCCTTACTTCAACCTTCACCCGGAGAGAGAAGGAGTAGCAAGAAGAGCGGCCCTATTCAACTGGCCTTTCAGTTTTGAACGTCGCGGGTGGTGGCGTGGACGAGGCCTGAGCCTCTCTCCCCCTTGTTTGCAGGCGGACGAGGCGTTGTTGATCGTGCTCGATTTCCGGGAGGCGATATCGCTGGTCCACGTGAACGGCCCGTTCCACGCAGCGCAACGCGGATACGTAGTCTCTTCTGGTTTCGTAAATATCGGCCAGGAGACGAAGCACCGCGGCTTCGCTGGGTTCCTGCCCGAGTTTGATGAAATGTTCGCTGGCGTTATTGAGGCAGCGTTCCGCTTGCTGCACGTCTCCTTGTGCGAGCAGGGCCTTGCCGAATTGGCTGAAGGTGTTGGCCAAGCCCAATTCGTCGCCTACCATGCGGTGGCACTCGAGTGCCCGTTGAAAATGAACGACGGCGTCGTCGGGTTGCTTGGTGGCGAGTTCCATCAACGCCAGATTGTTATACAGGATGCCCAGGGCGCGGTGGTGTTCAATGGGTTGAAGGACGTCAATGGCCTCCAAGTAATACGCCTTGGCCGTTTCGAATGTGCCCGCGTCCGCTTTGAGATTGCCAAGGTTCACCAGGGTTTCTCCGATGGTTGACGGGTTGTGTTCACTGCGTTGCAGTGCCAGCACTTCGTGATAACAGGCTTCCGCTTCGGCGGATTCTCCCAGTTGCGCGCACACGTTGCCGAGATTTCCCAACGCGGAGATCAGGTCCTGACTCGACTCGTTCTTCCGGGCTTCTTTCACGGCTTCTTCGCACCAATGGCGCGCTTGCGCGAGATTGCCGCGATGCAAATGAATTTGGGCGCGTTGTGAGGCGTCACTCATGATAGGGAAGGTGCGGGAAAAACGGAGAGAAGGGTTCTCTCCTGACTCGAAGTACCGCCGAGTGCGCGGTGTTGCCAAACCATGCCGGGGTTTGATACCTACGCGCTTGAGCCTGTCCCGGTCCCCGAACGGGGACCCCGTATCACCGGCGAAAGGCGTCTTTGCCTTTCACAATGTTGGAGAGAAGTTCATCGGCTTGTTTGGCCGCGTTGCGACGGCGCCACCATTGGATGCCGAATCGGCAGGCGAGGAGTCCGGCCAGACAACCCACGATGATTCCCATCTCATCACTCATGACGATAGTCTAGTCCAACCGCATGCCGTGGGCAAGGTTCACGGTACCATGTGGCCGATGGCGGCTCGCCAAGGAAACTTCTTCCTATGGAATTGTGGATTTTACTTATTTCGTTGATTGTGATCCTGGTCGGCGCGGAAACGTTTACCAACGCGCTCGAACATTTTGGACAACGGTTGCACATTTCCGAGGGGGTCACGGGGTCAGTGTTTGCGGCCGTTGGCACGGCCTTGCCAGAGGCGATGATACCGGTGGTGGCCGTGTTGGCAGCCAGCGGGGATTTGTCGGTTCGGCATGACGTCGGGGTGGGGGCCATTTTGGGTGCGCCGCTCATGCTGTCGACCGTTACGTTTTTTTTAATGGGTACGTTCGCCGCCCAGCGTCGTGGCTGGGCTCAAGCCCTTCGTCCCGAGCCCACCGGCGTGCACCGGGATCTGGATTGGTTTCTCTTTGCCTTTGCCTTGGCGACGCTCGCGATCTTCGTGCCTTCGGAATGGCAATGGGCACGCGTGTCGTTGGCGTTGGTTTTGACCCTGAGTTATTTCGTCTATTTGCTGTTGACCATTCGCGCCTCACAGGGTCTGGTTGCGCAGGGCCACGGCACCGAGGCGGATCACCCCCTGTTTTTGAGCCGGTTACGCATTCCCGAGAACCTACCCACGATCCTCCTGCAACTGGTCATCGGATTCGGGTGTATCGTTGGCGGGGCCAAGGGCTTCGTGTACGGCGTGGAGCATTTGGCCGCCTGGCTTGGGCTTTCCACCCTGGCTCTGTCGTTGTTGATCGTGCCGGTGGCGACTGAATTGCCGGAAAAAGTGAATAGTATTATATGGGTGCGGCGTGGCCGGGATACTTTGGCCTTCGGCAACATCACCGGGGCGATGGTGTTTCAAGGGAGTCTGCTTCCTGCCTTGGGAATCTTGTTGACGCCATGGGTTCCGCGAAAAGAAGCCCTGTGGGGGATAGGCTTGACGTTCCTTGCCGCGGGGTATCTGAAACTTCGTTTACGGTCCCATGCCTTGAGGCCCTACCATTTGATTTTCAACGGCTTGTGCTATCTCGCGTTCGGCTTACTCATTGCCTTTGGGTAAGGAAGCGAGCGCCGGGCTGACGGAGCCGCGTCCCGGATAAAAGGTTTGTAGTCTCGCTCCGATTCTTATACAATAAAAATCTTTCTGCCATTCTTGCCGTGTTGTCTTTTACTTTTCATCAGAAACGTGCATGTTGTTGAGGGGCGTATGAAAGCACCCGTGGTGACCTGTTTGGATATGGAGGGCGTGTTAACTCCGGAAATTTGGCTGGCGTTGGCCGAAAAAACGGGGATTGCCGACTTAAACGTCACCACCCGGGACATTCCCGACTATGACGAACTCATGAAGCTGCGCTTGGACATCCTGGCTAAATTTGATCTCAAGCTGTCGGACATCACGGAAGTGGTCGCGGGGTTGAAACCCCTGGATGGCGCCGTGGAATTTTTGACGTGGTTGCGAGAGCGTTGTCAGGTCATTATTTTATCGGACAGTTATTATGATCTGGTCAGTCCCCTGATGAAACAACTGCACTATCCTTCCATATTTTGTCACACCCTGGAAATTGACGACGCAGGATACATTCGGAATTATTCGCTCCGGCAACGAGACCAGAAACGGCACGCGGTGGCAGCCGTCAAGAGCCTGAATTTCCACGTGTTGGCGGCGGGAGATTCCTATAATGATCTGTCGATGTTGCAAGAAGCCGATGCCGGATTTTTCTTCCGTCCGCCGGATTCGATTTGTTCCGAATATCCTCAATTTCCCGTCACCCGTTCATATCCCGAGTTGATGGACCAGTTCGTAAGTGCCGGAGGGTTGAGTCACTGATGGCGCACCGCCGGTCGTTCAACGTGACGGTTGTGGCCAAAGGTGAAGTCGTGGTCGTACCTGCATTACCCATCATTGCAACGGTTGGAAACTGTTGCCTGCCAAAGGAGGCAAGAAATGTGTCGCCTGTCTGTCGTGCATAAGGCGTGTGGTGTTCTGCTGATCGTGTCATTGACGATAACGGGCTGCTTGGGCTCACGGGATTGGGCGTATCCGCCTCCTCCGGAGAAAACGTATCTGGGTGTGTCGGCCGACCAGAAGGTCGACGGCAGTCTGGTGGTCGTTCCGCTTACTGATAAGCGGGGCACGGAGGTGCGCGAACAATATTGGGCCGCCGTGATTCCCTTTACTTCTCATGCCACCACGGTCTATGACCGGCCTGAGACGGTGTCGAACCCCAGCCCCGTTGACGAGGTGTCCTTTGCCCCGTCACGCGATTTTGCGCGCGCCCTGGCGGAGGAAATTCGAAAGACGAACATTTTTTCTTCCGTGACGTTTGTCGACCAGGGGCAACCCCTGCCTGCCAGCGATTTTGTCTTGCAGGGACGACTCTATTCGACGCGGTGGGAGCGGAATATTTCCACGTATCTGTTAGGTCCCGCCGGCACGGTTTTGTGGCTGGCCGGTCTCCCGCTGGGGACCACCGAGACGGAAGTGGAAATGTTCGCGCAAATAACCCGGGCGGGGGAACCGGACAACGTGTTGTGGGGCTTTGCCATGGAATTTGAGGCCCAGGAAACGGATAGCCTCTATAGTGGGTTGGAGGATTCCGTCACAAATTACCCGAGAGGCCTGCAGGAAGGGCTGCGGCTCGCCATAGAAGATTTGGTGGAAAAAGCTCCAACTCGTCTTAAGCCCTGAGAGGGCAAGCGGTCACGAGTGGGCATGGTAGGTGGGTGTCGATCATGGGAGCACTCGTTGTCCTGGTAACGGCTTCGAGCCAAGAAGAAGCGCTTTTGATCGGGCGCCGCGTGGTGGAGAAAAAACTGGCGGCATGTGTCACGGTCGTGCCCAAAGTGACGTCCATTTTTGAATGGGAAGGCACGGTCTGCGAAGAGCATGAATGGCTGCTGGTCATGAAATCGACCGCCGACGCCTATGATGCCCTGGAAGCCGAAGTGAAGGCCCTCCACGGCTATGAGGTGCCTGAAATTCTCGCCTTGTCGGTGGCGAAGGGGTCAAGCGAATATTTGGCATGGGTCAAAGCGATGACCAGCCAGCTTGGTTAGCCTGCCGGCCGCCCCCACTCATTTCTGCCGGGAATGAGAGGCTGGCCATGTGTCAAGGACCGTATTGTCCCTACCGTAATGCCCCCAATTGACCCTTGAGGATTTTGTTCAGTAAAGTAGAGACTCCAGATTCCACATTCACCAGTGCATCTCACCCAAGGTCACTCAGGCTGATCTAAATTGATCCCGTGAACCCCTCTGATGACAGATGGACGATTGTGCTTTTTCGGGGAATGACCGGGAACCCTTTCAGGATCTCTTTGCGCAAGACAACGGTTAAGCGGGTGCTGCTCGCGGCCGTGCTATTGTCGGTCGTGCAGGTGGGGGTGCTGGCGCATTACGTGGTGCAAACGGGCCAGGTGTCCAACCAGGTTGCCGAACTCGAAGGATTAAAGGAGGAGCTCAGCCAGTCTAAAGGACAAGTGGTTGAATTTTCCGAAGCCATCGATGAAATGCGGCAGCGTGTCCTGACCATCCAATCGATCAACGAAAAGTTGCAAGTCATGTTCGGGCTTGAACCCGAGCAAGTGGAAGATGCTGACGTCAATGGCCAGGGTGGCGAAGAGGTTCCGTATGAGGCTGTCTTCGATGGTGGAGCAGGGATCCTGGATTTCGAATATCTCGCGGAGACCGGCGCGGGCAAGAATTCTGGCGCCCCAGGGACCATGATGGCGGCTGACGTCAAGAATGGGCTGTCCTGGCTCGATCGGCAGACCGCCCGGCAACTTCGCGTGCTGGCCCGGTTGGAAAAAACAGCGGGAGAACGCGTTGGCTTTTGGGCTGCGACCCCGTCCATCTGGCCCGTCAAGGGACCCGTTTCGTCAAAGTTCGGACCACGCATTTCGCCGTTCACCGGAAAGAAGGCGTTCCATTCCGGTGTGGACATTAGTGCCCCGCGAGGGGAAGAAGTTCGGGCCCCTGCCAAAGGCAAAGTGGTCACGGCCGCCTATGATTCGAGGATGGGCAATTTCATTCGGATCAATCATCGATATGGAGTCGAAACGACCTACGGCCATCTGTCCAAAATTCTCGTGCGGTACGGCCAAGAGGTGAAAAGAGGCGACGTGTTGGGGCGGGTCGGCAGCACGGGGCGGTTTTCGACCGGACCCCATCTTCATTACCAGGTGGCCGTGAACGATAAAGTCGTTGATCCTCTCCAGTATATCTTGGATTAGCCCGCATACGCTGATCCGTCTCCGTGCGTGAATCCCTTCACAAAACATGCAACTTGACGCGTTGTTCCCGCGTTGCGTTGAAACCGGACCATGGGGCCAAAGGCCTAGCCTCAAAATTCCCGCATAGGGCTTCTTTTTAGAGAGGTGGGTCTTCTTTTTTGTTGCCTTCTCCGTGCTGCGGTTTTAGGATAAATGCGTGGTTCTTAGCTCGGGATGGCTCATGGAGTTTCTTGTCAAGCTACCCTGGATGGGGGCGCCTCTCTCAAAAATCAGGAGAGGAAGCAACGGGTTGGATCGTCAGAGGTCTTTACTAGATGACCCTATCTACGCTAAGGTTGGTGAAATAGACGGGAAGTGCTCCGAGAAAGAGGGCAAAGGAGCAAAGAGAACGTATAAGTTTTGCGGGCACACTGCCGATGGGCTGAGTGGCTAACGTAATAAAAACGTCTCAATATAAGGGGGATCCGCAATGAGCCTCGATTACGTCAAGTTTACACCAGGGTTTGGAAAGTTCATGCCGAAAGAATATCGGGACATGGTGGAGCATGGCCCGTTTGGGAAAAAAGTCTCGGTATCCCAAGTAGGTACCTTCAAGGAGATTTTGGAAGAACACCCGATGTGTGCAGGCTGTGCCATGACCCTGTTCATCCGGCTGGCCATGGTGGCGTTCCCGAATCCGGAAGATACCATCACGGTTGGGACGGCCGGTTGTGGCAGGTTGGCGATCTCGCAAGCCGCCATCCCATTCGTGTACGGCAATTATGGCGATCAGAACGGGGTTGCCAGCGGATTGACCCGCGGCCTTCGCCTGCGGTTTGGTGACAGGCCCAAAGACGTCGTCGTGATGGCCGGAGACGGCGGCATGGCTGATATCGGGTTCGCCCAAACCCTGCACTCGTGGTTCAGAAAAGAAAAGTTCACCACCATCATGCTGGACAATGAGGTTTATGGAAACACCGGCGGCCAGGAAAGCGGGATGACGAACCGAAACCAGGTGTTGAAAATGGCGCCGCTCGGGAAGAAGTTCGAGAAAATGGATATGTTGGGTATGGCAAAAGTCTCGGGTTGTGCATACGTGGCGACGGTGGTCCCCAACAACCCGCGTCGTGTGGAAAGCGTGATCAAGAAGGCCGTGTTGGTCGCGAGGGAAATCGGTCCCAGCTATATCCAGGCCTACACGTCCTGTAATATCGAATACGCGATCCCGACGGACAAGGTGATGGAAGACGCCAAAACCGTGGAAACCGACCGCTACAAATTCTCGGAATATATTACGGATGAAGCCAAGGAATATTTGTCCCAGTTGTACGGGTACAAAGAATATCTGCCGAAGCCTGCCGCTGCCGTGGAAAAGCAGTAAAGGCGGTCGGTTGAGCAAAGAAGGATTGGCGTGTACGTGACGAGAGAGGAGGGCGAAGATCATGGCGATTCGTTATAACATTCGTATGGCGGGAGTCGGCGGCCAAGGGGTCGTGACGGCTTCTCATATCTTCAGCACGGGGGTGATCAATGCCGGTGGGGAAAGCACCATCGTGCCGTTCTATGGGTCCGAAAAACGAATGGCCCCGGTGGAGAGTTACGTGCGGGTCTCCGATGAGCCGATTTATGAAATCGGCGAAATCACGTTTCCTCACATTATCATGATCTTTCACCCTCAGGTCATTACCCATGGGAAAAGCTACACGAATCCGTTTTATTTCGGTTTGAAAAAGGACGGGGTCGCCTTGATCAACAATGATGGTCCCATGAAACTCGAGCCTGACCAGGAACGTGAACTGGAGGAATTGAACGCCAAACTGTTCTATCTGCCCGCCACCAAACTTTCGCTTGAAGTGGCCGGAATCGACTTGGCCACGAACATGGCCATGGTGGGCGCCATTGGCGCCATTACGGGTCTCTCCGATATGGAGGCCCTGGCGCAAGCGGTCAAAGACCGGTTTTTGGGAAAAGGGTTCGTGGTGTCCGGTGGGACCGCGGCCTTGGATAGCGTGGTCGAAAGAAAGTTCAAGAAGAAACAGGAATTGATCGAGAAGAACCTGGCGGTGGTCCAAGCGGCGTGGGAGTTTGCCGTCGAAAACAATTGGGCTCAAAAGAAAGAGACATCCACCTCGCCAGCCATGGCGTAATGCTTTAACCGACGAGAGAGGCCTGTATGTATTTAGTTGCGAATATCGAAACCGAAATTTGTGCGGCCACGAGTTGCAAGTTGTGCACGCAATATTGTCCTGAGGCCAATACCATTCTGTACGACAATGAGGCCGGCCAGGAGCAAGGGTTCAAATATGGAGCCGCTTACGTTGCGGTGGATCGCTGTAAGGGATGTGCTCAATGTGTCTGGGTTTGCGACAACATGGCCAAACACAATGCCATCAAAATGGAAATGATTGATCAAATTGGCGACACGGCCCTGACGGAAAACGTCACCTATGGTGAAAAAACGAGTTCCGCAGTCTTGGCCAATCCCGTTCGAGGGCAAGTTTGAAGGACGTGGTGCGAACGGCAAGGACGGTATTCGTCTCAACGAGAAAAATACAGAGCGGAGGATAGAGGTGGACGCAACAGAGTTGGAAAGAATCGTTGAACCGGGTCCGGCGGGATTTCATCCGCCCTCCGCGGCCGAATTGGGTGTCCTTCCCCCATTGCCGGAGCATGGCCTGACGTTCGGTCATGAAGTGGCGGAAGAGAAGGCGATGGAAGAAATGGCCAAGGCCATGTTCACGAGAAAAAATGCGACGATTTTCCCCGGTCCCCTGGTGTTATGGAACTGGAACGACCACGCGGCCGAGAAGGCCAGGGCTGTCCTGGAACTCGCGGCCCAAATCCCGGAAGTCCTCATTATCCCGATGCCCGATTATCGTCCGAAATACCCGAAGATCGAGCCGGAGGAAGTCATCAACCCCAATCATCCCAATCTCACGATCTGGGGCAATAAAATCGAAGCGTGTATTTTCATCGGGGTGCATTGTCATTACGCCAATCTGACCCTGAAAATGATCCGAGCCGGCACGAATTGCTGGACCTCGGCGATTTGCGCCGAGCAGGGCCACGAAGACGCCATGTTTACGGTTCGGGATTCCGATGCAGCCAAGATTCGAAAGGCGGCGCAGGTGTTCAAACGCGTGCGTGAGGAAATGGGAATTGCCTTGCCGGAGAGCGGCGAGAGCGTCCGGTTCACGGGGTTACAGTCCCGGGTGCATGACGGCAAGACGCATACGAATCCCTTGGACATTCCACTGGGAGAAGAAGGGACGGCAAGTGCTGCGGCCTTCGGGCATAAAGCCGAAGACATGCAGCGTGAGGGCTAGGCCTATTATGTTCGATCACGCAACCCCGGAAACGTTGTTCCGGGATTACCGCCACCCTGGAGGGGGGAAGCCATGAGTGAAGCATTAGAGACGGAAACGAAAACCAATCCGCAAGGGGATCCGATTACGAGTGTCGCTCCGCCACCGTCGAGTCAAGGAGAGAGAAAAGATCCTCATGAAGAGGCCAAACGGCAACAGGAGGTTTCTCCGGAGTATATGTTCTTCGAAGCGCCGCGTGAGCGGGAATTCATTACGGGCAGTGAAGCCGCCAAAGAAGCCGTTCGCCGGGCCAACGTCGATCTCTCCATCGCCTATCCGATTACGCCTCAAAGTGAAACCATGCAGTTGATCGGGGTGTTATACGGAGAAGGCTACGTCAAGGAATATTATCGGGGCGAAGAAGAATACGGCGTCATGTCGGCCATTGCCGGTGGTTCCCGCGCCGGCGTGCGGTGTTTTACCGCGACGGCCGGACCGGGCACGTTAAGAGGGCTTGAACCGATTGCCTCATGGCCGGGGCATCGCCTTCCCGCCGTGGCCATGTTTACCTGCCGGGTGGTCAATGCTCCGTTGGCCATTCAGCCCGACAATATTGAAGTGTCGTACTTGTTGAATTGCGGCATGATCGTCTTTCACGCCGAAAATCAGCAGGATTTGTTCGACTACATCATGAAGGGCTTCATTATCAGTGAAAAGAACGACGTGACGTTGCCGGTCGGCGTGTGTTGCGACGGCTTTTTCGTGACCCATGCCCGGGGCTATTGCTCCATGCAGGATCGGGGACTCAAATTACCGTCACGGGATTCCTGGAGAGGGGCGGTCCCGGTCCTGGATGCGGAAAATCCTCCGGCCAGGTTGTCCCGTGACGCGCCCGTCCAAAAATCGAATTTCATGGCGTACAACATCCACGCCGTGTGGCAACAAGAGGTCTGGGCCGCGGTGGAGCGGTCCCGAAAATATATCGACCTGTACATGGGCGGCCTGATTGAGACGAAGGACGTGGAGGATGCCGACGTGCTGTTGATTGCGTCGGGAAGCGCCGCGGCTCAGTCACGGGAGGCCATCCGGATGTGCAAAGACAAAGGCATTCACGCGGGGTTGATCAAAGTGAAGTCGCTTCGCCCGTTCCCCACCAGGGAATTGCGGCAACTGTGCGCCAAGGCCAAACTGATTGTGGTGCCGGAATTCAATTACGTCGGCTGGTTGGCCAAAGACGTGGCGACGGCCATTTACGGCTACTCGAAAGCCAAAATCGTTGCAGGCCCCCACGTCTACGGCGGAATGTCCATGCCGGTGGAAATGATTTTTGACGAAATCGAATGTGGGCTGACGGGGAAAAAGTCGGCGACGGTTCCTTCTTCCGCCATCATGGGCGCCGTCGACCAGGAAGCCGTTGCGCACTTCATGCAAAATATTTGAACGCGCCGTTGCAAGTTTCCCGAAAAAGCCTACCTCACTCCGTTGAGGTAGGCTTTTTTGTTGCGCGTGCGTATCACGGTCCGGGATGAACATCTTAGTCACCAATGACGACGGCGTCGAATCTTCCGGTCTCCGCACCCTTGCGAAACACCTGAAAAAACTTGGCAACGTGTGGATCGTGGCTCCCGAACGACCGCAGAACGCCATGGGGCGGGCCATTACCCTGCACAAGCCGCTCCGATTGAAGCAACTCGGCCGGCAGGTTTTCTCGGTGAACGGTACGCCGTCGGATTGCGTCATCGTGGCTGTGGGCCGGGTTCTCCGGGATCACCAGATCCATTTGCTTGTGTCGGGGATCAACAAAGGGTTGAATCTCGGTGACGACGTGACCAATTCCGGCACCGTGGCCGCGGCTCTCGAAGGCGCGATTCGCGGTATTCCCTCGATGGCCGTCTCACTGGAGGGTCTGAAACGGTTTCGATTCACCGCGGCAGCCCGTGTGGCGGTCGAGGTGGCCACCCTCATCCTGAAGGACGGATTGCCGACCGATACCTTATTGAACGTCAACGTGCCCGACGTGCCGGCCGAAGCCATGGCGGGAATACGGGTCACGTCGTTAAGCCGGCGGCAATATCGCAATTCCGTCATTGAAAACGTCGACCCCAGGGGGAGCGCGTATTATTGGATCGCGGGAGAACAGGTGACCTGGAACCGCAGAAAGAATTCCGACGTGGATGCCATTGCCGCCAAAAAGGTCTCCCTGACGCCGCTGCATTTTGACATGACGCAGTACCATGCCATGAAAAAGTTGACGGCATGGGAATCCGCGTTGTCAAAGCGAACGCGGTCATCCTGAGAGGTGGCGACGGGACGCCATGTTCCAGGCACTGTATGAATGGATGGTCTCCTGGTCGGAATCCCCGTACGCGGATCCCGCGTTGTTTTTATTGGCATTTGCCGAGTCCTCCGTCTTTCCCATTCCCCCCGACGTGTTATTGATGGCGTTGACTTTGGGGAATCCCTCGTGGGGCTTATATTTCGCCGCGATTACCACCGCCGGCTCCGTGCTGGGAGGCATGTTCGGCTATGTCATCGGATGGTGGGGAGGGAAGCCGCTTCTGCTTCGGCTAATGGGGCAGGATCGCGTCTCCAAGGTCCATGACACGTTTGAACGCTATGAAGGCTGGGCGATTCTGATTGCGGGCCTGACGCCCGTTCCTTATAAGGTGTTTACAATCGGAGCCGGCGCGTTTTATGTTAATTTTCGCGTATTCGTCGTGGCGTCGTTGCTCAGCCGGGGCGCCAGGTTTTTTCTGGTTGCCGGTACGTTGCAACTCATGGGTCCGTGGGTCAAAGAGATGCTCGAACAATACTTCAATCTGTTCACCCTCGTATTGGTGACGTGCATGGTTCTGGGATATTGGATCATCAAGCGGCAAACGAAAAAGGCCCTGGAACCTTCCGCTTCACCGACCTCCGAATGAACGCTTCGTGAAAATTTTCAACACCCTGACAAATCAAAAAGAACCGCTCGTTCCCATCGCGCCGCCCCGCGTGGGTATCTACGTCTGTGGCGTCACCGTGTACGATGAATGTCATTTGGGTCATGCTCGCAGTGCAATCGTCTTTGACGTGCTCCGGCGGTATCTCGGGCATCGAGGCTACGACGTGACCTACGTCAAAAACTTCACCGACGTGGATGATAAGATCATCAACCGGGCAACGGAGGAAGGCGTTCCGTGGGACGGAGTCGTCGAGAAATACATGCAGGCATATGTCCGAGACATGAAACGGTTGGGCGTCGGCACACCGGACGTTGAACCGCGGGCCACGGAACATATGCCGGAAATTCTTGAGATGATCCGCACGATCATGGAAAAGGGATTTGCCTACCGGGTCGACGGCGACGTCTATTATCGGGTGTCGGCTTTTCCGGAGTATGGGCAATTGAGCAAACGGCACCTCGACGACATGCAAGCCGGGGCGAGAGTCGAAGTGGATGAACGAAAACATGACCCTATGGACTTTGCCCTGTGGAAAGCGGCCAAACCCGGGGAACCTGCCTGGGAGAGTCCTTGGGGACCGGGCCGGCCTGGCTGGCACATCGAATGTTCAGCCATGTCCGTGCGCCATCTGGGCGCAACTTTTGACATTCACGGAGGCGGCAAGGATCTGACCTTTCCGCATCATGAAAATGAAATTGCGCAGTCCCGTGCCGCAACGGAGCAGGCGTTCGCCCGATATTGGGTGCATAACGGGTTCGTCACCATTGACGAAGAAAAAATGTCGAAGTCGTTGGGGAATTTTTTTACCGTACGGGAGATTTTCGGTCAGTCGAATTGTCCGGAACCCGTGACGGCCGAGGCGATACGCTACTTTCTGCTTTCGACCCACTATCGTGGAGACGTGAATTTTTCCAACTTGGCCGTGGCAGAAGCCAAATCCGCATTGGATAACGTGTATGACCTCTTCACCCGTCTCTCCGAGAAACCTGGTTCAGGTCAGGACTCCGAGGCTTCTTTGGGGACAACCTTGCCCCAATTTCAGGAGGCGTTTGAAGAGGCCATGGACGATGACCTGAACACACCCAAGGCGTTGGCGGCCTTTCAGCAACTTCGGGCCGAGGCTAATCAAATCCTTCGAGGAGGGCTGTCCGGGAAGCACCGGCAGAAGATCCTCACAATCTTTCGGCAATGCGGCGCGCCGTTGGGCTTGTTTCAACTCAACGAAAACGAGTGGGTGTTTCGCGAGTTGGAGTTCGGCTCGGAGCAACGCCGGATGCGCGCCGCGCAGGAGTACACCGATGAGTGGATTCAAGAACAGATTCGACAGAGGGCCGAGGCGCGGGCGCGGAAAGACTTCGCCGCCGCCGACCACATCCGAGAAGCCTTGGCGGCCAAAGGGATCCTCCTCGAAGACCGGCCGGACGGGAGCACCCGGTGGAAGCGATAAGACCGGCGATTTTCTGTTTGGGGTTCAGGCGGTCACGGAGGCCCTACGATCGGGCTCGCGAACGTTCATAAAAATCTTCCTGTCGCACCGGCATCGTCAATTCTCCCAGATCATCCGTTTCGCCAAAGTCCAAGGCGTGCCCTTGCAGGTTCAACCGCGTGAACGACTCGAACGGCTGGTTCTCTCCGCAAATCATCAAGGCGTGGTGGCGCTGGTCGCGGCCAAATCCTATGCCTTGGAGGACGAGATCCTGGGGGTTGCCGCGCAACAAGGGGAGCCGGGGTTTTTCCTGGCGCTCGACGGAGTGGAGGATCCGCAAAACTTCGGGGCGGTCCTTAGAACGGTTGCCACGGCGGGGATTCATGGAGTGTTTATTCCCGACCGCCGGTCCGTCGGTTTGACGGCAAGCGTGGCAAAAGCCTCCGCCGGCGCCGTCGAGCACGTGCGGGTGGCCCGGTGCGCCAATATCGGCAAACTGATCGAACGCTTGCAGGATCGCGGCGTGAACGCCGTGGCGTTGGATCCTCGCTCTCCCCGGCTCTATACCGAGTTGGATTTCAAGGGACCGACCTTATTGGTGTTTGGAGGAGAGGGCAGGGGACTCCGATCCAGGATTGTCGAACAATGCCATGCCCACGCCCGCATTCCCATGCGCGGGGAAGTGAACTCGCTCAACGTCTCGGCAAGCGTTGCGGTGGTTGCGTATGAAGTGGTTCGCCAACGGATGTAACATCCAGTTCTTCCTGCGAACGTGGGAATTCAGGCTTTTCGTGATCGAACGGGGTTGTCAGCAACGGACGGAAGGAGCGAAGGTATTACCGGATCTGGATCAAGCCTTCTTGAATAGCCGCGTTTAAGAGTTGGGCGGCATTCGAGACGCGCACCTTCTTCATCATGTTGGCACGATGGGCTTCGACGGTCTTGACGCTGATGGCGAGACGTTCGGCGATTTCTTTATTTTTGAGGCCGGACCAGATCAGTTGAAGAATTTCCTGTTCCCGTTCGGTGAGTGCTTCCGGACGTTTCCGTCGCAAGGGAAGCACGTCTCTTTTTTTGTTCGTCTTGGTTTGAACGGCCATCGGGCACCGAAATTCTTCTCAAGATGAATTATGTAGGTAATACTAGCAGGGTACCCATTGAAAAGTAAAGTGGAACAAGCGTTCCAGGTGCAAAAAATGGGAGTTTTTACGGAGTCACGACATATAGAGTGATGGATGGAGCAGGCTCCTATATTTTGTTGTTTGTGGTGGGATTGGTCATAGGTAGTTTCCTGAATGTCTGTATTCTGAGAATCCCCCACGGTCAATCCGTCATTCGACCCGGATCTCATTGCCTGCAATGCAAGACATCCATTCGCTGGTTCGACAACGTCCCTCTCTTGAGTTTTGTCTGGTTGAGAGCACAGTGTCGATGGTGCGGGGGAAAGATTTCCTGGCGCTATCCTTTGGTGGAATGTCTGAACGGAGTGGGCTATCTCGGGATCGTCTGCAAGTTCGGCTGGAACAGTAGCGCCCTCGTCTATGCGTTGTTTCTGTCGTTGCTGTTGGTCGTGACGATGATCGACCTCGATCATCTCGTGATCCCGGACGTCATTTCTCTCCCGGGTCTGGTCATCGGTTTTTTCACGGCTGCCTTCATTCTGCCCTTGGGTTGGACAGGTTCCTTGCTGGGCATCGCGTTGGGAGGAGGGATCCTGTGGATCCTCGCGGTCGTCAGTCCATATCTGTTTGGAAAAGAGGGGATGGGCGGTGGTGACATCAAATTCCTGGCGATGATCGGGGCATTCCTCGGCTGGCAGCACGTGTGCATGACCTTGTTGCTCGCGTCATGTGCAGGGGCAATGCTCGGCATCGGCCTCATGGCCTTTCGTTACATGGAGCGCGGTCAATACCTCCCCTTTGCCCCGTTCCTGGCGGCGGGGGCGTTGGCGTCGCTGTTCTTTTATCAGGAACTGTTCGGTATGTATGAGTCCATGTTTGTGTAATGAAAGTCGGGAAAAAGCATTGAACAGCCATGCTTGCGAACACGAACGTTCCCGTTTGGGGAGATCCTCATCCAAGCCGGTGGACGTTCGTGCATGTCCGGTTCATGGGCCATCAGGATATACGTTGACGGAATTGGTGATGGTCCTCGGCATTTTGGCGGTCGTGCTGGGATTGAGCGGAACATGGCTTTTCTCGCAATTGCCGCACTATCGCCTGAATGGGGTGGTCCGACAAATACGCGCGGACCTCTTGTCGGCGAAGGCACAAGCCGTCAGACAGGGCAATGAAGTCCGCGTCTCTTTTACGGACCCGCAGCAGTATGATATTTGGGTTGACGACAACAAGAACAAAAGAGTCGATCCGGGTGAAGTCATCGAGTCCCGCTCGATCCAGGAGGATTTTGCAGGCGTTGCGATCGAGTCCAACAGGAATCTGATCTTCAATCCGAGGGGGACGGCCTCCAACTTTGGTACGGTCAGGGTATCCAATGCCTCGGGAGAAAAGGCGATCACGATCAGTATTACGGGTCGCGTGAAAGTGGCGACCCCCTAGCATCACTCGTATGTGCCCCGTGACGAACCATAAAGGCTTAACCCTCCTGGAAGCCGTCATTGCCATGGCTCTCTTTATGGTCGCCGTCTTGGCCCTTGCAGGGGTAGCGGTCACGGCGAGTAAAGGCGCGGCAGCGAGCAGGCATCTGACCATTGCCGCGACCCTGGCCCAGGATAAGCTGGAAGAGGTCAGAAACGCCGGCTACGACGCGGGGGCTTCCCTTGAAACCACGGAAGCCTACGGCAGCATTCCGAACTTTTCCCTGTATCAACGCGTTGTCGAGATGCAGCCCGGCCGGCCCGTTCCGGGATTACAAACGGCCACGGTCATGGTGTCGTGGGCGGACGATCGACACTCCGTGACCGTATCCACGATTCTTGCGCCGTAGAAACCAATGGGCTTCAAACCCGTGATCAACCAAAGAGGAGTCACCTTGACGGAACTGCTGATCGCCTTGGCCCTGGGGCTGTTCGCCATTGCTGCGGTTTATGGAGTGCATCTGAATCAGGTCAAACGTCAGATCGTTCAGGAGGACGTGTTGGCCATGCAGCAAACCGCTCGTGCCGCATTGGACATGATGGCCAGGGAGATTCGCATGGCAGGCTATGATCCCATGGGGGTGAATCGGGATGCCGATCCTTCGAATGATTTTCGTGGGCTCAGCTATCATCCCACGGAGTTGCACGTTCGAGCCGATTTGAACGGAAACGGCGTGCCGACCGATCGGAACGAATCCATCGTCTACCTCTATGACGACTCGACCTTCACGCTACGACGCAAAGTAGGAGCCGGGGGACGACAACCCGTGGCGGACCATATCGAGGCGTTGACCTTTTCGTACCGCGACGCCCTGGGACATCCCACGACGCATACGCCGAGTATTCGGGCGGTTGACGTGCAGGTCACGGCCCGGTCCGCCCACGCCGACAGCCAATTTCCCGAAAACGAAGGCTATCGGACGTTTACGCTTCGATCCCGCATTGTCCCGAGAAACCTGCCGTGAAACGTCATGTGCCGGTTGGTTCCTCTTCCTTGACGCTTCGACGGCGCTCTACTAATATCCGCTGCCAATGCGATTCGGTCGATCACGTCTTTCACATTCACAGTTCGCCTACGGCTGGAGGAGCGCGAAGATGAGAACAACGTTGACCCTGGCTTGTGTCATCCTGAGTCTTTGCTATTGCGGGATGGCGGTGTCCCAGGACCTGCCCGATGATATTCTGGCGGATCAATATCTGTTGGAAGCGAAGAAAGCCCTGGAAAGCGGCGAGCCGCAAACCGCGAGACGGGCGTTTGAGAAAATCGAAGCCCTGGATACGGAACCCCCGTTGGAGTTCTACTTTTTCTTCGGCAAACTGTTGGTCCGACACGGTACGACAGTTGACGACGTCCGCCAGGGAGAGGCTTCGCTCAAGCAATTTGTCGTCAATATCGAAAAGAATTCCGAATATTACAGGCCGACCCTGGAGCTGCTTTCCATCGCAGGAAAAACAATCGAAAAAGCCGAGCAACTGCAAACGGAAGAAGCAAAACGCCAGGCAGCGGCGCAGGAACGCGCCGCCACGCTCAAGGACTTGATGCCGTCGTTATTGGAAAACCTCAAGCAGCAGATGGTCACCGTCCCAGGCGGGACGTTCACCATGGGCTGTACCGAGGAACAGAGCAGTTGCGATGAAGATGAAAAGCCGGTCCGTCAGGTACAGGTCAACAGTTTCAGCATCAGCAAGTATCAGGTAACCCAGGATCTGTGGGAGGCGGTGATGGGCAAGAATCCGAGCAAGTTCCGGAACTGTCCCCGTTGTCCCGTGGAGAACGTGGGTTGGGATGACACCAAAATGTTTCTCAAGAAATTGAATACGCTGACGGGAGAACACTATCGGCTGCCGACTGATGCGGAATGGGAGTATGCCGCCAGGGGCGGGCAAAAGAGTCAAACGTTCCTCTACGTCGGAAGCGACGACCTGGATTCGGTTGCCTGGTATGACAAGAATAGCGGGAACAGGGTCCATCGGGTCGGGCAAAAAGAACCCAACGGGTTGGGCCTGTACGACATGAGCGGGAACGTCTGGGAGTGGATGGAGGATTGTTGGAATAAGCAGTACCCGGGGCCTCCGACTGATGGGAGCGCGTGGAAGAGCAGGGATTGTTCACGGCACATGTTGCGTGGCGGTGCCTGGACCAGCTATCCGAGGTACCTGCGTTCCTCGAATCGCTACTGGAATTTGTCCGCTTTTCTGCGCGACGACGTCGGATTTCGCCTGGTCGGAACGCCTTAAGTCAACGGCGCTCCGGCGCACTCGCCACTCCGCCCGGCGTGTCCAGGAAAAGCACGGCAACGAGGGCCAGCGCGACCGCGACCGCCCCGACCGTGAGCGTGTCTCCGATTGCTCCGGCCAGCGCGGAGTTGAGAGAGGCCAGCAGCATATCCACCATCCGAACGCCGTCAGCTCCTGCCTCCGCGAATTCGGCTCTGAGCGTGTCGGTCGTGGACGGATCGAACAGTACCCGGGGGTTTGTCTTGATGGCATCGAGCCGGTCCGGGGAGAGCGCGGCTCTGACGGTATCGGAAAGCATCCCTTCCAGCCTCCGGGAGAACCGCGTCGTCAACACGACACCCAGCACCGCGAGACCCATCATCCCGCCCACCAACCTGTAGAACAGAAGCAGACTGGTCGCAAATCCCCTGAACCTGAACGGGACCGAGTTCTGCACGGCCACGGTAAACACGGGCAGGGTACCGCCCAGGCCAAGCCCCATGACCACAATGGATCCCACGGCCCCGGCAAAGCTCGTCCGTTCGTCCATGGTGGAGATGAGAAACATACCTATCGTCATAAGCCCCGTGCTGAGGAGGGCCTGTATCCGGTAACGTCCGGCCCTGCGCAGCAGGATTCCGGATAGAACGGCCCCGAATACGATCGCGAGCATCATGGGCGTCAGGAAATTGCCGCTGCTGGTCGCGGAAGCGCCTAAAACTCCCTGAAAGAACAAGGGGACGAACATGATGCTGCCGTACAGGGCGAGTCCGCTCAGGAACATCACGACCACCGAGACGATCACCGTCCGGCTGCGGTAGACGTTCAAGGGCATGATGGGAAAATCCGATCGTGATTCGATGACCACAAAAGCCGCGGCCATGGCCAACCCGAATGCCAGGAAGCCGATGGTCTGCGGCGAACCCCACTCGTATTGGACGCCGCCCCATGACAGTGCGAGCAGGATGGGCACGATGGCGAGGATCAAGGTTGCCATTCCCGGATAGTCCAGGCTTCGCTTCCGGACCTCGGGCCTGATTTGCGGAAATATCCGCGCGATCAGCAGCAGCACCGGAATCCCGGCCGGCACGTTGAACAGGAATATCCAGTTCCAGGATAAGTTGTCGGTGATGAAGCCGCCCAAGGTGGGCCCGACCACCGAAGCAATGCCGTACACAAGGCCGAGCAAGCCTTGAAACTTGCCCCGTTCTTGGGAAGGAAACAGGTCGGCGATGGCCACGAGGCTGGTGGTCATGATGATCCCGCCTCCGATGCCCTGGATGGCACGGAACGCGATGAGCTGGGTCATCGTTTGGCTCAGGCCGGTCGGAACCGAGCCGATCATGAAGATGGTGATGCCCAGGAGGAAGAAGATCTTGCGCCCGTACAGGTCGGAGAGCCTGCCCACGATCGGGATCGCGACCGCGGCCGCCACCAGGTAGGCGGTCGAAGCCCACGTGTAGCGGTCGAATCCTCCCAGGTCGGTGATGATGCGGGGCATCGCGGTGGCGACGATAGTCTGACTCAGCGCGGCCAGGAGCATCGCCAGCATCACCCCGGTCAGCGCCAGCAGAAGTTGTCTTCGGGGAAGAGGGACGAAATCGCTTGCTTGATCGGCAGCGGTTTCGGACTTGGGGCCGACGTTCATGTGGATCTCCTTCCTCGGCGTTCGTTTTGAAGGAAACAGCAAGTCTGCAATTGCCGAGGTGCGATCGCGTCACATAAGATAGATGAAACGGTGAAAACCCACGTCAGCATTGCGCCGATTATGCGCCCGTTCGTGCAAAGAAAGAAAGGAGAAACCGTATGAGCAGTCCAGGCCATCCACATGCGATTACCATCGAAAAAAATCCCAATCGCATAACAGTCGCGTTTACCGGCACCGTCATTGCCGATACAACCCAAGCCTTGGTTTTGAAGGAAGGACCGCTGCCGCCGGCGAATTACATCCCGCGAAGCGACGTGCAGATGTCCTACCTGCGGCGTACGGATCACTCCACCCACTGCCCGTTCAAAGGTAATGCGTCATATTTTTCCGTCCGCGTCGATGACCAAACAGCCGACAACGCCGTCTGGGCCTATGAAACCCCCATTGACGCCGTGGCGCAAATCAAAGATTGCCTGAGTTTTTACGTGGAAAAGCTGGACGTGAGTGAAGAAGCGCCAAGTCAAGGATAGAGAACCCGCAGATTTCATCCCGAGCAGGTGAATCAAATACTATGCTCACTTAGCAGAACAACGAATGGCCTTCCAGTATGCTTTGAATAGAGACATAAATTGCACTGGACTCCATTGCTCCGCTGAGCTATAGTGTCCTCACCCGCGGTAGCCTCAATGTCCCGTTCTGCCACCGGAAGCCGCGTGGCGCTGATCGGGATGCACTTCCAGCCAACAACCCGAAATGGAACCGGCGGGTTTGCCGTGGCTGCAAGCCACCGGACAGCAGAGCCATGATCTCCGTGTTTCTGGATCGCTACACCGCGTTCATATTGCACTACCGATGGCTGGTCATCGTGTCGGCGGTGGCGGTCATGGTGGTTCTGACAGCGGGCCTCCAATTCATCACCGCCTCCAACGACTGGCGCGACAACTTAGAGAAGAACGATCCTCACCTCCTGGCATTCGACGCCTTGGAGGATACCTATTCGGCGACCAATGCGGCGTTGATCGCGGTCGCACCCAAGGGGGGATCGGTCTTCACCCGCGAGGCGCTCGGCGCCGTCGAGGAGTTGACCGAGGCCGCGTGGCGCGTGCCGTGGTCCACCCGGGTCGACTCCCTTACCAATTATTACCACAGCGAGTCGGTCGAGGACGACTTGAACGTCGAGCAACTCGTGGACGACGCGGGATCGCTCAGCGACGACGACCTCGCACGGATCAAGGGGATTGCGTTGGGCGAGACCAGTATCGCGGGCCGTCTCGTCTCCCACGACGGACGCGTTGCCGGAGTGGTCATCAGTTTCGCGTTACCCGACGAGAACTCGAACACCGCGGTGGCCGAGATTACCGACTACGTCCGCAACCTTTTGGACCAGGTCCGGGTGGACCATCCGGACGTCGGCTATCACCTGACCGGCGACGTCTTCGTGAATCGCGTCATGACGGAGGCGGTCGATGACGACATGCGGATTCTCGCGCCGGCCGCATTCCTCGTCATCGTGTGCGTCGCCGCCATCCTCCTGCGCTCCCTATTCGGCACGCTGTCCCTCGTCGTCGTGCTCATCTTCGTCATCGGCTCGACCATGGGTGTCATCGGCTGGGCCGGCTTGGTGCTCAACGCCGTCAACTCCGGCGTTCCGATTATCATCATGACAATGGCCATCGCAGACTCGGTCCACATCATCGAGAAGATCATGTCCGGTATGAGACAAGGTCTGGACCGGAACGCGGCGATCATCGAATCGCTACGCGACAATGCCTGGCCGGTGTTCCTGACGACGGTCACGACGATGATCGGATTCCTCAGCCTGAACGCCTCGGACTCTCCGCCCTTCCGGGTTCTCGGCAATCTCGTGGCGTTCGGCATGCTTTCCGCCTTCGTGTATTCCATGACGCTTCTGCCGGCGCTGCTGTCGGTCCTGCCGTTGCGCGTGCGTCCCGGAGGCACCGGGCGTACCGCTTTCTTCGATCGCTTCGGCGCCTTCGTCGTCGCGCGCCGCACGTTCCTGCTCTGGTCCATGGCCGCCGTGGCGGTCGCCCTGATCGCCGGCATCCCCCGCATCGAGCTGACGGAGAACTGGTTGGAGTATTTGGATGAGCGTTACGAGTTTCGGCGCGACACGGATTTCGTGGTCGAGAACCTGACCGGCATGGAAAACCTGGAATACTCCCTGAGCGCCGGGCGCGAAGGCGGCATCACCGATCCCGATTATCTTCGCAAGGTCGACGCTTTCGTCGAATGGTACCGCGCCCAGCCGGAAGTGGCGCACGTCCAGGCGTTTTCAGACATCATGAAGCGCCTCAACAAGAACATGCACGGCGACGATCCGGCCTTTTACCGGCTGCCCGAAAACTCCGAGCTTGCCGCGCAGTACCTGCTGCTCTACGAGCTTTCGGTTCCCTTCGGCAGCGACCTCAACAACCGCATCAACATAGACAAGTCCGGCACACGCATGACCGTTACGATGCTCAGGCTGCGCTCCGAGGAGCAGCGCGAGCTCGACGTGCGCGGGCAGGAGTGGCTCCGCGCCAACGCGCCCGACTTGGCAACCGAGGCAACGGGGATCAGCCTCGTCTCTGCCCACATGCAAATACAGAATGCCAAGAGCATGTTGTGGGGTACGGTCACTGCCATGGCCCTCATTTCGCTGCTCCTGATCGGGATTTTCAGAAGCATGCGCCTCGGCCTCCTCAGCCTCGTGCCCAACTTCATCCCCGCGACCATGGCCTTCGGCGTCTGGGGCTATCTGTACGGCGAGGTGGGGAACGCCGGATCCCTCGTGACCGCGATCGCCTTCGGCACGGTCGTCGACGACACGATTCACTTCATGAGCAAGTATCTGAAGGCGCGTCGCGAGGGCCGTTCCGCGTCCGAGGCTGTGCGCTACGCCTTTCGGTCTGTCGGTCGTGCGCTGTTCACCACGACCATGGTTCTGGTGCTGGGCTTCCTGGTGTTCGCTTCGTCGGCATTCGTGATCAGTTGGATGCTCGGCCTCCTGGTTGCGCTCACGATCGGCTTCGCGCTGATCTGCGATTTCCTGCTCCTCCCGCCCTTGCTGATCGCCATCGACCGGAAGACTCAATGACGCCTGCCCGTCTCGCCCGCCCGCCCGGCACACAGGGCTTTCGCGCCTCCCTCCTGAACCGAACTTACCGTGGAATCCGGTCCGTAGGAAGCATGTCATGAACAACTCCCTATTCTGTACGCTCCTGATCATTGTGTGTATGTTCGTGCCGGCGGGGACCGCCGGGGCACAGTCGATCGAAGAGGCACGCACCGAATATGCCGAGGGTCGCTTCGTGGAAGCCGCCGATCTTGCCCAACTTCTCGATACCTCCGAAGGCTATGCATTGGCGGCCAATTCACTGGCGATTCACGCCTATTACATTGCGCCGGACAGCGAGAAGGAAGGCTTGTTCCGGCGGGCCACGGAGCTCGCGCGACAGGCGATCCGGCTCGACGCGGCCAACCCCGAAGCCCATCTCCAATTGGCCCATACCATGGGGCGCCACGCTCAGGTGATCGGAATATTGGAGGCGTTGAAAGAGGGCTATGCCGGTCACGTGCGCGATGCCGTTCACGAGGCGCTTCGGCTAAACCCGGACATGGCCGCCGCCCATTTGAGCCTGGGCGCCTGGCATGCGGGAGCCGTCAGCAAGGGCGGATTCTTTGCCGGTCTGCTCTATGGGGCGAACGAAGAGGACGCTCTCATGTATTTCGAGCGGGCGCTCGAATTGGCGCCTCAAGAGAAGGTGGTGTTTCTCGAGTACGCGCTTGGCCTTCTGAGCCTGGATGCCATCGGCAACCGCCGGCAGGCGCGCGACCTGATCGAGCGCGCGACAGGTTTGCCGTCGAAAGACGCCCACGACCGGATCATTCACCGAAAGGCGGTCGAGCGGCTGGCGGCCCTCGACGGCGGATGACTCAGCGGGATACAATGCAAAAAGCCGAGGCGTTGAACGAGGATCAGGATCCGTGCCCGAATACCGCGACGATCTCACCCTTCCCGAACGAGACTCAGGCCGGATCATCCTGACGGTGCCGGCAGGACTGTTATCGTCGCTGGTCATCGCGATTCTTGCACTTCTGGGCATCGGTACGCGCTACTACATTCACGGGGATCTGAACCTCATCCATTCCCTGTTGAGCCTGTTCTTCTCGGTCAATCTGCTAATCTGCTATTGGGAGGCGTGTCTTTTTCTCCGAAGGGACTATATCGAGGCACGCACCGACTATTGGCGCGAGCGGCGACGTGAAACCGGCCGGACACCGATCGGCGACTTTCTTGTCACCAGGGTCGCGTTGACACGGGTCTTGTCGCCGACGCTCTGGGCCGACGTCTGGGCGACCTACTCCCAGTACGATGGCTCCTATGCGGACCGCCGGACGTTCGGTTACAACGCGGACGTCGCCAACGGCTTTGTGACGCCGGTTCCTACCCTGATCCTGTACGCGGCGTATACGATCAATTTCCTGCCGGCTCTCTTTGCGGGCATTATCGGGGTCATGCTGTTCTGGCAATGGACCTACGTGACCTCGGTCTACTTCATCAGCTTCTTCGTAGCCAAACGGCACGCCCGGTTAAGCCGGCGCGAGCTATACTTCTACATCTGTGCGTTCAATTCCCCTTGGGTGCTGTGCGCACTGCTGGGGCTGTACGTCTCTATTCGCCTGATTGTGGACGGCAACTATACCGTTCTGGGTTCTTGAGCACGGGTTCCCGGGGGTTCCGGCGATCGAGCCTGCGAGGACGGCACAAGGTGCTATCGTGAAGAACATGCTGCTTCAGTGAGTCACGGCGGCGGTCAGGGAGACGGGGTTCGTCAGATTCAGCCGGGCTTGGCGTCGCTGCTCGTAGAGACCGAGCGCGTGTAGGGGAAAATACTGTCGATACAGGACGTAGTCCAAGAGCGCCGTGCGGAAAAAGACCCCGGCCATGTCTTGTTTGGGCCATGTCCCATCCGTGTCCTGGGCGTCGAGCAAAAACCCGGCGCCCCGCGCAATCGCGGTCCAGTTCGAATCGCCCGCCTCGAGGAGCGCAATCAATGCCCACGCGGTTTGGATGACTTGACTTTCCTCATGCGCGACGTATCGGCCGGTCAGGCAACCGCTGTGGTGCTCGCCCCAGCCCCCGTCTCCCTGCTGGCGGTCCAGCAGCCACCGGCAGGCCAAACGCAGCGCCGGATCGCCGGGACGGGCCCCGGCGGCAAGCAGGCCCCTGATCCCGAAGAACGTGCCGTAGATGAACTGAACGCCCCATACGCCGCGCCACGACCCATCGCTGGCCTGGGTCCGGCGAAGCCAGGCGTCGGCCCGTGACATGGCGCTCATCACCGCCTGATCCGTGATTTGCGGGGAGTGCTCCTGACAAGCCGCGAGCGCCGCGAGGCAGGACGCGGTGCACTCGACATAGGAATGCTCGGTCATCGAGTCGCCGAACATCTCGGCCGGATTCAGCCACTCGAGATCGACCACGGACCGCTGTTCCTCATAGCTGCCAAAACCGCCGTCGCGGTTCTGCCCGCGCAACATGAACCGAACCGCGTCGTTGAGCACCGTCGTGCTCGTGCTTTCGCGGTCGGCGGCGATAATCCCGAGCACCGCTTCCGCGGTGCAGTCGGTCACCGGCCAGCCATGCCATCCCCCGGCGAAACACCAGCCGCCTTTGGGATCGTTCCGATACGCCTCGCGAAACCCTTCGAAACTGACGTCGATTTGTTGCCGGCGCAGGAAGTCGGCTCCGCATCGGAGGGCCTTTTGAACCCCGTCGAGCTCGGGCACCGTCGCCAGCGCCTGTAGGGAGAATCCGGTATCCCACGAGGCGCTTCTCGCTCCGGTGACTCGTGCTCCACGCTCCTCGTCTTCCCAGATCCAGCCATCCAGCTTCGCGAGCGCCTGGCGGCAGTCGGTGTCGTTGGGATCACGCAGCCATAAGGCCAGGATGTTGAGGAGACCGCTGACCGGAGAAATGCTCGTATGGGTGGTGGTTTGCAACTCCCATTTGATTTGCCGGATGATCGCTTCCAGACAGCGGGCGCGCGGATGTTTGCCGTGGAACCGTTCGAATACCCGCGCAAACCCATATCCGGTCCGGAGCCACATACTGGGTCGCGCGTAGAGGTCGGCGCCTCGCAGCCGATTGCGGCCCGCGGAAAAATCGATGTTGGTAAACCCCTGGGGGAACAGCTCCTCTCGTAACGACGCGATTATGGACGTGACGGGTGCTTGGAACCGATGCGGGTAAATCGCCGCCATCGCCATGTAGATGAGCCGACTATGACAGTACCAATTCGAGGGATGTAACGCGATCCAGCGTGGCAAGATCCACAACTCGGGTAGAATTGCGTTTACCCCGCGCCAGTCGTAAAGATTGAGAAGCGCCAGCCAGAACTTTCCCCAGCTCGGGATATTGAGAACCCCCTCTGCTTGCAGAAATCGCCGGGCCGGCTCGATGAACGGATCATCCCGCTCGATACCGAGTAATCTCGTCGCGACGTAAACCAGGGTGGTGACAAACAGGTTGGGTGGTGAGTGCTCGTGCAAACCCCATACGCCTCCTTCGAGACGGGTGTGTTCGAAGGAGCGCAGCACACGCCGGCGCCGGACGGGATCGAGCGGCCGCTTCATGATGTGGTGCAGGAGCACGTATTGCGCGGTGAGCATGGGACACCACACCATCTCGCCTTCCCAGGCGCCATCCTCACCCTGGAGATGTAACAGGCGCGCGCTCGCGCTCCTCAATGCGGGACCGGCATCGGGCGACACAACCTCCTTCGGACGGATGGGCTGGGGGTCACTCATGCTCAATGGCATGGAGACCAGAAGCGCGCGAGCCAGGGTGTCCCGAATTCGCTCGTCTTTTTCTCCGCCCTCACCTCTCGCCTTGCGCAGATGGATGACGCCACGCAGGAGCCACCTGAGACGAACGGCGAGCGCCTGAACGACGTCGCGGGCCCGGCGCCAGGCGAACTGGTCGTAGGATCGCGGAATCTCCCCGGCTACCGCCCGGACCACCATCGCGCAACCCGCGAGACCCATACGGGTAAGCGACATGTCTTCACAGGCGAGTAAACGCATGGTCCGGTCGCGGAACGCGGAATTTGCCCGCCAACGCCGGTAGATTGCGTGTCTCACCGCCACCGTCTCGGCCCGATGATCGGCAAAGACCTCGTAGAGCTCCATGGCGAGGAGCTCGGGAGTGTGGGTCGCCTGGAAACGCTTCGTAGTGAAGTCGTGAAAGTCCTTGTCTTCGGCCAGCGTCAGCGCATCGCCGAAACCGAGGGTCATTCCCACTGCCGTCAGGGGATGGTAGTGTCCGGCTGCGTCGCCGATAAGCACTCGATGCGGGCTCCCGTATGTGACGCGCGGGCTCAACTCGTTGGCCGCGGCCTGGAATTGCCCCGCCCGCAGCGCTTCGACAAATGCAGGCCTGAGTGTTTCCGGCAATAGATCGGCATACGAGTCCGACAGGAAGCCGATCCGGTCCCCGGGTGTCCAGCCGTCCGATGGGACGTCGACGATGACCCGGACGCAATGCTCTCCCAAACGGTACATGAGAATCGGACCCGGTCCCCCGCACAACACGTGCCCATACCCCTCCAGCGGTAAACTCCCCTCTTTTAATGTGACCCCAACCATCCGCGAGCAGGTCTTCGGTTTTATGGATAAGCCCAATGATCGACGCACGATCGAGGCCCGGCCGTCGGCGCCGACGATCCGCGCGGCGGTCACGGATTCAGCGGTGCCGTTACGGCTGAACGTGACCTTCTCGTCTTCGACCGAACGGACCCGCGCGTGGGGAATGAAGTCGACACCCGGCTCGTTCTCGATCGCTTCACGCAGATTCGAGACTATCGCCGAATGCTCGCACGCCAAACCGTGAAGTCCTTCCGGATAAGGAAGCACTATGGGCTCCGAGCCGTCTTCCGGGAACACGACAAATCCTTTACCGGCGGTGCTGAGGGGCTGCGTATCGAGCCTTATGCCGACTTCGCGCAACATCCGGACGGCGGGCGGATGCAGCCATTCGCCCGCCATTCGTTTGGAAGCGTTGGGATTGGCTTCGAGCAGAGCCACCCGGGCGCCTTTCCGCGCGTGGGCGAGCGCGCACAAGCTGCCTACCGGACCCGCGCCGACGATGACGACGTCATAGCGCCGAAACGTGGCGTCGCTCATTGGACAATGCTCTCTTGCGAGCGGCGGCGGTAGCGGAGCCGGCACGGTGTCTTGGGACCCGTTACCCAACTCCCGTAATTCGGAGCGGGAAACGCCGTGTCGAGATGAAGATCGAAACGATCGAGCAACACGGTCCAGATCGCTTTCAGTTGCAGGTAGGCAAAATGTTTCCCCATACACACGTGTTTGCCGCCGCCGAAACCGATCAAGGCGTACTGGTGTTGTTTGTCCTCGCAAGCGGGGGGATCGAAACGCTCCGGTGAGAACCGCTCCGGGTCGGCAAATAGGTGGGGCAACCGGTGAGAGACCGCCGGGGACACCATGGCCAGGGTGCCGGCAGGCACGACGTGGTCTCCGTAACGCACGGGTTTGAGCACCTTGCGGATCAGCATGATCAACGGCGGGTGCAGCCGCTCGCACTCACGTACGGCGTGTTCCAGCGCCACTTGTCGTTTGAGGCTCGCGAGGGTCATGGCTCCTTCCTCGCGGTAGACTTCTTGGATCTCGTCTCTGACCCGCGCCAGGTATGAAGGCGCCCTCAGGAGTTCCAAAACGGTCCAGGTTGCGAGCACCGCGCTGGTATGTTGGCCCGCGAACAGCACCGTCAGCAGGATCCCGGTAATCTCGTCGTCGCTCAACGCGCGGCCGTCCTTGTAACGGGCGTGCATGAGTGCCTGCATGAAATCGTCGGGACAGGCCCCGGAACGCCGGCGTTGCGCCATGATCCGGCTGAAGAGGTCGGCCACTCTTCGCCGGGCCCGGTCGCGGCTTCGATGCGCCGTGGTCGGAAGTCTGGGGAGAAAAAATCCCAGGGTGTTGATGCCTTTTTGCAGATCGTGATACGCCTCGGCAAAACCCGCGTCTATCTGATCCCGGACTTCCTGTCCAATGAGGCAGCGGCTGGCGATCCTGACGGTGAGCTCGTTCATCGCGACCGGCAGATCGATTTCCCCGTCCTCGCCGAGGGCGTCGGCGAACCACCTCGTCTCCTCGAACATGATGCGGGCAAACCTGCTCATCGCGGCTTCGCGGAGCGCCGGAAACAGAAACCCCAGTTGCTCGTCCATGAGCTCGGGAGAGGCGTCATAAGCCACGCCGCGTCCGAAGATGGGAACAGTGAACTGATAGACGGCTTTGGCGTTCAACTGATCCTCGGGCGCTCTGAAGTAAAAGTCGTGGGCTTCGGGTCCGGTGAAGAGCACAAACTGGCGGGGACCGAGCCGGAACCGGAAGAGTTCGCCCTGCTCGCTCCAGCCGCGGCTCAACATCGAGATCGGATCCTTTAAAAAATCCGGCAGATGACCGATCAGCGGCCACCCGCCCGCGAGTTCGGGAACGGCTTTGGCCGGCGGCGGCGAGAGCTGCGCCGAATGCGGGAGTGCTTCACTGTGAGACCGATGTGTCATCCCTGTCCTCAAAAGACGCACGGCAGCATCGAATAACGCACCCGTTGCGTGTAGCGTTCCCACAACTCGCCGTACTTGGCGCGGCAACGGTGTTCATCACGTCTCGAACGATGCCACAACAGACCGGCCAGCCACGCGGGCAACAGGTAGGGCGCCCAGGATTCGAACCCGGTGGTCAGGGTGAACGCGAGGTAAACGCAGATCTCGCCGGTATAGTTGAGATGCCGTCCAATACCCCAGAATCCGGAGACCAGCAGACGCCCGTCCAGGGACCGGGCGGGTTGTCCCCAAATCACGGCGTGGGGGTCACGCTTGAAGCGGTGTTTTTGCTCGTTGGCGCCGCGGAAGATCCAGAAGCCGAGGGCGAACAACAGGACGAGCGCGGCGGCGGCGACGGGAGACAGCGCTTCCGGAGCGTGGACCAGCCACCAGCCGGCGAGGCAATAGAAAAACGGCACCAGCACGTAGTCTCCCCAAATCAACATCCATCCGAAGCGCTCACTGACGATGTCCCAGGTGTGGGTCATTCCGTATTCGAACTGGAAGTAGTTGAGCACGTACAGGAAGGTGAAGATCTGATAGAGCGCCATGGCCAGGGTCAGACCACCGTAGGTTTCGTACTGCACGACGGCAAACGATGCGTTGAACAGCGCCAGGGCGATGAGGGACGGGCGGTAGCTGAAAAGCTTCAAATCCACCCCGAGCCAGGTCGGATTGAGCTCCACACCAAAGAAGAAACCCCGCCACGGTCCCGGTGGCGCATCCCGGGGCCGGGCTCCCCGCCAATACAGCCAGCCGGAAAGAGCGAAGGCGAATCCGTTTGTCACCACGAACAAAGCGGCAAAGTGGCTATGCAGCACTGAAAGAGAAAACCAGCCGGAGACTTGGGCGAGACAGGCCACGGTCACGGTAATCAGGAATAAGGCAAGGCCGTTGAGCGTGTAGGTGGTTGATTGTCCTTCGACCTCCGGTCCGGTCACCCGCCGTCCGGGCAGGAGCATCGAACCCAGGAACAACGCGCCGACAAACCCCGACACCATGGCCGCCGCCTCGAGCAGGGCGCCGCCCGACAGCGCGGACGACAGGACGTGCGGCTCAGGTCCCGGCATCGCCGTTCTCCGTCCCGCGCGCCATGTACTCCCGCCACTTGCGCACGGTCACGTTTTGAAAAGCCCGTACCGCCGGATTGTACTCGATGGGAGGGGCGTCCCAATGTTGCTCGTAACCCTGCTGCTCCGCTTCGACCGCAACGCCGTCCTGGGCGAGTAACGGGCCGATGAGTACACGGTTCGAGATCTTCAACACCGCGGTCATGGCGAAACGGGGAATATGTACCGGCAGCAAGGGCACCTTCAGTGACTTGAAGTAGAACAGGAAGAACGCCCGGGTGGTGCGCTCATCGATCGGGAGGACGAAAAGCCAGTGCTTGATCGCGTCATCGGTGTTCGACCACTGGTAGGGGTATTGATAGCACAGATCCATATGAGTGGTGTTGAGCCGGTTGTGATCGACAAACAGTCCGGAGATGCGTCCGCGACCGACCTGCGTATCGTAGGCCACGTGCACGTTGTCCCCGACGGTCTCGCACCGGGTCAGGACGGCGCCTTCTTCGAAGGGACGGTATTGACGATGCAGGTGGGCGTGGGTGAAGTCGCTCACGTTGTCGATCACCATCGAGTGGTGGGCCGCCCAGGTGAAGACCAGCGGCTCACAGGCCCACCGCTCAGGGCCCTCGAGTTCGGGGATGTCCGGGATCCGGCGCAGTTCCGCTCGCTCCGGGTCCCCGGGGAACAACCAGACCAGACCGTAACGGACCTTCACGGGATAGGTTCTGAGCGGGAGCTTCGGAAGACCCCGTCCGTGGCGGTCGTGGGGGATCGCGACACAGCGCCCGTCGCCGTCGTACTGCCAGCCATGGTAGGCGCACACGAGCCGGCAGCCTTGCACCTCGCCCATGGAGAGTTTGAGCTGGCGGTGCGCGCAGCGATTCTCGATCGCGTGAAACGAGCCGTCTTTCCCCCGGAAGAGCGCAATGGAATGTTTCCAGAAAATGACCTCGACCACCGTCCCCGGTTTGACCCGGCGCACCTCTTCAACCGCGTACCAATAATCCGGGTCCATGCCCGCGGCGCGGGCTTGCTGGCGCAAGCTGCCGGCCTCATCGAAGCCGGGTGGCGCACCCGGCGCCGGAATCACACTGAGTTTCCGTTTGGAGTTATCCATAGGCCCGGCTCGGAGAGAAATTGTCCACGGGTGTCGCGGCGGTCACGCACGGACGTTTCGCGAGCGGATTCGTGATCGCGTTGCGGTGGTAGTGAAAGGCGTAGGCCTCATGAACCGCAGCGCGGATACTGGTCGGCTGATAGCCGAGATCCCGTCTCGCTTTACCGACGTCGGCGTGCAAGCGTTTGCGCAACAGGCGAATGGCGCCCGGGGTGAAACGCTGGGGGAAGCTCGGGTGAAACCGGCTCAGATAAAAGCTCGTCATTTCCGAAAAAGCGAGCATCATGTTGGCCGGAATACGCCGGCACGGTCGCGGAACACCCGAGACCTCCTCGAACAGGTCCAGAATCTCGGAAATGGTTTTGTACTCGCTGCTGAAGATGTACTTTTCGCCCGAGCGTCCCAGGCGCATGCACAACAGGTGCCCTTCGACAATATCCCGCGACGCGACGAACTCGAACCCGCCGTCAACGTAAGCATGGAGCTTGCGGTTGCTGTAGTCACACAAAGCTCTTCCCAATCGCGAGGGGAAAAAATCGGCGGGCCCGACCACGGCGCAGCACGTTGCCACCACGACATCCTGTCCCTTCGCCGCGGCGCGCCAGCACTCATGCTCGACAAGCGACTTGCTGCGCTCGTAGGGCATCGTGCGCTCCATGGGATAGAATTGCATCGTCTCGTTGGCGGGCGCGGACGGATTATCCAAATCGTACCCGACCGCACTGAAAGAGCCCGTCACCACCACCCGGCCGGCCCCTACCTCCCGCGCCGCTTGCAGCACGTTGCGGGTGCCGAGAACGTTGCAGTCGAACACTTCTCGGCGATGCGCGCGATTGCCTTCGATGGTCGAGATCTTGGCCGCGACGTGGTAGACGCCCTGACAGCCCTCAAGCGCACGCCGGGTTGCATCCAAATCCCGGATATCACCAAACCGGCGTTCAACGTCAAGACCTTCCAGTCCTTCGTTGTTGTCCTCGTGTCTCAGCAACACCCGGACCCGGACGCCGTCGTCGAGCAGCCGGCGCACCAGATTGGCGCCCACGTGCCCGGCCGATCCGGTGACGAAAACGGGCGGCGTCGATGCCCCGGCGGGTGTGCTCGATCCTGAGGTCATCATTCAGTCTCCCGAGCGCCGGGGTTTACGGGCCACGAAGAAATACATCGGCGTAAAGACACCGGACCTGCCGCCTTCGACCAGCGCGTCCGCCGCCGCATTCAACAGCGTGCTGACCGCGCGGGCGCCTTCCGGAACCAACCGCAATTTCTCCCCAACCTGTAACGTCAAATTGGTCAAGGCGCGGCCGATAGGTGTCCGCGGAATGCTCGAAAGACTGAGATCGCGACCCTGTAAAGCCCGGTACCATGGCGTTTCCGGATCCGATTCGGGGGCGAGGTCACGCGCTTCCAGAAGCTCGAATCCGGCCCTGCGCAATGCGGTGCAAACCTCCGATGTGAGGGCGATATCCGGTAACGCGTCCCCCACCATGATATCGTTCTTGATCCGCTGGTGCTCGGCGTTTCCCGGATCGAAAGTCTCGGTGAGACACCATTCGTAGCCCGCGAAACAAGCCCCCGGACGCAGAACGCGGAGAATTTCCCGGAACGCCGCTGTTTTGTCCGGCGCGTGGGGCATGGACTCGATGGCGAAGGCTGCATCGTAGTGGTTGTCACCTTCAAGAATCTGCATGTAATCGCCGTGGATGAAGCGGCACAACGACTGGACATCCCGGGTGTGTACCTTCGCGCGTTCGATCTGGTAGGGGTTGTTGTTGATACCGACAAAGCCGGCCCCGGAATAGCGGGCCAGATTGCCCATCGGCCCTCCTACCCCGCACCCCACGTCGAGCACTTGCATCCCCGGCTTCAGGGACAGCCGATCGGCGAGAAAATGCTGGTGCCTGAGCAGGGACGCTTTGAAGCTCTCGCCTTGGCGTCGGGGTGCAAAGTGAAAGGACTGACCCCAGCCGAACTCGTAGAAATCGGTCACCAGGTCGTAGTAGTGATTGACCAGCGATTGATAACGCTCTTTCCTGCTCTCCAGGCCGGCGTCGTAAATCCCGGAGTATTGATCGACCACGGATTTCACTTCATCCGGGGCCAGATCCGCGAGGGAACGAGAGTTGGATCGTTTGGCGGGCGTACGGCTCATTCGGCCATTTTTCCATATTCAGATGATTTAATCAAGAATAATGCTTTTTTTTGCACTAGAATGGTTAGGTGTAAATCCCCGAGTACTGATCGACCACGGATTTCACTTGATCCGGGACCAGATCTGCAAGGGAAGGGAATTCGATCGTTTCGCGGGTGTGCGAGTGATTCGAACATTTTGGTGGATTCGCAGGATTTTTTCAAGAGTAAAACATTGGGAATTATGCGCTTGACAAGGCCAAAGGGGGTCCATAGCATTTGCCCCCTATGTTGTGGAAACACACAACGGTCCATCGGCGTACACCCCATTCCGGCACCGGACGAAATGGGCCCTGCTGAATGTCGTTAGAAACGGGCGCGGACGATGATAGAGTAGGGGCCATCAGCGAAACGAGGCACGCAGCGATGCCGAAAAGGGTTGCCATTATCGGTGCGGGAGTCTCGGGACTGGGGGTGGCCTGGGCGCTGCATCAGCACCCCGATCGATTCGATTTTCGGCTGTTCGAAGCTCAGGCTCAGGTCGGCGGCAACGCCGTGACGGCCGACATGCCGCAAGACGACGGCACCTCGATTCCGTTCGACATTTCCGTCACCGCGTGCATTCCCTCAGTCTACCACCACATTCTTCTGTTCATGCGGCAACACGGTATCGAGCTGGTCGATACCAGGTTCAGCTACAGCGTGAAGTACCAGGGCGGCGTCTATGCTCATGATTTCGACTCCGACATCAGGAGACAGTTGCAACCGGAAATCCAGAAATTCCAGAAGCTCCTGAGGCGTCTGAAATGGTTTGGCCGGCTCAACCGGTCCAGGTCCAGATTGCTCAATGCGCTCAACCCGTTCAACTACGTCAGCATGGGTACGGTTCTCAACTTCGGCGGGTTCTCCGGAGATTTCAGGTACAAGATCCTGAAGCCCATGTTCGTCAACTTCCTGATGGCCACGAACGTGTTCGACATGCCCGCGTCCCTGTTTGCCCGGTATCTGGAGTTCTTCGATATTGAAACCGCAACGCCGATGCAAACCTGGGACCGGGGTACGCGGCGAATCTATGAAAACATGTCGGCTGCCTTTCAGGACAAGATATACCTTAACCGACCGGTTCGAAAAGTGTACCGGCGTGCATCCGACGTCGTCGTAGAGGACGAGAACGGAAACACGGAAACGTTTGATGACGTCGTGTTCTCGTGCAACGCGAATCAAACGCTGATGCTTCTGGATAAACCGGCCCTTCTGGAGCGCTGGATTCTCTCTTCGATACGGTACGAGAGCGAACTGCACAACCACACGATCGTGCATTCGGACGCCTCGATTCTTCCGGACAACGAGGTCAAGCCGCTCGGCACCCGGAGCAACCACATCGAGCAGTACGGTGTCCGACCCGACAACTACGAAATCACTTACATCATGCACAATCAGCAGCCTTGGGCGAATCGATCGGACAAACCGTGCCTGGTGACCTACAATCCGATCAGTCGTATCGACGAAGCCAAGATTGTCAAGAAGTGGTGGTTTCAGCACATCGTGCACGATGTGTCTCACATCGTCCTGCTGGTCCCGTTGTTTCGCTTCGTGCAAGGCAAACGGCGAACGTGGCACTGTGGCGCGCACACGCTGATCAACAGCCAGGAAACCTGTTTCGTGACCGGTCTTGTGACAGCGAGACAGATCGGGGCGGACTATCCCTTTCAGGATTCCGAAGCCAGGAAATGGTTCAACTTCTACGGACGCGTGATGTACGGTTGGCGCTTGAGGAAGGCGTGAACCAGAGCTTGCGCGGCGCGGCCCCGGTTTGGTGAGACAGTTCCCTGGCAGAATGACAACTTGGTTGTCCAAAGAGTGCAATTAACAGCACTGGACTCGATGTCGTTGGTAAGCTATAGTATCCTCGACCTGACAACCTGAGTGTCCCGGTTCCGCCGTATGGAAGCGGCGTGGAGTAAGAGGCTAGTGCCCCACGCCTCGGGACACGATTCGGGAAAACAGCAGTCGAACTGAAAGCGAGGAGACGCCATGAGACGTATTCCATACCGGACAATGATTCTTCAACGAATTTTTGTTGCGACGGTTGCCCTTGCCGTGTTTCTTCTGCCGGTGTTCTCACCCGATGCGCGCGCGTCGGAGCCGAGATGGTACGTCGGCTTGAGCGTCCCGGTCATGTTCCTTGACGACTCGGAGAGCGTCACGAGCGGGACATCCCTTGGAAGCCAGTACAGCGCGAACGCCACCAACGAATACAAGGCGGGGTTCAAGGTCAGCGGCATGGTGGGCCGTGAATTCGGCAACGGCTTCCGTCTCCAGGTCGAAGGTTTCTTCGCCAGGGCCGATGTCAACAAGCTGACCTACAACGGGATCACCTCTTCCGCGTTGCAGGGTGTCGATATTGAGGACGTGAACATCCCCGTGTCCGGCCCGGCAGACCAATTGGGCGCCATGGTGAACGTCTGGTACGACTTCAATGAAGGCTCCCGCTGGAGACCCTTCATCGGCGGCGGCCTGGGCTTCGTCCAGGTCGATTGGGGCGGCGTGGATTATGAAGTTGGTGCGCTCGAGCAATCGATTGCGAACCAGACTGCGCTCGCTGGCGCGCTTCAACATGCACAAGCCATGGGCTTACCTCCGGGCGCCCCCCTGCCTCAAGCGGCCAGAGATGCGGCACTGGCCCAGGCCCAACTGCCCCCGGGGACTGTGCCAGACCTTTCCGGCACCGATACGGTGTTCGCCTTTAAGGTCGGCGGGGGACTGGGCTACGAGCTCACCAATCACATTACCCTCCAGGTCAGCTACCGCTTCTTCAAAACCAACCAGTTGGAGTTCAACGGCAGGAATGCTATTGAGGTCATGGGTAATACGGTGGTCAATACGGTCAAGGCGACGTCCGATTTGCAAGGTCATCTCTTCGAGGTGGGTGTACGCTATCGTTTCTAGGTACATCCTGCCGGGCCAAGGAGTGCGATAGCGGATACCCATGACAGCCGGTCGAGACGAGCGCCTCCCCTCGCTTTCTCCCTTTCCGGAAGGCTGGTTCTTTGTCGCCGGCCGCAAGACGATCGAAAAGGCGAAGTTGGTCAAAAAAACCTGGATGGGCGAACAGATCGTTGTATGGTGCGACGAGGAAGGACGCATCTGTGTGGCCGAGGCGGTCTGTGCGCACATGGGTTCCGACCTGGGGCCGGAAGCCGGGGGCCGCGTGCGCAACGGCTGCCTCGTCTGCCCGTTCCACGGCTTCCAGTACGATGTCACCGGCCAATGCGTGGCCACGCCCTACGCGTCGGCGCCCAGGACCGCCAGGCTGAAGGTCTTCCACACGCGTGAAATCCTGGGTCTGGTTTTTGGCTGGTGGGGCATTGACGGACGGCCGCCGCAATGGGAGCTGCCGGAAGCGCCGCCGACCGGAGACGACTGGTGCGATTTGGATTTCTGGAGCGTCCGGGTCCCGGGGCATCCCCAGGAAACGACCGAGAACTCCGTGGACCTGGGCCATCTGCGCTACGTGCACGGCTACAGCAGCGTGAACGCGATCGGTTCGGTGTCAATCGACGGCGCCTACCTCAAGAGTTGCTTCGACTTCAAGCGAACCCAGACCATCGCCGGGATCAAGGTCTTCGCGTATGATGTTTCCGCGGTCACCCACGTGTACGGGTTGGGCTATTCGTTCGTCGAGGTTCACGAGCGTGCGATCGACATGCAGACGCGTTTGTGGGTGCTGGCTACGCCCATCGACGGCAGACTCGTCGAACTGGTGCTGGTCAGCCACGTGCGGCGAATCCTGAGACCGAAGCGGCCAATCGTGGGCATGCGCTTCCTGCCGTCACGCCTGCGCACCAGGCTCATGAACAAGATCATCATGGCGGCTCAAAAGCGGGATGTCATGCAGGACGTCGTGATCTGGGGCCGAAAACACTATCGGCCCCGCCCCATTTTATGTCGCTCGGACGGGGAGATTGGAACGTATCGGCGTTATTGCGAGCAATTCTATCCGGATCGTCCGGATTGATTTCAGACAGAGGTGAAAGGGGACACCACGCCATGCGACTAGGCAAACTATCGAACTGGCTGAAGGATGCGTACCGGGAAGAGGACGTCACCCGTCAGGTGCAACACTTCGACGGCTGGATCGATCGGGCGAAGCCGGAGGATGTCGTCGCGAGCCGGTACGATCACACCGAAACGGTGAAAGAGTACTACGATCTCTGCAGCCCATTCATGGTCTACGGTTGGGGTGAATCCCTGCACTTCGCGCCCCTTACGCCTTGGGAGAGTCTGGAGGACTCCAAAGTCCGGCATCAGCGGTTGATGATCGCCAAGCTGGAGTTGCACCCGGGCATGACAATCGTCGATGTCGGGTGCGGCGTCGGCGGCCCGATGCGCCGGGTCGTCCGGGAGGCCGGTGTCCGGGTTGTCGGGATCAACATCAATCAAATCCAGTTGGCGAACGCGAAACGGGAGAACTCCGAGGCGGGGCTCGACCACATGGTCGATTACGAGGCGTGCAGCTTCATGGACATGAGCGCCATCAAAGACGAGACGTTCGACTGCGGTTATGCCATGGAGTCAACGTGCCACGCGCCGGACAAGGAACGCGCGTTCGCGGAGATATTCCGGGTGCTGAAACCCGGAGCCCTGTTCTGGGGTCAGGAAATGTGTCTGACGGACAAGTACGATCCGAACGACAGCCGGCACCGGGCCATCAAGCGGGATCTCATGCATGGCATTGCGCTGCAGGACATTGCGACGTTCGGGGAAGTGAATCATGCGCTCGAAGCGGCGGGATTCCACGTCATCGAGGAGATGGACCGGGACGTCCAGGAGGGACCATCCACACCATGGTATCAACCCATGGAGACACGGCATGGGACCCTCGGTAACGCCTTGTGCAGGCTTCCATGGGGCCGCAAAGTATTTATGGCGGGATCGAAGCTGGCCGAGGTGCTGCGGCTGTTTCCGAAGGGCTCCGCGGAGGTTGTCCGCCTCATGGATCGGACCGCGGAGGCCTACGTCGCGGGCGGCAAGTCGGGGATCTTCACGCCGTTGTACTGTTTTCTAGCCCGCAAACCCCTTTAGATCCTTATCCCCAAAGTCTCTCCGGTGATTGGCTATTTTTTCTTCGAGCTTTCCCGGAACAGGCCGGCGGGAAAACTTGTTGGACCGCAGTGGAGGGGCAGGGAAATGACCGGCTGGCGCGTCAGACGGGCAGTTCGCGCCTCCGCTCCGCGATGCGGAACTTCAGCTTCTTGCTGGGCTTCATCGACGGAAGGGGGTCGAACCGAAGCTTGTAGTTCTCGGGAGCTACCTCGATCGTGAAGTAATGCGCGACCATCAGCACGTTGACGGCCAATTGCAGTTCCAGCCACCGGGAGCCGAGACACGTGTGCGTGCCCAGCCCGAACGGGGCGTACCCGGGCTTGAGGTGCTCATTGCGCGGAGGCAGATACCGGTCGATATCGAATGTGAAGGGGTCGGGAAAGACGTCTTTCATGTAATGCGTGGCCGTCTGGGCAATATAGATGTTTGTCCCGACCGGCAGTTCGTAGTCCTCGACCACGCACGCATTCATCACGGTTCGAATAGACATCGGGACGATCGGGTACATGCGCAGGCACTCCATGAGGAAGCGGTGCGTGACGTCAAGTGCGGACAGGGTGAAGTCCTCGGCATCAGGGTCGCCGCTGTCGAACAGGGCATCGGCTTCATTCTGGATTTTGGCATAGAACTCGGGCTGCGACGCCATGGCGTACAACGCAAAGCTGAACGCATCGCCAAGGTACACGCTGGCGATCAGCGCTGCTGAAAGCTGGAAGCGCAACGTCGTCTCCGGCACGAACTGCGGATCGCTTGCGTGCAGGCTGAGCCAGTCGTCCGCAAGGTTCCGTGGAGAACCAGCACGCTGCGCGGGTGTATGGACGCTCTGGATCCGTTCCAGCAGCGTATCCACGGCTTTCGCCCGGCGTCTCATGCCCGGAGTTTTCAGCATGAACTTGGGCAGCATCTTCACAATGTGGACGAGGAGTGCTCGTTCCTTATACTTCGCCAGATCGTCAAAGATATCCTGAGAATCAACGCTGACAAAGAGCGGTGAGAGCTGCGCGTTGACCATCTGCCGGCTCATGTTCGTCGCAGTATAGGAGTCTCCGACCGTCCAATTCGCCATGTGATTTCTGGCATGATGATAGAGTTGGTCCAACTGCCCTTCCAGTCTTCTGCGGGAATACGCCGCCGACATGGACTTGCGAAGCCGGAAATGATCGGCGCCGTCCAAGGAAGGCATTACTCCGGACGCGCCGTAGACCTTCTCGAAGTCATTAAAATAGTCCTTGGTTCTCAGGTACATGCGCCCGCGCTTATGCGCCCAGCGGTTTGTCTCGGACCCGGCCAGAAAGATCATGGGCTTCGCAAACGGCGGGCGGATCTCGAACACCGGGCCATACTCTTGCGCAAGGTCCGCAAAGAGCGCGGGAATGTTGCCCTTGCGCACATGTGGACTGAGCAGCACTTTATGTAGCGAAGCAGTCGGAATCTTCTTGGTCAGGGCGGAATGTCGAAGCAAGGGGCCGGCCAAGTTGTGGGAGACCGCATCGGCGATGGACCGGCCGATCAAATCCATCTTACAGATGAGCCGGATGCGCTCTTCCGACTCCTCATCGAGTTGGAATATGAAGCGGAAGACGTCGCACGTATTGACGAGGCAAATAACGATGATGTCTCTCGGATCGGGAATCTCGTTCATGAAGATGGCCCTGCTGATCCGCGTTTTGACGAACTGACCTGCAGTGCCTTCAGGGGAGTTGCCGTACCGTTCCGTCTGCCAGCCGGTATGAGCCAGCGTCCAGAACTCGCCGTCGTGGTATTCCAGGATCTTCAGGTTGACCAAACGATCCAGAGTCAAATCAATGACTGATTCCGCACGGGGGGCGAGCCGTTCAATCCAGAACTGTGTGCTTCGTTGAATTGGTTCGCTTGCAATCTCTTTCAGAATGGGGTCCAGGGCGGGGTCGCCCGTTTCTGTCGGGTCCACGAGGAACAGAGATTCCATGTCCGTGTCGATGCGCGACAGGAGGGAGAGTTCCGCGAGTACTGCGCCGGCGACGGCGCAGTTCAAATCCCAGCCGGGTACTTGGTGAAAGTATCCGTTCTCCTCGTTGAGGAGCATCAGGATGAGCTCTTCGGGCAAACTGAGCGTTTGGGTCGTCAAACCCTCTTTAGTCACAGCCATCAGCCTTGGTCTCCCAGCATTCCCTCCATGCTATAAACCCAATTGCACTAGAATAATATAACGCTTAGGTTAAAGTAGGGCAAGACCTATTCAGAGATCTAAAGCAAAGTACAGGTTCTGGTACGTAGTGGATCACTCCGCCAAGTATCCGCGGAGAGTGAAGAAGTTCGAAAGTCTTGACTGGGGCGTGGCGAAGCGAGGTGCCCTGCGCCTGTTTGTGCCTTCACCCGGCGTCAGGATTGAATATGGTGTCGAGCTTGTGGCTTGGGGGCACAACGATTGTTGTGCCCCCAAGTTGGATAGTGGTTACCCCAAGGTGGCGAGGATGTTGTTGAACGTGGCGCTCGGGCGCATGGCCGTTGCGACCTTCGCCGGATCGGGGTGGTAATAGCCGCCGATGTCCATGGCCTTGCCTTTCACGGCCTTCAACTCGTCGAGGATTTTCTCGACGTTGGCCTCGAGCTCTTTTGCCACGGGCGCAAACTTTTCCCGTAACGTTGGATCGTCGGTTTGCGCGGCGAGTTCCTGTGCCCAATACAGGGCTTCGTACACGTGGGTGCCGATGTTGTCCAACTCGCCCAGCACCCGGCCGGGTGCCTTGCGGTTTTCCATGAGCTTGCCCGTGGCCCGGTCCAGGGTATTCGCAAGGACTTGCGCCTTCTTGTTGTTACGGGTCCGGCTGAGGTGAGCAAAGGATTCCGCCAAGGCGAGAAATTCACCGAGAGAATCCCATCGCAAATGCCCTTCTTTCACGAACTGCTGGACGTGTTTCGGGGCCGATCCGCCGGCGCCCGTTTCAAATAAGCCACCGCCGTTGATGAGTGGAACAATGGAGAGCATCTTGGCGCTGGTGCCCAGTTCCAGGATCGGAAACAGGTCGGTGAGATAATCCCGCAACACGTTGCCCGTCGCGGCAATGGTGCTTTGCCCGTCCTTGGCCCGTTTGAGAGAATGCTTCATGGCATCCACCGGGGCCATGATTTGGATGTCCAAGCCCGTCGTATTATGGTCTTTCAAATAGCGGTTCAGCTTTTCGATGAGCTGCGCGTCGTGTGATCGGTTCTTGTTCAACCAGAACACCACCGGCATTCCGGACGCCTTGGACCGATTCACGGCCAGCTTCACCCAGTCCTGAATCGGAATGTCCTTGACCGTACAGGCGCGGAAGATGTCGTCTTTTTCCACTGCCTGTTCGAGCAGGACGTTCCCGGCTCCATCCATCACGCGGATGGTTCCATTTCCGGGCGCCTCGAAGGTCTTGTCGTGCGATCCGTATTCTTCGGCTTTCTGGGCCATGAGACCCACGTTGGGCACGCTGCCCATGGTGGCCGGATTGAAGGCTCCATTCTCACGGCAGAAGTCCGCCACGGCCTGATAAATCCCCGCGTAACTGCGGTCCGGGATCATGGCCTTCGTGTCGTATTCCTTACCGTCCGGTCCCCACATTTTCCCGCCGACGCGAAGCGCCGCGGCCATCGACGCATCGATGATGATGTCGCTCGGCACGTGCAGGTTGGTGATGCCCCGGTCCGAGTCCACCATCGCGAGGTCCGGGCCGTTTTGCATGGCCGCTTGCAGGTCGGCTTTGATTTCTTCCTGCTGCGCGGCGGGCAGGGAGCCGATTTTCGCATAGACGTCGCCCAACCCGTTGTTGGGATTGACTCCGAGATCGGCAAAGACCTTTTCATGTTTCTTGAAGACGTCCTCAAAATAGACGGACACGCAATGGCCGAAAATAATGGGGTCCGAGACTTTCATCATGGTCGCCTTCATGTGCAGCGACAGGAGAATGCCGCTTTTCTTGGCCTCCTCAACCTGTTCCTTGAAGAATTGCCGTAATGCGCCGGCGCTCATTTTCGTGGCGTCCACCACGTCACCCTTGTCGAAGGTGACGCTGTCTTTCAATACGGTCGTGCCGCCGTCCGCGCCGACGAATTCGATGCGGCCCTTTCCCGCCGTTTGTTCGGTAATCGTCGTTGATTTTTCATTGGAAAAGAAGTCTCCACCCGACATGGACGCGACGTGCGTTTGTGAATCTTTGGCCCATGCCCCCATTTTGTGAGGATTCTTTTGGGCATATTGTTTCACGGAGGACGACGCCCGACGATCCGAATTGCCTTGTCGCAGCACCGGGTTTACCGCGCTGCCTTTCACCTTGTCGAACTTCGCCTTGATGGTCTTTTCTTCATCGGTCTTGGGGTCTTCGGGGTAATCGGGAATGGCGTACCCCTGGGATTGCAATTCGGCCACCGCGCCTTTGATTTGAGGAATCGATGCGCTAATATTCGGGAGTTTGATGACGTTGGCTTCCGGCGTTTCCACCATTTCGCCGAGGATGGCGAGATCATCGGGTTGCCGTTGTTCCGGCTTCAAGCTGTCGGGAAATTGCGAGATAATTCGGCCGGCCAGCGAAATATCCTTCCTGCCGACGTTCACGCCTGCGGTATTGGCAAAGGCCTGGATAACCGGCAGAAACGAACCGCTCGCCAGTTCCGGAGCCTCGTCGACTTTTGTATAGATAATATCCGGTTCTGCTGACATGTGTTCCTCCTCCATGTTCAAGGTTGTGAAAGATTAACAAATCAACCGGAATACGATTCCGGAGACCGAACAAAGAATTTTAGAGAGAACCGGCATTCGACGCAATCAACCGAAAGCCCCAGTGCCGACCCAACGAAAGGACCAGAGCCGCATGGGTCGGGTAGGCAAGCCGGACTTGCTCCTTCCGGCATTGAACGCCTTATCGACGCTGGAATCGCACAATAGGTCGAACGTGAACCCTAACCGCGGTTTTGCGCTGGTGGCGGTTCTGTTGTTGATGGCCGTCGTGGGGATCGTCACGGCGACGGTTCTGCAGACGACCTCGACGGAAATCCAAATCAGTGCGAATCACAAGCAGGCGGTGCAGGATTTGTACGCCGCCGAGGCCGGCTTGGCGGAAGCCCGGTCGCGTTTACGGAAGACGACGGGAACCGACATCTATTTCATCGAGGACAGGGCGGTGTCGCCTGATCCGTTGTGGACTGCCTACATCGTGGAGTCTGCAGATTGGTTGCCGTCCGTTGACCCCGAGTATTCTCCGCATGCGACGAATCTGATTCCTCTTCCGGGTCATGCAGCCAATACGGTGGTGCAGCCCAACAGTTTGCAGACGGAACTGCCTTACTGGGTGAAGATCCGGCATAAAACCGAACAGGGCAACGTGGTCTACTTCGGATACCCCTCGTCGACGGACACCATTCCGGTCTCCTTCACGACAAATACACCCACACCGTGGTTGCCCATCGAGAAGATCATCGCCCATGGAGCCACTACCGGAGGGACCGTGGTTCTGGAGGAAGAAGTGGTGCATCCCCCGGGCCCGAACCAGCTCGGGGCGCTTCATGCGTTCGGAGACGTCAGCCTCGCGGGCTCGCCGGGCGAGATCGATGGCCAAGACTTTTGTGGTAGCGTCGGCAATCTGCCACCCGTCGTGTATGGAGGAACCTTCACGAGCAACCCGGCGATTCATTTCGACGGAACGCCTGCGAGTCCTCAGCACAGTGCCCACGTGCCCGATCCTGCCTCCGCGCTCGCCGCGCTGAAGACGGGCGCGATGGTGTTGAGTCACGATCAAATCAATCAGCATTTGGGAACCGCGCTGGTCCCCATGACGTTTTTTGCGGAAGGCGGATTGTTTGCCCAACCGCAGGGAATCCGTATCCGGCAAACCAGGGGATTCGGGGTTCTCTTAGTGGACGGGAATGCCACTTTGGAAGGCGAGGTCCTCTGGAACGGCATGATCCTGGTGACCGGCACGTTGTTTCTCAACGGTCAGGGTAGTGAAATCGTGATTCGCGGAGGGGTCTGGGCGGGTGCGATCGACCATCAGGCGGGACCATTAAGGGTCTGGTACGACAGTTGCCTCCTGCGAGACGCGCTGCTGGCTGTCCCGACGCAGGTAATCACGTGGAGGGAAATTTTTTAACGATCCGTTTTCGGGAAAACTGCGAGGTCAGGCTTAGGAATGGGTCTTTCGTGACTCCCTGATATGGGCCTTTCGATTGATTGCGGCGGGGAAACATTCTCTTTACAATCGCCGGTTTGACATCCTGATCTTCTCTTATTATTCAGACTAACTAAGGGTTGCATTATGGCAAAGGTACTTGAAGGCCCGGGAATGGGCTTGTTGAAAAAGTGGGGTCTGCAAACCCCGAATTATGCCGTGGTCGGTTCTTCCGAAGAACTGGAACAGTTGGCGCAGGCCAATGATTGGTTGACCAAGAGTTCGTTGGTGGTCAAAGCCCATGAGGCGTTGGGCTCGCGCTTTAAACTCGGCCTCGTGAAGGTGGGCCTGGATCTCAACGCGGCCAAGGCGGCCGCGAAAGAGATGCTCGGACGCACCGTCGGAACGTTGACCATACGGGAAGTGATCGTGTCCGAAGCGGTGGACCATAGCGAGGAATACTACGTGGCCGTGAAATCGACCCGTGACGGCGCGGACGTAATGGTCGCCAATTGCGGCGGCGTTGAGGTGGAGTCCAATTGGGATCGCGTGCAACGCTGCTCCGTGGTCGTGGGCGATGCTCCCTCCGACGCGGCGCTGGAGGCCCTGGCCAAGGACGCCGGGTTCTCCGGTGAGTTGATCGGCAAAGTGGCCGACTTCGCCAGGAAGCTGTTCCTCTGCTTCGACAATGAAGACGCGCAATACCTGGAGATCAACCCCGTAGTCCGCAATGCCGCAGGTGAGTTGGTCGCGCTTGATGCCGTGACCCTGTTGGACGGCGATGCCAAGTTCCGTCATCCGGATTGGACGTTCCCGTTTGCCGCGGAATTCGGTCGAGCCTATACCCAGAATGAGGAAGAGGTCATGGCCGTGGATTCGAAAGTGAAGGGCTCCGTGAAACTGATCGAAATTCCGGGGGGCGACACGGCGATGCTGCCGGCGGGCGGCGGGGCGAGTGTGTATTACTCGGATGCGGTCGTGGCCCGCGGCGGCAAGTTGGCCAATTATGCCGAATATTCCGGCGATCCTCCGGATTGGGCCGTCGAAGTCCTGACCGATAAAGTCTGTTCTCTTCCCGGCATCAAGAACATCATCGTCGGCGGGGCCATCGCCAATTTCACCGACGTCAAGAAGACCTTCGGCGGTATCATCAATGCGTTTCGTAAAGCCAAGACGGAAGGGAAACTGGACGGCGTGAGAATCTGGGTGCGACGAGGCGGGCCCAACGAGAAACAGGGGCTGGCGGCTATGACGGCGTTGAAGGACGAAGGCTTTGAGATCGAAGTGTTTGATCGCCGGACCCCGTTGACGGACATCGTCGACATGGCTCTGTCCAAGAAATAGCGGTCGTTGAAAGAGATCTTTGCAAACATATTGAGACGTAGGAGAGTTCGATGAGTATTCTGGCAACGAAAGAAACACATGTTGTGATCCAAGGCGGGGTGGCGGGCGTAAACGCGGCCCGGCGAATGGGTGAGTTCCGCCACATGATTCAGCAGCCCTTAAACGTTTCGGCGTTTGTGTATCCTCCGGATGCCGGGAAAACCAATGAAATCGTTTGCGGAAACCGGCTCCTCACGATTCCGGTGTACAAAACGGTTGCCGAGGCCACCGCGAATCATCCGGAAATCAATACCAGCCTGGTCTATGTCGGTGCGGATCGTGCCTATGCCGGCACCAAGGAAGCCTTGGACAATTCCGGCATTCAAGTGGTGTCGATGATCACGGAAGGCTTGCCCGAGAAAGATTCCAAATTGCTCGGGGCGCATGCGCGGAAACTCGGGAAAGTGTTCAACGGGCCTTCATCCATCGGCGTCCTGTCGGCCGGAGAATGCCGGTTGGGTGTAATCGGCGGGGCGTTTGACAACCTGGTGGCCTGCAAGCTCTATCGTCCGGGGTCCTTCGGGGTGATCACGAAATCCGGCGGCCTGTCGAATGAAATCATCTGGATCTGCTCGCAATTCGCCGACGGCGTCACGACTGCCATCGGCATCGGCGGGGACGCCTATCCGGGAACGGATTACGTGACGTACCTCGAGATGTTCGAAAACGATCCGCAAACCAAGGCCGTCGTGATCGTCGGCGAGATGGGCGGTGATCTGGAGGAACGGGCCGCGGAATGGTACGGCGCGAAAAAACGCCGCGTGCGCCTCCTGGCCGTGGTGTCCGGTTTCTGCCAGGAGAGTTTGCCCAAGGGCATGAAATTCGGGCATGCCGGGGCCAAGGAGGGCCTCCAGGGTGAAGGGTCGGCCCGGGCGAAATCGGAAGCCTTGAAGAAGGCCGGGGCCCTCGTTCCCGATACTTTCGGCGCCTTGGGGCCGGCGATCAAGCAAACGTATGAAGAGCTGGTGAAGTCCGGTGAAGTCACGCCGATTCCCGAACTCACTGAAGCGGAGAAGCCCAAACTTCCCCGGACCGTGGAACAGGGCATGAAAGACGGGGATATCCTGGTTGCTCCCCTGATCAAGTCCACCATCAGCGATGACCGGGGCGACGAGCCATTGTACGAAGGGTATCCGGCGTCCGAACTCATCAACAAAGGCTATGACATTCCTCATATCATCGGGCTCCTGTGGGACAAGCGGCTGGTCACCAAGCAGGAGGCCGAAATCATCAGGCGCATTATCATCCTGTCGGCCGATCACGGGCCCTGCGTCAGCGGAGCGTTGACCACCATTATCGGGGCCTGTGCCGGCATCGGGTTGTCACAAGCCGTAGCGGCCGGGTTGATCATGATCGGTCCGCGATTCGGCGGGGCCGTGACCGATGCGGGCCGGTATTTCAGCCATGCCATCGCCAACAACATGTCCGTGGACGAGTTTCTGTCCTACATGAAGAAAAACGTCGGACCGGTGCCGGGAATCGGGCATCGGGTGAAGAGCCTGCGGAATCCCGATAAGCGCGTGAAGGAATTGGTGGGGTACGTGAAGAGTCTGGACTTGGCCACGCCGCATTTGGACTTTGCTCTCGAAGTCGAAAAGATCACGGCGGCGAAGAAAGACAACCTGATTTTGAACGTGGACGGAACCATGGCGGCCGTCCTCGTCGATCTCGGATTTCCGGTGGACAGCCTGAACGGGTTCTTCGTGCTGGCCAGGACCATCGGGCTGATCGGGCATTGGACCGATCAAAAACGTCAGGGCAGCCGGTTGATCCGGTTGTTCAACTATCTGGTGAACTACGCGGCCCCCGCGCGTCGGGAAGTGCCGCCACTCAAATAACAACATTGACGGTTTCCTTTGACCCGGTCCGCAAAAGGATCGGGGCTCGGAAGCCATGCGGAGAACGTCCTATGTCGATTGAGCTTGTTAAAACGTTGTATGCCAAAATGCCCGGGGCCGTGGAAACGGCAAGAAAGCAGTTCGGTCGCGGGTTGACCCTCGCCGAAAAAATTCTGGTTTCCCATGCGGATAATCTCGAGACCCAGGTCTGGGACCGGGGAAAAGCCATGTTGGCGCTTCGTCCCGATCGCGTGGCCATGCAGGATGCCACGGCCCAGATGGCCATGTTGCAATTCATCCAGGCCGGTAAGAAAAAGGCCGCGGTGCCCAGCACCATTCATTGCGATCATTTGATTCGCGCGGAAATGGGGTCATCCAAGGATCTATTGCGCGCCTGCGATGAAAATCGGGAGGTCTACAACTTTCTGGAATCGGCCGCCAAGAAATACGGCATCGGGTTCTGGAAACCGGGCGCGGGGATCATTCACCAGGTGGTCTTGGAAAATTACGCGTTCCCGGGCGGGTTGATCATCGGGACCGATTCCCACACGCCGAACGGCGGCGGGCTGGGCATGCTGGCGATCGGGGTCGGCGGCGCCGACGCGGGAGAGGTCATGGCCGGGTTGCCGTGGGAAGTGCTGCATCCCAAGCTGATCGGGGTCAAGCTCACCGGCAGGTTGAACGGCTGGGCTTCGCCCAAGGACGTGATCCTGTATATCTGCGGCAAGCTGACGGTGAAAGGCGGCACCAACAAAATCGTCGAATACTTCGGTCCGGGCGCGGAAACGATCAGCGCCACGGGCAAGGGCACGATCACCAACATGGGCGCGGAACTCGGGGCGACGACCTCGATCTTCCCCTTTGACCAAAAGATGGTGGACTATCTCACGATCACGGAGCGAAAAGAGATCGCCGACCTGGCGCAAGCCAACGCCGGGATGCTGGTGGCTGACCCTGAAGTGTACGAGTCGCCGGAGAAATATTTCGACGAGATCCTGGAAATCGACCTTTCGACCCTGGAGCCGCACGTCGTGGGACCGCATTCCCCGGATCTGGCGCGCCCCATCTCCGCGTTGGAGGCCGAGGCCAAGGAGAAGGGGTACCCCGTGGAATTGAAGGCGACCTTGCTGGGCAGTTGCACGAATTCTTCGTATGAAGACATCAGCCGGGCCGCGCACATTGCCCAACAGGGGTTGAAGGCGGGCTTGAAAGCCAAGACCGCGTTTCTGGTGTCACCGGGCTCGGAACGGATTTTTCATACCATGAAACGTGACGGCTTCCTGGACACGTTCGAGGAGTTGGGCGCGACCGTGTTGGCGAACGCCTGCGGTCCGTGTATCGGGCAGTGGAAACGGGCCGACGGCGTCAAAGGCAAATCCGATTCGATCGTGAGTACCTTTAACCGGAATTTCCCCGGTCGCAACGACGGGATCGCCGACACGCTGTCCTTCCTGGCCAGTCCGGAGTTGGTGGCTGCGTATGCCCTCACGGGCGACTTGGGATTCAATCCCTTGCAGGACACCATTTCCACCCCGGACGGCAAACAATTGAAACTCGACCCGCCGCAAGGCGATGAGTTGCCGGCCCAGGGTTTTGCCAAGGGCGAAGAAGGGTTCATCCCTCCGGCGGAGAACGGCGAGGGGTTGGCCGTGGATCTGCCTCCGAACAGCGAGCGGCTGCAATTGTTGCAGCCCTTCCCCAAGTGGGACGGGAAGGATTTCGACAAGTTGCCGTTGCTGATCAAGACCAAGGGGAAAACCACGACCGATCATATTTCGCCGGCGGGTCCCTGGCTCAAGTTTCGTGGACATTTGGACAAGATTAGTGACAATATGTTCCTGGGTGCGAACAATGCGTTTTCGAGTGAAGCGGGAAAAGGCAACAACGTGTTGACCGGCGAATCGGATCTCACCCTGGCGCAGATCGCCCGTGATTATAAGGGCAAGGGCATCGGGTCGTTCGTGGTCGGTGACGAGAATTACGGCGAGGGAAGCAGCCGGGAACACGCGGCCATGTCTCCGCGCTTCCTGGGCGTGAAGGCCGTACTCACCAAGAGCTTTGCCCGCATCCATGAAACGAATTTGAAGAAGCAGGGCATTCTGCCCATGACGTTTGCGGACCCCGCAAATTATGAGCAGATCGACCAGGAGGACCGCGTCAGCGTGACGGGTCTCAGCGAGTTGGCGCCGGGCAAGTCGGTGTCCGTGGTCATTCATAAAAAGGATGGAAAAGAAATCACGATTCAGGCCAATCACAGCATGACCGAACAGCAAGTCAAGTGGTTTCAATCCGGGTCGGCGCTGAATGCTTTGAATGCGTAAATGCGTTTCTTCCCTTCGCTCCGCTTCCTTCGGCTAGGCTCAGGACAGGCAGGGGAGGCAAAGGAGGGGAACAGAGGAGTACGGCAAACGAATATGACGGGTTCATTCGATACGGGCAAAGCGGTTAGCCGGGAAGACGCGCTCAAACCGCCCATGGTCACGGTGGAAATCGCGGGGAAATCCTTCCGGGTTCCGGCGGGCATTACCCTGATGAAGGCCCTCTGGTATACCGGCCACGAAGTCACGCGGGGGGCAGGGTGCCTGGGCGGGTTTTGCGGGGCTTGCGCGACCTATTATCGCACCAAGGACGACCCGAAAGTAAAAACCTGCCTGGGATGTTCGCACGCGGTGGAAGACGGCATGTCGTTTTCGTTTGCCCCGGCGTTTCCCGCGCGCAAGGCCACGTACGATTTGAATCAGCTCGAAAACCCCAAGCAGGACCTGTTCAAGTTGTACCCGGAAGCGCCCCTGTGCAGGAACTGCAACGCGTGCACCGAAGCCTGCCCTCAACAGATCGACGTGCGGGAAGGCGTGTGGAAAGCCGTGTTCGGGGACTTCAAAGCGGTGTCGGAAACGTTCATGGACTGCGTGATGTGCGGCCTGTGCGTGCCCGTGTGCATCGCCGATATCGCGCCGAACTTGGTGGGGGTCTATGCCAGTCGAGCCTACGGCGTACGCGAAATGGAAAAACCGTCCGGCCTCTTCGACCGGATTCAAGCCATTGCCGATGGACAGTACAACGACGACTGGGACCGCATCCTGAAGATGAGCGATGACGAATTACAACAGACCTCGGCCACGATCACGTCGTAGGGGAGTGCGGCTGACACGTGGATATTCAAGCCCTGCACGACGTAGTCCATAACTCCCGTGACGCCCGGCGACAACAGACCCTGCCCAAACTCTCTCCGGCCGAGCGCGACACCCTGATAAAAAAATTTCATCCCGATCATCGGGAAGCCGCATACCGTCCCGTGGCGTTCGGGCCCAATGAAGGGGATCTGACGGTACGGGAACTCGCCTCCGTCCTGGAAGGCGACAGCGTGGTTTCCGAAGACCTCCCCTTGACGCCGGACCACGAGGTGGACGTCCTGGTGGTGGGGGGTGGCGGCGCGGGATGCGCCGCGGCGCTCCACGCCCATGGGCAGGGGGCGAACGTGCTCCTGGCCACGAAGTTGCGCCTGGCTGATTCGAATTCGGTGATGGCGCAGGGTGGCATGCAGATTGCCGTGGCGCCCGACGATTCCCCTGTCCAGCATTTCCTGGATACCCTCAAGGGCGGTCACATGAAGAACGACCATGAGTTGCTCAGGACGATGGTGGAAGAGGGGCCGTCCATTGCGAAATGGTTGTTGGAATTGGGCGTGCTCTTCGACCGGGACCCGGACGGCAACCTCCACGTCAAAAAGGGCGGAGGCAGTACCAGGGCGCGGTTGCTGACCTGCTCGGATTACACCGGCCTCGAAATCATGCGGGTGCTCAAGGATGAGGTGCTCAACCAGAAGATCCAACTCCTGGAGTTCTCCGCGGCCGTGGAGTTGTTGAGTGACGAGCAAGGCGCGTGTACCGGTGCCGTGTTTCAGGATTTGGACAATAAACGGTTTCTGGTGGTGGCTGCCAAGACCGTGATTCTGGCGACCGGCGGCATCGGGCGGTTGCACATTCAAGGGTTTCCCACGAGCAATCATTACGGCGCCACGGGCGACGGACTCGCCTTGGCCTATCGCATCGGGGCCCCGCTCGTCCAAATCGATACGTTTCAATATCATCCCTCCGGCGGTGTCTACCCGGAACAACTGGTCGGGCAGTTGGTGACCGAGGGTATTCGGTCCGAAGGCGGGCACCTGGTCAATGGGAGAGGCGAACGGTTCGTGAATGAATTGGATACCCGCGACGTGGTGTCATCCTCCATCATCCGGGAATGCGAAGAAGGCCGAGGCGTTCGTATGCCGACCGGTCGCGTCGGGGTGTGGTTAGATACCCCGTTGCTCGAGGCGGAGCAGGGTGAGGGCACGCTGGACAAGCATTTTCCCGCCATGGTTCGCCAATACGCCCGGTACGGAGTCGATATCCGCAAAGACCCTGTTTTGATTTACCCGACGCTGCATTATCAGAACGGGGGCGTGAAGATCGACGTCAACGGCGAAACATCCGTGAAGAACCTCTTTGTGGCAGGAGAAACCTCCGGGGGCCTGCACGGGCGCAATCGGTTGATGGGCAATTCATTGTTGGATCTGATGGTCTTCGGCAAACGATCGGGGCTAACGGTGGCGGAGCGCGTGCGAACCATTTCTCACGGCCGGTTGACGTTGAACCATTTGCAGCGGTTCCGATCCGAAGCGAAAAAGCACCGGGTCACGAACCAGGTCACGTCGCCGGTTGTGCTGCCCGCCTATACTGAAAAGCCGTAGCAGGATGTTGAAAAAAGCCACCAGTTTTGTTCTCGCGTCGCCCTGAGGCTCGACGTACTTCATGTACGCCTCGCCTTCTCGCTTGCTGCGGCCGCGCTGGACGACTTTTTTTGAACATCCTGCCTTCAAGCGGTTTTTGGGGAGTTTGGCCTGTTTCCTGGTGAGGAGTGGCCGCTTAGCGAGCTTTTTTCTTAAAGAGGAGAATCATGAACATTCATGAGTTTCAAGCGAAACAGTTGTTTGCTCAATTCGGGGTGCCGGTGCCGCGCGGAAAGGAAATCAAGACGCCACGGGCCGCTGAAAAGTGGACTGCGGCCCTGGATGCGCCGGTGTACGTGGTCAAAGCGCAAATTCACGCCGGAGGGCGGGGGAAAGCCGGTGGCGTCAAAATCACCAAACAGCGCGAGGAGGTGCCGGTTCTGACGAAAGCGCTCATCGGGAAAACCCTGGTGACGCATCAAACCGGGCCCAAGGGCCGAAAAGTGCGGCGCCTGTTGATTGAGGAAGGGGCGGGAATCGACAAAGAGCTGTACCTGAGCCTGTTGGTGGATCGGGACAGCGGGTGCCCCACGTTCCTCGCGAGTACCGAGGGGGGCATGGAAATCGAAGAAGTGGCGGAGAAGACCCCGGAAAAACTGTTCAGGGAAACGATCGATCCCGCCGTCGGGTTTCACCCGTACAACGGCCGGAACCTGGCCTTTGCCTTGGGCCTGCCATCCCTGGAAAAAGCCGTGGTGACGCCTTTCATCCAAATGCTCGGGAACCTGTATCGCCTGTTCATGGAAAAGAACGCGTCGTTGATCGAGATCAATCCCCTGGTGATTACCACGGACAAGCAACTCATTGCACTCGACGGGAAGGTCACCTTCGACGACAACGCGTTGTTCAAGCATCAGGACGTGCAGGCGTTTCGTGACCTGCACGAGGAAGAACCGCTTGAAATCGAGGCGGGCGCCAATAATCTCAATTACGTGAAACTGGACGGGGACATCGGGTGCATGGTGAACGGGGCCGGGTTGGCCATGGCCACGATGGACGTGATCAAGTTGGCCGGCGCCGAACCCGCCAACTTTTTGGACGTGGGCGGAGGTGCCACGAAGGAGACCGTCGCGGCCGGGTTTCGCATCCTCCTCAAGGACAGAAAAGTCAAAGGCATTTTCATCAATATTTTCGGAGGCATCGTCCGGTGTGAACGGATTGCCAATGGCGTGATCGAGGCTTCGAAAGAGGTCGGCATCACCCTGCCTGTGGTCGTTCGCCTTCAGGGAACCAATGCGGAGGAGGGCCGGAAGATTCTCCTGGAATCGGGATTGAAGGTGGACGTGGCAACGGATCTCTGGGAAGCCGCGCAAAAAATCGTGGCCATGAAACGCAAAAAAAGGAAGAAGGGCTGATCGCCCCGTCGTTCGGGTTTGGCCACGTTGGAACGCAGTGAGGAAAGGAATAGCGCATGAGTATTTTGGTGAATAAGTCAACGCGGGTAGTCGTACAGGGGATTACGGGCAAGGAAGGGTCGTTCCACGCGACCCAGTGTCAGGCGTACGGCACCCAGATCGTCGCAGGAGTGACGCCCGGCAAGGCCGGGCAGGAAGTGGAAGGCATTCCGGTTTTTCACACGGTCCGCGACGCCGTGAAAGCAACCGAAGCCACTACGTCTTTGATTTTCGTACCCCCTCCGTTTGCCGCGGATGCGATTCTCGAAGCGGCCAACGCGGGGATCTGGCTGGTGGTGTGCATCACGGAAGGGATCCCCGTCAATGACATGGTCCGGGTGAAACGCGCCTTGGCCAGCACGCAGACCCGACTCATCGGGCCCAATTGTCCCGGGATCATCACGGCGGACGAATGCAAGATCGGCATCATGCCCGGGTTCATTCATAAAAAAGGCAAGGTCGGCGTGATTTCCCGTAGCGGGACCCTGACCTATGAAGCCGTGAACCAGTTGACGAATTTGGGACTTGGCGAGACGACCTGCGTGGGCATCGGAGGCGACCCCATCATCGGCACGGGGTACATCGACCTGCTTCAGATGTTCGAGCATGACGACGAAACGCAAGCCGTGGTCATGATCGGGGAGATTGGCGGGGATGCCGAGGAAAAAGCCGCCGAGTTCATCAAACGAGAAATGACGAAGCCGGTCGTCGGTTTTATTGCCGGCATGACGGCGCCTCCCGGCCGGCGCATGGGCCACGCCGGCGCGATTATCACCGGAGGGCAAGGCACGGCGAAAGACAAAATCGCCGCACTCGAAGCCGCCGGCGTGCGGGTCGTTCGCAATCCTGCGGAGATCGGCGAGACGGTCAAGGCCGCGCTCGGCGGCTAAACGACACAGTTCATTATTCCCAGGACGGCAAAACGAATCGTCCCCCGCCCGCACCGGCTGATGAGCGAAGAGGGATTGTGGCCTAGATGGAAGCAACCTTTTCGGACAGCCAGACCTTAATCAGTGACTGGTAAGGGACATCCCTCTTATTGGCCTCGGTCTTGATTTTCTCAAGCAGACCAACCGGCAATCTTAGGGAAATCGGCTTGGTAGACGGTTTGAGATTGGGAAAACGGACGCGTTGGGCCTTGCTCCAGTCCACGTGGTCGGTCGAGTCGTGACTTTCCCAAAAGACCCGTTCTTTTCCCTCGCTTGCGAAGGTGGGAATCGATTTACGTTTCCTGTTCATAGCGGTCTCGCTCCTTGCGGCTCATCATAAACACAACGCATCAAGGAAATCCACTGTGATCCGCGTTCTTCAACCTCATGGCTGGCTGGGCCAGAAGCAAAGACCAACGCTACACTGCACAAAAGAATAGCTGGACCGCTACGATGGCTACTATTTACAGGCAAATAGGTGCTCTGACTCAGCTACTTGATGAACTCAAAAGAGAAGGGATAGGTGCCTTCAGAACGCTGGATGACATTCGGTCATTTCATAATGATTACAATAATTCCCTTGATCGTATCAGGGCAAAATACGGTGAAATTCTGAGAAAGGAAGTTGTTGATCTTGAGTCAAAATATACACAAATAGCAATGAAACTGGATCGGAAAATTGAAGTCAGAGAAACTTTGTTAAAAGATGAATTGGAAGAATTGAAAAGGATTCTTGCCAGAAACGACAACCGGAATATTTTGATGCGATTGTTTTTCTTTTTTCGGAAAAAGAGATTAACGAAGAGAAAGACAATTTTGGAAAACTCTTTTGAGAACGAAGTGGAAAGACCGTTCAGGAAAGGATTTGCAAAGATTGACAGTCTGAGGGCTGAAATCGAGGATAGAAAAAATAACGCCGATAATTGGGTGGGACGCTATTCAGCCAGTGATATAGAAGAACAGCAAAGAATCTTTTCGGTTTTAAGGAAACACAAATACCTGATTTATGGAGCCGAAGGGGAGGAAAGGGTGGCTCGGGAACTATCAAAACTTCCTGATACGTATACCGTCATCAATGATTACAGGTTGGAATTTTCTCCACCTATGTATGACAAAAACAATGACGACAGAATCAAATCAATACAGATAGATCATGTTGTGGTCGGCCCCACCGGTCTTTATTTGGTGGAAACAAAGAATTGGAGTAGGGATTCAGTGGAAAACACGGAATTATTTTCTCCAATAAAGCAATTGAGAAGAAGTAATTATGCGATTTTTGTATTGCTGAATCAGGCCGTCGAGAGAAGAGTCATCGATAACTTTTCCAACCACTGGGGTGACAGAAAAATATCCCCGAAATCAATCCTCTGCTTACTAAATCACAGGCCACCTCAGGCATTTCAGTATGTGACGACGCTGTCCGAGAATCAGATTACATATTATGTCAAAAATCAAAGGGAGGCGTTTAGTCACAGGGAAGTGCAATCTCTTGCTGAAAACTTACTTTCCCGGATTACATGAACTCGGATTACAGCCCTTCGCTGGCACCATCGATGAGCAGTCGAGAAACAAAGGGTTGCAAGACGTTCAGCGGAACCGTTTCGCTTTTTGCCAGAACAGTCCCGACGTGATATTTTGAAAAATCGGTTGGTCTGAAGAAAGGTTTATCCATTGACCACAGAACGGATACAAGCGTTTCGTGCGGAAATCACGCGGAGAGGTCTGTCCGGGTTCATCGTCCCTCATGCGGATGAGTACCAGAATGAGTATGTGCCGGCCTGTGCCGAACGGTTGGCGTGGTTGACGGGGTTTACGGGTTCGGCGGGGACCGCGGTGGTGCTTTCCGGGCAGGCCGCCATCTTCGTGGACGGACGTTACACCCTGCAAGTCCGCTCGCAAGTCAACGTGCAGGTGTGGACCCCACGGCAGTTCATGGAAGAACCGGTGCATTCGTGGTTGTCGACCGCTCTCCGGCCCGGCGACAGATTGGGCTATGACCCGTGGCTGCATACACCCGATGAAGTCAAACAATTGAAAGAAGCCTGTGCCAAAGCCGGCGCCGCGTTGAAGCCATGCGAACCGAATCCCGTCGATGCCATATGGGATGATCGTCCCGCCCCTCCCGCGGCGAAAGTGGTGCCGCACGATCTCGCCTATGCGGGCAAGTCCTCGGAAGATAAGCGGCACGAGTTGTCCATGACGTTAAAGAGCAATGAAATCGGGGTGGCCGTTCTGACGGCGCCGGATTCCATCGCTTGGCTTTTGAACGTGCGTGGCAATGACGTGGAACATACGCCGTTACCTCTCGGCTTTGCCCTGCTTCATCGGGACGCCACGGCGTCGCTGTTTCTCGATACGAACAAGGTGTCCGATACCCTGGTTTCACACTTGGGCCCGGCCGTGCGGATTCGTCCCGTCTCCGAATTTCATCACGCCTTGGAACAATTGGGAAAAACGGGCGAACGCGTGTTGTGCGACCCGAGGCGCACGGCGAGCTGGATTTCCGAACGCCTGATTCGATCCGGAGCCCGGGTGATCGAAGGGGAAGACCCGTGCCTCTTGCCCAAGGCCTGCAAAAACACGGTCGAGATCAATGGCGCGCGGGAAGCGCAGAAGAGAGACGGTGCCGCGGTGTGTGAATTTTTCGCATGGTTGAGCCATGAAGCGCGGTCAGGGCAACTCTCCGAACTCGACGCCCAAGCGTACCTGGATACCTGTCGCCGCCGGCAACCGCTCTGGCAGGATATGAGTTTCCCCACGATTTCGGCGGCTGGCCCCAATGGGGCCGTCGTGCATTACCGGGCTACAGATGAACAGTGTCGAAGGCTTGAGCCCGGCACGTTGTATCTGGTGGATTCAGGAGGGCAGTATTTGGACGGCACGACCGACATCACCAGAACGGTGGCCATCGGGTCGCCAACACCAGAGTGCCGGGATCGGTACACCAGGGTTCTCAAAGGACACATTGCCCTCGCCAAGGCCACGTTTCCGAAAGGAACGAGCGGCGCGCAACTCGATGCCTTGGCCCGGCGGCCACTGTGGGAAGTGGGGTTGGATTATGCACATGGGACCGGGCACGGGGTGGGGAGTTACCTGGGCGTCCACGAAGGCCCGCAGCGTATCTCCAAGGGAGGGTATGGGGTCGCGTTGCAACCCGGGATGATCCTGTCGAACGAACCCGGGTATTACAAAGACGGAGAATACGGGATCAGGTTGGAAAACCTCGTTGTCGTGGTCCCCGCGACGACGGATGGCAACGAGGGCCGGGAATGGTTCGCGTTCGAGACGATCACGCTTGTGCCGTTTGATGCCTCGCTGATCGACAGGTCTGTGTTGAATGCAACGGAAAGAGATTGGCTCGATGCCTATCACGTCCGTGTACGAGAAGTCATCGGGCCGCTGGTTGATTCGTCCACCGCGGCCTGGTTGGAGCAGGCGACGAAACGAATCACCTAAGTCCTCTATTTCTCCTCTCCTCTTGTGGGAGAGGTCCGGGGTGAGGAGGGAAATTGTCAAGAAGTGAGTGAAGTCATGACGGATGAACAGATTGTCGAGCGCATACGCGCGCAATTGGGCCAGACCGGGGCCGTGGACGAGGTGTCGGTCAAGGGAGACCTGCTTCAACTGCACGTGACCGAGGAGTTTTACCGGCGGTTGGCCGTGGATCGGGATCGCGGCAGAAAGATCGTGCTGATGTTGATGCAGCAGATGAAGTCGTTGACGGGGCTCCAGGACGTGACCGTGAGAGTGTACAGTCAAAATGAAAAGCTGATCGAAGGCAAAGTCAAGGCGTTCGGGGGAGATAATGTCGCGTACATGTTGGACTTGTAAGGTTGGAAGCCGGTTTTTTGGGATCACCCCCGTTGCTTACCTCCGATGTAGTCAAACAATACCTGTTTTGTGGTGAAAGAAGCACGAGACGGCAGGGGTTCGACGTTTTGGAGTTCGATAATAAATGAGCGATCATCATACTCCATGATCGGAAAGCCTTTTCCCTTCAGGTGGGCTACCACGTCTTTCATTAACGCGACTCCTTAAGCATATTGACAAAAGACACAATTGAAAACGTCTCCTTGTTCATGGCGGGCTCGTTGTGTCGCATGCCAATAGCTTAATCGGCAACTGGAAATCTGGAATCGTTGTGTCTTTATCACGGGATTTCTATGAGAGAAAAGTGAATGGAAAATTGTGGCATGCAACAGGGGCTGCGTAAGGTTATCCTTTTCTTGCAAGAAACATTTTTCCTACAGGGAGCTGAGTAGCCTTGTATAAGGGCCAAGAAAGTTCAGTTACGTACCAACCAGGATTTCTCGCGCGCCTGATTGTACCCAAAGCACGCTGGCGGTTGTCGTTGAAAGATCCCTGTATCATTAAACGCGACGGGAGACAATGGAAAATTCCTTTTGTCTCAGTCAAAGACGCTAATATCAGTACCCATCTGCTATGGTGGAAGAAACTCATTATCCGCACCGATGGTGACAAGGCAGTATTTCTGCCTGGCTTATCAAGCTTCGCTGCCTCGAAGTTGCGTAACGCGATTGCGAGACGGGTCTGTCAACGTCTGCTCATTGAATTAGACGAAAAAGAAATAACGAGAAGGTTGGATAAGTTTTACAGACAGAAACAATATTTAGCCAACCGCGACGTGAATCGCTGGCGCATAGAGTATCCTGCCACCCACCAATTGGGCCACGCCTTGCGACATCCTCTGTTTGATCAAAACGTTGTGACTTCTGATTTATCGAGTTTGTTCGTTCAAATCGAAGATTTACTCGGTAAGCGTACCAAACTGCACGAACATAACGAAGAATTTATAAAACAGGAACGAATACATCAGGCGGATTTCTTTGAACGTGTAGAGAAAAACCCTCTCACAAATGAACAGCGACGAGCGGCAATTGTCATGGAAGATCATCATTTGCTGATTGCCTCCGCAGGCTGTGGTAAGACCTCTGCTATTGTCGGAAAAATCGGCTATGCTCTGAAGAAAAATTTCTGTGCCCCATCACAAATCGTTACACTCGCTTTCAACAAAAACGCCGCGAATGAATTGAGACAAAGAATTAACGAGCGGCTTGGTAATTTGAACGGTCATGAGGTTAAGGTGGAAACTTTCCATGCTCTCGGCCTGCAATTTATCAGCGAGGCGAAGGGCATAAAACCCAGGGTTGCAGATTGGGCAGCTAATCTTGGTGAAAATCCCGGACAGATCGTAGAAGGACTTGTCAGCGAACTTTTGAAAGCCAACCCAAGTTTTGGCGTTCACTGGGCGAATTTTCTTTCGCATTTTCATTGGGAGATGAAACCTTTGTATTTCTTTCACAGTCGGAAAGAATATGAACTGTATCTGTTTGCAATTCGTGCCGCACGGTTGGCAGGAAATGAAGTAAAAGTTCGCACCATCAAAGGCGATAACGTACGCTCTCTTGAAGAATGTGCCATAGCTAACTGGCTTTATGTAAACGGCATCCAATATGAGTATGAAAGAGATTATGAACACGATTTAGCAAGTCTGGACCACAGCCAATACAGACCTGATTTTTACTATCCCCAAGCAGACGTTTACCATGAGCATTTGGCCTTGGATCAAAATGGAAGACCCCCGGAATTTTTCTCGTCAGATTATATTGATGGCGTTCAGTGGAAACGTCAGATGCATCAGCAGCATGGTACGCAATTGATTGAGACAACTTCGGCGATGTTTCGCAATGGCACCATCTTCGATCATCTGGCGGCAGGGCTAAAAAGATATGGAGCGTTTGAAGAGGCAAGACCACCTTCACCCAAAGCAATCATCAAACGGATATCAGAAGATTATACGACACCTCTCTACTCTTTGATGCGAACGTTCCTTTCGCACTGGAAATCCACGGGAGCAACAGAAGAAGTTCTACGTTCCCGTCTTGTCGACTTCAGTGGTTTTGAACGACTTCGAGCGGAGGCGTTCCTTAACGTCATTATTCCATTGCGAGAAATCTACGATAGAAAATTGCGCGACAACAATGAACTGGATTTTGATGACATGCTGGCCCAGGCCTCTGACGCATTGCGAGACGGGCGCATGCGGCATCCCTACAAATTGATTTTGGTTGATGAATTTCAGGATATTTCGTGGTCACGCGCGGAGATGTTACGTGCCATGCTGGAGCAGAATCCGGATTGCAAGTTATTTGCGGTAGGAGACGACTGGCAGGCGATTTATCGCTTTGCAGGCGCAGACGTTTTGATCATGACAAATTTCCGCGACGAGTTCGATGTCGCCGCAGAGGATCAACTTACCCAAAATTTCCGGTCCAACCAAGGTATCGTCAACGTTGCTTCGCAGTTTGTTCAGAAAAATCCAAGCCAGATCACGAAAGAGATCCGTGCCGGTGATTCCCTGTGTGAAGGTGTTGTCCACGTCGTCTACTATCAACGTGACGAGTACGTTTGGCCGTTTGTAAAGGCAAAGTTAAGTGAGATTGTGACGAATGGCGGCACGGGTAATAAATCTGTTTATATTCTGGCGCGCTATAACAGTTTATGCCTACCGCAATCACAACTGCTCAAGTGGCGAGAGAGCTATAGTGAACTTGATATTCAATGCATGACCATTCACAAGTCCAAGGGATTAGAGGCAGATTACGTTATTGTGCTGGGAATGAACTCAGGTCGGCACAGCTTTCCCTGTGAAATTGAGGATGATCCGATATTGAAATTGGTCATGCCCAAAGTGGAGCCGTTTGAGTTCGCCGAAGAACGGCGGCTCTTTTACGTCGCATTGACACGCGCTAAACGGAAAGTCATTCTGCTTACGCAACAAGATCGCCCTTCTCGCTTCATCAAGGAAATTATTGACAACGGAAATGGCTCGGTCACGCTTGAGCGAATCCAAGCAAAAGGAAAAACAAGTCCATGCCAAATATGCCCACAGTGTAAAACAGGATTTCTAACTGAAAGGAAAGGCTCTTTTGGCTTGTTTATGGGTTGTTCAACGTATCCTCTCTGCTCGCACACGCAGCAAACCTCAACGCAAGAGAGGCTGACCTCATGAACGTCAGAACGTCTCCGGAAGTGCATGTCCTGACCGTGCAAGACAAAACGATTATCCTGGTCGGGACGGTGCATGTATCCCGGGAGTCTGCGGATCTCGTTCGCGCCGTCATCGAAGAGGAACGGCCGGATGCGGTCTGTGTGGAACTGGATGCCCGCCGGTACGAAGCCTTGTCCCAGCAGCAGAAATGGGAGGCGTTCGACCTCAAAGAGGTCATCCGAAAGAAACAACTCAGCACCATGTTGGCCAACGTCCTGTTGGCCTCCTATCAAAAGCGGCTGGGAGATCAGCTTGGCGTGCTCCCGGGCACCGAGATGCTGGAGGCGATCAACGTGGCCAAGAAGTTCGACATCCCCATTGCCCTCTGCGACCGCGACGTACGCGTGACCATGCGACGGGCTTGGCGATCCACCCCGTTCTTCAAGAAAAGCATGTTGGTCTCGTCGCTGATAGTAGGCGTGTTCGACACCAAGCCCGTGAGCGAAGAGTCTTTACAGGAATTGAGAAAACAGGACGTGTTGTCGGAAATGATGCAGGAATTGGGCAGGGAAGTTCCCACGTTGAAAACGGTGTTGATCGACGAGCGGGATCGCTATTTGGCGGAGAAGACCCTACAGACCGAAGGCAAGACGATCGTCTCGGTGGTCGGCGCCGGACACGTGGAGGGGATTAAAGCCATTCTCCAGGGCGAACGGCAAAGCAACCTGGACGGCTTGGACGTGATACCGCCCATGTCGCCGGTGTGGAAATGGATCGGGTGGGCGATCCCGGCCATTATTATCGGCTCAATCGCCCTGATCGGTTATCAAAAAGGAGCCGCAGCCGCCGGAGACAACGCCCTCTTTTGGATCGTGGCCAACGGGATACCCAGTGGCTTGGGGGCCTTACTGGCTTGGGCTCACCCGTTCACGATTATTGTGGCCGTGGCTGGCGCGCCGTTTACGAGCCTGACCCCGGTGATCGGCGTCGGATACGTGACGGCGTTTGTCCAAGCCTATATGCAACCACCGATCGTGCGTGAATTTCAGACCGTAGCCGAAGACGTGGCTATTCCCCGACGCTGGTGGCAAAGCCGGCTGTTACGGGTGTTCCTGGCCTTTTTGTTTCCCACCATCGGCAGCGTCATCGGCACGTGGGTCGGCGGCACGCGCATCGTGTCGAATCTGTTCTAGCGCTGAGTTTTTCCCCTGGTCGTGGCAGGACGGAGCGATCATCGTCCGTTTCAGGCTTGCGACCGCGGCTTCTTGTCATCAAGGTGCAGGAATCTTTCCGGTATGTTGAAAGAGACAGGACGGGCAGGTGTAATGAATGAAACGCCCCTCGGCCACCAGTCGTTTCGTCATGGTGACCCGGCACCAGGTGCATTGGCGGTCGGGAAGATCGGTCTCCGACGGCAAGTCGGATGACGTTGGCAAAGGCGTATCCATTCAGGCATTCTCATAAAGCCCGGCCGTGGTTGTCAAACATCCAAAATTTATGATGCCCCAAGACGATCCCCCTTCATCGTTTGAGCAAGAGAAAGCCGCAGGTGGTGTGCTGGGTAGGGGAAACAACGTGCCGGCGCTGGTCGTGTCCGGATTCCTGGGTGCCGGGAAAACCACGCTTGTGCGCCACCTGCTTGAAGAGGCACAGGCGCAGGGAGTGCGGATTGCGGTCGTGTCGAACGAATTCGGGGAATTGGGAATCGATCAGGCCCTGTTGGGAAACCAGGACGGCCAAGGTTACGTGGAATTGGAAGGCGGGTGCGTCTGTTGCAAACTGTCCGATGAATTCGTGACGACCCTTCAACGGATCCGGGAAGAGGTACATCCTGACCGGGTCGTCGTGGAAACGTCAGGGGTGGCCTTGCCTTTTGATACGCTCCTGAATTTCTGGCGCGAGCCGGTGTCCGAGTGGATCGGCGAATGTCTCTCCGCGGTTGTGGTGAATGCCGAACAGGTGGCTGAAGGGCGTGACCTGGAAGGGACCTTTGACCAGCAGGTATCATCGGCCGACTTGCTGATCCTGAATAAACTGGATTTGGTGCCTTCGGAACAACGTGGGCAGGTGTATGCACGGGTGCAGCGCCTGGCTCCGGGGACGCCCATCGTGCCGGCCGTTCACGCCCGCGTCAGTACGCCGGTGCTGTTTCCTCCCGATCCCGGGAATCTTTCCAGACGAGTCGCCAAGCCGCAGGCACATGAGCCACATACCCATGAGGCGTTTGAGGCGGAAGAATGCGTCATTGAGCAGGGTATCGACCCCGAGACGTTGATCCAACGGATTCAAGCACGCCATGCCCTGCGAGCCAAAGGATTCGTACAGACATCCGATGGTCTTCGTCTTGTTCAGGGCGTCGGCCCGCGAGTCGATCTGGTCGAGCCTCCCATGAAGCCGCCGGAGCATCTCCTGGGCCGTCTGGTTCTCATCCGAAGAAGCGACTCCCAGCAGTAGACGGGCCGCTGGCTTTGTGGAGGCAGGGCTTTACGGTTGCTTCAGCAGGTTCGGGTAGTTCTTCTCAATTTCTTCATGAAGTCGAGGGTCGAGGCTGGCCTGGAAAAGCGTCCGGGCTTTTCCGAGGTACTCCAAGGATACGTTTTTGGCCCCTTGCAGGTTGGCTTGTTGCAACACGGTCCCGGTTAGGGAGGCGTCTTGCAGGTTGGCTTCGGACAAGTCCGATCCCGTGAGATCGGCTTCCCGCAGGTCGGCCATCTTCAGATTGGTTTGCATCAACCGGCATCCTTGTAAATTTCCCCACGGCAGCGAGGCGCGCGTCAGGTTGGCCTTGGTGAGGTCCGCGCCTGCGAGATTCGCACGGATCAGCCCCGTTCCACTCAAGTCCGCCATCACGAGCGTCGCGTTGGCCAGAGTGGCTTTGAGCAGGTTGGCTTCGATGACGTCCGCTTCCGTGAGATTGACTCCGGTCAGATCGGCTTCTTCCAGGTTGGCCCGGAGCAAGTAGGCGTCGGATAAATCCGCGCCCGTCAGGTCGCACCTGGCAAAATCCATTCTCGTGAAATCATACCCCGACAGGTCGGCTTCCCGGAGGTCGGGTTGGACGGTGGGTTGGGTCCGTCGAAATTTGTTCCAGACTTCCAGGCCCTGGAGTAACAGGTCAAGATGGTCTTGATTCATGAGGAATTGCGGATTGTGAATTGGGGAAAATCAGAAATCAGCAATCCAAAATCCACAATGTGCGTTCAGCGTTTCCGTCTCTTGAGAAATTGCAGAAATTCGGAGTCGGGGCTGAGCACCATGGTCGTGTCTTTGGAGAAGGTTTTCCGGTAGGCTTCCATGGAGCGCACGAATTCAAAGAATTGCGGGTCCTGGCGATAGGCATCGGCGTAAATCTTGTAGGCCTTGGCGTCACCTTCGCCGCGAATTTCCTGGGAGGTTTTGTAGGCGTCGGCTATGAGAATCTCCCGGTCCTTTTCGGCTTCCGATCGGATCTTCTGCGCTTCTTCCGCGCCTTCGGCTTTGTATTGTTTGGCGATCCGTTCCCGCTCGGCTTGCATCCGGTCGAACACGGCCTTGGCGTTTTGCTCAGGCAGGTCCGCGCGTTTGATGCGGACGTCCAGGACTTCCAATCCATATTTCGAGGCTTTTTCATTGGCGCGTTTGGCTACCTCGGACATGATCAGCAACCGGTTCGCGGAGACAATTTCCGAAAGTTCGTGCCGGCCCAGTTCCACCCGCAGTTCGGAATAGATGATGTCGTCCAGCCGTTGCAGCGCGCCGCGTTGCGTTTGGAACGCCTTGTAGACCTCCAGGGGATCGACGATTTTCCACTTGGCGAAATTGTCGATCAGGATGGTCTTTTTATCCTGGGTGATGACTTCGCGGGCGGGCACGTCGTAATCCAGGAGGCGTTTGTCGAAATACCGGACTTCCTGCACAAAGGGCAGTTTGAACTTGAGCCCGGGCTCGGTCACGGTCCGCTTGGGTTTGCCGAGTTGGACCACGATGGCCGTTTGGGTCAGATCGAGAATGAAGAACGGAGAGGCCCCCAACACGACCAGCAGGACCAAAACGCCGATGATGCCGACGAGCAGGTTCTGTTTCATCAGGGCGAGCCCCCCGCTTTTCGCCCCGGCAGTTTTTGCAACCGCTCCAACGGGAGGTACGGCAGCACGTTCCCCGCGGATTTCGAATCCAGAATGATCTTGTCGACCTTCGAGAGGACTTCTTCCATGGTTTCGATATACAGGCGCTTGCCGATGACGGTTTTGCCTTTTTTGTATTCGGCCAACGTTTGCAAAAAGTGATTGGCTTCACCTTCGGCCCGAGCGATTCTGGCTTGGGCATAGCCTTTGGCTTGATTGACGTCCTGGGCCGCCTGTCCCTTGGCTTTCGGGATGATGTCGTTCCGATACCCGTGGGCCTGGTTGATCAATTGCTCCCGTTCCTCCTTGGCACTGGCCACGTCTTTAAAGAACTTGGCCACTTTCTGAGGGGGATTGACGTCAAGCAATTGAACGGTGGCGATCTGGACGCCACCCTCATACTCATCAATGATCGTTTGCAGTAATTCTTGTGTGGACACCTGGATCGCGGCTTTGCCCACGGTCAACGCCTCGTCGATCTTATTCTTGCCGACAACTTCCCGCATCGCGGCCTCGGCCGATTTCCGGATGGTTTCTTCGATATTCGCCACGTTGAACAGGTAGTCCTTGGCCTGGCTGATTTTGTATTGGACGATGAATTCCACGGAGAGAATGTTCATGTCTCCGGTCAGCATGAGGGCTTCCTGCGGGACGATCTGCGCCCGGCCCCGGGTGTTGGTGCGAAAACCGACTTCGATACGGTGGAGCTTCTGAACCTTCGGCGTGACCACGGTTTCAAGAAAGGGGATCTTCAGGTGGGGACCCGGCTCGACGGTCCGAACCACGTCGCCGAACCGCTTGACGAGCCCTTCTTCGTCCGGGTCGACCTTGAAGACCGATTGCGAGAGGACCAGGATAGCCGCCACGACCAGGACGATGGATTTCATCCCCCGGGTCGGCTTCATCCGCTGCCATTGTTCCTTGGCTTTATTGAGGACGTCATCCAGCGGATCGGCTCCGCCTTGTTGACCCCATGGATCTCTTGGTTCCCACGCCATACGGTTGTCTCAAGAAAGATCGGTCTGGTTGAAAGAAGATGTGGTCGCTAGAACTGAAACACTAAGACACGTTAACAGAAAATCCGGAGACAGGCAACTTCGATCACACCTTGAACGCGAGCCGTCTCGGATTCTTTCTTATGCGGGTGCAGCGTGGATTCGGCACAGATCCTTCGCGTCGGGGAATTTTTCCTTGAACATTCAACGCACGGCGGCTAGAATAGCTCGCCTTTCAGCAATCTTCTTCTTTACGATACCCAGGAAAGACATGTCTCGACCGCTGCTTCAGGGAGAACGGTGAAGCGGAGGATTGGCCAAGGCGATCTTGGGTGAGTGCGCGACAATCCTGCCGGTTTGGTTGTGACTGAATTCAGGGCAGCATTTCTCCGTCTGACAAAGGGGGCGTTTCGTGGATACTGAGAGTTCGGTAATTATTTTTGCGTTAGTGTCCGGCATCGTGGGCATTGCCTACGGGGTGTACCTCACCTTCTGGGTCCTGCGACAACCCGCCGGCAACGACACCATGCAAACCATTGCGCTGGCGATCCAGGAAGGCGCCGCCGCGTATTTGAATCGACAATATCGAACCGTCGGCATCGTGGCGGGCGTCATGTTCCTGATTCTGTGGCTGGCCGGGATATGGTCGGACAATTTCGGGTTGTTGACGGCCATGGGGTTCGTGGTCGGAGCCGCGGCCTCGGCCATCGCCGGGTACGTGGGCATGGTGATTGCCGTAAGGGCGAACGTGCGGACGGCGCAGGCCGCCTCGGACGGGTTGGATCCGGCCTTGCAAGTCGCCTTTAAAGGCGGCGCGGTGACCGGCCTGCTGCTTATCGGGTTGGGCCTGGTGGCGCTGGCCGGGTTTTATGCCATCGGATCCGCGATAGCGGGGCCGGAAAAAGCCGTACACGCCCTCATCAGCCTCGGATTCGGCGGCAGCCTGATTTCGGTCTTCGCCAGGGTGGGTGGAGGCATCTACACCAAGGCCGCGGACGTGGGCGCCGACCTCGTCGGAAAAGTCGAAGCCGGGATCCCCGAAGACGACCCTCGCAACCCCGCGGTGATCGCGGACAACGTGGGCGACAACGTGGGTGACTGCGCCGGCATGGCCGCCGACCTGTTCGAGACCTACGTCGTGACCATCGTCGCGGCCATGGTCCTGGCCATGAGTCTCTTCCCCGGCAACGCGGCCCCCGTGCTGTATCCCCTGGCTCTCGGCGGGATGACCGTCTTCGCCACCATTATCGGGATCTTTTTCGTAAAGGCGAGTGAAGGCGGCAGCATCATGTCGGCCCTGTACAAAGGCCTGTTCGTCAGCGGCGGGCTGGCCGCGGTGGCGTTCTTTCCCGTAACCACCAACATGATGGACGGCATCGGCGGGGTCTCGGGGATCAGTTACTTCATCGCGGCGCTCCTGGGCCTGGTGGTGACGCTGGCCCTGGTGTTTATCACCGATTACTTTACGGCCACGGCCTATTCCCCGGTGCAAGATGTGGCCAAGGCGAGTGAAACCGGACATGCGACGAACATCATCGCCGGGTTGGCCGTGGGCATGCAGTCCACCGCGTGGCCCGTGGTCGTCATCGTCGCGGCCATTCTGTTGAGCTTCGGGATTTGCGGGGGCGCCGAAGGCGGCGGGTTGTACGGGGTCGCGGTGGCCGCGGTGGCCATGTTGTCGATGGCGGGCATCGTGGTGGCGATCGACGCGTTCGGCCCGGTCACGGACAACGCGGGCGGCATTGCCGAAATGTCCCATTTGGGGGAAGACGTGCGAAAAATCACGGATGCGCTCGATGCCGTGGGCAATACCACCAAGGCGGTGACCAAGGGCTATGCCATCGGCTCGGCCGCGTTGGCGGCCCTGGTGCTGTTTGCGGAATATGCCCGGGAAGCCCAGGCCGGCAACGCGAACCTGACTTTCGACCTGTCCGATCCCAACATCCTCGTGGGGCTGTTCCTCGGCGGGATGCTGCCATTTATGTTTGGGGCGCTGTGCATGAAGGCCGTGGGGCAGGCCGGCGGCCTGGTGGTGGAAGAAGTGCGCCGGCAATTCCGGGAAATCCCCGGGATCATGGAAGGAACGCAGAAACCCGAATACGGCACGTGCGTCGATATCGTGACCCAGTCCGCCCTTCAAAAAATGCTGGTGCCCGGCATCATCCCCGTGATCTCACCGATCATCGTCGGCGTGCTGTTAGGTCCCGCGGCCTTGGGCGGCGTGTTGGTGGGCAGTATCGTCACGGGCCTGTTCCTGGCCATTACCATGACCAGCGGCGGCGGGGCTTGGGATAACGCCAAAAAATATATCGAGGAGCAGGGCCTCAAAGGCACCGAAACCCACAAAGCCGCGGTCACGGGCGACACCGTCGGCGACCCCTTCAAAGACACCGCCGGCCCGGCCATCAACCCCATGATCAAAGTCATCAACATCGTGTCCCTCCTCATCATCTCCTTCATCGTGCCGTAAAAAAACAATCCCCTTGATGTAGGGACAGGCCCCCGTGCCTGTCCGAGGGAAGACAGAGAGAAGGAGAACGGCGTTGCACCACACGCAGCCGCAGGAGGGCATTGCCATGGCGAACCGGTATTATCCAGGCTTGAGTGAGTTCCACTGCTACGCTACGCGGGTGACGACCACCAGCATGCGCCTCTGGGTGGGGACCCTGGAGCGGGACATGCAAAAGCCCGTGAAAGCGCGGGTGCGCTTGTGTAACGGCTCGGGTCATGAGGTCGAGTCGAAACAAATCCGGCCTGCCGACTGGGAGCGCCCGTTTCCCGCTGCGTCACGGGATCGTTTTTGCAAGAGCCTCATGTTTAAGGGATTGCGACCGGCCAGGAGCTATCGCGCCTATTTCGAGCGTTGGCGTGCAGACGTGCAGGACTGGGAAATCCTCCGCTCCGCGAGTATCCGCACGCTGCCGGAACGACTGCCTTTGTATAAGTCGCGCGCTAAACCCTTCACCATCGCCCTGGGGAGTTGCTACTGGCCGGACCAGGATGGAGGGCGCGTGGGTACGGCCTACCGGGGGTTGTATGAACACCCGAGAGATCCGCACGACAGCCCGGACCTGACCTTCCTGACCGGCGACCAGGTCTATCTGGACGTCGGGTTCGATCTGCGTTCCGGGGTGCCCAGGGAAGTCCGTCGCCGGATCGCCCAGGACTACGCCCGCCACTGGAAGGGTCTCAGCGACGTGTTGACCCGTGGCGCCAACTACATGCTGCCCGATGATCACGAGTGGTATAACGGCTTCCCGGATCCCGATCCCAAGAATCCGTACCTGTGGGCCTTACAGGACCCGAAGGTGCGCAAATCCTGGGAAGAGACGGCGCGGCAGGGCATTGAGAACGTGCAACAGTGTCCGGTCGTGGAGGTCATGGAGTTTCCGGGCGATCTCAGTATCTGCTTTGCCGACCTGCGCTCGTTTCGTAAGCCAAAGCTTGGCGGCATTATGAAAACCAAGGACCTGAACCGCGTGATTGATTGGGCAAAAAAACTCGAGGCTCCGGGGGTGCTCGTCAGTCCTCAGCCTCTGATCGTCACCACGAACCCGCACGAAGCCAACCTGCTCAGCTACACCAGAGACTATTGCCGGTTACTGGCGGCTATGGGAAGCACGGGACACGATATCGTGGTCATGAGCGGCGACGTGCACTACGGCCGCGTGGTGAGCGTGACACTGGGCACAAGGGGTGCCACGTTATATGAAGTGGTCTCCTCGCCGCTCTCCAACCTCACCTACCTGAATGCCTGGTTCGCAACCAGCCGGAACCGCTTGACCCCGAAGCAGTTTCCCGACCAACGCGCGTTCAGCCACGCGGAAGGCAAACAGTCCCTGAAGGGCTGGCAGCCCCAAGCCGTCAATCATTACCCGAACGAGACACAGGACGGTTCGAGGTACGACATAGAACCCAAGACCAGTTGGCGGCAGTGGGTCTACCCGGGCACACGCACCCGCGAACATTTCATGACCATTGCCTTCTCTCGCCACCGCGACGGCTCCGGCATCCGAATGACGGTTAAAGGCTGGCTGGTCCGGGACGTGGACAAGGACAAGCAACACAAACGAATCCTCCCCCAACTGGCCTTTCGGTTTTTACGGACACTGACATGAGAGCCGGTTCGATTTGGATCGCGCCTGCATTTCGAATCGGGAAGCCTGTCAATGGCACTGGCCCTTCAGTATCTTGACCCCTTCGAGAGGCTGGGCTATTCTATCCATAAGGTGCGAGGCTTCTTGAGAACCGGGAGGTCAGGCTATGGAAAAGCAGGAACGGAAATCCGAGTCAGGAAAAACTTCCTCCCAGGATCAGGAAGTCAAACCCAATCCTCAGGTCATTGAGACCGGCAAGAAGCTCCAGGAGGACATCGATCAGTTGGTCGACGAGATCGATGAGGTCCTGGAAGAGAACGCCGCCGAGTTCGTCAAAAATTACGTCCAGAAAGGGGGAGAGTAACTCCTCTTTCTTCTCTTTTTTACCGCCGTCATTTTTCTTGTTTCACCAGTACAGTTTGGCCGGGTCATCGGCGAGTCCGGCGCGTGTGCGCGGCCTTTTCGTTTGACTCTCTTCGGATTCGTTCCTATGATCGCTCCTGTTTACGGTTTGTCCACTACAGGTGAATCTCCGCGTATGACGATGCATTCTTCAAATTGGCAAGTGCGCTCGGTCGAGCCGCAACAGGTTGTTGCCCTGGTCGAGGCCTTGGGTCTCTCGCGTCTGGCGGCGACGGTTTTGTGTGGACGAGGCGTGGTCGAGCCCGAGCAGGCCAAGGACTGGCTCTCCTCTTCCGGCGGCTCGACCCATAATCCGTGCGCCTTGCCTGACATGGAACGGGCCATTGACCGGCTTCACCTGGCCGTTCAACGCGGGGAGCGGATCTGCTTTTACGGAGACTATGACGTTGACGGGATGGCGGCCACGAGCCTGCACTTCCTGTTTTGGCAGCGCGTGGGCGCCAAGGCGGAAGTCTATATTCCTCACCGGCAGGAGGAAGGGTATGGCCTGCATGAAGGGGCCATTCGGAAACTGGCCGAGAAGGGCGTGTCCCTGTTGCTCACCGCGGATTGCGGCACGACCTCGCACAAGGAGATCGAGGTGGCCCGGTCCTTGGGTATGGACGTGATTGTGACCGATCATCATCAGCTTCAATCCCGAATGCCGGAGCCGCTTGCGTTCATCAATCCGTATCGCCCGGATTCCGTCTATCCGTTCCGAGGGTTATGTTCCGGCGGCTTGGCCTATAAGGTGGCCGAAGCGTACGTGCAGAAATATCGACCCGCGGGTGTATCAATGGAGGCGTACCGCGACCTGGTGGCGTTGTCGTCCATCGCCGATCTGGTTCCGCTCACGGATGAGAACCGGGTCCTGGTACGGGATGGGTTGGCCCAGGTGGCTCAAGGCACCCGCTGCGGGATTCGGGCGCTGACCCGAGATCTGGGCTTGAACGGGACGTGTTCGGCCGGCACGATCGGGTTTCGTGTGGCCCCGCGTCTGAATGCGGCCGGGCGATTGGCCCATGCCGAGTTGGGGGTCCGGTTGCTCACCACGGATTCCGAACCCGCGGCGCTTCAGCTTGCCCAGGAATTGGAGAACCTGAATCGCCGCCGGCGAGAGATCGAAGAGGAGATGACCCGGGAGGCGATCGTGGAAGTGGACGCCGGGGACCCACAGCCTGGGATTGTGGTGGGCGCGAAAGGGTGGCATATTGGCGTGATCGGCATTGTCGCGGCGCGGTTGGTGGAACGCTATCACCGGCCTGCGGTCGTGGTGACGTTCGACGCGCACGGGGTCGGCAAGGGCTCGGTCCGGGGCGTGGCCGGCTTCGACGTGTGCCGGGCCTTGCAGCAATGCCAACAGGATTTGGTAACCTTCGGCGGGCATCCCATGGCCGCGGGTCTCACGGTCCGGGAGGAAGCGTTTGCCGGTTTCAGGCAACGGTTTTGGGGAGCCGTCGAGGAATTAATGGATGACACACTGAAGGTTCCCACCCTGGACGTGGATGCGGAGGTTGGGCTTGCCGACGTGCAATTTTCCCTTATCCGGGAATTGGAGCGCTTGCAACCTTTCGGGATGGGGAATCCCGAGCCGTGCTTTGTGAGTCGGGGGATTTCGGTGCTGGAGAAACGCGTGGTCGGGGAGAGTCATCTGAAATTGGTCCTTCGCCAGCCCGGCTCCGTTCCCCTGGACAGTATCGGGTTTCGGATGGGAGGCTTGGCACAGGCCATCGATGCGGGCAAGGGGCGGATCGACGCGGTGTTCAGCCCCGAGTTGAATGAATGGAAAGGATCGAGCCGCATCCAGCTCCGGCTGCGTGACGTGCGGGTGGGGTGAAGAGAGAAGACTTCTTATGTCGCTGACCAGTGTCATAGAGATCGATGATTTGGTTCGGGAGGTGCAGAGTTGTTATCCGGACGCGGATGAGACGTTGCTTCGGCGCGCTTATGAGTTTTCCGCGAAGGCGCATGAGGGGCAGACTCGCCGGTCCGGAGAACCCTATTTGCAACACCCGCTGGCGGTAGCCGGCATTTTGACCTTTCTCAAGCTGGACGTGACCGCCATCGTGGCCGGGCTTCTCCATGACACGTTGGAAGATACCGTGGCGACCCAGGAAGAGTTGCAGGCGCATTTCGGGGATGAAGTCGCGCACCTCGTGGAAGGGGTGACGAAAATCGGCCAAATTCCTTTCCGGACGTACGAAGAGAAACAGGCCGAGAATTTCCGGAAGATGCTGTTGTCGATGGCCGACGACATCCGGGTGGTCTTTATCAAGTTGGCCGACCGTCTGCACAACATGCGCACGCTGGGCCATTTACGGGAGGCCAAGCAAAAGCAGATCGCCCAGGAAACCCTGGAGATTTATGCCCCGTTGGCCAACCGGCTGGGCATGAGTTGGCTCAAGCAGGAACTGGAAGATTTATGCTTTCAGTACCTCAAGACCGAAGCCTATTCCATGTTGAAGCTCCGGGTGGCGAAACGGGATGAAGAACGGCAGGTCTACGTCCAGTCGATCATTCAGGAGACGGTCGATGCCTTGGCCAAGGCCGGGTTGCCCGGTCGTGTGGTCGGACGGCCCAAGCATCTGTATTCCATTCATCAGAAAATGGAGAGCCAGGGCATTACGTTCGAGGAAGTGCACGACCTGGTAGCCATTCGCGTGATCACCGACACCAAGATCAATTGTTATACGATTCTCGGAGTCGTGCATGCCGCGTGGCCGCCGGTGCCCGAGCGGTTCAAGGATTACATCGCCACGCCGCGCACCAATCTCTATCAATCGCTGCATACGACGGTCTTGGGGCCGCAGGGCGATCACGTGGAATTTCAGATACGCACGGAAGAAATGCATCGTCTCGCGGAATACGGGGTGGCGTCGCATTGGCGGTACAAGGAACAGGTCAAGGTCGGCGAGCGCGACGAAAAGGTCTTCAGTTGGCTCCGGCAATTCGTGGAATGGCATCGTGACCTGTCCGACAATCGCCAGTTCATGGATTCCGTCAAACTCGACCTCTTTCACTTGGACGTCTTTCACGACGTGGTCTTTGCGTTCACCCCGAAGGGCGAAGTGAAGGAACTGCCGCTTGATTCCACGCCGGTCGACTTTGCCTATGCGATTCATACCCAAGTGGGGGACCGGTGCGTGGGGGCGAAAGTGAATGGAAAGATCGTGCCCTTGAGGCAGGCGCTGGCCAGCGGCGATACCGTGGAAATTTTGACGTCGCGGACTCAGGTCCCGCAGAAGGAGTGGTTGAAGTTCGTTCAGACGTCCCGTGCGAGAGCGAAAATCAAACATTATTTGAAAGACGAAGAGCAAAAGCAGGGGTTGGAACTGGGACGGCGATTGCTTGAACGCGAGTTTCGCCGGCATCAGCTCCCGTCCGCGCAGTGGTCCGAATCGGACCGGCTGTCGCAGGTCGCGGGTAAGCGTGGCTATGCCTCCGTCGAGGAGATGATCCGCATGGTGGGCTACGGGCGTCTGTCCGCGGTGCAACTGGTGAACTGGCTCGTTCCCGGCGAGGACACGGCGAAAGCCGTTGAGGCCGTTCGTGAGACACCCGGGACGGCCCCGGCCCAGAGCCCTGTGAAGTCCGTGAAGGTCATGGGCGGGCGGGACGCCCTGATGCCGTTGTCGAAATGCTGTGCGCCGGTGCCGGGTGATCCGATCCTGGGTTACCTCACCCGCGGCCGCGGGCTGACGATCCATGCCAAGGGCTGCCCCAATCTCGAGACCATGGATTATGAAAAGGATCGCCTGGTCGAAGTGGAATGGGATATGACGGTCGACGAGCGGCATCTGGTCAAGGTCTGCGTGTTGACCTTCGACCGCCCCGGTGTGTTGGCCAACGTGTCGTCGGCGATTTCCGCTTCGAAGGCCAACATCAGCCGGGCGGAAATTACGACCCGGGAGGATCAAAAGGCCGTCCTCGACTTCATGATCGAAATTTCCGATACCCGCCACCTCGAACACGCGCTCGAAGGCATCGGCCGGGTGGATGGCGTCATCTCAGCCAAACGCGTCCGGGAATGGGAACATTCGTGAGCGTGCTATTTCGGCAGCTCGATGGTGAGTTGGGTGCCGACGCTGAGATTCAGCTTGGCGGCTCGTCCCGCACCCAGTTCCAGAACCTGGACCGCGGCGGTTTTCGGCCGGTAGCGGGGACAGAGGTTGTCGGTTCTCGTGCAAATCGGGACATACCGTTCGACGTGTACGATGGTCCCGTCCTGGTCCAGCCATAGAATATCCAGGGGCATTTTGGTGTTCTTCATCCAGAACGTCCAATAGCCGGGCTCTTGGAACTCCGGAAAGGTGAACAGCATGCCTCGATCCGGGGCCATGCGCGTTCGATACATCAGGCCCTGACTCCGTTTGGCCGGCGTATCGGCGATTTCACAATAAATCGTGAGCCCGTCGGGTGTCGAAACCACGGCCAATCCGCCTGAAAAACCGCCTGGCCCGGATGGTGGAGGCGGCGGTGGCGCGGAGAACGCCAAGAGGCTCATACCCAGTACGACGCAGGCCGTCAGGTGGAGGACCCGCGGGATGAACGCACGCGCGGTCGGAATCAAAGACGCTGGTTCCGGTTGTGCCATGGCGGCCATGCTAGGGGCTCTCGAAAAAGCCTGTCAACCGAAGTCAACCTTCGCCGTGGTCCGTGCTGCTCAACTGGCGGCGTAGCCGTTCGACGCGTCTCCGGTTCACGCCGAAGTCATAAATACCGCTTCGTGACGCTGATCGAACGTGGATCACGCGTCCCGTAGGGCAGAGACGGCACTCCAAGTCATCGAGATACCCCCTCTTGGTCCGGTAAACCGCATGGAGGTAGGTCTCCGTCGCCGTGACGATGACAGTGCGAGCCGTCTCGGCGACCAGATTTTTTAGTCGGACGAACGTCTCGTGGGGATCTCCGGACACAGCGAACGGCTTGATGCGATAAAACCAAAAGGTACCGTCCAGGCTGCATACGCACGAGAGCGTCCAGGCAGGGCAGGGTGACAGGTGTTCGGGCACGACATCATCCATAAGCGGTTTTGGATCGGTCAACATTCTACACAAAGAATTGGTGAATGGTCACGCTGTCGGTTTGTCCATCTCTTATCTCTTGACTGCCACCTGACCTGTATATATAATGTTTCGTTTGGTGGGGTCGACCCTTAACTGTTTTTAAAAGGAAACACTCGAAATGCCCTTTTTGGCCTGTTTCGCAGGAAAAATTGGGCTTTGTCTTGTATCCCCGCTTTACACTTTCCCTTAATTTTATTGACGTAGGAGGGGACTGCCGAACGATTGAGTTGTTGAACGGGCAGGTACCCGAGTGGACAAAGGGGGCAGACTGTAAATCTGCTGCCGTCGGCTTCCAAGGTTCGAATCCTTGCCTGCCCACCATAACGTTGAAACGTGTGCGACGAGATAAACGGGACGTTCATTACTGGCCTTTTGAGTCAAAGGAGTGAGTAAGGCCGACGGCGAATTCGAAAACAACGGTGGCGGGCGTAGCTCAGTGGTAGAGTTCCAGCCTTCCAAGCTGGCTGTCGCGGGTTCAAATCCCGTCGCCCGCTCCAGCGAACGCTTGAAGCGTGACGCGGTCAACCCGACCAGCGATGCAGGAATTCGCGTTTCCCATTCACAAGGCCCACGTAGCTCAGTTGGTAGAGCACGTCCTTGGTAAGGACGAGGTCACGCGTTCAATCCGCGTCGTGGGCTCCATTATCTCGATGAAATATCAAAGAGGGCTATTTTCCAGGTTCGGGGATTTTTCGTCTCACATGGGAATCACGCGGTTTCCACGGGGACGACGTTTTTAGGAGGGGCAGATGGCGAAGGCGAAATTTGATCGAAAGAAGCCGCACGTGAACGTGGGGACGATCGGGCACGTGGACCATGGGAAGACGACGCTGACCTCGGCGCTGACGAAGGTGATGGGGCAGCAGGGGATGGCGCAGTTCGTGAGTTATGACGAAGTGGCGAAAGCGAGTGAGTCCCAGGGCCGACGGGACCCGACGAAGATCCTCACGATTGCGATCTCGCACGTGGAATATGAGACGGACAACCGGCACTACGCGCACGTGGACTGCCCGGGGCACGCGGATTACGTGAAGAACATGATTACGGGCGCGGCGCAGATGGACGGGGCGATCCTGGTGGTGTCGGCGGCGGATGGCCCGATGCCGCAGACGCGGGAACATATCCTGTTGGCGCGGCAGGTGGGCGTGCCGTACATCGTGGTGTTTCTGAACAAGGCGGACAAGGTGGAGGACCCGGAATTATTGGAATTGGTGGAATTGGAAGTGCGGGAATTGCTGTCGAAATACCAATTTCCGGGGGACGACATTCCGATCATCGTGGGGTCGGCGACGAAGGCGCTGGAAGGGGACGAGAGCGACGTGGGGGTGCCGGCGATCATGAAATTGTTGGCGGGGGTCGACAGTTACATACCGACGCCGGAGCGGGCGATCGACAAGCCGTTTCTGATGCCGATCGAAGACGTGTTTACGATCAGCGGGCGGGGGACGGTGGTGACGGGCCGGGTGGAGCGGGGCCAGGTGAAAGTCGGGGACGAGATCGAGATCGTGGGCCTGGGGGAGACGCGGAGCACGGTGGTGACGGGCGTGGAGATGTTCCGGAAAGTGTTGGACGAAGGGCAGGCGGGGGACAACATCGGGGCGTTGCTGCGAGGGACGAAGAAAGACGAAGTGGAGCGGGGGATGGTGCTGGCGAAACCGAAGAGTATCACGCCGCACACGAAGTTCAAGGCGGAAGTGTACGTGTTGACGAAGGAAGAGGGGGGGCGGCACACGCCGTTCTTCAACGGGTACCGGCCGCAGTTTTATTTCCGGACGACGGACGTGACGGGGGTGGTGCAGTTGGCGGAAGGCGTGGAGATGGTGATGCCGGGGGACAACACGACGTTCACGGGGGAGTTGATTGCGCCGATTGCGATGGAGCAGGGGTTACGGTTTGCGGTACGGGAAGGGGGCCGCACGGTAGGCGCCGGCGTCGTCACCGAAATCCTCGCCTAGGGCTATCGCTGCTTGGAGTAGGACGAAGGAGGGGGCATTATGCGGGTCATCATTTCGTTAGCCTGTGGGGAATGTAAGCGGCGGAATTATTCGACGATGAAGAATAAAAAAAATGATCCCGATCGCTTGGAAATAAAAAAGTATTGCCGGTTCTGTCGTAAACATGTCCCCCATAAAGAAGTGAAATGACGGGTTTGCCGGGAGTGACGAAGGGGCATGGTGTCAATGGCTAGCATGTCGGTCTCCAAAACCGAAGGTCCGGGTTCGAGTCCTGGTGCCCCTGCCACCATACGGGTCGAGTAAACAAGACGGGATGCACGTGACATGAAGAAACTCTGGTCGAAGATTGCGGAATTTCTCATTGAGGTGAGAGGGGAGTTGAAGAAGGTGTCGTATCCGACGCGTGATGAAACCATAGGTTCCACGTCGGTGGTCGTCGTGTTTTGCTTCATCATGTCTTTGTACCTCTCGATGGCTGACTCCATTTTAGTATGGGTGGTCAGTCAAATTCTTTGAACGTTCGAGGTCGGGTGCTATGGCCAAAAACTGGTACGTGATTCACACCTATGCGGGATATGAAGGGCGAGTCCGCACCTCCCTGGTGGAGCGAGCGAATCAGATGGGTCTTGAGGAGGATTTCGGGCAAGTCCTGGTTCCGACCGAGGACGTGATCGAAATCAAAGACGGCAAACGTCGCGCGTCCAAGCGCAAGTTTTTTCCCGGGTACGTGCTGGTCGAATTGGCGGACCCTCTGAAGGACGAAACGGTGATGATGATCAAGGAGACGCCCAAGGTCACGGGGTTCGTCGGGGGAGAAGGGGTGAAGCCCATGCCGTTGCCGAAAGAGGAAGCGGATTCTCTTCTGAAGCAAATCGAATCCGGCGTGTCGCTTCCTCGAGAGCGGGTGTTTTTCTCCAAGGGCGATAACGTGCGGATCATTGATGGGCCGTTCATGGGCTTTAATGGTTTAATCGACGAAGTGGACGACGAGCATAGTCGCGCCAAGGTGTTGGTGAGCATCCTGGGCCGTTCGACGCCGGTCGAATTGGTGTTTGCGCAAATCGAACGAGGGTAGGGTGTCGTTGACATGGGTGCGGGGGCGGCAGCGAACGTCGACGTGAACTGAAAAGGACAGAGCGATGGCAAAAGAAGTCATAACACAAATTAAATTGCAGATTCCCGCGGGGAAAGCCAATCCTGCTCCGCCGGTCGGCCCTTCATTGGGTCAGCACGGGCTGAACATCATGGACTTTTGCAAGCAATTCAACGCGAAGACGCAAAAGCAGGAAGGGAGCATCATCCCCGTTGTCATTACCGTCTATCGGGACCGGAGCTTTACCTTCATTACGAAAACCCCTCCGGCGACCGACCTCTTGAAGAAGGCGGTGGGGATTATCAAGGGATCCGGGGTGCCGCAGAAGGATAAGGTCGGCGCGATCTCCCGTGCCCAAATACAGGAAATCTCCAAGCAGAAAATGGAAGATTTGAATGCGGTGAACATCGAAGGGGCGATGAAGATCATCGAAGGGACCGCCAGGAGCATGGGGATCACCGTAACCGACTGATTTATTGCACTATCGGGCGCATGGCTGCGTTGTGTCCTCGCTCAACCCTCGACTATCTGCTTTGATATGTCTCGGGTTTCGTTGCGGGACGCCTTGCCCTGCATCCCGCTATCACAATAAATCAGGGGTTCCCTGACGCGTTGGTGGTTTTATACGGGGGGTGTAAGTCGTGGGAAAGCAATTACGAAACTCCATAGCAAAAGTCGAGTCCAAACTGTACGGGATCCGGGAGGCCGGTGAATTGGTCAAGCAGGCGGCGTATGCCAAGTTTGATGAAACCGTGGAATTGGCCATTCGCTTAGGCGTCGATCCCAAACGCGCGGACCAAATGGTGCGCGGCACGACGGTGTTACCTCATGGCACCGGGAAAAAGGTCAGGATCCTGGTGTTTGCCAAAGGGGAAAAAGAGCAGGAAGCGCGGGAGGCGGGCGCCGACGTCGTGGGCGCCGATGATTTGTTGGAAAAAATCAAAGGGGGCTGGTTGGAATTTGATCAGGCCATCGCCACCCCGGACCTGATGTCTTCGGTCGGAAAATTGGGGAAAGTGTTGGGCCCGCGAGGCCTGATGCCCAACCCCAAGACGGGCACCGTGACGTTTGAAGTCGGGAAGGCGATCGAGGAAATCCGGAAAGGCCGGGTCGAGTACAAAGTGGATAAGGCCGGGAACGTCCACGTGCCCATCGGCAAAGTCTCGTTTGCCGTCTCGCAAATCACCGAAAACGCGCAGGCGGTCTTTTCGTCGGTGGTGAAGGCCAAGCCTTCCTCGAGTAAGGGCAAGTATCTTAAAGGTGCGACCATGTCGAGCACCATGGGGCCGGGTATTCCCCTGGAATGTACGACCCTGGGCCGACACGTTGAATAGTCGTGGTGTGAAAAGGAGCCGGGCATGAAAAAGGAACAGAAGTCGGCGGTGGTTTCCGATTTGCACGAGAAGTTCGCCAGGGCCAGGTTGGCCGTGGTGACGGAATGCGGAGGCATGCCGGTTAATCAGGTAACCCAGTTGCGCCATAAACTGCGTGACGCTCAGGCGGAATTGAAAGTGGTGAAGAATTCCCTGGCTGCCAGGGCTGCGGAAGGCACGTCGCTCTTGCCCGTCGTGTCGTTGTTCAAGGGGCAGGTCGCGGTGGTCATCGGCTACGATGATCCGGTGTTGCCCGCCAAGATTCTTCGGGATTTCATCAAGCACGAAAAATGTGACGAGAAGATTCTTTGGCGAGGAGGCGTGATCGAAGGGAAAGCGCTTGAACCCGCCCAACTGATTGCGACGGCTGATTTGCCTTCCAAGGAGGTCTTGCTGTCGATGCTCTTGTCTGCGATGCAAGGGCCTCTTCGGGGTATGGCGGGCGTTCTTCAAGGCATTTTACGAGGATTTGCGGCTGTGCTGCTGGCGATCCAAGACAAAAAGAAAGGAGAAGGAGAAATGACTGCAACGGAGGCAAAGCTTTCAAAGGAAGACATTCTGGGTGCCGTTGAAAGCATGACGGTGTTGGAGTTGTCCGAATTGGTCAAGGGATTCGAGGAAAAATTCGGCGTGACGGCAGCGGCGCCGGTGGCCGTGGCTGCTCCGGCCGCCGGGGACGCGGGGGCTCAGGCCGTCGAAGAGAAAGACGCCTTTGACGTGGTGTTGGCCGGTGCGCCGGCCGACAAGAAAATTCAAGTCATCAAAGTGGTGCGCGAGATCACCGGGCTCGGGTTGAAAGAGGCCAAGGACCTGGTGGAGGGCGCGCCCAAGCCGGTCAAGGAGGGTGCGGCCAAAGACGAGGCGGAAACGATTAAGAAGAAGCTGACCGACGTGGGGGCCACGGTTGAAGTCAAGTAGGAGACAAAGGTTGCTGCGGGATCCGATTGATCGAGAGGGGTTGTTTTCACAAGCCTAGATACAGAAGGAGCCGACCATGTCTCAACCTCCATTGCCGGGAATTATCAAGCGTACTGATTTTTCAAAAATTCAGTCCACGATTGATATTCCGGACCTCGTCGAAGTGCAGAAACGTTCGTACGAGGGGTTTTTGCAAAAAGAGACCGACCCTGAGCGTCGTGCGGAAAAAGGGCTGCAAGCCGCGCTCATGAGCGTCTTTCCTATTGCAGACTTCAACAGTTCGGCCATTCTTGAATTTTCCAGCTATTCGCTGGGTACGCCCAAGTACGACATGCGCGAATGTCTGGAACAGGGCATGACCTTTGCCGCCCCCCTGAAACTGCGCATCCGTCTGGTGGTGTTCGATCCGCAGGAAAAAGGGGTGAAGAACAGCAAAGTCCTCGACGTGCGGGAGCAGGAAGTGTACGTGGGTGAGCTGCCCCTGATGACGGATCGGGGTACTTTTATCATTAACGGCACGGAGCGGGTCGTGGTGAGCCAGTTGCATCGCTCTCCCGGTGCCTCGTTCAGCCATGACAAAGGGCGAACCCATTCCAGCGGCAAGGTGTTGTTTTCCGCGCGCATCATTCCCTACCGGGGGTCCTGGTTGGATTTTGAGTTCGACGCCCGGGATATTCTGTACGTCCGCATCGACCGTCGCCGCAAGATGCCGGCCACGATCCTGTTGAAGGCGTTCGGGTTGTCAACGGACGACGTGCTGAAGATGTATTATCCCATCGAGGAGATTCGGGTTTCGGATGGAAAGCTGATGCGCAAGTTGGACCCCGACCTGCATACGGGCTTGCGTTCGTCGGTTGAAGTCTTCGAGAAAGGCGGTAAGGACCCGATCGTTCGAGAAGGGACGCGGCTCACCAAATCGTTGATGGCGAAAGTGCGAGCCGCCGGGGTGAAGGAAATTCCGGTGAAGCCGGAAGAATTGGTCGGCCGAGCCGTGTTGACGGAAATCCCGGATTCGGAAAAAGGGGAGGTACTGGTTGAAAAAAATCAACGGTTGACCCTGCCCATGCTTGAGCGGCTGCTCGAGTTGAAACCCTCGAGTTTCAAGGTGATTTATTTGGACAGCGGGGCGGCCACGCCGATCATTTTGGATACCCTGGAGGCTGAACGGACGACGTCCCAAAAGGAAGCCTGGGTGGAAATCTATAAACGCCTGCGGCCCGGAGAAATGCCGTCCGTGGATTCGGCCAAGCTCTTGTTTGAGAACCTGTTCGTCAACCCGAAGCGGTACGATCTGTCTCCGGTCGGCCGGCTCAAGATGAACAACCGGTTTTCGTTGGATCTTTCCCTTACCCAGCGGGTGCTCACTTCACAGGACGTGGTGGAAGTGGTCCGCGGCCTCGTCGAATTGAAAATGGGTAAGGGCGACGTGGACGACATCGATCATTTGGGGAATCGTCGGGTGCGGACGGTCGGAGAATTGCTCGAGAATCAGATTCGTTTGGGATTGGCGCGAATGGAGCGCAGTATTAAAGAGCGGATGAACCTGCTCGATATGGAAACGGTGCTGCCGCACGACTTGATTAACGCCAAACCCATTGTGGCCGCCATCAAGGAATTTTTTGCCGGCAGCCAGCTATCGCAGTTTATGGATCAAACGAACCCGTTGGCCGAAATCACCCATAAACGCCGGTTGTCCGCGTTAGGGCCGGGCGGGTTGACTCGTGAGCGTGCGGGATTTGAAGTCCGCGACGTCCATCCCTCGCACTATAGTCGCATTTGTCCCATCGAAACGCCTGAAGGGCCGAATATCGGGCTCATCACCTCGTTGGCCACCTATGCGCGCATTAACGAATTCGGCTTTATTGAAGCCCCGTTTCGAAAAGTCCAAAAAGGACGCGTCCTGCGGGACGTCGAATTCCTTTCTCCGTTGGAAGGCGAGCGGTACATCATTGCGCAAGCCAATTCCCAGGTGGATACGGCTGGTCGCTTGATCTCCGATTCGGTGACGGCGCGGTCCGAGGGAGAGTTTATCGCCACGACGCCGGATCGCATCGATTACGTGGACGTGTCTCCGAAGCAAGTGGTCAGTGTCGCCACCGCGTTGATTCCCTTTCTCGAACACGACGACGCCAACCGTGCGTTGATGGGCTCGAACATGCAGCGTCAGGCCGTCCCGCTCGTGCAGAGTGAGGCGCCGTTGGTCGGAACCGGCATGGAAGCCGTGGTGGCCCGCGATTCGGGTTACGTCGAACAGGCGAGACGGGACGGGGTTGTGGAAAGCGTGGATGCCCGTCGCATCGTCGTTCGAACCGAGCCCGGCAAGGCGGACGAGGGGAAAAAGAAAACCGGACGTTTTTGGGATACGTATGACCTGGTGAAGTTTCAACGCACCAACCAGAATACGTGCGTGACCCAAACCCCCATCGTGAAGGTCGGACAGCCGGTGAAGAAAGGGCAGGTGTTGGCGGATGGCCCGGCGATCGATCGGGGAGAATTGGCGTTGGGAAAGAATATCCTGGTCGGGTTCATGCCGTGGGGCGGATACAATTTCGAGGACGCGATCCTGTTGAGCGAGCGACTGGTTCGCGAAGACACCTTCACGTCCATCCACATCGAAGAGTTCGAGGTGGAAGCCCGTGATACCAAATTGGGAAAAGAGGAGATTACCCGCGACATTCCCAATCTGGGCGAGGAGGCCCTCAGAAACCTGGATGAAAGCGGGATCGTTCGGATCGGGGCCGAGGTCAAGGCCGGGGACATCCTGGTCGGCAAGGTGACACCTAAGGGTGAAACGCAATTGACCCCGGAAGAAAAGTTGCTGCGCGCGATCTTCGGCGAAAAGGCGGGAGACGTGAAGGATACGTCCCTGCAGGTTCCTCCGGGCATCGAGGGGATCGTGGTCGACGTCAAGATTTTTTCCAGAAAAGGCATCGATAAGGATGAACGGTCGAAGAACATCGAATCCCAGGATCGCGTGAAAATCGAACGGAACTATCAGGATGAACTCCACATCATCGAGGATGAACGGAACAAAAAGATTCGGAGGCTCTTGCTCGGGCAGGTGGTGGGCCGCGACTTGATGGATCCCGAAAGCGGCGAAGTCATTTTAAAGAAAAAGGGAAAAATCACGGTGGACGTCTTGCGGAGACTGCCCGATGACGACGTGCGGCGCGTGATCCTGGGTGACCCGGAAGAGCAACGAAAGCTCGAAGAAATTGAACGCGCGGCGAAGGATCAAATCGAGAGCCTGCAAACCTTCTATGACGAGAAGGTCGGGCGACTCCGGCGCGGCGATGAGTTGCCTCCGGGCGTCATCAAGTTGGTGAAGGTGTATCTCGCCATCAAGCGGAAAATTTCCGTCGGGGACAAAATGGCCGGGCGTCATGGCAACAAGGGCGTGGTCTCCCGGATCCTCCCCGAAGAAGACATGCCGTATTTGCCTGACGGCACCCCGATCGAAATCGTGCTGAATCCGCTTGGGGTTCCGTCACGGATGAACGTCGGACAGATTTTGGAAACCCATCTGGGCTGGTCCGCCAAAGCCTTGGGGATTTATGCCGCCAGTCCCGTGTTTGACGGAGCCACGGAGGCGGAGATCAAGGATTTATTGAAACAGGCGGGTTTGCCGGAAGACGGCCAATCGGTGGTCTATGACGGTCGGACCGGCGACCCGTTCAAGAGTCCGGTGACGGTCGGTTACGTCTATATGATGAAATTGCACCACTTGGTGGATGATAAGATCCATGCCCGGTCCATCGGCCCGTATTCGTTGGTGACGCAACAACCCCTGGGCGGGAAGGCCCAGTTCGGGGGGCAGCGGTTGGGCGAAATGGAAGTCTGGGCTCTCCAGGCGTATGGGGCGGCCTCCACGCTTCAGGAATTTTTAACCGTGAAGTCCGATGACGTTCCGGGGCGGTCGAGAATGTACGAAGCGATCGTCAAGGGTGAAAACTTCCTGGAGCCGGGCTTGCCGGAGTCGTTTAACGTGTTGGTGAAAGAGTTGCAAAGCCTGGGGTTGGACGTCGAGTTGATGAAGTCCGCCGAGTAATTACCACTTCGAGAATTTCTCAGTTTCTGAAAAGGAGGGTAGAGCCTTGGAAAGCGTCTATGCTCTGTTTGAAAGGCCGCGCGATGCCATGTCTTTCGACGGCATGTGTATTCGGATCGCGTCGCCGGAGAAAATTCGGTCGTGGTCGTACGGAGAAGTCAAAAAGCCGGAGACCATCAATTACCGGTCGTTCAAGCCGGAAAAGGATGGCCTGTTTTGTGCGAAGATTTTCGGTCCGACCAAGGATTGGGAGTGTAATTGCGGGAAGTACAAACGCATGAAGCATCGCGGGATCGTCTGCGACAAATGCGGGGTCGAAGTGATTCAGTCGAAGGTGCGGCGTGAGCGCATGGGGCACATCGAGTTGGCCGCACCCGTGGCCCATATCTGGTTCCTGAAGGGGGTGCCGAGCCGGATCGGGATCCTGCTGGACATGAGCCTCAAGCAATTGGAAAAGATTCTCTATTTCGAGGCGTACGTCGTCATTGATCCGCAGGACACCCCGCTGAAGGAAAAAGAGTTGCTCACGGAAGAGAAATACCGTGAATGCGTGGATCAGTACGGTCCGCAGGGCTTTCGCGTGGGTATCGGAGCGGAAGCCATTCGTGAATTGCTGAGACAAGTCGATATCGAGACCCTGTGGGCCGAGCGCCATGAGAAGGTGAAGGCCACGACTTCTGCGGCCTTGAACAAGAAGATCACGAAACGCCTGAAAGTCATCGAGGCCTTTCACAAGTCGGGGAATCGACCGGAATGGATGATCCTGGACGTCATCCCGGTTCTCCCGCCTGAACTGAGGCCGCTGGTGCCGTTGGACGGCGGGCGGTTTGCAACGTCGGATTTGAATGACCTGTATCGACGGGTGATCAATCGCAATAACCGGTTGAAACGGTTGGTGGAGTTGAAGGCGCCCGGCGTGATTGTTCGCAACGAAAAGAGAATGTTGCAGGAAGCCGTGGACGCGCTGTTTGACAACGGACGACGCGGCCGGACGATTCGCGGAGCCAACAAACGGCCGTTGAAGTCCCTCAGCGACATGCTCAAGGGCAAGCAGGGCCGGTTCCGGCAGAATCTCCTGGGGAAACGGGTTGACTACTCGGGCCGCTCGGTGATCGTGGTGGGGCCGGAACTGAAATTGAATCAATGCGGGTTGCCCAAGAAAATGGCGTTGGAATTGTTCAAGCCGTTCATCTTCCACAAGTTGGAAGAGCGCGGTGCGGCAACCACCATTAAAAGCGCGAAGCGGCTCGTGGAGAAGGAGCGTCCGGAAGTTTGGGACGTGTTGGACGAGGTGATCCGGGAACACCCGGTTATTTTGAACCGGGCGCCGACGCTCCATCGGTTGGGTATGCAGGCGTTTGATCCCGTCCTGGTCGAAGGCAAGGCCATTCGTTTGCATCCCTTGGTCTGTGCGGCCTTCAACGCGGACTTTGACGGCGACCAGATGGCCGTGCACGTTCCCTTGTCGGTCGAGGCTCAGATCGAAGCTCGCGTCCTGATCATGTCCATCAATAACGTGTTGTCGCCGGCGAACGGCCGCCCGCTTGCCATTCCCTCTCAGGACATGGTGTTGGGTTGTTATTGGTTGACGCAGGAACGACCGGGTGCGAGGGGTGAAGGAAAAGTGTTGTATTCATCCGAAGAAGTGCGCATTGCCTATGACGCCGGCGAACTGGACGAACAGGCCAAGGTCAAGGTGCGAGTCGATGGGGCCTTGGTCGAAACGACCGTCGGGCGCGTGCTCTTCGGGGAAATCCTGCCTCCCTCCATCGGGTTTTCGCACGTCAATCAAGTCATGACCAAGAAAGAAATGACGAAGCTGATCGATGCGGTTTATCGCGAAGTCGGCCTCCACGAAACGGTCAAGATGCTCGATAAGCTGAAGGATCTCGGCTTTTATTATGCCACGAAGGCCGGAGTCTCCCTGTGCATTGACAACATGCACATCCCGACCAAGAAGGAAGTGTTGTTGGGTAAGGCGCACAAGGACGTCTCCGAGGTCGAGCGGCAGTACAGCGAAGGGCTGATCACGAATGGTGAGCGCTACAACAAGGTCATTGACATCTGGGCTCACGTGAGTGAACAGGTTGCGAACGAGATGATGAAAGAAATCAAGGCCGGCGGCGGGCAAGGCCCTGAAGATACCTTGAACCCCATTTATATGATGGCCGATTCCGGTGCGCGCGGGAGTTCGCAGCAAATTCGGCAGTTGGGCGGCATGCGGGGTTTGATGGCGAAGCCGTCGGGTGAAATCATTGAAACCCCCATCACCGCCAATTTCCGGGAAGGCCTTACCGTGCTGCAGTACTTTATCTCGACGCATGGGGCGAGAAAAGGCTTGGCGGACACGGCACTCAAGACCGCCAACTCCGGGTACCTGACGCGGCGGCTGGTGGATATTTCTCAGGACGTCATCGTGAGTGAAGACGATTGCCGGACGGCCGACGGGATCGACGTGTCGGCCCTGGTTGAAGGCGGGGAGGTGATTCAGCCGATTGAAGAACGGATTTTAGGCCGTATCGTGGCCGAAGATATTCTTGATCCGTTGACCGGTGACGTGGTGGTGGCCGGGAATGAAGAACTGGATGAAACGCGCGTAAGGGCCGTGGTGGAAGCCGGCATCGGGCACGTTCGTATCCGCTCGGTGTTGACCTGTCAGGCTCGGTGGGGTGTCTGCGTGAAGTGTTACGGCCGGGATTTGGCCAGGGGGAAGTTGGTTGAATTGGGCGAGCCCGTGGGGGTGATCGCCGCGCAGTCCATTGGCGAGCCCGGGACGCAGTTGACCATGCGGACCTTCCACATCGGGGGGACGGCCAGTAAAGTCGTGGAGCAAAGCGTGGTCGAGTCCCGACACGACGGAGTTTTGAAATACCTCAGTTTCGATGCCAAGAAAAATGCCGATTTTCATAACCGGCAGATGGCGGTGCAGAACAAGCAGGGCGAATGGGTGGTCATGAATCGCAACGCGAAGATTGCGGTCTATGACGACTCCGGTCGAGAGCGGGAAAAGTACCCGGTTGTCTACGGGGCGAAAATTATCGTGAAAGACGGCGGCCGGGTGACGGTCGGCCAGAAACTGGTGGAATGGGATCCGTATTCGTTGACCATTCTGACGGAAGTGGGCGGGAAAATCGCCTATGGCGACATTTCCGAAGGGGTCACCATGAAGGAAGAGGTCGATGAAATCACCGGCCTGTCCCGCAAGGTGGTCATTGAGCAAGCCGGCACCAATCTGCGTCCTCGCGTGTCGATCAAAGACGACGGGAACAAGACCGCGAAATTGCCCGGTTCGGGTGCGCCGGCTCGCTATCTGCTTCCCGTGGGCGCGCATATCTTCGTGGAAAAAGGCGGAATCGTGCATCCCGGAGACGTGTTGGCGAAAATCCCTCGAGAAACCACGAAGACCAAAGACATCACCGGGGGGTTGCCGCGGGTGGCCGAACTGTTTGAGGCGAGAAAGCCCAAGGAGCAAGCGGTGATCAGTGAAATCGACGGTGAAGTCTCCTTCGGCGGGTTCGTCAAGGGGATGCGAAAGATCGTCGTCGATAACAAGATGGGAGACGTAAAGGAGTACTTTATTCCCCGAGGCAAGCACGTCAACGTGCATGAAGGGGATTGGGTGCGTGCCGGTGAACCGCTCATGGATGGGTCGGCGAACCCCCATGATATTCTGAACGTGTTGGGTCCGCGAGAGCTGCAACGCTACCTGGTGAATCAGGTGCAAGAAGTGTATCGCTTGCAGGGGGTCTCGATTAATGACAAGCACATTGAAATTATTGCCAGGCAGATGTTGAAGAAGATCCGCATCGAAGATCCCGGCGATACGAACTTTTTGCCTGGCGCCCAAGTCGGGAAATTTGCGTTCACCGATGAAAATCAACGGGTTCTTGCCGAAGGCGGGAGCCCGGCTATCGGAAAACCCGTGCTGCTGGGGATTACCAAAGCCTCACTGAATACGGACAGCTTCATTTCGGGAGCCTCCTTCCAGGAGACCACCAGAGTGCTCACTGAAGCCGCCATCAATGGCCGCGTTGATGATTTACGGGGTCTCAAGGAAAACGTCATCGTGGGGCGCTTGATTCCCGCAGGAACGGGATTCTCGCTTTACAGGGAAACCTTCGTGCCTGCTCCTGAAGAGAAGGCGATCGAAGGTGATGGCGAAGATGGATTGGCGATTCCTGAAGGGGAAGAATTACAGATGCAGTCGACGTAATTTGCAAAGTGTTTTATCTTGACACATCACGATAGTGTCACTACAATCGAAAGGTTGTCCGAGAGGGTTAAATTCTAATGTTTTTGGGGGAAAAATCGTAACATGCCAACGGTGAACCAGCTTGTCAGAAAAGGCCGAAAGGCCCCCAAGTCCAAGAGTAAGAGCCCGGCTCTCAATCGATGCCCGCAACGCCGGGGCGTCTGTCTGCGCGTCTATACCACGACTCCGAAAAAGCCGAACTCCGCGTTGCGGAAAGTGGCTCGCGTGCGTTTGACCACGGGCGTCGAGGTGACGACCTACATCCCGGGCATGGGGCATAACTTGCAGGAGCATTCCATTGTGCTCGTGCGCGGCGGTCGGGTAAAGGACTTGCCCGGTGTGCGTTATCATTTGGTCCGGGGCGCACTCGATGCGGTCGGGGTCGCCGACCGGAAACAGGGGCGTTCCAAGTACGGAGCGAAACGACCGAAGTAGTCAACGGATTTGTCGTAGAGAAGGTGTATTCGGAATATGTCTCGTAGTCGAAGTGCCGTCGTAAGAACTCCCGTGGGTGACGCCAAATATCGGGATACCCTCGTGGGGAAATTTATCAATATTCTTATGACGAGAGGGAAGAAGAGTACAGCCCAGCGTGTGTGTTATGGGGCGTTCGACGTCATTCAACAGAAGACGGGGAGTGATCCTTTGAAGGTTTTTCATTCTGCGCTTGGCAACGTCAAGCCGATGGTGGAAGTGAAATCGAGACGGGTGGGTGGTGCGTCGTATCAGGTCCCCGTCGAGATCAGACCGGTTCGGCAGGTTGCCTTGGCCTTTCGATGGATTAAGCGCAGTGCCCAGTCTCGAACGGGAAAGAGTATGCAAGACAAGCTTGCCGCCGAGTTGCTTGATGCTGCCAATAATACAGGGGTTGCGGTCAAGAAACGCGATGAAACGCACAGAATGGCCGAAGCGAATCGTGCGTTTGCCCATTACCGTTGGTAGCGGTTTCTTGTTGCTGTAGTCGAATCACCCTCCACGTGTAGGTCTTCTTTTTTCAATCCGTGTTCGGATTGGGCATTTGGGAGTATTGTGGCAATCTGATTGTGTCCGGAGGAACGGTGTCCAGGGAATATCCATTAGAGCGCACTCGGAATATCGGCATCATGGCGCATATTGATGCGGGGAAAACGACGACGACCGAGCGCATCCTGTATTATACCGGCGTCTCTCACCGGATGGGTGAAGTGCACGAAGGCGCGGCTCAAATGGACTGGATGGAGCAGGAACGGGAGCGAGGCATTACGATCACGTCTGCGGCGACCACCTGTTTCTGGAACGACCACCGCGTCAACATCATTGATACCCCGGGACACGTGGACTTTACGGTTGAAGTCGAGCGGTCCCTTCGGGTGTTGGACGGAGCCGTGGCCGTGTTTGATTCGGTGCAGGGAGTCGAGCCGCAGTCTGAAACGGTCTGGCGCCAGGCCGATAAATATCGGGTCCCGCGCATTGCCTTTCTGAATAAAATGGACCGGGTGGGTGCCGACTTTTCAGCCAGCGTTCAAAGTATCGTCGATCGTTTGGAAGCGAATCCGGTTCCGGTCCAGTTGCCCATCGGAAAAGAAGGAGATTTTCGAGGCGTCATAGATCTTGTCTCGATGAAGTCCTACCTCTTTAACGATGAAACGCTGGGCGCGGACTACGTCGTCGAAGACGTGTCCCCGGATCTTCTGCCGACGGCTCAGGAGTACCGGGACAAAATGATCGAAGCCGTGGCGGAATTTGATGAAGCGTTGCTTGAGCAATATTTGAACGGCGATTCGTTGAAACCGGAGGATATCAAGCGCGCCGTGCGCACCGGGACCAATCAAATGCGCATGACGCCGGTGTTGTGCGGGTCGGCCTTCAAGAATAAGGGAGTGCAGCCGTTACTGGACGCCGTCGTGGATTTCCTCCCTTCGCCTTTGGACGTTCCGGAAGTGGAAGGGGTCGAGCCGTCCAGCGGTAAGAAAATGAGCTGTCCGGCCGACGATGAAGAGCCGTTTTCAGCGTTGGCCTTCAAGATTATGGCCGATCCCTTTGCCGGGCAACTCACGTATTTCCGCGTCTATTCCGGCCGCCTGGAAACGGGTTCGTACGTGTATAACGTCACACAGGGCAAGCGGGAACGGATCGGGCGTTTGCTCAAAATGCACGCGAACAAGCGGGAAGACATCGACGTGGTGTATGCCGGGGACATTGCCGCTGCGGTGGGAATGAAGGGCGCGAGAACGGGTGATACCTTATCCCACGAAAAGCGTCCGGTCTTGTTGGAGGTCATTAAATTTCCCGAGCCCGTGATTTCCATGGCGGTGGAACCCAAGACCAAGCAGGATCTCGAAAAGCTGGGTTTTTCATTGGAAAAACTGTCGCAGGAAGATCCGTCCTTTCACGTGCAAACCGATGATGAGACCGGGCAAACGATCATTTCCGGAATGGGGGAACTACATCTGGAAATCATCGTCGATCGGCTCGTCAGGGAATTTAAGGTACAGGCGAACGTCGGCAAGCCCGAGGTGGCCTATCGTGAAACGATTCGCGGCACGGGTGAAGCCGAAGGCAAGTATATCAAGCAATCCGGTGGGCGGGGGCAGTATGGGCACGTGGTGTTGCGCGTCGAACCGTCCGAGCCCGGCCTGGGGCTTGAGTTTGTCAACAAGATCGTGGGCGGCGTGATCCCCCGTGAATATATCCCGGCCGTGGAAAAAGGGGTGCGGGAGCGAATGGAATCCGGCGTCGTGGCCGGGTATGCCATGCGGGACGTTCGGGTGACGTTGTTCGACGGGTCCTATCATGAGGTCGATTCGAGTGAAATGGGCTTTAAAATCGCCGCCTCGATGGCCTTTGAGGGGGGCTGTCGCAAGGCCAATCCGATCCTCCTCGAGCCGGTCATGAAGGTGGAAGTTCTCGTCCCCCAGGATTTCATGGGCGACGTAATCGGCGACTTGAATTCCCGACGCGGAAAAGTGCAGGGGATCAAGGCCCGAGTCGGCTCCCAGGCCGTGGAGGCCATGGTTCCCCTTGGAGAAATGTTCGGGTATGCCACGAGTCTGCGCTCGAAGACGCAGGGGCGTGCCACCTATTCAATGGAATTTGCGGAATACGAACCTGTTCCGAAGCAGCTGGCGGATCAGATCGTCAGCAAGCAACGTGGAGAATAGCGGGACGTTTTGAGAGGCAGGAAAGCGGCGTGATGACACTCGTTTCTTTCTCGCATAGCCTCAAAAGATTCGGAATCGAAGAGGGAGGGGCAGATGGCGAAGGCGAAATTTGATCGAAAGAAGCCGCACGTGAACGTGGGGACGATCGGGCACGTGGACCATGGGAAGACGACGCTGACCTCGGCGCTGACGAAGGTGATGGGGCAGCAGGGGATGGCGCAGTTCGTGAGTTATGACGAAGTGGCGAAAGCGAGTGAGTCCCAGGGCCGACGGGACCCGACGAAGATCCTCACGATTGCGATCTCGCACGTGGAATATGAGACGGACAACCGGCACTACGCGCACGTGGACTGCCCGGGGCACGCGGATTACGTGAAGAACATGATTACGGGCGCGGCGCAGATGGACGGGGCGATCCTGGTGGTGTCGGCGGCGGATGGCCCGATGCCGCAGACGCGGGAACATATCCTGTTGGCGCGGCAGGTGGGCGTGCCGTACATCGTGGTGTTTCTGAACAAGGCGGACAAGGTGGAGGACCCGGAATTATTGGAATTGGTGGAATTGGAAGTGCGGGAATTGCTGTCGAAATACCAATTTCCGGGGGACGACATTCCGATCATCGTGGGGTCGGCGACGAAGGCGCTGGAAGGGGACGAGAGCGACGTGGGGGTGCCGGCGATCATGAAATTGTTGGCGGGGGTCGACAGTTACATACCGACGCCGGAGCGGGCGATCGACAAGCCGTTTCTGATGCCGATCGAAGACGTGTTTACGATCAGCGGGCGGGGGACGGTGGTGACGGGCCGGGTGGAGCGGGGCCAGGTGAAAGTCGGGGACGAGATCGAGATCGTGGGCCTGGGGGAGACGCGGAGCACGGTGGTGACGGGCGTGGAGATGTTCCGGAAAGTGTTGGACGAAGGGCAGGCGGGGGACAACATCGGGGCGTTGCTGCGAGGGACGAAGAAAGACGAAGTGGAGCGGGGGATGGTGCTGGCGAAACCGAAGAGTATCACGCCGCACACGAAGTTCAAGGCGGAAGTGTACGTGTTGACGAAGGAAGAGGGGGGGCGGCACACGCCGTTCTTCAACGGGTACCGGCCGCAGTTTTATTTCCGGACGACGGACGTGACGGGGGTGGTGCAGTTGGCGGAAGGCGTGGAGATGGTGATGCCGGGGGACAACACGACGTTCACGGGGGAGTTGATTGCGCCGATTGCGATGGAGCAGGGGTTACGGTTTGCGGTACGGGAAGGGGGCCGCACGGTAGGCGCCGGCGTCGTCACCGAAATCCTCGCTTGAGGACGGTAGTGGGAGGACTGTAGTGATATGGTGAGTGTCGATCAGCGTATTCGTATCCGGTTGAAGGGGTTTGATTACCGAATCCTCGATCAATCGGCTCGGGAAATTGTGGATACCGTCAAGCAAACGGGTGCGCGCGTTGCCGGTCCCATTCCGCTTCCCACTCGGATTGAAAAGTTTACGATTCAGCGATCCACTCATGCGGATAAGAAGTCTCGTGAGCAATTTGAAATCCGTACGCATAAACGTTTGTTGGATATTCTTGAGCCCACCCCCGAAACCATGGATGCGCTCATGAAATTGAGCCTGGCCGCGGGAGTGGACGTGGAGATCAAGTTGTAGCATGGCGTCGTCGCCGAGGATTGGCAGGGTGTTGCATGGTTAGCGGGTTAATCGGAAAAAAATTGGGCATGACGCAGATCTACGACGAACATCGTCGTCTCCATCCCGTGACGGTTGTTGAGGTGGGTCCTTGTCTCGTCACGGCCGTGAAAACCAAAGGGCAGCATGGTTATGACGCGGTGCAACTCGGGTATGCGGAGGTCCAGGAGCGGAAGCTCACCAAGGCGCAAGTGGGGCATCTTCGCGCTTCCGGGCAAGACAAGCTGTTCAAGCATTTGCGGGAGTTTCGCTGCGTGCCGGATTGTCAGGTGGGAGACGCGGTGACAGCCGACCTTTTTGAGAAAGGTGAAATGGTGCACGTCCAGGGGACTTCAAAGGGAAAAGGGTTTCAGGGCGTCATGAAGCGTCACAATTTCGGGGGTGGTCCGGCCAGTCATGGTTCGATGTTTCATCGTGCGCCCGGGTCGATCGGGTGTAGTTCGTATCCCTCGCGCGTGTTGAAAAATAAGAAGCTTCCCGGGCAAATGGGAAATAAGCGGGTCACGGTGCAGGGATTGACCGTAGTCGAAACCCGACCGGAGGAAAATCTCGTTCTCATCGCAGGGGCCGTTCCCGGTCCCGTGGGAGGACTGGTCCTTATCCGGAAGGCAGGGGGGTAACGCGTCGGCATGGCATCAATCGAAGTCGTAGACCAAACCAAGAAATCCGTCGGCACGGTTGAGGTGAGCGAAGGTGTATTCGGATCTCAACCTCATGGGTCACTGGTTCACTCCGCGGTGGTCATGCAGTTGGCGTCGCTCCGGCAAGGCACCGCAAGCACGAAGGGCCGCAGCGAAGTCAGTGGGACGGGGAAAAAACCGTGGAGGCAAAAACATACGGGACGGGCTCGAGCGGGTTCGAATCGTTCACCGGTGTGGCGTCATGGCGGGACGGTGTTCGGGCCGCAGCCGCGAAAGTATCGTTCTGCCATGTCGAAAAAAATGTATCGAAAGGCCATGCAGAGTGCCCTTTCTTCCAAGATGGCGGCCGGGGAGCTTCTGGTTCTTTCCGATCTCTCACTTCCGGAACCCAAGACCAAATTGATGGCAAGGCTGGTTAGCCAATTGGGGGTGACGGGCCCCGCCCTGTTCGTCGTGGGGAAAGACAATGATGCCGTGTTTCGCGCGGCGAGGAATTTGGCTCAAGTGAAAGCCGTGCCGCCTGAAGAACTCACGGTCTACGACGTGCTTCGATACCAGACCCTCGTGGTGTTGAAGGATGAATTGCCGAACGTGCAGGAGTTATGGGCATGAAACGTGATCCCTATGACGTGTTGGTGAAACCGTTGTTGACCGAGAAAATCACGGGGCTGCAGGAGTCTGCCAACCGTATTGCCTTTGTCGTGCAGAATGACGTGAATCGAATCGAGGTTCGTCAGGCGGTGGAGTCGGTGCTCAAAGTCAAAGTGAAGTCCGTGAATATCATGAACGTCATGGGCAAGAAGAAGCGTCAAGGGCGCTATCTTGGGAAACGGGCGGATTGGAAAAAAGCCATTATCACCTTGCATGAAGGCGAGAAGGTGGAACTGTACGAAAGCGCATAGCAGCATGTTGATTGCAAAACGCTTTTTTCACGTGGATTGAGTTGGAGAAGACAAAGGTCACACATTATGCCGACTAAACCCTATCGTCCAACGTCGCCCGGTCGTCGAGGCATGACGGTTATCAAGGACAAGACGCTGTCGAAAGAGCCACCGGAAAAAAGCTTGACCACGTCACTGCCTCGCTCCGGTGGTCGAAACGGCTTCGGGCGTATCACGACCAGATTTCGCGGGGGCGGGCACAAGCGCCTGTATCGTGTCATCGATTTCAAGCGCAATAAAGTCGGTGTGCCGGGTAAAGTCGTGAGGGTGGAGTATGACCCCAATCGTTCGGCTCGTATCGCGTTGATCGCGTACGCGGACGGGGAAAAGCGGTATATCCTGGCTCCTGTCGGCTTGTCGGTGGGAGATCCGATTCAGGCCGGTCCCGGCTCTGACATTCGTCCGGGAAATGCACTTCCCTTGTCGTTGATGCCGCTTGGCACGACCATTCATAACATTGAGCTCAAGCCGGGGAAAGGCGCCCAGGTGGCGCGTAGCGCCGGCGCTTCGTGTCAGGTGATGGGCCGGGAAGGACAATACGTTCAGGTTCGCCTGGTTTCCGGCGAGATGCGTCGGATTCTGGGGACCTGTATGGCAACCGTGGGGCAGATTGGGAACCTTGACCATGAGAACGTTTCGGTGGGGAAGGCCGGTCGTTCGAGGTGGAAGGGGAAGCGGCCACACGTCCGAGGCGTCGTGATGAATCCGGTGGATCATCCCCATGGTGGCGGAGAAGGGAAATCCGGACAGGGGAACCCCCATCCCGTTTCTCCTTGGGGCGTTCCGACGAAAGGTTTCAAGACCCGGAAGAAGAAGCAGTCGTCGAAATTCATTATTTCCCGGCGAACGAAATAAGGGGAGCCAACTCCGATGCCGCGTTCGATTCATAAAGGACCGTTTGTCGATACCCACCTCATGGAAAAGGTGGAAAGAATGAACGAGTCTCGCGATCTGAAAATCATCAAAACCTGGTCGCGTCGCTCGACGATCATTCCTGAAATGATCGGTCATACGTTTGCGGTGCATAACGGGAAAAAGTTTATTCCGGTCTACGTGACGGAAAATATGGTTGGGCATAAACTCGGAGAATTTTCTCCTACCCGGTTTTTTAAGGGGCATGGAGCCGCCAAATCGGAAAAAGCCGTTCCATTGAAGTAGTGTGGTACGGGTGAAGCGTTAGGGAAGGAACCTCATGACCGAAGCAAAGGCAGTCTTGCGTTACGTGAGGATGACGCCGCGAAAAGTGCGGATGGTCATCGACCTGATTCGCGGGCGTAACGTGCCTGAGGCGTTGACGGTCCTCAAGTACTTGCCCAGGGCCGCTGCCCCGGTCGTGGAAAAGGTGTTGAATTCCGCCGTCGCGAACGCCGGACAACAGGAGTTGGGGGATCCCGAAACGTTGAAAGTCTCAAGAGCCTACGTCGATGGCGGTCCCGTGTTGAAACGATTTCGAGCCAGGTCCATGGGCAGGGCGAATCCTATCCATAAGCGAACCAGTCACGTGACGATTGCCGTTTCTCCGACGAAGGCGGATACCTAGGTGATGCGGGAGTCAATCGTTGCAGTCGACGGAGTGAGGTAAATCCGGAGTATGGGACAAAAAACGCATCCATATGGTTTTCGGCTGGGGTACACCAGGACGTGGAATTCCCGATGGTATGCCAAAAAAGACTTTGTCAAACTGCTGCATGAGGACGTCGAAATTCGCCAGACGGTCAAGTCCCGGTTGTTTCACGCCGGCATTTCACGTGTGGAGATCGAACGTTCCGGCAATCAGGTGAAGGTGATCATATACACGGCCCGTCCCGGCATCATCATCGGGAGAAAGGGCGCGGAAGTTGATAAGTTGAAGGCGATGCTGGAGCAACGCTATGGACGGGAAGTCTACGTGACGGTCAAGGAAATCAAGAAGCCGGAATTGGACGCGCAGCTTGTGTCGGAAAATATTGCCCTGCAGTTGGAGAAACGCGTTTCATTTCGTCGTGCCATGAAAAGAAGCGTGGCCTCGGCGTTACGGTTGGGCGCTCAAGGCGTTCGGGTGTCCTGTGCCGGACGGTTGGGCGGAAATGAAATCGCCCGGACGGAATGGTATCGGGAAGGCCGGGTGCCGCTCCACACGCTCAGAGCGGACGTGGATTACGGTTTTGCGGAAGCCCATACGACCATGGGGATTATCGGGGTGAAGGCGTGGGTTTATAAGGGCGATGCCGAATTGCCGAACGCGGTGAAAGACGAAGCGTCGTTGAATTTGCTGTAGAGGTGGCGCGGAGCCGCACGCATGGAAACGTCTGATACGAACACGCATAATCTTGATGGGCTCAAAATATGTTAGCTCCGAAGAAAGTTAAATATCGAAAAGTGCAGAAAGGCAACATGCGGGGGAAGGCCTACCGTGGCGGTGACGTGTCTTTCGGGCAATTCGGGCTCAAGGTCCTTGAGCCCGGTCGGATTACCGCCCGGCAAATCGAGGCGGCGAGAATCGCGATGACGCGCCACGTCAAGCGTGGCGGTAGAATCTGGACCCGGATTTTCCCGGATAAGCCCATTACCAAAAAACCGGCGGAAGTTCGAATGGGGAAAGGCAAGGGCAGCCCCGAGTTCTGGGTGGCCGTGGTGAAGCCCGGTCGCATTCTCTACGAAATGGATGATGTAACGAGAAGCGTCGCGGAAGAGGCGTTTCGTTTGGCCGGTCATAAACTGCCGTTGGCGACAAAATTTGTCGTTCGAGGCGAATATCCCGTCTGAGGCGCATTGATGGACGTCAAAGAATTGCAAGGCATGGAAGCCGAAGAGTTGGTCGGAAAAGTGCATGAGTTGAAGCAGGAATTGTTTCATCTTCGCTGTCAGCATGCCCTCGGACGAATTGAAAATCCTATGCGAATCCGGCAGGTGCGGAAAGACGTGGCCAGGGCCAAGACCATCCTTCATGAAAAGCGGGCGTCGGGCCATTCGAAAGGCGAGGGTTGACGAAACATGACTGCAAGACGACAGCGGGCATCGTATGGGCGAGTGATCAGCGACAAAATGAACAAAACGGTCGTCGTGGCGGTCCCGAGATTGGTGTCGCACGCGTTGTACGGAAAAGTGGTGCGACGGCTCACCAAGCTTAAAGCCCATGATGAAAAAAATGAATCCCGGATTGGCGACCGTGTGAAAATCGTGGAGACGCGCCCGCTCAGTAAGGATAAACATTGGCGGGTAGCGGCCATTATAGAGCGGGGCGAGCAGAACCCGTCGCCGCAATCGGCGACCCAGTGATTGCGTGGTGTTCCGATGATTCAAAATTACAGTTATCTTGACGTCGCGGATAATTCCGGTGCCAAAAGCGTGCGGTGCTTTCACGTGCTTGGGGGGACTCGCCGGCGGTATGGGGGCATCGGCGACATTGTGGTGGTGTCGGTGCGAGAGGCTATCCCCAAAGCGTCCGTCAAGAAAGGCGACGTGGTCAAAGCGGTGATTGTGCGAACGAAAAAAAGCCGTCGTCGCGAGGATGGATCCTATATTCGCTTTGATCGCAACGCCTGTGTGCTGGTGAATAATCAAGGGGATCCCGTGGGCACGAGAATCTTCGGTCCCGTTGCTCGGGAATTGAGGAAAAAGAAGTTCATGAAGATCATTTCTCTTGCTCCGGAGGTATTGTAGCGCACATGGGGACTCGAACTGCGACAGCAAGCCCGTCGGTGACCAAATCGCGTATTCGCAAGGGCGATACGGTGATCGTGATTGCCGGACGGGAAAAGGGAAAAATGGGGAAGGTCTTGCACGTGAATCCACGGACAAGCCGGGTGACGGTGGAAAAAATCAACGTGATCAAACGGCATACGAAGCCCTCCCAAAAAATGAAACAGGGCGGCATTTTGGAGCGCGAGGCGCCCCTGGCGATTTCGAACGTCATGGTGTATTCCCAGGCCTTGGGGAAACCTTCACGCGTTACCATCAAGCGATTGGATGATGGGCGTCGGGTCCGAGTCTTGCAGAAAAGTCCGGATGACGTTCTGGATAAGGTGTGATGGCTAAAAAAGAAACCAAACCCGCACCCAAGCAGAAGGCGGCGCAGGCAGGACCTCCTCCGCGGTTAAGGGATCTCTACCGGAATGAGGTCGTCCCTCGGATGATGAAAGAATTCTCGTATGCCAACCCGATGCAAGTGCCTCGGGTGGAACGGGTGGTGCTGAACGTCGGCATGGGCGAAGCGATACAAGACGTCAAACTCTTGGATAGTGCCGTGGCCGAGTTGGCGTTGATTACCGGGCAGAAGCCCGTCGTGACACGGGCGAAAAAAGCCATTGCCGGCTTTAAAGTGCGACAGGGCATGCCGATCGGCGCCAAGGTCACGTTGCGCGGAAGCCGGATGTATGAGTTTCTGGATCGTCTGCTGAATATCGGCCTGCCTCGGATTCGTGATTTTCGGGGAGTCTCCCCCAAGGCGTTTGATGGTCGTGGCAACTATACGTTCGGGTTGAAAGAGCAGTTGACCTTTCCTGAGATCAAATATGACGACGTGGCAGCCATTCACGGGATGGATATTACAATTGTGACGAGTGCTCAACGAAATGATGAGGCCAAATCCCTGTTGGCTCATATGGGCATGCCGTTTCGTTGAGACCGTTCGATTGAGACGGAGGCTTCTGTGGCAAGAAAAGCATTGCGGAACAAGGCGGCGGCGGAGCCGAAATTTTCCGTCCGGCGATACAATCGCTGCCCTCTCTGCGGTCGCGTGAGGGCCTTTTTGCGGCGCTTTCACATGTGCCGGATTTGTTTTCGGCTGCATAGCCTGCGCGGGAACATTCCCGGGGTCACCAAGTCGAGTTGGTAGCCCGGCTCCAGGCTCCGGATGATGAGGATATGACGTTATGGGTATGACGGATCCAATTGCCGATCTTTTTATTCGCATTATGAATGCCATTAGACGAGGGCACGCGACGGTCAACGTTCCTGCCTCCAAGCTAAAGGCCAACGTGCTTGATGTCTTTAAGGCCGAGGGCTTTATTCAGAATTTTTCACCCACCACACTCGACGGGCATCCGGGCCTTCAGGTGGAATTGCGATATATCCCCGGACGGGAAAAGAAGCCCGTCATCGAACGAATCAAGCGGGTCAGCAAGCCGGGTAAGCGGGTGTACGTGGATGTTGCCTCCATCCCGCGGGTGCGGGGCGGCTTGGGGGTGGCGGTTCTGTCGACCTCGAAAGGGGTCATGACCGATCGGCAAGCCAGACAGCAGAGTATCGGGGGAGAGGTGTTATGCCACGTATGGTAGAAACCGGTTTGCCTCAACGGAGCAGTCAGGTCGACGATGTCTAGGATCGGGATCAAACCAATCACGCTGGCCTCCACCGTCGAGGTGAAGGTGGACGGCGGCTCCGTCTCCGTGAAGGGGCCCTTGGGCCAACTGGGGTGGGAACTCGCCGACGGGATTGACGTGGCAATCGACGGCGGAGCCATCCAGGTGGGGAGACGGGGGAATGCTCCTCGTGTCAAAGCCCTGCATGGGCTGACTCGCGTTGAATTGGCGAATTTGGTTGAAGGTGTGACCAAGGGGTTCGAGCGCACCCTGGAATTGACGGGCGTGGGGTATCGGGCGCAAGTGCAGGGGCAATCACTGACGTTAAACGTCGGGTTTTCGCATCCCGTGACCTTGTCGATTCCGGAAGGCGTACAAGCGTCGGTCGAGAAGCAAACCATGATCTCCGTCAAGGGCATTAACAAACGGCTCGTGACCCAGACGGCCGCCAATATTCGACGGGTGCGACCACCTGACGTCTATAAACAAAAAGGCATCAGGTATGCAGGTGAAGTCCTGATTAAGAAAGCCGGAAAGGCCGGTAAGAAATAGCCTATGAATCAAAAAACACAACGTCGCCGCTTGGAACGGCGAAAAGCACGCGTCAGAAAAAAAGTTCAGGGAACGTCCGGACGTCCCAGATTGACGGTGTTTCGTAGTAATGCGCACATTTATGCCCAAGTCGTTGATGACGTCGCGGGTCTCACCTTGGCGGCTGCGTCATCCATGGACGCCAGCCTGCGCGAGAGCGTGAAGGCCGGTTCGTCGAAGGCGGCAGCGCAAGCCGTCGGCAAACTGTTGGCCGAACGGGCCAAGGCCGCGAACGTGACCGACGTCGTGTTCGACCGGAATGGGCGACTGTACCATGGGCGCGTGAAAGCGTTGGCCGACGCCTCCCGAGAAGGTGGTCTGGCCTTTTAACCGAGAGGATGGCAATCGGTGCAACAAGTCAACCCTGAAGAATTGAACCTCAAAGACAAGTTAATCTCGATTAACCGGGTGGCGAAAGTCGTCAAAGGGGGAAAGCGATTTTCCTTCAGCGCGCTGGTCGTGGTCGGCGATGGACAGGGATGGGTCGGTATCGGCAAGGGGAAGGCCACCGAGGTGCCGCCGGCGATTGCCAAGGCCGTCGGGCGGGCCAAGAAACAACTGCTCCAGGTCCCTTTGAGAAACGGCAGTATTCCCCATGACGTGCATGGGCGGTTTTGTGGGGAACACGTGTACATGAAACCGGCGAAAGCCGGGACGGGGATCATCGCGGGAGGAGCGGTCCGGGCCATTTTGGAAGTGCTCGGGGCCCACAATATCATTGCGAAAACCCTGGGCCGCGGCAATCCCTATAACGTGGTGCAAGCCACGTTGGCCGGTTTGTCCCAACTCAAGGGCCCGGAAGCCGTCAAGCAACTCCGTCAGGTCCCGAATGAGTCGTCACTTTAACGTGGTGTGAGGAACGGTGCCGTGTCTCAATTTCCCGATCAGCTTTCCATTACACTGAAGCACAGTCCCATCGGACGACCCTACAAACAGCGCCTGTATTTACAGGGGCTCGGTTTACGAAGGCTCCATCAAACGGTGCAGCGCCCCAAGACGCCCCAGGTTCTGGGGTTGATCCGAAAGGTCAAGCATCTCGTCGAGGTTAACGATCAATGAAGCTCCATCAATTGCAGCCTGCACCAGGTTCCAGGAAATCGAAAAAACGTTTAGGGCGAGGTCCGGGCTCGGGGTTGGGAAAGACGGCAGGCAAAGGGCATAAAGGCATGCTTGCCCGGTCCGGCAGGGCGAACGTCGCGGGATTTGAAGGTGGACAAATGCCGCTCGCGAGAAGGTTGCCCAAACGAGGATTTCATAATCCGTTTCGTATCGAATTTGCCGTGGTCAATCTCAAAACCCTTGCTGCCCTTGACGAGACGGCGAACGTGACCCCTCAAGTCCTGTATGAGAAGAGGATCGTTAAGAAGCAGTCAAGACCCATCAAGATTCTTGGTGTGGGAGAGTTGGACAAGCCCATGACCATTGAAGCGCATAAGTTCAGTCAGTCGGCTCTTCGGAAAATCGAACAAGCGGGCGGACAAGCCAAGGTCATCGGCCGTGCTTGAACGGCTCATTACGAGCTTCCAGAACATCCTCAAAATACCGGAGTTACGTAGCCGTGTCCTGTTTACGTTGGCAATGCTGGCTGTGTACCGGATTGGAGCTCATATTCCGACTCCGGGGATCAACAATGATGAATTGGCCGCATTCTTATTGGATCAAGGCGGAGCCCTCCTCGGGTTCCTGGACATTTTTTCCGGAGGTTCGCTATCACGGTTAACGATTTTTGCTTTGGGCATTATGCCCTACATCAGCGCGTCGATTATTCTGCAATTATTGACCGTTGTGATCCCGCATTTATCGAAGCTGGCCAAGGAGGGTGAACGAGGAAGAAAGACCATCATTCAATATACCAGGTACGGGACCATCGGGATTGCCCTGGTTCAGGGGTTCGGGATCGCCCTGGGGCTCGAAGGCATGAACGGAGGCCAATACGTGTTGGAACCGGGTTGGCCGTTTCGGTTCATGACCGTGATTACCCTGACCGCGGGAACCGCGTTCCTCATGTGGTTGGGTGAACAAATTACCGAGCGCGGAGTGGGGAACGGCATCTCGCTGATCATTTTCGCCGGGATTGTCGCCCGTCTTCCCAGTGCGGTTGCCCAGACCTTTGAAATGTACCGGGTCGGCGAACTGAGCCTGCTTTTCCTGATCCTGTTAGTCGTGAGCATGCTGGCCGTGATCACGGCCATTGTGTTCCTGGAAAGCGGCAGACGACGGGTGCCGGTTCAATATGCCAAACGGGTGGTCGGCCGCAGGGTGTACGGAGGACAAAGTACGCATATCCCATTGAAAATCAATACGGCAGGCGTGATCCCGCCGATCTTTGCGTCTTCGATTATTGCGTTTCCGGCCACGATTACCTCCTTTATTCAGGTGCCGTGGGTGCAAGCGTTGGGGGCACATTTGGCGCCGGGATCGGTCGTTTATACGCTGATGTACGTGAGCATGATCATTTTCTTCTGTTTTTTCTATACGGCGGTCGTGTTGAATCCGGTCGATATGGCGGACAACATGAAAAAATATGGAGGATTTATTCCGGGTATCCGGCCGGGCCAGCGAACCGCGGATTACATTTACCGGGTCCTCACTCGGATCACGTTCGCCGGCTCCATTTATTTGGCGATCGTCTGTGTGATTCCGGAATTGTTGATATATAAATTGAACGTTCCCTTTTATTTCGGAGGCACGTCGCTGTTGATTGTCGTGGGGGTCGGGTTGGATACCGCCCAGCAAATCGAATCTCATATGCTGATGCGGAATTATGAAGGCTTCCTGACCAAGGGACGGTTGAAAGGCCGGAGCGGATAGCACGCTATGCGATTGGTTTTTCTCGGTGCGCCCGGAGTGGGCAAAGGCACGCAGGCCGAAATGGTGGCGGCCCAACTGGCGATACCCAAAATTTCCACGGGAGATTTATTGCGAACGGGTGTGGCACAAAAGACGCCGTTGGGGCTTGAAGCGCAGCAATACATGACGCGAGGGGAACTCGTGCCCGACAACGTGGTGATCGGCCTCGTCGAGGAAAAAACCGCTTCTCCCGAATGTGAAAAAGGATTTATTCTCGATGGATTTCCGCGGACCATTCTTCAGGCAGACGCCCTGTCTGACATTCTTCAGAAGCAGGATGCGGGCCTGGACCGGGTCATCTATTTTGTGATTCCCCGCGAGGAAGTGGTGAGGCGGGTGAGCGGACGAAGAAGTTGTTCGGGTTGCTCGGCGGTATATCATGTTGAGTACGTGCCGCCCAGGCAGGAAGGACGTTGCGATGAGTGTGGCTCGGCTCTTGTTCAACGTAGTGATGATAAACGGGAAACGGTGGAATCGAGGCTGGCGGTGTATGAAGAACAAACGTCTCCCTTGATTGACTATTATAAAGAGAAAAACGTGCTGGCTGAATTGGACGGTACGGGTTCCGTGGATCAGGTCCAGGAGCGGTTGCTTGCGTTGTTGTCCGGAGTGTAGCTCTTCATGATCATGCTCAAGACCGAAGAAGAAATTGCGCTGATGGCCCAGGCTTCGAAGATTGTGGCCGAAGCGCATCAGGTGCTGCAACAGGAGGTCAGACCCGGGGTCACCACGTTGTATTTGGACGAACTGGCCGAGACGTTTATTCGTGATCACGGGGGCGTCCCGGCCTTTAAAGGGTACCGGAGTTTCCCGAACACCTTATGCGCCTCGGTGAATCATGAAGTGGTTCATGGGATTCCCTCCAACCGTGAGCTGCAGGAAGGGGATATCGTCGGGCTTGACTTGGGGGCGATTGTTCAGGGATTTTATGGCGATGGGGCCGTGACGGTGCCCGTCGGTCCCGTATCGGACGACGTCGAAACCCTCCTCAAGGTGACGGAAGCAGCGATGCATAAAGGGATTGATCAAGCACGGGTCGGGAACCGGTTGTCCGACATCGGGCATACGATTCAGAGCTACGTGGAAGCGCACGGCTTTTCCGTCGTGCGGGATTTTGTGGGCCATGGGATCGGCCGGCAACTGCATGAGGAACCGCAGGTTCCCAATTATGGGCGTCCGGGGCAAGGCTCGCGTCTCCAGTTCGGGATGGTGTTGGCCATCGAGCCCATGGTGAACGTGGGTGGGCCGCAGGTAAAAGTGTTGGACGATCAATGGACCGCCGTCACGAAAGACGGCAGCCTGTCGGCGCATTTTGAACATACCGTGGCGATCCAACCCGAAGGGCCGCCTACGATTTTGACGACGGTCAAGGAGCAGGTGAGCGTCAATTCATAGCGACGCGGTTTCAGGCTGATGGCAAAGGAAGACGTCATTGAAGTGCAAGGGGTGATCATGGAGACGTTGCCCAATGCCATGTTTCGAGTGCAGTTGGAGAGTGGACATAAGATTTTGGCACATATTTCAGGGAAGATGCGCATGCATTTTATTCGCATTCTCCCGGGTGATAAAGTGACCGTGGAGTTGTCTCCGTATGACCTCACGAGGGGACGGATCACCTATCGCTTCAAATAGCAAGGAGAGACACGCTCTCATGAAAGTCAAATCGTCCGTCAAACCGATGTGTTCAAAATGCATTGTCTTCAGACGACGAGGCATCGTTCGGGTCCGATGCAGTAACCCTCGCCACAAGCAGCGACAAGGGTAAGGCAGAAGGCCGCGTCACGTGAAGAAGGAGGGGACATGGCTCGGATAGCAGGCGTCGATCTGCCCGTGGGCAAACGCATTGAGATAGGCTTGACCTATATTTATGGGATCGGGCCGTGGAGTGCGAGGCAGATTTTACAGAAGACCGGCATTGATTGCGCCGTGTGCGTCAAGGATCTTCGTGAGGAAGATATTGTCAAACTTCGTGAAACGATCGATAAAGACTACACCGTCGAGGGGGATCTTCGAAAAGAAATCACCCTCAGCATTAAACGCCTGATCGATACGGGAACGTACCGAGGGCTTCGTCATCGCAGAGGTCTGCCCGTCCGCGGACAACGGACCAAAACGAATTCACGAACCAGGAAAGGAAAACGGGCGTCGATCGGCCGGTCCAAAAAATAAACAGCCATTCAGGTGACAGCATGAGCGTAAAAAAAGGTCGGAAAAAAGAGAAAAAAATCGTACAAATGGGGATTGCCCATATTCAGGCGTCTTTTAACAACACGCTGGTGACCATTACGGATATGAGCGGCAATACGGTCTCGTGGTCGAACGCGGGAGGCTTGGGTTTCAAGGGGGCCAGAAAAAGTACGCCCTTTGCGGCGACGCGCGTGGGGGAAGCGGCCGGCCGAAAAGCGATGGAGCAGGGCATGCGCCAGATTGACGTCTACGTCAACGGCCCGGGATCGGGACGCGAGTCGGCGGTGCGCGCGCTGCAATCCGTGGGCTTACGGGTGAATCTGATTCGCGACGTGACGCCCATTCCCCATAATGGATGCCGACCGCCGAAACGGCGACGGGTGTAAGCGGTGGTGGACTCAACCTTCAGACGCGCCAACGCGGGATCTGAAGTCTTGCAAGTGAGAGGCTAGAGACGTGGCAAATTATCGTGGTCCAGTATGCAGGATTTGTCGAAGGGAAGGCGTCAAACTGTTTCTTAAGGGAACGCGTTGCATGACCGACAAGTGTGCGATCGAGCGTCGAAGTTATCCTCCGGGTCAACATGGGCAATCTCGACCTCGCGTCACGGATTACAGCATGCAGCTTCGTGAAAAACAGAAATTGCGCCGGATGTATGCCGTGCAGGAGCGTCAGTTTCGCGGAATCTTCGAACGCGCCGAACGCCAGGAAGGCGTGACGGGTGAGAATCTCCTGGCACTGCTTGAGCGACGGTTGGATAACGTCGTTTACCGGATCGGACTGGCATTTTCGCGCAAGCAAGCTCGCCAGTTGGTCAATCATGGCCACATCTTGGTGAATGGCCGCAAAACCGACATTCCCTCGTATACGACGGCCGTGGGAGACGTGATTCAAGTCAGGCCACGAAGCCTTGAGTTGGTGGCGATTAAAGCGGCGGCGGATGCCGCCGACAACCAGCCGGGTGTCACCTGGATCGACTGTGACCGCGATGCGTTGAAAGGGACGATCCGGGCCCTGCCGACGAAGGATGACATCGGGGCCCCGGTCAATGAACAGATTATTGTCGAGTTATATTCTCGCTAGCAGGGAACAAGCTGGCGAGTCATGCGTGAGCCGATGCGTCGGCTGTGCCAGAATGAGGTGAAAGGGGGCGTAATGAGCAAAGGGATCAAGGATTTTCAGTTGCCGATGCGACTGGAATTGGAAAAGGAAACTGCCTCGTCCACCTATGGGAAGTTTACGGCGGAGCCGTTTGAACGCGGGTTTGGGACCACGGTCGGGAACTCCTTGCGACGCGTGTTATTGTCCTCGTTAACCGGTGCGGCCGTGACCTCGGTGAAGATCGAAGGGTCGTTTCATGAATTTTCCACCCTTCCCGGCGTTACGGAAGACGTGACCATTGTCATCTTGAACGTCAAAAATCTTCGGCTCAAACTTCATACCGACAAATCGAAAGCGATGCGGTTGAAGAAGAAAGGGCCGGGTGAAGTGTGCGCCGCCGATATTCAGCATGACGCGGATATCACCATTTTAAATCCGGAACTGCATATCGCGACGTTGGACAAAGATGGTGTGCTTGACATGGAATTGATCGTCAAGCCGGGACGCGGGTACGTGCCGGCTGAACGCAATAAAGAAGAAGGGTTGCCTATTGGCGTCATCCCGGTGGATTCAATTTTTTCCCCAATTAAGCGCGTGAACTTTCACGTGGAAAATGCCAGGGTCGGTCGTGTGACCGATTATGACAAATTGAATCTTGAGATTTGGACCGATGGCAGCATCACCCCGCAAGAGGCGGTTTCTTCGTCGGCCTCTATTCTTCGGGAGCATTTGGCCATTTGCATTCCCAGCGAAGAAATGAAAGAAGTGGAGCATGATTCCGCGTATGAGGAAACGCAAGCCGAATTGAATAAACATCTTTCTCGAAGCGTCAATGAATTGGAGTTGTCCGTGCGTGCGGCGAATTGTCTGAAAAATGCGAATATCAAAACCATTGAAGACCTCGTGCAGAAGACGGAAATCGAGATGCTGAAAACCAAAAACTTCGGAAAAAAATCTCTCAATGAAATCAAGGAAGTGTTGGCCGAAATGGGATTGAGCTTGGGCCTCAGAAGAGAAAATCTCGTGCAGACCAACAACCAATCGCATTAACATTTTATCAAGAGAGCCGCGTCGTGCGACATCGAAAAAAAGGCAGACAATTAGGACGAAATACCAAACATCGACACGCGATGTTTCGGAACCTGGTGACCTCGTTACTGGAACACGAACGTATCGAGACCACGGAAGCCAAAGCCAAAGAGCTTCGTGGCCTCACTGAGAAAATGATCACCCTGGGGAAAGAGGGTTCCCTGCATGCGCGCAGGCAAGCCTTGGATTTTATCCGAAAAAAGGATGTCGTCTCCAAATTGTTCAGCGACGTTGCCGGACGATTCAATCGCCGGTCCGGAGGGTACGTCCGGATCATTCCGACGAGACGGCGCCCCGGGGATGCCGCGGAACTTGTGGCTGTTGAGTTGATCGAACGCGGGCCGGTGAGTGAGGACGTTGACGAACCGGTGACCGAAGAAAAGGCGTCATAGGCTTTTTTGCACTTCTTTCCTCCTCACGTGTCCGGTCTTGTGGGAGTCCTGTCGGCCTGCTCCCCGCAGTTTTCCCATTCATAGTCAAACATCAGCGCATCTCAACGACCGTTTAGTTTACTTGGTTGGGGGCGTATGGTATTGTGTTTCAGGTTCCTTCCAAGCCCTCATTGACGTGCCTACGTATGTTTCGCTCATGGATTCGATGGATTTTAAGGGGAATGACCCTGTGTTTGGCTGGCTTTCTCGGGTATGTCCTCATGCAGCAAGTGCAGTCCAATCATCCCCTTTCGGTGGTGACGGAACCGGTCTTTGAAACGACCGATGCAGGCATAGAGGGTTTTGTTTACCGGCAAACCGAGGACGGGCGGGTCCAGTGGGAGGTGGAAGCCCAAAAAGCCGAAAGCCATGAGTCCGAGCAGCACGTGCTGTTGAAACGGGTTCAGGTTCGCTTGTTCGGCAAGGCAGGGCAAAACATGGAGTTGGAGGCTGAAGAAGGAACGATCAATACGGCCAGCGGCGATTTTGATCTGCGCAATGAGGATGAATTGATTGCGATTGACTTGGTCAATGGATACACAATCCTAACCCCTCACGTACACTGGGTGGATGCGGAGCAGACAATCAGCACGGACAGGCCAGTGACTATACACGGTCCCGGATTAGTCATAACGGGTAACGGTTTGGTTGCAGAGTTGAAAACAGAAAAATTAGGAGTGCTCGATGATGTCCACGTTCAAATTACGTCTTGAATACGGTCATCCGATTCTCATTGCAATGCTGGTTTGTGGTCTCTTGTCGGTGCAGGCAATCCCTTTCGCTTTTGCCGAGAAAAAAGATCAAACGACGATTACTTCAGAGACGATGACCTTCCAAGGAAAATCCAGACAGACGATCTTTGAAGGAACGGTGGTACTCAAGAAAGGGAATTTCGTTATGCGGTCCGAACACATGGTGGTGACGTTCAAAAAGGGCGCGCAAGACGGAAGCCGGCAAACGGAAGGGGCGACCGCGCATCAGGTTGACCGCATCGAGGCCAGCGGCAAAGTGGTCATTGAGAAATCGGATGGGAAGGCGACCTGTGGGCGCGCGTTGTATGACAAAGATGAAGAAAAACTCGTCCTGACGGAATCGCCGGTGGCCTGGCAAGGTGGGACTAAGATCCAGGGCTCCCAAATGACCATGTTTTTAAAGGAAGAACGAAGCGTCGTCGAGGGCGGATCCCATGTGGTGATCCTCGAAGAGTAGTGGCCGTCAGGCCGTGGACAATCGTTGAACCGTTACAGCCCGTCATGGCGCACTCCAGGCTTTCCGTCAAGGAACTACGCAAAAGTTTTAAAGGTCGGGATGCCGTGCGAGGCGTCTCGTTAGAAGTTCAGTCAGGAGAAATTGTCGGGTTATTGGGGCCGAATGGAGCAGGGAAAACGACAATTTTCGACATGGTGGTTGGCCTTTGCCAGCCTGATCATGGACAGATTCTCTTAAATCAAGATCCCATCACTGCCTTGCCAATGTACCAGAGGGCCCGCCGGGGCATTGGGTATCTCCCGCAAGAAGCTTCAGTTTTCCGTCGATTATCCGTTCAAGATAATATTTGTGCCGTCTTGGAGACCCTGGACATTTCCCGTGATGAGCGTCAGGCACGCTTGGAGAGTTTATTGAACGAACTCGGGTTAGCCCATATTCGAAAAAGCAAAGCCTTCACGCTGTCCGGTGGAGAGCGTCGTCGGTTGGAAATCACGAGAGCCTTGGCCACGACTCCCCGCTTTTTGTTGTTGGATGAACCCTTTGCCGGGATTGATCCCATTGCGGTCGCAGACATTCAAAAAATCATTCAGTCCCTAAAAAGAAAAAACATCGGGATTCTGACGACGGATCACAATGTGCAAGAAACGCTTTCCATAACCGATCGGGCATATATTATTAATGAAGGAACGATCCTTGAGGCAGGCACGTCAGATGCCATAGTCAGGAGCCCCAAGGTCAGAGAAATCTACTTAGGCGAACGCTTTCGGCTCTGAACGTTTAGGGTCTGCCCGGATAACGGCGATGGAACTCAAACTCGATCTTCGGCTCAGTCAGAAGTTGGTGATGACGCCCCAACTTCAACAAGCCATCAAACTCCTGCAGTTATCCAGAATGGAACTGCAGCAGGTGCTCACCCAACATTTGCTGGAAAATCCACTTCTTGAAGAGTTGGGATCCGACGTGGATGAGGGCGATGGGCCGACACCGGAAGAGACTGTCGCTGAAAGAAAAGAAGAAGTCGTCGGGGATTCTGAGGCCGGCGCCGGTGTTACCGACGGCGAGATCGAATCAGGAGAGGCCGATGAACTTTCCGAACCGCTCTCGCCGGGAGGGTGGGAAGACTATTTTGAGAGTGATTGGCGACCCGGGGGTGGGGTGTACGAAGCGTTCCAGGAAGGAGATTTCCCGTCTTATGACCAAACGTTGACCAAACCGGCTACCTTGGAAGATCACCTGCTTTGGCAGTTGCGGCTTTCTTCCGAAGATGAAGAAGAAAAGGCCATCGGCCATATGATCATCGGCAATCTCGATGAAGACGGGTATCTTCGCGCGTCGATCGAGGAAATTGCCGAAGAAGCTCGGGTATCCGTCAAGAAAGTTGATTCTGTTTTATCCTTGATTCAAACGTTCGATCCTATCGGCGTGGCAGCCCGGGATCTTCAGGAATGTTTGTTGATTCAGCTTCGCCACCTTCACAACCCCGTTGGCAACGGATACGTTCATGGCGCCGCCCGCCAGGAGTCACTTCTCGAGCTGATCATCAAGAGCCATTTGCACGACCTTCAGAAAAAACGATACCCCACTGTTGCGAAAGCCGTCGGCAGGTCCGTTGAAGAGATCGTTGAGGCCGTGCATGTCATTGAAGGACTGGAGCCCAAGCCGGGACGTCCCTATTGTTCCGACAACAACCAGGTGATTGTGCCCGACGTGTTTGTCTTCAAAGACGAAGGCGAATGGCGGGTCCTTCTGAACGATGAGGGAATGCCTCGTGTGCGTATCAATCCGTATTATACGGAGATATTGGGAACGAACCGCAAAGATGGAGACACGACGAAGGCATACTTAGAGGACAAACTGCGTGGGGCTCAGTGGATTATGCGCAGTCTTGAGCAGAGAAACAAAACGATTCTGAAAGTGGTTGGAAGTTTAATTACATTCCAGGAAGCCTTTTTGGAAAAAGGCATTCAGTACTTGAAACCACTCGTGCTGAAACAAGTGGCTGAAGACGTGGGTATGCATGAGTCGACCATCAGTCGGGTAACGACGAACAAATACATGTATTGCCCCCAGGGCATGTTGGAACTGAAATTTTTCTTCAACGCCGGCATTCAACGGGCGGAACCGGGTGCTGAAGATTTATCCTCAATCACCGTTCGTGAGTTGATCCGTGAAATGGTCGGGCAGGAAAATCCCGGGAAACCGTTGAAAGATCAGGAAATTGTCTCGAGGTTGCGCGCCAGGGGGATTGTCATGGCCAGGCGGACGGTCGCCAAATATCGGGCGGAACTTAATATTGCCCCGGCCAGCCAGCGAAAACGGACCTACTGACTCGCCCTACCGTGATGGCATTATCATCCTACGGTTTGCCGCTTGTGTCGATGAAAAGACGCCTCGTAGGTCGCCGTGGCTGATACCGGATCGGAACGTTCACTCCATCTCGTGATCGTCAGCGGTTTGTCCGGTTCCGGAAAAACCCAAGCCCTGAAATGTCTCGAAGATATAGGGTTCTTCTGCGTAGACAACCTCCCTCCGGCGCTGTTCCTTTCATTCGCAGAATTTTGCAGCCAACGCAGTCACACGGTTCGAAAGATTGCCTTGTGTGTCGATATTCGCGAACGCGAATTCTTTTTGGATTTTTCCGAAAATCTTGAACGGCTCCAAGCGAACGTCTCCGTCGTGGAACTGTTGTATTTGGAAGCGAATGACGAGGTCTTGACTCGTCGATTTTCTGAATCGCGTCGACCTCATCCGCTCCTGCCCCGGCAGTCCGTGCTTGAGGGGATCCGGCTCGAACGGCAGCGCCTTGGTGAATTACGTGCTCGTGCCGATCGGGTCTTGGATACGTCGGAGTTGACCGTCCATGAACTTCGCGATTGGATGGTGCAGCAGTACGGCGACCATGAGCATCGGCACTCGATGAAGGTATCCGTAATGACGTTCGGCTACAAGTTTGGCGTGCCCTACGAAGCCGACCTCGTATTTGACGTCCGATTTTTGCAAAATCCACACTTCGTTCCCGAGTTGAAGTCGTTAACGGGAAATGAAAAAAACATTCAGCAGTACGTGCTCGATAACAAAGAGGCACAAGGTTTTCTCGAACATATGAGGAATTTTTTCGCCTTTCTCCTTCCACTGTTCGAGCGAGAACGACGGAGCTATTTGACCATCGCCATCGGTTGTACGGGCGGAAGGCATCGTTCCGTCGCGATTGCCAACAAGGTGAAGGAGCTGTTCGCCTTGTTAGGCTACAATGTCACCCTCAGCCACCGGGACCTGGATCGTTCGGAATATTGACGTGGCGTGTATTCCGGCCAGGCCCTTTTCCACACTGCGGACTCTTCCTGTCTCGAATGCTGCATAGACACATCGCGATAACCGTCACGGTCCCCTTGATAAGAAATTTCATCGGCAGGTGAGCCGAATCGCCATTGTTTGACGGTCAATTGAGAACAGTGTAGGGTTAAATCCTTTAAGCGGAACGTCAGGGATATTGCTTGCGACGGCAGGCGAACCCTCGCCATTGACAGCCGATGAGGAAGCGACTCCGGAAATGGGCCGAGGTGTTTTCACGACCGCAAACCCGTGTCGGGTTGGACATCGGATCTTCCACGATCAAACTGATCCAGCTTGAGCAACGTGCCGGCCGGTATCGTCTCAAACGATTTGGCGTACGTCGTCTCGAATCAGCGGTTGTGGAAGAGGACTCGATCCACCATTCCTCCCGGCTCAAAGCCGCACTCAGCGATCTGCTTCAAGAATGTGATCTGCTAGGCAGTCCCGTTGCCATCTCCGTATCCGGACCATCGGTGATGGTCAAGCGGATACGCGTGTCCGGTGTCAAGGCGGATGCCCTTGATGAATACTTGACGTGGGAAGGCCACCAATACATTCCTTACGCCATGAATGACATTTATTTCGATTATTGGATTCTGCCTCAACCGCAATCCGCCCCGGAGGAGATGGACCTGTTGCTGGTGGCCGCCAAGCAGCAGGTGGTTGAAAGTCGCAAGACGCTGTTGGAAGAAATCGGGGTTCATCCGATCGTGTGTGACGTCGATGGTCTTGCGTTGATGAAGACGATGATGCGTACACGTCAGGCCTCCCGGGGAAAGTCGGTTGCCATTGTCAACGTGGGAGCCAGTGGAATGAATATCGTCTTCGTCGCCGATGAACAGCCCCTCGTGGTCCGCGACGTAATCTTTGCGGAAACGTCATCTAGTCTGACTACTGTTGACGCGGTAGCTGGCGAGGGCGCGGCCGGGCACGGTTCGTTCCAGACTGGAACCGATTCCCCGGAGAATCCATCGGCGATGGCGGAGGCCGTAAGGGAAATCAAACGCTGTTTTGAGTCTGTCCTGGAGCGCCACCCGGAACTCGACGTGGAAAAGCTGTTTCTGTGCGGAGGCCAATCGAACAATCCACGGTTGCAAAGTGCGTTACACGACGGCTTGGGAATTCCGGCTCTCCGGTTCAATCCTTTTGACGAAATCGAATGTTCGGCAGATCATCGGGATCGACTGTTAGCTGCGGCCCATCTCGGAGGAGTGGCCGTCGGGTTGGCCCTTCATCAGGACAACCATGGTCAGCATTAATTTACTCAGAGGCCAACGACACGATGACCGTCTGGTGCGGAGACGCGCCAAGTCGGAGTTGTTCGCGGGGTTCTGCGTCCTGGCAAGCGTCTGTGCGTTTTGGGGGTGGATCGCCATCGATGTCAATCAGGTGACGCAACGGCTTGAACGGGAAATGCAAGCCAAACAGTCCCGTGTCGCGTTGCTGCAAGAAACGCAACAGGAGGTTTTGGCGCTGGAAGAACGGCGGCAAGCCATGGTCGCCGAACAGGAAAGAGTCAAGGCCTTGACGAGTGAGTTGGATAGCCCCGTTCACCTGCTGTCGGTCATCAGCCGGGTCATTGATCCTCTGGACGTGTGGTTGCTGCACCTTCAGGCAAAGGATGAAAAGGTCACATTGTCGGGTATTGCCCGTTCCCTCCAGGACGTGTTGAAACTGGCAAAGGATTTCGAAAAGAACGAAAGGCTTGGGCCGGTCGGCGTCCTCGACGCCGGGCCTCATGTGCAGCAGCCAGACCTCTTTCAATTTTCAATAAACGTATTGATGGGGCCGCGGGATCATGGTCGAACGAATTCTTGATTGGGTGGAAGACACGCGTATGACCCAAAAGGTCATGGTCCTCCTTCTCTTTGCAGGGTTGACGTCGATCATCCTGTATCAATTCATCGTGGAACCGCAACGGCAACGCACTCAGGCGTTTGAACAAACCCTTCGATCATTGGATCATCAACTGGCAACGATGAAAGAGGACCGTCGATCTGAAACTCTCAAAGAAGAAATCGCCACCTTGACCAGCCAGACCGAAACACGGAAAAGAGTATTGGCGGTGTCCATGGATCACATACTCGCGGGCATCCTGGACAAAGCGCAATCGGTTGACGTGGCACTCACGTCCTGGGAGTCCGAAGAGCCTGTCCCGCGTCCGGAAAGGGACTTGCATCGCGTCACGCTTCGGCTTCACGCAGAGGGAGGGTATCATGCGCTCGCCCACTTTCTCGAAGAGCTTCAAACGCTTCCGAACAAGTTGACGTTGAAGTCGCTGGACTTCCACGCCCGGGAACGGCGTGAGGCACGCCCGGAGCATCCCATTCAAGCCTCCATTGAATTGACGGGCTTTCAGGCGGCTGCGGTCGAACAGGGGAGGAGTCCATTGCCGGAACAATCACAGGGTAGAGGCGCAACTTCATGATGCGTGCCGTGCTCATGTTCGTTGTGTGTGGAAGCGTTGCCTGGACCCCAGTCCATGCAGGGCCGGGGGAGCCGGTGGTAGCAGACGCGCAAGAGCCAACAACCGCGTTCCGGTATCGCTCGGATCACTATCGCGATCCTTTTGTTCCGACAGCGGTGATCCAAACGCCCGTGGGGTCTTCCGTGCAGGGACCGGACAAGAGCCCTCAAACCGTGAAGGTTGTCGGGACCATGTCATCCGCTCAAGGCCGTTGGGCCGTATTGGAATTCGAGGGCGGGGAGCGACTCATTGTCATGCCGGGACAAGTCATTTCGGCGTATTCCCGAATCGTGAAACGCATCACGGAGCAAGGGGTGACTCTTTCGGCGATAGGGGACGCGGCAAAGCCTCAAGCGGAGAAAACATATTGGTTGGACGAGGAACGGGACATTGGAGAACCGCGTTCCGAAGGGAATTCCTGAACACTCGGTTGGATGAAGGTGTAACATGTTGCGTTATCTGAATGCCGGTGAATCCCATGGAAAGGGCTTGATGGCCGTGTTGGAAGGGGTCCCGGCCGGGCTTCCGCTCACTGCGGAAATGATCAATCAGGATCTGGCGAGAAGGCAGGGCGGGTATGGCCGCGGAGGCCGGATGCGAATTGAAAAGGATCAGGTGGAATTTTACTGCGGCGTCCGAAAAGGCAAAACGTTGGGCAATCCGTTGGGCCTTTTGGTTCGCAATCGGGATTGGGAAAATTGGCAGGAGATCATGGCGGCCGAACCTGGTCCCCCATCGGAAGAACGCGTCGTGACCCGTCCGCGACCCGGGCACGCCGACCTGGTGGGGGCCATCAAATACGGACATCGGGACATTCGCAACGTGCTCGAAAAGGCGAGTGCGAGAGAAACGGCTATCCGGGTGGCCCTTGGTGGCGTGGCCAAGGCCCTCTTGTCGCAATTCGACATGCGGGTGGTGAGTTATACGGCCCGCATCGGCTCGGTGGCGATTCCAGCGGTGGATGATCCCGTGGCGGCGTATGAACTGGCTGAGCAGTCTCAGGTTCGGTGTCCTGATCCGGAAGCGAATGAAAGGATGATCGAGCAGATCCAATCGGCAAAACGTAACGGCGATTCCTTGGGTGGAGTCTTCGAGGTGGTTGTGACCAATCCTCCCATTGGATTGGGCAGTTACGCGCAGTGGGATCGGCGCTTGAGTGCACGGTTGGCCATGGCGGCCATGAGTATCCAAGCCATGAAAGGCGTTGAAATCGGCATGGGTTTCGAGTCCGCCTGTCGCCTGGGATCTGAAGTGCACGACGACATTTATCCCAGTGAAATCAAACCGGGCTTTGCACGAAAGACCAATCATGCCGGTGGTTTGGAAGGCGGCATTACGAACGGACAACCCATTGTCGTGCGGGTCGCCATGAAACCGATTGCCACCTTGTATCAACCGAAAAACAGCGTGGATATCCAGACCAAGAAACCGTTTGAAGCCACGGTGGAACGTTCCGATATTTGTACGGTTCCCGCCGCCGGCGTGGTGGGGGAAGCCGTGATCGCCTATGAAATGGCCAATGCCATGTTGGAAAAGTTCGGCGGCGACAACGTCGATGAAATGAAACGAAATTTCGACGCCTACCAGGAATACGTGAAGAATTTTTGAGCCTCTTCAAGCAACGTCAACCGATGGCATCGTTCAACCGGAGAAGCCGAATGCAGGGTTGCGCATGACCCATTCCAACCAAATCGTCAAAGTCGGTCTCGGCAAGCGAAGCTACGACATCGTGATCGCTCCCGGCAGCCTTCACCGGATAGGAGAGTATTTACAAGCATTGGGACTGTCCGGAAAAGTCGGCGTCGTGACCAATCCGACGCTGGATCGTTTGTATGGGGCATCGCTCAAACGGGCGATCGTCAAGGCGGGCTTCACCTGTCACGTGGTCAGCATTCCGGAAGGCGAGCGGACCAAAACGCTTCGGTGGGCCTCATACATCATCGATGAATTGGTCAAGCATCGCTTCGAACGCCGGTCCGCGCTCGTGGCGTTGGGTGGAGGGGTCATTGGCGACATCACGGGCTTTGCCGCGTCGATGTACCTTCGGGGCATCCCCTTTGTTCAAGTGGCTACCACACTGGTGGCGCAAGTGGATTCCAGTGTGGGCGGGAAAACCGGGGTCAATCATCCCTCCGGGAAGAATCTGATCGGCGCGTTTTACCAGCCGGCGCTCGTGGTGTCCGATACGAATACGTTGCAAACCCTCCCCAGGCGGGAATGGTTGGCCGGGTTGGCCGAAGTGATTAAATACGGGGTCATTGCCGATAGAAAATTTTTCGCGTTTTTGGAGGACCGGATGGAACACATTCTCGACATGCGGGAAACGGACGTCCAAACGGTCGTGAAGAGTTGTTGTGAGATCAAAGCGAGGGTGGTGGCCAAAGACGAACGGGAGTCGGGTCTGCGTCGGATCTTGAATTACGGACATACGATCGGTCACGCGTTGGAATCCCTGAGCCGGTACCGAAAGTATATCCATGGCGAGGCCGTGGGAATCGGTATGGTGTATGAAGCCCTTCTGGCTCATCATTTGGAGTTGTGTTCGGCAGCCGTGGTGGACAGGCAACGTGTCCTGATACAGCGGACTGGCCTTCCCGTGCGGATGCCGGCCCACAGTTTTTCGAAATTCTGGGGGGCCATGGGACATGATAAAAAGGTGGCGGGTGGCACCATCCATTGCGTACTTCCCCGGTCGATAGGGAACGTTCAAGTCCTGCCGCTTGAACCGCGCGCGGTGAGACAGTGGTATGCGCAGGTCAGTTGAACATGCTCCCCCACCCACCCAACCCCAACCCTTTCCCGCAAGGGGAGAGGGCCCTGCATGAGATTGTGAGATGACTCCGAAAAAGGAATCCCCCAAGCGGTCCAAGCCGGACGTGAAGGCCGTCCTTCGCGAAAGAACGCGGGAAGTGGAAGTGCTGTACCGGATCAGCGAGTCGATCAGCAGCACGCTCGATTTGGAAGCCGTTCTCAAACATATCGTCGAGGTGGTGGTCGAAGTCACGAAAGCCGATTCCTGTTTGTTGTATCTGGTCTCGGAGAATCGGGATGAACTCGTCCTGCGATCATCCAAGAATCCCCATCCCAAGCTCATCGGCCGGATTTCCGTGGGATTGGGAGAAGGGATTACGGGCTGGGTGGCCCAAGAAAGGGTGCCGGTGGTCATTCCCCGCAACGCGAGTGATGATCCGCGGTTCAAGTTATTTCACAATCTGCCGGAAGACCGGTACCAGGCGTTTGTGTCGCTTCCGGTCGTGACCAAAGGCAACGTCATCGGGGTCATTAACGTTCAACACAAACGGGCGAGGCGGTATCAGGACGCCGAACTGGCGCTGCTGTCGACCATCGCGAACCAGGTCGGTGGCGCCATTGAGAACGCTCGCCTGTATGACGAAATGAGGCGGCAAACGGTACAGCTGGATACCCTGTCCCAGGTGTCGGAAACCGTCGCCTCCAATCGCGTGATCGAGGAAGTGTTGCAATTGATCGTGATGACGACGGCGCAGATGATGGATTCGACGATCTGTTCCCTCATGTTGGTGGACGAGGAGAACCAGCGGCTGCGTATTGCGGCAACCCAGAGCCTGAGCGAAGCCTATCGTCGCAAACCTCCGCTCAAAATCGGCCAAAGCATCAGCGGGCGGGCGGTCAAGGAACAACGGCCGATTTACGTGTCCGACGTGAAGAAGGAAAAAGAATTTTTCTACCAGGATTTGGCCAAACGGGAATCGTTGTGCTCGTTATTATCGGTGCCCATGATGAGCAAGGAAAAAGTCATTGGCGTACTCAATACCTACACCTCCTCATTACATGCGTTTGACGACAAGGAAATCAAAATCATGCAGGCCATTGCCAATCAGGCGGCGGTGGCCATTCAACATACTCGTCTCATGGAAAAATCATTTGAAATGCAGGAAGCCCTGACCGTCAGAAAACTCGTTGAACGAGCCAAGGGGTACCTCATGCATTCTCGCAAATTGTCGGAAGCCGACGCGTTCAGGTTGCTCCAGCGTCAAAGCATGAACATGCGAAAGTCCATGCGGGAGATTGCCGAGGCCATCATTCTGGCCGGAGAATTGGAGGGTGGATCCATGGATCAGTAGGGAACAACGATTGTTGTTCCATTCTGTTCTCTTGACAGCCGTCCGAATCGCTGGTACAAGCTCAACAGACGACTCATGCACGTTTGATGGTTGTTGGGACAAAGGCGTCCTCCTTCCCCGGAAGGGAAGAGGACGTTTTTTTTTCGATGCAAACTTGCCGAATTGCCATGGTTCAAATGAATCCCGTCGTGGGCGACGTGGATGGGAACGTGCGTGCGATGGACAAATGGGTGAAACGTGCGCGCAGGGAGGGAGCGGATCTTGTCGTTTTCCCGGAACTCGCGATCACCGGCTATCCTCCGGAAGATCTGGTCTTACGCCCAAGTTTTCTCCGCGACACGAATCACGCCCTCCAATGGCTGACCAAGCAGTGCCGGGACCTCACCGTGGTCGTCGGATACCTTGAAGAGGGGGGAAGAATTCGTTTACGGGATGCGGCTCCGTTCGTCGTTCCCTCGGGACTCCGGCACGTGTTCAATGCGGCGGCGGTGATTCATGACCGGCAGGTCGTGGCTACCTGCCAAAAAACGTTCCTGCCGAATTACGGGGTGTTCGACGAAAGCCGGTATTTTTCGCCAGGCAAGAAGGCGTTGGTCTGCCAAGTTCAAGGCGTGCGGTTTGGCGTGAACATCTGTGAGGATATCTGGTACGCCGGGGGGCCCACTCGTGACCAGGTATTTGTCGGCGGCGCGCAATTGATCCTGAACATCAATGCCTCACCCTATCACGTGGGAAAAGTCCGAACGCGGGAACGCATGTTGGTGCAACGCGCCAGAGAGAATGACGTGGTGGTGAGTTATACCAATATGGTCGGGGGCAGGACGAAGTCGTCTTCGACGGAAACAGTATGATCGTCGATCGAAGGGGCAAGGTCATCACGCGTGCCGGGGCGTTTGAAGAAGAACTGCTGGTGGCCGATCTGTCGTTCGACGGCCCACGGAAGACGCGCCCCGCGGGTCAGGGGAAACGGGCCATGCAACGGTATCCCGTGAAGCGAGTCCGACTTGCTCCGGTGATACGGCGGAAACCGAACAAGCCCGTGCGGTTGAAAACTCCGATCTTGCCTCATGATTTGGAAGAAATCTATCAGGCCCTGGTGACGGGCGTGCGCGACTACGTACGGAAGAACCGTTTCCAACGCGTCTTGGTTGCCGTCAGCGGAGGGATCGATTCGGCCCTGACCGCGGTGATTGCCTCCGATGCCCTCGGCCCGGACAGGGTGACGGGGGTGTTCATGCCTTCACCGTTTACCTCGCGGGAAAGCCGCGTTGACGCCAAAGCCTTGACGAAGGCTTTGAACGTTTGGTTATTGACTCTTCCGATTACGCGTCTTTGGAAACAATACGTCCGGGCCTTGTCTTCAACGTTCGGAGAACGCGCGCCCGATGTCACGGAAGAAAATCTCCAGGCTCGCATCCGTGGCACCCTTGTGATGGCTCTGTCCAACAAATTCGGCCATTTGGTCTTGACGACCGGCAACAAGAGCGAAATGAGCGTGGGGTATGCCACTTTGTACGGTGACATGGCCGGTGGTTTTGCCGTGATCAAAGACGTATCCAAAATCCTGGTCTATGACCTGGCCCGGTATCGGAACAGCAAGGCCGTTGATGCCCATGGCACGACCGTAATCCCTCAACGGATCATCGACCGGGCTCCGTCGGCCGAGCTCAAGCCCGGTCAAACGGATCAGGATGCCTTGCCGCCCTATGAAGTTCTTGACCCCATCCTGGAGGCGTACGTTGAACAAGAACGTTCCGTTCAGGAAATTGCCGGCAAGGGTTTTCCCCTGCAAACCATCAAGCGCGTGATGGCCATGGTAGACCATAGCGAATATAAACGCCGCCAGGCTCCGATCGGGATCAAAATCACGGAAAAGGCGCTTGGGAAAGATCGACGGATGCCGATTACCAACCGATACGTCAAGCATTGACTCACAATGTTCAAGCCGGTATACGAGAAAATCAGGAGCGTGGTGCACGGCAACGGCACGGGAGTACGTCCGTGAATCAAGAGCGTATGGAACAAGCAGTGGATTCATCTCAAGCGGGTGTGCCCTCAACACAAGCCGTCCTCGAGGCGCGTCGTGAAGGCATGCTCGGCCGCTTACGGGAGGGGGCATCAGGGACGGAAGTCGTATCGGATTTTACCTCCCTCGTGGATACGGTCCTGATCGGCAGATATCGAAGCGTAGTCAGGCAGCTGAGCGGCGATGCGCCTTCGGGCATGCAGCACTGTTGTCTGGTGGCGGTGGGCGGGTACGGGCGACGTGAACTGTCACCCTATTCCGATATCGACGTCATGATGCTCTATCGCACCGGCGGCGCAACGATCGTCCAGGATCTTTCCAAACAGGTGTTTCACCATTTGTGGGATTTGGGGTTTCAGGTGGGGCATAGTGTCCGGTCGATTCACGATTGTATGGTCGTTGCGGGGGGAGATTTATCAGCCAAAACCGCGCTGATGGAATCGCGGTTTTTGGTCGGCAGTCCGGCGGTTTTTCAGGAATTTCAGCGACGGTTTGCCAAGCGCGTACTTGGAAGACGAGTGGGGAGTTTTATCCGTGAAAAGCTCGAAGAGCGGGAGCAGGACTATGCCAAATTCGGCTCGACCGTGTTTCTCCTGGAACCGAATATCAAGAAAACCAAGGGCGGGTTGAGAGACGTCCACTTGCTCCAATGGATCGGCATGGCCAGGTACCAGGCCTCCACGTTGCAGGAGTTGGTCGACCGTGGAGTATTGGCACACCAGGATTACGTGGCGTTGCTCGAAGCGAGAGAGTTTTTGTTCAGGGTGCGCGCTTTGCTCCATTTGGGTGCAGGTCGCGCGCAGGAAATATTATCGTTCGATGAACAAGTACGCATGGCTCAAGAGTTCGGCTATCGGGATGAACCTCATCTGCTGGGAGTCGAACAGTTCATGCAGCAGTATTACCGTCTGACCACCGGCATTCATCATCGTGCGATGCGATTTGTAGAGCGTGCCGGTTCCACAAATTTATGGACTCGTCTCAGAAGACTGTGGCCTGCTCCGTTGATCGATGGTTGTTTTCAGACGGTTGACGGGAGGCTTTCCATCCATGATGAAAAACTCATGCAGATCCTTGATGATCCCGAGCATCTCTTGAGCCTCTTTCAGGTTGCGCAGAAACAAGGAGTGCCGATTGACGGCCTGGTGCTGGAAGAGATTCATCGCCATATGGAAAGCATGCCCGATCACCCGTTCGCTTCGCCGGCCGTGAGCCGGCGGTTTCGAGAAATATTGTCGGGACCCGAGGCGGTTGCCGACACCTTGACGTTGATGCACCAGGCGCGGGTTTTGGAAAAACTGGTCCCGGCTTTTGCCCGTGTTCGAGGCCTCATGCAATTCAACCAATACCACAAATATACGGTTGACGAGCACAGTCTTCTGGCCGTGAAGAAAGTTGAAACGTTGGGGAAACAACCCGGAACGTTGGGCAAGGTGTACCGGGAAATTCAAGAGAAGGATCTCCTGCACCTGGCCGTACTGCTTCACGACGTGGGGAAAGGACTCCCTGAAGATCACAGCGAAGTCGGCAAAAAGATTGCCCAGGACGTATCCGTCAGATTGGGACTCGACGCAGAAGAATCCCGGACTTTGGAGTTCCTGGTTCATGAGCACCTGCTGATGGCGAATACGGCCTTTCGACGGGACCCTCACGATGAAAAAGTGCGGCTGACGTTTAGTCGGACCGTGGGCGGTCCCGAACGATTGAAACAACTTTTGCTCCTGACTGCCGCGGACATTGCGGCTGTGGGACCGGACGTGCTGACAAAATGGAAGGAAGCGTTGCTGATCGAATTATATCTTCTGGCGCTTCCCGAAGTTTCCGGGAAGAGTAAACGGGTGGAATCCGCTTCGGATGTCGACCACGTCACCAACGAGGTCCTGGCGGCTTGGAAAACACAGGCTCCTCCGAACCGTGAATGGGTCAAGAGCCAATTGGAAACCTTTCCGGCGCGCTATCTTTCCGGAACGGCCAAAGATCGAATTATTGCCCACCTTTCCGTCATCCGGTCCTTGACCCCGGAACGTCCCAGGGTCGAATCCAAGTACAACCGGGAACTCAAGGTCTGTGAATATTCGTTAATTACCTTTGACTCCGTGACGTCCGGCATGTTTATGAAGCTGACGGGCGTGTTGGCCGCCAAGGGCCTGCGCGTGCTCGATGCCCAGATCGTGACAAGACCCGACGGCATCGTGGTGGATACGTTTTTGGTTAAGGACCCTGATTTCAGCGGCGAGCCGACGCCGGCGCGGTTGGATAAAGTCGGGAAGGCGATCGTCAGCGTGTTGAAGGGAGAACTCTCAATCGAAGCCTTTATGGAACAGAATCGACGTGTGTCATTTCGGAGCCAAATGCCGATTCGCCGGAATCGCACCGAGGTCAAAATCGACAATGATACGTCGGACCACTTTACCGTGATCGACGTGTTTGCCGATGACAAACAGGGCCTGCTGCACGAGATCGCCAAAACGCTGTACGACCTCGGGCTCTCGGTTCATTCGGCCAAGATCGGAACGCGCCTTGACCAAGTCGTGGACGTGTTCCACGTCACGGAACGAAACGGCAGCAAAGTCGAAGACGCTACGACGTGCGAATCCATTCAAACGAGGTTGAAGGAACGGGTCGATCGATTCCTGCAAGATGACGATTGACGGTGAAGAATCGTGTTTGGTCTCTACTCTTTTTCACGGATGAATAAAGGGGGGCCGGGAGGCTTTTCAGGAGGAGGTTGCCTCCCGGCATTAAGGAGCGGGGTTTTCTCCACTCCTTCAACAAAAAAGCCCAAGGATGCAAGCTGCATGCTTGGGCTCTGGACTTACAGTCTCGGGCGTGACGAATAGCAATGAAGGGCCAGTCAGAAATGTTTATCCGTTACTCAGAATCTCCTCGCATCATGAAGGGGTGATTCAAGACCCACATTTCGTACATGGGAATCGCAAACATGATCAAAAACGTAACCGTCATGAGAACGTCGCCGGTCAACAGCGTCAACACGAAGAGGGGAGACACGTAGGTGATCAGCCACGGCGACACGAGATCCAACGTCACGCCCACAAAGGCCATCCACGTGGTCAATGCCTTGACAAGAGGGCTGGCCATGGTCAAATACAACACGTGAACCATGATCAGGAACACGACGGGTATCGTGAATAAATGAAAGTGCGTGGTTTCGGCCAATTGCCCGAACGACATGGGCTCGCCGAAATTATCAGCGGATCCCCGGTAATGTTGGGCTATGCCTTTCGGTGTCAGGTCGGTCATACTGTGTGCCCAGATAAAGGTGAAGACGAATCCCACGAACATCAGGAGCAAAAACCACGTGTACACCAGCCGGATCTGCCGGTCGGTGTCGCGTAGCCGAAACCGGGTATTGAAATTCCGCATTGTAAAAGCATCTTCACGTAGAGCCCTGACCTCCTTCTGTCATTGAGCCCCGTCTGTCATTAGTATCAGAATTTGTCATTCCCGCGGAAGCGGGAATCCAGCGTCACTCTCTTCTTTAGAGCCCCAAGAGGGTTTCAAAGAATCCTTTTTCTTGCTTGTTGGACGCAAGGACGTCGCGGCCAAGCCCACGAGGCTTCAAATAGAATTCATTCACCAGAACGAGCACGCGTTTCACACCCGCGCTCGCGGACCGTACCGACATCGTGGCTCCGGTGATATTAATGATATCGCGATTGATCCGTATCGGGTCCGCGATGTTTTTTCCCTGGTACTGATAATTGAAGCGTTTCGTGGCGATCTCGTTACCCCGGGCTTCCCGGTACACCAGCACTTCAAAGTTCGAAACTTCGCCTGCCGAATCAACGCCTACCATGTACGTAATGGGGCGATGTTTGCCGATGGTATTCTGGATGAGCGCGTACCCGTCGATCTTTCCTTGGGATTCCCCGATAAAGACGTCGAAGGACGTTTCCGGGAATTCCCAGCCGATGACTTCTTCGACAAACGTTTTTTGCTCGGCCGTCAATGACAGGGTTTCCCTGCGGATCTTTTCGGAATCCGGGAACATGACTTTTGCCGCTTCTTCCTCGGTAAAGTAAATTTCCAGATGTCCCAGTTCCTCCGGCGTGAGCCAGCGATTGAGCTCATGATCCCAGATCTGTTCCTGAGGTCCCCCTTGGGCGAGGACCTGGAATGCGGGGAATCCCATCAGGGCACAGCAAACGGCAACGATCCCCGCAATTCGTATCAACCGACGACCGTACATCCCTCACCCAGTAGTTGATTGGTAATCCTTTGGACCAGACGCCGTTCTTCCCCGGCGTTGGGGGGAATGCGTTTCCAGGCTATGCCTTGCGACCGCGCGCCCACGGGAGAAAAAAACTCCCTGGTTTGCCGAACGGAGATATTGATCAGCTGCCGTGCCGCTTCGACGTTCACAAAAAACCGCGCGCGTTCCTTGTTGCCCTGGCGTTGGAACGCCCCGGCTAACTGCCCGGAAGCAAAGGTCGCCCATTCGGTTGCAATCACCCCCTTGTCCTTATCCTCTTGAGTCAACGCGAATTCGTCCATGCTCGCGAGGGCCACGGCCCATGCCTGGTCATAGGAACAGGCGGTCTTCACGGTGCTGGGCGCGCCGGAAACCGTGGCGCACCCCACCGTGGAAACGACCAGAAACAAGGAAAGAACAATATGCCTGCCCATCGACGGGTGCAGCTTCCTTTCTTCAGTTAGAAGTACGTTGACATGTTGAATTGGAACCCGTTGTGATCCGTGGACCCCGCCCCAAGCGAGGTCGGGCCCTTCTTGTTCCACGTGTAGGCCAATTTGATAACTGAATCTTCTATGGGCCGGAAATTGAGCCCCAGGGTCAACCGTTCTTCGTCATTCTTGTTGAGAGCGGAATCGGTGTTGGTATCCGCCTGTCCCCAACGAACGATGCCCGTAAACGTCGAGTCCTGGCCAAAGATACTGGGCATGGCCTTGGTGAGCTCTTCCGGCATAAAGTGGTAATTCAATTGCACGTAATATCCGAACATGTTTTCTGGGACGACGTAATTTATCTGACCTCTTGTCAGAACTCGGCGTCTTGCTGAGTCGTCAAAGTCCGATTCGAATACTTCCGTCCCCGCATCTACAACATCAGCCCCGGACCCTTCGGCGTTGGCCCAAGCGGCTTCACCCTGGATTTCAAAAGGACCTCGTTGCAGGTTCCCGTCGATGGCCCACAGGGTCAAATCATGCTTGTCATCTTTGTCCCATTTGCCGTGGTGAACGGACCCGGCCACTTCGACACCCAACATGGGGCTGAACGAGACACGGCTGACGATAGCCTTGTTTTCGTTGTTATCCTTTTTAAGGCTTCCGCGAGACTTTCGCGTCCCGTTATTTTCCGAAAACTGGCCGTTATCGCCGACAAAGCCGTTCACGACGTACAATTCGTAATCGATCTTGGAAAGTGCCGTCGGATAGAACGTGCCGAAAAAGCCGAGTCCGCTCTCGGCGAACGTGGAAGGCAAAATCGAACGGCTCACCATTGGCCGAAGAGGTAAATCGTTCAAGGGCGAGTCGTGGATGAGGTTGAACCGGCCCATGGGCACCAGGATGATGCCTCCCCGCAGGTTGAAGGCGTCGTTGAACCGATAGTCCATGGTGGCGAATTCCATCTTGATGTCCCCGTCCCCTTGGTTGCCCTGGGGTCCGCCGTGTTCAACTTCGAGTTCGGCGGCCACGCTGAGCCGGTCCGTGACCTGGGAATAGAAGAACGGTACGAAGCGTTCCTGGTCGAATCCCAACTTCGGATCACAATCCCGTGCTCCCCCATTGTCACAACGCGTGAGCGTGAAGTCGATGTAACCACCGAGGATGGTCTTCGGCGCCTTGACAAAGGGTCTGGCGTAGATGGTCCGTCCACCCTGCAGGCCGCTACCACCCGAGAAGTCTGTGCCGTATCGGATTGACTGTTTTGTGGTGTCGCCCATGCCCGGCATGGAAGACCGCATTTTGGGCGGTGGCGACGGCGCTGCTATGGCCGGCCCTCCCGCTGCCGGTGGCGGCTGTTGTTGGCGCTGCTGCTTTGACCACTCTTCAAACATTTTGCGTATCTGTTTCATTTGGGCGGGAGTAAATTCCGCATCCTCAGCCCAAATACTCGGTTGTGGCATAATCATGAGGACTGCCATGGCCCCCGTGATCAATAAAAATCGTCGCATCGGACGACCTCCTTATTGTTGGGGACTCTTGCCGGTCCTCTGGTCACTAAAGGGGCTCTTGCGGCCCTCACGCGTTATGTCTTGATGTGTTTCGTGTCTTCGCCCTCTCTCTTGTCGTGTCTTTTAATTCCCGCTCCCTTGCTGGGAGAGGGTTAGGGTGAGCTATTGTGCGCACGGCGCTAAGACGACTTCGCTCTCCTTGAGCTTGTTATAGGAAATGGAGACAATCCGTTTACAGCGTTTGCACTTGACTTCGAGCATATCCCCACGAAGTTTTGCGATGAGCTGGCCGCATTCACATCTTGCTTCGGCAGGTTTGAGTTGTTTGCCCAGCCACCGGGTGTTTCTGTCAAAATTCATTGAAGTAAAAATGAAAGCAATGGAAATCCAGAAAATTTTTCACACATTCACAAAAATCAAAATGATTTTTATTTTTATTTGAATTGATTTTGATAACAGTTATTAAAATATAGAATTTCCAAAGCCCTGTCAACTTTATTTCGTCGTAAAAAAATATGGCTGCAACCCGGTGCGCGTGTTGGTAGAATCAAATGGTTGGCCAAATGGTTCTCAGGCATGAAACCGGCGCAGAAAGCGTGATGGGAAAGATCTTTTGGTGGGCCCTTTTTCTTTTGACGGGCTGCGTATCCGGTCTTCAGGATTCTACCCAAGATTTAATGACGGATGAATTGGCGTTTGGTTACGTTCAAGTCGAGACCAAGGGCCGTTATCCGCGTATGTATCCGGCCAAATTGAGGTTTTTTTTCGTGACGAATGAAGAGACCGGAGAGCGGTCCCGGGTGAACGTGAATTCCCAATCGGGCGTGTTTTCCGTCAGGCTGCCGGTGGGACGGTATGTCGTTGATCGTGTGCAATTCAGTGAAGGCCCGTTCAGGGTAGAATCCCACGTCGAATTGACATTTCACGTGCCCGAGAAAAAACTGGCCTATTTGGGCTCGTGGCAAATCGAGCTTGAAACGCCGCGCACCATTCGAGGTGTAAGGATCCGTATCCTTGAAGGGGAGGCGGAGTTCTCAAAGAAATTTTCCACGGAGCTTGGACTGGACCGAACGCCCATTGCAACTGTCTTGCCGAAACCCGAGACGTTTGAAACGCGCGGGTTTATGGTTGACGGGCAACCGAACGCCAGATATTTCCGTCGCCGATAGCCGCCTAAGACAATCATGAAACGAATTCCTCTTGTCCTGTTGACTCTCTGTGCGCTCTTTCTCGTGTGCTGGCCGGGCCTGTCCGGCCACGCCGCTTCACCCCACGTGGTCAAGCGCGGCCAGATGCATATGGGCACGCTGGTTTTTCTGACTGCCGTGGCTCCGGACGAACAACTGGCCCATGATGCCATTGAACGGGGATTCGCGGAAATCCATCGTTTGGAGCAGATCCTGAGCACGTGGATTCCCGACAGCGAACTTTCACGGATCAATGCCGCTGCCGGGCAACGGGCTATCGAGGCCGGTCCGGAAACCATGGAACTCCTGGCGCATTCATTGGAAATGGCCAGGTTGACGGAGGGCGGCTTCAACATTGCCGTCGGTCCGGCCGTGGAGGCCTGGAACGTCAGTCGCGAGGGTCGAATCCCGTCGCGGGCAGAATTGGATGCCGCGCGTCCGCTCATGGATCTTTCCGCGATTCAGATCGATAAGGAGGCGGGCACCGTGTATCTGGCCCGTTCGGGGATGCGGGTGGATATCGGCGGCATCGGCAAGGGCTATGCCGCGGATTTCGCGGCCCGCGTGATGCGGGAAGCCGGTGCTTCGGCTGGCGTGGTCGCCATTTCCGGGGATTTAAAAACCTTTGGCCGCCTGCCTGACGGCCAACGGTTCGTGTTCGGTATCCAACATCCCCGAAAGGAGAACGGGATCACGATCGGGCAACTCGAACTCGAAGATGAGGCCGTTTCCACGGCGGGTGATTACCAACGCTATTTCGAGAAAGACGGCATTCGCTACCATCATATTCTCGATCCTCAAACGCTTCAGCCCGCGCGGCTCTCTCAAAGTGTGACCGTCGTGGCTTCAACCGGCGTGCTGTCCGACGGCCTCGATACCGGCATTTTCGTCATGGGTCCGGAAAGAGGGATGGCGTTGATTGAACGCCTGCCTGGCGTCGAGGGCGTGATTGTCGGTGCGGACGGAACCGTGTCCGTCTCCTCGGGTTTACAAGACCGGTTGCAGTTGAGTTCCCAACCGTAACCGGCCTGGAGAGATTTTGCGATAAAAAAAGGGCCGCTTAGTGCGGCCCTTTTTTGTCGAACGTTGCGACGGAACGAGTTACTTCATGTGTCCGCCGGTTCCATGGCCCATGCTTTTCTTACTTTTCTTGTACTTGGAATAGTCGCCGGAATGCCCCATGTTGCCGCCATGGGATTTGATGCGTTCGTGAATTTTGTCCATTCGCGCTCGTTGCTCTTCGGACAAGACGGCTTTGGCGTCCCGTTTGGCTTTGATGGAAGCCATGTAGAGCTTCGTCTTCAAGGCATGCAGCTTGTTAAATTCCACTTCGATGTCGGACAGACTCGCCTTCTCGTTTTTCAAGACTTGATGCAAATCAATACTGGCCAAATCCACTTCGGCCTTCGTTTTGATCCGGTCTTTCTTGTAGGTTACCTTGAGGGTCCGAAGTTTCTGTTCCTGTTCGGCCGTCAGGCTCATGCCTTCTTTGAATTTCAGGATATGTTTGATGAATTCCGCTGCACTTTGGTGCTTCCCGTGATGCGTGGCCCCGTGACCATGACCGCCATGCCCTTTGTGATGGCCTTTGCCATGTCCCGACGAATGCATGGAATGATGGCTGTCATGGTGAACGGAACCGTGCGTGCCATGGGCGCCTGAGCTCGCATGCATATTCTTCGAATGACCATGCATGGAACGATGAGGGTCGGCAAAAGCCGGAACGGCAGCCAGTAGGAAGAAAGTGGTCAAGAGAGAAAGGGATAAAGCCCAGCGAGGGGGTACATGGAATTTCATGTTCGGTTCCTCCTTAATCAATAGACGCTCCAGACGTTCAGTCAATGGGATAACAGGTGCTAAAAGTTCAACATTTTGTCATGGCACCTTTATGACATTATAAACACTGAATGCCGGGATTGCGAATTCCGCCTTTTTCACGTGACTTGGGGAAAAACCCCCGTCATCGCGTCCATGCCTTCCTGTCGAATACTACCGTATGGGTGGCGATGATTTCCAACTCCACCTTTGAGTCGAGGGCAAAGAATCTGGTTGAAGCTTCGCTGCTGTGTACAAAGTCGCCGGAACCCAGGCGTATTCCGTAGATGATCTCCGAGCCTCGAAATTGGCGGGATTCCACGATTCCGTCTCCATTGCTGTTTTCACGAATGTGCAGGTCGTCCGGTCGAATCATGACCACGACCTCGGGACCGCCCCGATAATCCTGGGGGGCAGGGAAGGTGCCGAGTTGCGTGACGATCACGGAGTCGCGAATGGTTCCGGGAATGAAGTCGGCCTGCCCTACGAACTCCGCGACAAAGCGCGAAACCGGAAGATGGTAGGTGGTTTCGGGCGTCGTGAATTGTTCGAGTTTTCCGTTGTTCAGAACGGCCACGTAGTCGGCCATGGCAAAGGCCTCTTCATGGTCATGCGTCACGAGCACGGCGGTGGTTTGGGTGGTTTTCAGCAGGTGCAGGAGTTCCAGGCGCATGCGTTCGGTCGTATCCGGATCCAGGTTGCTGAACGGTTCGTCCAACATGACCAGTACGGGTTGGGGGGCCAGGGCGCGTGCCAATGCCGCGCGCTGCTGTTGGCCGCCGGACAGCGCGTGCGGGTAGCGGCGGGCGAATTCCGAAAGCCCGGTGAGAGACAGCATTTCGTCAACCCGGCTGCGACGGTGGCCCGCCGTGGCCGACGCCAGCCCGAAGCCCACGTTATCCCGGACCGTCAAGTGAGGGAAGAGGGCATAGTCCTGGAACACCATGCCGACCCGCCGTTGTTCGGGCGGGACGTGCCGGCCGGTTGTCGAGACGACGTTGCCGTTCAGCCTGATTTCGCCGGAAGAAACCGGTTCGAATCCCGCGATGGCCCGAAGCGTCGTGGTCTTCCCGCATCCTGAGGGTCCCAACAAACAGACGATGTCGCCTTTCCGCGCCGAGAAGGAGATCCCTTCCACCGCCGGGGAGCCGGCTTCATACGAGCAGGTCACGTCCTTCAGTTCGAGCATGATGGGGTTGTCGTCGTGAGCAGTCATATTCGTGTCAGAGGAATCATGCCCGCAGGGCTTGCCGAAGATGAACGCAGGGCAGGGGGCGGGTTACGTTTGGTCTTTCCGCATCAATAGTAACACGACCGGAATGGTAATGACTACGATCAGCAGGGCAGGGGGCGCGGCCAACTGATACAGTTCCTCGCTGGCCTCGAGCCAGATCCGGACGGCCAGGGTATCGAACCCCACGGGGCGCAGCAGAAGTGAAGCCGGCAATTCCTTCATGCATTGGACGAACACCAGGATCCAGGCACTCAGAAAACCGCCTCGCACCAGCGGCAGGGTTACGTGAAAAAACGTTCGCAGGGATCGAGCGCCCAGGCTGCGCGCCGCTTCCTCAAGATTCGGCGTGAGTTGCTGGAGGGTGGATTCTATGCCTTGCAACGCCGCCGGGAGAAAATGGACCAGATACGCCAGGAGCAGGACGAGAATCGTGCCGTACAATTGAGGAACGGTTTGGGAGACCAGGACCAGGACGGCGAGGGCGGCGACCGGTCCGGGCAGCACGTAGCCGGTATACGCCCCTTGCACGCAAAAGGTGCCGGCCCAGGTCCGGCGCCGGCACGCCAGGTAGGCAAGGGGAATCCCGCAGATCACGGCCGCGGTGGCCGTGAGACCCGACAGCGAGACACTGTTCCACACGTAGCCGAAGAACTGATGAGAAATCTCATTGGCCGACACTGCCTGAGCGGTCCATTGAATCAGCAGGAGCACCGGCAGACCGAATGCGGCCCCGAACACGAGAACCAGATAGCCGGTAAACAGCAGGGCCGTGAGGGGACGGCAGGGTTGCGGCACGGGTTTTCGATACCGGCCGGTGGTTTGGTAAAACCGGCTTCGTTGCCGGAACCAGCGTTCGCCGAACAGGAAGACGAACGCGCAAGCCACCAGTACCAGGCTCAGGCAGGCGGCTGCCGTGTTGTCGAACCGGCCGGTCATTTGCTGGTACACGGCGTAGGTAAAGGTTTGAAAGCGCAACAGCGACACCGCGCCGAAATCGGAAGCCACGTAGAGAATCGCCAGGAACAGTCCGGCGATCAGCGACGGGCGGATGAGCGGTAGCGAGACCCGGAAGAACGTGGTCACACGATTGGCTCCGGTCGTACGGGCGACTTCTTCAAAGGAGACGTTGAAATTCTTGAAAGCCGAGCGAGCCAGCAGGTACACGAACGGAAACGTGTTCAAGGCCAGCACGAGCACGGCGCCCGCGAAACTGAACGGTGAAAAGAACGCGGCCTCCGGCCCGGCAATGGTTTGCCATGCGTGTTCCAGCGCGCCCCCGCGTTTCAACAGGTACGTATAGGTATAGGCCAGGACGTAGGAGGGGATCGACAAGGGCAGAATCAACAACCAATCCCATATCCTCGACCCGATAAAGGTATAGCGGGTCAGGATCCAGGCCAGCGAGACGCCCAGGGTCAGGTTGATGACCGCGACGCTCAGGGAGAGGGAGATTGTGTTGAAGAACAGTTCCGGGACACGGGTGGTCCAGAGTCGTCGCCAGATTGCCGGGTCCGCGGTCACGGCCGAAAAGGTCACGTAGAGCAACGGCAGCATGAGCGTGACGGCCAGGCAAAAGCCGAGCAGAACAACCGGAGAAGGAAAACGAAAACGGACCGATGACAGTGAGGGAAAAGGGTTAGCGGAGTCCAACGTCTTCAATGACGGTCATCGTGGGATCGCGGAGTTGAGCCAACCGGCTCAACGGGACGGAAGCTACCTGAAAACTCTGAAGCGGCAACAGTTCGGGCGCAGCCGTTACGTGAGGATTCAAAGGATATTCTTTGTTCACGTCCGCGAACATACGTTGTCCTTTGGGTGAGATAAGAAATCGGATCAGGGCCTGCGCTTGCGCAAGGCGTTTGGTGTGCGCGGTGATGCCGACGCCTGCGGCATTCAGAACCACGCCCATGCCCTGGTCCCCTTGATCCGTCAGGAGCGGGGCGATCGGCGCATCCGGGTGTTTCGCTAAGTGGCGGTTGATGTAATAGTGATTGACCAGGCCGGCGGCCACTTCTCCGCGTGCCACGGCTGCTACGATTTGCCGATTTTTTCCGTAAACGAATGCCCCGGCGTTCTCCTTTAAGCCTCGGAGGAACCCGGCGGTGATCTCGTCACCCTTCAGCGCACGGATCACCGACACGCCGGTCTGCAAATAGACGCTGCCTGCGCTGGGGATCGCGATTTTGCCCTTCCATTGCGAACCGGCAAGGTCCAGGATGGACGAGATGTCATCCGGGCGGACCATGGCGGTGTTGTAGACGACCACCCAAATCCGGCCCGATAAGCCGATCCAACTGTTGTCCGGCGCCCGGAAGCGATCGGGAATGGTGGCCTCGATGTCCGGGGCGGCAGTGGGTTGGAGCAGTTGCAATTCCCGCGCGCGTTCCAGGGTGCCGGCGTCATTGGTGATGAGCACGTCGGCCGGAGTTCGAGATCCTTCCATCTCAAGCCGGTTGATCAACGCCGTGCTGTCTGCGGTGAGCATTTGCACGCTGATGCCGGACTCGGCCTGAAACGCATCGAGTGCCGGTTGAATGAGCCGTTCGGCCCGGCCGGAGTAGACGACCAGCGTGTCATCGGCATAGCCCCAGGAAGGAAGGGCCAAGGCCGCTGCTACTAATAAAAAAAAGACCTTCGGCATCGGAATGGTGAAACGATTTGTGATTGTGGATTGAAATATTCTGCGATCAAAAATCAGAAATCAGCAATCAAAAATCAGCAGTCAAAAATACGTTGAATCCGTTTTCTCAACGTCGTCCCATCCTTGCTTGGTTCGCCAAATCTTTTCCGCAATTTTTGCAATCACCGTTCGGCAATTGCATCGGAGTGCCGTACAATTCCAGTTTATGGGTGCGAATCGTAAATCCGTTCTTTCTTGCGACTTCTTCCTGCAACTCCTCGATCTGACAATTCTCGAATTCGATGATTTTATCGCACACCGTACAGATGAGGTGGTCGTGGTGCCCTTTGTGGGCCACGTTGTCAAACTGTGTCTGGCTGCCGAAATGTTGCTCTTGTGCGAGCCCGGTATCGCACAGGAGTTTCAGCGTGCGGTAGACCGTGGCCAGGCCGATGTGAGGGTCTTTCCTGGAGAGCAGCCGATACATTTGTTCGGCCGTCACGTGTTCCATTTTCAAAAAGGTCGTGAGGATGTTTTCACGTTGACGGGTCAGTTTCAGGCCGTTTTTCGAAAGGTGTTGCTTGAGAATCTCAAGCTCTTTGGTGGGCTTCGCCATAACAATGAATTTCCACGCGTATGGGGAACCTATTAAACCGAAATATGGTCGAAGGGTCAAGCGGGAATCCTGGTTCGCTGACGAAATCACCGAGAGCATTCAAGTTTCTCTTGTGTTGACGGGTCTTCGCACAGCTCGTTAGGATCACCTTCCTGTTGAGGCACCCGCTATGCGCAGACCGCAAGAAATCACGATTGACCGGACGTTGCTGGTCTATGGGCTGCACCTGGCCCAGGAAAAGGAATGTTCCATGGTCAGCGACGTCAAGGTGCACCAACTGATCTTTCTGGCCGAATTGCAAATGCTCGGGAAAGGGGTGCGCGGGTTGCATTACGAATTCATGCGGTTTCCCTATGGGGCGTTCAGCAAGGACCTCGATAATGATTTGCTGGCGTTGCGCAAGAAGGAGCGGCTGCAGAACTTTGACGTCGTTGGGTCGGCGGAAGACTGTATCCCTTTGTTGGACGAGGAAGTGGCTGGTGAGGTCAACGAACAGGTGATGGAGATTCTGCAATCCATCGTGGAAACCTATGGGCCTCAAGATGTGGGGGAGATCACGAAATCCGTGGAAGACGTCGAAATCAGCGTGGTCGATCGACCCGAGGAAAAATTGTGCGTTCGGGATATTCCGTTTCATTCCATCGTGCTTGTCCCCTCCCGGGTCGAAGTCACCGGAGACTTTTCCGTCCCTCCCAAAACCCTGTCTCTTCTGAATAAGGCCCTCGGTTCATAGTTGCGGGTTGTTTATGTCGGAAAAGCGGAGTTGGGCTGGGCCGACTTGACCCAACCCAACTTGCGTGCTGCCGGAACCACGGTCTCGATCAAGAAAGCGCGTCACTTATTCTGATGCGGCTACCTGAGGTGAACTCCCGACCGTGAGGCGGTCCTGCATCTTGGCGAACGTTTTCTTGCCGATGCCTTTGACCTTCATCAATTCCTCCACGGTCTTGAACGGTCCGTTGGTGGTCCGGTAATCGACAATCCGTTTGGCCAGCCCTTTGCCGATTCCCGGCAATTGTTGAAGCTCTTTGGCGGTGCTGGTATTCAGATCCACTTGGCCGTCACCTGCGAAACCCAGCCCTGCAAAACTGACGATGAGCATCAGCGCCAGTATGCTGATCGTGAAATGGGATCGGTTCGATTGGTGAATGTGTCTCATGGCTGTTCCTCCTTGTGAAAAATGGTGAATGGAAAAAGTAGCGTCAATCATTTCTATCTTTTAGTTGAGCAAGTAACGTGCCAGAACGACGAGAAAACGAAAGCTCTTTGATTAATAAGGGTTTTTGTGGACTCTATTCCGGAAGGTCAGTACGGCGTGGTCCTGAGAAACGGAATGGACCGTCTACTGAGGGATGCGGTGCCGTATCCTCAGGTGTCAGGCGAGCGAAGCTTTTGTGGATGTGGCAGACAAGCCGGGTGCAGGAGAGGGTGCTACGGCCGTCATCGAGTGATGGTGAAGCCGTACACGTCGCCGATTTTGGTCCGGAGGTACGAGAGGAACGGCTCGACGCTCAGCGTGCGACCGGTGACCCGGTGCAGGAGGTCGGCGGCTGAATATTGCCGCCCGCATTGATGAATATTGTGATTGAGCCAGTCTTTGAGTGGCAGCAGGTGGCCCCGTTGGATTTCGGTTTCCAGTATGGGGACGTCCCGGCAGGCCTGCTGAAAAAACATGGATGCATAGAGGTTCCCCAGGGTATACGTGGGAAAGTAGCCCAAGGCTCCCAGAGACCAATGGACGTCCTGCAGCATGCCGTCGGCGTCCCGTTCGGGAGCGATCCCAAGATATTCCTGCATTTTCTCACGCCACAGACCGGGCAGGTCCGTGACTGTAACCTGTTTTTGAATCAGGGCCAACTCTATTTCAAAGCGCACCATAATGTGCAGGTTGTAGGTGATTTCGTCCGCTTCCACTCGAATCAGGGAGGGCTTCACCCTGTTCAAGGCGGCATGGAAGGTGTCCAGGGACACCGCCCCGAGTTGTGCCGGAAAGTGTTGTTGAAGTAAGGGAAAGAAATGCATCCAGAAGGCTTTGGATCGCCCCACGTTGTTTTCCCATAGCCGCGATTGGCTTTCATGAATGCCGAGAGAAAGGGTTTCGCCCAAGGGTGTGCCGTAATATTCCTGGAGCAGGCCTTGCTCATAGAGACCATGCCCTCCCTCGTGGATGCAGCTGAACAGGCAGGAGGGCAGATCCTGTTCGAAGACGCGCGTCGTGACGCGTACGTCCGTCGGGTGAAAGGACGTGGTAAAGGGGTGAGCCGAGAGATCCAATCGTCCCCGGTTGAAGTCGTACCCCATCCCCTGAAGCACCAGTTTCCCGAACGCGAGTTGCTGCTGTTTATCGTAGGTTTGAAACAGGATCCCTTCATCCGGCGGCAAAGCAGCCTCCCGGACGTGTTGCAACAGGTCGAGGAGTCCGTGACGGAGTGTAGCGAACAGCGGTTGGAGTTGGGCCACGGTGGCCCCGGGTTCGTAGGTGTCCAGGAGCGCGTCATACGGGGAATCGTCGTAGCCCAGGTAGTCGATCTCTTCAAATTTCAAGGCGATGACCGTTTGCAGGTTGGGCAGAAAGTGCATGAAGTCGTCGCGTCGGCGCGCCTCGGCCCACACCTGCTGGGCCAGGGAGCATTCCCGTTCCAGGCGAGTCACGAAATCGGAGGGAAGTTTTTTCGCCCGGCTGAAGTCGCGCCAGGTTTCCCGGAGCAAGGCCTTGGACGCGTCATCGACGGCATCGGTGGTCGCCAAACCGGTTGTCGGATCGATATGATGCAACAGGAGGTTTTCGATTTCCGGGGAAACGAACTTGGCGTGGGCCAGGGTCTGGAGCGTGGCCAGTTGCTCGGCACGGATTTGGCCCCCGCCGGCCGGCATATGGGTTTCCTGATCCCAGGATAACAGGGCTGCGGCATCCTTGAGGTGTTGGATTTCTAGGAGTTTGGACTTTAGGGCAGCTAGGGTTTGCAAAGGATCAGGCATGTGCCGTGTCTCTTGTTGTTCAATAGACGTGGTTGTGCCGAAAAAAGACTGTACAAAGCGCTGTGCCCGAATGCAAGGTGACGTGCGAATAGGGTAGGGGAAACAGGGAAACCGATGCTGTTCCGGTCCTGCATGGCGGAACACGAGAAGGGAGAGATCTATGAGAGAGTTGGTCGCGCCTGACGTTGAAGCCTATGCCGAGGCGCATTCAATGCCGGAATCCGACGTTTGCCGCCGGCTCCGGGAAGAAACCTATCGTTCCGTAGAGTTTCCGCAAATGGTGGTCGGTCCGTTGGAAGGCGCGTTCTTGAAAATGATGGCGATGTTGGCGGGGGCCAAACGCGTGCTGGAAATCGGCACGTTTACCGGGTACAGCGCCCTGTGTTTTGCCGAGGTGCTGCCTGAAGAAGGAACCGTGATCACCTGCGATATCGATGTCGACACCACGGAACTGGCCAAACGGTATTGGGCTCAAAGTCCCGCCGGTGGCAAGATCGAGACACGGCTCGGCTCGGCGCTTGAAACGATGGAAACACTTGAAGGTGGATTTGACCTGATTTTTATCGATGCGGACAAACTCAACTATGTCGATTATTACCGGCGCGGGTTGGAGTTGTTGGCTCCCCAAGGCGTCATGCTCATTGACAACGTGCTCTGGAGTGGCGAGGTGCTCAAGCATCCGCCTCCGGATGGCGCCACCGAGGCACTCCAGGATTTGAACCGGATCGTGGCCGCCGATCCGCGTGTGACGTCGGTATTGGTGACTGTCAGGGATGGGGTCTTGGTCATCCGATTCAGGAATGAAGTTCTAACATAGGGCAAAATGGACGCATGATGTCCGTTCTGCTCTTCGCCTAAGTACCCGCCCTCAAGGGTCTTTGCCTCACCAGATTTTGTGGTGCAGACCATGAAGCCCCTATGCCTAAAAGATAGGCAACTTGGTCACAAATGCCTTAGGTGCTTTGCAATTTTGTACAGTACAAAAAGAATCCACAATGTTGTCCCCATTTTTGGTGGATGCACGGGGTAACGATTTAATTTCATAACAGAAACAAGAGGTTATGTTAACTTATTTACGTAATGTACAATAAGTACCTGTGAACAGATAGTGGATGACGTGCAGGATCGCACCCTCTGTTCGGACCGGAGGAAGGTCCGCGTGACGGGACCTCAACCTATAGTTAACTCACAAGTTAACACGCCATGAATGCTGGCTCGAAGCCAGCGAAAAGGCAAAGCAGGGAACGTTGTTAACGGACTACAGGGAAGTGGCAGGCAGCGGAGAGATCGGGGAGTTCGCAGTCTAACAATTTGCGGAGTTCGAACTCGGCACCGCCTCGAAACCGTTCGGCCTCGTGCTCATCCGAGAATGGACCATAGACTCGCGGTTCGAGAAAGCTGCAAGACACGCGAACGAACCAGTCTGTTTGTCCCTCCTGCTGGTGCTTTTGAAAAATTGCGACTTCTTGTTCAATGGTGCCTCGACTTGCCATAACGTGCCTCCTTTCAGGTGGAAACAGCTATGCTCTTCTCTACGATCATCATGAACCATCGAACCTGAGAGCAGCATCTTTCTGTTGCCGAGATGCCTTTCTCTTAAGTGGAACTGTACTTTTGGAATAAACATTCCAACAACACTATACTCCTCTATTTTATTATTTGCAATTTATTAATTGACTTTTTTGTCCAATATATTGTAGGCATAACACACCTTAAATGCAATATATTGTTAGTATTATTTTCAACGGATTTAGCCGGTTTTCTCAACAGGAACAAGGCCTTATTAAGTTATACTGAACGAAGTGCACGGTATCGAAAGCAATCGGTCGTATGATCGTTGACCATGCCAACGGCTTGCATAAACGCATAACAAATCGTCGAACCGACGAACGTGAAGCCCCGGCTTTTCAGGTCCCGACTCATGGCATCGGAGACCGGCGTGTTGCAGGGAACTTCTTGAGGCGATTTCCAGCGATTGCGGATCGGCCGGCCGTTGACGAATTGCCAAATATACTCATCAAAGCTGCCGACTTCCTTCTGGACCATTAGAAAAGCCTGCGCATTTGAAATGGCAGCTTGAATTTTGAGCCGGTTCCGAATGATACCGGGATTGTTCAACAGGCGTCGTATTTTTCGTGCGTCGTACCCGGCGATTGACGCCGGGGTAAAGTGATCGAAGGCTGTTCGGAATGCTTCACGTTTTTGCAGAATCGTGTGCCAACTCAACCCGGCCTGGGCCCCTTCGAGGATGAGAAATTCGAATAACAGCCGGTCGTTGTGCACCGGGACGCCCCATTCCTGATCATGGTACTGAACCAGCAGATCGTTGGTGGCCCAGGAACATCGTGTGCGCGGCGGCTGGCTCATCATCAGTCCAGATCCCGGTTGTCGATCTCGATGATCACGGGGCAATGATCTGACAGTCGTTGATAGGCGAGCGGGTATTCTCCCTTGATTCGCCGGCATCCGGCCACGGCACAATAGCCGGTTACGCGCGCCGACCGCGTGCTGATTTCATCCATGTCTTTTGCGACCAGTATGTGATCCAGCCAATCGCCCCGACCGCGAAAATAATGCGAACACCGCGGCTCCGGGAACAGGTCGTCGAATCCGGGCGTTTCTTTCGCCACCTTTCGTCTGAGATATTTCAACTCGGATCGTTGTGAATGGCGGTCGCCGGCGCCCATGGTGTTCAAATCGCCGAGGATCATCACATCCCGATCCTCTTCGAGAAAAGGCGCAACCGCGGTGTCGATCCGGTTGAGCGCCGCGTGTCGCTGTTCTACCGCCGCAACCGTGGGCCCCGATTTGAGGTGTAGGCCGATCACATGGAAATCTGCACCCGGTTGACGTGTCGATTGTACGCGTGCGTAGTGGCCGGGCCGGAGTCCGCCCTCGCACGGGTTGTGCGCGGACGTGGCTTTACCGTTCAAGCGCCAGAGGCTTTGGATGGCAGAAAGCGTCACGCGGCTCGCGTTCCACAACATCCCCACGTGGTGACCGTCGGGCTTTCCGCATTGTTGAACCGACCATTGCCAGGCATCTCCCGTTCGTCGTTCGAGCGCCGTCAAAACCCGGTCCCACGCGGCCCGGGCCTTGGTGGTTGTCAGGCTCTCCTGAACCACCAGGATATCCATATGCATCCAGACGAGGGTACACGTCAGCCATTCCAAATCGGTCGGCGCAATGGCCTGATCCGGCCGGTCGGGCGGGCTGCCATAAGGAAACCACCGGATGTTCCACGTCCCGACCCGAAGAATGTCGGGAGCAGGGACGGCCATACGACCGCCATCCTTGACAACGCGTTCACAGTGCGTTGAAGATTTCCAAACTAAAGCTTCTTCTGAAGAAGAGCTTTGATGACTGGCAGGATGTTTCGCCGCTTCAAAGGCTTCGGCCACGGATAGAAGAAAGACGTCGGTGCTTGCGAACGTAGTGACGAAAATGAGAATGGGAACGAAGAAGCCAATCCGCATCACGATCTCCTGCATGTGTGGCTCATACATACCAAACCTTGGACGAGAAGGATAGGGCGGAACGACACTTCCGTTTCAGCGGCTGGTTTTGGGGGCTTGGGTCAACACGGCATGCTTGGTTGACGATTTGGAAGTCAAAAACGTGAATGGTGCTGACTGAGGTGAGATATGGGACAGACAAACGTCAATATTGAAATCGCCAATAAGGCGGTCCTCCAACCAATTGAGCAGGTAGCGCAGGAAAAATTGGGACTCGAGCGGGAGGCCTTGGACCTCTACGGAAAATACAAAGCCAAAATCCCGTTGTCGGTACTCAGCGATTTGAATAAAAAAACCGACGGGAAATTAATATTGATGACGGCCATGACGCCCACCCCGGCCGGAGAAGGCAAAACCACGACGTCCGTCGGTCTGACAGACGGCCTGGCGAAGATCGGGAAAAGAGTGATGGTGGCCTTGCGGGAACCGAGCCTGGGGCCGTGTTTCGGCATGAAAGGCGGCGCCTGCGGAGGCGGGTACGCCCAGGTCGTGCCGATGACCGACATCAATTTGCACTTTACAGGAGATTTCCACGCCATTACCTCGGCGCATAATCTGCTCGCGGCGATGGTGGATAACCATTTGTATTGGGGGCATGCCCCGTTCCTGGATGCGCGACAGATATCCTGGCGGCGGATCATGGATATGAACGATCGGTCGTTACGCCAGATCGTCACGGGGCTGGGCTCTGCCGTGAACGGTTTTGCCAGGGAGGGGAGCTTCGACATCACCGCGGCCTCCGAAGTCATGGCGGTGTTGTGCCTGGCCACGGATTTACGCGATCTGCAACGACGGTTGGGGAACATCAAAGTCGGGCAGACTCCGCAAAAAGAATTTGTCTTCGCCAAGGACGTGAAAGCCCCGGGCGCCATGACCGCGTTGTTGAAAGATGCGTTCAGTCCCAACCTGGTCCAGACCCTGGAATGGAACCCCGCCTTTGTGCACGGGGGGCCGTTCGGCAATATTGCGCACGGGTGCAACTCGGTCGTGGCCACGAAGGCGGCCTTGAAGCTGGCGGACTACGTCGTGACCGAGGCAGGGTTCGGCGCCGATCTGGGCGCGGAGAAATTCTTCAACATCAAATGCCGGCGAGCGGGGTTGAAGCCGGACTGCGCCGTGGTGGTGGCGACGGTCAAGGCGCTGAAGCTGCACGGCGGGGCCGATCCCAAAGAACTGACAACCGAAGATCTCGAGGCGCTCAAACGCGGTCTGCCGAATTTAATCCGCCACCTGGACAACGTGAAGAAATTCGGAGTGCCCGTGGTCGTGGCCATCAATGAATTCACGAGCGATACCAAGGCCGAATTGGAACTGGTTCATGAAGTCTGCGCCGGTCGTGGAGTGAAGATGGCCTTGGCGAACCATTGGGCCAAGGGCGGGGACGGTGCCGTCGCGTTGGCGGAATTAGTGGTGCAGACGATCGAAGACGAACCCACCGACTTTCATCCTCTGTATGACGACGACCTGCCGCTTGCGGAAAAAGTCCGCGTCGTGTCGAAAGAGATCTATGGCGCGGATGATGCGGATATTCCGTCAGCCCTGCTCAAACAGTTCGCGGAACTGGAAAACAAGGGATACGGCCGTTTTCCCATCTGCATGGCCAAGACCCAATACAGCTTTTCGACCGACCCCGAGAAAAAAGGAGCCCCCACAGGCTTTACGATCCCCATTCGAGAAATCCGGCTTTCCCTGGGAGCGGAGTTTCTCGTGGTGTTGACCGGCGGCATCATGACGATGCCCGGTCTGCCGCGAGTCCCGGCTGCCGAGGCCGTGGGACTCGACGCCAAGGGCGACGTCATCGGCCTGTTTTAGGGGAGAGCACGAAGACGAGTTGAGCGAACTGGTCGTTCTGCGCCTCTTTCCCTGTCATCCTGCACAAAACACCACAGGGCCATCCTGCAATCCCGCCTAGCATGACAGATTAAAGAATCCCTCCAGCCTTTCCTCTGATACACCGGTGAGTATGCTATGATGACGCATCCGGGTGAGCCATGAACACGTTTATGCTGGAATCGGAATTTTTGCCCAAGGGCGATCAGCAACAGGCGATTGATGCGCTGACCGAAGGGGTACACGCCGGCAAGCAACATCAGGTGCTGCTGGGGGTCACGGGCTCGGGCAAGACGTTTACCATGGCGAACGTCATTGCCACGGTCCAGAAGCCGACGTTGGTCGTGGTGCACAATAAAACGTTGGCAGCCCAGTTGTATCAGGAGTTCAAGAGTTTTTTTCCGCACAATGCCGTGGAGTACTTCGTCAGTTATTACGATTATTACCAACCCGAAGCCTATATTCCCTCCACGGACACCTATATCGCCAAGGATGCCTCGATCAACGATACCATCGACCAGATGCGGCATGCGGCAACCTCGGCCTTGTTGGAGCGCGACGACATCCTGATCGTGGCCTCGGTGTCCTGCATCTACGGCCTGGGCTCGCCGGAGGTCTATCACGGCATGTTGCTGTATCTGGAAGAAGGCATGACCGTTCGACGAGAGGCCATTCTCGCCAAGCTGGTGGAGATTCAATATTCCCGGAACGACGTAGATCTGCAGCGCGGCACGTTTCGGGCTCGCGGAGACGTGATCGAAATTTTTCCCGCGGCCTCGGATTCGAATACCATCCGCGTGGAATTATTCGGCGACGTGGTGGAGTCGATTACGGAAATTGATCCCCTGACCGGCCGGTCACTCGGGCGCTTGTCCAAGGTTCCGATTTATCCGAAGAGTCACTACGTGATCGCGCCCGATCGATATGACCAGGCCCTACAGGGTATTGAAGAAGAACTGGAAGAACGCTTGGCCTACTTCCGGCAACACGAGCAACTCCTTGAAGCGCAACGTATAGAGCAACGGACCAGGTTTGATCTCGAAATGATTCGGGCGATGGGGTATTGCCACGGCATCGAGAATTACTCACGACATTTGAGCGGGCGTGCGCCAGGTGAACCGCCCCCGACGCTGCTGGACTATTTTCCCAAGGACTATCTGTTGATCGTGGATGAGTCCCACGTGACGGTGCCGCAATTCGGCGGGATGTACGAAGGCGACCATTCGCGCAAAAAAACCTTGGTCGAGTACGGGTTTCGGCTGCCGTCGGCCATGGATAACCGGCCGCTGAAGTTTCAGGAATTTGAAAAAACCATCAATCGGGTCATTTGCGTGTCGGCTACGCCCGGGCCGTATGAATTGCGGCATGCCGGTACGAGCGTGGTGGAACAGATCATTCGCCCGACGGGTCTGATGGATCCCGTGATCGAGGTCAAGCCGGCGAAGGGTCAGGTGGATGATTTATTGCAAGAAGTGAAGGCGGTCATTGCCAAGGGCTTCCGGGTGCTGGTGACGACCTTGACGAAGCGCATGGCCGAGGATCTGACGGAATACTATCACGACTTGGGATTGAAGGTGCGGTACCTGCACTCCGATATTCAGACGCTGGAACGGGCGGAGATCATTCGCGATCTTCGCAAGGGCGTGTTTGACGTGCTGGTCGGCATCAATTTGCTGCGTGAAGGGTTGGATCTTCCGGAAGTGGCGCTCGTCGGCGTGTTGGACGCGGATAAAGAAGGGTTTTTGCGCGGCCATCGCGCGTTGATTCAAACCGCCGGGCGCGCGGCTCGCAACAGCGAGGGCAAAGTGGTGCTCTATGGCGACACCATCACCGATTCCATGAAAGTCACTCTTGAGGAAACCGCGCGGCGCCGGCAGATCCAGGCTGACTATAATCGTATGAACGGGATTACGCCGGAGACCATCAAGAAACGCATTCATGATCTGGATTATCACCTTGCCGAGAATGATTACGTTGAAGTGAGCATCGCGGCAGAGGAAGAAGCCGTCTATGCAACCGAAGCCGACGTGGAGAAGACGGTTGCTTCCTTGGAACAGGAGATGAAAACGGCGGCCAAAATGCTGGAGTTTGAACGGGCGGCGAAGTTGCGAGACCGGATTCGGGCATTGCGGCAGCAAGAGCTTCTGTTTGGTGAATCGATACGCTGACGGACCGTGACGGGGGGCGTCCGGAGTCAATCGCAGGAAGGTCGTCAGGACTTCTCCGTCATTCTGAGCCTGGTGAGATATGCGGGTTAGATGTTTTTGTAGAGATAGATACCGAGTAAAATACCGAGGATCGTGAGCAGGTTTATTTTGAAGAGAAAACCGAGGGTCACCTTGATCAGCACGAGATTGACGGTAAGGGGTGGGTCTATACCCGGGGAGACCGATTTTGCAAAAATGGCTTGAATCTGTTCGGAGGGAGAAAAGACGGTGAGAATTTCACCCAACATGCCACCCAGCAGACCGCCGATAAAAATAAATCCGAGTAACGTCCAGCCTGATTTTTTCACGGATGTGCTCGCTGACGCCGAAAATTGAGAAGACGCATTGTACGTACAATAAGGGAAATTACTAGGAAACGTACGTCAATCTTCCAGGCAAGTCAAGAAAGCGATTTTCTTGACAGGTTTTTGGCGTCTTGACTAGACTATACGGCCTTTTCTTCGTATTTTCCAATGGTTAGGAGCGGTTTCGTGTTTTCGTCTCTCACCGACAAAATTGATGGCGTCCTCAAGAAACTTCGGGGCGCCGGTGTTCTCAAAGAACAGGACGTCGTCCAGGCCTTGAAGGAAGTCCGCTTGGCTCTGCTTGAGGCCGACGTCAATTTTCGGGTCGTCAAGGATTTCATCGGACGTGTGCAGGACAAAGCCACGGGCAGCAAAGTCTTCGAAAGCCTGACTCCCGGTCAGCAGGTCGTCAAGATCGTGTGGGAAGAATTGCGCGACCTGATGGGCCATGACCATGCCGGCCTGTCGCTTTCTTCTCAACCGCCGACGATCGTCATGATGGTGGGCCTGCAAGGGGCCGGGAAAACCACCACCTGCGGCAAACTCGCCCGGGTGTTTACCCAACAGGGAAAACGCGTGTTGCTCATTGCGGCGGATCCCCGGCGTCCCGCGGCCGCGGAGCAGTTGGCCGCCTTGGGCGCCAGCCTGGACGTTCCCGTGCATCGTGCCGACCGGCTGCTGTCGACCCGTGAGGAAGTCGTGCGTTTCTGTTCGGAAGGCGTCCGGCGCGGTCGGGACCACGGCTATGACGTCGTAATCCTGGATACCGGCGGGCGGCTCCACATTGACGACGAATTGATGCTGGAACTGGAACACGTCAAGGCCGACGTGGCGCCGCAAGAGGTATTGTTGGTCGCCGATGCGATGACCGGCCAGGAAGCCGTCAACGTAGCGGAACAGTTCGACCGACGCGTGGGCGTGACCGGTGTGATCCTGACGAAGATCGAAGGCGACGCGCGAGGCGGCGCCCTGCTTTCGATGCGTGCGGCGATCGGGAAGCCGGTGAAATATCTCGGCGTGGGTGAAAAGTCCGATGCCCTGGAACCCTTTTATCCCGATCGTATGGCCTCTCGGATTTTGGGAATGGGCGACGTGTTGTCGCTGATCGAAAAGGCGCAAGAATCCTTTTCGCAGGAAGAAGCCCTGGCGCTGCAAAAAAAGGCGTCGGGCAATACCCTGACCCTTGAAGATTTTCGGGATCAGATCAAACAGGTCAACAAGTTGGGGTCCATGGAGCAAATTTTGGGGATGCTGCCCGGAGCCGGGAAGCTCAAGTCGATGATGAATCCGGGGACAAGCCAGGAACTGCCGGAAAAGGAAATGAAGCGGGTGGTCGCGATTATTGATTCGATGACGCCCGCGGAGCGTTCGGACCATGCGCTCCTGAACGGCAGTCGTAAGAAACGCGTGGCCAAGGGGAGCGGAACCTCCGTGCAAGAGGTCAATCGGCTCATCAAGCAATTTCTGACGGCACGCAACATGTTGAAGTCGTTGGTTGGGGGAAAGCCCGGAAAACCGGGGAAACTGGGAAAACCCAAGAAACGGGGAAAGCTGATTCGTGCCCTTCAATCCTCTTAGACTGTCTCATTATGGACCGAACGACTATATAGGGTGCATTTCTGGTCTTAAACCAAGTATAATAATCAACTTTTGGGAAAAACTCATTTTGCAGGAGGTTCAGACTCGTGGCAGTACATTTGCGTTTAACCCGAATGGGCAGGCACAAACGGCCTTTTTATCGGGTGGTTGCCGTGGATTCCAGATCGCGTCGGGATGGTAAGTACATCGAAATTGTCGGCACGCACGATCCCTTGCAGGAACCGGCGGTCACGAATTTGAAATCGGATCGGGTATTGGACTGGCTTCAAAAAGGGGCTCAACCCTCGGTGACCGTTCGCACGCTCCTTCGACGCTCCGGAATTTTAAAGACGTTCGAAGAATCGAAAAAACAGGCGAACGCCTGAGCGCTTGGTTCGATAAAGGGGGCGTTTCCCCATCAGGGGTACGGTGAACGTGGGTGCCGGAACCGTGGCGGATGAGGAATCGTGACGTCGACGGAGCACATGGTGACTGTCGGGAAGCTGGTCAAACCCTTTGGGCTGAGAGGGCAAGCTCGGGTTCTTTCTCTTTCGGACGTTCCGAACCGGTTCGAGAATCTCCAGGAAGTGACGCTGGAGTCGCCCACCGGCCAAACCCTGGTGACCACCGTCACGGACGTCCATTCGGACGGCCGGTCCTATCTCTTGCGTTTCGAGGCCTTCTCGACGCCGGAGGAGGTGGGGACCTATCGCGGGGCGTGGTTGAAAATTCCTCAAACGGAGGTTCCCCCCGCGCCTGAAGGTCACCTTTACCAGTTTGAATTAATCGGGTTAACGGTGAAAGACGATACGGGCAACGTGCTCGGCACGTTGGAGGAAGTGATGGCCTTACCGCACCAACACGTGTTTGTGGTGCGCGGACCGGACAGGGAGTATCTCTTGCCTGCTTTGCGGAAATGGATTACGTCGGTCGATCTCGCCGGAGGCGTCATGACCGTCAAGCCGAGTGCGGAATGGATGGGTGACGATGCAGTGTGACATGCTGACCCTGTTTCCCGAAATGGTGGAGCACGTCGTGTCGCACTCCATCGTGAAGCGCGCGCAGGACAAACGGCTGGTTTCGATTCGCATCCACAATATTCGTGACTTCAGTGACGATCGCCATCGCGTGACCGATGATACGCCCTACGGCGGCGGGTCCGGCATGATCATGAAGGCCGAGCCGATTTTCCAGGCGGTCGAGGCGTTGGGCGAAGACCGGTGCCGATTGCGGATCATCGTGCCTTCACCGCAGGGACAGCCCTTTACGCAAGGGCTTGCCGAAGAGTTGAGCCGGGAATCGCGGCGGCTCGTGTGGATCTGCGGTCATTATGAAGGCATCGATGAACGCGTGCTGCTCCGGCTGGAGCCCGAAGAACTGTCTCTTGGAGATTACGTGCTGACCGGAGGGGAACTGCCGGCCTTGGTGATGCTCGATGCCGCCGTGCGCTTGGTGCCCGGCGTGGTGGGGGATCCCGCGTCGGTGGAACAGGATTCGTTTGCTGAACCTCTGTTGGACTTTCCCCATTATACCAAGCCGCAGACGGTGCGCGGGTACGGAGTTCCCGACGTCTTGCTCTCGGGCAATCATGAGGCCATTCGACGATGGCGTCGCAAAGAGGCCTTGCGAAACACCTATTGCAAACGGCCGGATTTGTTGCAGGAGGAAGCGTTAACACAGGAAGATCGACAATTACTGTCGGATATTTCCCAGGAAGGTGAATGTAGGGAGGGGACCCCCGTGTCTCCCCGTGAGAGTGGAGGATGACATCATGAATCGGCTTCAACGGTTAGAGCAAACGTTCCCGACGAATCCGGTCCCCGTGTTTGAAATCGGGGACACCGTTCGCGTGCACGTGAAAGTGATCGAAGGTGAAAAAGAACGGGTCCAGGTATTTGAGGGCGTGGTGATTGCTCGTAAAGGCAAGAGAATCAGTGAGACGTTTACCGTTCGTAAAATCTCGTATGGGGTGGGCGTTGAGCGGATCTTCCCCGTCAATTCGCCGAATATCGCGAAAATCGACGTGATCCGAAAAGGGAAGGTGCGGCGGGCAAAGTTGTACTATCTGCGCGACAAGAAAGGGAAGCAGGCCAAAGTCGCCGAACGGGATTATTTCCGGGCTGCCAACAAACCCAAGGCTTCCAAGAGCGAGCCTGTGGCGACGGCAAGCGCAGAGGCTCCGGCAGAGGATGCTGCCGAATAATTCGATGTCGTGTGACGTTGACCGATGACGCCATAGGGTTGGGAGCCGTTGGTCCCACGTGCGATCTCGAAGAGGAGGCACGGAACCGTGGCTATCGACGAGTCGCCGGATTGGACGAGGCCGGACGAGGGCCCCTGGCCGGTCCGGTTGTCGGGGCAGCGGTGATTGTGCCTCGCCGGTTTTGGTTGCGGAGCCTCGATGATTCGAAGAAGGTGAATTCCACGAAACGGGAGGAGCTTTTTTCGTTCATTACCGAGTCAGCCACGGCATGGGGGATCGGCGTCGCCTCCGAAGCCGAAATCGACTCCCTGAACGTGCTCGGTGCGACGCGGTTGGCCTGGCAGCGGGCCGTGAACCAGTTGCAGATCCCACCGGATTTTTTGTTGATCGATGGGCACCTGGGGGCTGATTTTTTCATTCCTCACCGGGCCGTGATTCACGGCGACCGGCTTTCGTGTTCCATTGCCGCGGCGTCCATCCTGGCCAAGGTCTTCCGTGACCGGATTATGTGCGAATACCACCAGCGCGATCCCCGGTATCGCTTCCACGTTCATAAGGGCTATCCCACGCCGGAGCATCTCCGGTTACTCCGTCAGTTCGGCCCGAGTCCGTTGCACCGGCACAGCTTTGGTCCGGTGCGACGTTGTCTGTCGCAGGAGGATGCGTGAGCCTCACCCGGCAACTCCTGGGCAGGGAAGCTGAAGTCGCTGCCGAACGGTTGCTTCGCCGGAAAGGATACCGGATTCTCGATCGGAACGTTCGGGTCGGTCGTGGAGAGTTGGATATCGTGGCCCGGTTGGGAGAAACGTTGATTTTTGTCGAAGTCAAAGCTCGCCGAACGGATCGCTACGGAGGCGTGGCCCACGCGGTGACGGCACGAAAAGAGCGCCAACTCATTCAATTGGCTGCCCGCTACCTTGCGCGCCATCGTCTGGAACGTCAACTCTGCCGGTTCGACGTGCTCCTCTATGACGCCGGAGATCCTGCGTCCCCTTTGCTCGAACATATCGAAAACGCCTTTGAGGTGGCCGGCGATGATCGGCGTTGGTAAGCGCATGGAAGATCACCATGAAGGCCCGGGAACAGGTCGCCGTGTTGAGCCGTTGTCCCCATGATTCAGTTGTTCCACGTCTCCAAATTCTACGACCGATGCGTGGCGCTGGATGATGTCTCGTTTCGGATCGACAAAGGCGAATGTGTCATCCTGACGGGACCGAGTGGCGCGGGCAAGACCACCCTGCTGAAGGTGATCTTCGGCGCGGAGATTCCTGATGAAGGTCAGATCCTCGTCCAGAACCGCAACGTCGCCAGGTTGCGTGGAAGAGCCATTCCCTATTTGCGTCGCACCATGGGGATCGTGCTGCAAAACTTTCAGTTACTTCCGAAGAAAACCGTCTATGAAAACGTGGTCTTGCCGCTCATTATTCAAGGCGTCAAAAGACGCGAAGCGCGAAAACGGGTCATGGACGTCCTGAAGGCCGTCGGCATGGAGCGTAAACGGACGATCCGCACGGGCGTGCTCTCGGCCGGAGAGCAACAACGCATTTGTATTGCCCGGGCCATCGTGAACAGCCCCATTCTGTTATTGGCCGACGAACCGACGGGTAATTTGGATGCGGAATTGACGGTTGAAATCGTGGAATTGTTCAAACGGATTCATGCCGAGGGGACGACGATTCTCCTGGCGACCCATAACGAACGGGTGGTCGAGCAGATGAATGGCCGGGTCGTCCATTTGCAGGAGGGCCACGTCGTGTCTGATACGGAGGTGCCCTCGTAATGCGGCCGCTGTATCTCCTGCGGGAGGCGATGACCAATCTTCGCGTGAATCGGGGAAACGTGCTGATCGGCATCGTGACGACGGCCTTCACTCTGGTTTGTTTTGGCGTGTTTTTGTTGCTGTACCTGAATCTGAAAAACGTGAGCGGAACGCTTCAGGGAGACATTGAGGTGGTCGTCTATCTGGATACCGGGGCTTCGGAACAGGTCGTGTCCCTGGTGCAAAAGCGTCTTGAGACCGAACCGGCAGCCGTGACGTTGACTTTCGTGTCCAAGGAACAGGCCCTTCGAGAATTTGCCGAACAATTTCCGGAGGAATCTCTCTTGTTGGAAGGGATGGAAGCCAACCCGTTACCCGCGTCCGTGGTCGTCAATCTGTCCCCGCGGTTTCTGGATACCGAATCCCTGAGTGCGTTTGCGGAACGCGTCAAGCAGCTTCCCGGTGTCACTCACGTGGCGTACAGCCAGGACTGGGTTGATACGTTGACGTTGGTGGTCAGTTACTTTGAGTTGGCGGCGGTGGTGATCGGGATAATTTTGGCCATGGCCACGGTGACGATTATTGCCAATACGATCCGTTTGTCATTACACACCAGAAAAGAAGAAATTGAGATCCTGCGGCTGATCGGTGCGACGGGAATATTTATTGCGATACCTTACGTGATCGAAGGCACGATTCTCGGGGCCATGGGTGGCGGCCTGTCCCTCGCGGTGTTGAAAGGGGTGTTTGAATTCTTTCGATTGGAACTCGATGCGTCGGGTTGGTTTGTGGGCGTGGAGCATATTCTGCCGATTTTTCCGAGACAGGTCTCGTTTCTTTTGGTGATGACCGGTATGCTGTTAGGATGTGGGAGTAGCGTGCTCTCGGTTTTCGGCTTGATGAAGGCGAGGAACTGATGGGATATTCGCAAGCCACAATCCACAATTGGCCATCCGCCACCAAGGTTGAAAAACGTCGCCTTGTGCTCGTGTGTTGCGTGGCGCTGTCCCTGGTTGCCCCTTTGTGGGCATGGGGAGCCTCTCTTCAGGAAAAAATTGAAAAAGAAAAACAGACCCTTCAACAGTTAAAACAGGAAATCCGGAAGACCCGGAAACAGCGGGATCAGTCACGAAAAAAACAAGTGGAGGTCCTGCAATCGATCGAGCGTCTCGATCGTCAGTTGCACAAGGAACAGCGGGAAGCGACTTCAATCAATCGGGAAATCAAACAAATCGACCGGGAACTGGATAAAATCGATGCGCAGTTGACCGGACTTCGATCGGACATGAGGGATAAGCATGCCGTGATTGGAACCCGTTTGAAGAGACTCTATATGGAAGGACGAGCCGGCTGGGTCTCGCCCTTGGTGGCCGCGACTTCTTATGCGCAATTTCAACGCCGTTTGCTGTATCTCTCCTCGCTGGCCACGTGGGAACGTAACCTGTTTGAGGGATACCGGAGACAGGCGGCTCAAAGTGAGCGGCTTCATGCCAAGCAGGCGAAAATCCGTGAATCTTTGGTCGCGCGGAAGAGTCGCGTCGACAAAAAATTGGGCGTGATGCGAGACGTGAAGTCCAAGAAGCGCACGGTCCTGGCGAGTTTAAAAAAGACCACACGCTCCCGGGAGCAAATGCTGCTCATGCTTAATCAGAGGGAAAACCGAAAGGAAACCTTGCTCAAAGAGATGGAGCAGCGCAGTCAGATTGCCGACGGAAAAATCAAGAAACGGACGACGGATGCCTTTCGAAGGGGCGCCTTGTTGTGGCCGGCTGACGGGGATTTGGTGGGGTTCTTCGGCCGGCAAAAACATCCGACGTTTGACACGTATGTCCGGAAAAAAGGGATTGAAATCGCCTCAAAAGAAGGGAGTGCCATCAGGGCCGTTTCAGGCGGGCACGTGGTCTATGCGGATTGGCTCAGGGGGTACGGACTTGTGGTTATTATGGATCACGGGAACAATTATTTTACGTTTTACGCTCATGCCTCCAGGTTGTTGGTGAAAGAGGGGGAAACGGTGGCCAAAGGAGCCGTGCTCGGGGAAACCGGCTCCTCCGGATTGACCAACAGGAGCATTTTATACTTTGAGTTGAGGAAAGGCACCAAGCCGGTGAATCCATTGCGCTGGTTGGCCAAACGGTGACAGATACATCATGTTCATTATCTTTTTAAAGAGTTAGGACGTCGCTATGGAAAAGGAACGCGCTTCAATCACGTGGGTTTCGGGCCTAGTGGTAGTCGGTGCACTCGTCTTGGGGTTGTTGATTGGAAAGGGTGTCGAAAAAACCGGCTATGCCAGTGAATCCTACGAAGAACTCAAAGTCTTTGCGGAAGTCCTGACCCAGGTCAAGAAACATTACGTCGAAGAGGTGAAGACGAACGACCTCGTCCATGGGGCCGTTCGTGGCATGCTCAAAACCTTGGATCCGCATTCCGCGTATATGACCCCGGAGATGTATAAGGAAATGAGAGTGGAAACCAAGGGAGAATTCGAGGGCTTGGGAATCCAGATCGGGATCAAGGATCAGCACGTCACCGTCATTGCTCCCATCGAAGGAACACCGGCTCACGCGGCGGGCATCGAAACCGGAGACGTCATTTTGAAGGTCGATGACACGCCGACGAAAGACCTGACGCTCATGGAAGCGGTGCAACGCATGCGGGGACCCAAGGGGACCTCGGTCACGCTGACGGTCCGGCGGGAAGGGGCGCCGGACATGCTGAGCTTCACTTTGGTTCGGGATACGATCAAGATTCGTAGCGTCCGGTCGCGACTCCTCGACGATCACATCGGCTACGTCCGGATCTCCCAATTCCAGGAATCCACGCCCAAAGATCTCGGGAAGGAATTGGTCAAGTTGCACGACGAGGGCTCTCAAGGCCTCATCCTGGATTTACGCAATAACCCGGGAGGCTTGTTGTCCTCGGCGGTTGGGGTATCCGAGCAATTTTTGCAGCCCGATACGTTAGTCGTATCGGTCAAGGGCCGTGACGGTCGGAAGGATGAGTATCGTTCCAGCCCGCCGATGGATCCCCCGGAATATCCGATGATCGTCATGGTCAACCAGGGGTCTGCCAGTGCATCGGAAATCGTGGCGGCCGCGATGCAGGATTGGGGAAAAGCCGTCATCCTGGGCAAGACGACGTTTGGAAAGGGCTCCGTCCAGACGATTCTCCCGTTGTCGGACGGGTCGGGACTTCGGCTGACCACGGCGAAATATTATACGCCCCGAGGCGAGTCGATCCATTCCGTTGGCGTCAAACCGGATATCGTAGTGGAGCCCAAACCGATCACCGTGGATGAGAAACCAAAAGAGGAGACTTCTCCGGAAGAGGACGCCGGTTCTGCCTCCGAACCGGGCGCCGATGCGGATAAGCCGAAGGATCTTGAAGCGGAACTCATGAAAAAGGACGTGCAACTGCAAAAGGCGATCGAGTTGCTCAAGACCTGGAAAGTCTTCAAGGATCTGCGCCCCCTCGAATCGGGGGTCACAGGTTGAGGATAATGGCGGTGCTGGTTTTTACGACGCCGTCCACGCCGCGTATCCGTGAAAGAACCAATTCGTTCAGGCTCTCCAACGTTTCCGCTTCAATCTGAACCACGAGATCAAAGGGCCCGGTGACGGCATCGACTTTCTTCACCAGGGGAATGCGGGTGATGGTTTTGTACGCACTCTTGGTGTGATCTCCCGCCACGTCAACCATGATAAATGCGGATACGGCCATTGCTTTCCTCTTTGCACGGGGGAAGGGGACTCGCAACTCGTTGCAGACGTCATGCAGCGAGTGACCTTATCAAAGGCCTTCCTGCCCGGTCAATCACTCCGCGATTGTTCGCGTAATTGTTGAATGGCCGCGAGCAGTTCGTCCGCGGTCACGCCGACTCCCGGTCGCGTTCTCAACATATGTGAACGGGCCAGAGTTGACAGGTCGTCCAGCGTGCGGATCCCGAGCCGGTAATACAGGTCATGCACGATGGGGTCGGAAAGGCCGGGCAGGGCGCTCCATTGCCGGATGTCGGGCGGCAGGGGCGTCTTGAGTTCTTCATAGGCCTGGATCGCGCCGGTTTCCACGTATTCTCGAATTTTGGCCGCAAGGTCTTTCCCGATGCCGGGCAGGGTTCGGAGATCCCCGGTCCGCACCAGTTCCGCGACGGGCGACTCCAGGTTGGCGATCGTGTCGGCTGCCCGTTGATAAGCCCGAATGCGATAAGGGTTTTCTCCGTGGTTCTTCAACAATTCCGCCATGGACAGAAAGAGATTGGCGAGCGTGTGGTTCGAGTCGTGGCCGGTCGGCATACCCTGAGTCCATTCGAGACGGTCAAGTGATGGTATTGTAAAAGATTGTGCTTGGCGATGATAGGTTCCTCGGCCTGTGCACGCGGAAAAGCCCACGTTCCCAAATTGACAAGGCTTGAGAGGCTCTCGTAGGATGCTGGTGAGTGACCGGAGACACGTTCGGAATGAGGAGGACGTGACGGAGCGTTTTGGAACAAGTTCCGCGCATGCACATTCAAGTCAATGGGGAGTCGCGCCAGGTACGTGAACAGATCAACGTGACGGACCTGCTCCGGGATTTGCAACTGAACGTTGAACGGGTGGCCGTAGAGATCAATCTGGAAATTCTCGACCGGCGGGACTTTGATGCCAGAACGTTACAGGAAGGCGACCGGATTGAAATTCTGAGTTTCATCGGAGGAGGCGCGGGAGATTTTTGATTGTGAATGGCAGAGTGAAAAAATCCACAATCCGCAATCCAAAATTCGCGATCCACAATCCAAAATTCTTACTGGGGAGCGGCCATGAGTGACGATCGTTTGACCATAGCCGGGCGAGAGTTTCGGTCCCGTTTGTGGGTCGGAACGGGCAAGTACAAGGATTTTGTCGAGACCAAGAAAGCTATTGAAACGTCGGGTGCGGACGTCGTCACCGTCGCCGTACGTCGGGTCAACATCACGGACAGAAATTCCGAGAATCTGCTGGATTATCTTGACCCCAAACAATATACCATCCTTCCCAATACCGCGGGCTGCTACACGGTGGAAGACGCGGTCCGCTATGCCCGGTTGGCCCGTGCCGCGGGAGTGTCGGATCTGGTGAAGCTCGAAGTGATCGGCGATGAGCGGACCCTGTTTCCCGATACCGCCGGCCTCATCGAAGCCGCCAGGATATTGATCAAGGAGGGATTCGTGGTGTTGCCGTATACCAACGACGATCCTATTGTGGCCCAAAAACTGGTCGATATCGGCTGCCCGGCCGTCATGCCGTTGGCGGCTCCCATCGGTTCCGGATTGGGTATCCGCAATCCATACAATTTGAAGATCATCCTCGAAACCGTGAACGTGCCCGTGATCGTGGACGCGGGCGTGGGCACTGCTTCCGATGCTGCCTTGGCCATGGAATACGGAGCGGATGCGGTCTTGATGAACACCGCGATCGCGGGGGCCAAAGAACCCATTGCCATGGCCGAAGCCATGAAGTACGCGGTAGAAGCCGGCCGGTTAGCCTACAAGGCCGGGCGCATCCCCCGAAAACTCTACGCCACCGCAAGCAGCCCGATCGAAGGCATGTTGTAGACTCACTCTGAACGAGCTCTTCGATGCGCCATTCTCGCTCCACAACTCCCTCTCCCCTGGAGGGAGAGGGCTGGGGTGAGGGGGGCTGACCGTCGAGGCCGTCGATGTCTTTGACAACAAGCCGTATTCCGCCTTTGTACGTTGTCACCGACCGGCTCCGGACTGGAGAAGATCGATTTCTCCAGATCCTCGAAGACATCATCCCCGTGCAGGGGATGATGATCCAAATTCGTGAAAAAGACCTTGGCTCCCGTGCGCTTCTACGGTTTGTGGAGGCGGTTCGCCAACTGGCGCAACCTTTCCGTGTTCCGTGTTTGATCAATGACCGTGTGGACCTGGTCCTCGCCACCAAGGCAGCGGGCGTGCATCTGCGCGCGGACAGCATGCCGACCCAAGAGGCCCGGAAATGTCTGGGCGACGGCTATCTCATCGGGAAGTCGGTCCATTCCGTGGAAGAGGCGCTGCAAGGTGAGCAGGACGGTGCGGACTTCGTTGTACTCGGACCGGTGTATGAGACGCCGTCCAAACGGGAGTATGGTCCGCCATTAGGTATCGACGTGGTTCGCGACGCCGGCTGGCGCTGTACGATTCCCGTGTATGCGATTGGCGGATTGACGCCTGCTCGCGTGGAGCACGTGATGGGGGCCGGCGCCGCGGGTGTCGCGGTCGTGTCTTCCATTTTTCAAGCCGCGTCTCCACGCGAGGCAGTAGCGACGTATTCCACGCAATTGTGCAAATGGCGACCGCGGTAGCATGGTCCCATTTATATTGACCCTTTCCGAAAACCAGTGCTAGAATTTGCTCCCTGATGAGAGGCGGGAGTTTAGCCTCATCAATACAAGGGTTTCGGCGGTAGAGCCAAGCAAGGGGTTCTTGTTTTCGTGATCGAACAGGAGAAGGTTCCATGGGCTTGAGAAAACACGAAGACTACAATCGGGAGATAGAAAAACTACGTGGAGAACTCCAATCCCTGGAAACCGAAATGCGCCACCTGTACGAAACCCGCATGAAATTACAGCAATCGGAAAAACAGAATAAGCGGTTGGCGGACAGCCTCCAGGAAGCCAAGACCCAGATTGAAACCCTCCGCACGGAGATCGCCAAGCTCACGGCCCCGCCGTCGTCGTATGCCCTCTTCTGCAGTCTGAATGACGATGCCAGCGCAAACGTCTACGTCTCGGGCAGAAAAATGCGTGTCAGCGTGCATGGTTCGGTGTCGAGCGCGTCCCTGCGAAAGGGGCAGGAAGTGATTTTGAATGAAGCCTTGAACATTATCGAGGCGCGTGCATTCGATCCCCAGGGACAAGTCGTGAAGTTGAAAGATCAACTGGATGGAGCGCGGGCGCTGATTCAATTGCACCACGACGAAGAACGGATCGTCGAACTGGGCGAGCCGTTACTCCATGAGTCGCTTAGTGTGGGCGACCACCTGCTCTATGACCCGCGGTCCGGCTACGTCATCGAAAAAATCCCCAAATCCGAAATCGAAGAGTTGGTGATCGAAGAAGTCCCGGACGTGCAATATGAAGACGTCGGGGGATTGACCAAAGAAGTCGAGCAGGTGACGGATGCCGTGGAATTGCCTTTCTTGTACCCCGAGTTATTCAAGGAACATCGCCTGACCCCGCCCAAGGGTATCCTGTTGTACGGGCCTCCGGGGTGCGGAAAGACGATGATCGCGAAAGCCGTGGCGAATTCCATTTCCAAAAAAATGCGACATTTGTCCGGCAAAGAAGTCCGCAGTTACTTCCTGCACGTGAAGGGACCCGAACTCTTGAACAAATACGTGGGCGAATCCGAACGGTACATCCGTGAGGTATTCGCCAAGGCGCGGGACAAGGCGGCCACCGGCAATCCGGTCGTGGTCTTTTTTGATGAAATGGACGCGTTGTTCCGTACCCGTGGTTCCGGGATCTCATCCGATATCGAGTCCACCATCGTGCCGCAGTTTTTGGCTGAAATCGACGGGGTCGAAAAGCTGAACAACGTGATCGTCATCGGAGCGAGCAACCGGCAGGACCTCATCGATCCGGCGGTGTTGCGAACCGGACGGTTGGACGTGAAAGTCAAAATCCCCAGACCGAATAAACAGGGCGCGCGCGATATTTTCGCTAAGTACCTCACCGGTGACCTGCCGTTTACCAAAGAAGAGCTCGATCGGCACGGACAGGATCGGCAGGCGGTGGTCTCGCACCTGGTCGACGTGACGGTGGAGGCGATGTACGCCACGTCGGAAGACAATAAGTTCCTGGAAGTGACGTATGCCAACGGAGAAAAAGAACTCCTCTACTTCAAAGACTTTTCCAGTGGCGCGCTGATCGAAGGCGTGGTCTCACGAGCGAAAAAAACCGCGGTGAAACGAGCCATCGACACGGGTGAAAAGGGCTTGAAAGAAGAAGATTTCTTGTGTGCCATTCGGGATGAATTCAAGTCGCATGAGGATCTGCCCAATACGACGAACCCCGATGACTGGGCCCGCATCGCCGGGAAGAAAGGCGAAAAAATCATCCACGTTCGGACCCTGACCCCCGGCTCGGAAGGACCCCGCGAAATTGAAACCGTGAGTGCCGGGCATTACTTTTGAGGCTCTTGCTCGAGCCGGAATGAGGAGTCCTTGCAGCGCATTATCGGCACAGAAACGGAATTTGGTGTCGCCTCGCGCCACGCATCCGATCCCGTTGAGAATTCCCTCCAACTGATCAGTCAGTACCCGTCGCTCATTGCCCCGCAAGCCATTTGGGATTACGAAAACGAAAACCCCCTGCGTGACGCTCGCGGGTTTGAAGTCGAGGGCGAACGGGAACGGCCGGGTCCCGAGTATAACCGGGCGCTCAACAAACTCTTGGCGAACGGCGGTCGCCTGTACGTGGACGGGGCGCATCCCGAGTATTCCACGCCGGAATGCAGTACGGCTCGCGAACTGGTCGCGTATGAACGCGCGGGCGAACTCGTCGCCGCCAAGTGCCTGGAAGCCATGAACCGGACGGTGGGCGGAAACGCGTACGTACTGTACAAGAACAACTCCGACGGCAAGGGAAACAGCTACGGGTACCATGAAAATTATTTGATGAACCGCTCAGTGCCGTTCGACGTGATCCTTCAGGGCCTGTTGCCGTTTTTCGTGTCGCGTCCCATTGTCGCAGGAGCAGGGAAAGTCGGAGCGGAAAATGGAGCCGCACCCGCGACGTATCAGGTCTCACAACGCGCGGACTTTTTCGAATGCGTGGCGGATCTCAACACCATGGTCAAACGCCCACTGATCAACACCCGTGACGAGCCCCATGCGGACCCCGCGCGGTTTCGCCGGTTGCACGTCATCGTCGGCGACGCCAACATGGCGGAACTCTCCACGTATCTGAAGGTGGGCACCACCGCGATCGTGACGCACATGCTGGACGAGGGGGCCGACGTGCCCTCGTTTGAACTGGAGAATCCCGTGGACGCCGTCAAGATCGTCTCGCGCGATCTCACCGTCAAGGCCGACCTGAAGTTAGTTCGGGGCGGCGTGACCAATGCGCTGGCCATCCAACGCGCCTACCTCCGGGCCGCGCATGAGTTTTACGCCTGTCGCGAATTGTCCCCCGCGACCAAGGACGTGTTGGTGCGATGGGAAAACGTCCTGGACAAACTCGAACAAGATCCCAGGCAATTGGCCGCGGAGCTCGATTGGGTGGCCAAACGGGAGATGATCGAGTCGTACGTGGACCGAAAAGGCTGTGGATGGAATGACCCGCGCGTGGCCTTGATGGACCTGCAATACCACGACGTGCGCCCGGACAAAGGCCTGTATTATACGCTCGAACGGAGCCGGCGGATTGAACGGTTGCTGGATGACGAGGAAATCTCGGCCGCGGAATTGCAGGCCCCGCGAGGCACGCGCGCCTATTTTCGCGGCGCCTGTCTCCGGAAATTTCCTCACCAGATCTACGGGGCCAGTTGGACCTCGGTGCTCTTCGACGTCGGAGACGTGGCCGTCAAACGGGTGCCGCTGATGGATCCCTTGAGGGGAACGCAGGATCTGACCAATGAGTTGTTGGAGGGCGTGGAGACGGCGCAACAACTCCTGGATCGTTTGTCGGCATGAACCGGAGACGCGAGGACGTGAGCATGAAACCCATCCTCTCCCAAATGCCCGTGAGTCAATGCTCGAGCTTTTTTGATTTCATCCATCAGACGCGCCCGGAATTAACGCCTGCTGCGCGGTGGGGGAGCGAAGGGCACGTCTCCGCGTCGATGGAAGAGATCCAACGGCACGTGCTGTCGCAACTCGCTCACGGGACGACCGTGTTGGCCGTGAAATACGAGAAGGGCGTGGTGATCGTGGGCGACCGCCGCGCCATCGAAGGCTATCAGGTGGCGTCGCGTCGCATGGAGAAGGTCTTCAAGACCGACAGCCATTCGGCTATTGCCATTGCCGGCGCCGCGGGCCCGTGCATGGAAATGGCCAAGCTGTTCGGGATTGAACTGGAACATTATGAAAAATTGGATGGCGTGTCGTTATCCTGCGAAGGCAAGGCGAACCGGTTGGGGCAAATGGTGAAAGCGAATTTACCCATGGTCATTCAGGGGTTGGTCGTGATCCCGCTGTTCGTGGGGTTTGACTTGAAGCAACAAGAAGGCCGGATTTTCAAATATGACGTCACCGGCGGAAAATACGAAGAAACGGAGTATCACGCGGTAGGGTCCGGAGGAAAGGACGCCCGTGTGACCATCAAGGAACGGTTTCGCAAAAATCTGTCCCAACCGGAGGCCATCGCCCTCGGACTCCAGGCAATCCTGAGCGCGGCGGAAGAGGACCTGGGGACAGGTGGGCCCGATTCGTTCCGGGGAATTTATCCCACCATCAAAATCGTCGATGCCCAAGGCGTGCGGGACGTGGAAGAATCCGACGTCGCGTCCCAATGCGACGAGTTGGCTCGTTCACGATCCGAGCGGGAATCCTGATGACGCTGCCGTTTTACGTATCCCCCGAACAATTGATGCAGGATAAGGCGGAGTATGCCAAAAAAGGCATTGCCAAGGGCCGGTCGATCGTGGCCATCGAGTACCAAGACGGCGTGCTCTTCGTCGCGGATAACCCCAGCAGTTCATTGTTCAAGATCTCCGAAATTTACGACAACATCGCCTTTTCAGGAGCCGGGCGATACAGCGAATTCGAAAGTCTGCGAAAAGCGGGCATTCAACACGCCGATTTAAAAGGGTTCATGTACAGTCGTGAAGACGTCACGGCTCGCTCACTGGCCAACGGGTATTCACAGACCCTGGGCACGATATTCAGCCAGGAACTGAAACCCTTCGAAGTGGAAATCCTGCTGGCTCAGATCGGAGAACAACCCGAACAGACGGAGTTGTACCGTATCGCGTTCGATGGGACGATCATCCACGAAAAAGAATTCGTCGCCATCGGGGGACGCGCGGATACCGTGGTTTCCGCCCTGCGCACGATGGGATCGGAAGCCGCCCCCGACCTGAAAGCCGCCCTCACCCGGTGCATGAACGCCCTGGAAACCGCCACGGGCCAAACCGTGTCGCTGCAAGCCCTCGAAGTCGCACTCCTAGACCGCACCCTCACCGGCCGAAAATTCCGCCGCATCCCCGCAGAAGAAGCAGGCACTCTTCTTTCGTAACCCCCAACGTTTTTTTGACGCTTCCTCCATCCTGCATTCAGTTCAAGCGTGGGGCGGCGTCTGTTCCGTCTGCGTCGAGTATGCTAACATGAATCCATGAAACGAATTTTCGGACTGGAGTGTGAATACGGGCTCACCTTTTCGCCCAATGGCCGGGTGTATCTGCCCATTGAAAAAATCCTGGGATACATCTTCGAAGGGTTGATCCCGAACAGTTGGCCGTCCAACGCTTTCCTCACGAATGGGGCCAGGTTTTATCAGGATACCGGATGCCATCCCGAGTATGCCACGCCGGAATGCGACGACATTTTCGAGTTGGTGGTGCATGAAAAGGCCGGAGAGCGGATCCTCGAATCCTGTTTGCCCGCGGCGGAAGAACGACTCCGGGAAGAAGGGCTCGCCGGGGACATCTATATTTTCAAGAACAATACGGATTCCCTGGGGAATACCTACGGGTGCCATGAAAACTTTCTGATGCAGCGTGACGTGGATTTTTGGAAGGTGGCGGAACAGCTTATCCCCTTTTTCGTGACGCGACAGATTTATTCAGGCGCCGGGAAAGTGCTCAAGGTCTCGGGCAAGCCGCATTATTTTCTGTCACAGCGGGCCCAGCACATTCATGAAAAAACCTCGTCCTCCACCACGTCGTCCCGCAGCATCATCAACACGCGGGATGAGCCGCATGCCGACGCCGAACGGTATCGACGCCTCCATATCATTCTCGGGGATTCCAATATGTCGGAATTCGCCACGTACCTGAAGGTCGGCACTGCGGACCTGGTGTTGTCCATGATCGAGGCCGGGTATTTTATCAACGGCATCGAACTGGAAGATCCCGTCAAGGCCATCAGGGAAATTTCCCGGGACCCCACGTTGAAAAAAAAGGTGAAGTTGGACGACGGACGGGAATTTTCCGCGCTGGAGATCCAGCGCGTCTATTTGGAAAAGGCCTCGGAATTTCTCCACGCCCAGCCTTATGACAAGGTGCTGGCCGACGTCCTCACGGAATGGGAGCGCGTGTTGAATGCGTTGGAGGCGGACCCCATGCAGTTGGTGCGGGAGATCGATTGGGTAACGAAACGTTGGGTGATCCAATCGTATATCGACCGGAAAGGGTGCGGGTGGGATGATCCGCGAGTGGCGATGATGGACCTGCAATACCACGACGTGAACCGGAAGCGCGGGTTGTATTACATTTTGGAGGCCCACGAAAAGACGGTGAAAATGGTGGATGAGCGAGCCGTTGAGCGTGCGATGGCCATGCCGCCCCAGTCCACCCGCGCCAAGGTGCGAGGCGATTTCATCCGATTTGCCCGGGCCAAGAATCGATCCTACACGGTCGATTGGACGTATTTGAAATTAAACGGCTATTGGGAAGAAACGATCTTGTGTATGGATCCCTTTTGTGCGTTCAATCGGCGGGTCGATGAACTGCTGGCCCAGGTGTCTCCCGCTTCCCTTCGGACGTGACATGCCAATCCCTCCCTTCTTTTCCCGCGCGAACGTTCGTCCGTGGCTCGTAGCGCTGGTGTTGGTGCTGGCGAGCGTGTTCCCGGTCAGTCTGTTTTTCAAGGAAGGGTTGCAGTACTCCGTGGGGGCCGATGGGCAAGTCAGTGGCAAGCAAGGAGAAGTGTTGCTGGTGACGATCCCCATCCGGGACCGGCCGGACCGGGTCGAAGGGCAATTTTTAAAACGAAGACTGACCTTTTTCCCCGTCACGGAACAGGCGTATGCCGGACTGTTGGGATTGGATATGCAGGACCGCCCCGGACGGTATGAACTCACGATCGAGATCGTCTATCCCCAACGAACGGAACGCCGGAGCCTGTCGGTGCTGGTGATGAAGGAAGAGTACCCCGAACAACGGTTGACCTTGCCCTCAAAAATGGTGGACTCGATAAGAAAACCCTGGCGCGGGTCGAGACCGAATCCAAGGCCGTGCACGAGGCGTTTACCGGTTTCGTGTCTCATCCCTTGTGGAAAGGCCGGTTTATGGAGCCGGTCCAGGGGAAAATCTCCGGCCGATTCGGCAGTCGCCGGGTCATCAACGGGCAACCCAGAAACCCCCATAGCGGTGAAGACATCGCGGCGCCCGAAGGTACGCCCGTGTTGTCCATGAATGATGGGATGGTGCGACTCACCGCGGATCACTTCTTTTCAGGAAAAGGGGTGATCGTGGATCATGGACTTGGCCTCTTTTCCATGTATTTTCACTTATCCAGCGTGGACGTGAAGCACGGTCAGGTCGTGAAAAAAGGGCAGGTGATCGGGAAAGTGGGCGCCACGGGGCGGGCGACCGGCCCGCATCTTCATTGGGGAGTGCGCCTGAACGGATCGCGGGTTGATCCCTACTCGTTGCTTGAACTGAGCGTTGACTCCCAATCGTAACCGGTTCTCCGACGTGAATCCATGAACAACGTCTGTGTGTTTTGCGGCTCCAGTACCGGCTCGAACAGTCGTTATGCCGAGATGGCCGGGCTGCTGGGACAAGAACTCGCCGCGCGCGGGCTGGGATTAGTCTACGGCGGAGGGAACATCGGGTTGATGGAGGTGCTGGCGAACGCTTGCCGTGCCGGAGACGGCCGGGTGATCGGGGTCATCCCGGAATTCATGGTGAACAACCAATGGGCCCGGCACGACGTGTCCGCGCTCCACGTGGTGGAATCGATGCATGAGCGCAAGGCCCTCATGGCGGATCTGGCCGATGCCTTCATCGCGCTGCCCGGAGGCTACGGGACCCTGGAAGAGTTTTGTGAAATGATCACCTGGCGCCAGCTCGAGCTGCATCGGAAACCCTGCGGCCTGTTGAACGTCGATGGCTTTTTCGATCCGTTCCTGGCGTTTTTGGATCATCAGACACGGGAAGGCTTTTTGGCTTCTGACAATCGAGCGTTGATTCGCGTCGCCTCCGATCCGGCGACGCTGCTGGATTTGCTGAATGACGCCTGAGTCCGGACGTTCTCCTCCTTCCCGCCGGACAGGCACGGGGGCCTGTCCCTGCGCCAAAGGAGGGGAACGAAACAGTCCTCCCTCTCTCACTGGGAGAGGGCCGGGGTGAGGGAGGAGAAGGCCTAGAGAGCCGGTTCAATAAGCCGGTGGTCGAGACAGCGGTTCGCTCGTCACCAATTCCACGGCGCGCAGATTATCGAAAGCGAATTTTCCGTCCCCGGTGGTCATGAGCCCGATCTGGCCCGTCCGCAAGGTAGAGTCGTAGACGGAAAGGAAAAATTGGTTGTCGAACGAAATTTCAAAAAAATCTTTGCTGACGATCGTATTGCGCTGGACCCGCAGGAAATGCCATGGCGTGCGTTTCTTCGGAATGACCTCGTGCTCCTCGATCAGGACGGGGTTCCCGTTGTCAAAACGATAGGCCTTGAGCATGTTGCTGGCCGGATAAACGATGACGGCATAGAAATTGCCGAGATCCTGGAAGTTCAGTATCAGGCCGGCTGCCGCGGTCGGTGTCCCGAGTTGTGAAAGCATGCCCACCGTCAGGTCGAGGTATTCCATCTGAATCGTGTCGTTGATCAGCAGTTGATAACAGCCGGGGGTGGGGCAGGATGTCGCTTGCAATAACGCATGCGTCCGGCTTGGCGCTTCGTTATCGGTGATAATCGTCCATTCCCCGAGGTGGCCATGTCCCAGGGTATGGGAGGAAAACCCTGGAGGGAGAGCCGCATCAAGGTGCTTTTCAAAATTCCATTCCTCAAAAATCGGAGGCGTATGCCGCAAGACGGCGCGCGGCAGTTCCTTCAGGGGCTCGGCGTCTTCTGCGAAAAGATCGGGAACGCCCGTGCTCAGGACAAGCGCCACGGCCACGAAGCCGAGGATGAGCCCACGCGAAAGAAAAAGACCCGTCTTCGATACGGGGTGACGGAAAGGAATACGCGAATACGGAAAGAGAACTGTGTTATGCATGAATCTCACCACATGAATGAATGTTTGCCAATGGGTTTGCGCTTGGATCATACGAAGAAGCAGTCTCTTGCTGCAAGGTGACACAAGGAACGGTTCTACGCATATGCCGTTGGGGAGAAAAAACGGTGGGCCAAGCGCCGTGCAAGCCGATGAACGGGCGGCGTGGCTGGCGTTGGTGCCGGTTGTCCTGACGGGCTGCTTTTATCTTCTTCCGGCCTCGGCCCGGCAGAACCCGTTCTTGCAATTTGTGCCGCAGTTCGCCGCCTACGGGGCGCTCGTCATCTGGTGGAAGGCCAATACCGATGTGCTGCCGGCACTGGGCCTGTCTCGGGACGTCCTGACGCAAGGCGTGGGGTGGGGAATCGGCACGGGGTGTCTCCTGGGGGTGATCAACTCGATTGTGATCCTGCGGGTGGTGCCGGCGCTCGGTGGCGACGTCCTGTTTTTGGCCGATACGCCTCATGCCAGGATGCCCGTGTTCGTGATGATCCCCTGGTTCACGGTCGTCATCGCAATCGTCGTCGAATTGAATTTTCGGGGATTTCTCCTGGGCAGGCTGGAGCGCTTCTGTGGCCGATGGCTGCCGGCAACGCGTACACCCGGCCTGCGGCTCGGTTCGATCGTGGCGATGCTGGTGTCGGCGCTGGTGTTTGCCTTCGATCCTTTCATGGTGATGACGTTTCGGCATCTCCACTGGATCGCGGTCTGGGACGGACTCATATGGGCGGGCCTCTTCTTGCGGTGGCGGAATTTGGTGACGGTGATTGCGGCCCATGCCGTTGAAGTGATGATCCTGTATCTGAGCGTGAAAACGGCGCTTACATGATTCCCGTGGCGTCGTGGACGAAGGGGCGCGGGGATTTGCGCCAGGCGCAAGTCTAGTGTAAATCTAGCTTTTGCCAAAAATCCGAGAGGAGTCATTTGATGGACGAACTTGTCAAACCCATCGTGCAGGCCTTTTTGGTTTGTGATTCCGTGATCCTGGACAGTTTTACCAGAAAGAAAAGCATCATCGGAACATTCACGCACTTGTGGGCGCCACGATTCCCCTGCCAGCATCCTCAGATGGGCGTCTATTTCTGTTTGACGGACGCGGAAGGACAGTATGAATTCGAGCTTCGTCTCGTGTATTTGGATCAGGATCAACTCATCGGGACCGCTTCATTGCCGTCGGTTGAAATCAAGGACCGGCTGCAGATTCATGATTTCGGCGTGAATATTCCCGCTTTGGTCTTTCCGGCTCCGGGCCGGTATGAGTTCCGATTGTTTGCCAACGGCTATTTCGTCACCCAAAAAGACTTCAACGTGATTCAACAAACCCCTCCGCAGCCCAAGCCCGAATCCTCGTAGGCGTGCCTCTTCTTCTGCCGTCATCCGCGACATTTTTAATCGAGGATCCAGAGTCTTTTCCTTTTTCTTCACTTGTGAAGACGCGGGACGGCACGCAGGCCGTCCCCTACGACGACAACGAGAAAACTCAGATATGCGCCCAGTCTTGACTTTTTACAGGCGGGACTTATCTGAAACCATAGAAGCGCTTCAAGAAAAACAGAAAATGCTGACGAAAGAGGAGGTGCGATATGTTGGTCAAATGGAATCCGTTTCAAGAACTCGAACGAACCTTGGGCTGGTGGAACACGCAGCCGTTTCGACGTCCGCAATGGGATGATCCGCAGGCGTCGGCGATCAATTGGGTTCCGCCGGTGAATGTTTATGAAGATAAAGAACACCTGTTCGTGGAGGCACAATTGCCGGGCATCGACATGCAGGACGTGAAGATCTCCGTGACGGACCACACGTTACAACTGCACGGCGAGCGGAAAGAGGAATGCACGGAAGACCGGGACAACTATCATTTCCGTGAAGCACAGTACGGGTCGTTTGCCCGGAGTTTCCGTCTTCCCAATTACGTCAAGCCCGATCAGACAACGGCACGCTATGACAAAGGCGTGCTGATTGTGCAGGTTCCCAAGCGGGAAGAAACCAAGCCCAAATCGATCCCGATCGACGTCAAGGGATAAGCCCCCTTCGCGTTGAACGTGCCGGTGCCAGGGCGAGGCCGAGTTTCCGAAAAGCCTTGCCCCGGCGCGTTCGGGCGAAGCCCCGCATCAGATCTCTCCGTTTTTTCTTTCGTTTTCTTGTGAAAAATATCCTGCTCGTTTAATCTGCCCCTCCTGATCGCGGGTGTTCCGTTAATGCCAGGAGGAAGCGAGTGATTGTTGTCACGTCCCAGTTATCGATTCCTGAACAGGAATTCCGGTTTCGCGCGTCACGCAGCAGTGGCCCGGGGGGGCAAAACGTCAATAAGGTGAATACGCGCGTGACGTTGCATTTTGATGTCCGGCATTCACCATCGTTGACCGCCGGACAAAAATCCCTGATCAGCAGAAAGCTCAAAACCCGGATCAACAAGGAAGGGGTGTTGTATCTTCACGCCCAACGAGCTTCGAGCCAAGCCATGAATCGAGCCGACTTGGTCGATAAGTTTTGCCGCCTCCTGCACGAAGCCCTGGCTCCCCGGAAGATCCGGAAAGAGACCCGCATCTCCCAACGCTCCATTGAGAAAAGACTGGATCAGAAGAAACAGCGAGGACGGGTCAAGCAATTGCGCAATCAACCCATTCGGGGCGACGACTGACCCTTCACAAAGTCTGACAAGGAGTATGTCATGCCGGCCAACCGGAACGCGTCTTCCGAAGCGTTGAATCCTCCCAGAGCCAAAACGATTCCCACGACCCTGCAAGAGCACGACCGGTCGCGGGTCGATCAGTATTATTGGTTGGCTGAACGCGACAATCCCGACGTGCTGGCCTATCTTGAAGAAGAGAATGCGTATGTCCGGGAAGTTATGACCCACCGCGCGACGTTCGAGGAGACCCTGTTTGAAGAGATCAAGGGCCGCGTCAAACAAACCGACTTGTCCGTTCCCTATAAACTCGATGACTACTACTATTATACGAGATATGAGGAAGGAAAAGAATATCCCTTGTACTGCCGGAAGCGGGAGACGTCGGACGCCCAAGAAGAACTCATGTTGGACGTGAACGTGTTGGCCGAGGGCCATGAATTTTTTGCCGTCGGCGGAATGGCCGTGAGTGCGGCCCAGGATCTGCTTGCCTATGCGTTCGATACCCGGGGCAGACGCATCTACGCGGTGCGCTTCAAAAATCTGGTCACCGGCGAGTTGCTGGACGACGTTATTGAAAACGTGACGGGCAACCTCGCTTGGGCCAACGACAACACGACGCTGTTCTACGGCAAACAGGATCCGCATACCCTGCGCGCGTTTCAGGTGTTTCGACATCGGCTGGGTTCTGCCCCGTCTTCCGACGTCCTGGTGTTCGAAGAAGAGGACGAGACGTTTTCCACGGTCGTCTTCAAGACCAAGTCGAAGCAGTACCTGATGATTGCGTCGCATCAAACCGTGAGCACGGAATATCGCTATCTGGCAGCGGATGATCCGGACGGCGAATTTTCAGTGTTTTTTCCTCGCGAGCGGTTTCACGAGTATGACGTGGATCATGATCGGGACACGTTCTATATTCGAACCAACTGGGAGGCGAAGAACTTTCGCCTCATGAAGACGCCACGCCAGCAAACGGACCGGCCATCGTGGCAGGAGGTGATTCCCCATCGTGACGACGTCCTGCTGGAATCCTTTGAATTGTTTCGCGACTTTCTGGTGGTGGAGGAACGACACCTGGGGCTGGTGCGGTTCCGCGTTATGCCGTCGAAAGGGGACGGCGAGCATTACGTGGATTTCGGGGAACCGGCGTATTCGGCGGAGTTGCGGGACAATCACGATTTTAATACGTCCGCCTTGCGGTACGGGTACACCTCCATGACCACGCCGGATTCAGTGTATGACTATGACATGAACACCCGGGGAAAGGTCCTGCTGAAACAGGAAGAAGTCCTGGGCGGGTTTGATGTCTCGCACTATGCCACTGAACGAACGTGGGCCACCGCCTCGGACGGGAAACGGATTCCGATTTCGTTGGTGTACCGGAAAACACTCCGAAAACCAGAAGGGAACCCGCTTCTGCTGTATGGATACGGGTCCTATGGTATCAGCATGGACGCGGACTTTCGCTCTCCGCGCTTAAGCCTGCTAGACCGGGGATTCGTGTTTGCCGTCGCGCATGTACGGGGAGGGGAGGAGTTGGGCCGTGAATGGTATGAGTCAGGAAAACTCTTTCACAAGAAAAACACGTTTACGGATTTTATCGCCTGTGCCGAACACTTGGTGCGACAAGGCTATGCCACAAAAGAGCACGTGTATGCCATGGGTGGCAGCGCCGGAGGTCTTCTTATGGGGGCGGTGGTCAACATGCGGCCTGACCTGTTTCGCGGGGTGGTGGCACAAGTCCCGTTTGTCGACATCATGACCACGATGTTGGATGCGTCGATTCCCCTGACCACGGGCGAATACGATGAATGGGGCGACCCCAACCGGAAAGAGGATTACGAGTACATGCTGTCCTATTCCCCGTATGATAACGTCACTGAACAGGCCTATCCTCATCTCCTGGTGACTACGGGACTCCATGATTCCCAAGTGCAATATTGGGAGCCCGCGAAATGGGTGGCCAAATTACGCCGCGTGAAAACCGGTGAGAACCTGTTGCTCCTCAAGACCAACATGGATGCGGGCCATGGCGGCGCGTCCGGCCGGTTCCAGCGATACAAGGAACTGGCCTTCATCTACACCTTCCTCCTGGACCTAGCGGGTCTGGCTGATTCGGCAGCCGCGCCGTAACGGGCGGGTGAATCGGCAGGATGTTCAAAAAGGCCCGTCCGGCAAGGCCGCAGGGCCGTTGGCGCGCGGAGCGTACACGGAGTACGTGAGCACGACAACGGACCGAGAACGCCGCTGGCGGCGTTTTTCAACATCCTGCTAATACATGGCAGCCAGTTGTGTCTTCACCGTCGGCTCGCGGAGTTTTTTCAGGGCCAGCACTTCAATTTGCCGGATCCGTTCACGCGTCACGTTCAGGAGTCTCCCCACTTCTTCGAGCGTGCGGGACTGCCCGTTGCCGATGCCGAAACGTAACCGGATCACCTCTTCTTCTCGTGGCGTCAGGAACCCAAGAATGCGATGGAGTTGAGTCCTCATCTGTTCTTCTTGAACATTTGCATCAGGAGCCGGAGCATTGTCATCCGGAAGACAATCTTCCAGGAACGTTTCCCCGTCGGCGTTGGGTTGATCAAAAGAAATCGGTTCCAAAAATGCCTGCATCGTCTGCTGCACTCGCTCGGGATTGGTGGCCAAAGCCAGGGCTATTTCCTCGTGACTGGGCTCGCGACCCAACTTTTGGGCCAAGCGATGGGAAACCTTGATCATGCGTTGCCACGCTTCGGTTGTATGAACCGGAATCCGAATGGTCCGGGACTGGTCGGCCACGGCGCGTAAAATACCCTGGCGGATCCACCACGTGGCATACGTGCTGAATTTGAACCCCTTTCGATATTGAAAACGTTCGGCCGCCCGCATCAACCCGACGTTCCCTTCCTGGATGAGATCCAAAAACCCCAGCCCGCGTCCCGTAAAGCGTTTGGCAATATCAACGACAAGGCGAAGGTTGCGTTGAACCAACTCTTCCTTGGCCTGTTCCAATTGGACGCGGTTGTCAGCCAACTCGCGTTGAAGTTGTTGCAGGCGTTTCCAGAGCTTACGGGTTTTGAGTCCACGAGTGGATACGGCGTTTCCGAGTACGGACAATCGTTCCTCGGCCTCGTTCAAAGCCGGGGCCGATAAGCCGCTCAGTCCCCGAATCTCGGTCAGGGAATGCAACGCTTCATGAAACTCAGGCCTGTCGCCGAGGGTATCGACGTCTTGAATGGCTTGGGTAAGCACACCCCGGATGTTTTGGCTGCTCTCGTCGATCCGTTTGGCCAATTCCAGTTCCTCCTGTTTGTTCAGGAGGGGGCGTGACCGAAAGGTACGAAAATAGATGGGTTCCAGCGCGGTGTCCTGAGTTTCCTTATCTTCATTTTTCTTGCCATCCGGAAAATCCTCGATCATGGCATCCAGCGTCGGGACACCGTGAAGGAAAACATTCGAGACAGGAAGTTTGCCGGTTGTCGGATGTTGATACTCGACCTTGTCGATGGCGAATGGTTTGTTGTCGGTCGTGTTCATGGCTTTCTCCTCTCTCGTCACTAAAAGATCTAATTCCTGGGAACGTGTCGGGAACAACGGTCGTTGTTCCCGACGGTCCTTCCCCGGTTACACCTTGACGGTCAGGAACAGCGGCGTTCCTTGACGGTTGATAAACAGGAGAATCGTTTGCTCGTTCGGCAAGGCGTTCACCGCTTGTCGAAAGTCTTGCGACGATTCCACCGGCGTATGGTTGATCTCACGGATCACGTCCCCTTGAACGAGTCCGGCCTGCTCGGCTTGGCTGCCCGCGCGAATGCCCGTAACCACGACACCCGTGACGTGGCCGTCAACGCCGAGTCGCTTGGCCATAGGGGGCGTGAGATCCTCTACGGTCAGCCCGGCCAGGCGGGAATCTGCATCGGGTTGCTGTGCAGAGGCGACCTGTTGCCCCATCGGATGTTCAACGATCGTCGTACGCAGGGCCTGTTCGGTTCCGTCGCGCATGACCGTGATGGTGACCTCGGTCCCGACCGGGGTGGTGGTCACTGCCCGTTGCAACTCCCTGGGATCTGCAACCGGCTGTTCCTGATAGCGAATGATGGTATCGCCTCGCCGGAGTCCGGCACGGTCCGCCGGGCTTGCTTCACGGACCTCCGTCACGATGGCGCCATCAGGACGATTCAGGTGAAACGACTTGGCCAGGTCAGGCGTGACGGCTTGAATCCCGACGCCCAAAAACCCGCGGGTGACCTTCCCGGTCGACACCAGGCTGGTATAGACGTGTTGACCGATGCTGGCGGGAATGGCCAATCCCACGCCCTGGTATCCGCCCGTCCTCGAGAGAATGGCGGTGTTGATGCCCACCAATTCGCCGTGCATGTTGACCAGGGCGCCTCCGGAGTTCCCGGGATTGATCGCGGCGTCGGTTTGAATGAAATCTTCATACTGCGTGATCCCGACGCCTCGTCCCTTGGCGCTCACGATGCCCTGCGTGACCGTGGAGCGCAGCCCGAATGGACTCCCGATCGCGAGGACGTAGTCCCCGACTTCGAGTCTGGACGAATCACCCCAGGCGATGAACGGCAGGTTGTCACCCTGAATTTTAATCACGGCCAAATCCGTTTGCGGGTCGCTGCCCACGATCGATCCGGTGAACTCCCGTTTATCGAGCAAGGCGACTTTCACCGTTTTCGCTCCCTCGACCACGTGATGGTTGGTGACCACGTACCCTTCGGGACTCACGATGACCCCGGATCCCATCCCCATGCCACGAGGCTCTTGCCGCGGGTTAGGAACAGGCGGCATCCCGAAGGAGTGTTTGTCTTGTGGGCCGAACTTGAACCAATCGGGGAGGCCGGGTACGTCGGGCATGTCTGAGATTCCGGTGCCCATGACTTTGGAAGCCGTGATATTGACCACGGCCGGTCGGACCGCCTTGACGATGTGCGCAAACCCACGCCCGACCTCAGATGGTTGAACCATGGAAGGAGCCGGAGTCGAGACCGAAGATTGGGCCGGCGATCCCACCGCGCCGGTTGAAAAAGCGGCGACCAGCATTCCCGTAAAAAGCAAGCTCACCGTGAGAGCGATCAGGAACTTTGTTTTGCCCCGCGTCGCGGTGAGCGACATGGACGATGAGCGGTACAGCGTTTGTTTCATGGTTTCCTCCTTTATGTAGGGGCGGTATTCGCCCTGTTCAATCATTAGCTGAAACAGTTGTAGCACCGGAACATGAAAGAAAAATTAATCGTGGATTAAAAACTTCTAATCCGAAATGAGGAAAAACTCCCCAACTCCCTCGCCCCACGGACAGGCACGCAGGCCTGTCCCTACGGCAAAAGAGGGCATAGAAAAGGCGGGAATGGTCAAGAAGCAGAGGCGGCGGGCAGCAAGGGGAGGGAAATCGTAAAGCAGGAGCCATGGCCAAAGGTGCTGGTGACCTCGATGGTGCCATGGTGTGCTTCGGCGATCCATTTGCAGATCGACAGGCCGAGGCCGGTGCCCTTTTGAGCGTGCGCCCGTGCGGCATCGGTTCGGTAAAACCGGTCGAAGATGAGACGCTGTTCTTCCGGAGTCATGCCGATCCCATAATCCTGAATGGTTACCAGGGCCATCCCGCGGTGTTGCGTCAACCCGAGTTGTATGGTGCCCTGGGGCAAGGAATATTTGACGGCGTTGTCGACCACGTTCAGGATCAGTTCCCGAAGCCGCCATTCATCTCCCGATACCTGGAGCGGTTGGACTTGTCCCAGGGTCGTGTCGATCTGCCGCTCTTTTCCCAGGACCATGGCTTGCAATTGAATCTCCTGGATCAACGTATCGAGTTGTACGGGGTCTGATGCGACGTGCACTTCTCCGAGATCGGCGCGTGAAAGAAACATCAGTTCTTCAACGATGCGGCTCATCCGATCGATTTCTTCCAGGTTACTTTCCAGGGCTTCCCGATAGACTTCCGGCGAACGGGGTTTTCGCAACGCCAGTTCGGTTTCTCCCTTCGTGATCGTCAACGGGGTGCGCAATTCGTGTGACGCATCGGCACTGAACTGACGGATTTGTCGAATCGAGGCCTCCAGCCTGGCGATCATGTCGTTAAACGTGGACGCCAAGCGACCGATTTCGTCTTTCGACGTGGTTTCGATGCGCTGGGTAAGATCGCCTCCGGCAATCCGTTGAGCGGTCAGGGTGATGGTATCGACGGGTCGCAACGCGCGCCCGGCCAAAAACCAGCCCCCCCACACGCTTACCACCACGGCCAACGGAGAGCCGATGAGCAGGACGAACACCAGGCGAGCCAGCATTTCTTCCTCGGGCTGGAGAGATGTCCCGACCCGCAAAATATTGACGAGGGTCTGCCCGTGTAGAATGGGATACGAGAGCAAGCGTATGGGGATTTCGTCATGGAACCGGACGGTTTCGAAGACGGCTCGGCCTTGCAGGGAAGATTGGAGGGCGGTCTGACTGAGAGGAATGTTCCGCGTCTTGATGTTGGCGGACTGGAGGGTGACTTGACCTTGCGGGCCGAAAATCTGGAAGAACTTGTCGATGAGGGCCAGCTCGGGAAAGGCCTGCGCCAAGTCGTCCAATAACAGGAACGGACCGAAGCGATGCTCTTCAAGCGACCGGGAGGCTGCCACGGCCGCTTCTTCCAGCGAGCGGTCGATCTGGTCTTCCAACGCGCGGGCCATCACGACGTACAGCGCGGTCGCGAAGAGGAGCATGATCAAGGCCAAGCCCCCTCCATACCAGATGGTCAACCGGACGCGGATGGAGGTGTTAGGCCGCATTTCTCACCGGGTTCCGTCGCGAATGGACCGGCGCCCGCAGCAGGAGGCTGGTGAGAAATGCGGGCTAGGCATCGGTCAACTTCAGGGTATAGCCACTGCCGCGGACGGTGTGGATGAGGCCCCGGTCATGGCCGCGATCGATTTTGTTCCGGAGATAACTGATATAGACGTCGATGACGTTCGTGAAGGTGTCAAAATCCAGGTCCCACACGTGCTCGGCAATCATCGGGCGCGTGAGTACGCGTCCCGCGTTGCGCATCATATATTCCAGTAACGCGTATTCCTTCGAGGTCAGGTCGATCCGTTCCCCGCCACGCGTGACTTCGTGGTTGGTGGGATTCAGGATGAGATCGTCGACCTGCAATATGCCAGCCGAATCTCCACTGGCTCGACGCAACAGGGCCCGGGCCCTGGCGATCAGCTCTTCAATGGCAAAGGGTTTGGTGAGATAGTCGTCCGCGCCGGCGTCCAATCCTTTCACGCGTTGATCCACTTTCGAGCGCGCGGTCAAGATGAGAATCGGGGTGGTGACCTTGGCGTCTCGGACGGCTTTCAGCACGTCGATGCCGGGAAGGCCGGGCAGCAGGAGATCCAGGATGACCAAGTCGTAATCGACTTCCGAAGCCAGGTCCCGCCCTTGGATACCGTCGGAACACACGTCCACTGCGTAACTTTCCTCTTCCAACGCGCGGCGAATGAACGAGGCGACTTTGGGTTCGTCTTCGACGATCAGGATACGCACGATGGGCTATTATAACATGGATGCCGAAGCGGACGGGAACAGTACAGATGGAGGGGAATCAGGTGGAGGCGACAGAGGGCATCTGTCATGTTCACGTCTATTCCGAAGTTTTCAGCCTGAACCCGTATTCCCGGCTGGTCAGGGCGACGATGGTGCCGGTCGTGTTGTCATAGTAGGCGGCTTGCCACGTGGGGTGTCCCCGGTCATCGAGCCTGGTCGCGGCACAGCGGACCACGCGATCCAGCGCTTGTTTCTCATCAAGCGGAAGGGCGTGCCATCGAGGCCCGACGTGGACCCACAGCAGATTGGACAGACTGGGCGGATGGCTCGTGCCGTGGATGCCCTTCTCGGCATACGTGGCCAACGTGGCTTCAGCCTCTTGCGGGTCACATTGCGAAAACCCTGACCGGTAGACCAAAATAGCCAGGAGAACAAAGCCCACGGCCACCAGGATGAGCGGCAGGATCCGGTTAGAAGCTCGAAAAGATGAAGCAATCATCGTGCCACGGAAATCAGGAACAAAAAGACCCGCTGAGACAATTTTTTAGTGGAATCATGATGCCCTGATGGATAATATTATCAAAATTACAAAAATCGATCCGCAAAATTCTGATACCCTCAATTACCATCAACAAGTCAATGCCCTGAGGTAGCCGGACATGCCAAAAGCCATACGTGACATGATAGATGCCGATCTCGTTTGTATCGGAAGCGGACCGGCAGGCCAGCGGGCCGCGGTGCAAGCGGCGAAGCTTGGCAAGCGCGTGGTGGTGATCGAAAAGCGGCGGATAGTCGGGGGCGTCTGTCTGGATACGGGAACCATTCCCAGTAAGACCTTTCGGGAAGCCGTTCTGGCGTTTGGCCGGCAAGCGGAACAATTTCGTAAGCGTCATGGGTTTTCCGCTCCATCCCGACCTGGGATTGATCAGTTGTTTTCGAGAGTGAACGAAGTCGTGGAACGGGAAGGGGAGGTGGTGGAACGACAACTGCAACGCAATGACGTCATGGTGATTCGGGGCGAAGCGTCGTTCGTTGACGCCAATACGGTCCAGGTCCTCGGAGATGAGGCTTTGCAATGGATTCATGCGGAACACATCGTGATTGCCGTGGGGACCGTTCCAACCCCGCCACTTGGGATGACAAACGATCATCCTCAGATTATCACCAGTGATAAGGTGATGAGTCTCGAACGCCTTCCGCGGACCATGGTCGTCGTGGGCGCGGGAGTGATCGGTCTGGAATACGCCTCGATGTTTGCCTCCCTCGGCGTAGACGTGACGTTGGTCGATACACGCCGCCGGCCATTGGAATTTTTGGATACCGAAATCGTAGATGAACTCATTCACGAGATGCGGAATTACGGAGTAGCCTTTCGATTTGGGGAAACGGTGGAGCATCTGGAATGTTCCGAGGGGACTCCTGCAAAGGCCGTCATTCGTCTGGAATCCGGGAAAAAGCTCGTGTCCGATCTGGTGTTGTTTTCAGTCGGCCGCATCGGGGCGACCGAATCGTTGGATTTGGCGAAGGCGGGCCTCGAAGCCGACGAGCGGGGCCGGTTGAAGGTGAATAAACGATTTCAGACGGCCGTGCCCCATATCTTTGCGGCCGGTGACGTCATCGGCTATCCCAGTTTAGCCGCCACGTCGTCCGAGCAAGGCCGTCTTGCGGCCTGTTATGCCTTCGGGGTGAAGGCGGAACCCATGACGGCATACTTCCCCATCGGGATATACGCCATTCCGGAAATTTCCATGGTGGGCGAGAACGAGCAGGACCTCACCACGAAGAAAATTCCCTATGAAATCGGCATGGCCCGCTACCGGGAAATCGCGCGAGGGCACATCACGGGAGACAACAGCGGACTCCTGAAACTGCTGTTCCATCGGAAGAATCACCAACTGCTGGGCGTACACGTCATTGGAGTGGGTGCCACGGAGTTGGTGCACATCGGCCAGGCCGTGTTGGGTCTGGGCGGCGGGCTGGATTACTTCATGAGCACCGTCTTTAATTACCCCACCATGGCCGAATGCTACAAAGTAGCCTCCCTGGACGCCTTCAACAAACTATCGCAATAACCTTTCCATGGCGTCGGATTTATGTCAGGCGAGCGTGGGGATGAACCGCATCAATCCCACAAAACTTGCCCACTCGTCCCTTGGCTTCGCCGAGATGAATCGGCATCAGATGTGAGACGGGGGGGACTTCACAAAAGCCCGGCCTTGCCATGGATGTCATGAAATATTTCCGTCATGGGTCGGTCCTGGTGCTGTTGGCATGCGTGTTGCTGCAACCGGCCTATGCACTCGAATGGAGCAGGACCGAGTTGCACTTCCAATACGGCAACCTGGCCGTGCCGACCTTCGCCGGCGGAGGGAACGCGTACCATCTGATCTATACGCTGCAACATGCCAGTGGATGGAAATACGGGGACAATTATTTTTTCGTCGACACGCTCGATGCCCAGAATTCGGAGTTTCAGGATTTCGACACCTATGGCGAGTGGTACGCGAACCTGAGCCTCGGCAAGATCACGGGCCGGAAGATCGGGGCCGGAATCGTTTCAGACGTCGGCGTGATTCTGGGCTTCAACTGGGCCCGCAAGCCCGGTATCAAAAAGTACCTCCCCGGCCTGCGGCTGTCCCTGGATCTTGGCGGATTCGCGTTCGCCAATCTGGACTTCACGGCGTATATCGACGACAGCGACGGCGTCTCCTCCGGCGGTGCGCCGAGCGAAAGCGACTCATTCATGATTGACTTCAATTTCATGCGGCCCTTCAAGATCGGCGAGGCCAGTTTCAGCATCGAAGGGCACGCGGAGTATATCGGCGGGAGGAAAAACGAGTTCGGCGGCACGGTCGAGCCATGGATTCTTGCGCAGCCCCAATTGCGATGGAATGCGCACGAGCGGTTTGCCTTGGGCATTGAATATCAGTTTTGGATGAACAAGCTCGGGGACGGCGCCACGGATGAGCGTGTCGTGCAGGCGTTGTTTGTCTGGAAGTTCTAGCACTATGATGTGAACATGGTTTGCCTGACGAATGGAATGCTCGCCAGACTCATCTTTGCGGGGGACGTTTTCCTGCTGCTCTGCCTTTGCTTGCACGCGACGGCGCAACCAGCCCTGACCGCCCCGCTCTTGTCTCAGACATCCGGTTCACAACAGACGGAGGGTCCTCGGTCCCGGGAGTTCCTGCCGGAGGCCTTTCTGACCACCGGCATTGTTCTGGCGTTTCATGATTGGCCTGATGAGGAGGAAAAAGCCGGCATTCTTCGAGACGCAGAAAAAGCGGGTCTCCAAAAAGAGGAAGAAGAGCTTCAATATACAAAGGTATGGTTTTTTACGTGGATGGATCAAAAACCACGAAATTTCATTGAGGCGCACTGGATTTGCCAGACATTTTCCGGCTTGTCCACGTTACGGTACTGCAGGCCGATGCATGTGAGCAGACCGAAAGAATAATGTAGGGTTCGCCCCGAAACCAAAGGAGAATATCTGATGCCACGCCCGCCATTCCCTCCTTTCACCGAAGAGACGGCAGCGCAAAAGGTGCGCATGGCCGAGGATGCGTGGAACGGTCGAGATCCCGCCAAGGTCGCCCTTGCGTACACTCCCGACAGTACATGGCGAAACCGCGCCGAGTTTCTCCACGGGCGAGCCGAGATCGAAGCCTTCCTGACCCGGAAATGGAACAGGGAACTCGATTATCGGCTGATCAAGGAACTCTGGACGTTCGGCGGCAATCGCATCGCCGTTCGCTTTGCCTACGAATATCACGACGACAGCGGCAACTGGTTCCGCGCCTACGGCAATGAGAATTGGGAATTCGACGAAAACGGCTTGATGCGTCGCCGGATCGCCAGCATCAATGACCTCCCGATAGCCGAAAGCGATCGCAAATTCCGATGGCCCTTGGGCCGCCGTCCCGACGACCATCCGGGCCTGAGTGATCTTGGACTGTGATGGTACGGCCAACCCGAGGCGGGCTATTCCTCGGCGGCACCCTTGAAATTCAGGGAAAGGGAATTGATGCAGAACCGTTGGCCCGTCGGTGCGGGGCCGTCGTCAAAGACGTGTCCCAGGTGGGCGTCACAGCGGCTGCACGTGACTTCCACGCGCGTCATGCCGTAGCTGTGGTCGGTTTTGGTCTCTAGGGCCTCTTTATTTGAGGGTTGCGTGAAACTCGGCCATCCCGTTCCGGATTCAAACTTGTGGTCTGACCGGAATAGGGGATTCTCGCAACAAATGCAATGATACGTCCCTTCGGCTTTGTGGTTGTAGTAGGGGCCACTGAAGGCCGGTTCAGTACCTGCCTGGCGGGTCACGTAATATTGTTCCGCAGTAAGTTGCTGCTTCCAGTCATCCTCGGATTTGTGGATCTTCTCAGCCATGTTCCCTCATCCCGACCCTCTCCCGGAAGGAGAGTGAGACGTTGATGACATTACGGCCTTTTTCTGTACGGCGTCCAGGATCACGCCATCATCCGTGCCGGCATCCCACATGGTCTTCAAGAACTCGGCCGGTTCCATGTTCACGCTCCGCAAAAACGGCCGGTCGGCACCGCAGCCGAACATGATATCCGGTGCGAGTTCCCCGCGAAGCTTGGCCCGGGCTTTGGCGATAATGCGGGGAAGCCATCGATACCCCTCCAACTCGGCATCGCCGGGGGGAAGAGTTGCCGAAGGGATCACCGTGTCCGAGGGTTTCCCTGCTTGCACCGTCAGAAAGTACGTGCGGCGGACGTCGGTGATGGCAGCAACGGCATCGAAATTCGGCTCGCCGTCTTCAACCCAATCTTCCACGAAATCGTAGAGTTCCTGGGCGGAGGTGCCGATCGAATCGAGAAACGCCAGGGCTTCAGGGCCAACGACCTTTTCGGGACCTCGTTGCCCCTGTTCAAACCGATCCACGGCCCGGTCATACAGATCGCGAAATTGGCAAAGCCAGTCTTGAAACCCTGCCGCTGTCGTTTGTTCCGTCATGTCTTCATTGTCCGGGCAGAGTAGAGGCATCGTCAAGTCCCCGGCCCGGATGAGGCAGGTTCCGGGCTGAGAATCGGGATGCGTCTCTACATTGAGCAGGGCCGGCTTGCTTTTCCTCTTTATAAGGGGAATTACAAGTCGGATGAGTTTGCCAGCCGGTGAAAGGTCAGGTACTCCATGGCTTCCTGACGCACGGTGACTCCGTTGGCGAGAAGTTCGCGCTCGGCACGCGGTGTGGGCTTGCCCGCAAGCCACAACTCGACGTTTTCAACTTGCCGGGCGGATTTCCAGTTTGTGACGGCTTCTATGGCTTCGGCGAGTTCGGCTTTCCAGGAAAGGTACCCGATGGGAAGCATGCCGACCAACGTATGATCGCGCGTCAATCCCATCAACAGCCTGTCTTCAATCGCCACGATTTCATAAAGCGGTTTCACGTTCCGATGGTACGAGAGCAGCATTTCAGCCATTCGTTGGAAAAACAGGGCGTCCTCTTCGAATTGTGCCGACGTGGCGACTTCAAAAAATGCTTTTCGATTGTTGACGGTATTCATTTCGAACAGCGCTTGGACCAGGACCGTTTCATGGCGGGGAGAGTACCAGGGGTGCTTGAGAAAGGCTGCGATGCGCGAGTCGTCAATGTTCATGATCTCGAGTTTCTCACGGTTGATTCGTCGAAGTTCTTCAGGAGTATGATCGCGCAGGAGTTCACCCACCGTGTTGCTGAACGACGTCCCGGTGAGCACGGCCGCGGCCGGGCCTCCAACGGGTATGGTTGCGAGTCGAATGGCTGCATCCCCGGCGTACCCCGCCCAACTCAAGCTATTGAGCTTTTTCTGCAAGATCCGGTTGGAGGAATACACGTCCACGTCAAAGTGGTCCGCGACTTGTCGTTTGACCGTTGAGAAACCCAGCAGTTCCTGGTTCTCGGGGTCTTCGAGGTTTCCCCGTTCACCGGTCGCCATTTCGCCGATTCGTGTCGCCATGTGCCACATGCCTTTCGGTACGGCCAAAAGGGTTTCCGCAGGTTCAGTGAAGAGCCCCATCACAAATTTAAGGGGGCTCACGATCGCATGCCGTGCTCCAGCCGCCAGGCTCTGGAGGTGGTTCACTTCTCCGTCCATGGTGGCGATAGCCTGAATCTCCTGAATGCGGATTCGCAGCATTTCCGTTCCGTAGGCCTCGAATTGGCCAAAAGGTGAGGTGATCCTGAAACGGTGCGTGTACCGAAAGGGAACTACTTCGTCCAAGACGGTATGGTGCTCCCCTTTGCGTACGTCAGGCGAGAGGATGGCTCTCGCGTCGAGGACGGACTGGGTTTCATATTCTGCGGTCGCCGGAGAATGGGTGAAAAGTGAAACGGCTGTGGCGAAATTCACACACAGTAATGAGAAAAAGAAAATGGTCACAAGTGCAAGGGACCATGGACGCCCCGAATGGCCTTGCAGCGTATGAGAAGTATTTTCCCTGTGTTTTCGCATGGATTTGCCTTCAAGTCGGCTAATGCTTGCTTAGCAATTAATACTAATTGCTGCAAGTTCCGTTCCAAATATTCGTCTTGTGATGGCTTCTCAGCCCTTCACCACATCGTGGGAGAGGGCCAGGGCGAGGGGGTCGGCCTGGGGCAGAGGTATTTGTAGCGGCGAAATTTGTAAAAAAAGAGGAGCAAGGTTCAGAACACCTTGCTCCTCCGGACGGATGCTCAATCGGTCTTACGGCTTGATGTAGATATAGCCTTGTTGTTGAAGATCGGCAATGCGTTTCACCGCGACGGGATGTTCGGTAGGTATAAAGCCCGCCACAAGTTTTTCAAGGGGCGTGCCGAACAGTTTCATCGACACTTGGCACATTTCGGCTGAGGCGCCTTTGTCCATTGCCGCCTTGAGTTTGGCTTTGAGTTTTGGGTCAACACTGTCCTCTTCGAAGAGCGTGAGGGCCGGACCATGGACCACGACCTTCACGTCGATATTTTCCGGTCCCCCTTCGGCTTCAATGTGTTTATTGATGAGCGCCATCGCGTAGGTGGCCGTCGCCAAGTCATTCCCGTCGATATGATACAACACCTTCACTTTGTCTTTAGCCATGGTGGGGGCTGGATCAATGGCAAGTCCGATTCCAACGGCTAACGCCAAGCCGACTACAAGAGCGAAGATCAGGGATGGTTTCTGAGAGGACATGGTTTCCTCCTTGGAAGAAATGGTGAAAAAATTTGAACGATTTCTGACATCATAACATGATTCCAGCTTTCAACAAAAAAACAGGCAAGACAAGAGAAACATGAACACAAAACTTCTTGCCCCATTTGATGGGACCCGCTAAGCTTGCCGGACCATCCCGGAACGTTGCATGTCATTCATCGCCGACCTCCACATTCATTCCCGCTATTCCCGTGCCGTCAGCAAAGACATGGTCCCGGAGAGTCTCTACCGTTGGGCGCAGCTCAAGGGGATTACCGTCGTCGGAACCGGAGACTTCACGCATCCCGCCTGGTTCGCCGAACTCCAGGAGAAACTCGAACCGGCCGAACAGGGCCTCTATCGCCTGAAGCCGGACCTGGCGGCTCCGGTGGATGCCGGGATCCCCGAGTCATGCCGGGCCGACGTCCGGTTCATGCTGACTTCCGAGATCAGCAGTATTTATAAGCGTCACGAACGTACGCGCAAAGTGCATAATCTGATCTTTGCGCCGAGTTTCAGCGCCGTGGCGAACATGACGGACAAGTTGGCGCGCATCGGCAACCTCCATTCCGACGGACGGCCCATCCTGGGGTTGGACAGTGAGAATTTGCTGCGCATCATGCTGGAACGCGCTCCGGAGGCCCTGTTCGTCCCGGCGCATGCCTGGACGCCGCATTTTTCGGTGTTCGGGGCCAACTCGGGGTTTGATTCTTTGGAAGAATGTTTCGGGGAATTGAGTCCTCACATCCACGTGATTGAAACCGGACTCTCTTCGGACCCGCCCATGAACTGGCGACTGAGTCAACTCGACGGCATTACCCTGATCTCGAACTCCGATGCCCATTCCCCGAGCAAGCTTGGCCGTGAGGCCAACGTGTTGAACGGCGACTTGTCGTTCGCCGGTATCAAGACCGCCTTTACGAGTGGCGACCCCGCGTTGTTCCTGGGGACGATCGAATTTTTTCCGGAAGAAGGCAAGTACCATTACGACGGGCACCGAAACTGTCAGGTCCGCTTGTCTCCGGAGGAATCTAGAACCCACGACAACGCCTGTCCGGAATGCGGAAAGCCCGTGACGCGCGGAGTCATGCATCGTGTCGAAATGCTGGCCGATCAGCCCACCGGCCACCGTTCCCGCAGGGCGTTGCCTTACTGGAGCCTGGTTCCGCTCGTCGAGTTGATTGCCGAGGTGCACGGCGCCGGAGTGAATACCAAAAGGGTGACCGAAGCCTATCATCAGTTGCTGGCGAGTCTGGGAAATGAATTCGAGATTCTGATGAACGTGCCCGTTCCGGCTATCGAAGAGAATGGTGGACGGCTCCTGGCCCTTGCGATCCAACACATGCGCGCGGGCAACGTGACCATCGCCCCTGGCTACGACGGGGAGTACGGGATCGTGTGTTTGCTGTCCCAAGAGGACAGGCAATCCCATTCCTCGCAAACATCGTTGTTCTAGCAGAAGGCACCATAGGGCATGTCTCTGCCCGTAGGGGACGGCCCCCGTGCCGTCCCGATTGGATGGCGCCGCCACAAATGATGCGTCCATGAACGTCGACACCAACCGTTTACTCGATGACCTCAACGACCGGCAGCGGGAAGCCGTGCTGGCCGATGATGGTCCGGTGCTCGTGGTCGCGGGGCCCGGGACCGGCAAGACGAAAACGCTGACGGTTCGTCTCGCGTACCTGCTGGCCGGGCGACACGTCGCCCCCGAGCAACTCCTGGCCGTAACCTTTACCACGCGCGCGGCAAGAGAAATGCGTGAACGGTTGGAACGGCTCGTCGGATCTCAGGCGGACAAGGTGTTCCTGGGAACCTTCCATAGTTTTTGTTTCCAATTGCTGCGAGCGGAAGGGCATCGACTCGACCTTCCACAAGACTTCGGCGTGGCTGATCGGCGTGATCAGGTGACGATCATGCAGCGGGCCTTGAGACGACTGGGACAGCCCGATACTCGAACCGCCGTCCAACGGATGCTGCATGACGTGTCCGTGTTCCGCCATCGACAGGCCAACGTTGATCCGCCGGTGGACGACGCGGGCTTGGCTGAAATTTCCGAAGCCTATCAACGACAATTGCGAAAATGTGACTTGCTGGATTTCGATGAATTGTTGCTTCTCGGCGTGCAGGTACTCGAACGTTGTGCCGATGTCCGGGAAAGTCTCCAACAACGATTGGCCCATGTGTTGGTTGATGAATATCAGGACGTCGATCCGGTGCAGCAGCAATTGTTAAGGTTCCTGGCCGGCGACCGAAGCAGTCTATGGGCCGTGGGAGACGGCGATCAGGCGATCTACGCGTTTCGAGGCGTGGGATCCGAACACGTGTTGGGGTTTGAGCAGCGTTATCCGAATGGGCGAGTCATCACGCTGGAACAGAGTTATCGTTTTACCCCGCAGATTGCGGCCGTGGCTTCACAAGTCATCCGGCAGAACGCGTCCAGACGATCCTTGACCCTGAACACCGCGAATGCGTCCGGGGTGCCGGTTCACGTCGTGAGCTTTCCCGACGAGCAGGCCGAGGCCGGGTGGATCGTCAGGCAGATCGAGGAGCGCGTCGGCGGCACCAGTCATTATCAGCATTACAAGGGGAAGGTGACCGATACCGTGAGCCAACGGGAGCAAAGCTTCCGGGACGTGGCCGTGTTGTGCCGTCTGCACGCCCTGACGAAGCCGCTGCAAGAGGCCTTGAGAAACTCGGGCATTCCGCATCGGGTCGTGGGAGCAACCCGATTTTTTGATAAGACCATCGTCAAGGACGTGCTGGCGTATTTGCGGGTTATCCACAATCCGCATGACGACAGCAGCTTCGCGCACGTACTAAATCGCCCGCCACGGGGAATCGGTGGGCAGACGCAGGCGGCCCTTGAAGCCGAGGTCGAGCAACAGGGTCTCTCCTTGCGTGCCGCCTTGGGACGCTCCGCGATCCTTTCACCGTCTCAAATGAGAGCGGCCAAGGCGATGATCACGCTCATGGAAGACGTACAGCGCAACCAGGAAGAAAAACGGCTTTCACAGTTCATTGCGTACGTGGCTGACGTGACGGGCCTGCGGCAATGGCGGATTGATCAGGACCCGCGTCATGAAAACGACCTGTTGCTGCTTCGCTCGATTGCCGCGAAATATGATGAGGTGCACACCGAGGCGGCGCTTGAGCAATTCCTGGAAGAGGCGACCCTGGCTGTCGAGGTCGATGACTACGACGCTTCCATCGACGCGGTGAGCCTGATGACCATTCATGCCGCCAAGGGATTGGAGTTTCCCGAAGTGATACTTTGCGGGGTCGAAGAGGGGAGCCTGCCGCACGAAAATGGAGACCTCGAGGAAGAACGCCGGCTGTTTTACGTCGCGCTGACGCGCGCCAAAGAACGAGTGTCTTTCCTCCACTGCCGCAGCCGGTTTTTATTCGGGGACCGCCGTGACCGTGAACCCTCGCGATTTCTTCTGGAATTCGACGAGGGACTGAAAGAAACCACCGAGGTCTCCGGCAAACCCCGCCGGTCGAAACCGGAACCGGAACAGCTGTCTCTATTAGGGTGATTCTTCCCCTCCTTTGCCTGTCCTGCTTGTCCTGAGCAGAGCGAAGGAACCTCGTCGTGCGGGGGCGAAACCCCATCCAACCGGGGATCGCTCTTTGCAAATGGGTCCCGTTGGGTAGTAATGTACGTCGCTCGCGCAATGCCTGTCCTGAGCCTGTCGAAGGGATTGATTGCCTGGCTCTACCGCCCACTGTCTTGTCCTGATGTAAATCTGAATCCATGCATCTTCCGGTTGTCGAAAAAAGCAATAGGGGCAAGGTCGCCGGTTGGGTGAATTTTGTCGCCTGGGGCTTCGTGCTCACGGTCGTCAGTGTGAATGAGATAGGTGCCATCCCGGCCTTAGGTGCCGAAGGCCCGAATGCCACTGCGAAAAAAACCTTGTATCTGGCAAATCCGTATGGGTTCTCTTCTCAACAGCGCGAAGGGCCGTTGGCGGCGCTCGTAACGGCTCTGGAAGCCGTGGGCGCCGAAGTCTGGGAACCATTCACTCGTAACAACCAGATCGACCGGACAACGCCCGGCTGGGCTTACCGGATCGGACAGGCCGATCTTCGCGACGTGCGGGACGCCGACGGGTTGTTCGCGGTCGTCAACGGTTGTCCTCCGGATGAAGGCGTGATGGTGGAATTGGGTATGGCAATTGCCTGGGACAAGCCCGTGTTCCTGTTCCGGGACGACTTTCGTCGTTGTACCGACAGCGAGGCCTATCCGCTGAACCTGATGGTATTCACCGGCTTGCCGGAAGCCGGCTGGCAGGCTTATTGGTACGGCTCACTCAACGAGATTGCCGATCCCGACAAGGCGCTCGCCCGATGGTTGAAGGACGGCACACTGCCCTGAGTGCTTCCAGCCGGTTCCAACCCAACGCCGTTTTGTTCTGAAAACAGAATAGGGATCCATCATGAGTTCAAGAAAAGGGACGGTCATGCAATATGCGGGTTGGCTCATCATGGTGCTGGGGATCGTGTGTCAGGTGCTGGTCCCGCTTGGTGTCATGGGAAGGCCTGCCGGACGATGGTTGGGTATGCCGGCCGAAATCGCCGCGTTGTTTATGGCCACGGGAACGATCGTCATCGGGATGGTGATCGTCTATCTCACGTGGTTGAAGCCCTACGCGGCGCGTCTCGACCGGAGCATGAAGCCATAACCGGCGACGATCATGAGCGTGGCGCAATTCACCATCCTTCTGTTGTGTATCTACCTTGTCGGAGTCAAGTGTATTTCGTATTTTGCCTACCGGATCTCCCGAAGCGATTCCGAGGATTATTTTCTGGCCGGTCGCAATATCGGCATGCTCGCCCTGACCGGGACGATCATGGCCAGTATCTTTTCGACCGGGACGATCGTGGCCGCGCCCTCCGAGTTTTTCAGACAGGGCGCGGGCTATTTCTGGTTCTTCTTCTTTGCGCCCATGCCCGTGATCTATTTTTTTCTCGCGACCAAGATGTGGAAGCTCGGGAAAGTGAAGGGCTACGTCACTCCGGGGGAGATGCTCGGCGACTTTTTCCAAAGTCGCTCGGTCAAGTTTTGGGCGGGAGTGGTCGGGCTCCTGGCGTTGTTGCCGTATGCGGTCGCTCAACTCGTTGCCATCGGGAAGACGTTTGAGGCGCTCACCGACGGCCAGGTGACTTATTTCTGGGGCGTGACGATTGCGTCGGCGTCGATTGCCGCCTACCTCTATTTCGGCGGCGCGCGTGCGGTGGTATGGACGGATATGGCCCAAGGGTTCTTGTTGGCCTTCCTGCTGATTCTCGCTGCCCTGTTATCGGTGCAGTGGGCTGGTGGATGGCATGCGATGGTCGATGCCCTGATGACCCATGCGCCTGAAAATACGACGTTTGCCGGGAAAGTGTCATGGGCGGGGTATTACGAATACGGGTTGCTGACGCTGTCGTTCCCGTTTTTACCTTACATCTGGCAGCGCATGTACATGGCGCGCTCGGCGTCCGCCGTAGCCTTCAGCCTGTGCTCCTATCCCGTCATTTTCATCATTCTGTTTTTTTCCGCCTGGGTGATCGGGACGTCGGCCTTTTCCCTCTTTCCGGATGGCTTGCAGGATGCCGATACCGTGGTGGGTGCGATTTTTCGCGAGAACGCACCCTATTTCGGGGCGATGGTTCTTGTCGCGGCCTTTGCCGCCGGGATGTCGACGGTCGACAGCCAGATGCTCTCGGCCGGGTCGTTATTCGTCCGTGATCTGATTCCGCTCGTGGTGACGCGCATCGATCACCGCAGCAACTACCTGATCGGTCGCTGGGCCACCATGGGCCTGTTGGGACTCCTGTACCTCTGGAGTCTGACCCTGCAATCGGAGCCGGTCCTGGCCCTGATCGTATTCGGCATGAGCCTGACGGTGATCTTTATCCCGTGCGTGTTCGGCATGTTCTATTGGCGGCGGGCCACGCCCCAGGGCGCGTCCTGGTCAATGGGTTTGGGATTGATGGTGTTTGTGGTCAAGCAGTTTCAGTTGTTCGGATTGGATGCGTACTTGCCCGTCATGGGTCCCATTACCTGGGCCTTGATTACGGCGGTGATCGCGTTTGTGGTGGTCAGTCTGTTGACCAGTTCCGAGCATGTCGCGGCAAAGCGGCGGGAGTACGACGAATTGCTGGAATCGGCGTCGAAATAAGCGTCGCTCTCAGGTATCATTGCCGCGCGTTGATTTCAATTCCCTGGTGGATCATTCAGTGAGCGACGGCGAACGTCATCGAACCCGTTCTCCCCTTCGTGGATTGCTGATTGCCCAGTTCTTCGGGGCATTCAACGACAACGCGTGGAAGTTGATGGTCGCGTTGTTGGCGATCAAGCAGTTGTCCTCGCAGATGGGCGTCGGGCCGGAATTCGAAGCCGCTTCCCAGGCTCAAACGACTCTCACCTTTGTCGTCTTCACCTTGCCGCTCGTGCTCGTGTCCATTTTTGCCGGGGTCTTTTCGGATCGATTCAGCAAGCGATCCGTGATTGTGGTCATGAAGGCCGTCGAAGTGGTGTTAATGGCCTTGGGGACCTTGGCCCTCTACCACAATCCGTCGGGAGGGATCCTGCCGCTCATCGTGTTGGGTGGTATGGCTGTCCAAAGCGCACTCTTCAGTCCGGCCAAGTACGGCATCCTGCCGGAACTGCTTCCGCACGAACGATTGGCCGTAGGGAACGGGCAACTGGAGTTGTGGACCTTCCTGGCCATTATCGGCGGAACGGGGACGGGAGGAATTTTGCTTGAGATGTCGGGTTCCTCTCCCTGGTTGGGAGGAGTGGTGTTGCTCCTGTTTTCGGTCGTGGGAGTTGCCGCGTCCTTCATGGTGCCCGTCGTCCCGCGTGCTCGTGAGACAGCCAGATTGGGTTCGACGCTGCAAGGCGCCTGGCAGGCCGTTCAAGCGGATCGCGTGTTGAGGTTGGGCATTTCCGGCAACGTCGGGTACTGGACCATCGCCAGTCTGGTAGGGCAGGACGTGCTCGTCTATGCCAAGGCCGTGTTGGGGCTGTCGGATTCCTTGTCGGGACTGCCCTTGGCGACGTTCGGAATCGGGATTGGCCTCGGATCGGTGTTAGCCGGAAAACTCTCGCATGCCAAAGTCGAAGTCGGGCAGATTCCCTTGGGCGCGGTCGGGCTGATGCTGGGGTTGCTTCTGCTGGGCACGTTGTCTCCGGGCTTGATGGGGACTTTGCTGGGTATGGGGTGGCTGGGGTTTGCCAGCGGATTTATTCTGGTTCCGATCAACGCCCTGATTCAATGGCGTGCGCCGCAGGATCGACGAGGCGCCGTGATCGCGTTTGGAAATATCTTTGTGTTCAGCGGCGTGGTGGTCGGGTCTCTGGGCGCCGGAACGTTGTCGTTTGTCGGCTTCAACGCGAGTGAGATTTTGGTTGCCGCCGGGGTGGCCGCGACAGCGTTGACGGTTTGGGTCGTGTGGCTCATGCCCGAAAGCTTCATTCGAATGGTGTTGTTTCTCGTTACCCACACTCTCTATCGGCTTCGGGTCATCGGCCTGGAGCACGTGCCTGAACGTGGTGGTGCGTTATTGCTACCGAACCACGTGTCGTTTGTGGACGGGTTGTTTTTGTTGGCGAGCATCGATCGTCCGATCCGGTTTCTTGTCGATCGGCACTACTACGAGCTTCCTCTTCTTCATTGGGCGGCCCGTATTATGGGAGCGATTCCCGTTTCCGCCGGAGGATCACCGCGAGAGATTCTCCATGCCCTCCGTGAAGCCGGTCGCCAACTGGATGAAGGTGAAGTCGTCTGTGTGTTCCCCGAAGGGCAGATTACCCGTACGGGTGGGCTCCTGTCGTTTCGCCAGGGATTCGAACGCATCGTCAAGGGGCGGGAGGTCCCCGTGATTCCCGTACATCTTGATCGGATATGGGGCAGCATCTTCAGTTTTATCGGCGGAAAATTTCTGACGAAACGGCCGGACCGCATTCCCTATCCCGTCACGGGTTCATATGGGCAGCCCATGCCGTCGACTGCCACGGCAACCGAGGTGCGGCAGCGCGTCCAGGAATTGGGTGAGGAAGCCTGGCGCTATCGTAAGTCCGACCGGCGGCTGCTCCATCATTCCTTTATTCGTGCGGCTCGCCGCCATCCCTTGCGTTTTGCCTTTGCCGACGCAACCCGGCCCAGAGTCTCGTGTCTGGAATCGCTCGCCGGGGCCGTTGCGTTGGCCCGGGCGCTCCGCCCGCACTGGATGAACCAGTACACCGTGGGCATCTTGTTGCCGCCCAGCGTCGGCGGGGCCTTGGTCAACCTCGCCGCCACGCTGTCGGGCCGCACCGTCGTCAATCTCAACTACACGGTCGGGCGAAGCGGGATCGAGTCGATGGCGAAGCAAGCCGGCCTCGAAACGATCGTCACCAGCCGTGTGTTTTTTGAAAAGGCCAATCTCGAAATGCCCGAAGGCGTCAAGATCATTTGGGCCGAAGAGATTCGCAAGACTATCGGGATGGCCGAACGGGTGAAGGCGTTTGCCATGGCGCTCTTTGCGCCCATCGGCATGCTGGAGAAGGGCGTGGGTGCGGTTCATCGTCCGCAACTGGACGATCTCGCGACGATTATTTTCAGCAGTGGTAGTACCGGAGAGCCGAAGGGCGTGATGCTCAGTCACTTCAACGTCGATGCCAACGTCGAACAGGTGGTGCAGGTCTTTCACCTGGGGCCCTCAGATCGGGTTTTGGGCATCCTGCCGTTCTTTCATTCCTTCGGCTATTTGGCGACGTTGTGGTTGGCCGTCAATCACGGCGTGGGCGTGGTGTATCATCCCACGCCGCTGGATCCGGGGGCCATCGGCGAACTCATGGAAAAGAAGCGTGTCACGATTGTGATTGCGACGCCGACCTTTCTTCAACTGTATTGGCGGCGGTGCACGCCTGAGCAATTCGGGTCGGTGCGCGTCGTGTTGACCGGTGCCGAAAAGTTATCGGAACGCCTTGCCGCCGCGTTTGAAGACAAGTTCGGAATCCGTCCCTTCGAAGGATATGGGGTGACGGAATGTGCTCCCGTGATTTCCGTGAATTGTCCTGATTTTCGTGCGGCGGGATTTCATCAGCCGGCCTCGCGTCGTGGGACGGTCGGTCGGCCTTTGCCGGGCGTGTCCGTCCGCATCGTCGATCCCGATTCCCTTGAACCCCTCCCGGTCGGAACGGCCGGCATGCTGCTCGTCAAGGGGCCCAACGTCATGCAAGGCTACCTGAACCGTCCAGACCTGACGGCCGGGGTCATGCGTGACGGGTGGTACGTGACAGGCGATATTGTCGTCCTGGATGAAGACGGCTTTCTTACCATCACGGACCGGCTGTCCCGTTTTGCCAAAATCGGCGGGGAGATGGTGCCGCACGGAAAGGTAGAAGAAGCGTTACAGGAGGCCGCCGAATCCGACGAGCAGGTGTTTGCCGTGACGTCCATCCCCGATGAAAAAAAAGGGGAACAATTGGCCGTGCTGCATACGCTCGATGAAGCCGTTATTCCCGGCTTGTTGGAAAAAATCACGGCGAGCGGGTTGCCGAATTTATTCATCCCCCGAAAAGACGCCTTCGTCAGGGTCGAGCAGCTTCCGGTACTGGGGACGGGAAAGTTGGATCTGCGTGCCCTGAAACGCATCGCGTTGGAGCGGCTCTCGGCCGGTTAGCCCGGCGTCATCACCGGAGGCCATGAAAAACGGCATGAGCGATCCCTCCGACACAATGCCGCAGTCGAAGAAAATCATCGATTGTCACGTACACGTGGCTGCGCTTCCTGAAGGGAACAACGGCTGTTACGTTTCCTCAAAACTGTTAAAGAGCCCGCTGTTCAGGTTTTTGATCTGGAAGCATGGGCTGGACGTGAACGACCCGCACGGCGCGAACCAAAAATACGTGGATGATTTGCTCAACGAACTGCGGCAGTCGCACCACGTGGGGAAGGCTGTGTTGTTGGGAATGGACGGGGTCTATGACGGCAGCGGCAACCCGGATCAATCGGCGACCGAATTGCTGGTCGGGAACGATTACGTCCTACACCTGGCTCACCGGTTCCCTGAGACGTTTTTGGCCGGCGTGTCCATCAATCCGCAACGACGTGATGCGATCGAGGAATTACACCGGTGCGCCGACAACGGCGCCGCGTTGGTCAAAGTGCTGCCCAATAGCCAGCAATTCGATCCGGCGAATACCCGGTACAGGGCATTTTATCGGGCGATGGCCCAGCGGCACGTTCCCTTGTTGAGCCACGTGGGCTATGAGTTCAGCCTGCTTGGCAAGGATCAATCCGTCGGTGACCCGAACCGGCTTCGGGTGCCCTTGGAAGAAGGCGTCACGGTGATCGCCGCCCATGCGTGCAGTTACGGCTTGATGCTCTATGAAAAATTTTATTCCACGTTGTTGGAACTGGTGGAGACGTTTCCGAACTTCTACGCGGACGTTTCCGCCTTAACGCTCCCCAATCGATTCAGGATGCTCCTGCGCCTGCGGGAGTGCCCTGAAGTCCATCAACGCCTGCTGTTTGGAACGGATTATCCGCTGTCGGTCCTTCACCTGCCGGCATGGGGCCGGATCGGGATGGGTACGTTGTGGGACATCATAAACACGACGAATCGGTTTGACCGGCAGTTCAAGGTGTGTCAGTCGTTGGGGGTTCGATTCCATTCCTTCGAACGGGTCGTGAGAGCCTGAACACCACGGCGTCTGCAACGAATCAGGCCAACATCGGGCGATCGCTTCCGCAATTCCAGCACGAGGTGAAATCTTTCTCGTGCGACTCTCCGCAACGGAAACAGGTCCAATCCGTGGATTCATAGGGTTTGGCTGCGCGCCAATTTTCCAGAAATTGTCGAGCTGTGGCATAGTCGGCGTCATTCAATACCCAGAGTTCGGGAAAGACCTCGGCAAACGGGACTTCGCCGGCCAATGAAGAACCTCGTTGGTTCTTGATCCAGGATTGGATGCCCGCTTGATCCAGGATGTCTTTCAGCGATTCGACTTCGACCAAATTCGATGAGACGAATAACTTTTGCATCGTCGGGGTTGTTGCAAGGAACGCAGTGCTTCGCCCTCTTTCCGCATGAGAATCTCAGGCGTAGAAGATGAGCGCCAGCCCCATTAGTGCCAATCCGAGAGCGACAAGGCCGATGACCAACGTACGCCACAGAATCGTTTGCAGGGCATCGATTTGTTTCGTCAATTTCTCGATGAGTTCGAACTGTTGAGCCAATGTCTGTTCCATTTCCGCAATGCGTCTCTGGAAAGGTCCTTCCTGAGGTTGAGCTTCTGCCTGTTGATTCTTGAGCGTCGCAACGGTGGAGACAATGTCGGGAATGCTGGGGGCGACCAGTTTAAACAGGAACTTGGCAATGGGCCATGCAGCGGGCATGCCGGATTGTATCGTTCCTCCGAACAAAAGAGAAGTGGTTTTTCTTATGCGCGTTTCACCATCCGGCGAACCAGGCGGCGCTCGTCGGCTTCGGTCTCCACTGTGCCGTCCACTCGTGCATCCAAAAGCCGATCCAGGATCCGGTTGTATAGAGGGCCTGGTTTCAGACCCATCGCTTTCAAATCGTTTCCATTTAAGATCGATCTCACCCGCCGGTAGGTCGTGATCTGGTCGGAAATATTTTGTTTCCCCTGTGTCGATCGGGCCTTGGCCATAAGAAACACCAGCGTCTCATCCGGGAGGTTGCAGAGCGCTCGGAACGTTTCGGACGGCTTGGCGGTCCGGTCGAGGGTCTGCAACAGACGAGCGCTCTCTTGGGATACCCACAAGAGGGATTGGGTGTGACGCCGGGGAAACGTCAACCGGGCCAGGGTTTCTTGAACGGCCGGATGAGGGAGCGGATCCAGCAAGGCCATAGCATAGACGATCCATGGAGACGCGAGGCGCCCGAGAGAGAGTCCGGCATGCCATGTGATGGCTTGTTTGACGGTGTTCAGCAGCCGAGCCAGTCCGGCAGACCATTTCAGTTGCGCGTGAATGAAGTGAAGCAGGTTGAAGTCCGCCAGCCTGGCTATGGTCTTGCCGGGTTCACGTTCCGACAACACGTGGAGGAGTTCACCCGAAAGGCGAGACGGGGAGAGGCGGTGCACCAGTCCCATTTTCGCCGCTTCCGTCAGGAGCACAGCCGTGTCCCGGTGAAGGTGAAACCCCAGGCGTTGCTCAAACCGGATGGCGCGGAATACGCGAGTCGGGTCGTCGACAAAGCTGAGCCCGTGCAGCACGCGAATGGTTTTGTCTTTTAAGTCCCGCCGGCCGCCGTGGTGATCCACCAATTCGCCGAAACGAGGGACATTGAGCCTGATGGCCAAGGTGTTGATCGTGAAATCACGGCGGCAAAGATCTTCCTTGATGGAACCTCGTCGTACCCTCGGGAGCGCGGCCGGAGCGTCATACGATTCGGATCGAGCCGTGGCTACGTCGAAGGTGTGCCCGTCCGGGAACGTGACGGTGGCCGTGCCGAAGCGTTCATGGGGCGTGACGCGAGCCTTGTATTGTCGGGCGAGATCCTTGGCAAAACGAATCCCATGGCCTTCGACGACCAGGTCCAGATCAACGTTCGGGACACCAAGGAGAAGATCCCTGACAAACCCGCCTACGGCATACAAGTTGACGTGACGTCGCTCGGCGAGTTCACCGGTTTGTTGTAAGAGAGAAAAAACCGGGGCGGGTAACCGGTTTTTCATGACGGAGCAAACGGATTCAATCACGGAGTGTACGGTCCACTAGTAAGTTTCTTCTGATTGCCGCTGTCGGTTCAAGGCAAAGGCATGATAGATGCTTGGGACATCATGCTGCCACTCGCGCAGAATGATCGAGGCCCAGAGGCCTTCCAGGTTGGTCAGGATCCCCAGGGTCAAGGCTCCCAGAAAACCGGCTCCTGCAACGTCAAACACCAGGATTTCCATGAATCCGACAAACAGGAAAATACCCCAGGCTTTGGCACTCCACATGTGATAGGCCGCCGACCGGCCGAATTTTACCCGGTCAAAAACGTGACGTCCGATCTCCAGCAGAAAAAAGCAGGTTAAAGGAAGCCAGAAGGGCATGAGGAGGTGAGGATGCTTGAGTGCGGCGACAAGAAAGACGCCAAGATAGAATATCGTGTCAGCCGTGCTGTCCAGAGAGCGTAACTTCTCCGTCGCCACTCCCAATTTTCGCGCAATGATTCCGTCAAAGACGTCGGAGAGAAGTCCGACTATCAAGACGACGCCGTACCATACGGATCCGACGTCGAATCCGTACATGAGGAGCAGCACGGGTGCCAACAGGATCCGGAGGCCGATGAGACACAATGGAATTCGATAGAACATTTATCATACTTGTTGCGGGCATTTTGGGGTTTGGTGTGCCTGGAAGCGATAAGAAGCAGGTTTTCTTTTGCGACCACATTGAGGCCGACCGAGTGGGGAAAAATATTATCCTCGGGAACCCAGAACCCGGTCCAGGTTAAACGCCGCGCTGATCAACGCCAAGTGGGTAAACGCTTGGGGGAAGTTCCCGAGGCCTTCGCCGTGATGTCCCGTTTCTTCGGCGTAGAGTCCGACGTGGTTGGCATAGCCCAGCATTTGCTCGAACATCAGCCTGGCCTGATCGACCCGACCCGCGCGGGTGAGCGCTTCGACCAACCAAAACGTACAAATGTTGAACGTGCCTTCTTCGCCTTTAAGTCCATCCTCTGTTTCGTTGACGTTATACCGGTGTACCAGGGCATTGGCGACCAGGCCCCCGTTCTCCGGGGATTGGTTGATCGCTTCCAGGGTCCTGAGCATACGGGGATCGGTCGGGGAGACAAAAAAGACCAGGGGCATCATGAGGTTGGCCGCGTCAAGGGCGTCGCTGCCGTACCGCTGCACGAAGGCTTTTCTGGTCTCACTCCATCCTTTTTCCATAATTTCTTCATAAATGGTATCGCGGACTTTCAGCCACCGGTCACGGTCCGCGGGAAACGAGCGCCTGTCGGCGAGGCGCAAGCCCCGGTCGACGGCGACCCAGCACATGAGTTTCGAATACAGGAAATGTTGTTGGCTGCCCCGGACTTCCCAAATGCCTTCATCCGCACGCGTCCAGTTGTCGCACACCCAGTTCACCAACCGGCGCAAATGGCTCCAGAGGTCGTAGGAAATCGGGTTGCCGTATTTGTTGTAGAGATACACCGAATCCAACAATTCGCCGTATATGTCCAGTTGCAGTTGATCATAGGCCCCGTTTCCGACGCGGACCGGACGCGAGCCTTTATACCCGTCGAGGTGAGACAAGGCCTCTTCATGCAAGGCATGCCGGCCGTCGATGCCATACATGATTTGCAACGACCCGTCGGGATTGAGTTCATGGCAGCGTGCTTCAAGCCAGTGCATGAATTGTTCCGCTTCTTCCGTGAAGCCGATGCGTAAGAGGGCATAGATGGTAAAGGCCGCATCACGGATCCACGTGTACCGATAATCCCAATTACGTTCTCCGCCGACGCCTTCCGGAAGGCTGCACGTCGGCGCGGCGACGATCGCTCCCGTCGGCTCAAAGGTGAGCAGTTTGAGGGTCAAGGCCGAGCGTTGCACCATTTCGCGCCATCGACCTCGATAGGTACACCGGGAAAGCCATTGCCGCCAGTAGGCGACGGTCTGGCGGAAGAGTCTATCGGCCTGATCTTCGGAGATGGCCTTGCCGCAGGCATCGATCCGCTCCACTTGTTGAAGGGAAAACGTCAATTCGTGCCCTTGCTGTATCACAAATTCAGCGACAACGCCGTTACCTTCCCGTTGTAAAGGAATGGTCGATCCCAACCACAAACTCAGCCCCGGGGCTTCGAAATAGGCGCCGTCGGCGGTCAGGGTCGTTGTGTGGGCGTCTCGAGCGTAATTGAAGGCGGGAAAACACTCCAAGCGAAACGTCACGTTCCCGCGGATCGCTTGAACGCGTCGTATGATGCCGTGATGGCCGGCTTCGGTGGCTTTCAGGTCGACCGGCATGAAGTCGACGACTTGCCCCACGCCCTGCTCGGAAAGAAACCGCGTGACGAGAATGTTCGTGTCCGGCCAGTAGTACTGTTTGTGCGTGGCGTCATTCCCTTGGGATGTAATTTTGCACCACCCGCCTTTGTGTTCATCCAGGATGGCGCCGAACACGCTTGGAGAATCGAAGTGAGGAAAACAGAACCAGTCGATCGAGCCGTTCACGCCGACCAACGCACTGGTTCGCATGTTGCCGATCAGGCCGTACTCTTCGATTGGCAGGTAGGGCATATGAGACTCGTGACAAGAATATTCCGGACGATTCGTGGTTTCCATTGATCCGGCTATCGGTCGTTCTTCCGAATCCGGAAAACGGCAGCCACGCCTTTGCTCTTGGGAGTCGGTTTACCCAAGACGCGAACGGGTAGTCAAGCAGAAAATTAAAGGCTGCTCCATTGTACGTGCATGACGACAACCCGGGTCAAGGCAGGGGACGTGCCTCATGACGCGTTCAGTTCTTCTGTTTTGCCAATGCCTTCCAACCGTTGCTAGTTTCGTTTACACTGTTTCTCGCTCATGAAGAAGTCTACGGGAGAAATGACGAATGGATAAGAAAACCGGGAAGCCAACGTCGGGTGAAGAGGAGCCGGAAGTTCCGGTAGACGACTCCTGTATCTTCACGCGGCCTAAAGACCCGCCAACGCGTCGGGCCTTTTTGGCTGGAGCCACGTCAATCTTGGGGACGGCCGCGGCGCACGTTATGCTTGCGCCTTTCCTGGGACACGCGGCAAACGTTCCCGACGATCCCACACGGGTACCTGGGGCCTTGGCAACGGAATATGGTCAACGCTCGCCTTTTGAACGTGCCAAGCGGTTGACCAAGCCACAGCGGTCGAGAACGCCATTGCAGGACTTGCACGGGATCGTGACCCCGTCGGCCCTCCATTTCGAACGCCACCATAACGGCGTGCCTATGATTGATCCCTCAAGGCACCGGCTCCTGGTGCATGGTCTGGTGGAACGGCCGCTGCTTTTTACTATCGACGAGTTGAAACGGTTTCCCGCGACCTCACGGCTTGTCTTCGTCGAATGTTCGGGCAACAGCGGCAAAGAGTGGAAAGGACCGAAGGGCAAGACCGCGCAAGAAATCCATGGCTTGACCAGTACCAGTGAGTGGACAGGCGTGCGACTGTCGACGGTCCTGGCGGAAGCGGGTCTCACTCCCGGGGCCACGTGGATGTTGGCCGAGGGCAGCGATGCCGCGGCCATGACGCGGAGTATCCCGTTGGATCGGGTGCTGGATGAAGCCCTGTTGTGTTATGCGCAAAACGGGGAGCCGCTTCGTCCCGAGCAAGGCTATCCTCTGCGCCTGTTGTTGCCGGGCTTTGAAGGCAACACGTGCATTAAATGGTTGCGACGCCTGAAGCTGGTTTCCGCGCCATTGATGACTCGTGAAGAAACGTCGAAGTATACCGACCTGATGCCGGATGGGACCGCACGTCAATTTACGTTTGACATGGAAGCAAAGTCGGTGATCACGGTACCGTCCGGCGGGCAGCGACTCAAAAAGCCGGGCTACGTTGAAATCCGGGGTTTGGCGTGGAGCGGGCGTGGCCGGGTCGAGAAAGTGGAAGTGAGCGTGGATGGAGGCAACAACTGGCGAACCGCAAGTTTACAAGGGCCCGTTTTGCCGAAATGCCACACCAGGTTTTGTCTCGATTGGTGGTGGAACGGCCAAGAAGCCGTTCTTCAAAGCCGCTGTATTGATGAAACCGGATACCGGCAACCGACACGTCAGGAATTGGTGGACGTCCGGGGCACCAATTCGTACTACCATTACAATGCCATCCAGAGCTGGAAGATCGACGGAGAGGGAAACGTGCGGAATGTGCAGGCATGAGGGCGAAGCAAAACCGGGTCTCCGTAGGCCCGTAGCACGGCCCATTGTTTCCGTCCTCACGTACTTTTTTCTTGTGCTGCTCGTCATGATGGTGGCGGGTCCGGCTGATTCGTGGGGAGCATCGGAGGGGGCCCCCTTTCATCTCGGGCGCGTTGCGACCCCGGAGGAGATTCAAGCCTGGGACATTGATGTTGCGCCGGACGGCGAAGGATTGCCGGCCGGACGAGGGACGGTGGCGGAAGGCGGCCGCGCGTATGCCGAGCACTGTGCGGGTTGTCACGGCGCGACCGGTGTGGAAGGTCCCAATCCGAAGTTGGTCGGCGGGCAGGGGACGTTGGGGAGCGCACACCCCGTAAAGACGGTCGGCAGTTATTGGCCGTATGCCACGACCCTGTTCGACTACATTTATCGGGCGATGCCGTTTGTGGCCCCGCAATCCCTGACGCCCGACCAGGTATATGCCGTGACAGCTTGGATCCTGTTTCAAAACGGCCTGCTGGACAAAGATGCCGTGCTCGATAGGGAGACGCTTCCCAAGGTTCGGATGTTGCATCGCACCGGATTTGTCCATGATCCTCGTCCGGACGTGAACCGATCGGATTCCGACACGGTAACCGCTTCCTCACTCGGCGAGATTGAGTTTCCCACCTCCGGTTCCGCGGAGGCCCAACAACCGTTTCTTCACGGGGTATTGTTGCTCCACAACTTCGAGTACGACGACGCCCAAGTGGCGTTTCAACGGGCGCAGGAACTCGATCCTGATTTTGCAATGGCCTACTGGGGAGAAGCCATGACGATGACCCATCCCCTGTGGAGGCAGCAGGACGTTCAGCAGGCCCTGGACGTGTTACGGCGGCTGGCTCCCACACCGAGCCGGCGAGTGGCCGCGGCACCCACCGAACGGGAACAAGGCTATCTGCGCGCGGTCGAGGCATTGTATGGGGAGGGTGACAAGCCGCAACGCGACCGGGCGTACATGGCTGCCATGCAGGCCCTTGCCCGGCAATTCCCCGAGGATGATAACGCCCAAACCTTCTATGCGCTTTCCATATTGGGTTCCGCGCAAGGCAATCGTGTGGAGAAAGTCTACCTGGACGCCGCGTCCATAGTCCAAGCCGTTTTTGAACGAAATCCACGCCATCCCGGTGCCGTTCATTATTTGATTCACGCGCTGGACGATCCGGCTCATGCTCGCAAGGCCTTGGAAGCGGCACGGGTCTACGCGGACCTTGCCCCGGCGGCCCCTCATGCCCGGCATATGCCTTCGCACATTTTTATGGCCTTGGGTCTGTGGGATGATGTCATTCAAGCCAATGAGAGAAGTTGGGCGGCCGGTGAGCAGCGGCGAATCCGCAAAGGCTTGGGTGTGGCGGAACGTTCCTATCACGTGGCCCATTGGCTGATGTACGCCTTGCTCCAGCAAGGACGTGTGGAAGAAGCCAAGCCCTTTCTCCGCATGGTTGAAGAGGATGCCGAAGAGGTCAAATCCCGGGCCGTAGAGCGATACCGGGCGGCCATGCGTGCGACGTATATCATCGAGACCGAGGAATGGGACGTGACCGGGCTCGATCGTGATCGATCGACCGTGCGGCCCTCCGCGGCGATGAGTGAGCTGTTCGCGATCGGGCTGAGTGCGTTCAAAACCGGACGGGGAGACGTGGCCGACCATGTGTTGGATCAGTTCCTGAAAATGGATCAAGCGAAGAAAACGACGCCTCACGGGCGACCGGTGAAGGTGATGAAAAACCAACTGTCCGCTCTGAAGTTGTTTGTGGAGGAACGCGTTGCCGAGGGGCTCGCGCTGTTACGGGAAACGGCTGCTTTGGAAGATGTCATTCCGTTTACCGCCGGTCCGGTATATCCGGTCAAGCCGACGCATGAGTTACTGGGTGAGGTGCTCCTGAGCCTGGGGAACCGCGACGAGGCGCGGCGTGAGTTTGCATTGGCTTTGAAGCGTGCTCCCAACCGGGCGTTGTCCCTTGCGGGGTTGCAGTAGGCAGAGGCTCGCTGAACGGTTTCGGAAAACGAGGTCAGGGGCCTTTGGAAGAAACCGAGGGCTTGTTCGTCGGCGGGAAACGCTTTTTGATGTTGACCCAAGTGGGGAGATTGACGGACGTCAGATAGACACGAATTTTGTCTGAAGGGAAATTGATGGCCGTCACATAGGCTCGAATTCTGCGCACAATGCGTGCGCACAGGTGCAGAACGGTGCGAATGCCGCGAGAAATATGTTCGTAGAAAGACAGAGAGGCTCGAATCCCATGTGAGAGTCGCGCGTAGAGGGTGCGGATTAGTTCGTTCCAGCCCGCGCGAATGGATTGCCATCCCTTGATCTTCGGGCGCCACTCGATGGCGCAATAGACGACCAAGGCTGCCAGCAGCCCGGCCAGGATCGGGGAAGTCGCCATGGCGTCATCCAAATAGCCCATGACGCTGAAAAACCCGAAACACACACACCACAAGAAAACGATCACGAATCGCAGAGCATTTTCCATCAGGCTTCCCTTTTCCTCATTGTGCGGCTTTTGTGGTCATGATGCAAGCCAAGAGGGTAAATGGATTGCGGGGGGCCTTCAGGATTCATTTTCGATGGTAGCGATGCGGGCTTCGAATGTCTTCGCGTCTTCTTCCCGATTGGTGTTCTTCAACAGCGCGACGTAGTTCTTGAGCGCGCGGGCGACGATCGGGTGTTCCTTGCCTAAAGTTTTTTCGTTGATGGCAAGGGCGCGGATGAAGAGCGGTTCGGCTTTCGCGTACTTTTCCTGTAAAAAGTAGAGCAGCGCCAAATTATTGGCGACGTTGGCGACTTTTTCATGCTCGGGACCGAATTTCTTCTCGTTGATTTCCAAGGCATCGACCAGTAAGGGCTCAGCCTTTTCGAATTGCCCTTGCAGGCGATAGAAGTCGGCAAGTTTGGTCAGGTTGGACACCAATCGCGGGTTCTCCGGACCAAATGATTTTTCCGTAATGGCGAGCGCCTGTTTCAGCAGCCCTTCGGCTTTGTCGTGGGCGCCTTGGGTCACGTGCATGGACGCGAGGTTATTGAGGCTGCCGAGCAGACCCGGGCTCTCGCCGCCGTAGCGTTTCGTATTGATGGCGAGGGCGCGTTCCAGCAACGGGATAGCTTGCTCATAGTCCTGTTGGGCCCGGTACAGGAGCGCCAGATTGTTGAGACGCTCCACCAATTCGGGGGCGTCCTGGCCCGTGGCGTTTTCCGTAATCGCAAGGGCCCGGATTAAATGCGTCTCCGCTTCGGCATAGTGTTCCTGCGCGGCCAGCACGCCGGCCAGATTCTTGAGATCCAGGGTCAGATCAAGATGGTCAGCTCCGAGTGCCTGTTCACGAACGTGTAAGGCCCGTTCAAAAAGGGGCAGGGCTTTCCCATAGTGTTGTTGCGCGTAGTACAGTGCCGCGAGGTTACTCAGGCTGGCGGCGAATTGAGGATCGCGGTCGCCTAGAATCGTTTCATTCAGGCTGACGGCGCGACTCAACAGCGGTTCGGCCTGCTCATATTCGCCCTGCGCGTCGTGGAGCCCGGCCAGTTTCGTCAGGGTCCGGGGAAGCCGGGGATCCTGTTCCCCGAAGGTTTCCGCTTCCTTGAGTGCGGCGGCGTATTGTTCCTTGGCCTCTTTGAAGCGTCCCTGTTGGAAAAGAAGATCACCCCGGTCCACGTGCCTGTCCCACGGGGCTTTCGCGTCCTCGCATCCCGTGAAGCCGATCATCCCAACCAGGCATGCGGCCATTAGTCCTCTCCACCAACTATTCAGCATGTCGTCACCTTTTCTTCGTTTCAATTCAGGACTCACGTTCTCTGATTGTAAAGAGAGAAGAGGGCTCGTGCCAACTGAAAAACGTGGACGGATCGTGATTCCTCAAAACAGGTTGAGTTGAGTTGAGCCGCTGCTGGTCTGGTGAAGGTCGCGGGAACGGCGTCGTCCCGTTCGAAGCGATCAAAGCCTTCTTTGCGAAACGCCAGATCGAATAATTGTTCGATGGTTTGCCATGTCGAGCCTCGTCCTTGGTGGCGCGCGAAGAACCGCTTTTCTTCCAACGTGCCGCCCCTGGTTTCTTTCAGGCGATTGGCGATTTTCCTAATCCGGTCGGGAAAGGCTTCGGCCATGCGTTCGAGGAACACCGGTTGCACGTTGTCGTTGAGCCGTAACAGCGTATAGGCGGCGCGCGTGGCGCCAGCCTGTCTCGCGAGGTGAAGGATCTGCGGGATGTCCTGTTCGTTGAGCCCCGGAATGACGGGACCGATCATGACGGCCGTGGGGATGCCGGCTGAAGACAGGGCTGTCATGGCCTCCAGACGTTTGGTGATGGAGGGTGTTTGCGGCTCGACTTTTCGAGCGACCTCGTTGTCGGCGAACGGGATGCTGAAATACACGCGGAGCCAGGCCCGTTCATGGAGGATTTGCAGCAGGTCGAGATCCCGTTGAATAAGCGCGGCTTTGGTAATCACGGTGACGGGGTTTTGAAATTCGGTGCACACTTTCAAACAGGCGCGGGTGAGTTCATACGTGGCTTCCAACGGTTGATAGCAGTCGGTGTTGCCGGAGAAGACCACGAGTTCGCCTTTCCACGAGGGTTTCAAAAACGCCGCGCGTAGCGCCGCCGCCGCGTTGGGTTTCACGATGAGTTTGGATTCGAAATCCGTGCCCGCGCCGAATCCCCAATATTGGTGACTCGGCCGTGCATAGCAATAGGCACAGGCATGAAAGCAGCCACGATACGGATTCACGCTCCACCGGAAGGGCAGGTCGGGGCTGTCGTTTCGGCTCAGGATCGCCCCGGTAGTCTCTTCAAACACTTGAGTCGTGACGTGGGGCGCCGGTTCGAGGAGTTCCCGGTGGTGCGAGTCAAACGGGTTTGGCGGATTGGCGATGGGCTTCATGGGTTCATCTCTCTCCGGGGGAGTCGATCGGCTTGCATCTTACGGCCCATCATACCGCTCCACGTTCCCTGGAACCAAACGTCTTTCATGGGTTCCGGGCCGTTGTTTCGCCCCGAGCAATGCGGTAGACTGCACAGTTGTAACACACCCTTCCCGGAACGGCATATTGTCAGTTGCCCCCGTAGCTCAGGTGGATAGAGCAACGGTTTCCTAAACCGCAGGTCGGACGTTCAAATCGTCTCGGGGGCACCATGTTTTGATAGTAGGTCATGTGAGTGAATCCCGCGTCTTCAGCTCAAATCAGACCAAACCGGGCCACAGGGTTGGGGTGGATCAGCCGGACGGGTGTTGTCCGGAAAACAAAGGGAGACCGTACCATGCTTCGTCATGTTCATCTGTTCGGCGTGCTTGTATTCATCATTGGTCTTACCGGTAGCGCCTGGGGCCAGAATTTCAGCGACGTCGTCGTGTTCGGCGACAGCCTGAGCGATTCCGGCAATGCAGGAAGCCAGACAATACTGCCTCCGCTGAGACGACTGCCTCCAGGCAGCAGTTTCACCACCAATCCCGATCCGGTTTGGTCCGAGATCGTGGCGGAAACCTTCGGCGCATCGGGTAGGTACTTTCTTCACGAAAACAGCGGGCCGAACTATGCCTTTGCCGGGGCCTGTATGAACCCGGCTACGCCTTGCGAGCAGAACTCGGTGCCGACGGTGACGGAGCAGATCGAACAGTACTTCTTGAAATCGGACGGGCAAGCCGACCCGAACGCGCTCTATGGCATCTGGGGCGGCGGGAACGACGTCGCCGACTCCGCGGGAAGTGACCCGCCTAACGCGGCAAGACATACGGTGATGGCTGCAAGCGTCAACGTTCAGCAGATCCGGCGTCTCCAGGCCGCCGGCGCCCGTCATGTCGTGGTGTTCAACCTGCCCGATATCAGTAAATCCCCCTATGCCGGCAATCAAGGTCCGCTGGTCCAGGGAGCATTGACCCAACTGGTTACCGCCTACAACGAGGGGCTTCATGCCGGCATTCGCGAAAGCGAGGATGGGATCGTTCCCATCAACGTCTTTGCTTTTGCGAATGAAGTCGTCGAAAACCCCGGGACGTATGGCTTCCTCAACGCCACCGGCACGGCTTGTGGGGAGCCGGATGCCACAAGTGCGGTGTCGATCACGTGCGGCCCGCAGGGCTCCGGTTATCCCGTTTCCTATGAAGATGGCGCCAACGAACAATACCTGTTCGCGGACCGGAGCCACCCCAGCGGCGCGATGCACGCGATGATCGCGAGCGTGGTGACGTCCACGCTGGCGGCCCCGGTTCAGGTGTCGCTCGCCGGCGAAGGCGGCGTCGAGATGGCAAACATTCATCGCAGCGCCGTATCCGCCGAGCGGATGACGGATCTCGGGCTCGACCGGTCGGTCGGAAGTTGGCGCGCCTACGTGACGGGTCGCATCGGTCGGTATGAGCTGGATGCCCTGCCGCGTCTCGGCGAAACGCAGGCCGACGTGCAGGTGTTCACACTGGGAGCCAACCACCGGCCGGGAACCAATCTGTGGTGGGGCGCTGCCTTGAGCTTCGGGTGGTATAACAATGACGCCTCGGGTGCGAGTCTCGAGAGCAGTGCGGTGATCGGGTCGGTGCACGGAACGTGGCGTCGGGGCGGCCTCTACGTGAGCGGCGCCCTGAGCGCGGGCAGCACGTCGGTGGACGTCAAGCGCTCGATCCCCCTTGGCCCCGCGGTGCGTGCCGAGCAGGGCTCCACCAGCGCCGGGCAGTTCGGGGCGGAATTCGACGCAGGCTGGATGCTTGGTGATCCCGATGACCTCCAACACGGTCCCTTTTTGGGTTTGGCTTGGCTTAATCAGTCGATCGACGGTTTTCGGGAAAGCGGAAGTCGCTCCACTGCGATGAATTTCTCCGGCTTCGACCGCGATTCCCTCATTGCACGCGCGGGCTACCGCGTCACGAGGACGCTGGCCTTGGACAGCGTCGGGCTTCGTCCCTATGCCAGCGTCGCCGTTGCGAAGGAATTCAAGGACGATCCTATTTCGGTGACCGCGGGCTCCAACACCATGCCCGGGCGTTTCACCCTGTCGGGCTTCACGCCGCCCCGCCATTGGGCCGTCGCCGACCTTGGTCTGGTCGTGAACCTGTATGAGAAAGTGAGTGTCATCGCCGGGTACACCGGACGCTTAGGGAGCGAGTCGCGTCAGGATCATCGGCTGAACGTGGGCTTGGGCATCACCTTCTGACCAGTGTATTGACGAAATCAGAGCCGATCACACCAAACTGGATTTTTGAGATCAGGGCGCTTGGATTTGGTGGGTGGGTCGGATGTCGATGCGTTCCCCGAAGGTGTCGAGCGTTCCGATCCCGAAGTGGGGCTTTTCAACCATCGTAGTGTGAGCCATCCGACGGTCCGTGGCGTTCTCGAATTCGAACCTGACTTGCAGGGTATCGTCTTTAAGCACGACGGCCTTCATATCCAGTATGCCGCCTATGCCCGGGTGCCAGGCAATCAGGGTGTAGACGCCTTCCGGGATGTCCGAGATGGTGAACAGGCCTTGGGCATCGGTCACCGCATAATAGGGATTCGTCACGGCCACGCCCCACGTCTGCATGAACTCGTGGAATCCGCATTCCAGGTAAAAGATGCGGCGTCCTTTGGTAAAGGCGATGGTATCGACGAGCGGCGTGCCCGGAAGGTGGTCGTGGGCCCCGGCGTCGGTTTTGGGGTGATGGGGATTCATGCGCAACGGGCGATGAAACATCACCTCGGACTCGAAGGGCGCGACTTCATACACCTGGATATCGTGAATAATGGGGTCCATGTTCACGATGCGCAGATCCTGGTGGTTCCGGACAGCCATCACCGGCGGGGTGAGCGTACAGTCCCGGGCTTCGATGGTGGGTGAGGCAGCGGGAAATGGTTTCCCCTGCTGCACGCCTTCCAACATGACCACGGCATGTTGCAATCCTCCGTCCGGCGCGACGCGAACCTGGTCAAGCAGTCGCCAGACCGTGCCGGTGGAGATGCGGCCGCAAAATACGGTTTCAGGATAGGTGATGAGATTGAAGGCTTTTGGCGGAGGCGGGGCACCGTTCAGGACGACTTTCCCGGACACGTGGCCGGCGTTGGTCACGGGCTGCGCGGTATAGGCCTCCCCCGGAGACCCCAGGAGCAGAGTAATGAGGACGCTGAGCAGTGCTATCGGGACAGCCCTCATCGGATAACGGGTTTTACGAATGGAGAAGACACGACCTGTTGAGTGTTTGGGACGGGACGGTCGTGATCCCCGATCAAGCAGACCGGGGATCACGGCGCCTCTTTTATTTCACGCTGACCCGTTCGGCGGCGTCCTTCTTCGGACGTCCCTGTTTGGCCCGGGTTCTGGCGCGAGTGTTTAACGTCGTGTCATCCGTCAGATAAAAGAATTGATCATCCACCGACAACTTGTCGGACCACGCACGGCAGGCGTCGCACATGCGGATCTTACGACGATCGGGACTCCAAAAGCGTTTTTCGCAATGACAGGCTTTTCCGCAAAGACAACTCACCCAGCCGGCATAGGGAGACGGCTCGGGTTCGGGAATCTCCTGTTGGTCCACGAGTTCCCGCGCTTTTTCGACGGCACGGGCCCATGATCCCCAATGCCGAACGAAAAATTGAACCGAGTACGCCTTTTCTTCGGCGAGATCGTATTCCAACTGTGTCAAGTGGGGACGGCCTTCCTGTCCCATGAATCGGGCCAATTCCTGCAAGGCCTGGTGTCGTTTCCAGGCGCTGAGCGGTTCCAATGTTCCTCGGCCTCCTGCGTTCTTAGTTTTTGGCATTGTTCAACCCCTTACGTCTATATCCAACCGGTCTTTTGAAGTACCGGCGGATTCCTTCGCGTTTTGAATCGCACGTCCAAAGACGGTGTATTTTCCTGCCTACTCCATTATTATACACGTCGGGGCGCAAAACGTAAGGTTGAGCCCTAAAAACATGAAATGCCCCGACGTTCGGTTGCGGTTGTCTCGTACAGTTCGCGTTCGCTAATTTTCAAATTCAAACAGGATAACATGAATTTCAGTAGAAATCTATAGGGGAAACAAAAAAAAGAGAAACCTCAACGGGGAGGCAATGGATGGGTTGGTCGTGACAAGAGGCTGGCTGAAATGCTATGTAAGTTCAAGTACTTATATAAACTGAGAGGTGGCCCTTGCGCCGTCATTGGGGGTGCCTGATGCGCGCGTGTGCATGGAATGAAAGGTCTTGAGCGTGGGTTTATCCATTGACAAAGAAATATTTTCTCAAGCGGATTATGAGCTGTTCGCCGAGCGTCTCAACCAGAGCCTGGTGGTACTCCGTGACCTGCTCAACCGTCCCGGGTTCGGGGACGGCCCCACGACGCTGGGCGCGGAAATGGAGCTATCCATCGTGGACCGGAAAGGATGCGCGTACCCCATCAACCGGTCGGTGTTGGCCGGGAATCTTGATCCATCGTTTCAATTGGAATTGGATCGCTTCAATCTGGAATACAATACGTCACCCGTCCCTTTGGCCGGGACTCCCTTCAGTCGAGTGGAGTCCGAGTTGACCCAGGCCCTGGAAACCCTCAACCGCTTGGCGGGAGCCCGAGGCGGACGTATCGTGCCGATCGGCATTCTTCCGACTCTAATGGAAGAGGATTTGCAACCGGCGGCCCTGACCGACCTCCCCCGGTATCGCGCGCTTTCCGCTGCCTTGCGGGAATTACGCGACCGGCCGTTTCAGGTACGTATCAACGGGCTCGACCCGCTCGACGTGACCTGTGACGACGTGACCTTGGAAGGGGCGAATACCTCGTTTCAGGTGCACCTCCGGGTCCGGCCGTCGGAGTTCGCCTTCCTGTACAATGCCGCTCAACTCGTCAGTCCCATCGTGGTTGCGGTGAGTGCGAATTCTCCGTTGTTTTTGGGACATCGCTTGTGGGATGAAACGAGAGTGGCGTTGTTCAAACAATCCGTGGACAGCCGGCCTCCCCGGGAAGGCGACTGGCATCTGCCCGGGCGGGTGTCCTATGGATTGGGGTGGGTGCGCCAGGGCGCGTATGAATTGTTCGCCGAAGCCGTGGGGTTGTTTCCTCCGTTGCTGCCCGTATCGAGTGAGCAGCACCCATTGGACCGGCATCAACAGGGGGACTTGCCGTCGTTGGACGAGTTGCGGTTACATCAGGGGACCGTGTGGCGGTGGAATCGTCCCGTCTACGATCCCAAACACGGCGGGCATCTGCGAATAGAGTTCCGGTCGTTGCCTTCGGGGCCCACACCCTTGGACATGGTAGCGAATACCGCGTTCATGGTCGGAATGGTTCAGGGCCTTTCGTCGCAAATCGACGACCTTATCCCGGGTTTTCCATTCGAGTATGCGCACCACAATTTCTACCGCGGGGCGCAGTTCGGCCTGGACGCCGTCCTGTTATGGCCTTCCGCGCAGTATCCTTCTCCACGGGAAATACCGGTGTGCGACTTGGCCTTGCAGATGCTGCCGGTCGCGGAGCGGGGATTGTCCCGATTGGGGGTCGAGGCTCAGGAAATCAATCGCATGTTGCAGGTCATCCGGACGCGCATCGAACGCCGCTCTACGGGCGCCCGCTGGCAACGCCGGATGCTGGAGCACCTGGAACAACGCGCCCCGCGACGGCAGGCGGTCGTGGCCATGCTGGACCAATACCTGGAGCAAACAACCCGCGGCTGTCCCGTGGGAGAATGGACGGTACCCGATTGAGTGAGACCATAGCCGGAGAATGGACGGACCCCACGGCACGGGACGCCGGAACCACGTTGGAAGAATTCCTGACGCGCCTGAGCGGCCCGACGTGGATTTTTCTGACCGGGGAAGATCCGTCCCGAACGCGGGCCGTGACGACCCTGTTGCATGGCAATGAACCATCCGGGATCCGAGCGATCTTTCAGTGGCTCCGTGCCGGGACCCGGCCTTGCGTCAATCTCGCCTGTTTCATCGGGGCCGTGGATGCCGCGTTGGCCCCACCGGGATTCGCCCACCGGCAGTTGCCGGACGGCCGGGATCTGAACCGCTGTTTCCGTATGCCGTTCGAGGGTCGTGACGGCCGGCTGGCGGCCGGAGTACTCGACCGGTTGCGGGCAATCGCTCCCGAGGCTCTGGTGGATTTTCACAATACGTCCGGTCGCAGTCCCGCGTACGGAGTGACCACGCGGTTGGGGGACCCGCAAAAAGCGTTGACCGCCCTGGTTTCGGACCATCTGATCGTGACGGACCTGCGGTTGGGAACCCTGATGGAAGCCACGGAAGACGATTTTCCCACCATTACCGCCGAATGCGGTGGCGCAGGCGATCCTCGGTCCGATGAGACCGCGATGACCGCGTTCCGGTCCTATGCCATGGCGGAATCGTTATGGGATACGCCCCAGCGGTGTGCGCAGGTAAAAACCTTTCATCATCCCATCAGGGTGTCACTGGAGGCGGGGAAACAGGTGGCGTATGGCGCCGCGGCCATGCCCGGTGTGGATTTGACGTTAAGGACGGATGCCGATCACCTCAATTTCGGCATCCTCAATCAGGGGGAGATACTGGGGTGGGTCCGGGATTCTTCGCCCGGCGTGGTGGTGGCCCGTGACGCCAAGGGGCGTGACCGGACCCCGGAGTTGTTTGCTGTGGACGCCGGCCGGCTCGTGGTCGCACAGGCTTCCCGCATCATGATGATGACCACGAACCCGCAGATTGCCGTGAGCGATTGCCTCTTCTATTGTCTGCCCGTATCGTCCTCCGATTGAGGGACCCCGCACGACCCAAGTCGCCGGACCGACCATGGCTGCCCAGTCCGAACACCACGAGGCCGAAACCAAACGGAATCCGTTGATTCCAGTGGGCTTGACTGTCCTGGCCATCCTGGCAATTCCGCTTGGAATTTATTCGTTCGGCCCCGAAGGTCCGATCAAGAAAAATCACGTGGTATTTTCGACCGGGCAGCACCGTGCCCATTTCGCGGAAGGCAGCCAGTATGACGACTATCGCGGCTACTGTATCCTTCAAGCCCGCGACCAGTTGCTGGTGTTGGAAAGTGCGGAGGATCGTGGGGATGGGAGCTATCTGGCTCGAATGCTTGGGACGAGGAAACAGGAGTTCCCTGCCTGTCCCCCGCAATCACACGTAATCCTGTACGAGCACCAGATCACCCTAAGGCCGGACACCTGGGGCGGGCTTCAAGATGCTCTTGGCCGGTTCTTTGCGTCGGGATAAGGTATTAGTCCGCAGGCATTTTCCCTTTTTTGTTGCCCCTTCTTACAGTTCGCTACGCTTTCTTCTTCAGGCGGCAATAGCTGGACTTCTTTATTTCTCTGTGTCCTTGAAGCGCCTTAACTCCTTGCTCGCTTTCTCAAAACAGGTAGTCTCGCCAAGTTCTACTGTTGCAAACCCGCCATGCACGTCAATTACGTGTTTCGTTAAAGATATAGAGAATTGGTTTCCTTTTGTGAGAAATGCAGTTGCGCTGCTCGTCATGGAAACTAGTCCTTGTAGGCCCTTGGCTATCTCGGCTTCGTTGTTTTCCAGTATGGCCTTATTGAAATGTTCCCTGTCGATATGCGCATTTCCCGGATAGAGACGTGTGTATGTGAAGACCCCATGTTCTAGCAGGTTCATTTCGAAGCATTTCTCGCCCGGGAGGCAAGATGCAAGTCCTTCATCCAATCTGAATCCCTCAAAATTTTCAAAAGCCTGTATGGCTAGATGTATCAAGAACGTACCGGAGTAGCAGGAATCCAACCATACTCCTATCGTTCTTTTGCAGGCACTATTTACTGCTACATCGTCAGCCTGGATAGTTAGAAATTGCGTAGGTGACAACCTGCCGTCTCTTAATACTAGGTTGCCGGTATGTTGTTCTCCATGGCCTGCAAAGAACAAATCGAGCCCAACGTCAATGTCATAATCTGCCTTTATTTTGGCACTAATATCTTTGACCGTTTTTTCTACTTGTTTCAAGCTTGGATCTATGAGGAGAACATGAAGCTCTTCGGGAAGACAGTCATCTTCCCTTTTGCATATATTATGGACACGTTCTGCATCATTTGCTGTATACTTTAAATCTGCACCACTTCGAGACCGAATTTCACCGTATTTTGTTTGAATTATATCTGCTTCTCCAGGACCTCTCGATGCAATAGCGATACTCGCGCAAGGTGGGCGGTATCTGGGATTTATTCTGCCTTGCGCCGTCTTTTGTTTGATGTTTAAAGCCATATTGACTATGCCTCCAAAAACATCCCAAAGGCTGTTTTTTTATTTGACATTAGGTCTATTGATGGTGCCCGTTTGAGCTGGTGAGTGCAAGGATTAACCGCCAGCGTCGATGGCACAGGTCAAATAGAAAGAGGGTAGGTGTGGGCAACTTTGCGGCCATCGATTTTGAAACCGCCAATTACAGCCACGATAGCGCTTGTGCCATCGGGGTCGCGTTTGTGCGGGATGGCTGCGTTGTGGATGTGCAGCGGCACTTGATTCGTCCGCCCACGAGGGAATTCTGTTTCACATATCTTCATGGTTTGGCATGGGAAGACGTAAAAAACGCTCCTGCCTTTGACGAGGTCTGGAGCGAACTCGTTCCCGCGTTGAACGATCTGGATTTTCTGGCGGCCCACAACGCACCGTTCGATCGCAGTGTACTCACAGCCTGTTGCGTGAGCCACAGGTTGAGACAACCCAAACAACCGTTCATCTGCACCGTGGAGGTGGCTCGTGCCATCTGGAATATCTATCCGACAAAGCTCCCTGACGTGTGCCGCCGTCTGCGCATACCGCTCACGCACCATGAAGCAGGCTCCGATGCGGAGGCTTGTGCGCGAATCGTGATTGCTGCCGCCAAACGCGGCTGGTGGCCGGATCAATAATAATCGTTGCATCCAAGCGTCTAGTTTTAGGGCGACTTAACGGCTAAAATATCAGAATGATTTGCAGTGGTTCAGTATGAGTTTTGAATCAAGGCAGAGTTATTGGGTGTTCTCTCAAGAAGTGACACAGGGCAATCGGTCCATCCCTAGTGAGGCTGTAAAGGATTTTTTGTCCAATGTCCTAAAAACAAGCGAAGACCGAGTGGCGCCTGTTAGCTCTGGCACTGTATTCTGGAGAGCGCAGGAAGGAAGCAACGAGAGACCCGTGTTTCAGGATGGCGAAAAAATAAGGGATGACCCTGTACCATTTTCACCAGAGAGAATGAAGCCGATTCAAGGCCAAGTTTCAGAAGGCAGAGTAAATCCTGAAGGAAAGCCCTGCCTCTATCTTGCGACAAATGAAGAAACAGCCATGGCGGAAGTGCGACCATGGCTTCGGTCACGTATCTCGGTTGGAAAGTTCGAGACGGCAAGGCCGTTAAAGCTGATAGATTGTTTCAAGCATTATTCAGGAGCCTATGCACATTATGAAGGAGAGCCGGACGAAGAAATAACGGCGGTCTGGGCGGACATTGACCGTGCTTTTTCTCGCCCCGTTGCTCGGAGTGATAAATCATCGGATTATGTCCCAACGCAAAAATTAGCAGAGCTATTCAAGAGCAACGGGTTCGATGGAATATTGTACAAAAGTGCACTAACTACAGATGGTTTCAATCTTGCCCTGTTCGATATTGATGCTGCCACTATGGTTGACTGTTTCGTGTACATAGTGGAGCAAATCCGATTTAAGTTTGGAGGCCCTTTACGTGTAATTGGAAAATAAAGAATACTGCTCGTTTCTTGCTCGCCTTTTTGCTGTCAGCCAACGAGGTCGTTAGGCATAAACTAAACGGAGACAAAGGAATGCCTGCAATATCAATGTTCTACGGAATTATTGTCTATATGTATTTCATGGAAAATAAACGACACAAGTTGCCGCATATCCATGCCAAGTATCAGGACGATGAAGTGATTGTAGCCATACCGGATGGGGAAGTCCTTGAAGGTAAGATGCCGAAGTCGAAGATGAAACTCTTACAAGCTTGGGCAGAACTCCATAAGGACGAACTCATGGCAAATTGGGAACTCGCCGTCTCCGGTCAGCAGCCTTATAAAATTGAACCGTTGAGGTGATAGATGAACCCAAGAGTCTCTAAAGTTTTTCCAACGGATGATTACAAACTCCGTCTGGTGTTTAAAAATGGAGAGCGTGGGCTCTATGACTGTTCAGGGTTATTGAATTTCGGTGTGTTTCAAGAGTTGAGGGATCTCAATTACTTCAAACAAGTTCAGGTGTTGGATGGAACCGTTGTGTGGCCTCATGAACAGGATATCTGTCCCGATACGCTGTATCTGGATTCAGTGAAAGATGCCTAACAAGACGATCCGGACATTTCCATTGCGCTCATTGTGCAAGGCTTCCCACCCCAGCCCTCTCCCACCAGGGGAGCGGGTTCTATAAGACGCGATAAGGCATTTCCCTGCCGCTGAGCAAGGCTCGTGAAGTTACGAAGATAAAGGCAAAGATACTGGATCCCCGATCAGAGCCTGTCCTCGACGTTTGTAATCGAGGATCGGGGATGACCACAAGTGGGAAAGCAGATTCCTCGCTGTGCTCCGAACAAAAGAGAGATCAATGTGCCATGAGATTGCGCGGCTACGAAGGCAACGTGGGAGAGAGGGAAAAGCGCGGGTTATGAGGTGGGCTTCAGTCTTGAAGCAAACTGCTGGCGGAATTTTGCGAGTTTGGGGGCGATGAGGTAAGCGCAGTAGGGTTGGCCGGGATTGCGCATGAAATATTCCTGGTGATAATCCTCCGCCGGATAGAACGGTTGGGCGGGTGCGATTTCGGTGACGATCGGGGAGGCGAAGACATTGTCCGTGGTGAGGGTGGCGATGACGTCCTTGGCCGTGGTGGCCTGTTCCGGGGAATGATAAAAAATCACGGATCGATATTGCGTGCCGGCGTCGTTGCCCTGGCGATTGAGCGTTGTGGGGTCATGCACGGCAAAAAAGATGTGCAGCACGTCACGGTAGGTCACGACGGCGGGGTCGAACGTGACCTGCACGACTTCGGCATGGCCGGTCGCGCCGGTGCAGACGGCTTCGTAGGAGGGATTGGGATGTTTGCCGCCCATGTAGCCTGATTCCGCGGTTGTCACGCCCTGCACGTGCTGGTACACGGCTTCGATGCACCAGAAGCATCCGCCTCCGAGTGTGGCTACATCTTTGTTGTTGTCTGCCGTCCCGGTCATGCGTCTTCCTCCCTGCGAGTGTTGAGCCATGACGTAGACGCTTATTATACTGTTTTCCGGCTATTTCTTTCGACCATTTCTGCGACCGGTCCGCTCACTTGTTCCAATAGTGCATTGCATTGAACCCGGCCAGGTTTTTCTTTTTCCCTTGCGTCGGCGCGCGCGTTTATTTACGGTACTCCGCAGAGTTTTGCTCTGGCCCTGGTTGCCGGGTTCGGGACGGCACAGAGGCTCTCCCCACAAAGAGAGGCTTGGTGAGTTCACTCCTGCTCCGATTGTATAGAGCGATCGTGATCGATCGGCCGGTCGTGGCCTTGGGGTTGGTGTTGATCCCGGTAGCGTTTTTTGCGTCGTACGTGCCGGATCTCAAACTCGACGCGTCCGCCGAATCGATTATCCTTGAGCACGACGAGGCGTTGAAATATTATCGGGCCAGCCGGGAAATCTACGGCTCGGATGATTTTCTCATCGTCGTCTATTCGCCGCGCGACGATCTGTTTGCTCCCTCGTCGCTCGCGCACTTAAAAAAACTCCGCGATGAATTGGCCCGGATGGACTCGGTCGAAACGGTCCTCTCGATCCTGGACGTGCCGCTCGTCAATAGTCCGAAAGTGTCCCTTGCGGAATTGAAAGACGGGGATGGGATACGGACGTTGGAGAACCCGGGTATCGACAGGGAACTCGCCAGAAAAGAATTCCTGGAAAGCCCCATCTACCAAAATCATATCATCAGCACGGACGGCCGCACGACGGCGCTGCTGGTCCTCTTTAAGGTAGACGCGACCTATAACACGCTGCTGAACAAGCGGGACCGGCTGAGAGAGAAGGAAGCCGAGTCGGGACTCACGACGGAAGAAGCGGCAACCCTGCAAACTGTGGAGCGGACCTTTCACGAGTATCACGCCACCGTGATCGAGGCCGAAAACAAGGATACCGAAGTCGTCCGCGGCATAATGGACAAGTATCGTGACCATGCCCATTTGTATCTGGGCGGGGCGCGCATGATCGTCGCCGACATGATCAGTTTTATCGAGCACGACCTGACCACGTTCGGCGCCGGCATCCTCGTGTTCCTGCTCGCGGCGTTGGTCTATTTTTTTCGTGCGTTGCGCTGGGTGCTGTTGTCCATGTCCTGCTGCTTGATTTCCGTCGTCGTAATGATGGGTTACCTGGGGTTCATGGACTGGAGGGTGACGGTCATTTCCTCCAATTTCGTTTCGCTCTTGCTCATCATCACGATGTCCTTAACCATCCACCTCATTGTGCGCTATCGGATTTTGAGGGAGCAAACTCCGCAGGCGGACCAGAAAACGTTGGTCCTGCACACGATACAGGAGATGGCGAAACCCTGTTTTTATACGGCCATTACGACGATCGTGGCGTTCTGCTCCCTGATTGTCAGTGACATCCGGCCCGTGATCGATTTCGGCTGGATGATGACCATCGGCATTGCCCTGGCGTTCGTGCTGAATTTCATTTATTTCCCCGCGGTGCTGGTGCTGCTCAAGCCGGAGAAGGACATTACGCGCGCGAACGTCACGCGATTGTTTCTGTTTACCATGGCGGTGGCCGGCTTCACGCGCAAGTACGCCAAGCCGATCGTGGCAGCCTCGGTGCTGGTGGCCGTGCTGGGTGGCCTGGGGATCGCGCAACTGGAGGTGGAAAACCGGTTTATCGATCATTTCAAAAGCACGACGGAAATTTACCGGGGCATGGAATTGGTGGATACGAAATTGGGGGGCACCATTCCGTTGGACTTCGTGATTGACGCGGATGAAACGGACGCCGCCTTCCCTGAAGAGACCGCCGATCCCTTCGATGACCCGTTCGACGATCCCTTTGCCGGGGAAGAGGAGGCGGCCGGCGAAACGTCCTATTGGTTCAACGGATACCGGTTGACACAGATCGAAACGATTCACGATTACCTCGAATCCTTACCGGAAGTGGGCAAGGTCCTGTCCCTGGCCACGGGCATGAAAGTGATCAAGCAGTTGAATGACGGCCTGATGCCGGATGATTATGAATTGGCTTTGCTGAGGAAGTACGTGCCCGGGGACGTGAAGGAAGCGCTGCTCGATCCGTATCTGTCTCCCGATGGCGACCAAACGCGTCTGACCATGCGCCTGATCGAATCCGCGCCGACGCTCAAACGAAAAGAATTGATCGAGCGCATCCGAACGTATCTGGTCGACGAAATGGGATTTGCCGAAACGACCGTGCATCCCACGGGCATGGCGCTCCTCTACAGTCACCTGCTGCAGAGTCTCTACCGCTCACAGATCCTGACGATGGGCACGGTCTTCGTGAGCATCCTCCTGATGTTCATCGTACTTTTTCGCAGGATCTCGTTGTCAATCGTGGCGATCCTGCCGAACCTGTTGGCGGCCTGCGCGGTGCTTGGACTCATGGGGTGGTGGGGGATTCCCCTGGACATCATGACCATTACAATCGCGGCGATCACGGTGGGCATTGCCGTGGATCACGCCATTCACTACATTCACCGGTTTCAGGTGGAATTCGTGAAACATCAAACGTATCGGGAAACCGTCGTGGCGTGCCACGGGAGTATCGGCCGCGCCATTTATTACACGGCGCTCACGATTACCGTGGGATTCAGCATCCTGGCCTTCTCCAATTTTATCCCGACCATCTACTTCGGGTTGCTCACCGGCTTTGCCATGATGGTGGCCCTCATGAGCAATCTTACCCTCCTCGCCGCGTTGCTCATGATCGTGAAGCCACTGGGCCCGGCGTCCACGTAGCTCTGTTGCCAAGTGCGTCGGGTTTACCGGGTTATGCCACGCTAGCCCGCCCTACGGTCGGGCTCATCGGGCGGGTCGCTCCGATCGACTCTCCGCATCGTCCAATGTTCTGAGGAATTTGATCAGCATTTTCCGGGATGTGCCGTCCAAGCGACGGACCTGGTGGAGCAGGAGTTTTTCTTCATTGGTGAGGGCAGGGTCGTGTAATAGCTGAGACGTCATTGCCGGTTTGTCCTCCAGGGGGGACGTGTTGCCGGTGGCAAGCCATTGCGGGTCCTGGCCCAGCAAATTGGCGAGTGCAAAGAAGTGATGGAGTTTGATGTTTTTGATCAGGCCTTGCTCCCATTGATTGACTGCAGATACTGAGATGCGCAAAGCCCTGGCAACGTCCGCTTGGGACAAGCCCTCCTGTTTCCGGGCAGCTCGAATTCTGTCCGTCAAATCGTTCATGAAAGAACCACGTCTTTATTATAGACTAATCGGTAATTATTATCGTGCGCTGGCGTTTTCGCGTCAAGAGCAGTATGCCCGAATTATGATTAAGCATGATTTATTGAACTTATTCAGAATACTGTTTTTTGAAGCACTGTTTCATGCGCTGATAAAAAAGCCGGAACGCAGGACAATTTGGCAAGAAGAGATCACGGGCTGCGGGAGTCAGGTGTAAGCAGCACGGATTCCGCACGGGTGCGACAGGTGTGGGTATTTTTCAGGGAGGGGTGTGATGCGGGCGAACCGGCCCTCTCCCGGAAGGAGAGGGCGAAGCGCATATAGTGCGATCGGATGGTCAGGAGGGTAGGTGCGTCACGACGATGTGTTCTTTGGAGTTGGGCACCGCGTGCAATTCACTGCGCCCGAACCCGGCGTTTTGAAACATGGCATCCCATTCCTTGAACGTGTAGGCGTCACCCGCCGGGGTGCCGACCAGCATGATGAGGGCGAAATCCGCGGACGCGGGGCTGACCCGGTCGTCATTCGGGACAAACTCCAGGGTAATCACCCGGCCACCCGGCGCCATTGAGGCCCGGAGCTTGCGGAGGAAGTCCTCACATTCCGGGATCCCGAAGTGGTGCAGAAAGTTGGTGAGCAGGACTATGTCGTACCCCTCACCCAAGTCCACGTCAAAGGCGCTGCCGGCAATGGTGTGATAGCGGTCGCCCAATGACGCGGCTTCCGCGTTTTCCCGGGCCACGGTCAGGACGTTGGACCAATCCACGGCTGTGACTTCGGCGTCCGGAAAGCGTTTGGCGATTTCCACGCCGAAGATGCCATGGCCGGCGGCCACGTCGAGGACCTTGCGGACCGGCCTGCCCGTTGATACCAGATGCTCGGCGATCCAGTTGGCCGGTCCGACCATCATGGGCACCATGGAGCGGGCGAAGGTTACCCACTCGGGATGTTCCTCGGCGATAGTCCCCTGGTCTGGCAACGTCGTCCCGCCTTTGCGCACGGCCTCAGTCAGACTGCAAAAGCCGTCAAACACCGTCGGGCTGAGGAGGAAGTCCAGGGTTCCGCCGACGTAGGCCGGCGAGGTCTTGACCAGAAACACTTCCGAATCCTGCGTCAGGGTGTACGCGTTGTCCGATTTCGTGAGAAACCCGAGCATCACCAGATAGTCGGCCAGCATGCGCAGGCCCCGCTCGGAGGCGTTGCACCGGTCCGCCAGGGCAGACGTGGTATTGTGTCCTTCCTTGATGGCCGTGAAGACTTCCAGGTCCACGGCGGCTTTAATGGAAAAGGTGCGTTGGATCGCAAAAGCCGTGTCAAAAAACAGGATCGGAGACGGAGCTGGTGCTTGTGTCATGGTTCTACCTTTTTCCGGTTAAATGGTGAAAAAATGCGTATGGCACGAAAGATTTCCACGTCCATTGTACCATGTTCTGAAATCTGGTTCGCCAGGCCGGTAGCATGATGGAAATCCAGGCGGGCTTTGTTTATAATCCGCCTCTTCCGGGTTGGTCCGGAAAGAAGCGATCCCGCATTTGTCCATTTTTCATTTCTTCAGGAGGGCTTGATGTCATTCTCAATGGGACGGCTGTTTATAGTCGGGGTGATAGTGATGGGCTTGGTCGCGTCGGGTGAAGCAAGCGCGGAGACGGGGCGGTCAGGGTGGTACATCGGCGGGGGAATCGGGGTGAACTGGACGTACCCGATCGATCAGGCGGGGTGGAACCGGGACACCTACTGTTACCCGGACTCTGCTTCCTGTGTCATGGCTGGTCGCAGTGAGGACATACAGGGATACCGCTGGGCGTACGACCTTGACATGGATGCCGGCAGCGCATTCGAAGTCTCGGTCGGTCGCATGTTCAACCGCTGGCGCCTGGAATTTTCAGCCGCCCAACGCAACAACGCCATAGAACAGAAATTCAGGAGGGTTACTTTCCTGGACCGAAGCGTTGATAGCCCGCCATCGGGCAATACGGTGACGTCCAATGCCATGGCCAGGATCGACGACCTCACGACGCGCACGCTGTCGGTCAACGCGTATTACGACTTCACGGACGTGTTCGGGCGGATCACGCCGTACGTGGGCGTGGGGCTGGGTGTCGCGTTCGTCGAAATATCCGGCGTCCATTTTTCTGCTCGTTACGAAGACACGGCCGATCCGGCGAGGGATCTGTCAGAGTTCAACAGCAGTCAGGATGCCGATCTGTCCGATACCGTGTTCGTCGGGAATTTCCATGCCGGTGCGGATTACAGCTTGACGGACGAGACGTTATTGGGCGTGAAACTGACGTATTCCCTGATGGGCGACATCGAACACACGGGCACCTACCAGATACATCCGATGCATAGAGGAGATCCCGCCTTCACCAACAACAACGCGTTCAGCGGCCCGCGTCAATTGTCCGTCATGTTTACGGCGAAATACCTGTTCGGTGACTGAGACTGTCCTGGTTGAAAATCCGGTGGAGCTACGCCGGTGTCCCGGGCGGCCCGGCTGACGGCCTTGGCCACCGCCGGCACGACGTCCTGATCGAACACGCCGGGGATGATGCAGTGCTCGCTCAAGGACCGGGCAGGCACCAGATCGGCTAAGACGGATGCCACGGCCAATTGCATGGATTCGTTGAACGTAGTGGCGCGGGAATCCAGTGCGCCCCGAAACATGCCGGGAAACGCCAGCAGGTTATTGATTTGGTTCGGATAATCCGATCGTCCGGTGGCATAGATCCGGCAATGCCGGTATCCGAGTTCCGGCGGCAACTCGGGATCAGGGTTGGCCAGGGCAAAGACGATGGGGTCATGGGCCATGAGTTTCAGATCATCCAGAGTCAGCACGTTGCCGGCAGACACGCCGATGAACACGTGTGCGCCCTGTAACGCGTCCCGGAGTTTACCCACCGGGCGATTGTATCGGATGATGTCCGGCAAGAGCTCACGGGAACGGCGCAAGGCTGCCGGCCGACCGGTGAGCACCAGGCCCTGTTTGTCGCACCCTCGCAGGTTAGTGACCCCTGCCGCGAGCAAGAGTTGACAGCAGGCGATCCCCGCGGCGCCCAATCCGTTCACGACAATGGTGGCCTGATCCAGCCGGCGACCGGTGACTTTTAGCGCGTTGTGCAGGGCGGCCAGAACGACGACGGCCGTGCCATGCTGATCGTCGTGCATGACGGGAATATCCAACGCGTCCTGCAGGCGATGCTCGACTTCGAAACAGTGAGGCGCACAGATGTCTTCAAGGTGGATGCCGCCGAAGCCGGGAGCAATCGCCTTCACGGTGCGCACGATCTCGTCAGGGTCCTGGGTATCGAGGCAAATGGGCCATGCATCGATCCCGGCCAGTTGCCGGAAGAGCATGGCTTTGCCTTCCATCGCGGGAAGTGCCGCCTGTGGTCCTAGATTGCCCAACCCCAACACGGCCGACCCGTCCGTCACCACGGCCACGCTGTTGCCCTTGCCGGTCACCCGGTAGGCGAGGGCCGGGTCAGCGGCGATCGCCCGGCACACGCGGCCGACGCCGGGTGTATAGACCAGGGAGAGCGTCTCGGGGCTGTCGATTGGAAATTTGCCGGCAACCCGGATTTTCCCTCCCCGGTGCGACCTGAAAATGCGGTCGTTCATGGAGAGAGACCGGTTGCCTTCAGGCTGCTCGATACATGGCAGACTGGTGTTGGCGGGTTCTCCGGCGGTTTTTTCAATGACAGACATCGCGAGTACGTTTTCCTCCTATTGACATTGTACACCTCATAGCCGCCGGTTATAGGCGCCTTGTGAAAGACCCTTACCCAACGTGGGGAGAGGGTTGTTTAGATTTGTAATCCGGGAGCAGATTCCAATTCGGTGAGGGCCGCGAACAGGTCCGGGTGTTTGAGGCGGTAGTTGAAATCGGACAGGATTTTCCGCGGTGAGAGGCGCTTGCCTGTTTCGCGGGTGGTGGTGGCCGGTGGGATGGCAATGTGAAAGCGTTCGGCGGCGAAACGGCAGATTTCGGCCCAGGGTCGTGATTGGCCGTCGCTGACGATATAGGAGGAGCCGGGTTCGGCATGCCGGAATGCAAGCAGGCAGAGTTCGGCCACGTCTTCCACGTGGCTCAGGTTGACGAATTTTTTTGTGTTTTTGATTTTTCCCTTTCGAATCCAATCGAACACGTGCCGCCCGGGCCCATAGATTCCGGACAGTCGCAGGATCGTGGCCCCATACGTGGTGCGCAAATGCTCCTCGCTGGCGACGCGGGGGATGGAGCGGTTGACCGGCACGCGTTCGTCGATGAGGCCGGTGCGGCCCGTTCGATAGGCCGAGGTGCTGCCCAGGAGGATCAACCGGCTGTTCGCGTCGATCGCGTGCTGCGCGAAGGTTTCGGCGACGTCCCGGGGAAGCGCCGGGAAGCACCAGATGATGTCCGACTGCGATGGGATCTGCGTCCAGGTGTCGGATTGCCGTAAGTCAAACCTGATGCGGTGGTCGGGTTGGGCAAATGCCAGATGCGCGTCCGGATCGCGGCTGGTTGCGAATACCGGACGGCGTCGTCGCCGGGCGGCGTGGTAGATGAAACGTCCGGTATAGCCGGCGCCGAGGATCACGAGCGGGGCAGGAGTGGTTCGACTCATGGGGTCTGGGATATCGGCCGGGCACGGCCGTGGGGGTTACCCGGTCATATAGTCGCGGGCGTATTGGACGTAGTTTTGGGCCGATTCTTTGAGCCACGCCAGTTCGGCTTCCCGGAGTGGCCGTTTGACGCGGGCCGGTGAGCCGATCACAAGGCTGCCCGGCGGGATTTTGGTGTGTTCGGTAACCAAGGCCCCGGCTCCGATGATACAGTCGTCTCCGACCACGACTCCGTCCATCAGCACGGCCCCCATGCCGACCAGGACGCGGTTGTGAATCGTGCAGCCGTGGAGTACGACGTGGTGACCGACCGTGACGTCGTCGCCGATGATGAGAGGATACGTATCGTGCGTCACGTGCAGCAGCGAGAGGTCCTGGACGTTGGTGCGCCGGCCGATCCGAATGAAATTGACGTCGCCGCGGACGACGCTGTGAAACCATACGCTGGATTCGGCTTCGATGACCACGTCGCCGACGATGACCGCGGTGTCTTCGATGAAGGCGGTATCCGCGATGGCCGGGGTGACGCCTCGGTAGGCTTTAATCATGGGCGGTCATTCGGGTATGTGTTCGGTCATGTGTTGACGATTTCTGCCTCTGTTTTCCCCTCCTTTGTAAGGAGGGGTAGGGGAGGTAGAGTTCAAGGATAAGACTGAAAGAAGATGTTCGAGTACACCATCAAGATTGTTTAGCACTTCATGGTTCGTATAGCGGATGACTTGAAGACCTAGGGAAAGCAAATATCTTTCACGTTGCTGGTCCTTTGCTATCTTTTTCTCTTCGGCATGAACGTCGCCATCAATTTCGACGACGAGTAACTGCTCCGGACAAAAAAAGTCGACAATGAACGGACCAATGGCGTGTTGCCGACGAAATTTGAATGAGTGACATTGTTTTGAACGGAGCTTGGTCCAAAGAAGTTGTTCGGCTGGTGTCATTTCAGCCCGAAGCCGCGGCACCTGAGAAAGAGCCTTCCGAAGTCCTTGTTGTGTTCGTTGTTTGTGTCCCGTGTCCATGAGTCTCTACCCCACCTAACCTCCCCTTACAAAGGGGAGGAAAAAGGTGGTCCTTCCGCTTACCCTATTCCCCTCCTTTGTAAGGACGGGGACTTTTTCCGAAGAGGGAAAAGTCGGGAGGTAGAACTTAGGCCACCCGCATGCCCGTCAGCCTTTGCTGACGATTGCCGCCACGACGAGGATCGTCAAGGCCGTGATGACGGCAACGTACACGGTCACGCTCCGGTCATTCAACCAGGCCGTTTGCCAATCTTTCGGGTACAAGGCTTTCCCCACCAGATAGAGGCCTTCTTCGTACAGGCCGAGCACCTGTTCCATTTCGATCAGGGTCTGCTTGGCTACGCGGTGGCGATCGCGCTGCTGCAGGATCAAGTAGATGAACAAGGCCGAGAACAGGGCGGTGCCGGTAGTAGCAAAGACCTTGATGGTGAGGTGTACGGGACCCGGCGGGGAAAGTGCGAGAATCGTGATGAGGAGCAGCACCAGGAACGCGCTGCCAAAGGCCGTCAGGCGCATCATCTGTTCCCGGCGGCGGAACACCTCTTCCTTATACCATGGGTACAGGACTCGGAAAACTTCGAGCTGTTCCTCGGTCAACTTGACGGGCGGTGTGCTCATGGCCGGGTCTTCTGTAGGAGATGGTCCTGCATCCAGTTTGCCAAGTGAACCGTCATCCGGCGAAAGTCTTCGGGTCTGCCGAATTGGTGGTCGGCTTCGGGCAGCAGCACGAGTTCCTTGTCGCCGGGCAAGGCGTCCTCCAATTGACGGATCTGGTGAAAGGGGACCAATTCATCCTGTTCTCCATGGACGATCAGGACGGGGGTTTTGATGTTGCGCGCGGCCTCATAAGCATCGAACGTACTGCAACTCTCGTAAAAGGCGAAGTCCAACGCAATCGGCGCCGTTCCCCCCGTCACGTCGGGAATATAATTCGTATGTTTCCATTCTTCAATGCCGTCACGACCGAATTCGTGGTCCAGCGTTTCCGGAAAATCCGGGACCGGACACTTCAGGCCGATGCCCCGCAATTCAGGATGATGCCGGCCCACTAGGAGGGCCAGGAGCCCGCCGAAACTCGATCCGATCAACCCCAGCTCATGATACCCGCGTTCACGCATCAGGCTGATGGCGCGTTCCAATTGGTCAACACACGCGGCCACCGTGATGCGACTGAATGCTCCCCCGGAATCGCCCATCCCGAACCAGTCGAATCGCAAGGTGCTGATGCCTTGGGGGCCCAGGAGTTCCGTCAGGCGTAGATTGGTGCGACTGTCTTTATTCGAGAGAAAGCCATGGCAGAGGACAACGGCCCGGTCACTTTTTTGCGCGGGCTCCGCCAGTATTGCCGCGACTGTATGGTGTGCGCCGTCCTGAAAGGTTAAGGAGGTTTCTTTCACGGCGTCGTATTCAGGAGAGAAAATAGAAATGATTGGTCGGCCCCCGGCCTTGGCCGATGGCCAGGCTATGGCGAATCGCTTCCGTGACGTACTGTTTCGCCGCGTCGACCGCATCAGGCAGGGGTTTGCCCACCGCCAGGTGCGCGGCAAGGGCCGAAGCGAAGGTGCAGCCCGTGCCGTGGGTATGCGGCGTGTCGATCCATTCGCCTTTGTACATGCGAAAAAACCGGCCGTCATACAACAGGTCGGTGGCAGGCAACTCCGGTGAATGCCCACCCTTGAGGAGGACGTGTTGGCAGCCAAGCTGGTGCAGCGCCTTGGCCGCCTGCCGGGCGTCGGCCAGCGACCGGATCGTCAGGCCGGTCAACCGTTCGGCTTCATGGATATTGGGCGTGATGACCGAGGCCAGGGGAATTAGGGCCTGCTTCAACGCATCAATCGCATCGGCCTGGAGCAAGTCCTGTCCACTCTTCGACACCATGACGGGATCGACGACAATCCAGGGCACGTGGTACTGTTGCAACTTCCGGCCGACCAGGGACGCGAGTGAGGCCGAGGACAGCATCCCGGTCTTGACCGCGGCCACGTCGAAATCGGCGAAAATGGCGTCGATCTGCGCCTCGACGATGGATTCGGGCAGATCGTGAATGGCCGTGACGCCCGTGGTATTTTGCGCGGTGATCGACGTGATCACCGACATGGCATAGGTGCCGTTCGCGGACAGGGCTTTCAGGTCCGCCTGCACACCGGCGCCGCCACCCGAGTCGGAACCGGCGATAGTCAGGACTTGTTTAAGCATGGTTTGGGAAAGAAAACAGGAGAACGGAAGCCTTGTCGTCGCGTCACGGGCTTCGACTCTAGCATGGGGCCGGGGAGCGGTCAAACTCCTTCTGATCTTCATGCTGGGCCTTGGCGCCTGTTCCTCCGAGTACCAGGACGTGACCATCGTCGTCGACGATTTTCGGTTCTCGCCGGCTCGGGTCGACTTGCGGGCAGGGCAACCCATGCACCTCGTGGTGAGGAATCAAGGCAGGGAAACCCACCAGTTTCAAAGTACCTTGGTTGCCCAACATCGAGTCGAGGTCGTGTCGGATTCCGGCGAGCAGGCCGGCTCCCTTGAGCAGGGGGTTCCCTTGGCTCCCGGTCAGCGGCTCGAACTTGTGCTGACCCTGCCGCCTGGCGTGTATCACTTTCGGTGTCCCGTCAAAGGTCATCGCGGGATGCAGGGCATGATCGTGGTTCAAACACCCGCCCGGACGTGATTCGGGGCCCGGGTGAGGGCGGTCGTCTGTCGCGAGAAATATGCCATCCCGTTTGAATAGCACGTTCAGTAACAGGAAAGAAATGCACTCAACGAAGGACAACCCGGATGGGAAAACACATCAAGCAACCAGGTGACGGCACCGTCATCAACGCCGTCATCGCGGCCATACGGGATCTCAGGAGACCAAAGGTGTCGCCGGGGAGCCCGGTCGCGGCTGACGCGCGCCTTGACGGTAAAACCTGCCTGGTGACCGGAGCGAACAGCGGGTTGGGCAGGGCGGCGGCAGTGGAACTGGCCAAACGTGGCGGCAACATGATCCTGGCCTGCAGGCCGGGACATGGGGCAACCTGTGATGAGATCAGGCGGCTATCCGGCTCCGGGACCGTGGAAATGATGGAGGTGGATCTGGGCGATCTGGTATCCGTGCATCGTTTCTGCGACCGTCTGGTGCAACGCGAGATCCACGTCGACGTCGCCGTGCTGAACGCCGGCTTGATGCCGCGAAACGCGAGGAAGACCCCGCAAGGCTACGAGATGATGTTCGCCGTGCATTTTCTGGCGAACCGGGTGATGATCGACCGCTGGCTGCACGATGGCGTGATTCGCCCGCCCGGCCACGGTCGCGGGATTCCGCGTATCGTCTTCATTTCATCCGAAGCGCACCGGTCGGCCCACACCATCGACTTCGAGCGTTTCGGGGCGTACACGGACTACGGGATGAAAGACAGCCTCAAATATTACGGGCTGAGCAAACTGATCCTGTGCGCGTTCGCCACCGAATTGTCCCGCCGCCTCAATCCGGGCGACAAGGTTGAAGTGGCCGTGCATGCCATGTGCCCCGGTGCCGTGGCCACGAACATTGCCAGGGAGGCGCCGGCACTGCTGAGACCGATCCTGAACGCGCTGTTCCGGCGTTTCTTCGCGTCTCCGGAAGAGGCCATCGGGCCGGTCATCTATCTGTGTTGTGCGGAAAAACCGGGTGAGGCCACGGGGATGTATTTGCATATGATGCAACACAAGGCTGTCTCTCTCCCCGCCGCGGATCCGGACAACGGCATCAGATTGTGGGAAGCCAGTGAAGCGCTGGTGGCGAAATCGCGGGAATCCCGCTGACCCGCACGGGGATGCGTATGAGCACATACGAAGTCCGCACCGATCCCATCCGGATCAACGCCCCGATCGACGTGGTCTGGGGTGTCCTGACTGCCGTTGAGAACTACGGCCGATGGAATCCGTTTACGCCACAGGTCCACACCGACTTCACAATCGGGTCGCCGGCACGCTTGCGGGTCAGGATGGGGCCGACGAAGATGACAATCACCCAAACCATCTGTGCTTATGACAAGCCCCGGCTGATTGTATGGAGCAAGGCATTCGGCGCGCGTTGGCTGCTGCTCGCCGTACGCGAGCAACATCTGGAGCCGCTGAGTGAGACAAGTTGCTCCTACCACAACACGGAACGCTTGACCGGTGTACTGGCTCCGATCGTCCACCTGTGCTTCGAAGGGTATATACGCCGCGGCTTCCAGGACGCCGGCGAGGGATTAAAACGCCATGCGGGAGCCCTGTACGCCGAAACCAAAATTGACGGCCTTCCTCCCTCTCTCAGAGGGAGGAACGCGCCATGAGATGACGCGGCTACGGATACTAAAAGCAAAGACTCTGGATCCTCGATTAGATCCCTGATTAAGAATGTCAGGGACAAGTGTCGGGGATGACAGGACAAAAACTGGCCGACCGTTTTATCGCTTCTAAGTAGTAAATGTGCTACAGTTTTGCCCGGATTTTGAAAGTGGCGAACGCGTGCGGACCGCTGTTCGGGAGGGCACGAATATGTCACATGAGATAGTTCCGTGGAGAGGGGTCGAGGTGGGCGCGGCATTGATGCCGGCGACGCGCCCGTGCCGCGAGGAAGGGGTATTCGGTCGTGATTGAATGGCTGGGTATCGGCCATCTGTTCGAGCTTTCCCGCTCGGAAGCGATTGCGGGGTTCTTTACGCCGCTGGTGATCTTCGCCGTCTTCTTCCTGGCGCAGGTCATATTGCCCGCAAGCCGGGTTCCCGGATATGTCATCAATCCGGAAACCGGCGCACCCCGCAACTATCGTCTGAACGGTCTGCTGGTGTTCGCACTCGCGCTGGTCGTGTGGGCTTTCGAGCTGACCGGGATGCCGCGTGATTGGTTCTACCGGTCCTCGGTCTATGCGGTGGCCGGCGGAACAGTCTTTACCACGATCTTTGCCATCATTGCGGTGTACAGCCAGCCGCAAGGCACGATAAAGAATCCGCTTTTGGCGCTGTGGGACGGGCGGGTCCGGGAGTTGTCGTTCTTCAATGAGCGCTTCGACGTCAAGATGTATTTCTACGTCGTCGGTGGGGCGATGTTGTCGCTCAACGCCCTGTCCGGAGCCGTGTATCACTACGATCGTTTCGGCGAGGACTCCAATCCGGGCGTGTTCCTGTATGCGGCGTTCTTCACGTTCTACATATTGGACTACTTCGTCTTTGAGCGCGTCCAGCTCTATACCTACGATCTGCTGCATGAGGGTATCGGCTTCAAGTTGTTCTGGGGTGGTCTGGTGGTCTACGGGTGGTTGTTTATTCTCCCGTTGTGGGGCATGGCCGTGTACCCGGAGCCGGGATTCTCGCCGGCATGGACGAATGTTTGGCTTATCGGAACCGCGGCGCTGTTCCTGTTCGGGTGGGGCATCTCGCGTGGCGCCAACATGCAGAAATACACGTTCAAGCGATGGCCCGACCGCAAGTTTCTCGGGCTCATCGAGCCGGAGTACATCGAGGCCGGTGACCGCAAGATCCTGTGCAGTGGTCTCTGGGGTGTCGCCCGCCACTTCAACTACCTGGGCGAGGGGTTCCTGGCCCTGTCGATTGCCCTGGTCTTCGGCTACTTCACGAATCCCTGGGCTTGGACCTACTTTGTCTTCATCGTCTTGCTGTTCACCTTCCGTCAACGCTTTGACGACCAGTTTTGTGCCGAGAAATACGGCGCCGAAAAGTGGGCGGAGTATCAGGCGCGGGTGAAGTACCGGATTTTTCCCGGTGTGTATTGAAAGGGTTCCCTGCGAGTCCACGTAGGGTGCCGCCTCCGTTGCCTCGCGCGCGGAAGGCAGCGGTGGAGCAGGAACGGGTAGGGGGGGACGTCAGAAGACGAAGGAGACCTGCAGGCCGATGCGGGTGTCGGGCTCGCCCTGGCCGGTCTCCCGGCGGGCCCCCTCCAGGCTGAGGGTGGCGTTCGCGTTCAGCAGGCTGCGGACTCCGACGCGGTAGGTCCGCCCGGTCCCCTGCGCCAGGTCCGCGCCCGCATAGGGGGTCAGCAGGCCGCGCCCGCCGAACGCGGGGAGCCCGTAACCGAGCTCCGCCGTCACCCGGCCCCGCGGGGTAGTCGCCGTATTTGGGAGGGCCGCGTTGTTCCACAGCGCGTCCGGCCCGGTTGGCGTCATCCCCCAGGCCGGCTGGAGGCTGAACGAAAGCCCCTGGCCGCCGGTCTCGGGCGTCAGGCGCACCAGCCCGCTGGCGGCCCACTCCCGGAACTGGCTCGCGGCGTGCACGAGCAAGACCCGCCCGCGGCCTTCCACCAGCAGCCGGCGCGACGGGCTCTGATACCGCAGCCCGCCCGCCAGGTCGAGCCCGGCGCCGGTTTCGGCGTCGCCGCCGTCATACCGCGCGCCCAGTTCCGCGGTGGGGCGCAGGACCGCGCCGGAGGCTAGCGTATGGGTGTAGCCCGCCTCCAGGGCCAGGCGGAGCCGCTGGGCCGCGGCGTCCACGGACGGCAGGTCGTCGGCAAAGGCGGCGGTGTCGCGGCCCCGGGCCTCGGACGCCATCCGCACCAGGAAGCCGTCGGCCTTGGCCGCGAGGGTGACGCCGCCGCCGAGCGGCGTCAGGGCGCGCCGGAGCCCGGCCGCGGCCATCTGCATCGAGAGGTCCGTGCTATTCCCGCCGAAGCCGTCCGTGAGGGTCAGGTTGCCCTTGCCGAAGCCCGCGATGCCCCACAGGTCCAGGCCGTTGTCCAAGGACAGCCGGGCATAGGGGAACAGGCTGGTCAGTTCCAGATCGACGTCTCCGCCGGCGTCCTGGTTCCCGGCGAAGTCATAGCCCACGTCGCCCCGGTACTGGGCCAGGGAGAGGCCCGCGACGGTGCCGTGTTGCCGCCAGTCGAGGCCGAGCCAGCCGGAGGTGGCCTCGCCGTCAAGGGAGAAGTCCGTCCCCGACCCGCCTTCGAAGCGGGCGGTCCCGCCCTGGCCCCAGAGGGTCAGCAGGCCGTCCTCGGGGTCGCCGTGCCGGTAACGGAAGGAGGCCCCGTTCAGGAGTTGCCGCAGCGAGATCGATTGTCCGGCGGTGACGGGCGGGCCTCGCGGATCGGGCGGGTTGAGCGGATCGAACGCATTGACCGCATTGAACGCCGGGGCGGCGGTGTCTTCCCGCGTCCCGGTCCCGTCAGGTTCCGTGGAGCCGGACAAGCTGCGCAGGGTGAACGTGCGTCCGCCCAGGGTGAGGCGGGCGCCGGTGTCCGGGGCGTCGTCGGCCATGCGGCCCGTGAGCAGGGTTACCGCGTCCGTGGCCACCGTGCGCCCGAACGCCGCCAGCACGTGTTCCAGGGCCCGGCCGCGCAGGTCCGCGAGATCATCGTCCACCAGGGTGACTACGGCCTCGGCGGCTTCCGGGTCCACCGTCACCCCGGCCGGCAGCCGGTTCGCGTTGAACCGCAGGGTGAGGGTTTCGTCGCCCTCGATCTCCTCGTCATCCAGCGCCTCCAGGTTGATGGTCCGTTCCGTCTGACCCGCGGCGAACTGCACGGTGGCCGTGCGGCTGGCGGCGTTCCAGGTATCGTTGGTTCCCTCGCCCACGGCGAACCGCCAATCCTCAGCGGTCACGCCCGGGCCGCCCTTCCCGGCGATGGGGATCGGGATGGCGATGTCCTCCGGCGGCGCAGGGTCCAGCGTCACCCTGATGGTCGTTGCGGCCTCGCCTTCGGTCACGGTGTAGGCCGTCTCGCCGAAGGCCACCGTCGCGCGGTAGGCATCGGTTGGACCCTCCTCGGTTTGTGACTGCCCTCCGGACGGAGCCCGTTGCTGTTGCCCTGAGCCGCCGTCGCCTTCCAGGATAATGATGTCCGTGGCAGCCGAGAGCCCTCTCGCGGAAAAAGTAATTCCGAATGTATCCCGGCCCTCTGTCTCGTCATCACCGTACACGGTAATGACGATGCTTCCAGATGATTTGCCGGCCTTGATGAAAACGCTCCCGCCCACGTCTTCATAGTCCGCTCCGGCGGTCGCGGTTTTGCTTTCCAAGGAGTAACTGACACGTAACTCGGTGTCGGCGACCACGGGATTGCCCTCGCCGTCATGCTGCATGACCGTGCAGATCACGCCCGCCGTCCCGCCTTCGCCGGGCTCCAAGACGGGTTCGCCGCAGTCGGCGGAGAGGGGGGGCGGATCGTCGTCCTCGATCGTCAGCGTGGCCGGCGACGGCGTCCGCCCTTCCGGATCCGCGGCGCCCGACACGATGACGGTCTCGTCGCCCTCATACACGTCGTCCTGCTTCGGAGTCAGCTTGAAGGTCGAAACGCCGTTGTTCGCGCGGGAGAGGATCGAAAACGACGACAGCTCCTTCGCGGTGAAATCCGCTCCGGTTTGCGCGGTGCTTTCCTCGGCCACCTTGAGGGTGATCTCGGTTTCCGAATTGAACGACCCGAGGCTGCTATCCGAGCCGGGCGCGAAGACCAGGGCCGAGACCGTGACCGTGGTCTCCTCCGCGTTCTCATTCTCATTAAGCGAGGTGGGGGACAGCCTCAGCTCGACCCTGGGATCTTTCTCCACTTCCACCAGGTCCACGTAGAACGTGATGCCGTTGTAGGCCGGGTCGTCGCTGGTCACCGTGTGGCGGATACTGGCCCGGCCGTTGACGCCGTCGTCATCTTCCTCCGCCTTGAGGATAACGGTTCCCGGTGTGCCGACGAAGTTGCCGGCGGTGTCGAAGTCGGCGGCGGTGAAGGGGAAACTCTTGGCTTGGCCCTCCCAGTATTGAAGATCATCGTCCTCGTCCGGATCGGCCAGCGTGATCGTCACCGCTGCACTGGGCTTGACGGCGAGCGCGAGCGTGTAGCGACGGGCACTATCCTTGTCGGTGTTCCCCTCGACCACCTTGATTGCGCCGTCGTCGGAGAGCGCGTCACCGCCGGGATTCCCAGCGGTCTGTTCGGTCTGGCTGGCATAGGCCTTGACGACGATGCCGGCCACGGTCAGGTTGACCTGCATCTTGGCCGTCGCGTCGTTGCCGTCGGTCGCCGACAGTTCCAGGGTGTAGTCGCCCGGTGTGGTAAAGGCATTCGCCGACACCGTGCGCGTGTCGTTATCGAAGGCAACGCCCGGGGGCAGGCTGGTGCACGAGGTGGGGCTGTCCGACGTGCAGACAAGCGCATAGGTCAACGCGCCGGAGCCGCCCTGCGCCGCCGGCAGCGTCTGGGCGGGACCGGGGAACTCCAGTTCCACGGCCGCGTCCTCAAACGACGGCGCCGGATGCACGCGCACCGGGACCGGCAGCGAGGCACTGGCGCCCAAGCTGTCCGTCGCCTCCAGGAGCAGCAGGAAGGCGCCAATGCCGGCCTCCGCCGGTGTGCCCGACAGCTCCAGCGATCCGGTGTGGAACGACAGGTCGGCGGGAAGGCCATCGCACGGCGTGGGGCTTGTGGCCGCGCAGGAAAGCGAATAGGTCAGCGTGCCGGTGCCTCCGCTCGTCCCAGGCAGGGTCACCGTCGTGATCCTGGCGCCCACGGTGAAGTCGAACTCGAACTCATCCAGCCGAAAGCCGCCGTAGGTGACCGAACGGTTCACTATGATCCGGATTTCCATGGTATCGTCGTCGTCATTCGCTTCGTCGGTGACCTTGTAGATCGCGGTGACGGTGGAGCGGTCGCCGGCGAAGGGCGGCGTGCCGGAGAGCCGCCGCGTGTCAGGATCGAAGACGAGCCCGGGCCGCAAGTCGGCGATGCTGTAGGTGAGTTCGCCGGTGCCGAATTGCGCTTCCGGCAGGGTCTCCGCCGTGATGGGGTACCCCCCCGTGTACTCCAGGATGAGGAGGTCGTCGTCGAAGCTCACCCCGGCGCAGGGAGCGCCGGTCCCCACGCTGAAGCAGAACTTGAGCGTGGCGGTGTTCGCAGTGTCCTCTTCGCTGACCGGGACGTCCGCCAGGGTGAGGGTGTAAATCTGCGCGTCCGTGTTGGGGGTGCCTTCCGGCGGCGCGCCGATGAGCCTCAGCTCCAACGGGTCGTCACGTTCCAACCTGAGCCACGAGGGCTTGGCCGGGCTGAAGGTAAACTGGTGCAGATCCCATGCGCCGTTGCCCGGCGTGGCTTCCGGGAGGTCGATCTCGCCCTCCTTGCCGATCTCGAAGACGGTGGTGGCGACCCGGGTCTCGCTGAAGCTCGGATCGCCGTCCACCGTGATGCGGATGTCGAGCTTGACGCTGGTGCCCGCGGTGTCGGTGGCCGTGTAGGTCGCGGTGAATTTGCCGTGTTCCGTGGGCGCGCCGGAGAGCGTCCGGGTGGCCTCGTTGAAGACGACCCCCGCCGGCAGCCCGGAGACGCTGTAGCTCACCGCGCCGGTCGCGCGCGGCTTGGGCAGGGTGAGCGGCGTGATGCCGGCGCCCACGGACCAGACCTGGTTGGGCACGCCGGCGTCGTCGAAGTTCACCCCGCAGCGCGTGCCTTCTCCCACGCTGAAGCAGAACTTGATCGTGGCGGGATCCCCTTTGGTTTGGTCGCCGACCGGGGCGTCCGTCAAGGTGGCCTCGCAGGTCGTTGCGTCCAACCGGTCGCTTGCGTCCGGCCTGCCGCTGAGCCTAATGTTTTTCGGGTCGAACGCTTCGTAGCCCAGCCATATGGGCACACTGCAAGACGCGATCTCGAACCTGTGGTCCCCCCACGCGCCGTTGCCCAGGGTGGGTTCCGGCACGGCAATCACGCCGGTCTTGCCGATGGCGAAGACGGTGTTGGGGATCCGGGCGTCGCCGAAGCTGGGCTTGCCGTTGACGAATATCCTGAGCGTGGCCTGGGTTTTTTCCTGATTGTCGCCGTCCGTCAGCTTTAGCTTGACCTCGAATTCCCCGGGTTGCGTCGGCGTGCCCTTGATCGTCGTGGCGGCTTGGTAGGGAGCGGCGGCCGGGCGGGTGTTGTCGATGGCGAAGGCGAGGTCGTCCACGGAATTGAACTCGGCTTCCGTTCCCCGCTCCGAAGCCGGCCTGTTCCAGCCCTTCACCTCCTCAATAGCCAATACCAGTTGGCCGTTGCCTGCCGTGAAAAGCTTCTTATCGACCGCCTCGCCGACCGTGAGGTTCAGGCCGGCGGTGGGGACTTCAACGAGCGGCGTGCCGTCGATCTTCACGGTGAAATCGGTAGTGATGGTGTCGTCGTCGTCCTGGGCCTTGTACGTGAAGGCCCAACCGTCCTTCGTCTGGTACCGCCGTTGCCCGTTCACGGTGAGCACTCGGGTGTCCCGAGCGAATTCGAACACGAAACCGGGGCTTACGGTGGCCTCGTGCGTGAATCCCATCGAGTAGGTCACGTCTCCGGTCCCACCCGACGCCGTGGGAAACGTCAACGTGCAGGTCGTGATCGTCTTGCTCGCATCCAACGTGCACGTCCGGTCATTGACGTTTTCATCGAACGTCAACACCGCCAGCGCCGCGGACGGCAGGACGAACACCGCCGCCGCCAGGAGGGCCGCGGCGAGCGCCGGATACGTGATGTCGGTTCGCTTGCTGATAATGGTAAGGCGGGTTACAGTTTACAGTAAATTCACGAGAACTGGGCGCAATATACTTCAATTTAAACCGAACAGTCAATAAGATTTAGAACGTTCAGTACAATATTGTATCGGGACGGGGCGAAGGCTTCTACCTCCCCTTGCCCCTCCTTACAAAGGAGGGGTAAAGAAGAGGCGCTCTACCTCCCCAACTTTTCCCTCTTCGGAAAAAGTTCCCGTCCTTACAAAGGAGGGGAAAACGCAACAACCAAAGGCAAAGACGCTGGATCCCCGATCGAGTCGGGGATGACAAAGGGAGAGCCGGGGATGGCAGCACTTTTTCTTTTTGCGGACGTTTGCTAACATTCAGTCCGTTTTGGAAAGGCAGGATGGCGTGAATGTATTGAAAAAGATGATTCTGTGCAGAGGACTCGCGGCGGGCGCGGCCTTGCTGCTGGCCGCGGCCGCTTCGCCGGCGCTTGCGGCGGACGCGGACCCGCCGAGCGTTGAAGCCGGTGAAGCGCCGGTGAGGTTGGAAGAGGTGGTAGTGACCGGTAGTCGCATCCACATCCCCAATTTGGCCAGCGCCAGTCCCATCTACCACATCGACGCCGAGGCTTTGTCGTTCCAGGGCAACGTCCGCGTGGAAGACACGTTGCGCATCCTTCCGCAGGTGTTTTCCACGCAGAACGCCGGCATATCCAACGGCGCCACCGGGACGGCCACCCTGAACCTGCGCAACCTGGGCACGAAGCGGACACTGGTGCTGATCAACGGCCGGCGCATGCCGGCCGGGTCGCCGATCCAGGGCGGCATCGGCTCCGATATCAACCAGATCCCCGGCGCGTTGATCAAGAGCGTCGAGGTGTTGACCGGCGGCTCCTCGGCGACCTACGGGGCCGATGCGGTGGCCGGGGTGGTCAATTTCCTGATGGTGGACGACTTCGAGGGCGTCAAGCTCGATTACCAGTTCAGCCAGTACCAGCACAACAACGACAGCGCCAGGTGGCAGGGGGTCGTCCGGGACGCCGGGTATTCGGTTCCCGACGGCTCGACGTGGGACGGCGGTATCTCGAATCTCTCCCTGGTCGCGGGAAAAAATCTGGGGAGGCGCGGCAACGTGACGGTCTACGGGACCTATCGCAACATCGAAGCGGTCTTCCACGGGGACCGCGATTACAGTTCATGCGACTTGATCGAGGGCCTGACGGCGTGCGGCGGGTCGGGCACGACACCGGAGGGGACTTTCGCCGACTTCGGCGCGCTGGGCGCCCGGGGGTTGGAGAGCTTCGATTACAAAGTGGAGGGCCACCGATTCGTACCCCGGGAAGGCACGGTGTTCAATTATGCGCCGACGAACTATTTTCAGCGTCCCGACCGGCGCTGGACCGCCGGCCTGCTTGCGCACTACGACGTGCACGACAAGGTCGAGGCCTTCACCGAGTTCATGTTCATGGACGACCGGTCGGTGGCCCAGATCGCCCCGTCCGGGGCGTTCTTCGTCACCAACACGCTGAACTGCGGCAATCCTTTCCTGTCCGCGCAACAGTTCGAGGCGTTATGCGGCGCCTATGGTTTGACCGGGGACGACATGCAGACGGTGAACATCGGCCGGCGCAACGTCGAGGGCGGCAGCCGGCAAAACGATCTGCGTCACACCTCCTATCGCGGCGTGTTCGGCCTGCGGGGCGACCTGAACGACCGTTGGCGCTACGAACTGCACTCTCAATACTCCAAGGTGAACATGAGAAACACCTACCGGAACGACCTGTCGATCACCCGGATCAGGCGAGCGCTGGACGCGGTGCAACGCCCAGGAACCGATGAACCCGTGTGCCGGTCCGTACTGGACGGCTCCGACCCGGGCTGCGTGCCCTGGAACATTTTTCGGGAGGGCGCGGTGACACCGGACATGGTCAACTACCTGACGCTGCCGTTGACCGCCGAGGGATCGACGGACCAGACCGTGGTGTCCGGGTACCTCACCGGTCATCTGGGCCGCTACGGCATCACGTCGCCCTTCGCCGGCACCAGCGTGGACGTGGTGCTGGGCGGGGAATACCGCAAGGAGACCCTCACGTTCAATCCGGACGAGGCCTACCGCAGGGGCGACGGCGCGGGCCAGGGCGGCGCCACCCTCCCGGTCAGCGGAGGTTTCGACGTGACGGAATTCTTTCTCGAAGCCGGTATCCCGCTGGTCGAAGACGCCCCGTTTGCGGAAGAACTGGGACTGGACGTGGGCTACCGCTATTCCGACTACGATTTCGACGTGCAAACCAATACCTTCGGTGTCCGTTCGGGTTGGGCCGTGAATTCCGGCGTCAAGCTGCGGGCCAGTTTTCAACGGGCGATCCGTGCCCCGAACGTGCGGGAACGGTTTCTGCCGCAGGGCTTCAACCTGTTCGACATGCCCGCTGATCCCTGCGGCGGTCCCGTGACCGGTGGCCGGACGGCCGAGGGCCGCACCTTCGAGGAGTGCGCCCGGAGCGGCGTCACGGCCGCCCAGTTCGGCAATATCGCCCACTCGCCGGCTAAACAATATAACGTCCTGCAAGGGGGAACCCGGGACCTGGCGCCGGAAGAAGCCGACACCTACTCCTTCGGTCTGGTGTGGACGCCCCGCTTCATCGAGGGGTTCAACTTCAGCGTGGACTACTATTCCTTCAGAATCCAGAAAGGGATCAGCGCCTTGAACCCGCAGTTCATCCTGAATCAATGTCTGGACGGCGATGCCGTGCAATGCGCCAAGATCAGACGCGGGCAGGGCGGTGACCTGTGGATCGGGTCCGACGTGGAACGCAGCGGCCGTATCGCGTCCTTCCTGGACAACCTGGCCATCGAGGAAGTGCAGGGGTACGACGTCACCGCCCTTTATGACTATGACGCCGGCGAGTGGGGGCGGTTGAACTTCAACGATATCCTCTCGATCACCTCCACGTGGGACCAACAGGAGTTGGAAGGCGCGCCTACGACCGACTGTCTCGGCAAATGGGGGCTTACGTGCGGCTCGCCGACCCCGGAGCTGCGCAACAATCTGCGGGCCACCTGGATTACGCCATGGGGTGTGCGGCCCAGCCTCATGTGGCGTTACGTCAGCGGCGTCGAAGCCCTCAGCGACACCGGGGTCGATCTCGGGGAACGGCATTATATCGATCTGGCTGCGATTTGGGATTTCGCCGACTATGCCAGCCTGCGGGTGGGGATCAACAATCTGTTCGACCGGGAGCCGCCGGTCGCCGGCCAGGAGGCCGGACCCAGCATCGCGGGCAATGGCGGTGTCTTCCCCGGTCTCTATGACGTCCTGGGCCGATACTTCTTCTTCGGACTGACAGCCAACTTTCTCTAACTCCCATTTCCTCTCTCTTGATGGGAGAGGATTAAGGTGAGGGTGAAGAGAAAAGCCCCTCGCTCAGAACCGGAAGGTGAGGTTGCCCCGGAGCGCGTGGACGGTGTGCGCGGGCGAAGTTCAGTTCGTATTGACCGCGTTGCCATCAGGAGGCGTGAACGTGGGGGGCGTCAGCGCATCGAAGATGCCCGTAAAGCGTCCCTGCGAGCCGTCGTCTTCGGCGAAATGCACGTCGGTCGAACCGACCACGCGGCGGGGGTTGCCGTCCACGTCCGGCACGTTCGAGAACTGACCGCGCCACGTCCCGGCGTAGTCCGCGATGGTGCGGTCGGGATGTTCAACGGTAATGGCGGTATCCTCGAAGGCCCCGTTCGCGCCAAACGAGGCTTCAAAGTACAGGTCGTAGTCGGCGGGCAACGCGGTGGGATCGGGATTGTCCCTCGGTATGACGGCAAAGAGGTGGGTACGGGGTGCGATCTCGATGGGTTCCACGCACCCCAGGCACCCGGTGAGGCGGTTTTGGTCGAAGTCGGCGGTCAACAATACCGTTCCCGTAAATTCCGCGATCTCGGCGGAACCGGCCAACTCGCTCCAGTTGCGGCCGTATTGGTACGTGTAGAGGCCGCCCATCCCCCCGACATAGGTCGCCGTACCGGTCAGGGGAAGGTCGGGCGGATTGGCCGGATCGAGTTCCGGGCCATCGAGAAAGACTCCACGCGCGTGGCGGCCTCGACACGCCAAGCGGGCACGCCGGGCGGGTAGGTCAGCCACCACCCTGCCGCGAGGTAGTCGGTCGGGTCAGCATTGTCCCAATCGACGACGGCGTAGAGGAACACCCTGCCGTCGTAGTGGTTGTCCACGAGAACCCATTCACGGTTGGAGTGATTGGGTTGCGCGGGGCGGGGGAGGAACCGTCCGTACGTGGCTTCAAAGTCCCGGATGGTATCGAGAGTGCGGGTCCGGCCGTCCGGGGTGGGGACGGTTACGCTGAGGACCCCATCGACAAAACTGGTCTGCGCCCGGAACGGTTGCGGGACGGGCGTGAGTTCGGGGATCGGGATTGGAGGAAGCGACCCGCTACTCCCGAGCGAACAGCCCACCGTCAGCGAAAGTAAAAAGAGGGCCATCAGGTTTACGAGTCTCATGGAGAGCCTCCCAACTATCGATATAAGTCCCGCCCCGGGCCTCGCTGGTCCGCTGGGTTCCCTCCCGCTTGGCTCCCTCATGCGTGGCCCTTCATCGCTGTTTCAAGACGTCTGTAAAATAAATATAAAGTAAATTATAAAGTAAATTACATTACATCATGCAAAGCTCATTTCTATACCTTAATTCGTACCTGAAATCCACCCTATTTCGTGACTTTTTATGGAAAACCACAGTGAATTTCATATCTATTTAGTAAATTTTGGTCGATTATCGCCAAGAGGCGCCACGCCCGGCGGCGGCCCGCAGGCGGGTGCCAGACCAGGTGTCACTGCACTGTTCCCTCATTCGTTGCCCGGTCCAACGCTTCAAACTGAAACACGACCGCCACATGCCCGTGCTTGACACTCTCAGGGTTTGTTGTTAGGTTCCAAACTTCAGATCGTCTATGCCGTTTTGCCGGTCAGGTCGAACGGCTTCCCCGCCAGGCGGCAACGAGTTCCGTGACCGTTCAGAATCTTATCCTCTCGCTTCATCAGTTTTGGGCAAATCACGACTGCATCATTTGCCAGCCGTATGATTTGGAAAAGGGGGCCGGTACGTTCAACCCGGCGACCTTTCTGCGTGCCCTGGGCCCGGAGCCCTGGCGTGCTGCCTACGTCGAGCCTTGCCGGCGTCCCACAGACGGCCGGTACGGCGAAAACCCCAACCGGTTGCAGCATTATTATCAGTACCAGGTGGTCATCAAGCCGTGCGTGGACGCGATCCAGTCGTTGTACCTGGACAGTCTCTCGACGCTGGGGATCGATCCTCGCAAACATGACATCCAATTCCGGCAGGATGATTGGGAGTCGCCGACGTTGGGCGCGTGGGGACTGGGGTGGGAGGTCCGCCTCGACGGCATGGAGATTACCCAATTTACCTATTTCCAGGAAGCTGGCGGGCATACCCTCGATCCGGTGACCGTGGAACTCACCTATGGGACGGAGCGGATTGCCATGTATTTGCAGGGGGTCGATAACGTGTACGATCTCCGGTGGTCGGACGACGTCAGCTATGGCGATTTATTCCACGATTCGGAAGTTCAGTTCTCCCAATATCATTTCGAGGTCGCGGATATCGCCATGATCCGAACGATGTTTTCGTCCTGTGAAAAAGAATGCCGCACGTTGTTACAAAAAGGACTCGTTCTGCCGGCCTACGACTATTGTATGAAGACATCTCACCTGTTCAACGTTCTGGACGCGCGGGGTGCGCTGAGCGTGGCTGAACGAACGGGCTCTATCGCGCGCGTGCGCGGACTCGCCCGGGGCTGCGCGGACGCCTACGTCGAACGACGAAAGGGCTTGGGTTTCCCGTTGTTGGCCGGATCAGGGGCGACGGCTGTCGCGTCCGCCAAAGGAACGCCGAATCGTCCTCCGTCATAATTTTCCATTGCTTGGCCCATGTCGTCCCGACGTCCCACTTCAGTGTCCACGAAAGCCTCCAAACCCAATCGTCTTCCCCCCACGTCGTTCCTGTTGGAAATCGGGTCCGAAGAGTTGCCCTGGCAGATGATTCAGCCGGCCATGACGCAACTCGCCGAATTGCTGGACGGGTTTTTGACGGATCACCGGCTTTCCCATAATCAGATTCGGACGTTCGGGACCCCGCGTCGTCTCGCGGTGCTCGTCCGGGGCTTGGCCTCCAAGCAAACGCCGGTCGTGCAGGAAGCGCTGGGTCCGTCCAAAGCCGTGGCGTTCGACGCCCAAGGCCATCCGACCAAGGCCGCTGAGGGCTTTGCGAAATCGCAAGGCGTGGACGTCGGCGAACTGGAGACCCGGGAAACGCCCAAAGGCGTTTACCTCTGCGCAGTCAAACGGGAAAAGGGGTTGTCCGCGGCCACGGTCTTGACCGAGCATCTTCCCGGTCTTCTTCAACAACTCACGTTTCCGAAAACCATGAAATGGAATGCTTCGGGAGTCCGGTATCCACGGCCTGTCCGCTGGTTGGTCGCACTCGTGGGGGGGCGGGCCCTGTCCTTTGATTTTGCCGGGGTGCGGTCTGGAGTTCATTCGTGGGGGCATCGGTTCTTGTCGCGTGGGAAACCGGGCGTGGCGAGCAAAGGAATCAGAATCCGCCGGCCGGACATGTATGAAGCGGCCTTGTCTCGTGGGGGCGTGGTGGTTGATCCGGCCAAGAGAAGGGAAGTGCTTGTAGGACAACTCAAACAGTTTACCCGTTCGGTCAACGGACGGGTGTATCAGGCCAACCAGGAGGAACTCCTCGACCAAGCGGTCTTTTCCCTGGAGTGCCCTAACATTCTGAGCGGGACCTTTGATAAAACCTATTTGGCCGTGCCCGCGGAAGTGCTGATTGCCTCCATGGAAGAGCATCAGGGATTTTTCTCGGTTGTCGATCGAAAAGGGGCATTGCTTCCCAGGTTTTTCGCGCCAACCAATATGAACGTCAAAAATATGGAGCTGATCATTGTCGGCAATGAGCGCGTCCTGGCCGCCCGCCTGGCGGACGCCCGCTATTTTTTTGACGAGGACCGCAAGGTGAAACTGGCCGATCGTGTGTCCGATCTGCATGGGGTCGTGTTTCATAAGCAACTGGGTTCCTTGTATGACAAAACCCAACGCACGATTGCCATGGCGGGTGACCTGGCCGAGGCCGCCGGGGTCCCGGAGTTGGAGGCGTCGTGCCCACGCGCGGCGTTTTTGAGCAAGGCCGATCTGGTGACGGGGATGGTCGGGGAATTTCCCACGCTTCAGGGCGTGATGGGGAAATACTACGCGGCGCATGACAAGGAACCGGCTGAAGTCTGCCGAGCCATCGGGGAATATTACCGGCCTCGGACCCCGGATGACGCCATCCCGGAAACCACGGCGGGCCGGTTGCTGGCGCTGGCCGACCGGTTGGATACGCTGTCGGCGTTCTTTTACGCCGGGATCGTTCCGTCGGGTTCGGAGGATCCCTTCGGCCTTCGCCGTAGCGCGTTCGGCGTGATTCGGATCGTGATCGAAGCCGGGTTGAACATCAACCTGGCGGATGTCGTGCGGCAGGCGGAAAAACGGCTCGTTGCGCAGGGTGTCAAAGCGGGCGGACACGCAGGTCCGCCCCTACATAAATTTTTGGAGGAACGGCTTCGCTATTACGGGCGTACCGTGCCGGGTTATCGTGAGGACGTGATGGAGAGTGTGCTGGCTCGTGCCGATAGCGTCGATTGTGATCTGCGTGATTTGTTTCTTCGCATGGATGCGTTGCAGGCGATCACGAGTCAGCAGGACTTCGAGTCGTTGATCGTCGGCTTCAAACGGGCGCACCGGATCGTGGAAAAAGAAGCTTGGACAGACAGGACCGTTGATGTCGCGCTGTTGACCCATCCCACGGAGCGGACGTTGCATGAGGCCGTGGACACGGCCACGCGTGCGGTCGGGCACGCGCTTGACGCCCATGATTATCACGGAGCCCTGAAACAACTCATCGGGTTGAAAACCCCCATCGACCAATTCTTCGATGGCGTGCTGGTGAATGCCCCGGAACCCGAAGTGCGGGCGAACCGGTTGTCGATGTTGCGTCAGGTCGATGATCTGTTTTCGGCTTTCGGGGATTTGTCGCAAATCCAGGTGCAGGGCCAATAGAGATATGCAGAAAAGCATCTAAAGTGAGCGGAAATACATCTAAAATGACACATATTATACTCAAAAAAGATCCATTTTGTGTCATTTTTACATTTTTATAGAGTCTCTCTTGAGCCGGAGACGTGAGCATCCATGACCTTTTCAGAGTCGGGATTTCGATGGTTTCGCCACGGGGTGACGTTGAGCTTGATCGTCGTCTGTAACGTGGTGCTGTTGGGGGCCTTGTGGGTCTCCGGCCTTGATTTGGATTTCGTGCTCACCAATTCCGAACTCTACGATCCGAAAGCGGGCCATTGTGTAGGGGTGGCCTGGGCCGACGTGTCCGGGGTCGAGGGGCCGATTCGGGTCTGTTCGGAATGGTTGGATACGACCGACCCGACCGGCCGGATCCATACCTTGCAGCCGGGTGAGCCGTTGGCCATGAGCGACGACGGAAACCTGTATTATGAAAACGCCAGAAATGCCGACAATTGGGTGTTGGGGCTGTTGCTGTTCTGCGTGGCGGTCATTTATCTGGGCATGCGGACCAAACGCGGGTTATTGACTTGGTACGAGACGCGTCTTCGCAACCAGGAGCCGTGAATAAATTTTTGAGGGTCATCGAATCGTTGTGTTAACATCGCTTTTTTGGGGTCAACCGGCGGAAACGAACGGTTATGCCGGGCAAGGGGGAGAACTCATGCATGCGTAACAAGAAGTACGTTTATTCTTTTGGTGACGGCAAAGCTCAAGGCACGGGCACCATGAAAGCGTTGCTTGGGGGTAAGGGTGCCGGCCTGGCGGAAATGACCAATTTGAAGATTTGCGTCCCTCCTGGTTTTACCATCACGACCGACGCCTGCCTCGAATATTTCAAAGCCAAGAAACGCTATCCGGCCGGCATGTGGGATCAGACCCTGAAGGGGATGAAGCAGGTCGAGCGGTTGATGAAAGCGGGGTTCGGGGATCCGCGCAACCCGTTGTTGGTGTCCGTGCGTTCCGGTGCGCGCGCGTCCATGCCCGGCATGATGGATACGGTGTTGAACCTTGGCTTGAATTCGAAGACCGTCCAAGGGTTGGCCGAAAAGACGAACAATCCCCGCTTTGCCATGGATTCGTATCGCCGGTTCATCACGATGTTCGCCTCCGTGGTGATGGACGTGCCGCGCGAAAGATTCGACGAGGTCCTGGAACAGAAAAAGCAGGAGGTTGGGGCGGCGACCGATACCGACCTGTCCGCGCAGGCCCTCAAGGAGTTGGTTGCCGCGTATCACGGCGTGGTGCAGCGGGAGACCGGCCGGGCGTTTCCTGAAGATCCGTTCGATCAACTCACGATGGCGGTGCAGGCGGTCTTTGCGTCCTGGTTCGGTGATCGGGCGGTGGCCTATCGAAAAATTTACGGCATTCCGAACGCGTGGGGCACCGCGGTCAACGTCGTGGCCATGGTGTTCGGCAACATGGGCGAGACCAGCGGCACCGGCGTCATGTTTTCCCGTGATCCGTCCACGGGCGAACGCACGCTCTTCGGGGAATGTTTGTTGAATGCGCAGGGTGAAGACGTGGTGGCGGGTCTTCGCACGCCCCTTCCCGTATCCGCGCTGAAGGACACGTTGCCCGCCGCCTATCAATCCCTCGTGAATACCCAAAAGATTCTGGAGAAACATTATCGCGACATGCAGGACATGGAGTTTACGATTCAGGAAGGTACGCTCTACATGCTGCAAACGCGGGTCGGTAAGCGCACGGGCATTGCCGCGGTGCGGATTGCCGTGGATATGGTCAAGGAACGTTTGATCGATAAACAGGAGGCGGTGCGCCGGGTCGAACCGGAACAGTTGGCGCAGTACCTGTATCCCATTTTTGAGCAGGCCGAGGAAAAGAAGTTTCAACCGATCGGGAAGGGGTTGCCGGCCGGGCCGGGCGCGGCCTGCGGGAAAATCGCCCTGACCCCGGAACAGGCCGTGGCGCTCAAGGCTCGTGGAGAAAAAGCCGTGCTGGTTCGCAAGGAAACAAGCCCGGACGACATTCACGGCATGCATGCCGCAGAAGGCTTCCTGACGGCCACGGGGGGGATGACCTCCCATGCCGCGGTGGTGGCCCGGCAAATGGGGAAGGTGTGTGTGGCCGGGTGTGAAGACGTGGAAGTCTTCGAAGAGGAAGCCAAAGTTCGTATCGGCCCCTCGGTGTTCAAAGAAGGGGATTATATTTCCATCAACGGGTTTTCCGGGTTTGTCTACGGCGGGATGTTGTCCGTGGTGGACTCGGAAGTGATCCAGGCGCTGCAAGGTACGCAGCCGGCTGCGCAATCGGATAAGATCCGCTATTTTTTCACGATCCTGAAATGGGCGGATGAGATCCGGCACCTCAACGTGCGGGCCAATGCCGATGATCCGGATCAGGCCCGAATCGCGCGCGGGTTCGGCGCGGAAGGAATCGGCCTCTGTCGCACGGAACACATGTTCTTTTCGGAGGACCGTGCGCCGATCATGCAGGCGATGATTCTCGCCTCGACCCGCAAAAAGCGGGAGCGGTATCTGGAACGACTACTTCCCCTCCAGAAAAAAGATTTCATCGGACTCTACCGGGAAATGAAAGGGTACCCGGTTACCATCCGGCTGTTGGATCCGCCCTTGCACGAGTTTTTGCCCAAACGCGAACAACTCATGGTGGACATCGCCCGGGCCGAGGCCGCGAACGTGCGTTCACCGGAAGTCGAGGAGAAACGACAGATGTTGTCGCGGGTCGAAGAGTTGCATGAATTCAATCCCATGCTCGGACTCCGGGGCTGCCGCCTGGGCATTACCATGCCTGAGATCACGCGCATGCAGGTGAGGGCGATCATGGAAGCGGCCTGCGAGGTGGCCAAGGAAGGGAAAAAGATCGTGCCGGAAATCATGATTCCCCTGGTGGGCATGGCTTCGGAAATGAAGGCGCAAAAAGCCCTGATCAAAGAGGTCGCCGACGAAACCATGCAACGCTACGGGAAGCGCTTGACGTACCTGGTCGGTACCATGATCGAGTTGCCCCGGGCCGCGGTCACGGCCGGGCAGATCGCCGAAGACGCCGAGTTCTTTTCGTTCGGTACGAACGACCTGACCCAAACCACGTATGGGTTTTCCCGGGACGATGCCGCCAAATTTACGGGCTTTTACCGGGACCACGACCTGTTGGCGTTCGACCCGTTTGCCGTGCTCGACCGGGAAGGCGTGGGCGCGGTCATGCGGTTGGCCATGCGCGAAGGCCGCGCCACGCGTCCCGACATCAAACTCGGAATCTGCGGGGAACACGGCGGGGAACCCAGTTCCGTCGAGTTTTGTCATGACCTCGGTCTGGACTACGTGAGCTGTTCTCCGTATCGAGTGGCCATCGCCCGGTTGGCCGCGGCTCAAGCCGCGTTGAATGCCGAGGGCGAACGGCCGGCGGCCAAGCCGAAGAAAAAGGCGGCTTCGTCCAAACCCCGTACGCGTCGTGTGACTGCCGCGACGTCTTCGTCCCGGTCGAAAGCCCGGGGGCGGTCACCGCGATCCCACCGGTGAACGACGTCGAACAAGACGTCCCTTTCATGAGACAGGCTCTCGGGCTTGCGGCTCGTGGCCGGACAACGGTTCGGCCGAATCCCATGGTCGGCGCCGTGGTCGTGGCGAACGGCACGGTCGTGGGCTCCGGTTACCACCGACGCGCCGGTGGCCCTCACGCGGAAATCGTGGCGTTGCGACACGCCCGAACCCGATCGCGCGGCGCGACTCTCTACACTACCCTCGAACCCTGTTGCCATACGGAGAAACGCACCCCGCCCTGCGTGCCGGCGATTCTGGAGTCTGGCGTTCGTCGCGTTGTCGTGGCAATGCGCGACCCCAATCCGCATGTGGCGGGTCGCGGCATCCGGCAACTCCGACGCGCGGGCGTGGCCGTGGACGTAGGGTGTCTCGGCTCCGACGCGGCCGCGCTCAATGAGGTCTACCTGCATTGGAGCAACACCGGCCGGCCCTTTGTCGTGCTCAAGGCGGCGATGACGCTGGACGGCAAGATCGCCACGGCGACCGGCGAATCGCAGTGGATCACGGGCACCAAGGCGCGTGCCCACGCTCACCAACTCAGAAGCCGGGTTGACGTGATTGCCGTGGGCGTGGAAACGGTTCTTAAAGATGACCCGCAATTGACGGTCAGGGTGTCCGGGGGTAAACGGTCTGCCACCGGTATCCGCCAACCGGCTCGTTTGGTCTTCGACAGCCGGCTGCGGATTCCGTTCGGGGCGCGCGTGCTCCAAGGGATCGAGCATGCCCCGACGATCATTGCCACGACGAATTTGGCCGGCCCCCGAAAAGTTGAACGGTTACGAAAGATGGGTGTACAGGTATTGGTGTTGTCTCGTAAAGGAAGCCGCGTCTCTCTCGGCAGGTGTCTTCAAGCCTTAGGCGGCATGGAGTTCAGCAGTATGCTGGTGGAAGGAGGAGCAGAATTGCACGCTTCTTTTTTGCGTGAGAGTCTGGTGAACCGGGTGTGTCTGTACGTGGCTCCGGCCTTGTTGGGCGGTCAAGAGACCAAAAGCCTGCTGGGCGGCCGCTCGCCCCGGCGTTTGGCCGACACCGTCCCGGTGTCCAACCTTCATTTCGAGTCGCTTGGCACGGACGTGCTCATCACGGGAGACATGTAAGGAAGCATCAGCCGGTTATTGGGACATACAATTAACCTTTCAGCACTCAGGGAGGGTGTCATGAAAAAGGTTGCGGTCGTTTTATCGGGTTGTGGGTTTTTGGATGGAGCGGAAATCACCGAAGCGATCAGTACGTTGGTGGCGATCGGGCAACACGGTGCGGAGTATGCGTGTTTCGCGCCGGATAAGGACGCGGCCGAGACGAACCACCTGACGCAACAGGCCACCGGCCAAAACAGAAACGTGTTGCAGGAGGCTGCCCGGATTGCGCGCGGGGACATTCAGTCACTCGAAGCACTCAAGGCGCAGGACTTCGACGCCTTGGCGTTTCCCGGCGGGTACGGCGCGGCGCTTCATTTGTGCGACTTTGCGCAAAAGGGGAGCGGGGGCCAGATCGATCCGCAAGTCCTGCGTATCGTGAAGGAATTTCACGAGGCACGGAAACCCATTGCCGCGATTTGTATTGCCCCGGCGATCATGGCCCTGGCGTTCGGCGAAAAAGGCGTGAACGTGACGATCGGCGAGGATCAGGGGACGGCGTCGGAGGTCGAAAAGACCGGCGCCAAGCATACCAATTGCGCGGTCGAGAAATTCGTGGTGGATTCCTCCAACAAAGTGATCACCACTCCGGCCTATATGTACGGGACGGCCAAGCCGCACCAGATTTTCGAAGGCGTGAGCGGGGCCATCGCCGAATTGATGAAAATGGCGTAGAACAAGAATCTGCTCTCCTCATGCGGCAAGGCCCTTTGCTGCGCTTCCTTCCCTTCGTTTCAACCTTTGCTTGAGTTAAGGGACGGCTTAGGGGGAAATGGAGAGGCGTTCGTTCAATGAGTGAGAGGCCATGAGTTTTTCTCGCATTCCCTCATACATTTTTGCCGGACTACTGGCTGTCGGCAGCCTGCATGCCGATAGCGGCGCTTGGGGTCAGGAAGTGCCATCCGGTTCGGCAACTGCGCCGTCCCAGGCATCAGACCAATCCTTGGCAACGCTGGTCACGCAGTATCTGACGGTTGAAGATCGTGAAGGGGCTGCGTCGTCGTTGCAGGCTATTCTGGTTCATCCCGAAGCGAGCCTTGAGCGAGTGGGCGAGGTTCTTCGAGATAGCCGGACTTACGAGGCGGCTCCGGTGGGGAGGCTTCCGAGTCAACCGGTTCGGGTTCGCGGCAAGACTTTATCGTATGGGTTGTTCGTACCTCCCGGCTATGATCCTGAGGTCGCCTTGCCCTTGGTGGTGTGTTTGCACGGGGCCGGGTTTACGGGCGATTCATATCTGGAACGCTGGGCCACGCGGTTGGGCGAGTGGTCTATTCTTGCCTGTCCGACGACCATGGCCGGGACGTGGTGGACCCGGCCGAGTGAAGAGTTGGTGCTGGCCACCATCGAAAGCGTCCGTGCGCAATATCGAATCGATCCCGATCGCATTTATCTGACGGGGATGTCGAACGGCGGTATCGGCGCGTGGATCATCGGGATGCATCATGCCCCGCGTTTTGCCGCGGTGGCGCCGATGGCGAGCGGCATCGACGACGTGTTGTTTCCCTTTCTGGAAAATCTCCGGCACACGTCGTTGTACGTGATCCACGGGGCCAAGGATCAAATCATGCCGGTCTGGCTGAGCCGGAACGTGACCAATGAGTTGGCCCGGCTCGGCATCGCGTTTACGTACCGGGAACATGAGTGGACGCATCCGCATGCCGGCGGCCATTTTTTCCCCCGGCAGGAGTTGCCGGTCCTGGTGGAGTGGTTTCGAAAGCAACGCCGTGAACCGTATCCGCGGAGCGTGACCGTGGTTCGTGACGCAAGCCATTTGACGGATTTCGGTTGGGTGCGTATTGATGCCACTGACCGCATCGCCATGTTTTCTGAGCAATTGATCGATCAACATGGCGACCTGATCAAAAACCACGTCTATGCGAAATTGGCGGTCGAGGTAAGAGGCGAGAATCATATCGAGGTCACGACCAAACGGGTCCGGCGTTATACCCTCTTTTTGAACGACGCATTGGTTGATTATTCCAGGCCCTTGACCGTGGCGACCGACGGCAGTACCAGTTTTCAAAGTCAGGTGACGCCGCAAGTCGAGACGCTGCTCCGCAACGTGAGACGGCGCCGGGACGTCGATACCCTCTTCCCCGTCCAAGTGACGATTGATGTTCCTCGATAATTTTTATAGACTTATTTAATAGCGAAGCCGTGTAACCCTTCCCGACAGCCATGCAAAATACCCTTCTTCAACACGTGACGACTCCCCCCCGTTATACATGGAAAAGGTCATGGGGAGACTGGCTGGGCATTCTCATAGTGGCCTTAACCTTTGTCTTGTCCGGATACACTCTGGCTAAAGCCGAAGACAAGAGAGATTTTTACGTCAATATCAGGGGCAATCTATCCAGTGCCCAAGACGCATTCTTCGCCCTCAATACCGGCAAGGGAACCCGAACCAAAATCGACTCCTCATATGGAGTCGGGATCGATCTCGGTTATATTCCCTTTGAAAGTTTTCGCGTTGAAGGGGGGCTGACCTATCAGGGAGAGCGCGATATCTACCAGGGAACCCACTCCCATTTTGCCCCCTACCAGGGAGAAGAAGTTGAGGTCATCGGAGTAGTTTTCGGAACGATCAACCAACTGAGCTTTCATGGAAACCTCTGGTACGACATCAATCAGGCCGCCTTGCTGGATGGCCGCCTGGTTCCCTATATCGGCGGTGGTTTTTCTGCCAACCGTGTAAACGTTGCACTTCACCATGTATATTCCAATGACATTCCCGATGCGTTATCCAATTGGGGTACCCTTGATCATACCGATTGGGTTTGGGGGTATATGCTCGGAGGAGGCCTGTTCTACGCCGTCACGGACTCCGTCAAAGTGGACTTGGGCTATCGCTTTCAGGATCAACGCAATGCTGAATTTGCTACGGCTATTCCCCAAGGATCCGTTGTCAAGGTCAAAAGCTTAAAATACCATGCCGCTGTCTTTGTCTTGGGAATACGACTTCACTTTTGAGGCACAAGGTGAAGATCATCTCGATGTCCGAACCGACCGGTTCTGGCGCGGTTACTTCTTTCACGACAAAATGACGATTGATATCCCGTGAACCCTTCAGTCGGGTGTTCGATTTCTCCGTTGATCATGACTAAAGCCCTTGCCGTTCTCGGAACGGGTTCCGACGTGGGGAAGAGTCTCGTGACGGCGGGGTTGGGACGGATTTTCCGTCGCTCCGGCGTCAAGGTGGCTCCGTTCAAAGCCCAGAACATGTCGCTCAATTCGTTCGTGACCGTGGAAGGCGGCGAGATGGGCCGCGCCCAAGTCCTGCAAGCGCAGGCGTGCGGGCTTCGTCCGCACGTGGACATGAATCCCATCCTACTCAAACCGGAAGCCGACCGGTGTTCGCAGGTCGTGGTGCAGGGGAAAGTGTGGGGCAGCAGGGAGGCCGGGAGCTATTTCGATTCCCAAACCGAGTTGGCTCACTACGTGCGGCAGAGTTACGACCGGTTGGCTGCGCAATACGAGTTGATCGTGATTGAAGGGGCGGGCAGTGCGGCCGAGATCAATTTGCGAGACCGGGATATCGTCAACTGGCCGGTGGTGCACATGGCCGATGCCCAGGTGATCCTCGTGGCGGATATAGATCGCGGCGGCGTGTTCGCCCAGGTCATCGGCACGCTGGATTTGTTGGAGCCTCATGAACGGGAACGGGTGCTCGGGGTGGTGATCAACAAGTTTCGTGGCGACCGGCGGCTCTTCGATGACGGCGTGGCCATGCTCGAGCAACGGACCGGGGTTCCCGTTCTCGGCGTGCTGCCGTTCGTGCGCGAACTGGTGCTGGATCAGGAAGACAGCGTGACCATCGAATCGGGTTCAACGGAGGCTGTCTTTTCAGCGGACACGGTGAACGTCGCGGTCATTCTGCTGCCGCGCATGAGCAACTTTACGGATTTTAACGGGTTGTCAGCGGAGGCCGACGTGGCGTTGCACTATGTCAAGACTCCTGAAGATCTGGTTGACGCGGACGTGATTATCCTGCCCGGCAGTAAACAGACGATTCAGGATCTGCACTACGTCAAGGACAAAGGGTTTGGCCCGGCGCTGGCCTCGCACGTTCAAGCCCGGCGAGAGATGGTGGGTGTCTGTGGAGGGTTTCAAATGCTGGGTAAGCGGATCGACGACCCTTATGGGGTCGAGGGCGGCGGGCAAACCGAAGGCCTTCACCTGTTGCCGGTCGATACCGAATTGCATCATGACAAACGGACCGCGCAGGTGACCGCGAATGCCCTGCTGCCCGGCATAGCCGACGCGGAAACGGTTCGGGGTTATGAAATTCACGTGGGGCTGACGGCTCGTCGTCAGGGAGATCCGTGTTTCCGGATTCTGGATGAAGCCGGAGACAGGGAAGACGGCGCCGTATCCTCTGATGGTCTGGTGTGGGGCACCTACATTCACGGCGTGTTTGATGATCCCTCCTTTCGCCGGGCCTGGCTCAATCGCGTGCGCGTTCGCAAAGGATTGGCCCCGGGTGCCGTGGCGGATTCCATGGAGGTGACACGGCGATTGACGTCGGCCCTGGATCAGTGGGCCGATCACGTGGCGCGCCACCTCGATATGAAGACCGTCTGTCAGGCGTTGCGGTTGCCTCTCGCTTGACAAACGGATTCCGGGTTCCCTATAAGTCCAATCAATTACAGACATGGTATGCACGGGTGCAGGGAAGAAGGTGCGACTCCTTCGCGGTCCCGCCGCTGTAACCGGAAACGAACCCCGCGAACGCCACTGTCAACGATCCGTGTTGACGGGAAGGCGCGGGTAGTAGGTTAGGATCCGGAAGCCAGAAGACCTACCCGAGCTGAGAATTCCGCTTTCGTCGTTCACTCGGATCGGCGAACGGAATTCGCGACCTTCGATCCCTCGTGGGCTGGGGAGCGGGTGAGGATGAATACGCGGGAAGAATCCTCAGGGTCGTTCAGGCCTTGGGGATTTTTTATGTTTCGTCAGCTTGTCAGGGATGGCCGTGACGCGAACCGGCCTTCTCGCGCTGTGCTGCTCCTGGCGATTGTGCTGCTGGCCTGTATGGCCGGTACTCCCCTTTGGGGTGCCTCCGATCCTTCCAAGACCATGAAACGTCGTCAACAGGGTATTCTCACCGGCATGCCGTTCATGGCCAACGTGGCTCCCCGGACGTTTGTGGACGATCTCGGGCGAAAGATTTACCTGGCCAAGGCCCCCAAGCGCATCGTGTCCCTTGCCCCGAGTATCACCGAAATGTTGTTTGCCATTGGCGCGGGTGAGTCGGTCGTCGGCGTCACGGAGTTTTGCAATTATCCGCCCGAGGCCTTGGACAAACCCAAGGTCGGGTATGCCCAACCCAACCTGGAAGCCGTTCTGGCTTTGCAGCCGGAACTCATTGTCGCGCCCCAATCGTTTTTGCGAGTCGATTTGCTAGATCGTCTGGAGCAATTGAAGATCCCGACGTTTCTGTTCGATCCCAAATCCGTTGAAGATATTCTGGCTCATATTCAATTGTTGGGCCGCATGGTGGGACGGGCCCCCGAATCCATCAAGGTGACCGAAAGGATTCGCAAGAAGATGACCGCTCTTTCCGAGCAGTTATCAGGGCGCCCGCGTCCCGTGCTGTTATTCGTACTCAATACCGATCCGCTCATTACGGTCGGTCCGGGCAGCTATATTCATCAGTTGATCGAGTTGGCCGGGGCAAGAAATGCCGCGGAGCAGGCCGCGATGCCGTATCCACGCCTCAACATCGAGGAAGTGCTTCGGCAAAACCCCGAGTTTTTGCTGTTTCCCACGGGCCAATTCGAGGGCATTCCTCAAGCCGAGCAGGATCAATGGCGGCGATGGACGTCTCTCGAAGCGGTCAAACGGAATCAATTCGTCCAAGTCGACAGTGATATCCTCAATCGACCGGGCCCGCGAGTGATCGACGCCTTGGAAGCGCTCATTACCATCCTTCACCCCGACGTGGTTCAATCCGCGGCCGGTCAGGAAGAATGATCGTGGATCGATGGATCCTTTGACTTCTCATTCAAAAGAAACCGTGGAGGCTCCGGCCTTGTCTGCACCGGCGTTTCTCGCACGGGCGCACCCTGCGGATGCCCCCGTGGCCACGGAAGGACATTCCGGTCAGGAGACCATCGCCTTTTCACCGATGAAATGGCTCGGCGTGTCGGGAGGGTTGGGCGCGGTGGCCCTCGTGGCTTTTATGGCGTGTCTGGGATTCGGGACCGAGGCCATTTCGTTTCCGCAAGTGGCCGCGCTCCTGGCCCAAGGGTTGGTTGCCGAAGGAGGGACGCAAGACACCACTCAATCCATTATTCTTTGGCAGGTCAGGGTGCCCCGCGTCCTGCTCGCGTTTATGGTCGGCGGCAGCCTGGCCGCGGTTGGGGCTTCGTTGCAGGCGTTGCTTCGGAATCCCTTGGCCGATCCCTACGTCATCGGCATTTCCAGCGGCGCCGCGCTGGGTGCGGCCGTGGCGATCCTGTTCGGCGTGGGCGTGTCCGTTTTCAGTCTCTCCGTGCTGCCGTTTTGTGCGTTTATCGGAGCCTTGATTTCGCTCTTTATCGTCTACCGCATTGCCGTGTCTTACAGGAGTTTTTCGATTCACACGCTCCTGTTGGGCGGCGTGGTGCTGAATGCGATTTTTTCCGCGCTCATCCTGTTTCTTACGAGCCTGGCCGACCCGTATAAAGCCTCGGGAATGTACGCGTGGCTCATGGGTTCGCTCACGGGTCCGGATTTCCAAACCGTGTTGGTCCTGGCCGTGTATCTCGTTTTCGGGGTGGGTATCCTGGTGTCGCAGGCTCGATCCTTGAACCTGCTCACGCTCGGCGAAGAGGCCGCTCGTTCCTTGGGCGTCGAAGTCGAACGGGTGAAGCGCGTCATCTTTGCCGCGTCCGCGTTGCTGACGGGATCGGTCGTGGCCTTCAGCGGCCTGATCGGGTTCGTCGGACTCATCGTGCCTCATGCAATTCGCCTGGTGTTCGGCGCCGATCACCGGTTGTTGCTGATTGCGTCGGGGATTGCCGGCGGTACGTTCCTCATGGTGGCCGATACCGTGGCCAGGACGCTCTTGAGCCCGACGGAAATTCCCGTGGGCGTGGTGACGGCCCTGGTCGGGGGACCGATCTTTTTGTATCTGCTGGTTCAGCAACGGAGAAGGATCGTCTCATGACCCAACGCCGGGAAACGCCAAGTCCTCCTCCTTTGAAACTCACCGACGTGACGTTCGGGTTCGGACGAAAGGAAACCGCCGTTCAGTCTCCGGTTTTGAAAAACGTCTCGCTCACGATTGCTGCCGGTGAGGTCTTGGGTATTCTGGGTCCCAACGGATCCGGGAAAAGCACGCTGCTGAAAATCCTCATGAGAATCCTGGTTCCTCAACAGGGAACAATCGAATGGTTCGGTCAACCCCATGATGCGTTTTCCCAGGCCGACATCGCCCGGCGCGTGGCCTACGTTCCCCAGGAAACCCAACAGGCGTTTCCTTTTACGATCAGCGAAATGGTGTTGATGGGACGCTATCCCCACCACAATCGAACGTGGGGCTTGGGGTGGGAAGGCTCCCAGGATCGCGCCGTGGCCATGCAGGCGATGCGAGACCTGGACGTGGCCCACCTGGGCACGCGGTTGATTACCAACGTCTCCGGTGGAGAGCGGCAACGGGCCGTGATTGCCCGAGCCTTGGCCCAGGAGCCGGAAGTCCTGCTGTTGGACGAGCCCACGGCGTTTCTGGATCTCCATCACCAATTGGACATTGCCAGGGTTATTCGCCGGTTCAATCGGGAACGCGGGCTGACCGTGGTTCTGGTTTCCCATGATCTGAATCTGGCCAGTCAATACTGCGACCGGTTGCTGCTGTTGCGGGAAGGGGAGATCGTGTCCATGGGCACGCCGGAAGAAGTCATTGCCCGGGAATCCCTCGAACCGGTCTATGGATGCTCCGTTCTCGTGGACCGACATCCGCAATCGGGCCGGCCGCGAGTCACCTTGCCGGTGTGACAAGGAACGGTGAGTACGGCAAGGGATTTTTTCGGGATAGCCGATGCGGTGACGGCTTGGAAAGTTCACCGCACGTAGAGTGCACGTTCAATCATTCAGGAGGCGTTCTTAGGGAAAAAACAACGACAGCGACGGGGAAGATGGTGCAAAGCCATCACGGTGCCGCCACTGTAAGCGGGGAGTAATCTGCAAGAGACCACTGTGAACGGAACGTTCATGGGAAGGCGCAGGGAAGTGATGATCCGCGAGTCAGGAGACCCGACTGCCGTTGACCTCTGGACCCACCCTTCGAGTCAAAGGGAGGTGACGTATGTTTCGTCGTTTCGTTTTCATTTTTCTTCTTTTCCACGTTCTGTTTATCCCCGCGTTTTCTTTTGGTGAATCAGACGCCGACGTCTTCGGACGTCCAGGTCCTTGGAGCCCGTGGTGGTGAGCGCCACGAAAACACCGGTTCCTCTTCGTCAGGTGACGAGCGCGGTTGAAGTCTGGACCGAAGAAGACCTCAAACGGCAGCGTCAGGTCAAGACGCTGCTGGAGGCCTCTTCGACTGACGCAAGGCACGGCGGTATTGCAAAACGGTGGTCCGGGAGGTATCGACAAACGTACGGATGCGAGGTGGGACCTCCAGTCAGACTTTGGTCCTGATCGATGGGGCGATCGTGAATAGCGCGACGTTGGGGAGAATTCAATTTCGCACACTTGACTACCGACAATATCGAAAAAATCGAAATCGTTCGTGGCGCCCAGAGCACGCTTTGGGGGGCCGATGCTTTGGGCGGCGTCATCAACATCACGACGAAACGGGGACAAGGGGCTCCGAAGGCCGGTGCGTTTTTCGAATACGGGTCGTTCAACACCTTGCGGGAAGGCGGACACCTTTCCGGCAGCAAAGGCCCGTTTGATTTTTCCCTCGGCGCTCTCCCGGTGGGATACAACGGGTATCTCGGCAGATCAATGATCGGAGAGGGGCTACCGAACGCTGATGCCTATCGGAATTGGCAAGCTTCTTCCCGAGCTAGGCATGGCCCTGCCTCGCAACGGCCGGCTCGACTTCAATTTCCGTTGGTGGAAGGCCTCGCTCAATATCGACACCCCCTCCGCAAGCGGTCCCTCGGACGTCATCGGGGCCGGAGAATGACAGCGAGGCGATTCATCTTTAGCGGTCAATACCGGCAACCCATGGACCGATTGGTGGACTCACGGGCTGACGCTTTCTCGTTCCCAAGACGCAGGCCTATATCGATCCTGGAACTTTGCATGGCGCAATTTGTCGACCGGAATGACGAGTGGCCCCCCCTCCCTCTTGGCGAGATCGCTAATGAAACGCGCGTCGTGGCGAACCGGATCGAAAGCCAACACGACTTTCGCCTGAATCAATACGTTACGTTGACGGCAGGCTATCAATTTCGAGAGCAAATCGGAGAGAATGACACAGGCATCTCGGAGAAGGTTATCTCGTCCCATGCGGGTTTCGGCCAAATGCAACTCAACCTGTTCGATCGTTTTTTTGCCACGGCCGGTGTCCGGCATGACAGTTTTAACACGTTTGGCGATGCCACGACCTATCGCGCAACCGGAGGATACCTGGTCAAGGAGACGAACACGAAGATACGAAGCAGTTATGCCACGGGATTCCGGGCTCCAACTGTTAATGATTTGTCCTGGCCGGATGATGGATTTTTTGTCGGCAATCCCGATGTACAGCCGGAAAAGAGTCAAAGTTTCGACGTGGGTGTGGATCAGACCTTGTTCGCCGATAGGGTGACGATCAGCGGGGGCTATTTCTGGAACCGGTATCGCGATCTCATTGCTTGGCAGGAAAATGTAGCATGTGGGACGAATTTTTTTGGGGGAGCCAAATGGTGCCCTCGCAATTTGTCTTCAACCAAATCCCAAGGTTGGGAAAGCGCGGTGAATGTTGTCATGGTTCAGGAACAACCCTGGGTGAAACGGTTGGAATTGAAAGCGCAATACACCATGACTCTGACCCGTGATCTTATGACCGGTAACAGATTAGCTCGATGGCCGGTCGATCAAGCAAGTCTGAGCCTGTATTATCAACCTCTGGCATCCTTCAATATGATCCTGGACTATCGTTTTGTTGGGTCACAATTCGATGACGCAGACAATACCAGGAGTGTCGCCTCGTTTAACGTGGTGAATCTGGCCGTGAACTATGATTTTTCCGATCACTTCCAAGCCTACGTTCGGGTGGACAATCTCTTTGATGAAGAATATGAAGAAATTTTGTATTACGGCACACCCGGGCGCTCGGTTTTCGGTGGCATCCGTGCGAATTTCGATCTGCCCTTTGGGTCAAGCATGCGGTAGTATGTCATTTCTCATCGCAAGGGCAGACTGCCGAGGGGATACAGGAAACCGTCATGAACCAAGCGACTGACCATAAAGAAAAGATGCAGCGGGTGAAAGCCTCGGTTGATCGGCGTATCGAGGCGGCTCAGGAGGAGCGGGGCATTCTGATCGTGTTCACGGGTGCGGGGAAGGGGAAGACCACCGCAGCGTTGGGCATGGTCATGCGTTGTCTCGGACACGGGATGAAGGTGGCGGTCGTGCAGTTTATCAAGGGGGCGATCGATACGGCCGAACAACGGGCTTTACGCGACTTCGGAGATCTGGTGACGTTCTTGCGCCTGGGTGAAGGGTACACATGGGAGACCCAGGATCGGGAACGCGATACGAAAGTTTCCCGGGAGGCCTGGGGAAAGGCCGTGGAGTGTCTGCAAAATCCCGAGTATGCGATGGTGGTGCTTGATGAATTGAATATTGCGGTTCAACATGAGTACATCGACGTGGCGGATGTCTTGGCCGCCATTCGGAACAGGCCGGTGATGCAACACGTGGTGATCACCGGACGGGGGGCGAAACCGGAATTGCTGGAGGCCGCGGATCTTGTATCTGAAATGAAAATGGTGAAGCATCCCTTCCGGAAAGGGATCAAAGCCCAAAAGGGAGTCGAGTTTTAACTTGTCCCGGCCGGGCGGAGGTTCGGAGGAACAAGCGGTATCCCATGCGAATCAGTAAGGTCTATACCAGGTCGGGCGACGCCGGGAAAACCCGCCTGGCCGGCGGGCAGGAAGTATGGAAGGACTCCTTGCGCGTGGAAGCCTATGGCACGGTCGATGAGTTGAATTCGGTTATCGGTCTTGCCAGGGCGTTGAACGCCGAGCACCCCAAAGCGGTTGCGAACAGGGAGAAACTCGAAGATCACCTGCGGTGGATTCAAAACAAGTTGTTCGACGTCGGCGGGATCCTGGCCACGGCTCCGGGAGAGACCTTCAAGAACATGCCCGTGGTGACGGCCGATCACGTGCTCCGGTTGGAACGTCTGGTTGATGCCTGCCAGGAAGACCTGGAGCCGTTAAAGGAATTTATCCTGCCGGGCGGCGGAAAGGTATCCGGGTTTTTGCACCAGGCCCGAACCGTTTGCCGGCGAGCCGAGCGTCTCTGTGTGAACCTGTCCCGTGAGGAAGAGGTTTCCCCTGAGCTGGTGCGGTTTTTGAACCGGTTGAGTGACGCCCTGTTCGTGTTGGCGCGCTGGGTTGCGAAAACACAAGGCGAACCCGAGTATTTATGGGAACGGGAAACCTGAGATGCGTCGTCACCACGTCACGTCCGACTCCCGTCTGTTCTCCTCCCCGCGTCGTTGTCCATGAACGGTTCTTCTCATCTGTGTTTGGTTCTTGGCGGAGCGCGTTCAGGGAAAAGCCGGTTGGCCTTCACGTTGGCGGGACAGGCCTTGCCCAAGGCCTTTGTCGCGACCGGAGTGGCCGGTGATGAGGAGATGGCCGCGCGTATCCGAAAACATCAGGAAGATCGTGATCCGGCCTGGGAAACCCAGGAAATCCCCATTGACGTGAGCGGGTGGCTCAAAACCCATGGGGCGACGTATCAGACGGTCGTGATCGATTGCCTGACCTTGTGGTTGTCGAACCTTCTGGGTAGCGGGATTCAGGCGTCCCAAGTCCCGGCCTGTACGGATGAACTGATGCAATCGGCCCGGATGGTTCAGGGAACGGTGGTGTTGGTGAGCAATGAAGTGGGCATGGGCATCGTGCCGGGAGACGCCGTGACGCGGCAATTTCGGGACCTGGCGGGCACCATGAATCAACGCGTGGCCGCGGCGGCCGATGCCGTGTATTTTGCCGTGAGCGGTCTCCCCATGAAATTGAAATAAGGGTGGATTGAAATGACTGATCGCAACATGAGTGAAGGCAGTATGGCTCCCGTGCTTTCGGCATTGGAGCTTCCCAACGAAGACGTTCGGACGCGGGCGCAAGCCCGGCTGGATTCGCTCACCAAACCCGTTGGCAGTCTGGGACGGCTCGAAGACGTGGCCGTGCACTATCTTGGGATTACCGGGAAAGTTTCTCCCCCGCGTCTCGATCCCGTTGTGTTTACGCTGGCGGCCGACCATGGCGCGACGGTCGAAGGCGTGAGCGCGTATCCGCAATCCGTGACCGCGCAGATGGTGAAGAATTTCATTCATGGCGGCGCCGGCGTGAACGTCTTGGCTCGTCATGCCGGAGCCTCCCTGTGTCTGGTGGACATGGGGGTGGCAGAGGATCTCGGCCCGTACGCCGGTCTTCTGAATCACAAGATCGCCTATGGCACGAAGAATTTCCTTCGCGAACCCGCGATGTCCCGCGAACAAGCGTTGCAGTCGATTCAAATCGGCATGGATTTAGCCAAAGCCGCGTGCGGTGACGGGAAAAACCTTCTTGCCGTCGGTGAAATGGGTATCGGTAATACCACGGCGAGCGCCGCTATTGCTTCGGTGCTGACCGGGCAGAGTGTGGAACACGTCACCGGGCGGGGAACGGGTGTCGATGATGAACACCTGAAACAGAAAATTTCCGTCATCGAACAGGCTCTTGCTTTGCATCGCCCGTCTCTTTCCGATGGCCTCGAGGTGCTGACGAAGGTGGGAGGATTCGAAATCGGCGGAATGGCCGGTCTGATGCTTGGAGCGGCGGCCTGTCACGTGCCGGTGGTGCTGGATGGATTCATCACCGCGGCGAGTGCGTTGATTGCCGTGGCCCTGGAACCCCGGTGCCGGGAATATCTCGTTGCTTCGCATTTGTCGCAGGAGCCCGGACATCGGATCGTCCTTGATCACCTGCGGCTTGACCCGCTCCTGGATTTGCGGATGCGTCTCGGGGAGGGGACCGGCGCCTGTCTGGCCGTGACGCTCATTCACGCGGCTTTGAAAATTTACAGTGAAATGGCCACGTTCGAGGAAGCGCGCGTCGATGGTGCGCTCCCGCCATCTTAAAAACAGGGCCTGGACGCTCATGATCAAATCCGCCATGTTGGCGTGGCATTTTCTTACGATCATTCCTCTTGGCAATGCGTCGCAGGTTCAGTCCTCCCCGCGTGAACTGGCGTCCTCCATGCAATGGTATCCGGCGGTCGGTCTGCTGATCGGGGGCACGCTCGTCTCCGGAGACACCATTTTCGGCATGGCGTTTTCGCCGGATGTGACGGCCCTGCTTATCGTGTGCGTCCTGGTTGTCCTGACCGGAGGGTTACATCAGGACGGCTTGGCCGATACCATCGACGGGTTGGGCAAGCGAGGAAGCCCGGCAGAGCGGTTGGCCGTCATGAAAGACGGGAGCATCGGGGCCTTGGGTGCGACCGGCCTGCTGTTGGCGCTCGGGCTGCGATTTGCAGGCATCCTGCACCTGCCGGCTCCTGATCGTCTCCTTCTGTTGCTGTGCATGCCGGTGATCGGGAGGTGGGCCATGGTTGTGGCGACGTTCGGCAGTTCGCATGCCTGGGCGAATGGCGGCCTTGCCTCAGACTTTTTTCATGAACTCCGGTTACGGGACGTGCTGTGGGCTACGGCCTGGACCGGAGTGTTGCTCTGTGGAACCCTCGGATGGCAGGTGGCCGGGTTGCTCCTGGGGCTGGGCGCGGTCGTGGCGCGTGGAATGGTGTTCGCATGCTCTCGTGTGTTTGGCGGCATCACCGGAGACGTGCTGGGCGCGATCAATGAAGTCACGGAAATCCTGTTTCTGCTGGCCGCGCCGCCGGTCCTCATGCTGGTGGTTTCCTGAACCGTGAAGCGCAATCTCGAGAAAACGTGCGAACGGTGCGGCTGTGGGTTCACGTGCGGGCTGTACGGGTGCTGGTGCGGTAACGTGGCGGTTTCCGATTCCCAATACGCGGTCATCACCGAACGGTTTGCGGATTGTTTATGCGCGTCGTGCTTGAAGGCACTCGTCCATGAAACCCCTGACTCGCCGCCGGCTGATGGAACGGTCCTGAATCCATGATCGCCGTGAATCTCCTGGCTGCCTGTGCCCTCGACGGAATACTCGGAGATCCCCGGTGGCTGCCTCATCCGGTCAGGCTGATGGGTACGTTCGTCAATTGGTGCGAGCCCATGTTCAGGAGGCGGTTCGTTTCCGGTACCGGTCGGCGTCTTGCGGGGACCGTCCTTGTCCTGTTCGTCGCAGGAACGAGTTTTCTTTTGGCGTGGGGCGCATTGGAAGTTGCCTTTTCGGTGCATCCGTGGCTTGGGCACCTGTTGTGGATTGTGCTGGGGTACACCACGTTGGCGGCAAAGGATTTGGCAACGCATGCGTGGGAGGTCCATTCCCGTCTTTGCGCCGGGTCCTTAGGGGAGGCCCGTGATGCCGTGTCGTTCATGGTCGGACGGGATACCGAGCGGCTGTCGGAACCCGAGATCGCCAGGGCTACGATCGAGAGCGTGGCCGAAAGTACGTCGGACGGCGTGATCGCGCCGTTGTTCTATCTTGTCATTGGCGGACCGCCGTTGGCGTTGGCCTATAAAGCCGTCAATACCCTGGATTCGATGATCGGGCATCGTGAAGTCCCGTATGGCGATATCGGGTGGGCATCGGCCAGACTCGATGATCTGGCCAACGTGGTTCCGGCGCGACTCAGCGCGGGGTTACTGGTCCTGGCCTCCAGCTTTCGCCATGCCGCGGTTGCGGACGTGTGGCGTATCTATCGACGGGATTGCTCCAAGCATGCGAGTCCCAACAGCGGACATCCCGAGGCGGCCATGGCGGGTGCGTTGGGGGTTCCGTTGGGCGGGACGAGCGTGTATCACGGCATCCGAGTCGAACGCTCCCAAATAGGCGATCCCGCGAACGTGCCGCAAGCCCGGCACATTCCCATGGCGATCGAGTTGATGTGGATCTCATTCGGACTGGCCATCGTGCTCGGCGTGGCCTTCACGACGTTGTGGAACGGCATTTGAGTCACGGCGGGAACGTGTATCACGCTGCCCGGCTATTATGCCGGGACGCGTCGGATTTGTGCGATTTCAGCGCCAGTATCAATCCGCTCGGCGTTCCTCCTGCTGCGCGACGCGTTTTGCGAATCGCCATCAACAAGATTCAGCATTACCCGGATCCCGAGGGCTTGGCCTTGGTCCAAGCCATTGCCGAACGCCATCGCATTGCGCCCGAGAACGTGTTGTTGGGAAACGGTACGGTCGAACTGATTTACGCCATTCCCGTTGCCCTGAATGTTCGTCGTGGTTTGATCATCGGGCCGACATTTTCCGAATATGAACGGGCGTTGCGGTTGTCGAATGCCCGCGTGACGTCCGTCCTGGCAGACCCGGCAGACAATTATCGTCCGCCTGTTCAGGACGTGTCGGAAAGGGTGAACCCGTCACGTTTCTCCAATTCCGGCCGGCGCCGCCCGCCGGCTGATGCCGTTTTTCTTTGTAATCCGAACAGCCCGACCGGGCAGAGTGTCTCGCGGAACAGCGTTTATCGTCTTTTGGAGGCCGTGAAACGGCAACGCGGTTGCCTGATCGTCGATGAAACGTTCGTGGAATTTTGCGAGGAGAAATCCGTCATCCGCTGGGCCGTGCGCGATGAGTCCCTGGTGGTGCTGAGAAGTTTCACCAAGTTCTACGGGATTCCGGGTCTTCGGATCGGATACGCCGTCGGGACCGGGAAAAGGCTTCGGGCCATCAGGGATCGGCTGCCACCTTGGTCCGTGAATACGCTGGCCCAGGAAGCCGCCCTCGCCTGTTTGCAGGACGTTCGTTACCGACAACGGACGTTGCGGTTTTTTGAAAAGGAGCGTCCGGTCTTCAGACGGGCGCTTGAGCGGATTCCGGGATTTCGGGTATATCCTTCAGCAGCAAATTTTTTTCTCGTGGAATTGCCCGGATCGCTGACGGGCCGGCAGGTGCAGGAGACGCTGATGGAACGGGGTTTCCTCGTCAGGGACTGCTCGAATTATCCGGGGCTGCATGAACGCATGCTCCGGTTCGCCGTGAGAACGTCAACCGAGAATGCCCGATTGGTCAAACAATTGCAGCACTTGATGAACGCCCAATCATGAATATCCGGAATATGATCTGGTTCGGTCTGCTTGGTGTGCTGATCATCGTGGGTTTCCTGTTTTCCCGCCCGCAGGGAGGCACGCCCGATATTCCCGATGATCCCGGGGCACGTGAAGCGCTGGAATTGGTGCGCACCCATCCTGCCCGCAATGATCCGACCCTGGAGGATGCGATCAATCGGTACGTCGAAGAGTTGAAGGCGCAGGGTACGTCACTGCATCGAGGGGAGTGGCAGGTGGGCAAAGAACGCGACGGCGTCTATGCAGTCAGGATGCTGGTACGTGAGAAGGGGTTCAATGAATGGATTGAACGGGAGTTTGCCTGGCGGGTCACGTTAAAGGATAAGACCGTCAGGGTGATTTCCCTGGCCGCGATTCACTTTATGCCGTTTCACGAGTTGCCGCCGTTGCCGCATCAGGACCAGATATCAGGGATACTTATGGAGTCTTCTCCGGAAACGCGACTTGGATGATGCCGTTTTCCACGCGAGCCGGGAAACAGGGCACGGTCCACTCCGGTGTGGGATTTTCCAGGCATTGTCCCGTGCGTACGTTGAATTCCCATCCGTGCCAGGGGCATTCGACGATTTCTCCCTCGAGCGATCCTTCTCCGAGCGGGCCGCCCGCGTGAGGGCAGGTGTTGTCCAAGGCCAGAATTTCCCCGTCCACGTTGAATAATGCCACACCGGGAGCATTGTCGACTTCAACCGACAGGCACGTTCCGGGTTCGATGTCTTCCAGTTTGGCAACGTCACGATATTGCATACCGGTAAATTTCTCCGAAAGAGTGCGAACATTAGCAAGGCCGTTCGTTCCGGCGCAAGCCGTGAAGGGGGGGCCGTTGTTGCTTCGGTATCGCTTCGGATGCTATACAGGCGTTCAAACTCCGGGGCAGTCGATGACGCTCTTGCTAAACGCCACATATGAACCCTTGCGGGTCGTGCAATGGCAAAAAGCCATTACCCTGCTTTGCCAGGGGAAAGTCGAAGTCCTGGAATTCTATGACCGGGACATTCGAGGGGTGTCGATCAGCTTTAAACTGCCCTCGGTGATGCGACTGTTGAGAGTCGTCAAGTTGAAGTCGAATCATCGGGCCGTCAAGTTTTCCCGGATCAACATCTTTACGCGCGATAAATATACGTGCCAGTACTGTTGTAAAAGGCACCGCACCGAAGAACTCACGTTCGACCACGTGGTGCCGATTGCGAAAGGCGGCATGAAGACCTGGGAAAACATCGTGACGGCGTGTTGGCGCTGTAATAACAAAAAGAGCGGGCGGACCCCGGAAGAAGCCCATATGCACTTGAAGAAGAAACCACAAAAGCCGAGATGGAATCCGACCCTCACCATCATGATTGGTATCCGGAACGCGCCGGAAAGTTGGCGGGATTACCTCTACTGGCACATGGAATTGGACTCAGATGAATAACGCCGGTTTTCAAATTTCTTTGGATCTGTATGGCCGCTTGTGCGTGGTGATCGGCGGCGAAGACGAAGCGGCTCACAAGACGGCCCTGTTGTTGGACGTGGGGGCCAAAGTCACCGTGGTCAATCCTGCCTTGAACGTGGAATTGCGGAAGCTCACGGCTGCGGGAAAAATCCTGCACCGGGGCCGACGGTTCAGATCGACGGATACCCAGGGGGTTTTTGTCGTTCTCAATACTTTGCCGGATGATGCGGAGTTTGCGAAATCGTTGCGTGACCTGTCGCAAGCGGAACGGTTTCTGGTGTGGTCGATTGATCAGCCGGAGTTGTCAAACTTCATGATGCCCGCCCTGGTGCGACGGGGGGCGCTTCGTATGGCGATCAGTACGGGTGGCGCCTCTCCCGTGCTTGCCGGTGCCTTGCGCCGGAACAGCGAAGAGATCTTCGATGAAGAATTCGAGCAGTTTTTGGATTGGCTGGGAGCGTTGCGCAAAGACGTCCAGGCCAATGAGCCGAGTGGGGAGAAAAGAAGAGAGCAATTGAAGGCGGCGGTTGAAGGGTTCCGGTTGACCGGGAACGTCGAGTATCCCGCTGCCTGGATCACGCATAAAGCGTCTGCCGGTTCATAACGAGGATGGTGCGGAAATGGTCCTGTTGGAATTCAGCATGTCTCCCCTGGGAAAAGGCGAAAGCGTGGGGAAATACGTGTCCCGCTCGTTAAAGATTGTCGATAAAAGCGGAGTTGAGTACCGCCTGAATCCGATGGGGACGGTGCTCGAAGGAGAATGGGATGACGTGTTTGACGTGGTGCGGCAATGTTATGAACGGATGAAGAAGGATTGCGGCCGCATCTCCTGCACGATGAAAGTCGATTACCGGAAAGGTCACGCGGGGCGTCTCAGCGGGAAAGTGGCCAGCGTGGAAAAACGACTGAAGAAGAAACTGAAAACGTAAAAGCTGCGCCCTCCTTACTTCTCTCCCTCACAAACTTCCGTCAGCGGTTCATACGCTCGCGGCACTTTTGGTCCGAGATTGCAGAGGACCTCATAGGGAATCGAATCCTGCCAGTTCGCCAGGTCGTAGGCCGTGATGGCTTGGGTTTCCGATTTGCCCATCAGAATGACGTCGTCGCCCGGTTTGATCGTGGGGTCGTCGGTGACGTCAACCACGGTCATATCCATACAAATTCGTCCGACAATCGGGAAGCGCTGGTCGTGAATGATGACTTCCCCCGTATTGGAAAGCCGACGATTGTACCCTTGGGCATAGCCGATGGGAAGAATCGCCAATCGTGAATCCCGTTGCGTGCGATAGAGATCGCCGTAACTCACGGGATCTCCTTTTCCGGCTGTTTTCAGGTGTACGACTTTGGTCTTCAGGGACATGACCGGCTGAAGTGAAACTGGTGCATCCCTGCCCGGCGCCGGCGCGTATCCGTATAACAACAGTCCGGGACGAACCATATCCAGGTGCGCAGGAGGGTGCCAGAGTATTCCTGCGGTGTTGGCGGTATGCCGGCAGGGGCGAGGCCCATCGGCGGGCAGGCTCGAAACGGCTTCGTGAAATCGGTCGAGTTGGTGAAGGGTAAACGTCGGGTCCGGGTTGTCGGCATCGGCCAGATGAGTCATGAGCCCCTGGCACGAGAGGGTGTGGGAAAACATGGGTGACTGCAAGAGGGAGGGCACCTCCTCGGTTTCGAATCCCAGTCGTCTCATGCCGGTGTCCATCTTGATGTGAACGGGGTAGGGGCGGATGTTTGGTGAAATTTCCCGGCTCAGGGCCTGCATGGCGTCGGCATCGGAAAGCACGGGAATCAGGTTGGCCTGAACGAGATCTTTGACTTGCCCTGGCAGGATGCCTCCCATCACGATGATGTCTTCGAGTCTTCCGGCTTGCCGTAGGAGAACCCCCTCGTGTACCGTGGCCACGCCGAACCGCCGGATACCGAGTTGCGATAGGGCTTCGGCCATGGCCCTGCATCCGTGGCCATAGCCGTCCGCTTTGATTATCGCTAAAACGTCAACGTGCGGGGCGAGTATGCGACGAAGTTCACGCAGGTTGTGCGCGAGGGCGGAAAGATGAATGGTAGCCAGGGTCGGTGACAGCGCGGAAGCAGTGGGCACGGTGGTTGGAGGAGCGGAAGAGGACACGACGCAGACCTTAGATCTCTAAGATTTCTTCCTCCTTTTTCTTGAGCAGTTCGTCGACCAGCTTGACCTTACCGTCCACGGTTTTTTGAATGTCCGCCTCGCCGCGACGCAGGTCGTCTTCGGTAATCGTTGAGTCTTTCTGGAGCCGCTTGAGTTCATCATTCCCCTCTCGACGAATGCCGCGAATGTGGATTTTCGTTTCTTCCCCGTATTTTCGACAGACTTTCACGAATTCCTTCCGCCGTTCCTCGCTCAAGGCGGGAATCGGAATGCGAATCAACTTCCCGTCGTTGGACGGATTCAAGCCGAGATCCGAGGACAGAATGGCCTTTTCAATGTCTTTAATGATTGTGGGGTCCCACGGCTGGATCATGATCGACCGGCTGTCCGGCATCGAGAGGTTCCCCACCTGTTGCAGGGGAGTCGGCGTCCCGTAGTACTCGACTTTAATATGATCGAAGAGCGACAAGGACGCCCGGCTGCCCCGGATCGAGGCCAGTTCCTTTTTGAGGTGCTCGATGGCGCCATTCATCTTTTGTGTGAGCTTATCAATCGTTGGCTGAGACGGCATGATGAACCCCGGTTAATTGAGAACCGCGTCGTGTTTGACCACGGTCCCGATTTTCTCCCCCATGACCACGCGTTTCAAGTTGCCCGGTTCGGTGAGATTAAACACGATCAAGGGAAGATTGTTGTCCATACACAGCGTAATGGCCGTGGCGTCCATGACCTTCAGGCTTTTGTTGAGGACGGACAGGAACGGCAGTTCGTGAAACATTTTTGCCGACGGGTTGTTCAGGGGATCGGAATCATAAATGCCGTCGACCTTGGTGCCCTTAATGATGACGTCGGCTTTGATTTCCATCGCTCGCAGGGCCGCGGCCGTATCCGTCGTAAAATAAGGATTCCCGGTGCCCGCGGCAAAAATCACGACCCGCTTTTTTTCAAGGTGCCGGATGGCGCGCCGGCGGATGTAACTCTCGGCCAATTGCCGCATTTCGATAGCCGATAACACGCGCGTGGGCACTCCGGCTTTCTCCAGCGCGTTTTGTAACGCGAGGGCATTCAACATGGTGGCGAGCATGCCCATGTAGTCGGCCGCCGCGCGTTCCATCCCGTCCGCGCTGGCGGCAATGCCGCGAAAAATGTTCCCGCCGCCGATTACCAGCGCGACCTCGACTTTCATGCTCACGACCTCGCTCACCTCGGTGGCGAGCGTCGCAAGGATCTCGGGGTTAATGCCGTAGGTTTGGTTCCCTGCAAGCATTTCCCCGCTGATCTTGAGGAGAATGCGGCGGTACTGCACAGGCGTCACTCCTGGCCTAATTGGTATCGCGTAAACCGGGCAATGGCAATGTTTTCACCAAGCTTGGCAATCTTTTGCGTGAGGATTTCGGTGATCGAGACGTTGGGATCTTTGATGAAACTCTGCTCCAGGAGGCAATTTTCCTGGTAGAATTTTTCCAATTTGCCTTGAACGATTTTTTCGATGGCTGCTTCAGGTTTTCCGAGTTCTTTCGCCTGTGCCAGGTAAATCGCCTTTTCCCGTTCGACTTGCTCGGAAGGGACTTGCTCGCGCTTGACGTAGGAAGGATTGGCCGCGGCAATCTGCAAGGCGACGTCTTTGACCAATTCCTGAAATTCTTCATTGCGCGCAACAAAATCCGTTTCACAATTGACTTCGACCAGGACGCCGATTTTGTTTCCGGCGTGGATGTAGGATGAAACGACGCCTTCCTTGGTTTCCCGCCCTGCTTTTTTCTGAGCCGCGGCCAGACCGCGTTGCCGAAGAAGATCAATGGCTTTTTCAATATCCGAATCCGTTTCTTTCAGCGCATTCTGACAATCGAGGATTCCGGCTCCCGTTTTGCCGCGTAGTTCTTTCACCAAGGTACCCATACTGGACATCGTGTATCCGTCTCCCTTATTTGGCTAGGATGAAAAAATTGCTGACGACGTGCCGTGACGTTCTATCAGGAAGGCGCTTGAACGCTTTCCACCGGACTTTCGGTTGAACGGGTAGAGAGCAAGTCGCTCATGATCGTGTCTTCTTCTCCTCCACTCGAATCCTCCTGCTTGTTGCGAAGGTCCAGGCCTTCCAGGCAGGCGTCGGCAATCCGGGCGGTAAAGAGTTTCAAGGAACGAATGGCATCGTCATTCCCCGGAATTGGATAATCGATCCGGGTGGGGTCGCAATTGGTATCCACAATGGCGACAACGGGAATGCCCAAACGATTGGCTTCCTTGACGGTAATGTGTTGAATGCGGGTGTCGAGGACGTAGATGCACCCGGGCAAGCTTTCCATCGTCTTGATGCCGCCCAAATATTTCTCCAGCTTGACCCGCTCTTTTTCCATCAACAACACTTCTTTTTTCTTCAGCCGTTCATGGGTTCCGTCGGTTTGAGCGGCTTCGAGTTTCTTGAGTTGTCTGATGCTTTTTCTGATCGTTTCGTAGTTGGTGAGCATGCCCCCCAGCCAGCGTTGGGTGACGTAATACATGCCGCACCGTGTGGCTTCTTCTTCCACGATGTCGACGGCTTGACGCTTGGTGCCCACGAAGAGAACCGATTCCCCGGCCGCAACGGTATCCCGGACAAAATTATAGGCGTCGAAAAAGAATTTGGCGGTTTGTTGCAAATCAATAAGGTAGATGCCGTTTCTTTCTCCGAACAGATACGGCTTCATTTTGGGATTCCAGCGATTGGTTTGATGCCCAAAATGTACGCCTGCCTCTAACATGTCTTTGATGGATACCATATTGGGGTTTTTCGCCTCCATTCAGAAAGATTAGAAGTTACGCCATCATTTCCAACAGTGTTCCGGTCAGAATCGGCCCCGGCACGGAGCGCCAGTCCGTTGACTCAAACCAACAAGATTTAACACAACCCCTGTTTTTAATGCAAGGTCGATTGCATGCCCTCCTGCAAGAAAGTACGACGATGGAAGACGGAGCGCCTTTCACGGAATCACCCCAAAGGGATTGGATGTTTTGACGGCGATTCCTGATTGTGGGTAAAGTGTTTTTTTCGCTGGCTGGTGTTGTTGCACATTTCGAGATGAGGTTTGAAGCATGGTTGAAGTTCCTATCAAGCTGCATGTTCAAGGTCTTGCCAAACAAGCGAATGCCGCAACGCGTGCCGTGGCGTTGATGACGGGTCATGACCGGACCGCGGCCCTCACGGCCATGGCGGAACAATTGGAAGCGAGCATTGACGACGTGTTGACGGCCAACAAAGAGGATTTGGATGCTATTCCCAAGGAATGGGGGGCGGACGAGTATCGGAAAGCGAGAGAACGGATTTCCGTCACGGAAGAACAGCTTCTCGACATCGTCGCCTTTATTCGGAGGATTGCGGAGGAACCCGATCCCACGGGGGAAGTGTCGCAGGCCTGGGCGACGCAAGAAGGCCTGCAGGTGCATCGGGTGCGCGTCCCTATCGGGGTGATTGCCGTCATTTCCGACTATGGCCCGTCCGTGGTTGCCGAATCGATGGCGATGTGTCTCCGATCGGGAAACGTGTGCGTGGTGCGGGGCGGCAAAGAGTGGTTTTGGACCAATTCCGCCGTGGCGAAGGTCTTGCGTGAGACTGCGGAACAACACGGCGTGCCTCAAGGGGCGCTCACGTTTGTGGATCGCCCCGATCGTGAGGGTGTGCTTGAACTGACCCGGTTGCGAAACGTGGTGCACGGCGTTGTTCCCAGGGGAAAAGCGAGCTTGCGTAAAGTCGTGATGGAGCAGTCACGGGTCCCGGTCTTGGCGTATGACGGCGGACTGTGTCACGTCTACGTGGATAAAGACGCGGACGTGCCGTTGGCTCAAGGGATCGTGGTGAATTCCAAGATTCAGGACCCGGTTGCCACCAATGCCGCGGATACGCTGTTGGTCCATCAGGCCATCGCGCGACAGTTGCTGCCGGGCCTGCTCCGGCGGTTACTCAGTGAATTTACGGTGGATCTTATCGGCTGTCCGAAAACCGTCTCCATGATGGGCATTATGGCCATGACCGGACACAAGGGGATTCGAGCCGCCACGGACGAGGATTGGGAACACAAGAGGCAGGCGCTGACGCTGGGCATCAAGGTCGTCAGTGATCTCGACGAAGGTCTGGCTCATATTGCGGCTTTCGGACCGGGACATACCGATACCATCGTGACCCGTCGTTATGATACCGCCATGCGATTCGTCCGGGAGGTGGATTCCGGTTCGGTCTTGGTGAATGCCTCGACCCGCTTGCATTCGGGTCCGCAGATGGATCTGGGTGAAGAACTGGGAACGAACACGTCTCATTTCCACGTGAGAGGGCCGGTGACGCTTCGATCCCTGACGACGGAAAAATACGTCGCGTTCGGAAACGGTCAGTTACGACAGCCCCATCCCGTTCCCCAGGCGTATCAGGATGCCATGATGCTCTCTTCCAAGTTTTAGGCGTTTCGCAACGTTTTCTTCCAAAGGGGCGCACGGCCCGGTTTGGCTTCCATGACCAAATTGGACATTGCCCGGCATCTTGCCCAATGGGGCCTTCGCCGGTTTTCGGATGAAGATTCCTATTACGCCTGGCAACGGCAAGCCTTATCCGAAGAGCGACTTCGGCTTCTCCAGCAAACGGCTCAAGCCCGTCATGAAGCAGAGGACGCGGATCAGGCCTTTTATGACCTGGCGTCGTCTCCCGACGTTCTTCCCGTCATATACAGCCAACGATATGACTACTACTATGCGCTCGGTCCCGTGGTCGCGGACGCGCTGGAGGAGGCGCAACGCGTGTTGGACGTGGGGTGCGGGGTCGGCATTCTCACGACCTGGTACGCGACCCGTTGCCCGGACGTAACGTTCCTGGGCATCGATCGGTCCCTGAAATCGATCGAAACGGCGCGCCGGTTTGCGCAATCACATCAGCTTGAGAACGTCAGCTTTCATCATTGTGAAATCCCTGAACACGAGATGCCCGGGACGTTTGACGCCATCGTGGCCACTCAGGCCCTGTTTCAATCGGAATCCGATCCGGGACTGCCGAGCCGGAGTTGGACGACCTTTGAACGCGACCGGGATGCCCGTCAACAACGCGATCTGGAAGCGCGGACGGGCATCGGGCCTCGTTTGGACCGGTTGTTGCCGGTGCTGGAACCCTCGGGCCGGTTCGTGTTCTTTGAAAAGGCCGTTCACCTGGGCAGACGCGTGTTGTTCCAGCGTGCGTTGGAAGCGAGAGGGTGCGTTCCCGTTGCGGACCCGAAACTGTTGGCGTATTCGGAACTCGGTGACCCGGTTGAAGATGGGCCTTTCTACGTCGTGCAGCGAGGTCCGGCTGTTCCTGGCGTGGCGTTCAGAGAGGACCTGCGGCATGATCCGCAACAAGGACTATATCGTTGCCAGGGACCCCATGCGGATTTCGTGTATGCCAGGTTGCCGAAATACGACGTCCGTTCGGAACAGGTTGCTACGAACGTCGGGGAACAAGACGGTTATTACGAAACGGGTCGAACGGACGGGGGATTGGAATATGTCCGTCTCATGATTCATGGGACATTTTCCGGTCTTCTAGTCGGAATGATGGAAGTTCAACCCCTGATGGTCGAACTGATCAGGCATGAACTGAAACAAGGCGAGGAGGCAACCGAGACTCGACTCAGGCGTATCTGGTCCGACCCGGGGAGCGGTCCGCCGGAAGAATCTCCTCTCTACGAAAACCACTTTCCCGTGGCCGAGCAGGTTTGGCAACAACTCCCGGACCGGGTGGTCCTGCGTCGGCAGACCGATGAGGAAGATGATGGGCGACAACGTCACATCGAATATGGCTGCTGCGCCGGGGATTTCCATTACCTGTACTGGGCGAACACCTTTGATCAACGCCAAATAGTGATCATGGATCAGGAGCGAGGCGCGCTCTTGGAAACCTATTACTCCGAAGCAATTGGTGAGCCATAGAGAACGGTTCGGCAGAAGAAGGGGGTTTGTTCAGGAACCTGCCGGGAAAATGGTGGCGGTGAAGGGTTTCGAACCCCTGGCCCGCGGCTTATGAGTCCGCTGCTCTACCAACTGAGCTACACCGCCACGCGACATTCGAGGATGGATATACCACAAGGCATGCAGTTTCGACAATTACGCTCTTCGAAAACTAGAGACAGGCGAGGGTTGAGCGAGGCCCACCATGCGCCCGATAGTGCAATTGATCTACGTGGTTCGTTTGTCGTCGATTTCACCGGCCAGGGCATTCAGGACACCTAGCGCCTGCTCACTGAGTTCCGCCGGCTGTTCATCGGGCTGTTGGGCGGGGAGGGCATCGTCTTTGGACTTCGGTCGCGTGGCTTTGAGGAGATCCTCTTCGAGTTCATCCAACGTGGGTTCGGAATCGGCTTGAATGGCAAACAACCGTTGCAGGGCAAAGATGGCCCGGGCGTGGCTGTACCAGGGTCCGCTGTGTTCACTGTCGTGGACGCGCGTAATCAATTGCCAAAAGCCTGATTCGGCTGCTTCCGGCATGGTGCCGTCCGCAAAGGTTGTAAGTTTTTCTATCAACGCCTCTTCGGTTCGCTCGATGCCCGGGATAAAGGTGACGATCGACCGCTGAGAAGGTTTTCTGGACAGCACGCGTAGCGTCTCTCTCCAGAGGTCGGCGTACTCCTGATCAGAGCCGGATGCCGCAGCCTCCTGCGCGAGTCTGGCCTGGAGCGCGGACAGGTAGTGGGTCAACGCCTTGACCTTGCGCGCGGAGAGGCTGCCCAGCGGGATTCCCCAAATATGCGCGACTTCATGGTCTTGCAGGGGAGCGAGTCCCGACAATTCGTACTCCTGCTCGGCGTTTTTCAATCGCCGTCGTTGTCGTTCCCGTCGCCGGACCAGGGTTTGATATTCAATAAGCAGCCGGTCTCGGTGGAAGTCGTCTTCGGCGATTTCTTCCTGCTCCAACGTGCGTTCCAACCGGCGGATTTCCGGCCTCGGAAGCGCGGACACGGCTGATTTTTTGCGTTCCTTCAATTCCGCACGGTCAATGCGAAATTTTGACGTGAGCAACCCCTCAGCCGCCAGAATGGTCAGGTCGGTCAGGGCTATCTGCTTCTTGAGACATTCGACTTGCAGCCAGGGCCGCTCGCGTTTTTGACGAAGAAAGCCGCTGTATTGGGCAACGCGCTCGTTGACCTCGTGCGTGGCGGCCACGAGTGAGATTTTTTTCTCGGGTTGATCTCCGGCCATAAAACGGGAGTCCGGCTGATCCTCCACGATGAATCGAATATCCTCTTCGGCCGGTTCCAGGTACTGGAGCAGGAGCAGGCGGACCATGATCCGGCTTTGGACGGGTAGGGCCTCAATGACGGATTCGATGAGTTCAGACGTGAGCGGCGAATGGGTCAGGGTCGTTGTCATGGTCGTCAGGCTTCGTCTTTCGCTTCCAGATATTGGGCCACGTATTCACGGACGTCTTGAATCGTTCCTTCGGAATACAATTTCCGGGGAATTTCCACGACGTGAAGGTCTTCCAGTTTCATGCCACGCTCAATCGCCCATTCTTCATCCGAATACAGGGTGACGGCGCCGTCCGGATGACGATACACGAACAGGATATCCTTTTCTTGATCCTGGGTTTCTTCCATGAGCCTCTCGAAGCGCGATGCTTTTGGGATAGCACACCGCAATAAACCCTGTCAAAAGAAAGGCCATCGTGCTTAAGTCACTTTGCCGTGACGGGGCGAAAACAGGATCGACGCCAGAAGACGTAGATGGTAAAGGCTACCAGCGAAAGAAAAAAGACCGTGCGAATGCGTCCGTATCCGAAACAGGCAAAGTTGGCCATGGCGTTGCACAAACCGAACGCGGCGTAGGCCATGTACACCAGCAGGGCCCATGGACGGAGTTTCAGGAACCCGTAGCCGATGGTGAGGTGCAGGGTGGGGGATTGGGCCTTGGCCAGGAGACTTGGTACGCCCTCGGGTTTGGAACAGAACAGGGTGAGACTGTATTCGGGATTGGCCAGGATAATGTAGAGGTCCGTGAACGCGGTGAAGAGGAACAGGCCGCCCAGGTATCGAACGTCATGAGCCCTGCGCCACGCTGTTTTCAGGGCCTCCACCTGACCCGGTGGAATGGGCAGGGAGGCTTCGTAGGCTTGCAGGCACCACCAGGGCACGATGATCATCAGGGCAAAAAAGAACCCCGCGCCTGCTCCCCCAAGATGACCCAGTCCCCACGTGATGATCCCCAGCAATCCGCCCATGGCCAGGACGCGGGCCGCGTGGTGGGGATAGCCGCGCACCCATTGTCCGAGACCCGGGACCAGGGAAGATAGAATCGCTCCTTTGATGGATGATTCAGGGACGAAGGGCTCCGGCGAATCCGGTTGCTGCATAGGCTTCAGGCCGTCGGGAAAATTGCCGAGGTGAGAGGAAGAACGGCCGGCTTGCGGGGGACAATCGAGCGGATGCCTGGTCGGGATTATCCTCCGAGGGTATCGAGCGTTTCCTTGAGGCTCTTCATGATACAGGTAAAGATGGGGATGTCCCGCTTCGTGTATCGGCTCCCTTCCGCCTCGCGAAGGTGCATGACGAGATCGAGAAAGTCCTGAGGCTCGTCGGTTTCAAACGCCACCACGAATTCCTGATCATCCAGTCCGAAGGAGTAGGTCGTGTTGAGCTTCACGGAAGGATATTTGTGGCCGATTTCAATATGTTCGTCCATCATCCCTTGCCGGGCGGCCTTGGTCAGGAGATACCACTCACGGGTTTTCTCGAAGGGATAGATGAAGATGTACTTGCTGCGACCAGGCGTAATCTTCAGCCGGCGGCTTTCCTGGCCTTCATGCACGTGGTGGTCCACGTACACCGAACGTTTTGTCATCGAAAGGTAGGAATAAGGATTCGTCAGATATTTCCCAAGCCCGGTGGCTAGCGCCTTGGACATCTGCTCTTGAAAGAGTTCGAGTTCATAGGTAATGCGCCAGAGCATGAAATCACAGTCCCCGCGAATGCCGACCGTGGAATACGGGACGATAATGACCTTGCCGGAAAATTCCTCGATGGCGCGGATGAACTCTTGCTTGCCGGCTTGTCGCTCGTCATGCGCGAGTCTCCGCCAAGCCGGGTCGACCTTGAAAAAGCTGAAATTGACGTATTGCCGTTTGGCTGGTTGTTCTCCTGCAGCCATAGAAATTCCTCCCCGGACATATGAAGTAATCTGTAGGCCGAATATCTATCAATTTTTCATCGGCGTTGTCAACGAAGTGCGCCGATTCGGTACGGTTTCTCCTGCTTTCGCCACGGTGCTGTCTATTCGGGACGGCACCCTTCGGCTTCGCTCAGGCAGGCCCCTGTACCTGCCTTTCGCGGTTGAATCCGCAGCAAAAGCCGTATACGGTGTGCACCGGCGAAAAAGGGGGTGCCATTTGCCGAGATCCCGGTTCCATTCCGTTGTAGGGGCTGTCCCTATGTGGCGGCCCAGGATGTTTCTTGTGGGTTTTTGTCTCTTCTGTATCGGGGGAACGCTTGGCGTCCTGGCTAGGGAAAGCCGAGCGATTGAGGTGTCACCCACGACCGTGCAGGTCGAGCAAGCCGTAGAGCAAGGGCTCCGGGCTGCCGAGGATCGCGTACTGCCGAACCGACTCTATACGTGGTTCGGGTCTGACCGGGAATTACGCCCAAAGGGGTTTTTGATGACGAAAATGAACGGCCTGACCGTGATGGCGAGCCATTTCGGGCTGCGCGGGGAAACGCCTTCCGAAACGGAAATCCAGCGCATTCTGGCCGAGGAAACCATGCTCGTGAGCGTGACCATCTTCGGCGAAACTCGGACTTTTGCCGACAACAGTTACATCGTGTTGAAGCAGGGAGAGAAACTGGTGAAGCCCCTGAACGTGCGATTCGACGGTGTGGCTCAGCGGACAAAAATCTGGCCCAAGGCTCCGCGCTACAAGGCCAAGGTCATCGGTTCATTTCAATATGATGCTTTTGATGCGAAAGCGAAGACGACGATCATGGTGTTTCCGGGTAAAGGGGATGAGGTCTCGTTCGACGTGGAGTTTTCAAACGTTCCGTAGGAGATACAGGGTTTTCTCTCGACTACGTGGAAATTTGTTTTCTACTATGCATTCCGCAATAAAATTCACGGCACTATTGACTATAATAACTTTAAGTTTATACTTAAGCATGCTTTTTCCATAAATCCAAAAAAAAGGAGAGGACAATGAAAAAATACGTTTTTTCATTCTTGGCGTTTGTCATCGCCACCTTTGTGATGGCGCCGGGCTGGGCGCAGGCAGGCTCGGGGTTCTACATTAGTAGCGACATTGGCCTCAACATCGCCTCGGGGATCGATACCACCGGATACAGCAACGACCGCTCCAGCGTGTGTGATGAATACATTAATCCCATGTTCAGAGATGTCTGGATGGACAGGCCGGGATATACATCAGAGTCGGTTAATTGCACGGATGCATGAATCGTGGTGCAACTGGTGACTGGGATAACACTTTTGACAGTGCAACGGGCATTCTGGCCGGAGCGGCGGTAGGCTACAGTTTTGCAAAGCTCAAAACCCGAACAGTCCCTTGGGCGGTCTTCGGGTGGAACTGGAATATTTCTACCGGCAATCGAACTATGATCAGAAGGCCGACCTTACTGGAGAGGGTGAGAGCGGCGATAAGCTCGTGCAGGAACTTACGCTAGCATACGATCGGATAGGCAGCATGAATTCGCACAATATCTTCGCGAACCTGTATTACGACTTCGCCAACACCAGCCGGTTCACGCCCTACCTCGGGATTGGGGGTGGTGTCGGGGTTACCAACATGGAGTATGGAAGCGTTTGGCAGAGGAACCACGATGCGAGCAGGATCACGACTGGAGGAGACCCGGATGAGACCGGTCCGGGTACGGCCCTTTCCAATGCTGCCATGATCCAACAGAACCTCGCCAGCACGGGCAGCTTTGAGGACACCCTTCTCAGCGACACGCTCTGGGGGTTCCAGTTCCTATTCGGGGTGGATTACGCGATGACGGAAGCCATGTCGCTGGGACTCAAGGGGCGCTACGTCATGTTTGACTCCTTCGATAGTGGTGACGGCAGTCTCGTTTGGAATCCGCTACGGGGTCACCCACCGAATCTACGGCTGAACGGAAGCGAACCTGTGTCAGGCGCAATCAGCACCAACAACATCCAGTTCTTCGGTATCAGTTTGAACCTGAAGTATCATTTCTAGGAACCTGTGTACTTTCGCCGGCCCGGGCGTAGCAACGACCGGGCCGGCTGAGTGCATCAACCCGCCGTATGCACCTTCCATCGTTTTGTAATGCCCCTGAAAATAAGGAAAAAACAATGAAATACACTTCTCTCCGGTTGGTGTTCGTTATCGCTACGTGGGCCACGTGGGTGGTGGCACCGGGTTGGGCGCAAGCGAGTGAGGGGTTCTACGTCAGCGGTGACCTGGGCATCAATATCGCCAGCGGACTGGATACGACCGGAACCAGCAACGATCGCGCCAGTTGGTGCGATGAATATATCAATCCACGGTACAATGAGTACGAGCGTTGCATGGGCCCCGATCGCAGTGTGGGCGGCAGATGGGAAAACGAGTTCGACGGGGCGACCGGTATTCTGGCGGGAGCGGCGGCAGGCTACAGTTTTGCGGGTCAAAACCCGAACAGCCCCTTGGGCGGTCTCCGGGTGGAACTGGAATACTTCTACCGGCAATCGAACTACGATCAGACAGCCGACATTCCTCTCGGGGTGGGCACACAAGGGCAGAAACTCAGGGATGAAATCGTGCAAGCGACGGACCGGATAGGCAGCCTGACCTCGCACAACCTGTTCGGGAACCTGTTTTACGACTTCGTCAACACCAGCCGGTTCACGCCTTATATCGGGGTCGGCGGCGGCGTCGGGTTCACGGATATGGAGTATGGAAGCGTGTGGGCGCGGAACGAAGACTCGATGAACGCCGACGGTTCGTACAAGATCTCCACGGGTGCGGATCTGCCCAACTATGATGAAATCCGCCGGAACCTCGCCAGAACAGTCAGCGTCGGCCAAGCCACGCTCAGCGACGTGCTTTTGGGGTTTCAAGTCCTGTTCGGGGTGGACTATGCGGTCACGGAAGCGGTGTCGCTGGGTCTCAAGGGGCGCTGGGTCAGGTTCGGTTCCTTCAGTGACGACTTTATCTGGAATCCGCTACGCAGTCACGAGCCGTTTCTACGGAAATCCGGGCCCGATCGTGAACCGGTATCGGGCAGGCTCAGGACCGACAACGTCGAGTTTTTCGGCCTCAGCGTGAACCTGAAGTATCATTTCTAGGTAACCCGTGCTCTTCGCCAGCTTGGATACACCAGGCTGGCTGATTACCTCAACCCACTGCACGCGCCTCTCGGTTACGCGGTCTTTCCGCAATTGTAGCTGCGGCATCTTATGCCGCTCGGAAAGGTCTTCAAGAGAGGAAGGCGTCATGAGATGACGCCGCTACAACTCAAAAAAGGAACAAAAGGCGCCATACGGCGTGTCCCCATCTCTGAGGGGATTCCTGTAGCGATCGTAGGCCGGGTTAGCGTAGAGTAACCCGACAGCAATACTGAAAAGTAAGGAAAAAACCATGAAATACACTTCTCCCCTTTTGATGGTCGTCATCGCCATGTGGGTGATGGCGTCAAGCTGGGCTCAGGCGGGCTCAGGGTTTTACGTCAGCGGTGAGGTCGGAGCCAATTTCGCCATGGGATTGGATACCACCGGAACCAGTAACGACCGGGCCAGCGTGTGCGATGAGTTCATTAATCCCCTCTATCGTGAAGTCGAGACAAGCGACGGAGTCGATTCCGGCGGCAAGCCGTACAGCACCTATAACTGTACCGGCCCCAATCGCGGTTCGGGCAGCAACTGGCAGAACGAGTTCGACGGGGCAACGGGCATTCTGGCCGGAGCGGCCGTCGGTTACAGTTTTACAGGTCAACCTCAGCACAGTCCTTGGGGCGGTTTCCGCGTAGAAGTGGAATATTTCTACCGGCAGTCGAACTATGATCAGACATCAGACATTCGTACGGAATCGGGCGAGAGTAGAGACAAGCTCAGGGATGAAATCGTACAAGCGACGGATCGGATAGGCAGCCTGAGCTCGCACAATCTGTTCGGGAACCTGTTTTACGATTTCCGCAACACCAGCCGGTTTACACCGTATATCGGGATAGGAGGCGGGGTCGGGTTTACTGATATCGAAAATGGAGGCGTCTGGGCGCGGAACCCTGACCCGGACCGCATCACGACGGGTTCGGGATTGCCCAATGCGGACGAGATCCGGCGGAATCTCGCTGGAACGGTAAGCGTGGGCCAACCCACGCTCAGTGACACGCTCTTTGGGCTTCAGGTACTGTTCGGGGTGGATTACGCCATCACGGAGGCTACGTCGCTGGGTCTCAAGGGGCGCTGGGTCAAGTTCAGTTCCTTCCGTGATGATCGTGTCGATTGGGAATTGCTGCGGAGTCACCCGCTGAATCTGCGGAAAGACGGAAGCGAACCGGTCTGGGGCCGGTTCATGATCGACGATATCGAGTTTTTCGGGATCAGCCTGAACCTGAAGTATCATTTCTAGACCATTCTGTTTTTCCTTGCCTTCCCCTTTGTGTTTATGACAGCGGCTGAAATCATTGCGGTCGGCTCCGAACTGCTGCTTGGCGGACGGGTCGATACCAACTCGCTCTTTCTCAGCGAGTCGCTGGCGGAGCATGGGATCGAAGTCCGGTTCAAGTCCGTAGTCGGGGACGACGTCGAGGACATAGGCGTAGCCGTTGCGAATGCGGCCAGACGGGTGAAGCTCGTACTGATCACCGGCGGTCTTGGTCCAACCGTGGACGACGTGACCCGTGAAGCCGTGGCGCGAGTGATTCGAAAGCCGTTACGCCTCCGTCCCCGATCCCTCGAATCCATAACAACGCGTTTGCAATCGGCGGGAAGGCCGTTTACTGAGAACCAGCGCCGGCAGGCGTTTCTGCCCACCGGCGCAATCCTGCTCCAGAATACTGCCGGTGTCGCCCCGGGCTTTGCCGTGAAATGGAAGCGCTGTCGAATTTTTTGTCTGCCCGGGGTCAGCCACGAGGTCCGCAGGATGTGGACGGAATCGCTCCTGCCGATACTCCGCCAAGAAGGACTTCTGTCGCCGGCCATCGAGACCCGGACGATTCATACCTTTGGGCTTCTCGAGGGAGAGATCGATAATCGAATAAAAGGGCTCATCCCCGCCGCAAGCCCCTTCCGTCTTGGTCTTCTCGCCTCTCCGCTGGGCGTCTCGGTGTCACTCACGCAATCGGGGACGACTGAAAGAAGGCAAGCGGGGAAGAAAAATTCCAGGCAATCCGTCATGTCGCTTGATGACTTGATGAACCACGTGATCGCCAGGGTGGGGCAACATGTTTTCTCCATTAATGGGCAGACCATGGAAGAAGTCGTGGGACAGCAACTCCGTGATCGAGGATTAACCATTGCCTTGGCTGAGAGCTGTACAGGCGGGTTGATTGCGCATCGTTTGACTCAGGTGGCCGGCAGTTCCGCATACGTGGACCGGGGCGTGGTGTGTTACAGCAATCGGGCGAAAGTCGAACTACTCGGAGTGCCCGAATCGTTGCTGAAAAAAAATGGGGCGGTGAGCGCGCAGGTCGCCAAGTCTATGGCTCAGGGTATTCAAAGGAGAAGCAAGGTGGACGTGGGCCTGAGCGTGACGGGCATTGCCGGGCCCGGGGGCGGGACTGCACACAAGCCCGTCGGCCTGGTCTACGTCGGGCTGGCCACGTCGAAGGAATCTCATACGAAAGCATTCCAGTTCCATGGAGAACGGGAAGCGATCAAACTCCGGGCATCGCAGGCAGCGCTCGACGTGTTGCGGCGTTGGTTGTACTATGGTGCTCCTGACGAGGCCTAGCCCGGCTTTCTCACGCCTGGGCGTCGTGATACCCTTTCCTACTCTCAGAGCAGGTGGCCTTGTGAATCCGGGGCCGAGTCTCCATTCAAATCTTGATGGCAAGGAAAGGAGAAAAGAAGATGAAATGGATCCTTTCACTCTTGATTTTCGTTATCGTCTCCTGTCTCTTGGTGGCACCCCCCGTAGAGGCGGGCTCCGGGTTGTATCTCAGCAGCGAACTGGGAGTTAATTTTGCCTCGGGAATGAATCACTTCGGACGCGACGACGACCGGGCCAGCAAATGCGACGAGTACATCAACCCGTTTTTCGCGATGGTGCCGGGATGTACTGATCCTGACCGCGGCGGGGACGCATCGAAGGCTGTCTATGATAGTGCCACGGGCATCTTGGCCGGTGCGGCCGTGGGCTATCGACTGAAAGACACGTACCCGGATCGCCTCTGGAGTGGGTTCCGGATTGAACTGGAATATTTCTTCCGGGAATCGGAATATGATCAATCGGTTACGAGTGCCGCTACGCGGGCCCAGACCATCGCTAAGCGCTTGGGAGAAACGGCGCTGTCGGCGAAACGTGTTGGGAGCATCACCTCCCACAACTTGTTCGGGAACCTGTTTTACGATTTGAGCAACACCAGCCGGTTCACGCCTTATGTCGGGTTTGGTATCGGCGTCGGGTTTGCGGACATGGACTGGAGCAGCATTAATGCCAGGAATTCCGATCCGACGGCGATCACGTCGATCAGCGATGATCTCTGTGATGGAATTCCCGGCTGCGACGTCAACGAGATCCGCCGGAACCTCGCCGGGACGACTACTACCGAGCAGACCGCGCTCAAAGACGCGCTCTTTGGCTGGCAGGTGCTTTTCGGCCTGGATTATGCACTCACGGAGTCGGTGTCTCTGGGCGTGAAGGGGCGCTGGGTCAATTTCAACGCTTTTCGGGACGGCGGCAGTTGGGATCGGCTACGGAGTCATGAGTCCAACCTGAGACTCGACGGAAGTGAGCCGGTGACCTACCGATTGATGACGGACGATATCGAATTTTTCGGTGTCAGCCTGAACCTGAAATACCATTTTTAGTGTTCTGCTGTATGACGATGGGACCACGGACGTTTTTGGCGATTGATCTGCCTTCCTCGCTGCAATCGGCCATTGGGCAGAACATCCGAACGGTCAAACGAGAACTTCCAGGACTCTCCTGGAGTAAACCTGAAAATCTCCATATCAACTTGAAGTTTCTCGGTGAGACAACGGAGAGCCAGGTTGACCAGATCCGCCAAGTGGTGGGGCCGGCGATATCCCATGTTTCTCCTTTTACTCTTGAAATTAACGGGTTCGGAGTGTTTCCGGATGACCGGGTCCCTCGCGTATTGTGGATTGGTCTTGGGGGAGCCCTCGATAGTCTGGCCGCGTTGGCCGAGTGCGTGGGTCGTGCAGTGGTCCCTTTGGGGTTTCCTCAGGAATACCGACTGTTTCGCCCCCACCTGACCGTGGCTCGCGTCAAAAAGGATCATCGTGAAGTCGGGCGCGTGCTGGGCACGTTGGGCGTGCTCACGGATCCCTTTCCCTGCGGGCCGTTGCCCGTTGAACGGGTGACCTTGTTTAAGAGTGACCTCCGGCCAACTGGACCAGTCTATACAAAATTGTGGGACGTCTCCCTGGATGCGTGAGAATGAGCTGTCTTTTCTTTGCGAAGGATGGTTGGCCTCCTCTCGGGTTTTCAGTATGATAGAGACGTGATGACTTGAATCGAGGAGGCGTTATGAGCGATCGAACATCGGAAAATCAGGGGAAAATGAAAGCACTGGAACTGGCCATGACCCAAATTGAAAAGCAGTTTGGGAAAGGCTCGATCATGAAACTGGGAAATGGCGACGTGTCGGAGAACGTGCCGGCCACCTCCACGGGGTCGTTGGCCCTGGATCTGGCTTTGGGCGTCGGTGGATTGCCGCGAGGGCGAGTGGTGGAAATTTTTGGTCCGGAGTCCTCGGGGAAAACCACCTTGTGTCTCCATGCCATTGCGGAAACGCAGAAAGCGGGGGGCTCCGCGGCGTTCATCGACGCGGAACACGCACTGGACGTTTCCTATGCGAAAAAATTGGGGGTTCAAACCGACGATCTATTGCTGGCCCAACCCGACACCGGAGAGCAAGCCCTGGAGATTGCCGAGACATTGGTCAGAAGCGGCGCGATTGATCTGGTGGTCGTGGACTCCGTCGCCGCCTTGGTGCCTCGTGCCGAAATCGAAGGGGAAATGGGGGATTCGCACATGGGGCTTCAGGCGCGCCTCATGTCCCAGGCCCTCCGCAAATTGACCGGAGCCATTTCCAAATCCCTGACCACGGTGGTCTTCATCAACCAGATCCGGATGAAGATCGGGGTGATGTTCGGCAATCCCGAAACCACGACCGGAGGGAACGCTCTGAAGTTTTATTCTTCGGTGCGGTTGGACATCCGGCGGATCGAGTCCATCAAGGATGGTCAGGAGGTGATCGGGAGCCGGGTTCGCGTCAAGGTCGTGAAAAACAAGACGGCGCCTCCTTTTCGGCAAGCCGAGTTTGACATCATGTTCGCCGAGGGCGTGTCCAAGGTCGGGGAGCTCATCGACCTGGGCGTTGAAAAGAAAATCGTCGATAAGGCCGGAGCGTGGTATTCGTTTCGCGAGGAGCGGTTGGGCCAGGGCCGTGAGGCCGCAAAAATATTTCTGAAGGAGAACCCTGAGACTGCCGGAGAAATTGAAACGCAAATCCGGGAAAAAGCCGGACTGGTTGCAATGCCGAAAGACGCGGGTTCCACCGAAGCGGAAGCGGAAAAACCCCCGGCCCCGGCGCGGGGGAAAGTCTAGAAAGAAGCCCTGCATCACGGCACCCCCCTCACCCCAGCCCTCTCCTGCCAGGGGAGAGGGTGGCAATGAGTGAACATAGACAAATGCCAAGAGGAACCTTCAAAGGAGTCTGCCCTTCCCAATGTCCCTGAACGCCAATGAGCTTCGACAGTCGTTTCTGGATTTTTTCCATGCGGCGGACCATGCCGTGGTTCCCAGCGCGTCGTTGCTTCCTCAGGCCGACCCCACGCTCCTGTTCACCAACGCGGGCATGAACCAGTTCAAGCGGGTGTTCCTGGGAGAAGAACAACGTTCCTATTCCCGCGCCGTGTCCGTTCAGCGGTGCATGCGAGCCGGGGGCAAACACAATGATCTGGAAAACGTCGGATATACCCGGCGCCATCATACGTTCTTCGAAATGCTCGGCAATTTCTCGTTCGGCGACTATTTCAAAAAGGACGCGGTCCATTACGGCTGGGACTATCTGACCAAGACGCTGGGCCTGCCCGCGGATCAGTTGTGGATCACGATCTTTCAGGACGATGATGAGGCCTTCGAATTGTGGGAGAACAACGTGGGCGTGCCCGCGGCCAGGATCGTGCGACTCGGGTACAAGGATAATTTTTGGCAAATGGGAGAGACCGGGCCCTGCGGGCCTTGTTCTGAAATTCACATCGATCAGGGCGCGGCCCTCGGATGCGGGCGGGCCTCGTGTGCCGTGGGGTGCGATTGCGACCGGTACCTGGAAATCTGGAATCTGGTATTCATGCAGTTCGACCGCGATGCCGAAGGTAACATGCATCCGTTGCCGAAACCCAGCATCGACACCGGCATGGGGCTTGAGCGGCTTGCCGCCGTGGTCCAGGGCGTGGACAGCAATTATGCGACCGACCTGTTCATGCCGTTGCTTTCGGCGATTGCCGATCGGACGGGTTGCGAGTACGGCAAAGCCGAAGCTTCCGATCGTTCCATGCGGGTTGTTGCGGATCATTTGCGGGCCATCATTTTTATGATCACGGACGGGATTCTGCCGTCGAACGAAGGCCGGGGATACGTGTTGCGACGCATTTTGCGCAGGGCGTCACGCCATGGCCGGCTCTTGGGCGTGACCGAACCTTTTCTGCATGAATTGACCGGCACGGTGGCAACCGAAATGAAAGAAGCGTATCCCGAACTGGCCGGGGCGAGTGAGACGTGTCGCACGGTTGTCGAGGGTGAAGAAGAACGCTTTATCGGAACGTTGGATCAAGGGTTGCCCATCCTGAATCGCATGGTCGGCGAAGCCACGGCCGGGTCTTTGGACGGCGAGAGCGTCTTCAAACTCTACGACACGTATGGCTTTCCCTTGGATTTGATCGAAGAGGCCGCTCGTGAACACGGGTTGGTCACCGATCTTGAAGGCTTTCAACGAGCGTTGGAAGAGCAACGTGATAGGGCACGCAAGTCGGCCGTCTTCGTCGCGGAACAGGAGATGCCGCTCATCACCGAACTCGCGCAACAACTTCGTCCTACGGAGTTCCTCGGGTATCAGGCGCTTCAATCCGAGAGCGTGGTGCAGGCCATGCTCAAGGGAGACGCTTTGGCGGAGGAAGTCGTGGAAGGGGATGACGTCGAACTGGTCCTGGACGCCACGCCCTTCTATCCTGAAGGCGGTGGCCAGGTTGGAGATCAGGGGACGTTGACGGGTTCGGAGGGCCGGATTCATGTCCGGGAAACCACCAAGGTTGGCGGCAAGCTTCTGCTTCACAAGGGAAAGGTGGTGGCCGGGCGCGTGCGGAAGGGCGAGCGATTGGCCGCGTCGGTGGACTCGACGACCCGCCACGGCGCGGCCCGGAATCATACAGCCACCCATCTCCTCCACGCGGCGCTTCGTGAAGTGTTGGGTCCTCACGTGAAACAGTATGGCTCGCTGGTCGCCCCGAACCGGTTGCGTTTTGATTTTTCATACTTCAAGCCGTTACGCACCCGGGACCTCGAAGAAATCGAAGCCATGGTCAATTTTCACGTGTTGGGCAATACGCTCGTCCAAACCGACCTCATGGGTATCCAGGAAGCCATTCACGCCGGAGCCCTGGCGTTTTTCGGCGATAAATACGGGGAACAGGTACGGGTGGTGGGGATCGGGGAATTCAGCAAGGAATTGTGCGGGGGCACGCATTGCCACCATACGGGAGAGATCGGTTCGTTCCGTATTACTGCAGAAGGCGGGGTCGCATCCGGGGTGCGGCGCATCGAAGCGCTGACCGGGACAGGGGCGTTGGATCACGGGAAAAAACTGGAATCCGACATCAGGGAATTGGCGGAGTTGTTGAAAAGCAGCCCGTCGGAAATCGTGCCGAAAACACGGAAACTCGTTGCCCTGTTGAAGGAAAAGGAGCGGGAACTCGAACAACTCAAATTGAAACTGATGGACCGGAGCGCCGGTGGTGACGAGGCCCAAGTTCGGGAGATTCGAGGAATTCCCGTGCACGTTCAGGAGGCCCAGGGTCTATCCATGCAGGAACTTCGGCTGTTTTCCGACAAGGTGCGGAACAAGGTCCCCAAGGGCGTAATCGCATTGGGCTCGGTTGCGGAGGACAAAGTCTCCTTGTTGGTGATCGTGTCCCCCGACCTGATCCACACGTTGCAGGCGGGGAAATTGATCAAGGAAATGGCGCGCGAAATCGGAGGATCGGGCGGGGGGCGGCCCGAAATGGCTCAAGCCGGCGGGAAGCATCCTGAGAAATTGAGCCAGGCCCTCGAAAAAGTGTTTCACCTGGTCGAGGCGCAGGTCTCGGGACAGTCCTGAGCCCGGCTCTACCTCCCGACTTTTCCCTCTTCGGAAAAAGTTCCCGTCCTTACCCTTCGACTTCGCTTCCTTCGGCTCTGCTCAGGACAAGCAGGGCAGGCAAAGGAGGGGAACTCCCTCTCTCCTTTTCGTGGGAGAGGGCTGGGGTGAGGGGCATTGTCAACGAATGACAATCTTCGTCCTCACGTTGAATCATTGATGCTCAAAAAAGCTTTCCTCATCGTTTCCGGTATACTGCTGCTGGGATTTGGTGCCGGCTTCGCGGTGCTGAACCAACTCCAGCCGGTTGGCAATTCCTCACGGGTGGTTGTCGTGGAAATTGCCGAAGGCGCCTCCTTGTCCGACGTGGCGGAACGACTACAACGGCAGAAGCTGATCAAGAGCGATTGGGCATTTGTGTGGCTGGGTCGCCTCGAAGGGCTGGATCGAAAAATCATTCCAGGGGAATATGAATTTCACGGCGGCATGGAGCCGTCGAATATTCTGGAGAAAATTGTCAGGGGCGAGGTCATCCAGTATGCGGTCACGATTCCCGAAGGCTTTTCAATGAGCCAGATTGCCGGCTTGTTGCACGAACAACGTTTGGCCGATCGCGACGCGTTTCTCCTGTGCGCCAAAGACCCGGCTTTTATTCAAACCCTATCGCTGTCCGTCGATACCCTGGAAGGCTATCTGTTTCCCGATACCTATCGGTTTGCCCGTCACGTGAAACCCGAACGATTGATCGAAGCAATGGTGGCCCGGTTCAAGCAGACCGTGAGCGAAGAAGACCGGGGACGGGCCGCGGAATTGGACCTGTCCTTGCACCAGGTCATGACGTTGGCGTCGGTGATCGAAAAAGAAACGGCCAGGCCTGATGAACGCGCCTTGATTTCCGGCGTGTTTCACAATCGACTGCAAAAAGATATTCCGTTGCAAAGCGACCCGACCGTCATCTACGCCGTGCATCAGTTCGACGGCAATCTCCGCAAAAAAGATTTGTCGATCGACAGTCCTTACAATACCTACCGGGTCGTCGGGTTGCCACCGGGGCCGATTGCCAATCCGGGGCGCGCCGCAATCCACGCGGCGCTCTATCCCGAAACGACCGAATATCTGTATTTCGTCTCTCGTAATGACGGGAGCCACGAGTTCTCGACAACGCTTGCCGAACATAACCGGGCCGTGAGGAAATATCAGTTGCGTCAACGTCGCCGTTCCTCGTAAGCTTCCTCCGCCATGTCTTTTGAACAACGCGTCACATCCCTGGGGCTGACCCTGCCGGCGCCACCCAAACCCGTAGCCACGTACGTGCCCTCCGTTCGAGTCGGTGACCTGCTCTTCATCAGCGGCGTGGTGCCCAGCCGCGACGGGCAGATCGTGTTTCAGGGAAAGGTGGGACGTGATCTTTCCAAGGAAGAAGGCTACGAAGCGGCACAGGTGTCGTTACTCAATGCCTTGGCCAATATCCGTCAGGCCGCGGGTTCTCTGGACCGTGTGCAACGCATCGTCAAGATGACGGGATACGTGGCCTCTCACGAAGGGTTCAGGGAGCAGCCCTATGTGATCAACGGCGCGTCCGATTTGCTGGTGGAGATCTTCGGCGAGGCCGGACGGCACGCGCGCGCGGCCGTGGGAGTGGCCGAATTGCCCTTGGGCGTTCCCGTCGAGCTTGAATTGATTGTCCAACTGTTGCCCGGTGATTCGTAACCGTTGCTTTTCGGGATACGCATGAAAGCGCATAGGCTGTTCCCGATAGCCATGCTGGTCATGGTCTGCGGGTTTGCACCTGATCGTGCTCAGGCGAAGGTAGAGTATTTGACCGATCCGGCAGTCTTCTCCACCCTTCGGACGGCCAATACGATATACGTGGACGTGCAGGCCTCGACCTGGAAGACCCGCGGGAGGCTGTTGTGGGATGCCCCGGCGGACATTCGGACCAAATTGATTGCGGTGGGTTTCGAGATTGTGCGGGAGAAGAATCAACCGCACGCGTTGACCCTGACCGGTTCGTATGAGGAAACCAGGGGCAGGCAGTTTGGCATCAATCGATATGGCACGGTGCTGACGGGAACGTTCAGGATCGCACATCACGAGAAAGGCCAGTTGTTTGAAATTACGGTTCAGGAGAGAGCCGCGCTCACGTCTTCGGGAACCTTGCCCTACCTGGACTCTCTGCATAATTTCCTGACCAATCCCTATTATCATTTTCTCGGCGAAATCGTAGACGGGCAGATTCATCGGAACCAGGACGCCCATCGCGTCTTCCTGAAAGAGTTACGCGCCAAACTTGCTCAGGATGCTGCTCCAGCAGTATCCGACAACCCTGACTGGATTCCCGAAGGTATACATAGCATGCAACAAGCCCACACCCTCTATGAACCGGTGGCCGCCAGACGGACGATCGAGGAGTTCGTGCAGGCCAAGGACGAGAGAATTGTCGATATCCTGCCGGCTTTGTTGAACCATTCCGACGTGTACGTGAAGGTCCGTAGCGTCGAGGCCTTCGGCGATTTCGGTGTCACAGATGCTCTTCCTTTGTTGCGGGACCTCGAAAAAAGCGCGAAGGAAGTTGAAGTCAGAAACGCTGCATCTGCCACGATTTCCCGCTTGACCAAAACCTCGCCATAACCATTCTCCGGCGGGCGGTCCCGTCGTTGGTATAAAAATAGCCCCAATTTGTCATTCCGAACGAAGCGAGGAATCTGCGGACGTAGTATTTGTAGCTGCGCGATCTTATCGTGCTCTCTTATCTTCGACTTCTCCAGGCGGCATCTCATGCCGCCTGGAGAAGTCGAGAATGTCGTGCCATGAAAATCTGATGTCACAACCCTGCCAACTAATATAAAATTGACCTAAAGGTTTAATTATTCATGGCAAATGCCTTTTATTGACGACAAAAACGCCCTGCTATAAACTTCGCTCCATTAAAAAAACGGTTAGGCCTAAGGCATGCAGTGATGTTTATAAAAGGAGAGGTGACGTCATGAAAAAATTCCTGTTTGTGCTGCTAGTCATGGGGTTGGTGCTTTCTTCCGGCTCGGTGTTCGCCAAGGACGGGTTGTACCTGGGAATGGATGTAGGCGTGGCCGTGGCCCCGGACATGGACGTTCAGACCGGAGGATTCGATGATTGGACCACGGACTCGGCACCGGATGGTTTCCCGGGCGTTCTATGCGACAGGACTATCTTCGGTGACGTTCAGACTCCTCAGGGTGCCTGTGGAGAAGATCCTGCGTCTTGGGGGCCCGCGACGGAGTCGTTTGATGGAGGTTCGGGGATTCTGGCGGGATTGGCCGTGGGGTATCGCCTGGGCAGCTTCAGGGTCGAGGGTGAATATTTCTATCGCGGCACCCGGTATGGCAGCACGGACGAACCCTACTTTCCCGCCGACGACTGGCGACCCAGTGATACTGATACTATTGATGGTACTAGGCAATACGTCAACGATGGCGTCGAGGATGCCGTCGATAATCTGATGTCGCACAACTTCTTTGCCAACCTGTATTACGATTACCGCTCGGACTCGAAGTTTACCCCGTATGTGGGGGGTGGCATCGGGCTCGCCCAGGTTTCAGTCCAATACCGAACGCGGTGGCATCGCAACCCGAATGGCGATGAGATCGACGTCATCAAGCCACCACATGGTGATGTGGAGTTGAATCAACGATTAGCGGGTTTGTTGTCGAATGACGAGGCCACCATGACCGATACGCTGCTCGGGTTTCAGGCGTTGGCCGGCGTGGATTATCAGGTAAGCGAGCCGCTCACGATTGGGCTCAAGTTCCGGTACGCGATGTTCGGGGAATTCGAAGACGAGTCGGAATATACGCGGCTCCGCGGACATGCATCCGTAGCCGGGAATTCCCGAAAGCCCGTGGCCTACTATATCAGAACGGATGACATTGAATTTTGGGGCGTCAGCCTCAATATGAAGTATCAGTTCTGACCGGCACTAACGGAACGGTCCGAATCGTTGTATCCAGAACAATTGCCCGCTTGACCGGAACCTCGCCATAACCTTATAGAACCCTTTCCCCGGCCGGAGAGGGCAGGGTGAGGGGGAGAGTCGGTCGGATTAGCGTAGCGTAATCCGACGCGTTCTGCCCCACCGAACAACGAGGATGTCAGGTTACGCTTCGCTAACCTGACCTGCGCCACTATCTAGGTTGTTCTCGACCTGGCGTTCTCATACGTCCCGAACAAGAGCCACTTATTGACGACAAAAACCTCGTGCTATAAATGCTGCTGCACTAAAAATGGCTTGCCAAAGGATGAAGAGATCACTTTATAGAAAAAGAGAGGTGACATCATGAAAAAATTCTTATTCGTGCTGTTGGTTATGGCGTTGGTTGTGTCCGTCGGTCCGGTATGGGCCGAGGACGGGTTTTACCTGGGAATGGACTTAGGCGTTGCGGTGGCTCCAGGCCTCGATGTCAACAGCTCCGATAATGATGTTGGAACGAAATGTGACGGGTTCATCAATAATGATGGATCTGGTGGTTATCTTGTGCCCCCAGAAGATTGCAATCCGCCTCCCTCGGCATGGTCTAATGCGTTTGATGGAGGTTCTGGTATTTTGGCGGGTGCAGCCCTGGGGTATCGCATGGGAAGCTTTAGGGGTGAGGCGGAATATTTCTATCGCGGGACGACCTATGATAGCAGAGACATAGCTGGTGGTGGTGCTGTATCTGATGATGTGACCCAAGATAAGGTTGCACAGGAACTTGCTCTTATCGAAGGTGGTGTCGATGACGTGCTGTCGCACAACTTTTTCGCCAACCTGTATTATGACTACCGTTCGGACTCGAAATTTACACCATACGTGGGGTTTGGCATAGGGTTAGCCCGAGTTTCGCTGGATTACTTTAATAAATGGACACGTAATCATGATCCCGCCGCGATCTCAACATTCAACGATACTGCGGCTACTGATGAGCAAAAAGACGCGTTGCATCGACGGCTTGCCGGTACGACCAGCATCGCGAGAGCTAAACTCTCGGATACGCTGTTCGGATATCAAGTGCTCGCCGGGGTGGATTATCAGGTCAGTGACCCGGTGAGTATCGGGCTCAAGTTCCGGTGGGCGGATTTCGGTGAATTCGAGAGTGATCCAACAGAGTGGAATCAACTCCGCAGTCATGACTCCGCGCGTAGCCCCGGCGGTGCGCGGGTTCAATACACAGTGATGACGGATGATATTCAGTTCTGGGGCGTCAGCCTCAACATGAAATACCAGTTCTGACCGGTAACGATATACCGGCCGGAAACGCCGTGCTATCGACGTTTTTGGGTTGACCGAAGTTTTTGTCTTAATCATTGCCGTTGGTTGACGGCAAAAAGTGCCGCGTTATAAAGTATAGAGTGGCCGCGTCATGTACTGTGGCGCGGCTACTTTTCGTTTCAGTCCTCGGGACGCGTCGATGCGTCCGGATTTGAAATATCAGTCTTGAGCATGGAAAGGGTCATTGCGGTATGAGAAACGTGTTTCTTGCTTTATTGGTTGTGTGTGCAACGGCTTCGTTTGTCCAGGCTGAATTGTTTCCGGATTCGGGGCCTCCGGGGGCCACCGTGACGATTGGCGGGGCCGCGTTCGGGGAGTTTGTCTCAACTGCGGAAAATCGGGTGGATTTCAATGGCGTGCCCGCGTTGATTCAACTTTGGGAGCCTGACTTGGTCATGGTGAAGGTCCCGCTCGGCGCCAAGAGCGGCGACGTCACCGTGTCGGGATCGAAAGGCGCCACGGTCGCGGGCCGGTTTGCGATTCAGCAGGTGAAGATTACCAAGCTGGTCCCGCCGGAAGCGGAACCCGGCTCGGTGCTTACGATCGAGGGTGAGCATTTCGGCAATACCGCGGGATCACGCGATCCCAATACCATGTTCGGCGTGAATCGCGTGTTGGTCAACGGCATCCTGTCAGAAATCCTGAAATGGCGGCCCGGGAAGATTGACGTCAAGATCCCGGCCAATGCCAAGTCCGGTGACGTGGTCGTGCAACTGGCTTCTTCCGATCCGCTGCCGGATGGGTCCTGTTGCGCGCCGGTCAAATATGCCGAGAGTAATCCCATGCCGGTTTCCTTGATCCCCAGTATTTCGTTCTCGCCGAACAGAGGGCCCGTCGGAACCAAGGTCGTGCTGAGCGGGCAACAGTTCGGGGATGCCAAGGGGCCGAATGATGCGATTACGATCGGCGGCAAACCTGTGACGATTGCCAAATGGTCTCCGCGCACCATCGTGGTCCACGTGCCGCTCAACGCCGTGAGTGGGCCCGTGACGTTTCAACAGGACGGGCGTGCGAGGATCTTGGGCCAATTCGAATTGGTCGAACCCGGATCCGATGGATTGTTCCCGACTCAGGGACCGATCGGCACTCTGGTCTATATTAAGGGGAAAAATTTCGGAGTATTTTCCGAAGCGGGGAGTACGGCGTACGCGTTCGATTTCGATCCCGGTCAGAACCGGGTGGAAATCGGGGGCGTGCCCGCCATTATTCACCGGTGGCAAGATGATGAAATCAATGTGTGGGTGCCTTATAGCGCGAAGTCCGGTCCCGTTGTCGTGAAGCGGGGAGCCACGATTCCCAAGCCCGACGGAACCTGTTGTGCCAAGCAGGGTGTGGTGGAATTGGAAGTGGGCTCATTTACCGTGCAGACGCCGAAGGTGACGTCCTATTCACCGAAGGAAGCCGGGATCGATGAGATCGTGACGTTGAAGGGTGAAGGGTTCGGCGAGTTTCTGAAAATCGCGGAGGCGACGCGTCTGGAATTGAATACCGACGCCCACGATTGGAAGAACTATCGATTGGGACCCGACGTCTCACGAACGGAAGTGCTGGTGAACGGGGTGGCGGCCGTGGTCGTTTCCTGGACGGATAAGGAAATCAAGGTTCAGGTGCCCCGGCGGCACGTGTTCGGGTTTGGGCATCCCGAAGGGTTTTACGTGGATCCCACCAAAGGGGAAATCGTCGTACGTCGCGGGTCCTGGGACGTGCTCAAAAACGGCCGGTGTTGTTCACGGAAGCAGTGGTTGAGTGCCGTGGCGGGTGAATTCAAGATTCTTCCGCGGGGATTGCCGCACAAGGAATTTTTCTACGATTACACGCAAGAGCCTTGGAGAACCGACCAGACACCGTGAAAGTCGTTGTTTCCTTTTTTCATGCTCTCCTTGGGTTGATGGTCGTGGGGCTGGTCTCTCTCCCGGGCTTGGCCGGTCAGGTCCACGCCGGGGAGAACGTAGTTTCGAGCATCCAGAACAGCGGGACCAAATCCACGCTGCTCGGGACGTTTTTCGTCAGCGTACAATACGGCTGGGCCGTAGGCGCCGGGGGCACGGTTCTGAAGACGGAGGACGCCGGGGAGACGTGGCAGCCGGTGACACGTCGCACGGCGGCCCTGCTGACGAGTGTCTATTTTACGGATCCTCAACACGGGTGGATCGTCGGCCAGAACGGGACTATTCTGCATACAAAGGACCACGGGAAACAGTGGCTCCGGCAGGTTGCCGGGGTGGGGGCCGCACTCTATGACGTGTATTTCCTGAATCCGTCGCAGGGCTGGGTCGTCGGAGACCGGGGCACCATCCTGCGGACCGTGGACGGCGGCGTGACGTGGGAGGATCAAAGCAGTTCGACGGCCGTGGATTTGTTTGGCGTGCAGTTTATCGATCCGCAAAACGGTTGGGCGGTCGGCGCGATCGGGACGATTCTCGTCACGCGGGATGGGGGGCAAAACTGGATTCAGCAGACCACCGACAGTGCCACGACGTTTTTCGATCTGTACTTTACGGATCCCGAGGGCGGGTGGGTCGTGGGATCCCAGGGTGCCATCTTTCAAACGATCACCGGCGGAGAAAAATGGGTTGATCGCACCCTGCCGTGCGGGTCTCCCTGTATCAGACCGCCGGACTTTCTAAAAGTCCAGTTTATCGGGTTCCGTGCCGGTTGGATTATTGGCGAGCGAGGCGCGTTTCTGACAACCACGGACGCCGGCTTTACGTGGAACGAACCGGAACTCTCCAAACCCTTCAGCCTCTATGGGTTATCTTTCCCCGATTCCAACGTCGGCTTCGCCGTAGGCGAGGGCGGAACGATCCTCAGGATTGCCCCTGCATCTTAACCTGTACTCCTGCCAGACCAGGTTATCCCAAATTTCCCAATTGATGTTGCAGGATGCTCAGCGCCACCAATGGTGCGGTTTCGCTGCGTAAGATGTTTTTGCCCAGTGAAATTGGTTGAAAGCGTTGGTCGAGGAGTTCCTGCATTTCTTCCGGCGTCCATCCGCCTTCGGGGCCGACTGCCAGTACGATGGTGCCTTGGAACATCTGATCGATGGAAAGGGACCCGAGGTTTCGTTCGCCACTTCGTTCGAATAACGCACACCGGAGCGCCGCGCGTGGAACGTGCTTGGACAGTTCGGACAAAGTCATGGGTTGGTTGACGCCGGGGAACGCCCATTGCTCCGATTGTTGGGCGGCGTCGATCGCGATCCGTTGCCACCGTTCCCGTACAGTTTGGACCCGACTGGCCGGCGGACGGGCGATTACCCTCGACGAAAGCAACGGAATCATGCCGGTGACTCCAAGCTCGGTGGCTTTTTGAATCACCCAGTTCATGCGATCCCCTTTCAGAATGGCCTGAGCCAGGACAACGTCTGCCGATGGCGCGGGTGGACCTTTGATTGTTTCAAGGATGGAGGCCTGTAGCGATTTCTGATCCAGGTGGTCGATCCGAACCCGGTATCGAAACCGGTGCTCATCTCCGACCCAAATGTTCTCGCCTTCACGAATGCGGAGGCTCTTTGAAAGGTGCGAGAGGAGGGGACCGTCAATCGTGACGGTGTGGTTGGATATCCGGTGTGACTGAATGAAAAAGACCGGCATGTGGCAAAGGGGCGCGGAGAGAATAGGGTAGGTTTAAAGGCTGTCGCCTATTCGAACATGTTCTTCACCTTGCCGAACAGGCCGTCTCCCTGGTCGTTTGACGCAGTCCCGCTTTCTTCGGCGAAGGCGGTCAGCATTTCCCGCTGTCTTGCCGACAGTTTCGTGGGAATGGTGATGTTGATCCGAACGAGTTGATCGCCGGTGGTGCGACCTTTCAGCGCGGGTGCGCCCAATCCCTTGAGTCGAAGAACGTGATCGTGTTGGGTGCCTTCGGGAATTTTGACGCTGGTTTTGCCTTTGAGGGTCGGCACGTCCACTTTGCCGCCCAAGGCGGCTGTGACCATGTCGAGCGACAACTCGACGAGAATGTCGTTTGCTTTTCGGGTAAAGACCGGATGGGGTTTGACTGCGACCGCCACGTAAAGGTCACCTGGCGGGCCGCCATTCATACCGTGTTCACCTTCGCGAGCCAAGCGAAAGCGCATGCCGGTATCGATCCCCGCGGGAATGGTGACCGATAAGGTCCGTTCCCGGTACACCCGTTTTTGCCCGCGACAAGTGGAACAGGGGTCCGTAATAATCTGCCCGGTGCCCTGACACTGCCCGCAGGCCCGGTTGATCGAGAAGAAGCCTTGTTGCAGCCGAATTTGCCCGGTGCCCTGGCAGCCGCGACATTGTTGGACGGCATCGGCCGATTTGGCTCCCGTTCCTTTACAGGAGTCGCAGCCTTCCCATCGCGGGATTTTAAGCCTGGCTTCTTTTCCCTCGATGGCTTCTTCAAAGGAGAGTTCCAGGTTGTATTGCAGGTCATTACCCTGTTCGGGTCGGCTTCGACCTCCTCTCCCCCCTCCAAAGAAGTCTTCAAAAATGTCCCCGAACACATCGCCGAATCCTCGATTAAAATCAAACCCTTCGGCTCCGCCGAACCCCTGCTGGCCCGCCGAATGTCCGAACATGTCGTACCGCTGTCGCGACTCCGGATTGCTCAGGACTTCGTACGCTTCATTGGCTTCCTTGAACTTTTCTTCTGCTTTTGTCTTGAGCTGCGGGTCACTCTGCAAGTCGGGGTGGTGCTGGCGGGCAAGCTTCCGGAAAGCCTTCTTGATCTCGTCATCAGAGGCGGCTCGATCGACTCCGAGTACTTCATAATAATCCCGTTTGGTCACGCTAGCCATCTTTTCCGTTCGTTGCTTGTCATGGATATCAAAGTAGCCGTCCACACTCCAAATCGGTCATTCCCGACTATTTTTCCTTATCAACCTCTTCGAATTCGGCATCGACGACTTTTTCGTCTTGTTGCGTCCCATTCGTGGCTTCACCGTTGGGGCTTGAGCCGTCTCCGGTGTTACTTCCGTCTCCGGTTTCGGTCGACGTCTTTTTATACATTTCTTCCGCGAGCTTGTGCGACGCGGTCGTGAGGGTCTGCATGGCCGCTTTCATGGCTTCCGCGTCGTCTCCCTCCATCGCCGTCTTCATGCCGTCGATCGCTTCCTGAATCTTAGTTTTCTCCTCCTCGGGAATTTTGTCTCCGTGTTCCTGGAGATTCTTTTCCGTTCCATAAACCAGGGAGTCGGCCTGGTTTCGGATTTCCACGGTTTCGCGCCGTTTTTTATCCTCTTCGGAGTGCGCCTCGGCGTCTTTCACCAATTGCTCGACTTCTTCCTTGCTCAGGCCGCTCGACGCCGTGATCTTGATGGACTGCTCTTTTTGCGTGGCCATATCCTTGGCCGAAACGTGGACGATCCCGTTCGCGTCGATGTCGAACGTGACTTCGATTTGCGGCATTCCTCGCGGGGCCGGGGGGATTCCCACCAGATCGAACTGGCCGAGCAGTTTATTATCATTGGCCATTTCCCGTTCGCCTTGAAAGACCCGAATGGTCACGGCGGTCTGATTGTCCGAGGCGGTGGAGAAAATTTGGCTCTTCTTGGTCGGAATCGTGGTGTTGCGGTCGATCAGCCTCGTGAAGACGCCGCCCAGCGTTTCAATGCCCAGGGACAGGGGAGTCACGTCCAGCAGCAACACGTCCTTGACGTCGCCCTTGAGGACGCCGCCCTGGATGGCGGCGCCGATCGCCACGACTTCGTCGGGATTCACGCCTTTATGGGGTTCCTTGCCGAAGAAAGCCTTCACCCGTTCGATGACTTTGGGCATCCGCGTCATGCCGCCGACGAGCACCACTTCATTGATCTCGCCGGCGGAAACGCCGGCGTCGGCCAAGGCTTTCTTGCAGGGTTCGATGGAGCGGGTGATCAGGTCGTCAACGAGTTGCTCCAGTTTGGACCGGGAGAGTTTGAGCACCAGATGCTTGGGCCCGCTGGCGTCGGCGGTGATGAAGGGCAGATTGATTTCCGTCTCCTGGGCCGATGATAGTTCGATTTTGGCCCGTTCCGCAGCTTCTTTCAGACGTTGCAGCGCCATCCGGTCGTTCTTCAAATCAATCCCTTGATCCTTCTTGAATTCGTCCACCAGCCAATCGATGATGCGAAGGTCGAAGTCGTCCCCGCCCAGGAAGGTATCTCCGTTGGTGGCCTTCACTTCGAACACGCCGTCCCCGATTTCGAGGATCGAAATGTCAAAGGTGCCGCCGCCCAGATCGTACACGGCGATGCGTTCTTCTTTCTTTTTCTCCAGGCCGTACGCCAACGAGGCCGCCGTAGGTTCATTGATGATCCGAAGGACGTTGAGCCCCGCGATCTGGCCCGCGTCTTTGGTGGCTTGGCGTTGGCTGTCGTCAAAATACGCGGGGACGGTAATCACCGCCTCCGTCACTTTTTCCCCTAAAAAGTCTTCGGCCGTCTGTTTGATTTTTTGGAGAATCATCGCCGACACTTCGGGAGGGCTGTATTGTTTGCCTTGGATTTCCACGTGCGTGTCCCCATTCGAAGCGGCGAGAATCTTATAAGGCAACCGTTCGGTGGCCGTTTTGACTTCCTTGGTATTGAACTTTCTTCCCATCAGGCGTTTGACCGAGAAAATGGTGTTCTCGGCGTTCGTGATAGCCTGACGTTTGGCAATCTGGCCGACCAGCCGTTCTTCTTTGTCAGTTACCGCCACCACGGACGGTGTGGTGCGTCCGCCCTCCGAGTTGGCAATCACTTCCGGGTCGGTCCCGCTCATGATCGCGATACACGAGTTCGTCGTTCCAAGGTCAATTCCAATAATCTTGCTCATGCTTCGGCTCCTTCCTGCTGTCCTTCTCCAGGAACCTCTGATTTAATGCACTATCGGGCGCATGGCTGCGTTGTGTCCTCGCTCAACCCTCACCTATCTCTCTGATAAGCCTCGGGTTTCGCTCCGGGACGCCTTGCCCTGCATCCCGCTATCACAATAAATCAGAGGTTCCTCCATTATCCGGTTCTTTGGCCTTGGCGACGGTCACCATGGCTGGTCGCAATATCCGATCGTGGACAAAATACCCTTTCTGATATTCATCGACGATGACATTTTCGGGGATGGTGTCGGATTCGACCTGCCCCACGGCTTGATGTTTGGCCGGATCAAAGACTTCTCCCACGCTCGAAACTTGTTTGATGCCCATTTTTTGGAGGGTATCGAGAAAGTGTTTGTATGTGAGGTCAACCCCTTCCAACAGCCCCTCGATTCGGCCTTGCTCGCGGCCGGATTGCAGGGCCCGTTCCAGGTTGTCCAAGGCGGGCAGCAAGTCCTTGAACAACTTTTCGTTCGCAAACCGGACTTTGTCCTGTTGGTCGCGTTGAACCCGACGTTTGTAGTTGTCGAATTCAGCGGCCAGACGCAAATATTTGTCATTCAGGGTGTGCAGTTTTTCGTCTTTTTCCAGAAGTTGGTCGGCCAGACTGGAAACTTCGCCCTTTTCTTGTTGATTTTCAGGGGATCCTTCTGCATCCGTGTCGGCTGACTCGGTATCGCAATTATCGGAAAGCGGCGTGGATACTGCGTCTTCTCCACGAACTTCATCTGATTGTTGAAGATTATCGCTCATTTCGCGGCTCGGGTGTCTTGCTCAGATAGTCATCAAGGCCGGGTAAGTCAACCCGAAAAAGTGAAAAAAACGATGGAAAGATTCAGAAGAAAGAAGGGGTTCCGGTTTGTGCCGGAACGTCTATCCGAAAGGCGCCTACTGTCCGGTTTGACGGCGATAGAGTAATTCCAGACCCTCCAGCGTGAGCGACGGCCGGATTTCCTGGATGGTCCGGGAGATCGGCGCAAGAATCGGGGCCAGGCCGCCGGTGGCGACGACCTTGGTCGAGTGACCAAGTTCCTGTTCGATTCGGGCAACCATTTCATCGACCAGCCCCGCGTAACCGAACATCAACCCGGATTGGATGCTGCTCGTCGTATCGGTTCCGATCACGCTTTTCGGCCGGGTCAGCTCGACTTCGGGTAATTTGGCCGTATGACTGTGAAGTGCGTCGGCGGCGTTTTTGATCCCCGGGGCGATTGCTCCCCCCAAATATCGTCCGTCTTTGGTGACGGTGCAAAACGTCGTGGCAGTTCCGAAGTCCACGATGATGAGATGGGTCCGATAGCATGCGTACGCTGCCGCCGCGTTGACCAAGCGGTCGGTCCCGATTTCCTGAGGGTTGGCATATTCGAGTGTCAACCCAAAAGGAAAGTCAGAGGAGACGATGAGCGGAGAGTGATGGAAAAAGGTTTCGATCATGGATTCAATCGTCGGGGTCAGCGGAGGGACCACGCTGGAAATAATGGTCCCGTGGATATCTTGGGCCTGAATTCCGGATTCCCGTGTGAGCGACGCGAAGACGATGCCGTATTCGTCAGCCGTTTTCGTGTGATCCGTGGCCAAACGCCAGGAACTCCGCAGGGTCTGCCCGTCGAATACGCCGGAGACGATTTGGGTATTGCCGATGTCAATCGTCAGGAGCATGGAAAGTTTTTCCCCCTCATCCCAACCCTTTCCCTATTTCCCGCTTGATGCGGGAAATGGGAGAGGAAGGATGGGTTATCGTAGATGGTTCACGTCTCCGGATCGAATCTCCAGGGTGTGGCTCTTGCCATCACGCACGGTGGACACCATGAGCGTCCCGTCATTCCCGATGTTGGTGGCCGTTCCGCGAATGGTTTGTCCTGTCAGACAGGCAATTTCCACTTTCCGGCCGAGCGTGACGCACGCCCCCTCATACGATTTTCGAACGTGTTCGAATTGTTCCGATTCCACGCAATCATACCAACTTTCCAATCGGTTGAACATATCGGCGATCAGGCCGTTTCGATCATGAAATTGCCGGGTTGCCTGGTGACACGAGGTGGCGAGCGAACGAAGCTCTTCGGGGAAATCGGTCTCCCGACCATTGACGTTCATGCCGAAACCCACGACGCACGTCGAGACTTGCGGACCACGACTCGCGCTTTCACATAAAATGCCCCCGATTTTTTTCTCCACGTACAGCAGGTCATTGGGCCACTTCAACGAAATTTCAATGCCGCAGGCACGTCGTGTGGCTTCGGCCAGGGCGAGTCCCGTGACAAGCGGAATCCAGGACACGTGACGCGAAAGTTTTGGATCCTTGAGTATCAGGGAGCAATAAATATTGAGGTGGGGTGGCGAGAGCCACTCTCGTCCCAGTCGTCCTTTCCCGGCTGTTTGAGCTTCGGCCAGAACCGCGGTTCCGTGAGCTGCGCCGGAGCCGGCCAGCGTAAAGGCCGTGGCATTGGTGGAGGCGAGTTCCGCAAACAGATGAAGCGGGCGACCCAGGCTGCGTGTCGTCAACCGTTGCTGAATGCTTTCGGTCTCCAGCGGTCTGGATTGCATGGGATCCGCCATGCTCAAGTCAGGTTATTGAGGGGACACGGGAAGCACGTCCAGACTGATATCGACCGCGGGCGCGGAATGGGTGAGGGCTCCGATGGAAATGGAATCCACGCCCGTGGCGGCGTATTCGCGGACGTTCTCAAGCGTAATGCCTCCCGAGACCTCGGTGTGCGCCCGTCCTTTGACGAGGTCCAGGGCTTCCCGGACCAGAGCCGGGGGCATGTTGTCCAGGAGCAGCGCGTCGGCGCCGCCGTCCAGGGCTTGGTCAATTTGCTCGAGGGTCTCGACTTCCACGCAGATTCGGAAATGACGGGAAAGTCGTGCCTTGGCTTTCCGGCAGACTTCCCGGAGGGGTGTGCCTTGGGCTTCCAATAGCACTAGGTGATTGTCTTTGATGAGGACTCCATCGCTCAGTGTCATGCGATGGTTGGTCCCACCGCCGAGTGCGACCGCCCATTTTTCAAGCCGTCGAAGGCCGGGAACGGTTTTTCTGGTATCGACGAGAATGGTGGGATACTGTCTGATCTCGGCGCGGAATCGTGCGGTCAGGGTGGCAATGCCGGACAGGTGTTGCAAAAAATTCAGCGCCACCCGTTCCCCGTTCAGGATGGAATGTGCCGGTCCTTGAAGGGTCGCAAACGTCTGTCCCGCTTCAAGCGTTGCGCCGTCCTCGAACGCGGCCGTTACCACTACGGCAGGGTCCAGGACCCGATACACGGCGTGGAGAACCGCCACACCGGCAAGGGTCAGGTCCTGCTTGGCCACGACGTTGGCTTGAGCCTGAAGGTCAGGAGCAAGGAGCGCGCGCGTGGTGACGTCGCCGTGCGGCGCGTCTTCTTTCAAAGCCGCCGTGACCAGCCCTTCGAGTTCAAACGGAGATAGTGGCTGAATGACTTGGGACTTCATGACACCATGTTCCGGAGTTGTTGTGCGCTGCTGGCAAAAAGTGAGAGTTCGGCGATCAGCAGGTCCAGGCGATCCTTGGATTCCTGCACGATCTCGGGCGAGGCCTTGGCCGTAAAATCCGAGGACGCCAGTCGTCCTTGAAGGCGCGCGGCTTCCTTTTGTTTGGCTTGGGTTTGTTTGTCGATGCGCGTCAAGGCTTTGTTGAGGTCCACCTCGCCTTCGATCGTCAGGCCGATCATGAAACTTCCCACTGCGAGATGCAGGATGCGGCCGGCCGGCCACGTTTCCTGATCGGCAATGGTGACCGTTCCGCGACAGAGGTGCGCGACGTGGTCTCGGACTTCGTTCAAACGCGCAAGCTCGTCCGGATCTTTTGCCGTGACCAGGATCGACAGGGATTTTGATGGCCCGTAATCCAGGAGGGCGCGCCCGGTTCGGATGGTGGTGACGATTTGTTCGATGACGGCGAACGTCTGTTCCGCCTCGGCGTTCTCCCATTCTTGGGTGGCAACCGGAAATGGTTGGCGGACGAGGCTTTCCCCCTGGTGGGGGATCGTTTGCCAGATTTCTTCGGTCAAGAACGGCATGAAGGGATGAAGCAGGCGTTGGAGGTGTTCGAACGTTTGCAGCATCGTGGCGCGCGTCGATCGGGCAGCGGGCGAGTCCCCGCTTTGCAGCGCAGGTTTAATGAGTTCCAGGTACCAATCGCAGTATTCGTGCCAGATGTGCTGGTAGAGTTGTCCGGCGGCCTGATCGAACCGGTATTCTTCGAGACGGGCGGTCACCGCGGCGGTGACGTGGTTGAGCCGGCTCAAGATCCATTGATCCGCGAATGGCCGGTCGGCAACCGGCCGTGATTCGGACGGCCCGCCCGCGTGCATCAGGATGAAACGGGCGGCATTCCAGATCTTGTTGGCAAAGTTGCGATAGCCTTCGATCCGGTTTTCAGAGAGTTTGATGTCGCGGCCCGGCGAGGCCATCGAGGCCAAGGTAAAGCGGAGCGCGTCGGTTCCGTATTGCGACATCTTGGTCAGGGGGTCGATGACGTTCCCCTTGGATTTGCTCATCTTTTCGCCCTCGGCGTCGCGCACCAGGGCGTGAATGTACACGTCGCGGAACGGAGGCTTGCCGGTAAACTTGAGGCCCATCATGATCATGCGCGCCACCCAGAAGAACAGGATATCCAGCCCCGTGACCAACGTGGAAGTCGGGTAATAGGTTTCGAGTTCCTTGGTGTGTGCAGGCCAGCCCAGGGTGGAAAAGGGCCAAAGGGCCGATGAAAACCACGTGTCGAGCACGTCGGGGTCCTGGATGAATTGATCCTGTCCACAGGCGGCGCAGGCGGCCGGAGCCGTCTCGGAGACCACGGGAGCGGCATTCGTGGGAATCAGGTGACTGCCCCCGCCTCCGAGAATCAGGCGGGCTTCGGGATGGCACGCGGCGCAATACCAAGCCGGGATGCGGTGTCCCCACCAGATCTGCCGGGAAATGCACCAGTCTTTGATCCCTCGCATCCAACCCAAATAATTATTCGACCATTCTTCCGGAATAATGCGGATTTGTCCCTGTTCCACCGCGGCAATCGCCGGGTCGGCCAGCGGTTGAATCCTGACGAACCATTGCGGTGAGAGGAACGGCTCCACCACGGTCTTGCAGCGATAACATTTCCCCAAGGCCATCTGGTGATCTTCAGCTTTGACCATGTGTCCCCGGTCTTTCAAGGCGTCAACGACAATGGGGCGGGCCTTGATTGCCGGGAGGTTGGCAATGTTGTCCAGAATGTCCTGCTCCACTCCGGCGTCCCCGAGCGCCTCGGGATTCAAGAGGGCCTGATGCGTCAGCAGGGCAATGCGAGGGAGTTGGTGCCGTTCACCCGCCTCGAAATCGTTGAAGTCATGGGCCGGGGTGATTTTGACGGCGCCGGTTCCGAATTCCCGATCCACCAGGATTGAATCGCTCACGATCGGAACGGTCCGGTTGGTGAGCGGCAGCTTGATGTTTTTTCCGATATGCCGGTTGTACCGGGGATCCTCGGGATGCACCGCCACCGCGGTATCTCCGAGTAACGTCTCCGGTCTCGTGGTGGCGATGACGAGGGACGTGCCGGGATCATCGGCCAACGGATAGGAAACGTGGTACATGGTGCCGTGGACCGGCTCATGCTCGACCTCAACGTCGGACAGGGCAGTGAGACAGCGGGGGCACCAATTGATCAACCTGTGCCCCCGATAAATGAGGCCTTCTTGGTGCAGGCGAATGAAGACGGCTCGAACGGCTTCGGACAACCCCTCATCCATGGTAAAGCGCAGGCGGGACCAATCGCAGGACGCTCCGAGTCGTTTCAGTTGATCGAGGATCGTATTGCCGGATTGCTGTTTCCAGGACCAGACCCGTTCGATGAACTTATCCCGCCCGAGTTCCTCTCGGCGGGTGCCTTCTTCGAGAAGTTGCCGTTCGACCACGTTTTGCGTGGCGATGCCGGCATGGTCGGTTCCCGGAAGCCAGAGGGTGTTCCGTCCTTGCATGCGGCGCCAGCGAATCAGAATGTCCTGCAGCGTATTGTTCAGCGCGTGGCCGATATGCAGCGAGCCCGTGACGTTGGGGGGAGGAATAACGATCGTATAGGGTTGGCCCGTCGAATCGGGCGTGGCGCCGAAGGAGCCTTGGTCGATCCACCATTGGCCCCACCGGGCTTCGACGGCTTGCGGCTCGTAGGTTTTACTGAGTTGTTGGGATGCCATAAGGATGAAACTCGTGCTGACAAAGCGAAAAATCTTAGCATGGGAGGTAGCCCCTCGCAAGCAAAGTGCCGGTTGTCTTCACGAGAACGAATATGATAGAACGCATACACGCGTTTACCAGGGATTTTACTGAGTTATCGGCAATCACGCCCACCAGGACCGGGGAGAAATTGATGCCCAGAGGACGAGAAAAAGATCGGGAGCTTCGTCGCAAACACCGGAAGAATCAACGACGCATGAAGGCTCTTGAGCAAGCCCAACGCAAAGCCGGCACGAAAAAATAAACATCCGCCTTTCTGTCTCTCGTAGAGGCCCACTCCTGAGTCGGGTCAGGGACGGGGCCGTCCTTCCTAGCTTCATCGCCATGCCGGCATCGCGCATAAAGGTCGTGTTTTTCGATGCGGCCGGAACCCTGTTTCACGTCAAGGGATCCGTGGGCGACGTCTATCTTCGGTATGCCGAAAAATATGACGTGCCGCGTTCGGCTGACATGGTGACCAAGGTGAACCGGGCGTTCAAGGACGCCTTTCGTCAAGCCCCTCCGCCGATTTTTGCCGTGGAGCAACCGGAAAAATTAAAACAATGCGAAAGACTCTGGTGGTTCGACATCGTGCATGCGGTGTTCTATCGCGTTGGGATCTTCGAAAAGTTTGATGACTACTTCGATGAGGTCTACGAAGCCTTCAGCACGGCGGATACATGGGAAATCTATCCCGAGGTGCCGGAGGTTCTGCAGCAGTTGCGCTCGCAAGGATATGAGCTTGGGGTCATCTCCAATTTCGATACGCGGTTTTTTGAAATTGTCCGGGCTTTAGGGTTGGAGCATTTTTTTGACTCCGTTACGATTTCCAGCCTCGCCGGGTCGGCCAAACCGGCTCCGCAGATTTTCCAACATGCCCTGGACCAACACGTGGTCGGGCCGGAAGAGGCCGTGCACGTGGGGGATGATCTCAAGGAAGATTTTGAGGGAGCCACCAATGCCGGGTTGTCGGGGGTGCTCTTGGACCGGGAGGAGTCGGAAACGGATGACACGATACCGTGCATTGTCGATCTGCAGGGCTTGCACCGTCTTCTTCATTAAACCACCATGTTCCATGTATCCAAACAGGCTCACATGTAGCGATTCGGGAAAACACCGTGATAACGAACGTGTGCCTTCCTTGACTTCGGAAATGACGGGCTGCTAGACTTTTTTCCCAACTACTTGGTTTTATTTCAAAAATATTCAATATTTGACAATAGAAGTACGTAAATTCAGATGGGTACGAAAGAAACCTTTAGTATGACTTGAATATCATGAGGGGTGTTATGAAGGATTTTTTTGAGTTGGATTGTGATCTGATTCCGCAGCGGTTGGTTTTAAAGGTCGAAGGCTTGGAAGAGGACTGGGGCGCCGGCGAAGATGCCGATCAGGAAAAGCTCCCCGATCCGCCCGCCGGCGTCAAGGCCGTCGCAGGGAACGGGTTTATTACCCTGAGTTGGGATGCCGTGCCCGATGCGATGTATTACAACGTCTACTATCAGACTTCTCAAGGGGTCAGCATCAAGCCGAATGAACTGACTCGTCCGATTGCGAGCCAGGACGATTTCAACCCCGTGATCGGGGTCACCAAGGAAAAGGGGAATTGTATCGAAGGCCCTTCCTGTCCCTACACGCATAACGACCTTGCCAACGGGTTGTGTTACCACTACGTCGTCACCGTCGTGACCGCCGATGGAGAAAGTCGTGAATCGGAAGAAGTCATGACGATCCCGTCGCCGTACTTGCCCGTGCTGCAGTTCGGGCAGGAAGGCGTCGATGACGGGGAGTTTCGCTCACCGACCGGCATTGCCCTCGACAGCGACGGCAACATCTACGTGGCGGATACCGACAATCATGCTATTCAACGGTTTGATAAGGACGGCAACTGTTTGGCTCGCTGGGGCGGGGAAGCCGATTCGGAAGACGGCACGTTTTATTATCCCCGAGGATTGGCGACCGCTCCCGAAGGACACGTGTACGTGGCGGACAGCGGCAACAACCGCGTCCAGAAGTTTGACCCCGACGGGAACTTTTTGAATGCCTGGGGCAAGTTCGGCTTTGCGTGGCGAGGCGCCGAAGCCGGAAAGTTCGACGTGCCCTGGGGGGTGGCCACGGACCAGCAGGGGAATCTTTACGTGTCGGACACGAGTAATTCTCGCATCCAAAAATTTCAGTCTGACGGCGCCCCCTTGATCAAATGGGGAAAGGACGGAAGTTTCGACGGCGCCTTCTACTTCCCTCGGGGTCTGACGGTGGACTTTGCCGGCCATATTTACGTGGCCGATGAAGGCAATCATCGCATTCAGAAATTCGATTCCCGTGGCAATTTCCTGGCGAAGTGGGGAAGAGAAGGGACGGGGCTCGGACAGTTTAAATCTCCCTGGGGCGTGGCGTGCGATGCCTTGGGTAACGTCTACGTCGTGGATAGCGGGAACCACCGGATCCAAAAGTTCGATTCAAACGGGACCTATCTGTGTTCCTGGGGGAACCGCGGGCTTACGGAAGCCCAGGTGAATTTTCCTTCCGGCATCGCGGTGGACAAAGAAGGGTACGTCTACGTGGTGGATAGCGGGAACTATCGGGTCTTGAAATTCGCGCCCACCGAAGAGGAACTCGCCAGGGGCCGGGAAAAAGCCGACAAGGTCGCAGAGGCGGCGGGTGCCCCGCTTGCCGTGCCGTTGGTGGGAAAACCCGGTGATACGGAGGCGATGCTCAGTTGGATGGAGGTGCCCGGCGCCGTGTCTTACAACCTCTATTTCAGTACCGATCCCGGTGTGTCCAAAGAGACGGCGACGCTCATCGAAGGGGTGACGAGTCCTTATACCCATACCGGATTGACGAACGATACGGCCTATTATTATGCCCTCACGAGCGTTGATGAGAACGAGGTCGAGAGCCCCCTGTCGGAAGAACAGGAAGTCATGCCCGTGTTGATCGACGTGGCCGCCCCGCAGAACCCGGATATCGTCCTGAATCACGGAGCATACATGACGAATTCCTTGGACGTGGTGGCGACCATTTCAGCCAGGGACGTGGATACCGGCGTGGCGGGATATTTCATTTCTGAAAATCCCATGACTCCCGGTGCCACCTTGCCGGGCTGGATCGAAGTCGAACCGGAACACAAATTCGGGGCGACGATTCCCCTGACGTTATCACCCGGTGACGGGCCCAAAACGGTTTACGCCTGGTTCAAAGACGCCGGCAATAATATCTCGATCCCGGCCAGTGCGAATATTTTGTTGAATACCTCGGGGTACGTGTGTACGGGGAAATGGGGGAAACCCGGTCGCGGCGCCTCGCTGCTGCACGGCGGTGAATTCATGGCGCCGCTCTATGGGCTGGCCATCGACAACCAGGGATCCCTGTTCGCGATCGACAACGGCAACACCCGTGTTCAAAAATTTGACCGCAATGGGAACTTCATCCTGTTGTGGGGGAACTTCGGCACGGCCAATGGGAATTTCAACAATCCCACGGGAATCGCGTGCGATGGAAAAGGTGACGTGTACGTGTGTGATACCAGTAACCATCGCGTGCAGAAGTTCGATGGGAAACTGGGCCAATACCTCATGAAAATCGGTGGTCGCGGGAACGGGGAAGGCCAGTTCAATGCTCCCTGGGCCGTTGCCGTCGACCGGGTGCGCGGCTACCTGTACGTCGTCGATAGTGCCAATTTCCGCGTTCAGAAATTCGATGAAGACGGTGAATTTGTGATGCAGTGGGGCAGTTTCGGGAACAACGACGGTCAATTCTATTTTGCGCGGGGCGTTGCCGTCGATCAGAATGACGGGATGGTGTACGTCGTGGATATGGGCAATCACCGTATCCAGAAGTTCGATACCAGTACGAACGTCCTCCCGCAGCTTGTGGCCAAATGGGGCGGTGGGATCGGTCCGGGCCATGCGAGCAGCGCACAGGCTCAGGAGCCCGGCCAATTCCGTTCACCCTGGGGGATCACGGTGGACGGTGCGGGCGACGTCTACATCTCGGACACGGGGAATCAGCGGGTCCAAAAGTTCGATCGGGACGGGAACTTCATTACTCAATGGGGTGGATTCGGCAATGCCGAAGGGCAGTTCAACTTTCCCTATGGGCTTGTGGTGGATCACAGAGGGCACGTCTTCGTCGTGGATAGCGGGAACATGCGCGTGCAACACTTCATGCCGGCCGAAGACGCCGAAGATTTCCTGCGCGAGGAAGCGGAAACGGTGGCGGCCCTTCCTGAAGGCGAAGCGTAATAGCTGTTTCATTCGGTACTGAACAAGGCCCCCGTGAACGCATTTGCCGTCAGGGGGCCTTATTTTTTTCGGTTTTGGCCGTTGAGCCCGTCGATTTTTTTGGAAAATCTTGGTAAGCTGGTTTTGCACTTTTTCTCACCGGTTCTTGTTCATCGACAATTTTGTGGTTTCTCCTACGATGACTCGGTCGTAGGGGTGTATGTTTTCTGAGGAACCTAAAGGATGGCTCTCTGGGACAAAACGCGAATCGGCTTAACCTTTGATGACGTGGTGTTGGTGCCGGCCAAATCCGAAGTCATGCCCAGCGACGTGGATTGTGCCACGCACGTCTCGCGGCATATTACGATCAATATTCCGCTTTTGAGCGCCGCCATGGATACCGTGACGGAAGGTCGCTTGGCGATCGCATTGGCGCGGGAAGGCGGAATCGGGGTGCTCCATCGGGCCATGTCGCCGGAGAACCAAGCCAGGGAAGTGGACAAGGTAAAAAAATCCGAAAGCGGCATGATTCTGGATCCCATTACGATCTCACCAGATCAAACCATTCGGGATGTCCATGAAATCATGGCGACGTACCGGATTTCCGGCATTCCAGTCACGAGAGAAAAAAAGTTGGTGGGGATTCTGACCAATCGGGATCTGCGATTCGAGTCCCGGTTGGATCTGCCGGTCTCTCAGGTGATGACGCAGGAACGGTTGGTGACGGTGCCGGAGGGCACGAGTCTCACCAAAGCGCGTGAAATTCTGCACGAGCATCGGATTGAAAAATTGCCGGTGGTCAACGACGAATTCGAGCTCAAGGGGCTCATCACGATCAAGGACATTCAAAAACAGATCAAATACCCGAACGCCTGCAAAGATACCCACGGCCGGCTGCGGGTCGCCGCGGCCGTCGGCGTGGGAGAGGACGTGCCGGAACGCGTGGAGCGGCTGGTCAAGGCCGGTGTGGACATGCTCGTCGTGGATACGGCGCACGGGCATTCCCAGAGCGTCATCGATACCGTGAAAATGATCAAGCAACGCTATGCATCCATGGAGGTGGTGGCCGGGAACATCGCTACGGCGGAAGGCGCCAAGGAACTCGCAAGTGTGGGTGCGGATGCGGTGAAGGTAGGTGTGGGGCCGGGCTCGATTTGTACGACGCGGATCGTCTCGGGAGCCGGGGTTCCCCAACTGACCGCCATTGCTGATTGTGCCGAAGCGCTGAGCGGAACCGGTGTTCCGGTGCTTGCCGATGGAGGCATCAAATATTCGGGCGATATTCCCAAAGCCTTGGCTGCGGGAGCCTCCGCAGTGATGATTGGATCCCTGTTTGCCGGCACCGAAGAATCACCGGGGGAAACCGTCTTGTATCAGGGCCGTACTTATAAGGAATATCGGGGCATGGGATCGCTCGGAGCCTTGGAACGATGGGGTCGTGACCGTTACCGGCAGGAAGGGCAGGCCGCGGCAAAGCTGGTGCCGGAGGGAATTGAAGCCCGTGTGCCCTATAAAGGCCTGATGTCCAATATGGTGTATCAATTGGTCGGCGGGCTGAAGGCCGGAATGGGATATTGCGGATGCCGCTCCATTCCGGAGTTGCAACAAAACGCCCGGTTCATTCGTCTCACCAACGCCGGATTGCGAGAAGGCCACGTGCATGACGTGGTCATAACCAAGGAGGCGCCCAACTATAGGGCTGACGTCGAATAACGTGAGGCAGGACCCGACTTCGACAACCTCATCCATGGCGTCCTGTCACGATACGATCGTCGTTCTAGATTTCGGGTCGCAATACACCCAACTGATTGCCCGGCGGATTCGAGAGTCCCACGTTCACTCCGTTATCCTTCCTTCTTCCGCTTCCCTGGAAACGATTCAAGCGAACAGACCCAAAGGCCTCATTCTGTCCGGCGGACCGGCCAGCGTGACGAACGTCGGCCGGCCGGAATGGTCGAAAGCGATTATGAAGGAAGGGGTGCCGATTCTCGGCATTTGTTATGGCATGCAATTGATGGCGCAATCCATGGGTGGGCGAGTCGGCCGGGCGAAGCGTCGAGAATTCGGTCGTGCGGAGTTACTCGTTCGGGATGGATCGGACCTGTTCAGGGGGCTGACCGGGAAGAGTCCCTTTTCGGTTTGGATGTCGCACGGAGACAGGATTGAAACGTTGCCCCCCGGCTTCAAGTCCATTGCGCGGACCGCGAATTCTCCCATTGCCGCCATGAAATCAGTCAACAGGCGACAGCGCTTCTACGGTCTGCAATTTCATCCCGAAGTCGCCCATACCACGCACGGCGCCCGTATCCTCAAAAACTTCGTCCGTCATATTTGCGGGGCGAAACCGACCTGGACCATGGGGTCGTTTTTGCACGATTCCATCGACCAAATCCGCTGGCAAGTGGGCAAAGAGCACGTGCTCTGTGCCCTGAGCGGAGGCGTCGATAGCACCGTGGCGGCCGCCATGACCCATCGGGCGATCGGGAAGCAGTTGACCTGCGTGTTTATCGACAACGGCGTGATGCGGAAACAGGAAGCCAAGCAGCTCAAGCAGGTGTTCAGGTCGTTCAGGGCGGGCACGCAGGCCCGCCCCTACGTCCGGATGGTCGATGCCTCCGGGGAATTTTTGCGAGCGTTGGGTGGAACGACCGATCCCGAAAAAAAACGCAAAATCATCGGGCGTCAATTCATCAAGGCGTTCGAGCGTGAGGCACGAAATATCGGCAACGTGCGTTACCTGGTTCAGGGTACGCTCTATCCCGACGTGATTGAAAGTGTCAGCCACAAGGGACCTTCCGCGACGATCAAGTCGCATCATAACGTCGGGGGGCTTCCCGCACGGATGAAACTCCGCTTGGTCGAACCGCTCCGGGAACTGTTCAAGGATGAAGTCCGACTGCTGGGCAAGGAACTGGGCCTGCCGGATGATGTCGTTTACCGTCATCCTTTTCCGGGTCCGGGCTTGGCCATTCGTATTCTCGGCGCCGTGACGCCGGCTCGCTTGGACATGCTCCGTGAAGCGGACGCCGTGTTTATTCACGAATTAAAGGCGCAGGGGTTATACCGGCAGACGTGGCAGGCGTTTGCCGTGTTGCTGCCGGTTCGCACCGTGGGGGTGATGGGTGATCAGCGGACCTATGAGCACGTCATTGGGTTACGGGCCGTGACCAGCGTGGACGGGATGACCGCGGATTGGGCGCCGCTGCCGCAATCTTTTCTGGCGCACGTGGCGAACCGGATCATCAACGAAGTGCCTGGGGTAAACCGTGTCGTGTACGATATCAGTTCCAAACCACCGAGTACGATCGAATGGGAATAGCCGACAGGAGTGCGGCTTGGTTGTAACCGTGCCCCGAGGTAGAGGCTGCTGAGATCCATGATGGTTCGATTGCAAAAAGTCATTGCCGCCAGCGGGGTCGCTTCCCGACGTGCAGCCGAGACCATGATTCGGGACGGTCACGTCACGGTGAACGGCAAAGTCGTGCGTGTGCTTGGAACGTGCATCGATCCGTTGAAAGACCACGTGAAGATCGATGGTCGTCACGTGCAACCGGCCGAGCCCGAAGTCTTCGTTCTCTTGCATAAGCCGTCCGGATACGTCACCACGATGAACGATCCGCAAGGCCGGCCCACGATCGCGGATCTGGTGCCGAAGGTGAAAGTGCGGGTGTTCCCGGTCGGCCGGCTGGACTATGACACCGAAGGCTTGTTGCTGTTGACGAATAACGGAAAGGTGGCGCAAGCGTGCGTCCATCCCCGGTACCACGTGCCCAAGACGTATTTGGTCAAAGTGTCGGGCGTGTGTACGGACGAGGAAATCCGAAACCTTGAGGACGGGGTTGCTCTGGATGACGGGATGACTGCTCCGGCTACCATCAGAAAATCCGGAAAGGCCAAAACCAATTCCTGGCTGGAACTGACGATTCACGAAGGCAAAAAACATCAGGTCAAGCGCATGCTCGAAGCCTTGGGCCATCGTGTTGTGCGTATCAAACGCATTCGTTTCGGCCCGCTTGAACTGGGAACCCTCCCCGTGGGCGTTTCCCGCTTTGCCACCGATGCCGAAGCCAATGCCTTGCGCGCGATCGTGCATCGAACAACCAGGACCAGGAACGTCCGTGAACAGGTTGAGCCGTCAGACTTGCAAAGTTCGAGGCCGGATAGGGATACTGTGCCGCCGCGCGTGCGTCGAACGAATGCTCCGGCAAAAAGGACTTCGAGCGGCACGGGCCGCAAGGCGCGTCCGGCTTCCGGCAATGCCCGGCGACCGGGGCCAGTGGGAAAAGGCCGGGGTCGTACACGGACTCGAAAAGGGTGAGCAACAGAGTGAAGCGTACACACCATTGCGGAGAATTAACGCGTGAGCAGGATGGCCAAACCGTCACGTTGATGGGATGGGTGCATGGCCGGCGTGATCACGGGGGCGTGTTGTTCATCGACGTGCGTGACCGGTTCGGGGTGACGCAACTCGTGTTTGACGTGGAGAGCGATCAGGCTATTCATGAACAGGCCAATGAACTCCGCAACGAGTTTGTGATTGCCGCCACGGGACAGGTGCGGCTCAGACCCGAGGAATCGGTGAATCCGCAGATTACGACCGGGGAAATCGAAATCCGGGCTGACGCATTGGACGTGTTGAACCGGGCCAATACCCCGCCTTTTTTAATCGAAGACGACAGCCAGGCCACGGAAGCCCTGCGGTTGAAGCATCGCTATTTGGATTTACGCCGACCGCCCATGCAGCGTTTACTCACGCTCCGGCACGACGTGACCTACCGGACCAGGCAGTTTCTCCATGAACGCCGGTTTCTGGAAATCGAGACCCCGATCCTGACGAAAAGTACGCCCGAAGGAGCCAGGGACTACCTGGTGCCGAGCCGCGTCAATCAGGGGGCCTTCTTTGCCCTGCCGCAATCACCGCAATTGTTCAAACAGATTTTGATGGTCGGCGGAGCCGACCGGTACTTCCAGATCGCCCGGTGTTTCCGCGACGAAGATCTGCGGCTCGACCGGCAACCCGAGTTCACACAGATCGACCTGGAAATGTCGTTCGTAGAACGCGACGACGTCATGAACCTGACGGAAGAGCTGCTCAGACTCGTGTGCAAGGAAGCCGCAGGCGTTTCGTTGCCGTCTCCGTTCCCGCGCCTGACCTATCAGGATGCCCTGTCGCGGTATGGGACGGACAAACCCGATCGTCGGTTCGGGTTGGAGTTGTGTGACCTGAACGAAGTCGCCAAACGCGTCGAGTTCAAAGTGTTCCGGGAGACGGTGGAAAAAGGCGGGCAGGTTTCCGGGCTGGTGGTCAAAGGCGGCGCGGACATCGCGCGCAACCAGATCGACCGGCTCATCGAAGTCGCCAAAGGGTTTGGGGCCAAGGGCTTGGCCTGGGTCAAGATTACTTCGGGGTGGGAGTTTGAGTCGGTCATTGCCAAATTTCTCGATGCCGAACTGTTTCAGGCCGCGCTACCGGATGCCGGCCCCGGTGACCTCCTGCTGTTTGTCGCGGACAAGCCTGCCGTCACGTATGACGTGTTGGGCCGGCTCCGCTCATACCTTGGCGTCGAATTGGAGTTGATCGATCACGACAAATGGGAGCCGGTCTGGGTGACGGATTTTCCCATGTTCGAATACGATGCAACGGAACAACGGTACGTGGCGCTGCATCATCCCTTTACGTCGCCTCGCATGGATGATCTTCCCAACTTGGATTCGGACCCGTTGCACGCTCACGCGCAGGCCTATGACGTGGTTCTCAACGGCTTCGAGATCGGCGGCGGCAGCATTCGTATCCATCGGAGTGAGTTGCAGCACCAGGTATTCAACCTGCTGGGGATTTCCAAGGAAGCCGCTCAGGAGAAGTTCGGGTTTTTGCTGGACGCGCTGGAGTATGGCGCGCCGCCCCACGGTGGAATTGCCTTGGGCCTGGATCGCCTGGTCATGTTGCTCGGAAAAACCGAATCCATTCGCGAAGTCATTCCCTTCCCCAAGACGCAAAAAGTGCAATGTCTGATGACCGAAGCCCCGTCGGACGTTGGACAGACGCAACTCAAGGAACTCGGCATCAAACTCGACCTGGACATTTAGAGCCCCGTGCAGCGGTGCGGAGCCGGTTTCTCAGGCGTTCTGCACGTTCACCACGATGCTGTGCAGGCCCGTGGCGCCGTTGGGTTGGGGACGGGTGATGGTTGAGGTTTGCACGGTGCCGGTGGTATCGACGGCGCGTACGGAGACCATGCTCTTGCCGTCCGGCATGTCGGGTCGCTGATAGTTCCAGACCACCCAGGACCATGGGGATTGGGGTGGTTCGATGGTGGCATCGAGCCACGTTTTCTCCTGGTCGAAACTCAGTTGCACTTGCGCAATGGAGTTGGGCCCGCCGAAGGCAATGCCGCGGAACTGCACGTTGGGACCGCGGATATCCTGATAATGTCCCGGACTGTCGATCCGGGAAAAAATATGGATCGTTCCCTCGTCGGTCCATCCCTTGCGTTGCCAATATCCCTGATAGTCGCCGTTGTACACTTCAATTTCCGTAATCCATTTGACGTTTTTGATCCCGTATAACCCGGGGACGATCAAACGGAGCGGAAAGCCATGGGCCTTCGGGAGCTTTTCCCCGTTCATGAGATAGGCCAACATCACTTCATCATGCATGGCCCGTTCAAAGGGAATGCTGTCATGATAGGCGTCGGCTCCTCGAAAAATGACGTCACGTGCGGTTTCGGGATCGGCCCCGGCTTCGAGGAGCAACTCCTTCAAAGAAATTCCCCGCCATATCGCATTTCCCAGACTGGTTCCTCCCGGGAGGGTATCGATGCATATGAGCGTGGACACCTGATCGAACGGTTTGCGATTCAGGACGTCCCGCCATTTGAGCACCATGGGTTTGGCGACTGCGCCTTTGACCACCATTTGCCATTGCTCCTGGTCGAGATCGCGCGATAAGTTGTACGGAGAGTCCATATAATTGACGGTATAAAATTTCTCATTGGGTGTGAAATATCGTGTTTCGCGGGCGGGGACGGCAAACATGCTGCCGAGGTCGCACCCGCTCGTGAGGCTGCCGAGGCCTACCAGCGTTCCCAGGCTGCCAAGTTGAAACAATTTGCGACGGGTGATGTCCATGAGTGAGGTGGGAAAGGCTTCGAGGATCGTCGTTTCCTTGTAATTACTATAGTACAGTGTCGGACCCTCTGCAAGAGGGTGAGGGATGTTGTAGCCGTGCCATCCCTGCTCGGAGGCAGGGACATGCCTCATGGCGCCTTCTCATGCAGGCTGTCGAGCCAGGACCAACGGAACGGGTTCCCATACCCGGCCCCCGTTGTGCGTCCGGAAAAGGCCGGCTCGATTCGTTCCGACGTATAACGTCGAGGGATCAGTCGGACTTATGACCAGTGCGCGAATGTTGAGATTGGTGAGCCCGTCATTGACTGCGTCCCAGGTTTGGCCCCCGTCCCGGCTTATATGGACTCCGGCTCGACTGGCCACAAAGACGACGCCCGTGTTCATAGGATCGAGAATGAGATCGCTGAAAAATTGGTCGGGCAGGGCTTCACCTATACGTTGCCAGGACTCTCCCCCGTTGGTGGTCTTGTAGAGTCCTTTCAACGTGGCCGTATACACGGTTTGGGGCGCATGCGGGTCGATCTTGATTCTGACCACGCTGAGGGCGCGGGACGCTTTCAATACGTCGGGCGGCACCAGGCCGTTGTTGACCTTGGTCCAGGTTTTGGCTCCGTCGAGCGATCGATAAACTCCTCCGCTGGTGCCGGCGTACAGGGTCTGCGGCTGGTTGGGATCCACGTCGATGGTGACGACCATGAGGACTTCAATCATGCCGTCCATGCGTTTGGCCCAAGTGGCTCCGGCATTTTCCGTTTCGAAGACGCCCATCGACGTGGCGGCAAAAATATGTTGGCTCGACCCCGGAACGAATTTGATTTCGTGCACCACCGAGGTAATCGTCACCCCTTCCAGGCCCTTGCGTTGCGAGATCCACTGGTGGCCGCCGTTAAAACTTTTGAAGACCGCGTCGCCCTTGGTGCCGGCGTACACGTTGGCGGGAAGCAGAGGATCGACGGCAAGCGAAATCACGCGTGAATGGGTCATCCCTTTTGAGATGTTTTTCCAGGTTTTGCCTGCATCGCGTGTCTTGAATATGTAGTCATTTGTGGCCACGTAGAGCAGGTTTGGCTTGGTCGGATGCAACGCAATCTCGACGACCGGTTCGCCGCTTCCGCTGCAAGCCGGGAGGGTCAGACAAAAAGCCAGAATTGACAGGAGACGTGTCAACGTGGATTCGTGCTTTGGAATGAAACGTCCCGTCACGCTAACACACTGAAAGAAAGGAAAGGGTGTGAATGAGAAGGCCTCTCTCCGGGGATTGTGCGGGAGGAATTATATGTCAAAAAAGTACTTGAGATTCAACGAAATGCCCCAGAAGCTCAAATCATCGGCTTGAATATCATAACGAATGGGCAGATTGCCGCCGGGGGTCCCTGGTGGCCCCACCGTGGAAGGGTGGCCTCTCAATGGCTTCCACGCATTATTCCCGTCCTCGAAATCGTTAAAAGCGTCACCGTAACGGAATTTCAATCCTATTGAGAATCGTTCACTCCAGGCGTAATCCAAGCCTGCTATCCACTGGTACCCGAACAACGTGTCGGACAGTACTTCGTCGGCTAACGAGGCTAATCCTGCCGCGTTGCGATTACGGCCCAATGCGTGAAGCCTCTCCCGGTTATTTGTTCGGATGGACGTTCCGGAGTAATCCATTTTTACGTGCATCACCCCCAACCCGACACCCAGGTAGGGAGTGAACTTGGCCGATAGCATATGGTGAAAATCATAATAGACGTTTGCGAAGAAATTATCGGCTCGGAAATCGCTGATTTTTTCACTTCGTTCGACAAATTCCGCCTGTTTGGGATCGCCGGGAACGTTGAGTGCTGAACGCTCACCGCTTTGCTCACGTCGAAAGTACTCGGCTTCAAGACGAAAATCGCGCAAGGCATAGCCGAGGTTGACCCCGGCCAGAAAACCCGTGCCAAGATCAAAACTGGTCGTTTTTTTGGGCAGGGCTGAGGGCGAACATTGCTCCGGCGGAAGCGGGACCGTTCTGCCGTCATTCAGTGTGTCTGCCCCTAGCCATTGATCACAGTTTGTCCCAATGCCGTTGTTCGTGCGGGTGGACTCGAGACCGTTCGGCACGGAGACCCCTATGTCCGCGCCGAAATAGAATCCTTGGCGTGCACTTGGCTCGGAGGCTCCCGCATCCGTGATCGGGAGCAGAACCAGCATTATGAAAACCGTTGCAACCGAACGGCGTGCCATCTTATTCATCGATAATCCTCCATGCCGTATCGAAATGACGCCAGACCGGAACAACGCTACTCGATAGCCGGAAGGGTAGAGACAGGTGCTTTCGGGGCGCGTTCGTACCGGGCCATGGCCTCGGGCATCCATTTCTGAAGGTTTTCAATGCGTGTCTCGTGGGCAGGATGCGTGGACAGAAATTCCGGAGGGGCACTTTTTGAAGATTCCGCCATGCGTTCCCATAGCAGCACGGCTTCTCTCGGATCGTATCCGGCATCGGCGGCCAGGAGTAACCCGATGTAATCCGCTTCCGATTCGTGGCCTCGACTGAAGGGCAGTAGCACGCCGATTCCCAACGCCTGCATGGCCAATGTTTGAGCGAGTGGCTTCAGGTCAAAAGCCGCCGAGGCGATTCGCATGCCCAAATCGGCTGCCGTATGCTGGCTGACTCGCTCGGCGCCATGCCGGGCCAAGGCGTGAACCACTTCATGCCCCATGATCGCTGCCAAACCGTTTTCGTTTTTCGCCTCAGGGAAGATTCCCGTGTAGAAGGCGATTTTGCCGCCGGGTAGGGCCCAGGCATTCTTGGTCTTGTCGTTTTTGATCACCGTGACTTCCCATTGAAACGACTTCGCGCGTTCGGCGTATTTGGATTGCTTGGCCGCGGCAATAATCCGTTCGGCCACGCGTTCTACGGGCTCCACTTCCGCCGGGTTCTTGGAGATGACGACTTTGGGGTCATTAAGGGCCTGGGCGTAGGCTTGATTGCCCATGTGGACTTCCTGGCTTTCCGGGATCAGCAGAAACTGGGATCGGTTCGTATACGGGTTTGTCGCACATCCCGCCACGTTGATGAGGACAAGACACAGGGTAAGCGTTTGGATCGCGTGTTTGACTGAATTGAGAAAGTGCATCGGTTTCTCTTTGCCCGACCGGGTTTGTCTTGTTTGTGCAGACTTCTATTATTACGATTCCGGGATGGAAATGTCGAGTTCTTCAACGGTTTCATAACGCGCCAGGGCCGGTGCCGTACCCTGGCGAGGGCCGATGATCAGGAACACGAATTGGTCCGGTTTGATGTGCGTGCGAGCCGCTTTTTGGACTTGGGGTACCGTCGCTTGTTCAATGCCCGTTCTGAATCGGCTCAGCCAATCGGCAGGATACCCGAAATATTCATAGGTGAGAAATTTTCCGAGAAGTTTTCCGGGAGAATCGACCGAAAAGACAAAAGAATTCAGGAGACTGGCCTTGGCCTTGTGTATTTCCTCTTCAGTCGGGGGTTCCGTCTCCTTGATCTTATGGGCTTCCTCCAGTAAGGCGTCGATACCCGCTTGCGTGGTGTCCGTTTTGGTAGACATGGAAAAACTGGCGGTGGCCGGATAGTCCCACCCGAATCCGATTCCGCCATCCACGTCATAGGCCAACCCCTTTTGCGAACGGATATTGGAAAAGAGCCTGGCCCCGAAAGAACCGGAGACGATTTGGTTGATGATGACCACCGGATGGTAGTCCGGGTGTTTTCGCGTGAGTCCCAAATGTCCGATGATGATCTTGGCTTGGGTCATGTCGTCTTTCTCAACGTAATAGACTTTTTTCGTGGTGGAGGTCTGGTACGGGACGGCCGGATCATCGAAGGTTTTCCCTCGCGGCCATTGCCCGAACGTGCGTTTGACCAGATCCAACGCCTTCTCCGTTTGGAAATCGCCGACCAGGCCCAGGATGACACGATCCGGGACAAAATATTTCGCATGCCAATCGATGAGATCCTGTTGGGAAATATTGTTGATGGTGGCATAGGTCTCGACCCGGGCATAGGGTGAATCCTTGCCGTACACCAACTTTGCAAATTCCCTGGACAGGATGCCGCCGGGATTGTCGTTTTGCCTGGCGATCCCCGCCATGATCTTCCTTTTGGCGAGGGCCAGTTTTCCCGGATCGAAGCTCGGGTTTCGCAGGACGTCGCCGAATACCGCAAAGACCTCGGAAAAGTCTTCGATCAAACACGTCATCGAGGCCGACCCTGCGGTGGTGCCGATTCCGGTTTCAATGGAAGCGGCTTTGCGTTCCAGGTAATCATCGAGCCGGTCGCCCGTCCACGTCGTCGTGCCTCCGCTTCGCATGACGGTCCCCGTGAGCCCGGCCAGCCCCACCTTATCGGCCGGTTCCAGCCGGGAGCCGGTCCGGATGCGCGCCGAAACCTGGACGATCGGGAGTTCATGATCTTCCAGGAGAAATACCACCATGCCGTTATCCAGGACGACCCGGGTCGGTTGGGGAATATGCAGATCCGGCAGAGGGGGATACGTCAGCTGCCCAACCGTGTCCACCTGACCAAGTGCTTGTGTGCTCAGCGCAAGAACGATGGCAGCGCATGTGATCAAGCCTGGCAGAAAACATCGTGAGGACTGCCGGAGGCATCGGAACGCGACTTCTCTCACGTCATGATTCTTTCTGGCGGGCAGTTGGTGTGGGAGCGGCAGGCGGGGATATGGTTTCGATTTGTGCCACGACCCGATTGGATGCCGTGAACGTTTGCCGGGCAATACGCCGGATGTCGGCTTTCGTCACGCGGTCAAAGCGTTCAATGTAGCGAAACAGTTCTCGCCAATCACCGAAGAGAGTATGGTAATCCGTCAGGCTCATGGCCAAACCGAGGTTGCTCTTCAAGGAATAAATCAGACTGGCTTTCGCCCTTGTCCGAAATTTGGCCAATTCCTCGTCCGTGACGTCTTCGGTCTTCAGTCGATCCAGTTCTTCGCGGATGGCTAGCTGAACGGTTTCATTGGAGACCCCGCGCGCGGGCACCGCGTACGCCACCCACAGGTGCGGATATTTTTCACCCGGGTATGCCCCATAGGCCCCGGCGTCGACGGCGATTTGTTTGTCCCGGACCAAGGAGCGGTAGAACCGCGAGGTCCGTCCGTTCGTCAGAATGTCGTCGATGGCGTCGAACACGGGTTGATCGGGGTCCGTCGCCGCGGGTTTATGGTACCCCTCCATATAAAAGGGCTGAGCCGGATCCTTGATCGTCACCACTTTTTCCGAAATCGACGGGGGTTCCACAGTTCTCAAGGGCGGAGGCGCCGGCCCGCCGGGAATCCGACCGAAATAGGTTTCGAGCAGGGGATCAGGGTTTTCGGGTCAATGTCTCCGACGATCGCCGTGACCATATTGGACGGGACGTAATAGGTTTCGAAAAACTCCTTGGCATCGGTCATGGTATAGGATTGAATGTCACTGGCGTAGCCGATCACCGGATGGTGGTAAGGGTGAGCCGTGAAGGCCGTGACCACGAATTGTTCAAAGAGCCGGCCAACGGGCCGGCTTTCCGTGCGCATCCGGCGCTCTTCCATGACCACGTCCCGTTCTTCGTAGAACTCGCGGAATACCGGGTGAAGGAATCGTTCCGATTCCAGATAACAGAAGAGTTCAATCTTGTTGGCGGGGAGCGCATAAAAATAGCCGGTGACGTCGGCACCGGTAAAGGCGTTGACGGCCACACCACCTTCCCGTTCAACGACGTCGGAGAATTCGTTTTTCTGCACGAATTTCGCGGCGGCTTGTTGCTTGTCTTTAAAGACGTTCGACAAGTCTTCGATGCGTTGGGCGTCGGACGTGGAACCCAACCTGGCTTCCTGGTATGCCAGATACGCCCGTTCCAATTCCTCCAGGGCTTTTTTCTCTTCTTCGTAGTTTTTCGTGCCGAGGCGCGGCGTGCCTTTAAAGGCCATGTGTTCGAACATGTGCGCAAGCCCGGTCCGTCCCGTGTCTTCTTGCGCCGACCCCACGTTCACGGCCGTCATAAAGGCAAAAACCGGGGCTACGGGACGTTCGACGAGAATGAACGTCCAGCCGTTCTTGACGGTGTATTCCGTGACTTTCTGCTCGAAAGACGCAAGGTCTATTCCTTGAGAAGCGGAAGGAAAACAGAAAATGCAAAGCAGGAGCAGGATGAAAAGGCGTCGTGGCGTTTGTTGTGCGGGAGTCGAAAGCATAGGCAGGTTTGCGCAAGAGTTCTTTCTGATATCCTAACCAGTTCAATAAGGCCTTGCAAGTTAACGGCACATCATCCGAAAAAATCGAACGATCAGGTGGGAGAGGACGCGATGAGCAGGAATGCAGAAGGTGCCGCCATCACGGCGGAGTCACGTGTAACCAGCCTTCGTTTTGTCATGCTACATGAGCGACGGAGGGAAAAATCTTACTACGACGCCGACTCTTGCGGGATTGGGAGATGGGGTAGGGAAGCGCTGCATTTTCGCCGGGCGGCAAAAGCGCCTCGACCTGGGACCTGACTGAGTTCAGTAACGCCTTTTCCGGATGGTTGCGGGAAAGCACCCGCAACCCGATCAACACATTCAGCAAGGTGCGTGAGGTTGTGGTCGGAACCACCGATTTGGAAATCTCTCCACTGGCTTGGCCCCGTTCGATCATTTTGCGGAAGAAATTTTTTTCGATATAGGCGAAGGTCCGATTGACGATTTTTGAAACTTTTTCATCGTGCGGCGATAACTCCAAGGCCGTATTGATGATAAAACATCCGTTTCGTTCCTCACCTTTCTCTATCCCGCCACAGATCTGGTCGAATAAACCGGTGATGGCTTGGCGGGGCGAACATGTCTTGATTCGCTCTGTCAGTAAGGGCTTGACGAAGGTGCGATTGTAGTTGTGTAAGGTTTCAATAAAGAGGGTGTACTTGTCGCCGAACGTGTCATACAGGCTGGCCCGGTTGATGCCCATGGATTCCACGAGATCCTGGAGGGACGTTCCTCTATAGCCATGATCCCAGAAGACCACCATTGCCTTCTGCATGACATCATCAACACCAAATTGTTTTTTTCTTGGCATCGCTAGATCGAATCCCTCATGATTTTTTGTGCCAGAAATTTTATTATATCTCAATTACATCAAAATATTCAATACTTAATAGTACTTCAACAGCATGCTAATAGTTTGACCTACCTTCCCTGGAGCCGCATCGCTGTTCCGCAGCAAGGGATATCCTTACGTTACAAAGTGATCAGCAGATTTTCGCTTTAGCGGCGGTCAAACGGGACTGCTTCAAAGGAAGGGATATCGAGGTCGAGTCCGGGCCCGTGCCATGGTTGAAGCCGTGGCCCATCGTACGTATACCCGCCGGCAATCGGATCGATTTCCAGCAACAGGGGCGTGTCGAGATCCAGGACGGGACAGCCGCCGAGGCCCATGGCGAGGCTGTAGGAACACCCCATGGCGACCCGGGTTTCCACCATTCCGCCCAGCATCACGTGAAGACCGGCAGCTTTCGCCACGGTTGCCATGAGGACCCCGTCCAGCAACCCGCTTTTGGTAATTTTAATATTGACGTAGTCCGCCGCCCGGTGCCGGATAACGGCTTGGAGGTCGCACGGCGACTGTGCCGATTCGTCCGCCGCGATAGGGACGCGGAAATCGCGTTTGAGTTCGGCGTGGCCTTCAAGGTCGCCCTTGGCTAGCGGTTGTTCAAGGAGAATGATCGTGCCGCCAAACCGGTTGACGCCTTGTATCAAGGTTGCGGCTTCCTCGCGCGTGTAACCCTGATTGGCGTCGATCACGAACGCCACTCCGGTACAATCACGATGAAGGGCTTCCAACCGGCGAATGTCCTCGTCCACGTCATGGCCGACCTTCATTTTGAAGAGACGAAAGCCTCGCTCATACCATTGTCGCGCAAGTGCCCGTGTCCGCTCTGAAGAGGCGATGGGAATGGTGACGTCCGTTTCACGCGCACGCACGTCCGCTCCGCCCCACAAGGCCCACAGGGGGACGTGAAGCGCGCGCGTCAAGGCATCGAGGAGCGCGGTTTCCAACCCGCACCGAGCCGCCGGAGCGTCGGGTGCGCGTTCGGACAGTTCGTGGCCGAGTCGTTGATACTGAAGCGTCGATTGTCCAAGAAGGTGTTCTCCCAATATCCGGGCGTTCTTCAGGCTGGTCTCGCGGTTCTCGCCGGTAATGGCGGGAAATGGGGCAATCTCGCCGTATCCGATGGTTCCATCATGCAAGGTCATCCGTACGAAGGCATTGTGCGCCACCTGGAGTTGGCCCGTGGCTACGACAAACGGATCGGTGATGGGAAGATCCAGTAAGCAGAACTCGACGTTCGTAATGGTGAAGGAGGAGGCGCTCATTCCGGAAGATGAATCGATAGGGAAAAGGATAGGGGTTCGAGGGGGAACGGTTATAACAATCAATCACCCATACCGATCATTCTCCCACGGCAAGGCGGTGTTGGAATACCCGCGCACTTCCCAGAACCCTTTCTGATCTTTTTCCGCGAAGGTGATGGTTCTGATCCACTTGGCTCCCTTCCATGCATACCGTTTGGGGATAATCATGCGAACGGGTCCCCCGTGATCTTTGGACAGCGGTCGGTGATTCCAGGTATGGACCAGAAAGACATCCTCGTCGTCGCAGACTGAAAGAGGCAAATTGGTTGTATAGTCGTCATACGACTCAAAGAGCACATATTTGGCTTCCGGCTTGGGCTGCACCAAGCTGAGGAGATGCCGAAAACTCACTCCTACCCATTCCATCTCAAGCTGGCTCCAGGAGGTCACGCAATGGAAATCGGATACAAACGGCTGCTGTGGTTGAGCCTGATAATCCTCCCAGGTCCACGTGATGGGATGCTCAACCAACCCATCCACCGTGAGCGCCCATTCTTCAAGTGAAACTTGAGGTTTATATCCAAGATCCAGTACGGGCCAATTGTTGACGAGATGCTGTCCGGGAGGGACGCGATCATCCTGATATTCCTCGTCCACCTCACGCCCGGAGATCTCACGGCGGTGCAGAGCCATTTTCTGTTTGGCTTGAATGGTTTTGTCGTTAAATTCCATATGCCGCTCTTCGTTCTCCGTTCATCGTGACCGGTGCTGCAAGCTGGGCTTCGGCTTCGTAGTTACTCTTTCCATGTGAAGCCGGCGGCGCCCGCGAGTGTCCGGGGGCGCTGCAAGCCGGTAAATCGTTGGTCGCCGATGATCCAGGTCGGGTAACTGCGAATGTCGTTTGCCACGCACGGCGCGGTGAGGGGACTGCCGCGACCGCCGGAACTGCATTCAACGTACGGCAGCCGGTCCGCGGACGCCTTGAACAGGTCTTTCTGTTCCTGGCAGCGGGGGCACCAATAGGCGCCGTAAAACTTGACTCCGGTTTCGGTCAGATGGATAGCCAATGCCTGAAGTTGCGGGTCCTCGGGGCCGGCCGCCTCGTCGAACACCCCGCTGTAGTGCAAATGGAGCCCGCCGATGATGAGCAGGGCAACCACGCTTGCTTCTTTCAACGACGTTGACCAATCGGAGGGGCGCCGGACGAGGGTCAGGACCATGATAGCCGTGATGGTGCCGAATGAGGCGAGGCAGTAGGCGCATGTCGCTTCGATTTGCACGATGGAGATCACGGTCAGGTAGGCACTGATGCCGAATCCGCCGACGGCAACGAATATCAGGGGAGTCCAACTCTTGGGTTTCGTCCTGGCTCGCCACGCCAGTACGGCCATCACTAGGTAGGTGAACAGGCCCCAGGTGGCCGTGGGCATTCCCAGAAACGTCGCCCAACGACTGCTTTGAACCAGGTCGCATCCCGACCCTTCGCCGCAGAAAGCCGGGTGCGCCTCGAACAAGGTGGTGTAACTGAGGTACGTCGTCAACGCAATCCCGCAAGCAGTCAGCACAAGCAGGACAACGGTGAGTGGGGCATTCGTATTCGACGCGCGAGCCGGAGGAGCGTGCGAGAGACGCTGTTCGCTGCTTGCGGCTTTTCGTCCTTTACGATGTTTTGCCATTGTCAGGTCCGTTGCGACCGGAAACCGGCTGTCATGCGTGCGTGTTGATTACGTCGAAGCGTGATGCATGATACTCGTTGCCCCGCGCAGGACGCAAAGGTTTCCTTCACTCGAGAGGAGAAGGAAGGGCTTTTCCCAGAATCACCCGTATCACTTTTTCTTTGTGATTCCGCAGGATGCGGATGCTGACCGGCTGCAAGGGACGTGTTTGTTCGATCACATAGGTTTTTAGTTGGCTGGCCGAATCAATCGGTTGGTTGTCGATCGACAGGAGAACATCGCCTTTCTTGAATCCAGCCCGTCGTGCCGGTCCCGTTGCCTGCGCCACGGCCATGTGCCATTGGTTTTTCATTTTGACGGAGGTAAGCTGCAGCCCGAGTTTCGAGAAGTGAAAAGGCCTTCCCTGCCTGAGAGCCGTCACGATTTTGTGGACCAATGGTCCCGGCACGGCAAAGGCAAACCGGCTGCAACGGCGTTCCTCTCGGGTGGTTTCCGTTTGAATGATTGCGTGCACAAGGCCGACGATTTCTCCCCGTGCGTTGAACAACCCTCCGCCGGAATTGCCGCTGCATGCCGAAAGGTCGACTTGCATAAGACGCGATTGCACCGTTTGCAAGAACGTATCGGGATTGCCGATGCGCCCGTAGCTGATGGCGGGCCCCCAACCCAGGGGGTAGCCTACGGTGAAAACCCGCTCTCCCGGCAAGGCTTCGGCTTGGCTGAACGTCCGGGCCGAGAGCCCGTGAGGCACCATCTCTTGAGAGATGCGATACAGGGCAACATCCAAAAATTGATTCACCCCGACTAACGTGGCAGGCGCTTCCTCCAACGTGCTCGAAATCACGGAAACGTGCGGAGGATCCGCGGTTGTTCCACCGCCCTGGCGCTTCGTGGCGTGTCTGGCCGTGAGGATATAGCCGTCTCCCAGGTAAATTCCGGACCCTCTCACGGAGAAAGAATTCCGGTCGGGCTGAGTCGACTGGACGAGAATGCCCACGGTCCCGCGCTTGGCTTGTTCGACTACTTCGGCAAAGTCTGACGTGTTTGCCGAAAGCAGCGACGGGATGAGCAGGTACGCGCTCCAAGCCACGCACATTGCGATTTCTTTCAGCATGGCGTGCTTCTTGCGGATGTTTGACCGATCGACCAATGCTTGAGTCAGGAACATGTTCGATGTTTCCGCCTCTCTTGCAGTCCTATGTCGTCCAGGCACGGGTCAATTTAAGAGCCAACCCCCACCAGGGGATCTTGCATTTCAATGCTATCCTTGAACCGTCCATTACTCAAGTCAACCGGATTTTCTCTTTCCTCTCCCTGGATGGGAGAGGATTAAGGTGAGGGTGAAGTGTATAATGAAAAGAAAAGCCAACAATTCATAGAGGGAGAAGCGCCGATGAAAATTTATAAAATTCTCGTTTTACTTTTGGTAGGCGGAGGGCTGTTGGTCGGTATGAACAGCCCGTCGATCAGTGAAACGGCCAAGGGCGATTATGCCGTCGCCACGTTCGCCGGGGGGTGTTTCTGGTGCATGGAGGGCCCGTTCGATGAACTGGATGGCGTGATTTCCACGACGTCGGGCTATACGGGTGGGCATACCGCCGATCCGACCTACGAAGAGGTCTCTGCCGGGGGAACCGGACATGCCGAGGCCGTTCAGATTACGTACGATCCTCAGAAAATCAGTTATCGGGAGTTGTTGGCCGTCTATTGGCCTAATACGGACCCCACGACGCCGGACGCACAGTTCTGTGATCACGGAGACCAGTATCGCCCCGCGATCTTTTTTCACAATGATGAACAGCGTGAATTGGCGGAAGCAACGAAAGAAGAAATTGAACGCACCAAGACCTTCAGCGCCCCGGTCGTGACGGAAATTACCCAAGCCACGGCATTTTATCCGGCGGAGGAGTACCATCAGGACTTTTATCAAAAGAATCCCATCCGGTATAAATTTTACCGTTTCACCTGTGGAAGAGACGCCCGGCTGGCAACGCTGTGGGGAGACGACGGTAAGGCGTGAAGCGGGATAATCGTGTGCGCACGTGCTTTGAGCCCGGTGACCAGCACCCTGTTTCCTGTGACGCACGTGCTTGCCGATCTCAAGAAGTTGAGATAAGGTAAGGTGCATCTTCCGGCTGGAATGTCATCAAGATTGGCGTCGATATGAGCATGCGGCTTTCAGGACGGCAAATCGGACTCTTGAAAGAATATATGCATGATCTGGTGGAACAGGCCAAACAAGAGGAAGCCACCACTGAGGCATTCGGGTATTCTTCAAAGCCGTATCGGGCCGATCAGGCTATTTCTGACCTTTTGGCCATCCTGGATGATCGTATTGAATCGGAAGGCGTGCAAGTTGGATTATCGGTAGAATTTCTTCATCACATGTGGACGTTGTGTAACAATGCCAACGCCCAAGTTCAGGACACGGTCTGGCTGAAACGCAGTTTGGATGGAGAGCCGGCGACGAAAGCCAGGGTCCGCGAACTGACGTATCGAGCCTTGTTGGAGTACTTGGAAAGCCTGCCTGAAAATCTGCGGTTGTCTTCCGACTAGCCTGCCTTCTTTCTCCCTGCGTTTGAACGTTTGCATTCGGCTTGCGCGGGGACACCTTTCTGCTTCAGATCGTCAATCGTCAGCATCATGGATCAGAAACGACACAAACGTGACCGCATGATTGCCCGCGGCAGCGAACGAGGAGCGCGGCTTCTTCGGAAAGGCCGGCGCGTCAGTTTGGCATTGAGCCGGAGCCGCATGGGACTCGTGCTGGTCGGGATTCTGGTTTGCGCCGCGTTGTACAAACTTGGATGGTTTGTCACGGGGAATTGGGTCCTGCTGGGATTTCTTCTTTGTTTCCTGGGGGTGGCGGCGGTCCATAACCGCTTGGAAAGCCGGCTGCATCGTCTTGGAATGTGGCTTGAGATTCAGGAAAGCAATCTGGCGCGTCTTCGTGTGGATTGGGAGGGAATCCCGGAAACCATGCTGAGTCTGACTTCCAAGCATCCGTATGCTACGGATCTTGATCTCCTCGGGAAGTATTCCTTGCTCCGTTTGCTAGACACGACGGTGTCACGGGACGGGCGGGCGTTGTTGGTTGCTTGGATGACTCGTCAACATCCGCTTTCGTTGGATCAATGGGAGAGTCGGCAGAAACTCGTCCGGGCCCTGACCCCATTGCGAGGATTGCGGGCCCGGATTCAGCTCGTGGCGAAATGCCTGAGTCCCAACGCGATCAATACTGATCGTCTGGAGAGCTTGTTGGAAAACCCCGGGTCCCTGGCTCACTTAGGTCCGCTGTTGCTGGTGGAGAGTGCCCTGGCTGGTCTCAATATGTTTCTTTTTGTCTTCTGGTTGTTCGGCGGGCCGGGCTATTGGATCGTTTCTTTTCTCCTCTACGCGTTGTTGCTGCTCGTCACCGGGGGGCGGGTGAGTCACGTGTTTGGACGGGCTCTCGATTTACACCTGGAGTTGGACAAAGTCGCGGAGGTGATCGGCATTTTCGAGAAGCGATCGTTTCGACGCTTTCCCGCGCTTCAGGCCATGACCGATCCATGGCGATACGAGGAAAGACGTCCCTCTGTTGCCATCAGACAACTCGCGAGAGTCTGCAGTGGGCTCAGTCTCAAAGGGAACCCGATCTTCCACATTGCCATGCACGTCGTGGTCCCATGGGACCTGGCGTGGACGTGGTATTTACAGAAAGTCTGCAACCGGCTGCGGCCCGTTCTGCCGGATTGGATCCTGCGGTTGGCGACTATCGACGCGGCCATGGCGCTTGCCACGTTTGCTTATTTGAATCCATCCTACGCGTGGCCTCGCAGACGGCCGGAGGAGAACGTCGCCGACACCGGCATTTCCGGGACGAGCATCGGGCATCCCCTGATTGCCCATGAACAACGGATCAACAATGATTTGGCACTGGAAGGCTTGGGCCGGGTCTTTCTGGTCACCGGCTCCAACATGTCCGGAAAAAGCACGTTTTTACGAACGGTCGGGATCAACCTATGTCTGGCGCAGGCCGGAGGGCCGGTGTGCGCCGAATCCTGGGAATGGTCGTGGTTGCGGATGCAGACCTGTATCAGAGTCGGGGATACCCTCGAAGAAGGGTTGTCGTATTTTTACGTTGAAGTCAAACGCCTGAAAAACCTGTTGGTGGCGATGGGCGATCATCGTGAATCTCCGGTGTTGTTTCTCATCGACGAGATTTTCAAAGGAACGAATAACCGGGAACGGTTATTGGGAAGCGAAGCGTTCATTCGCGAGTTGACCGCCGGACGGGGTTTAGGGCTCGTCACGACGCACGACCTGGAGTTGGCCAACCTGGATAAGGAATTGTCCAATCTTGTCAACGTGCACTTTCAGGAAACGGTCGGTGACAAGGAACTGACGTTCGACTATCGACTCCGTCCGGGGCCTTGTCCCACCACCAACGCGCTTCGCATCATGGCTATGGAAGGTTTGCCGGTTCCCGAAGGAACGTCAGGATCGTGAGAAGGGTTTCAAACAAGTCAGGGAATGAATAGCGTAGGTTGGTCCTGGTCGACCTTTTCGCCGGTTGAAGTCCCGCAGTAGGAACACACGTATTCATATTTGTTGCCTGACGGCAGGACGAGCAAAAGCCGTTCACGTGCCGGTGTCGCCTCTCTGCAAGTAGGACAGAACAGGAGAGTGGCGTTCAGCGAACGAAATTGGGCTTTGGGATCGGTCTGAGGCGGGTCGGGTTGGGGGTGCCTGCCCGGTCGCCGGGACCCGAAAGTGCGGGGATCAAACGGAATGCGTGTCATGGCCGGATCTTACTCAGGGCAAATCACCCGGTCAAGAGAGGAGTCCCGATGATCCTCCCAAGCAGCCAACGTCAGGTTGGTGAAGGTTCATGCAGAGACGCTGGAGAGAGGTTCCGAGGCGACCGGAGAACCGTTGTGGTAGATCACGCATCGTGAGGGAAGGGAAGGGATTCGGTCTCCCGGGAGAATGATGCCGACGAGGTTCAAAGGATCGGATCCGGAGAGCCGGATTTCCTGGGCTCCGGCCTGCGGGTCCTTGCGCACGGCCCGCAGGGCCTCCACGGCCTCCGGCAGCCCGAATTGTTCGCCCGTCATGCCCGAGACAAAGTGCCCGCCGCGAATTTCACCGCGTAACTCCAGCCGTCGATAGATCACCAGCAAATCGCGCCACGCGACCGACAGGGATTCCCGTTTCAGCAGATCGCGGAACACGATTCCATACCGGCGTAGTAATTGACGGGCCCAGGCTTCGTTGGGGTTGGGGGCCGGTTTCCCGTCCGGTTCATCCGTGCCGGTCAAGAGCAAGGACCAACGCCCGATCGTATGTCGCGGCCGGTGCTTCTGATGGCGTCCGATCCCGCGACGGCGTTTGGGATCGAGCAACGCGCGGAGATTGTCGAATCCATCGGCAGTGACCAGCCCGACACTGGCCAGTTCCCACAATCCCTGTTCCACCTCTGCCTGGAGTTGGTGCGTGCCGCGCGTGACGTCGGCAAAAAAACTCGCGCCTCTTTGTGAGAGATGGTGATACACGGTTTGGGCCACGGCGGTCAGATTTTCCTGTAACCCCGCGTGCGGGCCTTTAGGTCCTTTGCGAGCGAGGCCCAGCAACCAGTCCGCATCGTTTCGAGGGAAGAGACTGATCGGGGCGAGACTGGTGGGGATCGCCCGTTTTTTCTGTTTTACGCCGGCGAGGTCATGGTCCGGAGTTGGTGGAGTCAGCCGACCCCACGTGATGATGCCGCGCAAACACAGATAATCCAACGTGTCCGGCCTGTAGTCGGCCATGCGGCTGCGAAGCACGTGGGGTTCCCAGGCGGACGCCGCGGCTTCGAAGCCTGCCAGTTGTTCGAGGACGGTTTGGAGCCCGAGTTCGCCATGCAGCCTGGAGGTGGGAGCCACGTGCTGCCATCGGAACAGAAAGCGCATAAAGTCCGACGCGGAAACGGTTTGAATCTCTCGCCGAAGCGTGAGCACGGTTCGGCGATGAATGCGGGCCAGCAACCGACGATCGCACCATTCGATTTCCGGTTTTGCGTCGTGCCCTTGTTCGGAGTTGCGCAAGGGGAGAGCGGATTCTGCCTCAAAGCCCGGCGTCAGTGAAGAGACGAGACTTTCTCGACGGCGAAACGTCCCCCGAAGGACCTGGCCTTGTGCCTCCAGTTGTTCGAGCGCCGTTCGCGTGGCCGGAATGGGCCATCGAAGCGTTTGCGCCAATTCCTTTGCCGTTATAGGACCGATGACTTCCATCCAATTGCGTACGATTGTGGCTCGTGCTTCCTGCTCATCGCCGGAGAAGCTGGGCGATGGCTCGTGTTCATACTGTCGGGCATCCGTGGACACGGCCGAATCAGGACGGATCGCGGTCAGGAGGGAAAGATGGTCGGGGGTGGTCCAAATGGGAATCGTCGCGCCTGTTGTCGGGTCCGCGTGGGCGAGCATGAGAGCTCGTCCTGAATCGAGCAGGTCCGGAAGATAGGCGCGCCATTCCGTCGCACGGTCCTCCGGAACCCAGGCCAGAAGATGGAGGGATTCCTGTAATTCATCCGCATCCCGAACGCGCGGCCAAACCTCCTGGCAAACCGATGCAATCGCCTCGGTATCCAGCGCGCCTATGGTTGCGGCTTCTTCCGGTGGCAGCACGTGGCGTATGCTCACGGCTCGTGAGCGTCGTTCTTCGAGCGGGGCGTCGTCCAGGAATCCATACGGGTTCGCGTTCAGGATTTCATGAGAGAAAGGTGACGGCGTCGGAGATTCGATGGACAGGCATTGCACGTCGCCCTGTTCAATGCGTTGCAGGATGGTTGTCAGTCCCTCGATATCCATGGCTTCTTCCAGGCAATCCCGAAGCGTCTCTTCCACTAAAGGATGAGAAGGCACCTCGATGTTGCCGGGGGGACGATTGTCCTGACAGGCCGTGGCCATGGGAAACACGGCCGTCAGGAGGTCTTCGGCCCGCATGCGCTGCAAATGGAGGGGCACCCGCCTGCCGTTACGAAAACGCAGCACGGCCAGTGCGCGTGAGACGTTCCAGCGCCAGCGGGCCATGAACATGGGGGATTGCAGCACGGCTTGCGTGAGCACCTCCTTGACGGTGGAGGACCGGATCAGGGACCATACGGTTTCCAGCGGAAAGCTGTGCCGTTCGCCCAATGAGAGGACCAGTCCTTCGTCAGTGGCGGCCGCTTGCAGTTCAAAGTCGAAACTGACGCAAAATCGTTTTCGTAAAGCCAGCCCCCAGGCCCGGTTGATGCGCCCGCCGAACGGCGAATGAATCACCAGTTGCATGCCGCCGGCTTCGTCAAAGAAACGTTCGGCGATAACGGTCCGTTGCGTGGGGACGGCACCCAGCATCCGCAACCCGGATTGGTGGTACGCGAGAATTTGCTCGACCGCGCGTTGGTCGGCTCCACATTCGGATTCGAGCCAGAGTCGGACGTTGTTATCCGGGTCCTGTCCCGACGACGCGGGGGCCGTCGGGGTTTGTGGAGTGAGTCGATCCACAATGGCTTGTCGCAACTCCGCCACCTCCTGGGATAGTTCAAATGTTCGTGAAGGGGCTTCTCCTCGCCAGAATGGAATGGTCGGAGGGGCGCCGTGCGCGTCTTCCACGCGCATCACGCCGGTTTCGACCCCGCGAATCCGCCACGAGGTATTGCCCAACAGAATAATGTCGCCGGCCAGGCTTTCCACGGCGAAGTCTTCATCCACCGACCCGACCGTGTTGCCTTGAGGCTCGGCGATGACGGCATAGGTCGCGGTGTCCGGGATGGCGCCACCGGAGGTGATCGCGGCCAGTCGCGCTCCCCTACGAGCGCGCAATCGATCTTGGGCGCGGTCGTGAAAGAGAAACGCCTGCTGCTTGCCGCGATTCGGGTTCCAGCCACGGGTCAGCAGGGAGACGATTTCGTCGAACGCCGTTTTGGTCAGATGTCGATAGGAATAGGCTTGGGTGTAGCGTTGGTAGAGTGAATCCACGGGCCATTCTTGAGCCGCGACTTCCGCGATGATTTGTTGGGCCAGAATATCTTTGGGGTGTTGCGGAATGAGAATCTGATCCAGATTGCCACGATGAATCGCTCGGATGAGCGCGGCGCATTCCACCAACTCGTCACGGGTTGTACACAATAAGCGGCCTTTGGGAATCGCGCCCACCCAGTGACCGGCCCGGCCGGTTCGCTGCAAACAGGTGGCAATGGCGCGCGGGGAACCCACTTGACACACGAGATCCACAACCCCGACGTCGATGCCCAGTTCCAGGGACGCCGTTGCAATCACCACGCGAGTCTGCCCTTTCTTGAGGCGTTCCTCCGCAGACAATCGTATCTTGCGTGACAGGCTGCCATGATGGGCTGCTACGAGGTCCTCGCCCAATCGATCGGTCAACTGGTGGGCGATGCGTTCCGCCAATCGCCTGGTGTTGACGAACACCAGGGTGGAGCGATGCGTCTGGACCAACTCGGTGAGACGATCATAGACGTCCGCCCAAATGGCATTGGTCGCGATCGCGCCGAGTTCGTCCTTGGGTGTTTCAATAGCCAGATCCATCTCCCGGCGTTGTCCCATGTCAACAACGTGACAGGAAGTTGGCGTCCAGACGGGTTCCCGGTTTTCTGACACGTGACTGGTGCCGCCTGTCAGGAATTGCGCAATGGCTTCCAAAGGCCTCTGTGTGGCGGACAGCCCGATGCGATTCGATTTCGTGTGCGTGACGGCATCCAGGCGTTCCAGGGAAAGCGCGACGTGCGACCCGCGTTTGTTGCCGGCCAGGGCGTGGATCTCATCGACGATGACCGTGCGGACGGTGCGAAGGATGTCCCGGCTCTTGCGGGCCGTCAGTAGCAGGAAAAGGGATTCGGGCGTTGTGATGAGAATATGGGGCGGGCGACGAAGCATGTCCTGTCGATTCTTTGTGGGCGTATCGCCCGTACGGACTTCGACTCGTATCTCCGGGAGGAGCAGGCCGGCGGCCAATGCGTTTTCCGAAATTTGATTCAGGGGCTGCCGGAGATTCTTCTGCACGTCGTTGCTCAGGGCCTTGAGCGGCGAGACGTAGAGAATTTGCGTGTGGTCGGCCAGATCGTTGGAGAGCGCTTGTTGGAATAAGGAATCGATCGACGCCAAAAAGGCGGCCAGGGTTTTACCCGACCCCGTGGGCGCGGCAATGAGTGCGTGTTCGCCGGAACGAATGGCAGGCCAACTCGCGGTTTGGACGTCGGTGGGCGAGCCGATTGTCTCCTGGAACCAGCGGGCAATGATAGGATGGAACGACGAAAGCGATGCGTCGGGAGGATCGGGAAGGGTGCGTCGTAAATCCATCATGCGGGGCTTCCGTCAATGGGCTCCAAGTTTACTCAGGAGGGGCGGGGCGTTGATTTGTGGCTCGAATGGCTTCCGCCTGTCGATCGATTTCCCGTGCTTCCTCGTCACGACCGGTTTGGCGCAGGAATGACGCATATCGTTCATAGAGGGGAATGATGCTGGGATGGTCGTCGCCCAAGGACCGTTTACCGATTTCAATGGCGCGAAGATAGTAGGACTCCGCACGATCAAATTCCTTTTGCACTTGCGTGACGAGTCCCAGGGTGAGAAGGGTTTGGATAAGGTGAGGGTGCGTATCTCCCAAAAACTTTTCACTGATGGAAAGCCCTCTTTGCCAAAGCGGCTCTGCCTTATCAAACGCTCGTTGCGAAAAATACAAAGAGGCCAGATTGTTTAATCCGACCACGACGTCGGGGTGATCGGGGCCCTGGATCGTTTCGATCATCGTGAGCGCATGACGATAACGGAGTTCCGCTTGTTCGTACTCTCCCAACGCTTCGTGGGTCGCGCCCAGGTTGTTCAGGGTTGTGGCGGCTCGCGAATCGTGTTCGGTTGATCCTTCCAGGACGCTCAGAGCCCGGTGAAACATCTCTTTTGCCAGGACAAAATTGCGTTCCTTATAGGCCAACATGCCGGCGGTGTTGAGTGTCTTCCAGGATTCCGTTTCCGCTTGCGCGGGGGCGGAGGCCAGGAGCAATCCCAAAATCAGTATCAAAGCATACATGGGCGAATTCCGGGTTGTACGGCACAAGAGGGCTGAACGATTTTTACCACATCACCGTGAATAAGTTAAGCTGCATGCACGCATGGATCAAGACGTGGTATTCTGGTGTAGATCGCGTAGTGAATCGTCAACCATAGGAGGGCGTGATGAACGTGCCGGATCAGTCTCGAACGATTCATCTGAGTCTGCTGGTCGTGTTTCTCGGATGGTGTCTGACAGGAACCAGTGCGTCGGTTGCGGAAAGTTCGATGTCGAACGTCCAACCTCCGTTGGCGCGGGCCAAAGTCTATCTGGCTGCCGGGGATTACCGTCGTGCGGTCGAAGCGTGCCAACTGAACATCGATCAATCGCCGTCCGTTGAAAGTTACGTGTACCTCATTTACGTGTATCACGCGCTGGACGGGTATTTGGAGTCGTTGGCCAAACGCGATGAATGGGTCCAGGTGGGGCAATTGTCGCTCTCCATGGTCAACCGCGGGACCATGGATCTAGTCGATCCTCCCGACATGCTGGCCAGGATGGCGAAAGAAATACTGCATGAGGGGATTCGGCAGCAATATGACGTGGCGGCCGGCATGGCCAACCGGCTCGATAAGACTCGTGCCGACGAATTATGGTTGGAAGTCCGAGCTTGGGAAAAGACCCGCCCTGACAACTGGTGGGCCGGCGTGCCCGAACAGTGGCAATGGGAAGGCGACGCCACGCGATGAGGCCGGGACGAAGTTGACACCCTTTCGACAGCACGTTTAGGATTCTTTCCACCGTTTGGAGAGAAAGATCGTGTCGTCACTTTTGGAAGAAGGAGGATGCCGTGTCCGAACTCGTCGCGCAAGCAACGGCCGCCAATTGGGAAGCTGAGGTCGGTCAGATCGATGAATTGGTGATGGTTGATTTTTGGGCCGTCTGGTGTGGCCCGTGTCAGATGGTCGCCCCGATCGTCGAAGAACTGGCCAAAGAATATGAAGGCAAATTAAAGGTCATGAAACTCAATACCGATGAAGTTCCCGAAATTGCAGGCAAGTTTCAAATCATGAGCATTCCCACGATTCTCTTTTTCAAGAACGGACAACCGGTCGAAAAAATAGTGGGTGCACGGCCCAAACCCCAATTCAAACAAGTCATCGATTCGCTGCTCGCACAACACTCCGCTCCGGCCTAGGGTGGTGAGTATGCGCCGTCGTTATGCTCACTGAACTGCGCATTTCCCATTTTGCCCTCATCGAATGCCTCGAACTTGAATTTTCGCCGGGCTTCCAGGTGTTTACGGGAGAGACCGGCGCCGGGAAATCCCTCCTGGTTGACGCCCTGATTCTGTTGCTGGGCGGACGCGCGTCCGCTGAACACATTCGAAGCGGGGCCAAGGAAGCCACGCTGGAAGCGGTGTTCTCCTTATCGGCGCATCCGCCGATTCTCGAAAAATTGAAAGAATGGGACCTGCTGCCCGAAGGTACGCAGGATCTCCTGCTTCGCCGGACGCTCTCCCGGGAAGGGCGGAGCCGGATGTACGTGAATGGGACGCTGGTCCCCTTACACCAGATGGTGGAATTGGGCGGCTGGTTGGTCGATATTCACGGGCAACATGAGCAGCAATCGCTGCTTTCGTCAAAAGTGCAACTGCACGTCCTCGATGCCTTTGGAGGCTTGCTGGCGTTACGCGACGAGTACGCGACGCGCTATCATCAATGGCAGGACCTGGTTCGTGCCGTGGCCGACGTCACACAACGGGCAAAGGAGCGGCAGGAACGCGAAGAGTTTTTGCGCTTTCAATCAGAGGAATTGGGCAAGGCCCAATTGGTTCCCGGAGAAGACGAAGCCCTCGTGCGGGAACACCGGAAATTGCAGAACAGCGGCCGGTTGTTGGAAATCGTCAATCAGGCTTATGACCTGTTGTATGACAATCAGGCGTCGATCCTTTCCCAATTGACGGAAGTCAGGAAACTGGTTCATGAATTGGGGACGATCGACGAGAACGTTAAAAATTGGAATGAGTCGATCGATGGCGAGATCGCCCAGGTCGAGGAACTGGTTTTGGCCACCCGTAATTATAAAGATGGGTTTGACCATGATCCGGCGAGGCTCGCGCAGATCGACGAACGCCTGGCCTTGTTGCAGCGATTGAAAAAGAAATATCGCGAGTCGCTGGAGGATTTGTTGGCCCGTCAAATTCGCATTCAATCCGAACTGGACGAATTGGCGAACATTGAAGAACGTACGCAGGATCTTCAGCAACAAGTCTCGCAAGCCTGTCAGGACACGTGGGCCTTGGGACAGAAGCTGTCTGAGGCTCGTCAAGCTGTGGCCCAAAAACTCGAAAAACGCATCGCCGCCGAATTGGCGCATTTGATGATGGACAAGTCACGATTCCACGTTGGGCTCGCGACGGCTTCTCAAGTGGAACAGGCCGGCCCACACGGCCTCGATCAGATCGAGTTCACGTTTTGCGCGAATCCCGGAGAAAGCCTGCACCCCTTGGCGCGAGTGGCATCAGGCGGGGAACTCTCCCGGCTGATGTTGGCGATGAAAACGGTATTGGCGAGTGTGGATCAAGTGCCGGTGCTGATTTTCGATGAAGTGGATGCGGGCATTGGCGGCAACGTGGCCTCAACCATGGGGCAACGTCTCAAAGCATTGGGGCAAACGCACCAGGTGATGTGCATCACCCATCTCCCGCAAATTGCAGCCCAGGCCCACTATCATTATCTGGTGAAAAAAGAGAGCGTGGACAAGCGAACGGTTGCGTCAGTCGCACGCCTTCCGGCCGAGGAGCGGGAAGAAGAAATTGCGCGAATGTTGGGAGGAACGACGATCACGCAAACGGTCAGGAAGGCAGCCGGAGAAATGCTCAACGCGACAAAGTGAAAGCCTTTGTTGGGCAGGCAAGCAATTCCCCATCTGGCAACCCCTCCTGCGCCTGCGTCTCCCCCTTACCGTACCTTCCAGAAAAACACCACGGCCATACGCTTTGAAGCGAGTTCCGTGCCCCACCCGAAATACGAAGTAGCCGAATGAATCAGGTCGGATTTATAGGCCAGGAGTCGATTGAACACGTAAGGCACCTCCAAAATTTCCTCAAAGAGTGTCGGGTCCATTTCCTGGGGCATCCCCGGAACGTCCCGTAGGCTTTCATATTCCCGAGGACAGACGTTGCCCCCGGGTTTTTCCCCCGGCATGCAAAGCCGGTAAAACGACGTCCCTGCATGAGGGGTCGGGGGATTGGGATGGAGGTACAGGACTGCCGCGTAATCGCAAATGGTTGCGGAATCCACGTGAGGCCGTGCCACACCTTCGGCCCCGCCGCAAAGTTGGATATGATTGTGGCCGGAAATCCCCATGTCCGAATCGGTTTGCGGTTGCAGTACCGGGGTGCCGAGTCGTTGTGTCACGCATTCTTCCACGCGACGCAATTCTTCGGGCAGAAGGGCATGGGGCGCTCGCATGCCGGGCCAGGGTTCCGGACGCCACGGTGAGCCCAACGTCCAGGTGCTGTTGGCAATGCACCGTTGGGCCACTTCAAGGGCATTGGGAAGAATATCGTCTTCGATCCAATAATCCTGTCCCAACCGTGGTTCACGAAAGGGAAGGGCAACCGTCATGAGGCGCTCCGTGGAGTTTGCATCTCGCCCGTGCCGTCAGTGAAGAAGTTGAAAAGAGAGCAGCAGGATTGCGAGCAGTTTACGGAGTGCCCACGTGCATGGGGGATTGTTTGGCTAACGTTTCCGCCAGTTCATACAACAGGGTTTCCGTATCCTCCCAACCGATGCAGGCATCGGTGATTGAGACCCCATATTCCAACGTTTTGCCGGTTCCCCAGGATTGCTTGCCCGATTTCAGATTGCTTTCCAGCAAAAGCCCCAGGATACATTGTTGCCCCTCGCAATATTGCTTCACGACAGAGTGGGCGACCGGAATTTGGCGCGTGTGATCCTTGTCGGAATTCCCGTGTGAGCAATCCACCATAATGGGTCTCGCAATTCCTTCATCCACCAACCCGTCCCGGGCTTGCAGAATGTGTTCTCGGCTGTAGTTGGTCTTCCCGCCGCCTCCGCGTAACACGACGTGCCGGTCGGGATTCCCATTGGTCTTGATAATGGAGGTGACGCCATCGAGATTGATTCCGACGAAACTGTGAGGCTGGCGTGCCGCGACCATGGCATTGAGGGCCACTTGCAGACTGCCGTCCGTCCCGTTTTTGAAGCCCACCGGCATGGACAATCCACTTGCCATTTCCCGATGGGTTTGGCTTTCAGTGGTTCGGGCTCCGATGGCTGACCAACTGAGGAGGTCGGAAAGGTATTGGGGCGTCACCGGATCGAGTAATTCGGTGGCGCAGGGCACACCGAGAGCATTCAAGTCCAGGAGAACGGTTCGGGCCTGTCGCAGGCCTTCGGCGATGTCACAACTCCCGTCCAGATGAGGATCATTGATCAGCCCTTTCCACCCGACCGTCGTTCGCGGTTTTTCAAAGTAGGTCCGCATGACGATCAGCAGATGGTCTTTGGTCGCCTCACCGACCTTCTTGAGGGCGGCCCCGTAGGTCATGGCTGCTTCCGGGTCATGAATGGAGCATGGTCCGATGACGACGAGGAGCCGATGCTGGTCTCGTCCATAGAGGATATCCCGGATGGCCTGCCTGGTTTGCAGGACCGTGGCCTCTGTTGCCGCGTTGACCGGCAGTTGTTCCTTGATCTGCCGGGGGGTCACGAGTTCCTTGATTTCAATGACGTATCGATTATTGAGAGGTTCGTTCATGAACACAACCTTCCTGAGGAATGCGAAGGACTCCTAAAAGAAATGAATGACGCTCGTACAATTGCCTGCAGAGCTTAGCGAAAATGAAGATTCCTCGCAAGGGATGGTATGGGGGCACCACATTTGCATCCGGGTTGCTGTTGAACCAGAAATTGCAGCGGCAGCCAAGGCCAAGGGGGTGAAACCGTGTCGGCGATTTTTGTTTTGATCGACCTCGGTTGGCGACGTTCCCTGCTGTTTCCTGTACTGGTATACAATAAAAGGGGTATAAAGATGGCAAGAGTGCTCAAGAAACCGGGCTGGCAAAAGGGAAAGGAGTGAATTGATGAATCGACCGCGTGAACTCTTTGTGCCTGCCAGGATCACCAACGTGGAGACGTACGACCCGGGCGAGGTGAGAAAGGTCGCCTTCACGTTGCCGGAGACCTTCGATGTCGACGGACGGCTTATTCCGGTTTGTGATCGTATGCGTCCCGGAGGGGCGTTTTTGGTGAAGCCGTTTGGTGTTCGGACGCAAAAGTACCGTCGCAGAATGTATACACGCTCCAATTGTTCGGATGAGAGCCCGCGCGTGTTGGAAACGATCATCAATGATACGCACAAGGAAAAAGCCGATACCTCTCCCTGGTGGCAAACGGATGACCTTCTCCGGCGTTGCCGCACGGGTGGCTCAATCGACGTGTGCGTGAATTATGATGAAACCCGTTCGGAACTGAACATCTTTCAAAACAGTCAGACGGTTGACTCGACGACCTTGGTTTTGGAAGAGGATCCCGAATGGCGTTCTATGCGGATTGTGGCGGTGGCGCTTTCGACGGGCATTACGCCGTTTTTGGCGTATGTCCGGCATATGAAATCCAGAGCGTTCGGAGCAACGGCAGAAGGGCATTTCAGCCTCATTGTGAGCGTCAAGAAGCCGAGTCAGTTGATGGAGCATCAGGCCTTGCTGGATCTGTCGCAGGAATTTCCGCAACACTTTTCGTATCATCCGGTATTGACCCGGGAATGGCCGGAGGATTGGGCTCACGGGAAAGGACGAATCATGCAGGTCCGGACCGAGGGAGAGGAAGCGCGCGTGAGCTTGGCGTCGCTCATTGCGTTGGAGCCGAATCTGCAACAGTGTCACGTTCGGTTTTGCGGAAATGCGCTGGCAAAGGAGCAACTCGTCTTAGGGCTGGAGCAAGCACAATTGGCTCCGCTCAGTTTCCGGTCCGAAACGTGGTGAGGGGCTTGCGTCAAAGGCTTGTCAGGAGGGGAGAAGGGCGGACTGCTTGATCCGGGGTAAGCGGAGGATAAAACGTGACCCCATGGGCTTCGACATTGTTCAATAACCTGTGGCCATTGGCCTCTCGTTCCTTCCAGAAGATGCCTTCAACCTCAACGGTTCGACCGGTGGTCATTTGGATGTCTCCTCGGGTTCGATCGTGTCGCCCAAAGACCAGTATGCGGTCCGATCCTGTCTTGAGGTAGAAAACAAAATTGATGAAATGTTTCGAGTCGTCGAGATGAAGTTCCAGCCGTGTCACGGTTCCTCGGATTCGAATCAGTTTTTGATGGTATTGGCTCGGGGTCTGAAGAAGTTTCGGAATGGTGAGAGTTTCAATAATCCTTTCGTTTTCAATGGGTTCTGAAAAGCAGGGAAAGGGGCGGTCGTTGGTGTCAACCGGTCCTGACAGACACAAGACGATGAACTCCAACCACAAGATACACATAGTTTACCTGACTTTCACGGATTCGACGTACTATTTCATGTATCTTTCTCAGAGCAAGAGAAAGCGATCTTGAAGGGTGTCAGGTTAGCAGTATAAACTATAAAGTTAACCAAATATACATTACACAAATCGGTAAACGGTTCCTATGACACGGCAACAACGGTATCAGCGGCGTCACAAGGAAGCCGGCCTGTGCATCTATTGTCCCAGAAAAGCCGTCAGCCAGTGGTTTTGTGCCCTTCACTTGAAGAAACGGCGGGCATTGATGCGGGTGCGTAAGGGCAGTCGTCCCTGGCATCCCGGTGGGCCGGGGCGTCCGCCTCTCACCAGACAATCCCGTCAGGCCTGAGGCCAGAGCGGGGTTTTTCGAGCCACATTCTCCTGCCCGCCACGTATGTGTTTTGCTTCCTTCCCTGCGATTGAACAAGGGGTGGCCTCGACGGGATGAGGTCCATCCTGCATCAGACTTGAGTCTCCAACATTTTTTGCAACCAATGAAAGGCTTTCTGATAAATGCCGGGATAGGTGCTTTCTCTAGGTCCCGCCACATTTAAAACCGTCATGCCCGCATGGGAAATCCACGAGGCGATGTCACGAGAATCCGGGTTTGTCGTCAAATCGATGACGCGATAGGGCCTATCCAAGCGCCGGGCGGTCTGGATCGTCAAGGCCGTGCCACCTGCGGGCTCATTGCAAGTCAGGATTAACGTTCCGTCCGCGTCGCGGACGTTCCATTGTGTTCGTTGGGCATAATGCGGCGACGGCGTTTCCTGCAACGGGTAGATCATCGGGATTATCCCATCTTCAGCCAGACGCCCCTTCGGACACCAACCTCCGATTTGCAACCCGCCTGCCAGGGCAACGTCGAGGGCCGCCCGATCAACTCCCGTTTGACCGCCTGAAATCAATTTATAAAGAAGAACGCGCGGCACGGCGATAGAGGCCCCAATGCGTAAGAGTAGAGTAGACGGACGTCTCAAGTTATACCACAGGGTTCAAAGGGGACACAGGTGCTGCTTGTTCTGAACCCCCGTCCCCCGCTATGATCGAATCAACCGGTGAGAACTGATGGCACGATACCATCTCGACTACTATGTCACCCTGGAAGTGACGCCGCAGGCCTCGGACGAGGAGATTAAGCGGGCCTATCGGAAACTTGCGCTCAAATATCATCCCGACCGCAATCAGGGTAACAAAACCGCAGAAGAGAAAATTCGGGAAATCAATGCCGCGTATGAAGTGCTCGGTGATCCTGAAACCCGTAAATCCTACGAACGGCTACGGTTCGGGGGCTACGGCCGGAAATCGGATTTTGCCAGAGAGGAACCTGCTGAAACCATTGATCCCGGGGTCGTTCTCGAAGCCATGGAGAAAAAGTTGTGGGAGGAAGGGCGCGTGGAAATTTTTCGGAAATTGATGCAAACCCTTTCCCTCGTCAAAGAGGAGTTGGCCAACATTCGCAAAACCACGGTTGCCAAATTTGGTTATGACAAATTTCATGAAGAGATCGTGAAAATGCACGCCAAGCACGCGATCGGGGAAGTTGTGACTCTTGAGATGGAAGAACGAAAAGAACGGTTGCTGGACGTCGCCTTAAACATGATGTTGTCTCAAGGGGTCGACGGCAGGGGTGGGCAGGAAGGCGCGGAATGGGTCAAACGGCAATTGACCGCAGCCTTTCACCGGGGCCGGGTGGACGGCTATTGTGAAGCCTGCGAGTTGCTCTACGTTCGGAGGTAGCCTGCTCGCCGTGGCGGGGCGCCGGTCACCCCATGAAGGGGGCATACCCCCTTCAGAACCCCCTATTCGTACCCCACCCCCATGTACAACCGTTGGCGGGAATCGTGGCTCCACTCTTTGTCTGATGGCTCTTGATGCTATGGCGGAGGGGGTGTTCTGCAAACGATACGCGAAACCCCTATAAACATTAGCGTTTCGCCGATCGTGTGAGTTTTGTTCCCAAGAATGTTCCCATGTCAAGTTTGTTCCCAAGTTTGAAGACCGACGGGCATTCTTCAGATCTTCCGACTGGGAGACACAGGAATAGTGTCGAGCAACAAGCGGCACTTATTTGTCTGTAGGTATGTGTGTGTTATGAGTCTGATACGTCTGAATCGCCCTTAATAGTGGGCACTACCGGTCGGTCCAAACGAAAACTGGATTTCTTCTACCCTACGCAAGAAGGAGGTCAGCATTGTGGCAGCGGCAATATCAAATAGGGCAAGATTTACACCATCTGATAGAGCACTTCTGTAAAATACACCATCGAACCCGTTGCGTTTGAATAGCTCGGCAATTATTTGCGTTGGAACGTAATCTGATGATTTGTCACTTGGAGTAACGGGTTGAGAAAGGGCGCCGTCAATGCTTGCCCAAACCGCCTCTTCTTTTTTCTGATCGTCAGGCTCTGCCCAATATATTGTCGATGCCTTGTGAGAATGCACGGAACAATCTATCAACTTTAAATCCTTAACCGTCTTGAACAGCCCCACCGAAATATTTGAGTCAAGCCATGGCCGCACTTCAGCCATGGCCGTTTCTTGGGTTGTCGCGAGATAGAGACAGGGGATGCCCTTGGGATTTACTCTGCCTTCCGGAGCTTCAAATGCTATCGGTGTCATTCTTTCGGCGGGAAACGGTACAGGTTGATTCATGACTTCTTCGCCATCATATTCTAAGGAACGCCATTCGCTTCCTAGTTGCGCTCTCCAGAATGCCTTGCCAGATTCAACAGGCGTCACCCGAGACCTGCTTGTTTCCAAGACATTCGACAAAAAGTCCATCACCTCATCGCTATGGATATAGCGGTTGCTGCGTGTGACTTCTCGAGAAAACACATAATAACTGTGCCATGACTTAAAGCCCATAGTTCTTCCAAGCTCCCAATTGCAAGATAGCGTGACTTCATGAAAGCTGTGCCACATTTGGCGGTCCGGTGGATTGCCTTGGTATGTGTTCGTAGACTTCGCCTTTGAAGATGATGGTGTCAAGAGAGGGCCTTGGGGAATTACATACTTAAGTAAACGAGGGGTTAAACATTTCAGCGCGCTTGACCTTGATTGGGAGAGGCGTGAGGTGTTATGCCACTCCTCTGCGGGCACTCCATTTATTAGGGAAATTTTTGTCGGCATGCCAAAACTGAATCCAGACTATTTACACCCTGTTTTCTACCTCTATGCAGACGAAGAACACGCAAGAGAAGACCGTGATCCCCAAGGAACGGGCTTTATCGTTAGCGTTCCCACGGCGGTAGAGCATAGGTTTTTTCTCTACCTCATCACTGCTTGGCATGTTGTCTTTAACGGGAAAGGGGCTCCGGTTGTTCGTATCGTTCAAGAAGATGGCAGGCCTGACATTTTCCCTTATGACCTCAACGATTGGCAGTGTTTACCAGAATACGACATAACTGCCATTTCCCTTAGTCCTAAACGCGATTTTTACAATATTGTCGCTATTCCTGAAAAACTCTTTCTGACAGAGAAGAAGCGAGACGACTGGAAAATTGGAATCGGCGACGATGTGTTTATGGTGGGGCTTTTTGGAAGTGATTCTAGGGAACCAAAAATCTCGACTCCATCGGCTCGGTTTGGACACATTAGCATAGAGCCAGTTCCAGTTCGGCAAAAAAACAATCAGGTGGCAGACCTCTATTGTCTGGATATGAATTCGCGGTCTGGCTATTCAGGCTCACCTGTTTTTGTTTATAGACTTCCTTTCCATAATCTTCAAGATCAAGCACCGCTGGAACAACAGCGCTATCATTTCGCATTGCTCGGCGTTCATTGCGGGCAATTTCCCGAACGCTGGGAAATGACGCCTCAAGGGGGACTAAAGAATGCGATACCCTCCGCTGAGGATCGGTCTTTATACACACACGAGAACTACATTAAGGGATTAAGCGGCATGACAACCGTGGTGCCAGCTTGGAATATTTCAGAAGTTCTCAATCTTCCCAAATTCAAAGAACAGCGCGATAGGGAGAAGGTTCAGTTAGAGAACTCTCGTGAATATTGGAGTACACCGATTGCAGAGGATATTGAGAAATCATAGACTTCGCGCTTCTTTCGTTGTCTGTAACTTGTCCGCTTCGTTTTGCTCATGATTCGTACAACACTTCCAACACAATCCAAAGGCCCGATATGGTTCTCCCTGACTGGGACTCCTTCGCTTTGCCACGGCTGCAAAGAATTCCATCCCTTCAATCTTATCGCACCGGAGACATTTATATTTCGTCTTCGGACGTTTGGATGGTCGATGCACGACGCCGTCTACGGCCTTTACCTTGAGGTCGTGAAACGGTCCTTTGAATGCCTCTGGTTGTGGCTTTACTGGCAGGTCGGGGTTTTTCTTCATTTGTGCCCCGCGACGGACGATTTCTTCAAAACTCAGCATAGGCAGACGGTCCTTGTGTGAGAGCAGCATATGGCAATCGCGTACCAAGACTCAATCGGCACAGCGACCCGATCCGGTCCATGAGCATGGTTTCCACATGGCCGTCATTGAGCCGGAACGTGGCTTCATTCACATATTGCTGCAGGTGTTTGCCAGACACATGATGATACGTCCCGACCAGCGACCGTTTCAGGACGGCCCACACGCTTTCCATCCCGTTCGTATGGGCCATGCCCTTCACGTATTCCTTGGTCGAGTGATTGACGGCTTCGTGGTGGTACAGGGCAGGATTGATGTCTCGGTAGGCTCCGTGATCGTCCGTGTACAGAATACTACCCTGTTCCACGTTTTGAGCGATCTCTGCTTGCAATGTTCCCCGATCCGTTTCTGGTATAGGCTTCGCAATCGTCTTCCCGCCACGTTGACGCATTCCGAAGACCGCCTGTTTACCATCAGTTCCTCTAAGGTTTTTCGGCTTCTTGTCTTGATGTTTATTCCTGGCTTTCCCTCCGATGTAGGTTTCGTCAATTTCAATGATCCCGTTCAAGGGACCTTGATCGCCACCACAGGCTTTCTTGATTCGGTGAAGCATATGCCATGCTGACTTTTGGGTGATCCCCAGTTCTTGGCCAGTTGAAGGGAGGAAATGCTTTTGCGTGGTCCTCCCCAAAAAACTAGGCCACCGATTCTGCGAAATTCTGCCTGAATTGCCCCTGTATTTCTGCCCTGTTCTGCTGGGTCTCAGCGAACTCTTCCGGCGTTCGATACCCCAATCGGCTGTGGGGACGTTCATGATTATACATCCGCTGGTACTCCTCCCAATCCATGCCTAGGTAGGTCTCCGGCTCCGGATCGTCTGAGAGGAGATCATCGGAGTAGGGAGAGGATGAGTTCGGCGCACCGTGGAGCTTATCGGCCAAGGCCTCTGCGAGGCGAGGGGCCATGCCCGCGGCGGTCAAGCGCCTCACGAACCGGGGAGTGGCGAAGATCATGGATTCGCTTGTTCCGCACCGGGGGACGGGGACTTGTCTCTCTGGCCGCGAAGCAGCGGGTAGATATGCGCCCACTCGTCGGCGAGGAACTCGGCAAAGCGGAGCGCGAGGCCAGCCTTCGTGAGGCGCTGCACGCACTGGTCTTTATCGAACGACCCCGCGTGGGTTATCTCGCCGCGGCGAAGCGCGTGGAGATACGCGAACTCGTCGGCCAAGGCCTCGACGATGGGGAGTGCGAGGCCGACTTCCGTCCCGCCCCCCACGAACTTGTCTCTATCGAACGTCTTTGAGTTGATCATGACTGTTCCTTTCCCGACCAGGGCTAGGCCGTACGGCTTGACCTTGGATCGTACGGTATTTGGAAAAGGCCGGCAAGCACTCGGGTCAGGTCGGCGTTGAGCTTCGGCGCGGCTTCGTCGTCATCCAGATTCGCCTGATTGGCCGTGCTCATCACGCGGGTGCCGAACCGCTGCTCAGTCCCCGTCTCGTCAAAGACCTGCTGAACTTGGCCGCCGATACCCTAGGCAATCTCGACCGGCGTGTGTCGGGTCCGGCTCAGGTCTCCCTTCGTCTTTTGGGAAATCTGCACATCGGTGATGGCGACGTAGGTGACGTTTTTGACCATGGCATTCGCGATGGTGCCGGCCAAGCCTTCGGCCAGCGCGCTGGCGCCAGCCCCGATGTCCGCTCCCCGGAATCGGTCGATCGCTCCTCCGATGGTAGCCCCCCATACCGTGCAGTTTCTCTAGAGAAACTGGTGGGTCCATGTCGTCAATCCGCCGTCGCCCTGCGGGACGCGCTGACGGGGCCGGTTCACCTGAAATGTCCTCTGACCCGTCCTTCTTCTCGCCCCGTGTCCGGGGCGTACAGGGTCGATTCAGGGGTGAATTCACCGGTGACATGGCCGGTCGATCCGACCGACCGTGTAGTCGGCGCTGGCCTGTTACTCTGCGATGCGAGGCTTGTGGAGGACGCGCGTCACCATGACCGGTGGGAGGCGCCACTCCGATCACGACCTGCCGGGCCGCCGTCGGCACGTGAGCCCATGACGCTCCGCGCACCGGTTCCTCCCGTTCCGTGTCGCTCTCCTCTCTCCCTGTCCTCCCCCATGCTGCGCAGTTTCTCAGGGAAACTGGCTGGTAAATTCCGGCAACCCGCCGTCGCCGCACGGGACGACCGGACGGGCCGGGCACCCCCCATTCTACCCATGACTTCACCCCTGTTGCCTGTACAGGGTAGATTCAGTGGTGAATTCACCGGCGACATTGGCGGTGTGTCTGACAGGCCGTGTGGTGCGATGCCCACGGCCTGTCATGGCCGGGCGTCGGGAGCGCCGCCGCCCGGATGAGGCTACGCCTCTTTGCGAAACGCGCCGCTGGACGCGGCTTTTTCGCAAATTCACCGGCGGGGCCTGGGAGCGCCAGGCCCCGCCCAGGGGTGCCCCCTCTGGCACCACGCCCCCCGCTGGACGCGGGGGACCTGGGCCATTCACCCCGCTGCGCTGTCACGGCTCTTGCGAGGGGTCGCCCGCCGTGACCAACCCCAGGAGAGACCTCGTTTCCACTCGGTCCCTCGCCGCTGGACGCGGCTTTGCCCTGGGGTTGGTCACGGCTCGCTCGTTCTGCGCACCCTTCTGCTCATTGCGCGCACTTTTTTTGACGCTTTCTTCTGCACTTTTTCTGCGCGTTTTGGCACACTTTTTTGGCGCATTTTGCGAGCCGGGACAGCGCAGCCGACCAAACAGAAAGGCGTCGCTGGGGCTCCGCCTCTCTTCGGCTCGGCCTGGGGGCCAAGCCGTTGGTCTTCCGGTCGCCCGTCACACCGTCTGGGGCCGGTGGTGCCGGGCTCGTTCCCGTCAGATCTGGCGATCCACGGGAACCGCACCGGCGGCCGGTTCACTGGGGCTCACCGGGCCGCCTGCCTCGATGCTGGGGCATCGAGGTTGCGCCGCGGGACATGTCGGCGAGGACGACCTGGATCGTCGCCTCCCACAATCGAGGTCTCCTCACGGCCGCCATTTCTTCTCTCTCGCCTGGAACCTTCTTGAGGTCCCCTCAGCGGTCAGACAATCGCGGAGCCCGTGGACCACGGATCGCCCCCCACTTCCCGGATGGCTGTCGGCGGCGGAGCTGGGTCGGGCGCCCGGCGCGCCATCCCTGAATAAACGAAGCGGGTCGCAAGAAAGTGAGCCCCAACGAGGCAACAGACTTTTCCTGAACGTTCTTCTCGAAATGCTGGACACGCACCTCTCCCTGTCTGCATGCAGTATAGTTCTTTGCCAAGTGGAAATGAATCGCCTGTGGATAATACGTTGAGAGGGGTGAACGGCTCCCGTTCCATTAGACGGATCGAATAGGGTATTGGCCTGTAAGCCCGGATAGGCTATAAGTACAGAGTCAACAATCGCTTGGGAAGCACGTGAAGGAAGCCACTGCCCGCAAAAAGAATCCCCTAGCCAGCAAGGAAAAGACGCAAGGAAAGCTGCTGAGAAACTGACGTGCCCGGCCAATTATTCACCCATTACTTCCTCACCGACGGCATAAAGGCCACGCCCGAGTGGAAAGCCTCTCTCGCCCAACCGGAGGCGTTTACCACATTCCAAGAAGGCGTACGTCAAAAGTACGAGGCGCTCAGCCGTTCCGTGGCCCCTAACGAAGCCGTCACCGAACAGGACTTGATCCGTCCCGTCCTAGATTTGCTCGGATGGACCGACTACCTGCCGCAGCAGGGCGCGAGTCGTAACGAAGATATTCCCGATTACCTGCTTTTCTCAGACGCAAAGGCCAAACAGCGTGCCACCGCAAAGAGGAAGCCCCGCGACCGCTACCGGGACGCTTTGGTGGTGCAGGAGAGCAAGCGCTTCGGCCTCGCTTTAGATGCCCACGATAAGGACGACAAAGTTGTGGTCGGTACCCCACACGGGCAGATACTCAGATACCTCTCCACGGCCGAAATTACGTCGGAGGGCCGCATTCGCTGGGGCATCCTGACCAATGGCGGCGTGTGGCGTCTCTATGACCACCGTGCCCGGCCCCGCGCCAGTGGCTACTTTGAAGCCGACCTTGCGAAATTCCTTGAGCCCGGCAATGAAGACGATCTCCGTGTCTTCCACCTGCTGTTTCGCCGCGACTCTTTCATCCTTCAGAAGGGCGCCACGACCACGTTCCTGGAAGCGGTCCTGGAAGAAGGTCGCCGATACGAGGAGCAAGTCGCGCAGGATCTTTCGGGCGTGGTATTCGAGCGTGTCTTCCCCAGACTCGTCCAAACGATTGCGGACGCCACGGATAAGAGTCTCGCAGAAGTACGGGAGGCCGCCCTGATTTTCCTGTACCGGCTGCTCTTCGTGCTGTACGCCGAAGACAGGGGGCTTCTGCCGGTCAACGATAGACGTTACGACGACTATGGCGTACGAAAACGAGTCCGGGACGACATCGCACGCAGGATGAAAGACAGAGACACTTTTTCCGCCCACGCCACCAGCTACTACGACCACCTGATGACGCTCTTCAGGCTTATTGACAAGGGCGACCCGTCCATCGGCCTGCCGCCATACAACGGCGGTCTGTTCGCATCCGCCGCCGCAACGTTACTGGAAGAAGCTCGCCTGTCTGATGCAACGATCGCTCCTGTCATCTACGACTTGAGTCATACCAGTGACTCGCAGGAAGAGCGCCATTTCGTCAACTACCGCGACATGTCCGTGCAGCAACTCGGCTCGATTTACGAACGCCTTCTTGAGCACGAGCCGGTCCGCGACGCTGACGGCAAGATCGTCATCCGTCCCAATCCGTACGCCCGCAAGGACAGCGGTAGTTTCTTTACGCCCCAGGAACTCGTTGATCTGATCGTCGAACGGACTTTGAAGCCGCTGGCCGAGGAGCGTCTCAAAGCGTTTGAAGACAAAGCCGTCCAACTCAAGAGCCAACGCCGGTCAAAGGCCGAACGGAAAACCGAATTGCTCAAGCTGGACCCGGCCGAGGCCGTCCTGAACCTGAAGGTCCTAGACCCGGCCATGGGAAGCGGCCACTTCCTGGTTACCGCCGTGGATTTTTTGTCCGACTACATTGCCGAACTGATCGAGTATGTCCCGGCCGTACCGGAATGGCGCGATGCCGACTATGTTTCGCCATTGGTACAACGCGTCGCCACGATTCGCAATGAAATCTGGCAGCGGGCCAAAGAATCAAACTGGGTCATGGATAAGTCCCAGCTTACCGACCAGGCCATCATCCGTCGCATGGTGCTCAAACGCTGCATCTACGGAGTGGATAAGAACTCTCTGACCGTCGAGCTTGCCAAGGTGTCGCTATGGCTGCACAGCTTCACCGTGGGTGCGCCGTTGTCCTTTCTCGACCACCATCTCCGTTGCGGCAACTCGCTGATCGGGTTGCGAGTGTCCGAAGCAACCGAGGACTTACGGAAATGGGCATCCCTGCTTCTCAGCAGTGCCATAGCGGGAGCGGAGGCCGCTACGGAAGGTATGCAGAGCATAGAGGAAATGTCGGATGCCGACGTGGCTGAAGTGCGGGAGTCGGCAGCGCTGTTTCACGGGGTGGAAAAGACGACCGCTGAACTTCGCAGCCTCTTGGATATCCTCTGCGGCTTCAGATGGTTGATTTTGGGAATGAAGAAGAAAGATCGTCCTGATTTTGAGGACCCGATAGTTACGACACTTGGGCATACCAGTGATGCCTACAAACTCTTAGCCCTAGGCCCGAAGCACATGGGCGACGTTCCGCCTGATTCCGGTGACGCTGCTTGGTCAAAATTTGCCGAATTATGGTATGAAGCCAGATCCATCGCCGACCGTGAACGTTTCCTGCACTGGGAAGTGGCGTTTCCGGGGGTCTGGCAACATTGGCAAAGCACCTGTCCGGAAGGCGGGTTTGACGCCGTCATCGGTAACCCGCCGTGGGATCTGATCGAGCAACCGGCGACGGAGTGGTTTTCGCTTCGGGGAGACAAGACCGAATGGCCTACGAGAGGTGCAGAACGGACAGCCCTAATTCAGCGTCGCATCTCAGCCGGCGATGAGCTTGCAATCAATTATGACGCCGTACGGCAGCAGGCAGCAACGTTGCGCGACTTTGTACGCAGCACTGGCAACTATCCTCTCCTCAGCAGCGGTCGCATCAATTTATATTCACTGTTCGTTGAGCGGGCTATGAACCTGATTAAGCCTGATGGCTTTGTAGGCCTGTTGACCCCGTCGGGCATCTACGCTGATGAGCCAGCCGCGCGCTTCTTTGAATACATTTCCACCAGCGGACGGATGGGCAGCTTGTTCGACTTCGAAAACCGCCGACTCGGAACCGATCTGCCGCCTTTCTTCAAAGATGTGGATTCCCGCTTCAAATTTTGCGCCATCATCTTCGGCGGGGAAGCGCGACGATTCGATGAAACCAAGTGCGCCTTCTTTCTTCATGACACGAAAGAGATCCATGATGAAAACCGCTGCTTTCCGATGGCGCCGGAGGATTTCACCCGCGTGAATCCTAACACAGGTACAGCACCCGTATTCCGTACCCGCCGTGACGCCGAGATCACCCGACGTACATATGAACAAAATCCTGTGCTCGTAGATAGAACGGAGGACGGAGAACGCACGCTTTGGCCATTGCAGCACATCCGGGGGATGTTCAATCTAACGACTGACTTCCTCCTGTTTCGCACAGCTACACAGCTCGAAGTCGACGGCTTCTACCCAGTGGACGGCAATAAGTGGAAGCGTGGGGACGAACTCTATCTCCCTCACTATCAAGGCCGAATGATCCACCAGTTCGATCACCGGTGGAGTTCAGTACACGTAAACCCACACAGCACGCACAATCCCTACGTTAATGATGATCTCACGAAGGAGCAGCATGCTGATCCCAGCTTCTTACCTGTTCCTCAGTATTGGGCACCTGCCCTGAAGGTAGAGGAAATTGTCCCGGAATCAAGAAGTTGGTCGGTTGGATACCGCGACATCGCTCGACCAACGGATGCACGGACAATGATCGCTAGCGTTATGCCTTGGGTGGGGTCCGACCTTGCCATTCGACTCATCATTCCCACTGAGGCCGGGTTCAACGCCTATGCCGCTAGCTGTCTCCTCGCCAACTTCAACAGTTTTGCGTTCGATTTCATAACGCGGCAGAAAGTCCAAGGCACACACCTCAGTTGGTACATCGTCGAACAACTCCCCGTCATCGCACCCGCCGACTACGATCGCCTATTCGGTACCAAGACCGCCCGCGACCTCATCCGCGATCACGTGCTCCGTCTCACGTATACCGCCCACGATATGGCTCCCTTTGCCCGGGACCTCGGCTACAACAGCCCACCCTTCGTTTGGGATGAAGAAGAACGCCGCCACCTGCGCGCTCGCCTCGACGCGCTCTACTTTCACCTCTACGGTCTGACCAAGGAAGACGCGGAGTACGTGCTGGACACCTTCCCCATCGTCCGCCGGGAGGACGAAGCCGCCTTCGGCCACTACCGCACCCGCGACCTCATCCTCGCCTACATGAACGCCCTCTCCGCCGGAGACACCGACACAGTAGTGGCGGTATGATCATGGCTGACGTTGGCCTGACAGGAGAATTTGCCGAATGAACGCTTCACCCAGCCCATCAGAGGTCGTCGACGCGCTCAAGCAGTCCGGCTATTTAATGGAGCAGGAGGTTGCCACGCAACTGGAAGCTCTCAATTTCCACGTGTGGACAAATTGGGCGTTTCAAGATATTGAGGAAGGAAAATCTCGCGAGATTGATGTTAGAGCCATCAAACGAGTGGCTCACAACGAAGAGAAGAAGCTGTCAGCCTTCGTCGAGATTATCGCTGAATGCAAAAATAGTACGAATCCGTTCGTTTTCCTAGGGCGGCCCAAGAATCAGATGGATAACCTGCAGCCTCCTGAGGAACTTCTTTTTCCGAGGGGAATATACTCTATTCCACAAAAAGGCACTGCCAAAAATATTGCCGAATTTAATTTAGCAGATCCATTCTTTCATCTGGGCTTTGATAAGGTACACTATGACTTCACGAGTGAGACGAAGGCGGTCCAATTCTGTCGGATTGCTCGAAAAAATAAAAAATGGCACGCCAATCACGACGGCATGTACGATTCGATTTTCTATCCCATGGCAAAGGCTTTTACAGCCCGTAAGCGTGAAGAAAGTGTGCGTAACTCACCACCCAGAGGTGACTGTTTCTGGTTGTTCGTTCCTATGGTGATAATCAGTGGTGACATTTTGTATGTTGACTCAATGGCAGCCAAGCCGGAGCCACAGGAAAAATCCTACGTCACCTTCAAACGAGAAATAAAATCAGAAAAGCTCGACGGCATATACAATGTTGTCTTTGTGAATCAGAAGCACCTTGAAGAATTTATCGCTGATCACCTAGGGCCGTTGGTCGACAGGATGGCCGATCTGACAATGAATCGCGCCGATTTCGTGCTGGAATAAAACATTCCATGTAAGGGGTAGAACTCCGTCGGTCGGATTAGCCAAGGGCATAATGCGATAGCCGCTTGTTTTCGTATTCAAATACAGTACAGAGGAAAACTCCGCAAAAATGAACCTTGGGTAAAGGTTGCCAAGGGTGAAACCAGGCAAACCATGTCTGTTGCCAATCGCGAGTTGGGTGTACGAACGGAAGGGAAAATTCGGGCAGCCGTTGGATGGCGCGGATGAACTAAGGAGTTGCGAATCATGAAATGGCAACTACGAAATATCTTGAACAGATAGGCAATGCCAAGAAGGAAAATCATGCCGTCAATTCGAGAACTTGAGCAGCTTATTTCTGAACCCAGAGAAGAACTTGGTGTTGAGTATAAGGACTGGCTCGATTTGACGAATAAAGCAGACAGGGCGACACTCGCCAAGGCTGCGATTGCCTTGGCAAATCATGGTGGAGGATTCATAGGCATTGGTTTCGCCGAGCAACGTTCAAAATTGCAATCACACCCGTGTCCGCGAGAGAGCACGGAAATAACACAAGATGCGGTAAATGACGCAGTACGTCGTTATGCCACGCCAGAGTTTCATTGCAGGGTGGATCACGTCTTGCATCCAAATACGAGCATAGAGCATCCGGTCATAACTGTACCTGGCAATCTCACTGTACCGGTGATGAGCAAACGTGATTGCGGGCATGTTATTGCTCGAAACCGTTGTTACATACGGAAACCGGGACCACGAAGTGAAGAACCGCAAACCAACGAAGAATGGCGAGCATTACTTAATCGGTGCCTCCAGGCTGGTCGGGAAGATATGCTTGAAGCCATCCGCTCAATTGTATCGGGGCGGGTTGAATTACAGAATCCGGCACCGAACGCGCTTGGCGAGTTGAAAACTTACTGCGACAACGCATGCGAGCGTTGGAAGGAATTGGTGGCGGAAGAACCTAATGAGTCTCCTGCACGGTTTCCACAGGGCTATTATGAGATGGGGTTTTCCCTGGTCGGAGCGCAACCAGCAAACGGACTTGCCGAAATTAAAGATAGGCTTGCCATTGCGCAGAGGATTAAGTTGACCGGGTGGCCGACATTTTTAGAGATGCCCACTCCAGGGCGGGCACCCTATGCTTATGAAAACTTCGTGGAAGCATGGATCGGTCGGCCTAGCCATCCCGACTCGATGGAACGCGAGCCAGCGTACTGTGATTTCTGGCGGGTTTCAATGGATGGAAAGCTTTATACCATTCGCGGATACTTCGAGGATGGAGCAAGACTTATTCCTGGTGGAGACCGTATTCCTGCTGGTAAAGTTTTGGAGGTAACTCTACCTGTCTGGAGAATCGCCGAAGGACTTCTATTTGCCAGTCGATTTGCAGAACCATTTGATGGGGTAGCTGAAATCGCAATTCACTGTCGTTTTACGGGATTGAATGGTCGTCGTCTCACCAGCATAGCTGGAAGACGATTTTTCCCCCGTAGCGACCTCAGCAGCACAGATGAAGTCACATTGACAGGACAAGCCACCCCGCAACAGATAAGGGATAATCTTGCGGAAATACTTCACCCTCTGCTGTTGCCACTCTACGAGCGTTTCAATTTCTTTAAATTGCCGTTCGATCTAGTTGAAGAGGAACTTGCAGGTCTTCTCGGCCGCAGTTTCTGAACGAAGGCTTGCGCGTTCCCTGTTCCGGAGTAGTTGCCTGACTTTCCACTCCAACTTGCAGCCTGCACACCAAGAGATGAAAATGGGACCAAGCAAGGTCAGAAAGAAGACACTGGCAGGTAGAGCAGCCCTGAGGAATTCATTATTGAAATACAGGAGACCATAATGACTAAACAGTTGACGGCAATTATTGAACGAGAAGGCGATGGCTATGTCGCTCTCTGCCCGGAGTTGGACATTGCGAGCCAGGGAACAACCGTGGCTGAGGCGCGGGAAAATTTGAAGGAGGCCTTGGAGTTATTTTTCGAGACGGCTTCAGCCACCGAAATTCAGCATCGGCTGCACGAGGAAGTGTACGTGACGAAGGTCGAGATCGCCGTTGGCTAAACTCCGAGTGTTATCAGGCAGGGAAGCCTGCGACATCCTTGCACGGCACGGATTTGCCGAGGTCCGGCGCAGGAGTAGCCATGTCATCATGCAAAAGGTCGAGTCCGGCAGCACCATCACTGTCCCTGTTCCTGACCACAAGGAATTGCAGACGGGAACGCTGATGTCAATCATTCGGCAATCAGGGCTGCCCAGAGTACTGTTCGAGTAAGGTACCTCATTTATTATTTGATAAATGGGGATATTTTTCGAATCTTAGGCCGCCAGATTCCGATTCCTCTCGAAACCATCCCATGGGAGTCCGCTACATCTGCGTAGTGGCTTCACAGTTCATGACGAAGTTGTGCAAGATGATCAATGCCAGCATTATCAATCCTAAACAGGAGCAAATATACGAATGGATTAACGACAAACTTAAACTACCCGTTTACGCTGAGATATTTAGGGGTGCTGTTGTCTTCCTGAACCAGAGACCTCCAGGGTATGTGACGTTTGTAGCACATGCAGGCCGAGAGATTATGAATGGCTTGGCCCGAACAGTTAGAGGTGACAAACGGCAACGGGTCGACTATGTCCATCATCTCAATAACATTGCACCATATTGGGACGACCGGTGGGGCGTATCAAGAGGATTTTTGACTACCGAAGAGCCGCCTTCCCATGAAATACCACACGATGTTTGCGTGAAGCTGAAAGCATTAATGGATGATCATAAAAGCGGACGGGATAGGAACGAAGAAACCAATCTAGCCTCTCTTTCCATATTTCTCGATTATCACGATATGAGAAAAATACCTGCGCATTTTATAAAGGAATGGAAGGAGGCAAGATTATGGTTTGAGAGACATGCACATGTCAGGGAGCATCCTTTCGATCCTGAGGTGAACATCCAGCTTGCCAAGCATTTTCAGACGTTAGAAAATTTTCTTGATATCGCCGCCACCAGCCAATACAAGCGAATAAGGGGGCTTGATGAAATCCTGGACGAAACCAACGGATGATTTAGTACGAAAGGCGTTGGAATCCGTGAAAACGGAGGCAGATCGCCAGTATTTCTTTTCAAAACTAGAGAATCCACATTGGATTGAGCCACTGAAGGTGCAAGGTTTTTTCGAGCACCCCCCTAGAGTGAACCCACTGCCGGATGGATATGTTCAGTATCCTTTTTGGCCCGAATTTCAATTTCTGAAGAATGTTGCCAATGAAGCCGCTGAGCAAGTGGTTGATGTCATATTAGAAATGTCAGAAACAGATAATCCTCGATTTTACGACGACGTAATCGACATTGCATTGAACGTTGAAGCATCGCTCTCAACGAGACTTAAAGGAAAAATACTTGAATATATCCAAGGCAAGTATCCTTTTTTGAATCCTCGTTTTGATGAAGTACTGCGTTATTGGGAAAGCCGTGGCCAAACCCAAGCAGCCTTAGAGCTCGCTAAAGCGCTTGTCGCATTTCAACCGGACCCGCAAGCAAAAGATAAACAGGCACGCCGCAAAGTCGATCCAGAAGACTTGACAACTCTACTGGAGCCACTCCCACGATTTAACGAGTGGGAATATCAGGAGCTTCTGGAGAAAGGCCTCAGACCTTTGTCGGAGCGGAAGCCCTATCTAACCGCTCGGATATTGATCGACGCTACCGCGACCATGATAGCTCTGACATTCCATCACGACGAATTTGAGGTGCGGGGGAGTCAAGATTATTCCAACCTTTGGTGCAAGCGCGTTGACGAAACCAACCGACATTATCAGGATGCAAGGGAGAATCTCGTTCTGACGCTCACGTTTGCATGCGAAAAAGTGTATGAGAGGGCGCCGGAGTCTATAGTGGCCTTGGATCAAGGGTTACGTAACCAGCGTTGGGATATTTTCACGCGCATCCGTCAGCATCTTTACGCGCTGCATTTGACCGAACAAACCAAGCCTTGGATCCGCGAACTGATCCTCATTCATAAAGACTACGCTAAATGGCAGCACCACTTTGAATTTCAGCGCATGATTCGCCTGGCATGCAAAAACTTCGGCGCTGATTTGCTGACCATGGCCGAAAGAGAACGGATATATGAGGCTATTCTTAGTGGGCCATCGGAACAGGATTTTCGAGAAATTGTCGGGGATGATTTTACCGAAGAATTATTCGAAAAACGAAGACATCGGTTCCACAGGGTGCAACTGAGCCCATTTGCTTCAGTGCTTTTCGGCAAATACGCTGATTATTTCCAGGAATTGCAAGCACAGGAAGAAAAGCCGGTTACGGATGATGACTACCCACCATACAGGATGGAAGGAGTACGGTCTGGCGAAGAACGCAGTCCGAAGCCGGCTGACGAATTGAAGAAAATGTCAGATGAGGAACTCCTTTCGTTCTTGAACGAATGGAACAACGTCCATTTCAACTCTGAGGAGTGGTGGGTCGACATCAATTTTAGAGGACTTGCCCAAGCGTTTGAGTCGGTCTTCAAAGAAGTTATTCTCCCGGACGAATCGCGGCTCCACTTCTGGATCGACAATCGGGACCGGATCCAACGCCCTATCTACGTGCAGGCAATAGTGTCGGTGGTTCATGAGCAAGTAAAATCCAAGCAGTTCGACAAGCTCGACCAATGGTTCGAACTCTGCGAATGGGTTTTGTCGCATCCTGACCAGCCGACAGCAGAAGGCAGCAACCGTAGCGACGAATCCAAAGAGCATCCAGCCTGGGAGAGTTCCCGTCGAGCGGTGGGCGATTTTATCGAGATGTGTCTGGAAAAGGACACCAATGTCCCTATTGCGGCTCGAGAGCGCCTTGCCGCTTTGTTGGATAAGCTTTGCACTCAATATGACAGGCGATTGGATGATAACGAGCCCGTTCTTGTGGGTCAAAAGGACCAACTCACCGAAGCGATCAACAAGACACGAAGCCGGGCGCTAAAAAGTTTGATCGATTTCGGCTATTGGGTGCGCCGCCAATTGGAGGACGATGGAGCGGATACGCCTGAAGTTTTTGCCATTCTCGAAAAGCGAATCGGTTTGGAATGCGAGCGCCCGTTGACGCTGCCCGAATATGCGCTGCTCGGGCTGCACTACATCCGTATCTGGGGTCTGAATAAGGCGTGGGCGGCCGAACGTAAAAGAGTCTTTTTCCCGCAAGAGAACCTGCAGGCCTGGGTGGAAGCCTTTGGAAATTTCCTGCAATATACCCAGCCTTATAAGCCAACCTTTGATCTTCTCCGGGACGATATCGAATTTGCGATTGAAAATGTTAATGAATTCAAGATCAACAGACATGGGCCAATAAACCTTACTGATGCGCTCGGCGAACACGTATTTATCTATTATCTCTGGGGAGTTTATCCACTTACAGGAGACGGCAGCCTGCTGGAACGGTTTTACGAAAAAACCGAAAAAGAGAAAGATCGCTGGTCGCACTTGTTTGATTTTGTGGGACGTGTCTTGGCAGAGAGTGAGCGGCAACTGGAAGAAGGCCTTAGACAGAGAAGTATCGAGTTTTTCGACTGGCGATTTGACAAGAAGGAACCATCCGAACTTAAGAAGTTTACGTATTGGCTGGAAGCGACGTGTCTAGATGCCGAATGGCGCCTGACGGCGTATTTACAAGTTCTTGATATTAGCGAACCGGAGAATATCGCAATATTCTCTCAAATGAATATGCTCCGAGGGATGCTTGAGGACCATACGGCGCTGGTCGTCGCGTGTTTTGCCAAGCTGACGGACGCCGTTGTGAAGAATAGAAGCACTTTTTACATTCAGCCAGATAAAGCAAAACCGATCCTCCGAGGCGGATTACAGAGTGATGATGCCACCGTGCGAGCAAATGCCGAACGGGCTCGTGAGAACCTGCTGAAAGATGGGCGGTTTGATTTTTTGGACGAAGAAAACTAACCCCACCTGTTCATCAAGACGGAAACCACACATTGAAACCGCGAAAGCCCTCGCTGCCACCAATTGTGATCTGATCGACGGCTTCAAGCAAAAAATGATTCCAACATCACTCGCGCCCTATCCTTTAGTTCGACGTAAGCAGTTGGGTGCTAGGGGAAAAGCCTCTTGCGGTATATCTCTGTTTGAGATATGCTGATCTCGTGCACGTCATTTCGCGCAAAGCTCTTCAGGCGTTTTGGGTGCAGCATCCCGACAGTAAGGAGCCTCTGAGCCGCTGGTTCAAGATTATGCGGCAGACTCGGTTTCGCAACTTTACGGAACTACGCCGTACGTTTCCGTCGGCTGATAAGGTCGGAGAGTATGTCGTGTTCAATATTGCCGGGAACAAGTACCGTCTGATTGCATCCCTGCACTTCAATCGGGGAAAGGTGTATATTCGCCACGTCCTGACGCACCACGCGTATGACCGCGGAGGATGGATGACATGAATGCCATAAGCCCACAGATTCAGCGATCCTGGACCCACGTGAGCGACTTGTTCAAGATTCACAATGAACAGGACTATGATGTGGCGGTGGAGCACCTCAATACCCTCCTTGATGAGGTAGGCACTGATGAGCGGCATCCGCTCTATTCTCTGCTGGATACGCTTGGTACCGTGCTTCATGCCTGGGAAGAACAACACCATGTTATGCCGGAATGCGGGGGAGCGGATGTACTGCGATTCTTCATGGCGGAACACAATCTGACCCAGTCGGACTTGCCAGAGGTCGGGTCCCAAGGGGTCGTTTCAGAAATTCTGATGGGCAAACGGGATCTGAATGTCAGGCAGATCCGCGCTTTGTCAAAGCGTTTTGGGGTCTCACCCTCGGTTTTCGTGTAAGCCCAACCAACGGAAAAGTGCAGGGACGAGGTGCGCGAAGCGTCTCGGGCATGTGGGCACTTAACCGAGTACGGCGCGTATCCAGCTGGCTGTCCTATATTTTTTGCTTAGTTAGGTTCCTCCTGAATTAACTCCTGAATCTCATCGTCCTCCTCATCCGGGCGACGTCGCCCCCCCCTCGGCCTGCTGCCAGGTGTTTCCTACCACAACTGCGTTACAAGGGCATCAGATCATTCTGAGTGTTCGGGTGAGCCCAAAGACATATAGCGAATTGTCATCCATGTCGTCGATGTTCTCGAACAGAAGGTCAACGAATTGCTCTCCGTCTATGAAGCCGATATTGATGTTGTTATTTTCGTAGCACGATGCCTTAACCCTTGCTTCCTGTCCGATCGTACCCGAAGTTACGATAATCCCCCGATCACCTGGGTCCATCGAAGCAGCGAGTTGCTCCACGACCCGGGTCCTCAAGTCTCCTTCCTCAGGATAGAAGTGTTTGACTTGTACCCTGACTATGGCATTGCCTGGCAATTCAGTCATCAGGTCGGTGTCCCCTTCACTGCTGTTGGTGGTAGATAACCGGCGGAGACCAGGGTAGTACTTAGAAAGCAATTCGCAGACTGCATCCTCAAATGTATTGGGATTTACACCACGAAGGCTTCCCTCCTGCAGAGAGGACAAATAGTCTTTCTTTAGCTGGGCATTCGGCTTGTAACTGCTCGGACGTGTAAAGAAATGGGATTTATTCCTTACAGTATCATGAACATCATCGAAGTGGCTTATCTCGAACACGCTCTGTTGCCCTTTGAGTGTGTTCCAGTTCCGTCCCGTGAGGAGTTGCCTAGGAAAGGGGCTCTTTTTATGGAACCAGATTACATTTCTCTGGTGTGGGTACGCCTGTTCATCATTGTCTCTCTCTGCTACGTATCTGTAATCAGAGGTTATCTGCCCGAAGTACACATCACCCCCATCAGGAACTACTACATAGTCATCAGGCTCTATCTCTCTTACAAACCGGAAGAGGTTTCCTTTGGCCTGACCTAACTGTCTGGGTGAAGACTCGTATTCCGTTCCCAGTGCTTGTTCAATGTCATCACGTGTTCTTACGAACGACAAGTCACCGATGCCTGGCCACCCAATCGCTATCATGTTTTCTTCAAGGAACTCCTGCATCCTATAGATGCCATGTGGATACGCGCGAACAACCCAGGCTCTGCTCATTCTTGATCTTTTCTTGTCTACATCAGGCGTTAGTGTCGCTTCATCCGCGCTCTTCGCCTTACTTCGCACGGATAGATGCGGCGTGCTTTGGTTTTGGTCCTACCTCTCGCTTAGGAAATTATGTTGATATTGACACCCTCGCAAAACGTGTAGATAGTCCTACCCAAGAGCCTGCCTCATTCCCTTATAGCATTCTACTTGACTCCTTTCCAGTGCAAGGTGAATCATGTTGAGCAGTTTTTCACCTTTTGCATTGGAGAGACGTATGCCTGCAAAAACTGTCACACTAGATGCTTTAATACCGAGGGATGATTTTGCTACCGAACATATTGCCAGCACCGGCGGAAACCCGCGCCAGACTATCGGTGTCCCTGATTTGGCTCACGACGGATTCTTTCAAAACAGTCTAAGAAAGCCTGACTTTCAACGAGAAACGACTCATTGGGCACCGCCAGTAGTGGTGGACCTTATACGAGCATTTCTGGACGGAGATTTAATTCCAGCAGTCATACTTTGGGAACGTGGGGATGAGGTTTTTGTCATTGATGGTGCACACCGCTTGAGTGCCATTATAGCTTGGATTCGTAATGATTATGGGGATGGGAAGGAGTCGATTGCGTTCTTCAAGGGATGTGTGACGGAGGAGCAGAAGAAGATAGCTGAAAAGACTCGAAAAATGGTCAATCAGGAAATCGGTCCCTATTACGAGTTTGCTGGTCTTGTTGGACAAGAGGTTGCGGATAATACGAAGGCAAGGCGCTTAAGTGCTATAGGCAAAAACTCGATCCTTATTCAATGGGTTACTGCGGCGACGGTAAAAGCAGCCGAAGACTCATTTTTCAAAATCAATCAGGCAGCCCAGCCGATTGATCCGGTAGAACGCAATATTCTGCAAAGTCGAACTGCGCCTAATGCGATCGCGTCTCGATGTATTGTTAGGGGTGGGAGTGGGCACAAATACTGGTCCGCCTTTGATTCCGATACTCAAACGAAAATCGAAGAGCTTGGTGCTGATCTGTATAATATACTTTTCAAGCCACCGCATTCTGAGCCGATAACTTCATCGGATGTGCCTATAGCGGGATATGGCTATAGTGCTCTTCCATTTGTGTTTAATCTGGTTAGTTTATGTAACGGGCTAAAGATTCCTAACACCCATACTAACAAGAGAATTGAAAAACCATTGCCACCAGACAACGACGGCGCTGAAACTGTTAAATTTTTAAAAAATGTTAAAAGCAGACTGGAACAGGTAAGTACGAATGATACGGGATCGCTCGGTTTTCATCCGCTTGCCTATTGTTATGCAAGATCGGGAAATTTTTTATCGAATGCGTTTCTCGCTTCTCTGGTTTTTGCAGAAAAACTGAATGCCCAGCGGCAGAAAGATAACTTCACCAAAGTGCGGGAGCGATTTGAACAATATCTACACGAAAACAAGTTATTCGTGTCGTTGACGATACACAGACTGGGAAGCGGTGCACGAAGCCTTGAACGCATTGCTGATTTGTACTGGCAAATATTTGACGGAATGCGCCGGGGTCATTCGGATGCTGACATATTGAACAATTTGACATTGCAGAAAGAATTTGCCCATTTGAAGTTAGCGGAGGTGCCGCCGCCTTCAGCCGAAATGAGTCCTAGCAAGAAGGGGGCCTCCAAAACGTCAAAGTCAGCCGCCTTTATCAGAGAGGCCTTTCAGAACTCAATGAAGTGCCCTATTTGCGGCGGTCTTCTTCATAAAAATTCCATGTCGTTCGACCACATCCGTCGGCAACAGGACGGAGGCGATCATCAGAGTGACAATCTTCAGCCGACACACCCCTATTGCAATTCAGGATACAAAGGATAATAGCGCGATGCGTATTATTTTGTCGGACAGGGAGGCGAGGTCTTAGAGTTTGGCTCTTTAGACGCAAGAACCCGTTTCACCGCCTTCTTGAATTTACCGATGTCGGCCTGTGCGAGTTTTTCCGTAAGCTTCCCCGTCAATGAGACAATTCTAAAATAGAGGAGTCGGCGTTTCGGTTCATGCCCGGGGTGGGAAGCCAGGAGGGTCTCAACTGGGAAGGACGAGGTGCCGGGCCGTGTCAATCATCCGTGCAACGGAATAACGTCGGCACTTGGGGAACTTGTGACATAGTCGGACCACTGTTGCATCACCGATCGCCGGCGTTCGAACAGATCAGAGCGTTGATAGGCCCCTTCAACTCCTTTGACGACATGGGCGAGACAGGCTTCGGCCACTTCTCGTGACACGTTCACGTCTGCACACCACGACCGGAAACATGCCCTAGCAATAGCATGCGGCACGCCATTGATCCCGTTTTCTCGGACGACTTTGGAAATAGTGGCATCGGAGAGCGGCTTGCCTCGTGCAGAGGGAAAGACAAGGGGACTGTCGCCACTGGACTGCTTGGCATCTTTCAGGAGCGCTAGGGCATGGGAGGACAAGGGCACCCGATGCTCTTTGCCCGTTTTCGTTCGGGCGGCCGGAATCGCCCACATTTTTTTGGTCACATCGATTTCAGACCATTCTGCCAGCCGCACCTCGCCGGACCGGGTCGCGGTGAGCACCTGAAACTCAAAGCAACGGATCGTCGACGGCGCGGCTCCGGACCGTTTGATCGTGTCCAGGGCTTGGGCGACGTGATCATGCGGAATCGTTTTATGGGACTTCTTGAGCGTCGCCGTGTTGGGGAGGGCCGCTCGGATGCCGGCGGTCGGGTCATCGGCCCGGAGGCCCTGCGCCTTGGCCCAGTTGAACGTGCGGCTCATGCGGTGTTTCACCCGCTTGGCGGTTTCCGGTTTGCTTGTCCAAATGGGGTCGAGAATCGCCATCACGTCCGCCGGCGTGATCTCGGCGACCGGCTTCTGGCCGATAACCGGGAAGGCATAATTCTGCAGGGTCGCCCGCCAGAGCTTTGCGGATTTGCCGCCATTCTTCCATGTGGGCTCGTTTAAGGCGATCACGGTGTCCGCGGCTTCTTGGAACGTGATGCCGATCGCTTGGCGGTTCCCATGAATGAGCTTCTCGCCGTGATACCGTTTGCGGCGATTGTCCATCGCTTTCCGGCGCGCTTCTTCGACGGTGACCACCGGCCAGGGCCCCAAGCCTAAATCGTGTTGGGTTTTTTGGATCGTCAAGCGTTGCACCCAGGTTTTTCTCGTGGCGGACTTGACGAGCAGATACAGGGTCGGAATGCGATCCCCATAGCGGCCCGGTGTATTCAGGGTTTTGATTTTGGTGTCCGTGAGCCCCTTCATGATGCCTTCCTGCGGCCCAGTTGTTCCCAAGTTTGTTCCCAAGAACACATCGATTTTTCCGGCACGGCGATTCCCATACTCTGTGTGGGATTTCACCGGAAAAATACTATAAAATATCATATATGTCAATTAGTTATGATGGAACAGATGGGGACGTCTTGGATCAAGGCAGACTACGTGAGACTGTGTAAATGGCGGAGGGGGTGGGATTCGAACCCACGGTCCCGTGAAGGACTCCGGTTTTCAAGACCGGCCTGTTCGTCCACTCCAGCACCCCTCCTGGTTGCGGGTCGATTTTCTTGAGGCCTTGTTTAATGAATACTTGCTTTATGACGCTGGGCAGCCTCTAGTTTTTGGTCTTGGCTGTATGGCTATGCGTGGTTACCAGGGTATCGATTGTTGTACCGAACACAGTGGCGATTCGGGACAAGGCCGCAGCAGAGCCGGATTTGATACCACGTTCGATCTCGGACAGGTAGCTCGCCACGATTCCCGTTTGTTTGGACAGTTCGCGCAACGTGATCCCGAGGTGGCGCCGGAACGCGACGAACGGGCTTTCTCCACGCATGATTGCGAGAGCCACTTCGTGGGGAATACGGTTGCCGTCGTCCGCCTCAAGTGCGGCCAGCCTTTCCTCAAGCTCCTCTTTGCGGGTGAGGAGTTCATCGTATTCCTTCCGCGTCAGGGTAATGGTCTGGGGTTCAGTCATAGGCTTCCCTCCGATGCCGGACTCTCAAGATAATCATGACGGCAATCTTGTCATGTTCGATTCTGAAAATGACACGATACTGGCCAACCTTCATCCGCCGATACTCGCTATCAGTTAGCATAATCACTTGATTGGCGAGCGATGCAGGGTCTTGGGCATATTGTTCGACCTTGGCGATGATCCTCTCGCGGTCACGAATGGCGAGGCGGCGCATATCCTTCACCGCTTTTGCGGCCCATTCGATTTGCATGCCCTGTTTCACGTAGCAGCATGTTCGCCTATAGCGAATAAATTGTCAATAAGATTCCTTGATGCCTTCCCTCTTTGACATCTTTACATCAAGCGAACGGGGACAGGAGGAGCAGGCTGGAAGGAGGAAAACGGAAGTCCGACTTTCAGTCGGATCTTCCGGGGCGTCACTCTTTCTTAGGTGCGTCCCTTATTGCGCGGGTTCTCGATCAGAAACTGAGAATGGCTGTAACGCATTGATTTATAAGCGATTATTTCTTGCCTTGATATTTTGCCCCATGTTTTGCCCAATTTTTTCGGTCCTACAACATTCTGTTTCGATACCATACCGAATGTTATGGCTAATCCTCAACGACCACAATGTCGCTACTTCACCCAAAAAAGGGGATTTATCACCTTAAGGCAACAAGCGCAATTTCGAGGTGTCGAAATTATTAGAATGCGCGAGACCTATTTTCATCTACCTTAGTCTGGCATGCTTCACGAGTTTCGAGTTCAAAATAGACCGATACTCTGGTACCTCCCTGGAACAGTATGGATTTGTCCTGAGTAAAACGACGAAATAATCAGGACGACATCCCTCGCATATGTTGGCATCCTCCGCGAATCACAAAGGAGGTGACGCCAATGTTGACAGATCGAGATGTGCTTCTAACCCGCCGTGAGGTTGAGCGACGCACGGGGCTCAGCCGCAGCACCCTGTACAGAAAAATGCGCGAGGGCACCTTTCCGGTGCCGTTGAAAGTCTCTGAGCGGGCCGTACGATGGCGCGAACGTGACATTCGCGCCTACGTCGATTCGCGCCCGCGCTCGTATGGCGAGACGACACCATGACCAGAAGACGAGGTCCGACGCGGTGGCCGGTTCATGGCGGCCTGGGCGCAGGCCGCCGGTCTCGCCGACATCAGACAAGGAGGTTGCTCCATGCGCATTGAACGCCGTGATCCCACGCTCAAATACCCTCGGGCCGTCCGAGAAGAAAAGCGCCGACTTGTCCTGGACTGGCTTCTGGAATTTCAATTCTCCTCAGTTGAGCTCCTCGCCCAACGCCTCGGCCTGACGTACCACAGTTCCTATAAATTCTTTCGTTCGCTCCTCGACGACCAGATCATCCAACAATTCAAGAGTGTCCATACCAACCAGGCCCGCTATCTCATGCTCACCAAGGCCGGGGTCGACCTGTTGCAGGTCGCCGGCCGGGACGTAGCCAACGCCCAAACCCAACCCTCACGCTTGAACCGGTACTCGCACATCATGCACGACCTGGCCGTGCAACACGCCGTGCTCAAGCGCCTCGATCTCTACGACGAAGTCATTTGGGATAAACACATCACGTTACCCGATCAAGACGAAAAGCCGGATGCCCTCATGCATTCCCCGAAGAACTATTGGGTGGCCTTTGAATATGAACGCTGGCGGAAAGAAGACAAACGCATCTATCTGTCCTTCATGAATCACGCGCGGGCGCTTATCAAGCGACACTACAGCGGCGTGTACTATCTGTTCGATCGCGAGCAGGACCTCGTGCATTACCAGACACTCTTCGCGGCCCAGACATGGCCCGAGTACAACTACAATCGGAAGACCGGCAAAATCACGCCGCAGGGCACCCATTTCCAGCCTGATGCCATCGAGCGCTTACGCGACTGTTTTCTCTTCCTGCACGAGCCTCACCGCAAGAAAATTGCCTGCCCGTAAAGAAAGCGGGGTGGGGTGAGACGAGGAGAGTCCGTCTTGCACGCGGAACTCAGGGCGTTCTTCCGGCTGGGTGTGCCGGCGGCCGTCGATGCGTGGCTCGGAGAAACCCTCGGACCGCACAAGAGCCTAGCGGCCTTTGGCAATGAGGCGGGGCTGGAGCATGATAAACACTATTGTCGTGCTCGACAACGACCGCCGAGAGCGTCGTGGAATGGGTCCTGTCCTCATTGGAATCGCAACAATAAATGGGAATGATCGGTGAAGACTAAAGATTACTTGAGCAACTCAGCCATCTTGATACCGAAGGCAGTTTCCAAAAACGCAACCGTCTGGGGTTGACCATCCAGTGAGGCCCGCACGAGTTGCGTGGTGAACAGGCCTGCTTTTGGCTTCCATTTCGCTTGACTCCGCCTGACGGCAACGACCCACTTGACCGGAGCCACATACTCACCTTGCATCCGACGGCATCGCAGATTGTGGCTGAGCAGAGGCTTGTCCTTGATGGTGACCTCACGAATGGGTTTGGCCTGGTCGCGCAGGATGCCGATCCCCACGAACCCATGTTTTTTGAGATAGGCCGCCACCACATCTCCCGGTTTTAACCCTAAGATTGCCGCACGCCATGGGTTTCTGTTGCCAGCCGCAATGAAACCGAAGGTTCGGCAATCATCCCAATTCCGACCGGGGCCCTCGCCGACGTTGTAATAGTAGAGTCCCCCTTGGTAATCGAAGCCCGACAATTCACGATGCAAGGTGTCATGAGGTCGAAATTTGTCCGCGTAATGCCCGGTGGACACGTTGGTCAAGTGCCGCCCCAATCTCCATAGGAGCGTCTTTTCGACGAGCAAGGCGTCATGGTGGGAGAGCTGGCGCGCGATGACGCGAATGATGGGCTCGAGGCCCGCGTTCCGAATGGCCGCAATCCGGCGGGTCTTCTTGGAATTGGCGGTATCTGCCAGATGAGCGTCTTTCCGTGACCTCTTCCCTTTGCCAAAGTAGAACTCCTCAAAATTCCGGGGATCAATGTAGACGTACACGTAGTAGTCGTTCACTCGGCTCTCCTGTAGCCAGCACGTGGCTTCCAGAGGTTAGCAGGTTATTGCCCTTGTGTGACCTTGCCTCCGATTGAGGTGCAGGTCGACCGTGAGGCCATGGAGGCATTATAGCGACCGTTCTGGCTGAGAGAAAGGGAATTACATACTTAACGGCGTCAATCGCCAATAGTATGTATATGTCCTAAATAGTCAGAATATGAGGAAAAGGCAGGATTACTTAAAATTCAACCTCATCAATAGTAGCGACTTGAGTTTCGAGGGATTGAAGGCGAGTATCGTGTTTCTGAAGAGTTTGTGTATTGGCTTTGAGTTGAGCGACAAACGGAGCCATAGCTTTAGCAACGGCTGTATTAATTCGATCATCTAAGGCACCTGAAGCCCAACCAAATAAAATAAGACATAGTGCGCTACCTGAAAGAAAAATCGAAAGATAATCTCGAACAGCTTCTCTCATTGTTTTCTCCCTCTATTCTGTCTACTTAATTTTCAGTTCTTCTAGAACCATATCACACAAAACAACCCCCACAACCTCTAATAGTTCAAAAACTTTGCGCCCCTCATGGTAGGCATGAATTTCAATCTGTTTTGCTCGATCAGCAAACTGCTCTTTCAATTTTGGCATGAGTTCATGTTGGACAAATTTCATACAAGTGTCTTCGATGATAAATGGATTACGCTTTTCGTGATCAGGAATGCGAGAAAGGACTTCATTTTTGTACATTTCCGCTATGGTTCGTGCATCAATACTGACAGAAAGGTTTTCTCCATGTTGTGAGAGGATGATCGGGCTGTTCCTCTTTGTAAGTGGTTGGTTAGGTGACACATTTTTAAAGATGTCCTTAATATCATCTTGGAGTTCGTTTATATTCTCCCGCATCTCGTCCATAAACGTTTTAAAATTCGTGCGGTCATGATCAACCGACCCTTTCCATATTCCTACTTTATAAATAAAGGTTCCCACTCCTCCAAGAAATCCTAATACACCGAGGACAGCAAGAATCGAAAGGGCATTCTCTATTAACCAACTCATTACATAACTCTCCTTGAATATACGTACTTATACCATGTTATTGAGGAAGAAGTCAAAAGCATTAAATCCCTTCTATGTAGCCATACCATCCTTCTTCTCGTTCTTGATTATCTCCATACAACCTGTTACGGTTTCTCCGTCACATACTCCTTAGGCGGCCCTTAGTCGGGTCTCCTGCGAAATACAACAACCTGATTTCGTCATCTTGGGTAGCTCCCAAGTCTGATGAAATCGTTCTAAACGGTAAATACGTAGGATCTTCCTTACCCTAAGGAGATGTGACAAGGCCCGACCTGTGTTGTCGGACCAGGCATCAATCCTGTTGCTTCAAGGGAGGTCCGTTATGTTGATCCGTTTGTGTTATCTGGCAATCATTCTGTTTCTTGTTGGCTGTGGTGGAGGCGGTGGCAATTCCGGCATGCAGGGTATCCCGCAAGTGCCGATGCCAGAACAAGATCCTATCCCACAGATGCCGGAACAAAACCCCGTCCCACCTTCTAGTACTCTTTCGACCATTTCCGATCACGACAATACTATTATCCGTTATGGAGAAATTCAGGACGGTCCATCCGGTCCCTTCTTGCAAGATTTTCTTCATGAAGCAACAGGTGGACTTGTGTTACGGCATAGAAGATCGCCCTTGATCAGTCTGGCTGAAGGAACAACAGCACAACAACAACACTATGCCGAAGAAGCCATAGCCCTCGTCAATACTGCATTGCCTTATGATTTTAAGATTCAGCTATCCAGTAACCGAGTCCCAGCCAGACAGCGGGCCAATGTTCCAAATGGACAGATTTATTTGGAATTTGCCCCAAGGCATGAGTGGCAATTGTTGACCGGGAGTTCGAGCACAGCCGTTGGAACAACGCAGTACTCGATGTTTCGCCTCCATCCTGATCGTCCAGAAGAAGCTAGACTCTCTAGTCATATTTGGATTGATAGGGATTGGTTAGAACGAACGCAGAAAGAGAACATTCCAGTTCTGCTCTCACATGAATTACTTCACGCTATGGGGTTTCTCTCTCATGTAGACTCTAATCGGTTTCCTTCAGTTATGTTGCACGATAGAATTGCTCGTTTATCCACAAGACCAAACCAACCGGAGGGAATCTTATTCCCGCTTGATCGAGATGGGTTACTCGCGCTCTATGGACGACTCAACGTGGGTGATTCTCCAAACGATCTTGGTCCTTGGGATAGTGCCTCAATACATATCCGGGGGGATATGCACTTAACTGAAGATCAATGGATTTCTTTTGGGGTTAGAGCCCGAAACGGATTTGTTTTACCCTGGACATACGGACTTCCCCCGAATATGGCCCTAGAAGCCAATACATCCCTCTCAGGCAACGTTTCCTGGTCAGGTCAAGCCGTAGGCTTCACCATGAATAAAGAAGCCCTCATGGGTAACGTGGGACTCACAATCAATCTTTCTACGTTGACCGGGGATTTAGGGTTTAATGGATTGGAGTATTGGGCACCGGACACAGCCCCCGGAATCATAGGATCAGGTATGACTTGGAATGACGGAGATTTGGCCTATTCGGTTCGCGTGACTGGCAATACCTTTCAGCGAACAGGTGGGGATGAGGGGATCGTAACAGGGTCGTTTTACGGAAGCAATCATGAGGCTATGGGTGGAACACTAGAACGCCCGGATATGGCCGTTGGGTTTGGTGGAACGAGATAACTAAGCCTAAGAGGATTTATACATATGCGACGGAGAATAACAGTATTAGTGGGAATCCTAATTCTTATAAATACAAGTTGTGCATTTTATACACCCGAAGAACGGGAAGCTTGCAGTCAATTGGTCACGAAAACAACATCGTTCGTTCATATGATGTCTGGTACTGTGTATGTTCTACATGGGGCTGAACAAGACATATTAGGCTCTAATCTTGGAACTATACGTCGAAATTGCATGTTTTTAGAAAAAGACGATAAAGGTAATGTTCATATGCAATGTGGAAGTATGTATGACGTGGACCCTGTTTGTGTCGAAAAACGGAGAAACAATTGAGTTCTCATTAAGAAGACTGAAATATTGTCTGTAATTTCATATACCACGACAAGGGAACGTATCTCGGAATCCAAGCAGGAATTGTTGAGATAAGCTGTCCGTCAAGCTGAACTGTTTGTTTCAGCGATTGCAACAACGCACGAGCGTCCTCATCGTTATCTGCGGGAAGATCAAATCCAAATTCTTTTCTTTTGTGTTTAACAGAAAAACAATATAAGGGTCTTTTGGTGTTAGCGATTCGTTTTGCCATGACTTATCCATCCTTTCGTTTCTATATTGATTTACGTAATGAAATATACCTTACTTTAAGGAGGTTGTCAAGTGTTTTCTCATTCGGTATATTCACGTATCATTTTATGATCCATTCATACACCTTAATTGGAGATTAACCATGGACGTTCAGCATCAAAACGAAAACCCATCAATTGAGTATCTGCTTGGTCAGATTACCGCCCTGCAACTTTCTATTGCCCGTATTCTCGTTGAACTGGAAAGAAAAGATGTTCTAAAAGAAACCGACATAAACCAATTTTTCGGCATGGGTACAGCTATTCAACCAGAAAAAACACTCGCATTTCATGCAGGAAAACAATCACCTGACTGTCATAATGCTCTTAAGAAATCTCTTGATGAGATTCGAGCACTTCTGAAACCTGGGGTGGATTAAACCACGTTTCTGAGTCGGGGTCATAGATCCCGTACTTTTCATAATGGGCGCGTTCTTCTGAGGTAAGATTGCCACATTTCACCCGTTGTACGAGGTCTTGATTGTTCACGTATTCTTGATGACTTAATTTATTGGCACGTTTTTGTGCCACAATTCTCTCTTTCACATAATCGACATCTTCCTGGGTTAATTGATTCAAAATGGCTACTTGCTCATCAGTAAATTGCTGATTCATCTTCTTTCCCTCCCCGCCGTTAAGTATGTAATTCCCTTTGTAAATGAAGGTATTCTTAGGGAAGCCTCCACGGACCGTAGGGGCCCATTCGATGTATGCTTGGCATAGCAGGTTCACGAATAGAGGTGAAACCAGTTGACTAATTGCAGTGTAATGGCTGCGTTTTGCTATGCACATCATACATCAGGCTTGGTGTCGGAGTTATAGACCTAGTTCGCGACGAGGCGGCGAGAGCCGGGCTGACGCGTCGGGGAGGTCGTAAAGAGCTGTGTGGTAGGGGCTGCCGAAGTGCCAGCACGACGGGGGGTTGATACATTGGACAAAGAAAAGGCGACGCGGATGCTGGAGACGGCACGGGAGCATGTCGGCGACAAGGTGTACGTGCCGTGGGACTTCGACGACGTCGACGTGAGAGTGTTCCTCAGGCAATACCTTTGGACGATCTACGTGGCGGGCTTCCGGAACTCGGTAGTCGAGAAGCACATCAACGCCATCCTACAGGCGTTCCACGACCTGGATCTGAAGAGGATCGTGGCCATGGAGTCGATAGACGCCAGGACGTTGCCGATCCGCCATCAACAGAAGGCGGATGCGTTCCTTCGCGGATGCAAGATGATCCACGCGGAAGGGTGGCACGCCTTCAAGGAACGGGTGTCGGAGCGTGGCCGGGCAGCGCTTCAGGAACTCCCCTACATGGGGCCAGCCACGAGCCAGCATATGGCGCTTGCACTCGGTATCGAGGACACCGAGAAGGCGGACACATGGATGAAGCAGTGCGCTACGGCGTGTTCGGCGAGCGTCGATCAGATGGTCACCTTTCTGAGTCGGGAGCACGGACTGACCCGGCAGCAGGTGGACGGCTACCTGTGGCAATTCTGTCGCGACAATCAACGCATACCTTAGATGCTTCCGTCCACGATGGTCGCGGGAAGGGTGCTGGGGCGACACGATCGTCCATTCTAACGCTGATCTTAACGCTGTAGCGCGTCAGTGGTCACTTTACCGGTGAATGAGGCGATGCACCGACCGCCTCCATCTTGTCGCCGGCCCTCACCGCAGCCCGGCCGTGGAAGGTGGCCCCGTCAGCCGACCGGCCCGCGGCGACCTGTCGCGCCGACACTACCTTCACGCAATATTTATGGAACGTGACAGTATTTTAGGAATCAAAGAGCCTCTCATGACCGTACAAGGGCCCCTGATTGATGACCATCAGGCTCTGCTATAAAATCTGCTGCGCTCAGAAATAGCTAACCCCAACCATTCAGTGATATTTTCAAAAGCGAGGTCACAACATGAAACAAATATTAGTTGTGCTGATCGTCATGGGACTGGTGTTCGCCTCCGGCCCGGTATGGGCCAAGGACGGGTGGTACCTGGGGATGGATGTGGGTATCACGGTTGCTCCGGGCATGGCAGTCAATGGGAGTGATAATGATCAAGGGGCCAGATGCGACCAGGCCTACAATCCAAATCTCCGTTCCACTTGTCTGACGACTCGAGAGGAAGCCGACAAGTACAGCGGTGATCAATGGGCTTCTGGTCTTGAGGGCGGCACCGGGGTTCTGGCAGGGGTGGCCCTGGGCTATCGTCTCCGGAGCTTCCGGGTCGAGGGGGAATATTTCTATCGCAGCACGACCCATGACGACATGGACCAGGAGACGAGGCTGGGTGACGAGAGCACGGCGACGGATAGCGCTGAACTCGCCGCCCTGGAATTCGGGGTGGATGACGTGCTCTCGCACAACTTCTTCGCGAACCTGTACTACGACTACCGCTCGGACTCGAAGTTGACGCCGTACGTCGGCTTCGGCGTTGGGTTTTCGCGCGTATCATTGGATTATTTTGGCCGCTTTCAACGGAGTAGTGACCCCGCTGATATCGCGACATTTAAGAATCGCGACGGTTCACAATGTACGGAAACGGAATGCCTGGCACTGAACCGAAGACTCGCCGGCGCAACCACGATCGGCAGGGGCAAGCTCTCGGATACGCTGTTTGGGTATCAGGTGCTCGCGGGCCTGGATTATCAGGTCAGCGAGCCGGTGAGCCTCGGGCTCAAGGTGCGGTGGGCGGATTTCGGTGCATTCCAGAGTGATCCACGAGAATGGGATCAGCTTCGCAGTCATGACTCCGTGCTTGACCCGGCTGGGACGTTGCGGGTGCGGTACAAAGCGATGACGGAGGACATTCAATTCTGGGGCGTCAGCCTCACCATGAAGTATCAATTCTGAGCAGCAACGGTGACACGGCCAGAAAGGTCATGTCCGTCACGATGGCTCGTTTGATCGAATCCTGGGGATCGTGGTCCGATGATGGTGGACAAACGCGGGACACATAGGCTGGCTCTTCGCTTGGATGACAGAGACCGTCAGGCACATGGACCGTGCATGGAGGGGCAGCCGCGACGCCAGGCTCGTGGGGGACGCGCGAGTCATCACGACCGGTGAGGGGCACTCCGCGTCACGGTGTGACTGGCCGCCTTCGTCAAGTGAGTCCATCACCTTGTGTGAACCTGTCGCTTCCCCCTCCGACCGTCCCCACCATACCGCGCCGTTTCTCAGGAGATACTGGTTGGTCAATGTCCTAGAACCGCCGTCGCCTTGCGGTGCGCCATGATGGTGCCGCGTCACTCGCCATGCTCCTCCCACGTCCTGGTTTGAGCCCCGTCTCAGGGGCCGTGGACCGCCCATTCTACCCCTGAATCACCCCCTGTCGCCTGTACAGGGTCGATTCACCGGTGAATTGACAGGCTAGATTGGCGGTCTGTCTGACAGACCGTGGGGTGAGCTGTCCACGGCCTGTGATGGCCGGGCGCCGGGAGCGCCGCCGCCCGGCTGAGGCTCCGCCTCTGGGCCAACTGCGCGTTTGGACAACGCTTTTTGGCCCATTCACCGGCGGGGCCTGGGAGCGCCAGGCCTCGCCCAGGGGTGCCCCCTCTGGCGCCACGCCCCCCGCTGGATGCGGGGGACGTGGGCCATTCACCCCGCTACGCTGTCCCGGCTTGGGCGAGGGGTCGCCAGCCGTGACCAACCCCAGAAGAGACCTCGCTTTCACTCGGTCTCCCGCCGCTGGACGCGGCTTGCTTCCTGGGGTTGGTCACGGCTCACTCCCGTGTGCCGCGACAGCGCAGCAAACCAAGCAGGAAAGCGTCGCTGGGGCTCCGCCTCCCTTCGGCTCGGCCTGGGGGCCGATCCGTTGGTTTTCCGGTCGCCCGTCACCTCGTCTGGGGCCGAGGGTGTCGGGCTCGTTCCCGTCGGATCTGGCGATCCACGTGAACCGTACCGGCGGCCGGTCCGCTGGGGCTGACCTGTCCGCCTGACTCGATTTGGGAATCGAGTCTGCGCCGGTGGCAACGGCGGCGACGACACCCACGACAGTCGCCTCAAGAATCTTGTGGGCCTCTTCACCCACACGACCTACCAGGTAGCTGCGCGGCGTTCTTCAAGTCGAGACTGGGCACGAACGGAATAGTGGCAACGCCTGGATTCGCTGTGACGATATTGACTGTTGCATTTAAGTGTCAGATGAGTTATGTATTACGTAATGAGTAATGGTTTGTCTTCGTCACGGCATGATCCAAAGTTTCAAGGACACTGACACGCGCCGTTTTTTTGAAGGCGTGCGGATTGCTCGGTTTCAGGCGTTCGCCGCTCAGGCTACCCGTCGGCTTACAGTATTGGATAGTGCGGTAGCGCTCCGTGACCTCGCCATGTTGAGAAGCAATCGCCTTGAGGCATTGCGGGGTGATCGCGCAGGCCAATACAGTGTCCGGATCAACGCACAGTGGCGGATATGTTTCCGGTGGGCAGACGACGGACCACACGACGTTGAAATCGTGGACTACCACTGAGGAGGTGAGCATGACAGCAACGAACAGAATGTCGCCGGTACATCCCGGTGAAATCCTTCGGGAGGAGATGGAGGAGCGCGACCTCTCTGCCAACGCGTTGGCTCGGGCGCTTGATATCCCCGCGAATCGGATCACGGCGATACTCAATGGGCAGCGGGGCGTTTCCGCGGACACCGCACGCGGCCTGTCGCGGTGCTTGGGGACAACCCCCGATTTTTGGCTGAATCTGCAGAAGACTTGGGAACTCCGTTGCGCCGAGATCGAGGCCGAGGAGGGGAAACGGGTGAGGTTCGTTCCGATGACCGGGAGCGTTATCGGTGGTCGAGACAAGGACAAAAAGGAGCGGATCTCGGAGGCATTAGCCGACCTGCAGATCGCCATTCGCGGCCTTGGGACGCAGCAGACCTCCGGGGTATACGAAGGACGTGAGATGGCGCAGATGCTCGGTGCCCTCGCCCGCATGTGTTCGGTTTTCCTCAGGAAGTTAGTGCTCGGAAACCGCGGCGAGAGCAAGACCCGGTTGCTGGACGAGACCGTGATGGAATCTTTGGAGTTTCGTTTTCAACCCTTGCGCCGGGTCCCGCCAGAACGCCGCAGGACCATCGAGACGGGGTTTGGCGTCGGCGGCGGCTTCATGGAATTGACGAAGGTGGACGAGCCCGGACCTGGGCCTGCGCCAACGGATCGCTTTGCGATCGCTCCTCACGACCTTAATATCGTGATCGAGTGGCCTCTTCCAGGGACGGCGGACTGGACTGGGACGCCTTCGGAAATGGAGCCCTGGACATTGTCTGCGGACCAGTTGTTCGACACAGGGTCGACGCGAACGATGAGTTGCAACGACTGGCTGGGCCAGCAGGTCGTGAATTTTGACGGGAGGCTCATTTCGTTGAAGGAGATCATCCAGACGGTCGTGAACCTCGAGGGAGCGCACGCGATCAACGTCGCCCGGCTCGCCGATTTCGAGGGACACAAGCCATTAAAGGCGGCGCAGAATCCGCAACTTCATCTCCTGAACAACGTCACGTTGTTCGGGATTCGGTATGCCCACCTGATCGTCATCGAAGCTGCCATGTACCTCTACCAGCGGTTATTGGACGAGAAATCTATTCAGCGCCCGGACGGAGACATCTACCTGTTGAAGCCGGGGTTTGAGTGTCCGAAGGAACAGGCGAGTTCGTCCCGCCCGGCTTGGTTGCGGTTTGACGGAACGATGATGATGGAGTTTTCGGACACGCCACGGTTGACGCGGTATACCATCCGGCCAGTGGATTAGGCTAGAGTATTGACCCCGGTTGATGGTTCGGGAGATCTCGTGAGAGTCAGCGCGTGCTCAGGTCGGTCGTTTCCAAACACCAGAAGCGATATGCAAATTTCGTAGTGTGTCTATACCAATCAGGGACAGCAGGTCAGTGCAGATGACGGGATGGAGCTTCGATGAGCGATATTCATAGGTCATTTAGGAAAATTATTCAGGAGTTGAAAGATCTCGCCGCCCATCCGATGCGCCTACATGCAGAAGAAACACCACGGTTCACCGGCTGGATCGACACGGGGCAGGGTGGCTCCATTGCCGTAAACGAAATCATTGATGGAGAAATTGACAACGTCGCTGACTGGTTGCTGGAGCAAAAGCCAGAGACGCGTGCCGCGCACAGCCTGAAAGAATGGCGGGCCACCGTCAGGAGAGCCTTTGGCCCGGCACTTGTACAGGTCAACGACCATGAGTCCCTTGACAATTGCGGCCGAAAGCTCAAGTCACTTGTCGAGGAGGAAGTACAAAAGCGGATTGCTGGATATGGGGATCGTGGAAGAGCTTTGGGTTGTTGGCTCTTTTCTGAATCGTTAGATGATTCATTCACAATTGGCCCAGTGATGTTCGAATCAAAATCAGCGTGGCTCGATCGCGCGTTAGCGACAGGTGACATCTCTCCGATTACCCATCGACGGTTAGGTCGTGCCTTCTCCGGTCAATCGGTCAGGCCACGCAAGGCATCCATGGACGAAGCCCAGGAAGATCAAATTCTTGCCGTTCTCGAAAAGGCCCCAATGGTGTGCACCGTCACGACCCACGGACTCGCGCCGGAAGTCCGACAGAAACGCAGCATCCTCGCCGCGCGCCTCGCGCTGACCTCGATCGCCTTATTGGGGAGCCATCCATCCCGCGTGCTTGACTATATGTGGATCTCTGCCGATGCCGGACCGCGCGTCATTCGTACTATTCCAGTCGCACCAGGACGGGGAATGGTCGGCGGTTTCCGCTGGAGCGGCATGCCGGGCGGTTTTCCCATGACAGCCAGGGAGTGGGAAAAGATTCTCCGAGAGCAACGAGCGTTCTTCGAACTCGCGGGAAAAATGATAGCTTGTTGGACCAGCACGCCGGCGGATGACCAAGCATCTGATGTGTTACGTGGTCTGTCCCAATCCCTTTTCTTTTTTGGAAAGGCATGTCGGGAAGAAAGCGACCTCATGGCCATAGTCGAGTTCATAACGGCGTTAGAGTCGTTGACTGGTGGACGCCAATTGAGTGGCATCCTGAATCTGCTGAAGGCTCGACTTCGCATGGAAGACGACACCAAGGTTTGGCAAGGAAAAACGCTCAAACAGGTTGTCAATCGAATTTATAGTAAAGCCCGTAGCAGAACTCTGCACGGCACAAATGACCAGTTGTTGCACGACTGGAGCACCACCCGGGAGATGGCAGAACGTATGGCCCGACACGGTCTCGTGAGTTGCATGGAGTGGGTTGAACAGAACCCTAAGGCAATAGACCGCAAAGACTTGACCCGTTCCGCTTAACCGATCAGAAAACTGGCCGAGTGACGACACTGGGGCTGGGAGAGTATGTAGACTGCCACTTCGATCTATCCGATCTGCACCGGACCGAGGCCATAAGGTGGGGGAGGCACAACAGGGCGCTGGGACCGCAATACGTTAGATTCTACTCTTGAACTGCCGCCTCGGGCGGAAGCTTACGGATGTGAGCAATACAACGATCAATGATGAGTGCCTTACCATTGATCGGCATTAGCACTTGATTCTTGTACGTTTTTTCTCATCTTGGCCCCTCACAATACTGACAGGGGGTTGTATCTTGACGCTCTGTTGAATCGAGGAGGTGATCGTGCTGCTTAGCGCTCATTGACCACCCCCTGGCGTCCGTCTAGGATTGCGTATAATTCCCATCGAAAAGGAGAAGGAGCAATGTCCGACAAATTAGAGAAGGCATTCCGCCTAACGGAGGAAGAGCACGCCGAGGCATTTGAGCGGTATGCCAACGCTTTCCTGGTAGATGACTACCCTGAGATACAGGCCTTAGGTGGGAAAAAGGACAAAGGCATGGATGCCCGTGTCTACAATGATGAGACCGGCAAGACCGTGCTGGTTGTCCAAAGTTGCGTGTCACCGGCGATCGCGGCTCGTGCCAAAGTCCTAGGAACTATCAAGAAGTTAGCGGGCAATATGCCGGAAGTGCTAACTTATTGCACTTCATCGGTGGTCGCTACGGCTCTGGACGAAACGAAGCGGGAGTTGCGCGAGAACTATAAGATCGCACTCGAAATCTGCGATGCCCCGTGGTTTACCCAGCGGCAAAAAACATCAATCAATCGGGTCTCTCTTAGCGAACAATATTCGGAAGAAGTGCTCGCTCCGTTAATAAAGGAGCTACAGCCTGACAGACTCTACAGCCTTGTACTCAGCGATAGGGAACAACGGGTCGCAGTCCAATATCTCGAAGCCGTAAATCTTGACCGTTCTAGAAATAGCAACCTAACCAAGAACATATTTGACGGACTGATTGCTTGCGTCACAAGGGACTCAGATCCACCCAACAAAGTGTACTCGGAAGAAGAAATAGTTTCTGCTGTCTGTGCAATGTTTCCGAGTGGGCATGCCACACGAATTAAAAATATCGTCCCGGCCCGCATGAGAAAACTCGTAAAACAGAAAGCTCTGCACTTCAATACCTCTGCCGGTGGATACGTCCTTTCCTTTCCATACCGGCAGAAAGTGCAACAAAATATGCAGAAGGCTCAAGATCAAGAAATGAATTTTTTAGCGGCTCTGAGTTCCGCTGTTAAAACTACTGCTGAAGACCTAGAAATCGACTATGAGTTCTCAGCTGAGAGGATCGTAGATATCGGTCATCAGTGCGTCCTGTGGTACCTGAATGAGCAGAGTAAAGCCATCGCTGATCCATCATCTAGTCTCCTAAACATTCTCAACACCGAGAAGTTAGTGAGAACTTACTTGGATATGGCACCGTTGCCCGAAGAAAAAGGTAATGTGCAAGTCAGCCGGGACATCATCCTTGACCTCCTCCCCCATGCCATGTACGTGACGCTGAATTCGAAAGACCAAGAGATTGCCCAATATCTAAGGTCCAAAGCCGACCTGTTCATTATTCGTAGTTTCCTCCAGGCTACACCAGAGGTGCAGAAAGCGTGCCGAAAGCTCCTTAGCCATGATTTTCTATATCTCGACACTACGATTTTGGTCAGGTGTATAGCAGAATTCTATTCCCCCTCTGGTCAGCAGCCCCTGTTAAGCACCCTGGCAGCTGCTCGACAGTTGGGTTTTAGGCTCAGGACCTGGCTCCCTTACATCGAAGAGTTAGTCTCGCATATTACCGGTCCCGTGCTTCTGGAGTGGCGCAATCACTTCCAGGGATTGTCCGAAAACCAGCTTGAGCCCATGCTCCGAACCGCTCCTACCTTGCTCCGCGTTTTCCACCATCGGGTCGAGGCGGAAGGAGGAAGCTTGGAGCGTATCGTTGAGGAAATTACCGGTAAGACTAATGTACTGGAAAATGCCGCCGAGTTCTTGAAGGCGGAGTTTGGGATCGAGAGTCAAGAGTTTCAACTCGGCGACGGCCTTGACGAAGAAAAACAGACGATATACGGCGAGTGGCTGAATGGGAAACGGCGATACAAGAACATGCCCGAGGACCGTTTTGATCTTCTAGTGCGTAATGACGTAAATTCGTACGTATCGATCCTTAATCTCCGTCGTCAGAACAAGTCCGACGGACCGAACTATGGACAAAAAATATGGTATCTAACCTTTGATCGGATGCCTGCGCGGATCGCGAGAGCGCTCTCTCCGGATCGGAATGCCGTTTACGATATCACAATGAATCTGAGCTACCTGATAAACTGCGTGGCTACCTTGGTAAACGTGGGGGAGTTGGCCATCTCCAATGAACTACTTCCCGCCACAACGATATTGGACGAGATTGAGATGGTGCCCAGCGAAATCCGTGAACTTTACCGTGCGGAGTGGAAGCCAGGAGACAAGAAGTACCAGAGAGAGCGGCGATTGCGGGAGTTGACCCACCAATTAAAGACTGGTGAAGGAGCAATAATTGACCATTCGGAGGCTGTGGGCAAGATCGACATCCTTCCAGATGAGTATATTTGAGACCTGTCTAGCCTTTGAAGATGTGTACCCGTCAGGTCCTGATAACTGATAAGAAAGCGGCTGACGACTTTCCCCCGGGTTACAGAACGTAATGACGCTACTACACCGCTACCTCTATTCCCATGTCTTGATGGTCAAGGGCATTCCTTTATAACTGGTCTGCGACCCGAAAATTGATCCGGTACGGCGGTGATGTTTTTAGCAAAAATCGCTTCCCTTGTGGGCTGCGCTTCATGAGATTTTTCGCAGTATACTTGCCCCCGTTTATGGGGAGAACACCAGAAGCTTCCCAATAAAAAAGCCCGCCACCGTGGAAATAATGACGGACTTTTCAGACGCTAACGAGCGAAAACGTCAACGAATGGCAATCACCTTGGCTGGCTTCTGATCGAGAAAGTCAGCCCACTGCTGCATGAGGATTCTTCGTTTCTCGTACAAATCAGAATGAGCATAAGATCGTTCAACCGTGTTCCCCACCGCATGGCCCAAACACTTTTCCATGGTGGCATAGTCCGCCTTGGTCTTCTCACTCGCCCAATCACGAAAACATGATCGAAGACCGTGGACGGTCGCTTTTTCTGCCAATCCCACACGTTTCAAAACTGCTGAAACCGCCATATCGGTTATTGAGACGCCACGCTTTATTGTGGATGGAAAAATGAAGTCGCTGGAATCCCGCCACGTTGCGGCTTGTTCCAGGACTGCCATCGCGGCCGTGGACAATGGCACCCGAAAATCATGTTTCATTTTCATGCGTTCTTTCGGGATGTTCCACATCCGATTGTTGAAGTCCATCTCTGCCCATCTCGCCTGCCGCGCTTCACCAGACCGGCAAGCTGTGAGCGCGATGAATCGAAAACATAACCGAGCCGACAATGATGATGGTGACTCGTCGATCATCCTGAGCGCGTGGGGGAGATCAGCATAGGGGAGTGCTCGATGGTGTGCTTTCACCGCCGGTATGGTCGGTAAACCTCCCTCGATACAATCGCCTGCAACATTGTCCGTGACCAAACCATGAGCCTGCGCCCATTCCAAGATCGACCGGATACGTTGCCGAAGGATCCGAGCCTGTGCCGATCGTTTCGATGAGACAGACAAGAGCAGATTGATAACAGCTCGTGCAGTGATCCGATCGACAGGGACATGGCCCAACCGTGGCATGGCATATTTGTAGAGTGCGCTACCCCACTTTTTTCTATAAGTATCCCGCCATCCCTCTTGATTTTCGTCATAGTATCGTTTGGTCGCCTGCTCAAAGGTCAACATGGCTTGTTGCTTTCGACGTTCGGACAGAATGTCTTGCCCGTTGCGCACCGCGGCCTTGTTTGCAAACGCCTCTTCCCGTGCTCGTTGTAATGAGACATGCGGAAAGCCCCCAAGGCCAAGATCATGCTGTTTCCGGTTGATCGAAATTCGTTGAATCCATTGTTTACTCCCACCAGGAGCCACTCGGAGAAACAGGGTTCCCCCATCGGCATGGAGTCCAACTTTCGCAATGGCCTTGACCTTGAGTGCCGTCAACTTCCCCACGATGGGTTCCTTCCGTGGCCTGGAATTTGCCCCATATTTTGCCCCATAGTATGAGTGAGATTGTATGAAATGGTCTAAAACGTGTCAAGATCATAAAAACACATAAAAGACTCATAAAAACTAGCTTTTATGAGGCTTCCTGGCACGTCTTGAGACTCAATGAAACTACTGGACTGGTTCTTCGATCAGGAACCAGCCGTGCTTTTTCATGCAGACCTGGTAACTTGCGTAACCTTTGAGTCCGGCTCTGCCCGGGTCGTTTTCGCATTCGGCGCTCACGCGTTCGAACTCGTCGGGTGTGGCGCCCGGTTTCGACCATGAGGTTTTAACTTGCTTCATCCCACACCCGCCCATGACAACGAGAACGGCCAGAGTACAAGCCGACAGTCTGATCAGGTTCCCAATACTCACAGCAGACCTCCTTGTTGACTTCATATGGTTGTAGGGCAGGCCCCCGTGCCTGCCGAATCCCGGACTCCAACGTCAGGGTGCCGGGGTTGAGGTGATTCGTTCGACACCGTTCATGTACGGACGCAACGCCTCGGGAACGAGGACTGAGCCATCTTCCTGCTGATAGTTTTCCAGAATGGCGACGATCGTCCGACCCACGGCCACGCCGGAGCCATTGAGCGTATGGAGATACGCCGGTTTGCCGCCTTGGGGGCGAAACCGGATGTTGGTTCTCCGCGCCTGAAAGGCTTCGAAATTGCTGCACGACGAGATTTCCCGAAAGGCCTGTTGCGAGGGGACCCAGATTTCGAGGTCATAGGTTTTGGCTGCGGCAAAGCCCAGGTCGCCGCGGCACAAGCTGACCACCCGGTAGGGCAATGCGAGTGTTTGCAGAACCGCTTCGGCCGCGTTGGTGAGGCGCTCAAGCTCGGCATACGATTCCTCCGGGGTGGTAAATGCCACGAGTTCGACCTTATGGAACTGGTGGACGCGAATCAGGCCACGGGTGTCCTGTCCGTAGGAGCCGGCTTCTCGTCGGAAACAGGGTGTCGAAGCCACGTGCCGGATCGGCAAGGCGGTATCCGGAAGGATTTCATCCCGGTACATATTGGTGACCGGCACCTCGGCTGTCGGGATGAGGAGGTACTCGTCGTCGCGGAGGTGAAACAGGTCGCTTTCGAATTTCGGAAGCTGTCCCGTGCCGGTCATGGCCTCTCGATTGACCAGATAGGGTGGGAGCACTTCGGTGTAGCCATGCGTCCGTGTATGGATATCGAGCATCAACGCGGTTAACGCGCGTTCAAGTTGGGCGCCTGCGCCCAGGGCAAGGGAAAATCGGGCGCCTGCGATTTTGCCGGCTCGTTTAAAGTCCAAAATGCCCAGAGATTCTCCTATGTCCCAGTGCGATTTCGGTGGAAAGGTAAAGGAAGGCAACTCACCCCAGCGACGAACTTCAACGTTTTGCGACGGATCGGTTCCTTGAGGAACCGTGTCGTGCGGGACATTGGGAATGCCCAGCACATGTTCTTCGAGTTGGGTCTCAATTGTCCGCAAGTGTTCTTCATGAATGGCAATGTTATCGCCCAGTGCCCGCATGGCGGCAACGGCTTCTTCTGCCGGCTGCTTCGCACGCTTTAACCGGGCAACGTCCTCGGAGCCTTTTTTGAGTTGATGCCGGAGAGCTTCAACCTGGGAGAGCCGATCGCGGCGATCCTGTAACAGCTTTTCGAGTTCCTCCCATGCCACCTCTGCGCCACGGGGCCCGAGTTGGTCGCGAATGGCGGGTAACTGGTCTCTGAGCGTTCGAAGATCATACATGGAGCAAACCCCAACCCATTGAAAATGCGGATAAAAGTTAGCATGTGTCTCTGAGGCAGTCAACGAAGTCGGATACTTGCGAGAGCATGCGGTTTCTCCTACTCTGTGGCGATGCCGTATCTGTTTCCTTATGAAGATTTTTTTGTCGGGGGTGTGGTATGCATGATTCTAGGGCTTTTGCTCGTACGAGTGGTCGTTGCCAAAAAGCAGAAGGGAAAAGGAAGGGAAGCCGATGAATGAAATGTCAGGAGTGCGACGTAGTGATGGCCGCCGGCCCGATGAAATTCGTTCGGTCAAGGTGACCCGGCCGTTTATCAAGTATGCGGATGGATCCGTCCTCATGGAAATGGGTGAAACCAAGGTCATCTGCACAGCGTCGGTCGAGGAAAAAGTCCCGCCGTTTCTGCGGGACAAGGGACAAGGCTGGGTTACGGCCGAATATGCCATGCTGCCACGGGCCACGCATGATCGCATGCCCCGCGAAGCGGCGCGGGGGAAGCAAAGCGGCCGGACCCTGGAAATTCAACGACTCGTGGGTCGGGCGCTCCGCGCGGTAACGGATACGTCGGCGATGGGGGAGAGGACGGTGTGGATCGATTGCGACGTCATTCAAGCCGACGGCGGCACGCGGACGGCCTCGATTACCGGAGCCTTTATCGCGCTTGCCGATGCGTTTGCGACCTTGAAAGAGAAAAAAATGCTGAAGAAGACGCCGCTGGTGGATTATCTGGCCGCCATCAGCGTTGGCAGGGTCGGCGGGGTTGCCATGGCGGACCTGTGCTACGAAGAAGATTCCAGGGCCGAAGTGGACATGAATCTCGTGATGACCGGCAGGGGACGCTTGGTCGAGGTACAAGGGACGGCCGAACGCGGTTCCTTCGGAAAAGAGGAGTTGGACCGATTCCTGGAGTTGGGGTGGAACGGGATCCAGCAATTGATCTTGTTGCAAAAGGATTGCGTGGGAAATCTCGCTTAGCACGTCATGGACCTTGTGTTGGCGACGGGGAATCGGGATAAACAGCAGGAGATGAAGGCATACCTGCGGGATCTCGGTTTAACCATCCGGACGCTGGATGAGTTTCCCGCCGCTCCTGTCGTGGTTGAAGACGGCGAAACGTGCCAGGCGAATGCCGGCAAAAAAGCCAGCGAGATTGCCCGCTTTACAGGCGCGTTGACCCTCGCCGATGACACCGGATTGGAAGTGGACGCCTTGGGAGGCCGCCCGGGCGCGTTCGCCGCCCGGTACGCCGGAGCTCATGCTACGTATGCGGAGAATTGTCGAAAATTGTTGGACGAACTGACGGGCGTCCCGGCTGACCAACGGGGGGCGCGTTTTCTGACGGTGGTGGCTATCGCCGATCCGGCTTCGTCCGTTGAGTTTGTGGAAGGGGTGTTGCAGGGACGGATCGCGGACCACTGCTCCGGGAGGTACGGGTTTGGGTACGATCCGGTCTTTATGGTCCCTGAACTGGGAAAAACCTTGGCGGAATTGACGCTTGACCAGAAGAACCAAATCAGTCATCGTGGACAAGCATTGGCCAAAGCCAAAGACGTGTTGAAACACATACTTAGGAGAAACGTCGGGGCGTAGCGCAGCCCGGTAGCGCGCCTGCTTTGGGAGCAGGATGTCGGAGGTTCAAATCCTCTCGCCCCGACCAGTTTCCCGACGCGTCATCTTGCCTCACTAATCGAAGAATAAGGTCGAGCGCCCGTAGCTCAGTGGATAGAGCATCGGCCTTCTAAGCCGAGGGTCGCAGGTTCGACCCCTGCCGGGCGCGCCAATCCGCTGAAAAAATTCAGGGTCTGGAGTTTGGCCTATCTCAACGCGGCCTGAAGAATTCGACGGCGACCCTCGATTGTTGATGAAGGCGTTTCGCAACGTGGCAGCGCGCAGGGCGGCGTGTTGACGAAAGGGAAAAACTGTGATGAGGCATAATCCCGGATTCGAACGACTGGTTGAGCAAAGAAAGAGTCAAGTTCGTGAATGCAGGCCGAGTGAAGTCATGGCTCGCTTCGAACGCGGTGGAGTCTTTCATTTCATCGATGTTCGGGAGGATCATGAGGTTGCTCAGGGTTATGCCCAAGGGGCTATTCACAAAGGCCGGGGGATTCTGGAGCGTGACGTTGAGGAGATGATTCCTGATAAAAACGCGGAAATCATTCTCTATTGCGGTGGAGGCTATCGGTCGGCTTTGTCGGCCGCCAACTTACAAGAGATGGGCTACACGCAGGTTTTGTCCATGGCGGGCGGAATCAAGGCATGGCGGCAGGCAGGTTATCCTCTGGGGCCAGGCCTTGATGCTCGACACTAGAATGCGAACGTTCCGTCCCTCGCATAAAGGTCGAGCCATTTATTTGTAGGTTTGATTGAACTCCTTGACGACCTCGTCGGTAATATCCATCCCCTTGGCGGAGTAGATCACGATTTGCATGATGGCTTCATTGCCCTTATCAATGACCAACGAAAAGCCACGCCGTTCGGCGACAACCTTGGTCGCGCCTTCGATTTTCTTCATGTAATCCACCATCAAATTCTTTTGCTTTTCCTGAACTTCCTGCTGGAACGTTTGGCGCCGCCGTTGGTAATCTTGGATTTTGCTCTGTAGCTGTTCCCGTAAGACTTGCGTTTCGGTTTCACTGCGGCCCGTACCGCCTTGAAGCTGCTGTTCGAGTTTCTGTATTTCTACTTCGTCCGTTTCCAGCAGTTTTTGACGAACCATCACGTGTTCTTTTAAGGTCGCCAGCGCCTTTTGTCCTGCGTTGGAATTTTCCAGGACCGCTTGAGGATCAATGATGGCTATTGAAAGCGATTCCTCTGCAAAGGCGGAGGGGAGGCCGCAAAACAGGATTTGGATCATGAACCATCCGAGCAGGGAGAGGACCACGTTGCCGCGTGTATGTGAAGTAAGCTGATGACGTCCTTGCATAAGACAGAACTCCTTCCTCAAAACAGGTGATGATCGGTAACGGAAAACGAATGTTGTTCTGGAAATGGATTGCCTCGATCGGTCTATCTTTAGAATTCTAAGGCTATTCATTGAGGCCGTACGATGTCAAGAGGAGGATTTCCGGCAATGCCTGAAAGTTTCAGGTCGCAAGCTGATTCATCTCCGATACTTGTGTGTTTTGGTGACAGTCTGACCGCGGGGTATCAAGTCCAGGTTGAAACGGGGATGCCGTTGCCTGATAGTCCCTATGGTGAATTTCTTCAAGGATGGTTGGGCGCACGAGGGAAGGTCTCCGTTAAAGGAATTTGTGGCGAAATCACGTCCGATATGGTGACGCGATTTGTCCGTGACGTCCTTGACGTGATCCCTTCTCATACCGTGATTTTAGGCGGAACGAACGATTTGGGATGGGGCGTCACCCCTTCCACGATTATCACGAATTTGGAGCGTTGCTATACGTTGGCGTTGGCAGCGGGCATCCGACCCGTGGGCGTGACGGTTCCCTCCATCAGGGCCGAGGGACACGGCACCGGCCCGCTGCCTGCCTGGCTTCAGTCACATCTCCACTCTCGGTTGGAATTGAATCGTCTGATTGCAGAACGCTGTGAGCGCCACCATATGCCGTGCGTGGATTTATTTCAGGCAACTTCGGAAAAATCTTCTTTTCTTTTAGCCGCACGCTTTTCGAGTGACGGCCTGCATCTCAATGCCGCGGGTTATCTGACGTTTGCCCGGTTGGTGTGGAACGAAATCTTTGCGGAGCGTTTCGGAGCCTGCCCCGCTTTGCCTTCGGAGGCTACCGACTGACAGGAATCAGGTGGTGGAACCCGAAGATGAACTGGAAGACGAACCTGAGGAAGCGGAGTTGGAGGGAGGAGACGCAGGTGACGATGGAGACGTGCCGGCAGTGGAACCGGATTCGCTTTTGGCCGGGGCTTTCTCCGATTCGCCGCTTGGTTTGTCTTTGGCTTCCTTGGCCGGGCCGTCACTTTGTTTTGTTTGGCTGGGATCTTTCAGCTTATTTGAGTAATCCGTCACGTACCAGCCGCTCCCTTTGAACATGATGCCGGGAGCCGATATGAGTTTTCTGACCCCTTTGCCGCACCGTATGCATTTATCGATCAACGGGTCGGAAAATTTTTGCTGGACCTCGAATTGATGGTGACAGGTCTCGCATTCATATTCGTAAAGCGGCATCGTTATCCTCTCGTTTCACGATTCTTCTCTTTTCAATAATATTTATATGGGCGAAGTCAAGGATCTTCGGAGATCACGTCAGGGCCCGAATCGCCTTTTCGACCCTGTTGAGTCCTCGTTCGATCGCATCGAGCGTTGGGGTATAGGTCAACCGTAGATGGTGCGGGCTCCCGAACGGTTCCCCGGGCACACAGGCCACATGAGCTTCGTGTAATAAGTAGGTGGCCAGATCCGCCGGGGTCGTGATGGTTCCATTGGCATGTTGTTTCCCCAACACGCCCGAAACGTTCGGGAACGCGTAAAAGGCGCCGGCAGGGGTAGGGCAGGTGATGCCGGGGATGGCGTTCAACGTGTCAATCATGAGGCGACGCTTGGGGGTGAGGTCTGTCAGCAATTCCTTAAAAAATGGGGTTCCGTCCCTGAGGGCGGCCACCGCGGCCTTTTGCGAAATCGAAGTTGGATTGGACGTGCTTTGGCTTTGAATGATCGACATCGCGGAGACTAATGTCTTCGGCCCCCCTGCGTAGCCGATACGCCACCCCGTCATGGAAAACGCTTTGGACACGCCATTCACCACCAGCGTTTGATCGGCAATCCCGGGTGCGACGGACACGATACTCAGGAAGGGGGTGTCTCCATAGACGAGTTGTTCGTAGATTTCGTCGGAGATCACGAGAAAGCCGTGGCGTTTGGCCGCGTCGGCCACGGCTTCAAGCGTCTCCCGTGTATACAACGTCCCCGTCGGGTTGGACGGGCTGTTCAGGATCAGCGCCTTGGTCCGGGGCGTGACCTTGGCTTCCAATTGTTTCGGATCGATAGCATATCCATCGCTTTCCTTGGTTTCCAGGATAACGGGTTGCCCATCGGCCAATCGGACGATATCCGGGTAAGACACCCAATATGGAGCGGGGATGATGACTTCGTCGCCGGGGTCCAACAGGGCTTGTGCAACGTTATACAGTGTGTGCTTGGCTCCGCAGGACACCAGGATTTGCGATGTCTCGTACCGGATGCCTTGGTCCCGTGAAAATTTTTCAACGATCGCTTGTTTGAGTTCGTCAATGCCCGAGGCCGGCGTGTATTTGGTAAATCCGTCCGTGATGGCCGCCTTTGCGGCCGCTTTCACAACCTCCGGTGTGTCGGGGGCCGGTTCTCCAGCGGAAAAATTAACGACGTCTACGCCTTGGCTCGCCATGGCTTTGGCTGTCGCTGAAATGTTCAAGGTCGCGGACGGGACGATGCGAGTGGTACGGGCGGCCAGTTTCATGGTGATGGATGCCCGTACTTCTTACGAAGATGTTTGGCTACCTCAGGAATGAGAAAGGCTTCCAATTCGCCTCCGAACAGGGCCAGTTCTTTGACGATACTGGAAGTCAAATACGAATATTCTTCGCTTGGCATCAGAAAGACCGTTTCCAACCGTTCATCGAGCTTACGGTTGAGCAACGCCATTTGAAACTCGTGTTCAAAGTCGGACACCGCTCGTAATCCTCGAATAATGGCATGGGCGCCTCGCTGCCGCACGTATTCCACCAACAGGCCGTTAAACGACTCCACTTCCACGTTGGGAAAATTCTTCGTTGCGATTTTTGCCAGTTCGACCCGTTCCTCGAGAGAAAGCAGCGCTCCTTTGCGCGGGTTGGGCGCCACGGCCACGACCAGCCGGTCGAAGATGCTGAGACTGCGACTGACAATGTCCGTGTGCCCACGGGTAATGGGATCGAAGGTGCCCGGATAGACGGCTAATCGCATGTCTCCTCCACGGCACGTTGATAGAAGGTGAGCATGGTGTCGCCGTATCGCGACTGACGCGTTTGCGTGAGGGCTCCGACCCGGTTCGGGACGGCGTGTTTGAAAAAATGTTCAAGAACAACCATCCCTTGGGCAGCGATTTTCTCGCTCAGGCTCAGACGTTCGAGCAACCGGGCCAGGTCGGTGGTGTGATAGGGTGGATCCACAAAGACAACATCGAACGCCGGTGGTTCACCAAATGATGGGGGTGAGGTTAAAAATGCCTCAACGTCCTGCGTGATGACGACGCATCGTTCGTCTTGACCGCACCGGGTGACGTTTTCCCGAAGGATTCGTACGGCGGCGGCGTGGTTGTCCACAAAGACGACCTGGCTGGCCCCACGACTCAAAGACTCAAGGCCCAATGCCCCGGTTCCCGCATAGAGATCCAACGCGCGCGCACCTTCTATGCGATGGGCCAGGATCGACAATAAGGCTTCGCGGACCCGGGCCGAGGTTGGACGAAGGTCGTACCCTTCGGGTTCCTTGAGACGACGCCCCTTTTGTATGCCGGTAACGACTCGCATTGCGTGCTCCTTCTAAACGAAGAAAAGTAGCATACTGGTTCTTGAGCGGCAAGATAAGCTCGGGTGGCGCCGCATTGATGGTATGTGAATGTTCGGTCAAATTTGGTGTATACTCGCGGCGAGTGTCGTCGAAGGCTTCCGGTCAGTGACGACGAAGGCGAGATGGAAGAAAAACTTTCCAAAGCGATCCTGCATTGGCCAAGAGGCGAGCGACCGCGTGAGCGACTGTTGGAAGAAGGGCCGGAGTCGCTGACGGAGGCGCAACTGTTGGCTATCGTACTTCGAGTGGGTCGGCATAAGACCTCGGCCGTCGAGGTCGGCATGGATCTTCTCGATCGCTTGGGTGGTTTACAGGGCTTAGCCAATCGAAGCGTACAGGAACTATGCGCCGTCCCGGGCATCGGCCCGGCCAAGGTGGCCCAGATCAAGGCGGCCATTGAACTGGGGAAACGGGTATTATCCACTCCGCTGACGAGCGGAACGGTCATTGCCCACAGCCAAACGGTTTTTGAGCATTATTATCCCCTGTTGCGGGATTTACGGCGCGAGGTTTTTAAAGTGATCCTCCTGGATGCCAAACATGCGGTCATCAGGGAAAAGACCGTGTCCGAAGGGAGCTTGACGAGCAGCCTGGTGCATCCGAGAGAGGTGTTCAATGAAGCCGTCCGCGAGTCGGCGGCGGCCGTCATCTTCTTGCACAATCATCCAAGCGGGGATCCCAAGCCCAGTAAAGAAGACCGGGCGTTGACGGCACGCTTGCAGGAATCCGGTGACATTCTTGGCGTGCAGGTTCTTGACCACGTCATCATTGGTGACGGACGCTATGTCTCCTTTGCCGATGAGGGGTGGATGTCGCCGCCCGCGTTATCGAACAAATCTCTGCGTTGAGGAAACGTCGTTCTTGCGAGAAATCCCTCGCTTGGTCAAGGTCTTTCGTAGCTTTCCAAGCTTCCGTCATGATAGAATCACAGACTCTTTGTAGTATGTCATCCCTAATGGTATAATCCTTTTCCCGGAGGAATGGGAATACTCGACCCGGAGAGGTGAAGGGTTTCGTCGATGAGTATCGAGATAAGTCAAGTGGAACACGTGGCGGATCTTGCGCGGCTTCAACTGAGCCGTGAGGAATTGGAGCGATTGAGCACCCAACTGAGTCGCATTTTAACCTATATGGAAGAGTTGAACGCCGTTGATACGGAGGGCATTCCCGGGACAACGTCGGTAGTCGCGGGTGATGACAACGTGTTGCGTGAAGATGAGGTCCAACCCTCACTATCGCAAGATCACGCGTTGAGCAACGCGCCGGAAACAGTCGATGGCTTGTTTCAGGTGCCGCAAATTATCAGCGATCGGTAAAACGGAGAAAGTCGAGGACGCAATGTTACGGCACATGTTACGAGCGAAAATCCACCGGGCGGTAGTCACCGATGCCTGTCTGGAATACGAGGGCAGTCTGACGGTCGATGAAGATTTGTTGGATGCGGCCGGCATTTTGCCCTATGAACTCGTGATGGTCTCGAATTTGAACAACGGGGAGCGATTCACGACCTATGCCATCAACGGAAAACGGGGATCAGGCGAAGTCGTGCTCAATGGCCCCACGGCCAGAAAGGGCGTGATTGGAGATCGGGTCATCATTTTTTGTTATGAATATTACAATGACGACGAAGCCAAGCATCATAGCCCTCGAATCATTCAAGTCGACGACGGTAATCGAATCGCCAATTGTTCCTGATGCCGGACGCGGCTGCCGGTCGTCGCTTCTTCCTTCACTCGTAAACCCGTTTCAAAATCATGTCACTTGTTAAATGTACTCTGAAAGAGCTTCAGGATCGCTTTACGCGCGGGGACGTCAGTGCCGTGGAGATCGTCCGCGCCTACTTTCTGCGGATCAGCGTCGTGGAGTCGAAGGTTAAAGCCTATATCACGCTGAACGACAAAGAAACCATGTTGTCTCAGGCCGAAGCACTGGATAATGCGTTGAGCGCCTGGAGAAAAACCGAGCCCATGATGGCGATGCCGATTGCCGTCAAGGATAACATCTGCACGGAAGCCCTTCCGACGACGTGCGGGTCCCGCATTCTCGGCGGCTTCGTCCCACCGTACTCCGCCACCGTGGTGGACTCGTTACGGTCGCAGCAGTGTTTTCTGATCGGCAAAACCAATCTGGATGAATTCGGGATGGGTTCCTCCACGGAATATTCGGCTTTTGGCGCCAGTCGAAATCCTTGGAAACTTTCCCATGTGCCCGGCGGCTCGAGTGGCGGCTCGGCAGCGGCCGTGGCTGCCGATGAATGCGTGGCTGCGCTGGGGACGGATACCGGAGGGTCGATCCGCCAACCGGCCGCGTGTTGCGGGGTCGTCGGGCTGAAACCCACGTATGGACGCGTGTCCCGGTATGGACTCATAGCGTTTGCTTCTTCGTTGGATCAAATCGGACCCATTACCAAGGACGTCATGGACGCCGCGTTGATGTTGAACGTGCTGGCCGGGCACGATCCACGGGATTCGACCTCCGCGGACCAAGCGGTTCCCGATTTCACGCGGGTGTTCAAGAAAAAGGACGTCAAAAAACTGAAAATCGGGGTCCCGCTGGAGTTTTTTGCGGAAGGTCTGGACTCGGAAGTCTACGACGCCGTGGGCGAAGCCCTCGCCGTGCTGGAAGATTTGGGCGGGACGATCGAAGAGGTCTCGCTCCCGCACACGGGAGTGGCGGTGGCGACCTATTATATCGTAGCGACGGCGGAGGCGAGTTCCAACCTGGCCCGCTATGACGGCGTCAAATATGGATTCCGGGCCAAAGAAAGCTCCGATCTCCTGGAGATGTATCGGCTCACGAGGCAGGAAGGGTTTGGTCCGGAGGTGAAACGACGGATCATGCTGGGCACCTATGCGTTGAGTAGCGGTTATTATGATGCCTATTACGCCAAGGCCCAGGCCGTGCGGACCCTGATTCGAGAGGATTTCGACCGGGTCTTTCAGGACGTGGATTTGCTCGTGACCCCCGTGATGCCGACCCCGGCGTTTCAACTCGGTGAAAAAATCGAAGATCCTTTGCAAATGTATTTGTCGGATCTGTATACCATCTCCGCGAGCTTGGCCGGGATTCCGGCGATTTCCTTGCCTTGCGGGTTCAGCCGGAAGGGGTTGCCGATCGGCATGCAAATCTTGGGGCGTCCCTTTGAAGAAGACGTCGTTCTTCGGGCTGCGCGTGCGTATGAATTGGCAACGGATTGGCGTAAAAAACGACCACTTATTCGATAAGGAAGGTGACGTATGATTGAGTTGGCTGCCGTGATCATTGCTGTAGCCCTCGTGGTCCTTGTGGGCTTCGTTGTTCCGACCGTGATTCAGGTACGCAAGACCGCGACGCAAGCCGAACAATTACTGTCACAGGTCAATGCCGAATTGCCGGGAATTTTGCACGAGATCAAGCAGACGAATGAGAACCTCCGGGCCATGTCCGCTCAAGCGCGCGAAGGCGTGGACCGGGCGTCGGTGTTGATGAATGCCATTGGCGACGTGGGTGAGACGGTCAATCAAGTGCATGGAATGATCCGTGGACAAAGTGCATCACTCGCGAAGAACGTGTTCAAACTATTGACGGGTGTGCGGGCCGTCGTACTCAGCATCAAGGAGCGCGCACAACAAAGGGAGGACAGGTGAATGGGAAACAGAAATCAAGAGGCCGGCAACGTGGCCGTGGCTTTTTTGAGTGGGCTGGCGTCAGCCGGTGGCGTGGCAATGGCTTTTCTGGGCGGGTTGACGATTGGGGCCGTGGCGGGCTTGTTGTTGGCTCCGCAAAGCGGCAGGGAATCACGAGAGACCGTGCGTCGCGTGGCCCGTCAGGTGAGTGATGACGTGCGCGATTTTTCGGATAAAGCCTCCGACACCTGGGGCGACGTGGTGACCAAAGGCCGGGATTTCTTGAATGAGGCGGAGACGGTCGTCAAAGACGCAGTGGACGCGGGGCGGGAGTCGGTGCAGCAAATGCGGCGTCCTTCATCGGAAGAATCCGATCCGTCACGGTGATGTTCGAAACCGTCATCGGGTTGGAGGTTCACGCCCAACTCCGAACGCAGTCGAAAATGTTTTGCGGCTGTGCGACGGAGTTCGGGGCGCCCGCCAACACCCGGACCTGTCCCGTGTGCCTGGGATTGCCGGGCGCATTGCCGGTCGTGAATAAACGTGCCGTGGAAATGGCGATTCGGACGGGTTTGGCGTTGCATTGTACCGTTCAGCCGACGAACCAATTTGCCCGAAAAAATTATTTTTACCCGGATCTGCCGAAAGGCTACCAAATCTCCCAGTATGACCGGCCCATTTGCGAGAATGGCTGGCTGGAGTGCCAGGCCAACGGGACTTCCAAAAAGGTCAGAATCCGTCGGGCGCATTTGGAAGAAGACGCGGGGAAAAACATTCACGCGGATGCCGGCAGCCGCGTCGATCTTAATCGAGCGGGCACGCCGTTGATCGAAATTGTGACCGAGCCCGATATGCGTTCGGCGGAGGAAGTCGTTTCTTATTTGAAGTCCCTGCGCGACGTGTTGATGTATATCGACGTCTGCGACGGAAACATGGAACAGGGCAGTCTGCGATGTGAACCCAACCTGTCGCTGAGGCCTGTCGGATCCGATGAATTGGGCACCAAGGTGGAACTCAAAAATATCAACTCGTTCAAGTTCGTCAAAGACGCCATTGAGTATGAAATCAAACGGCAAACCAAAGTCCTCAGCGAGGGAGGAACCGTCCATCAGGAAACCCGATTATGGGATATTGAACGGAACCAGACCGCGGTCATGAGAGGTAAAGAAGAAGCCCATGATTACCGCTATTTTCCCGATCCGGATCTCGTTCCGCTGGTCATTCCCGACGAGTGGGTGGAGGAACTGCGAGCCACGATTCAGGAGCTACCCAAGGATCGCCACGCGCGATTTCTCACGGACTACGGGTTGCCGGACTACGATGCCGGCGTGCTCACGAGTTCCCGGGCCTTGGCTGATTATTTCGAGGCCTGCGTCGAGTTGTTTGCCGAACCCAAACTCATCGGCAACTTTCTCATGAGTGAATTCCTGCGTGAATTGCATCAATCCGGGACCACCGTGGAATCTTCCACCGTGTCTCCGGAACGGTTGGTGGGATTGTTGCAGTTGGTGCACGATGACACCATCAGTTTGAAAGTCGCCAAGGAAATTTTCCCCGAACTCTACGCCGGAGAAAAATCGGCGGCGCAACTCGTAGAAGAAAAGGGGCTCCGGCAACTGTCCGATGAAGGGGAGTTGCTGGCCCTGATCGACGCCGTCATCGAGCAGCATCCAGCACAGGTGGCTCAGTATCAAGGAGGAAAAGAGACGGTGATCGGGTACTTGGTCGGCCAAGTCATGAAACGCTCCGGGGGCAAAGCCAATCCCCAAAAAGTGAATGTCCTGTTCAAGACGCGGCTTTCGCCGTAACGTTCGAAGCGTTCCAATTTCCAAAAAAGCGACGCGTGAATGAGCAAGATTAAGGACATCAAGGGGAGAGCCGTACTCGATTCCCGCGGGACGCCCACGGTGGAAGTGGACGTGCTGTTGACCAGTGGGGCGTGGGGACGGGCAGCCGTGCCGTCCGGTGCCTCGACTGGGACTCGAGAAGCGCGTGAATTACGGGACAATGATCCTCAACGGTGGATGGGCAAGGGGGTCACGAAAGCCATTCGGAACATTACAAAGACCTTGGCCCCCGAACTTCGGGGGATGAACGCCCTGGAACAACCGTTGATCGATTCCACCATGCTCGCGTTGGACGGCACTCCGGGAAAGTCGCGGCTCGGGGCGAATGCCGTGTTGGGGGTCTCGCTGGCCGTGGCCCGCGCCGCGTCCGTGGAAACGCGGCAGCCCCTCTATCGGTACATTGGCGGGGCCAAGGCCCGTGAATTACCGGTTCCCATGATGAATATCATCAACGGCGGCGTCCACGCGAATAACGGCTTGGATCTGCAAGAGTTCATGATCATGCCCGTCGGCGCTCCACGGTTTCGTGAAGGTCTGCGGATGGGTGCGGAGGTGTTTCACCAGTTACGGGCCGTATTGAAGGCCAAGGGATTGAGCACGGCCGTGGGCGATGAGGGAGGATTTGCGCCGGCCTTGCAGTCTAACGAAGAAGCGTTGGCCGTAATCAGTCAAGCCGTTCGCAAGGCAGGATACCGGCTTGGCTCGGATATCGTGTTGGCGATTGATGCGGCGGCCAGTGAATTTTACGGCAAAAAAGGGTATGTTCTCCGTGCAGAAAAACGTGGGGTGCGGAGTGCCGCCCGGATGATTGATTTTTACGAAGGATTGGTCGAGCGGTACCCTATTGTCTCGATTGAAGATGGACTCCATGAGGACGACTGGAAAGGTTGGAAGCTCCTGACCGACCGGCTCGGCGCGCGGATTCAGTTGGTTGGAGACGACTTGTTCGTCACCAACGTCGATTATTTGTCGAGGGGTATTCAAGAAGGCGTCGGAACTGCTATTCTGATAAAAGTCAACCAGATCGGCACGTTGACCGAAACCCTGGAGACGGTGGAACTGGCCAGGCGCGCGGGTTTCGGCGTCGTGATCTCCCATCGTTCAGGCGAGACGGAAGATACGACCATTGCCGACTTGGCCGTGGCGGTGAACGCCGGGCAGATCAAGACGGGATCGTTGTCCCGAACGGACCGTTTGGCCAAATACAATCAGCTCCTCAGAATCGAAGAAGAATTGGGGAAATCGGCGGTCTATAAAGGAAGAAAGGTGCTCCGAATCCGAAAGGCGTAACGTGGTCCGCCAGAACCGAAAACTGAAGAAGCCGAATCGCTGGTCCGGCCCGCGATCGCTGGGTTATCCTTTGGGTCTCAGCATCGGGATCGTGCTGTGCGTGGTGTGGACGTTGCAGGGAACGGGGTTGCCACAATATTGGATGATGACTCAGGAACTTGATAGGACGCAGGAGGAGATTGTCTCGTTGGAGCACGCGAATACCGCTCTTCGAGAGGAAATCCATAGTCTGGAATCCGATCTCTTTACCTTGGAAGAATTGGCTCGGGAGCGGTTGGGGTACGTGAAGGAAGGAGAGACGGTCTATCAATTCGTGGAGTCGCCGTAGATGAATCTCCTTGAAAAAAGGGAATCAAGGCAGGGGAGGTAACCGGCAATGAGTGAATGACCAGCGAGATTTTCCTGTCCGGACTTCTCTCCTGTCTGTCCCTTCCGTTTGGGTTGAATCATGAAATTCGGTACGATGGCTGTCGTGGGCTGTTCCAACGTGGGGAAATCCACCCTCGTCAACACGTTGGTCAATCAAAAAATTGCCATTGTTTCCGACAAACCCCAGACCACGCGCTCCCGGATTCTCGGGGTCGCGCATCTCCCACAAGGTCAATTGGCGCTGTTGGACACGCCCGGGCTGCATCGGCCTTGGCATCGACTCAATAAACTCATGGTACGCACGGCGTTGGATGCCATGCACGATGCCGACGTGCTTGCGGTCATGGTCGATGGACGAAATTTACCTGGTTCTCCCGATCGATTTGTGGTAGATCAAATATTCTCGAGACACGGACGACCCGCGGGGTTACCGGTGTTTTTGTTGGTGAATAAAATCGATGTAATTCGGAAACGCCGCGTCTTGCCGGTGATCGAGGCCTATCGGCAGTTGGGGGATTGGACGGAGATCGTGCCCTTATCGGCCAAGACCGGCCTGAACGTCGACAGGTTGGCGTCCCTGGTGTTTGAGCGAGTGGATGAACAGGAAGACGCCTTTGATGAAGATTTTGTGACGGACCAGTCATGGCGTCATCTGGCGGCGGAGACCATACGGGAAAAGGTCATTGAATCGACCAAGGCGGAACTGCCCTATGCCGTTGCCGTGAAGGTGGACGAGTTTCAGGAAGAAGGGCGCCTTACCACCATTGCGGCCACCATTTTCGTCGAGAAATCCGGCCAGAAGGCGATTGTGATCGGAAAATCAGGGGAACGGTTAAAAGCGATCGGCACCGCCGCCAGGTTGGAGCTGGAGGCGGCCTTGGCCCGTAAGGTTTTTTTGAACCTTCACGTGAAAGTGAAAGACGCGTGGCGCGATGATGACCGTTTGTTGGTAGAATTGGGATACTCGACACAGCCATGACGGAACCGGTCAAAACAATGACTCCCGGCGCCCCCCAGGCCGCCAAGGATCAGGCGGCGTCGGCGTCCACCAATAGTCAAAGCAAATTCGACGTGGTGCGGCTCTCGACGCGCCGTCTCTTGAAGCGTGGCGCCATTTCGAACCTGACCAATCTGATTACCCGGTTGCACCCCGCGGATGTTGCCCGGGTGATTATGAATTTGGATACCCCTCAAGAACGACGGACGGTTTTTGAGTTGGTCGAAGGCGTGGCGGGGCAAGGCAAGGTCGTGAGCGAGTTGAGTGACGAGATGATTCTGGAACTGCTTGAAGATCGAAACGCCGCCGATATCGCGTGGATGTTACGGACAGTCCCGGCTGACGACGCCGCGGATATTTTAGGCGTGCTGCCCGAGGAGGTGGCACAGAATATCTTGCCGCTGATGAAAGCCGAGGAATCTCAGGAAGTCGCCAATCTCATGGCGTATCCCAAGGGCACGGCCGGCAGTATCATGACGACGGAGTTCTTCTCGTTGCCCGAGGAAACCACGGCCCGTGAAGCCATCCAGCGGCTTCAACAGGCCACCAAGGCCGAGACCGTGTTTTATATTTACGCGACGGACCGGGAAGGGCGGCTCACGGGCGTGGTCTCGTTGCGCGAATTGCTGGTGGTGGCTCCGACGGCTCCCCTGAAAAGCATGCTGTTCCGCGACGTGATCAGTGTCAGCGTGGAAACCGCGCAAAAGGAAGTCGCCAGTCAAGTGGCGAATTACAACCTGTTGGCAATTCCGGTCGTGGATGCCGAACACCGGCTCGTGGGGATCATTACGGTGGACGACGTGGTGGACGTCATTCGGGATGAAGACACCAAGGATATGTTGAAGATGGCCGGGGCCACCGAAGAAGATGCTCAGATGAGCACCCCCAGTCTTTTGGCCGCGGGCCTGCGGTTTCCCTGGCTGTTTACCAATTTGGCCGGAAGCCTCGTGTCGGGACTCATCCTGTGGTGGTTCCGGTTCACGATTCAGGAGGTCGTGGCCGTGGTGACCTTCATCCCCGTGATTGCGGCGATGGGTGGCAACTTGGGTATTCAATCTTCGACCCTCATCATTCGGGGACTGGCGACGGGCCGCGTCGAACACAGTGATATTTGGAAGGTCGTATTTCGGGAACTGCGAATCGGGTTGCTCCTGGGTGTGATTTGCGGAGTGTTGCTCTTTCTGACGGGTTGGGTGTGGCAGGGAAACGGGTATCTGGGCATGGTCGTTGGCGGGGCCATACTGATTACGTTTCTGATTTCCTCGAGCATGGCCACGGTCACCCCCTTGCTCTTACGAAAGTTTCATGTTGATCCGGCCGTGGCGGCAGGGCCGTTTATTACCACGGCCATGGACATCACGGGAGTCAGCATCTACCTTGGATTCGCGACGCTGATGTTGGAGTATCTGAGATAATCGTGCCCTCTCTTCCATGGCCCTAGTCACCACAAAAGCGATCGTGTTGAAAAGCATGCGCTGGGGAGAAGCCGATCGCATTCTCACGTTTTTTTCGCTTCGACTCGGCAAGGTTCGAGGGATTGCGCGCGGCGCGCGGCGGATGAAAAGCCGGTTCGGCGGTATGCTCGAACCGTTTTCGTCGATCAACCTCACGTTCTTCAACAAACGCAACGACAGTCTTGGGTCCATAAGCCACATCGACAGCCTCGAGACCTTCAGCCCGTTACGAGAGAGCTTGGACCTGATCTGGGCGGCTTCTCGAATGGTGGCCCTGGTCGACGGCGTGACCGCGGACCGTGATTCGAACCCCACGATTTATCACACGTTACTGGAAGGGTTGCGATCGCTGGTACGAACGGACGATCCGGCATTGCTCACGTTGATTTTTCAGATTCATATCCTGAGCCATTCGGGGTTTCAACCACAGGTTGATCGCTGTGCGTCCTGCGGCCGGGATTTGGGAGAGCAACGTTCCCGGTTTTCGCCGTCGGCCGGGGGGCGTTTGTGCGGATCGTGTGATCGGGGCAGTTGGGATTATTGTTTGCCGATATCTCAGGGGAGCACGGCGTTTCTTCGTCAAGCCGGGCGAATATCATTTGCACGGGCGACGCGTTTGAAAGCAACGGGGCAAGTGAGGCGAGAAGTGGAAAACATAGTCGAAACCTATGCAAGATCCGTTGTCGGAAAACGGTTGCCGGAAAAAGACCTCTTGGCCGCGGAACCGGTCCCGGTTCCGTATGGACTCGCGCAGAAAGACGTGATGGCGGGAAAGTGAGCGAGCCATGAGTACGGAGACCGTTCATCCTGAAGACATGAAGTGGATCGAGAAGGGCGTATTCGGCATCGCGTGGAGCGATGGGCACCAGGGCGTCTATCCGATCCGGTATCTGCGGTTACACTGTCCCTGTGCGGCCTGTACGGATGAATGGACCGGAGAACTGAAACTGAAACCCGATGACGTGCCGATGCTGATCATGCTGAAGGACATTCAACCGGTTGGACATTATGCCCTGCGCCTGGTTTGGAGTGACGGGCATGATACCGGGTTGTATGCGTTCGGACAGCTTCGTCGGATGTGTCAATGCGACGTCTGCCAGCCCCATAAAGATCCGGCCGCGGACAAGAAAACTTCCCGCCGGCTCCTCTGAGCCCCTTCATTGGATTTCCCTTCCGGATTGTACGGACAGGCCTCCGTGCCTGTCCGTGGGCTTCTTTGCAATGAACCGGTTGCGGTCCGTGTCTTCAGCGTTTGTAACGCGGACCCAGGGTTTGGTCTTCGTAGTTCGCAAACAGGCGTTTGGTTTCGGGATGGAGGGTATAGCCTGGGCCGCGGGCAATGTCCCGCGTGCGGAAGAAGGGGGCGAGTTTCCCTGAGGGATCGAGATACGCCGCGCGAAGCGGGACGGAGCGATTGCGATGTTGGATCAGGTGACAGGACTTGGACCGAATGGAACTGATCCAGGCGGCGATTTCATCAGGGTTCCCGATGGAGGCCGACAGCAGCAGCAGTCGCGCTTGCGCAGGACAGAAAATAATCGTTTCTTCCCAGACCACTCCCCGTTCCCGGTCGGCCAGAAACTGCGATTCATCCAAAATGATCAACCCCAAGGTATCCAACCGCATGTCGATTTCACCGCTGGCGGCATCGTACAGTAAATTCCGCAGGATCTCCGTGGTCATGATCAGAATCGGCGCTTGCGGATTATCGCGACGATCGCCCGTGAGAATGCCGACCTGATCGGCGCCGAATATCTGCGAAAACTCCGTGAGTTTTGTATTTGAGAGCGCCTTCAAGGGGGACGTGTAGATGACCATCCGGTCGGCCTCAATGGCCCGCCGCATGGCTTCGACCGCCACATAGGTTTTGCCGCTACCGGTGGGCACGCTCAAGATCACGTCGTTGGTTGCCAACCGGTCGATCGCTTCCTGTTGCCAGACGTCGGGCTTGAAAGGTTGCGGCGGAGGCACGCCGATCCCTTCAAACAGCGCCTGTATGCTGATAGCCGGTCTTGCCGGTATGCTCTGCGGCTGGTCGGATGGGACAGACCGGGACACTGCCTCGGGTGGGCGTTTCGTCTTGGCGGCTTTGTCGGGCTTGGGGGGTTGCGGAGGGCGTGCGGGTGCTTGCAGGAGAGACGCAAGGGCCGTTTCCACTTCCGCCCGCTGCTGGGGTGGCAGTGTCAGGAGTGTTTGAATCAGCCGGTTCTTTCCCATTCGGAAATGTCTCGGCACCCGGTTCTTCGCCAGTCGGTGAAGCAGCCTGACGGACAGACCGGCCAGTTGGTTTGCCAAGGCGTCGTTCGTCATACATCTACCCGGTACACGTGTTCTCTTCTTTATTGCTCAGGGTAATTCCTGCAGCACGTCCCGGCGCATGAGGTCCATCGCGGCCCTCGCGATATCGGCCAGCCCGGGGTGCGTCGAACGTAAGCCATGCAGTTGCGAGAGATATTCCATGGTTCTGGCCAGGAGTCGATAGATATCACCTTCCGCCATGGTGGTCGTTCGAATGAGTTCGTTCCAGGGCAGGGTGGGTTCGGCGATCCACCGGTCGACGATCGCGGCGACGTCCAGCCGAAGCAGGGGTGGCTCTTCATAGGCCGACAACGAGTGAGCCACTTTCCGAACTTGTCCGAGTGTAGAAATCAAGGCCTGAGGGCGTCCGGCAAACGAGGCCGGCCGGTCGTCGTCATGGGCGATACTGGCCAACACGCCGGCCAGGAGTGAGGCATGAATCCCTTCAAATGCCCCCATCCGTATCAATTCCGTGATGAGCAGCGAATGATTGATGCGAATGAGGCGAGCCCAATCGCCCTCGGACGTCAGTTGGCACGTCGGGGTCAGGTAGCCGAACTTCTGCAACACTTCGATGTGCTGCTGAAAGCGATGCCAGAGTTCGGTGCGCAGAGCATGAATGGTCTTCGTCAGGCGATGCTCTTCCTGCCTCAGCTTCAGGGCCTGCGGATGGTCCTTTTGACACGCGGGACGGGCCGGACAGGTCGGACATGGAAACTCGTCCCTGAGCGTTTCGGTCAGGATCGGGTTGTCGGCGCCGTCCTGGTCCACGCGAATAGGGAGACGTCGCAAGCGAGCGGGAAATTGTTCCAATGTTTCGACGGCGTGGTTCAGGCTCTGCGGTGTGCACCAGGGAAACCTGCGGGCCTCCGTGACGTCGATCACTTCATCGATCACGGCGGTCACCGCGCTTGCCGGATATTCCACAATACGCCCGCCGTTTCGCATGACGGTCAACATGGGAGCTCCTTGTCCACGGCTTCGATATTGACGCAGGACGATGGCGTGATCCTTGGAGAGTTCAATCGCGCGACCCGGCGTCAGGAACGCCAATTGCGCCGAGACTTCCGGCGGGTCGTGCTGCGTTTTCCGGCGATGATGCGAGCGGCGTTTCTTGGCAAGATTGAAGGACTGCCACTGCGCAATCCAATCGGCGCATTCGCGCTGGCCATAGGCTTCCAGGTGCGTTTCTACGTCATCCAGTTTCGTTTCATAGGTGTCGGCGCGATGATTGAGCTGGAATTGCGCAAAGCTTTTTTCCAGAATGGGTTGAATATGGTCGATCGAATGGGCTTTCAAGAGATTCAGGACCATGGGATAGGAAACGACAAATTGACTGTCGATCGGCTCCGGATGGTTCGTGAGCCCGTTGGCGATGGGGCCGAGGTCGATGTACGGCGATGGCGTGACCACGACGAAACCCACGTAATCTTTCCCTCGTCTTCCGCCGCGGCCGGCGAGTTGTTGGATTTCGTTGACGGTCAATTCCATGATATCGCGATCCTTGCGGACACTCGATTGGGTAATCACGACGGTGCGGGCGGGAAAGTCCACACCGGCGGCCAGAGTGGTGGTGGCGAAGACCGCATCGAGACATCCCTGGCGCATGAGTTCTTCGATGGCAATCTTCCAGGACGGCAAATGCCCGGCGTGATGGGCCGCCACCCCATAGCGTTGAACCGTGGGGATGAGGGGGTGGTCGGCGATACTGGGATATTCGACAATCATTTGGTCCAGCACCTGCGTGATGGCTGCCGATCGCGTCGGTGGAATGGGGAGTTGGCGGTGCTCGAAGCTCCCGATGGCTTCGTCGCAGGCGCGCCGGGACGTCAAAAAGACAATGGCCGGGGTCAGACGTTGGTGTCGGAGGACGCGGAGCAGATCGACTGGGTGTATGGCTGGCGGCATGAATGCAGAAAAGTGTAACAGGATCCTGTCGGGAGCACAAAGAAGGCCGTCGCTTGACGAGGCCTGGTACACGACGGTTACTCGTCGGACGATTTGGGGGAAGACCGTTTACCGAAGAAAAGTTTTGTGAACGTCGTGCGCCGTGATTTGATGGCCAACGTGACCCTTTCGATTTCCTGTTGAGACGCGAGCGCAAACGACGGGGACTTGGATTCGTGCAGAAGTTGCGTGGGGATGACGCTTCGATGGCCCGTAAGCAGGTAACTCATGGCGCAAGTCGTGGCCGCGTACGGCGCAATGCCGGGCCCGAACAATTCCATGGCCAGGACAATGGCGGCAATGGGCGTATTGGTGGCACCGGCCAATACGCTGACGAGTCCCAGCGCGGCAAAGGTGGCGGGATCCAACCCCAACCCGTGGGCCAGGGTCGACCCCAGGGTGGCCCCGTAAAAACAGAGCGGAAGCAGAATGCCCCCACTGCCGCCGAAGTTCAGCGTCACGCTGGTCGTGACGGCCTTGACTGCAAAGGCGTACCAGGGAAGGTCGTCGCCCTTGAGCGCTTGAGCAACCGTTGTCCAGCCTAGGCCGAGATACTCGTCTGAAAAAAGAAATGCCACGGCGATGAGGATTGATCCGCCGATCACGCCGGTCAACACGGAGGACGTCTTGGTCAAAATTGCGAGCCGTTTTCCGAGTCCCATGGTTTCCACGAAGATAAACGCCGCCATGCCGAACGTGACTCCCGCCAATCCTACGCTGAGAAAAAAGGGAATATTCAACGACGGAATCGATGGTGCTATGGGCGGGAGATACGCAATCCCCAAGTTTGCGGCGACTTGATGCCCGACAAACGCCGAAACCAGTGAAGGAAACAGTGCCCCGTAGGAAAGTCGCCCGATCCAGAGCGCCTCAATGGCAAACAGGGCCCCGGCGACCGGGGTGCCGAACACGGCGGCGAAGCCCGCACTGATGCCGCAAACGACGAGTCGTACTCGATCTATGTCCTCCAGGCGAATGAATTGTCCGAATGCCGAGCACAGCGCTCCGCCGATTTGCGCGCAGGGCCCGACGTTGCCTGCGGAACCTCCACTCGCGATCGTGACGATCGTGGCGACGAATTTGACGGGAATCACGCGAGGGTGGATTTTCCCACCCTCTTGATGAATGGCGCGAATCACTTGTTCCGTGCCGTATCCTCGAGCTCTGAAGGCAAATTTGGCCGTCATGACCCCGGAGAGCGCGAGGCTGACCGGCAGGAGGAGAAACGCGTACGGGAATGATTGCGTGAGAGCGATGCTGCTCTGGAGCAGGATGAGTAACAAGGTGGAAGAGAGCCCGACGATCAGGCCCACGACACTGGCGAGGAGAAACCACTTGGCCACGCTGAAAAATAGAATGGACAGTTCAGTAAAGCGCGTTGTCATGGGTTGTCAAGGCTCCGGAAAGGTTGCAGAGGCCGGGATGCAAAGGTCTATAGTACATCTTGAAGGTGAAAACAACAAAAGCCTTCTATTGAGAGGGTCTGGTGTTTCCCCTCAAGCTTGGGTAACGGTTCTTCTGCACTCGCTTGTCCGGTTTGCGCGTTTAGAAACAAATGACTGTCGTCCCGATTTTCGTTCTGTTGTGTGGCGTAGGGTTTTGTTCCTTTGTCAGCTACAACCTCGTCCGCATGCCGGCCTTGGCTCCGTTTGCCGAATCGTTGGGCGCGGGACCGGTCACCGTGGGGTTTATCGTCGCAGCCTCAACCATGACGGGTATCGTTCTGAAGCTCCCGGTCGGCACGTTGTCCGACTTGGTGAACCGCTCACGCTTGATGCTGGTGGGCGTCCTGGCCTTTGCGTTGCCCCCCTTTGTCTATCCGTTGGTATCGAATTTGGAAGTTCTGACGGTATTGCGCGTGGTTCATGGATTGGCCACGGCCGTTTTTACGCCGTTGGCCCTTGCGATGGTAGCGGATTTGTATCCCGCGACAAGAGGCGCGGCCTTGGGCTGGTACACCTCCGCCGCACAGGGTGGAGCCCTGTTAGGGCCGATGCTGGGTGGATGGATTATCGACACGGCCGGTTATACGGAAACGTTTCTCACCGGCGGCGGGTTCGGACTGCTTGGGCTCGTGTTGTACCTGGTGCTTTGGTGGCGCTGTCCGGCCCCGGCGCGCCCCGCGAAACTGGAAGCCAAAGTGCTTTTCTCAAACGTGCTGCATGGGTTGCGGGCCGTGTTGCGACATCTCGGCATGGTGGCGGCAAGTGTGGCGGAGGCCTCCAAGATGATGGCCAACGGGACCCTGATGGCGTTTCTGCCGTTATACGGGCTTTCCATTGGATTGAGTCTGGCAGAAAGCGGAATCCTCTTTGGAATACAGGGGTTCACATCGTTCCTCTCCAAGCCGGTGATGGGACGCGTATCGGATCGCGTTGGACGACGGCCGTTGATTGTGTTGGGCCTGTTGGTTTGCGGGCTTGCCATCATGGCCGTTCCGCAAACGACCCGGTTGGGCTGGTTGGCCCTGTGTGCGGCGGGGTTCGGATTTGGTGAAGCGATCATTACGTCATCATCGGCCGCGATGATCGCGGACCTCGGAAAAGCCGAAAACGTCGGAGCCGGCATGGGGTTGCGTGGCACCATCATGGATATCGGACACGCGAGCGGACCGATCGTAGCAGGTGTGCTCGTCGCCGCAATCAGTTATACTGGGGCCTTCACCATTATCGGATGCCTGCAATTGATGACGGCAGCAGGGTTTTGGGCGGCGACCTGCAGACGGTCGGGTGTTTAATGGCTCTGGCAGGACCGCCGTGACTCGACGGAAAGGATAACCGGACATGGAAGAAGCGATGACAACGGGCGACGTCGTCATTGGCGTGTTGGCCGCGGCGGGCGTCGTCGTCTTGATCGTGGTGTTTCTCCTCGTGTTTCGCATGGTGTTTTTCAGCAACGACAAGGACAAGTAACGTGTTCAGCGGGATTGTCGAAGAAATGGGCGTGGTCAAATCCCTGGTGCGCGGCCTGGCCGGTGCGCGCTTGTCGATTTTGGCAGGTGCCGTTCTCAAGGATCTCCAGCTTGGTGAAAGCGTGAGTGTCTCGGGGGCCTGCCTGACGGCTGCTGAGGTTGGCGAAACGGACTTTGCCGTTGACGTCTCGGTCGAAACCCTGGATGTCACCACGCTGGGCACGCTCACGGCGGGTGCGGCGGTGAACCTTGAGCGGGCCTTGAAACTGAACGATCGTCTGGGTGGACATCTCGTGACGGGGCACGTGGATGGAACCGGCATCCTTCGAGAGCGAACGCAAACGGGCAATACCTTACTACTCACGTTTGAGGTGCCGGAACCCATTCTCCGGTATTGTATCTCCAAGGGATCGATTACCGCGGATGGCGTCAGTCTGACAATCAACAGCGTGTCGGAGAACGGTGTGTCCGTGGCGATTATTCCGCACACGGCCAAGGTCACCACCTTGGGCATGAAGCAACCCGGGGATGCCGTCAACCTGGAGTCGGACCTGATCGGCAAATACGTCGAGCGGTTGCTTCAATCCAGCGGCAAGCTGCCCGAAAAAGCGGCACCGGTCATCGACCGCGACTATCTGCAAAAACGCGGGCTGACGTAGGGCTGCGTTACTCGATGGTTTCCACGCTGCTAAAAAAACTTCCGGTGCCTGTTCGCGTCCTGCTGTTTGCCATGCTCGTGGCGGTTGCGATCCCATTGCTGTTGTGGCTGATCGTGCAATTCTATGTATGGAGTTGTGAAACCTGGATCACGTGCCAGCCCATGGGAAAGCAGCGCTGACTGTCGTGTTCCGTCAACGAAGTCCGCTATCCCCACCATCTCTCAATTGGTCATTCCGAGCAACGCGAGGAATCTCGTAGTTCTCCTTTCCTCTGCCGTCATCCCGGGGATCGAGGATGACAGAAGGAGAAGGTGCGTTAGCGCGATTTGGCAATCAGGACCACGGTCGTATTGTCCAATCCTCCTCGATCATTGGCTTGATCGATGAGTGCCCGGCATTTGTGTTCCGCTGGTTGTGTGTGCATTGTAGTCAGGGTGTCCAGAATTTGATCGTCATTCAACATCTTGTTCAGGCCGTCGCTAAACAGAAGAACTCCATCTTTTGATTGAAGTTTTATGGTCGAGACATCGGCCTCGATTGTGGGACTGACTCCGACGCCTCGGGTCAGCTTGTGCCCGTCCGGGTGACTGGCCGGCGTCGATTTCGGTAGTAATCCTTGTTGAATGCGTTCTTCGAGCACGGTGTGATCTCTGGTCAATGCGGAAATCCGTTGTTCCCGAATGAGGTACGCACGGCTGTCTCCGGCATGAGCGATCCACGCGAGAGGGGAGGAAGGCGCAGGAAGATAGAAAAGGACTACGGTCGTTCCCATTCCGGTGAATTCCGGGTTGGTGTCGGCATAGGCACGAACGGTATCGTTGGCGTACCTGATCGCCGACCGCAGAAAAGAGGGAGTCTCCTCCGGCCCGGCCGCTGACCCTTGCCCTACACGTTCCGCAACGTAGCTGTGAATCGCCTCGACGGTCATCTTGCTGGCGACGTCGCCTCCTGCATGGCCGCCCATGCCGTCGGCAACGATCCATAAACCCAGTTTATCGGCAACCAGAAACTCGTCCTGGTTCGTGGAACGTTCGCAGCCGATGTGTGTCGCGCCGGCTCCATGCCATTGTGCCGTATGATCCATGGTCAATCGTGTGCAGGGCCGTGCCGGTCTCGAAAGGCTTGATACAGATGTTCGGCAAGCGGCTCGAGATTGCGGACGTCCGCCTCATTGTATTCACGTAGGGTTTGGCCGGCCCGCTCATCTCCGGCTTGCCAAGCATGCCACAGGTTGACGGCATCCCACCCATCCAAACCTTGCAGGTCGGCGGAGCGGGCCAGCCCGACTTCCGCTTCGATGTGTTTTAACCCGCCCCGTAAACCTAAACGCCTGGCGGCAAAGCACAGGTCGAAATGTGCATGGGAGAGATCCAAAAGGGGGTAGCTCGCGCGTAAATACGGCAGGTCGAACCCCGATCCGAAAAATGTCACGATCAGGTCATAGTTGGATAGCTCATCCTCCAAGCGATCCAGGGTCAGGTTCTGATGGCGAACCAGCGTGGTCATTCCATTGTTGCCGTACAAGCCGACCATCGTGATTTCACCTTCTCCGATCGGGTATCCGTTGGTTTCGATGTCCAGGAATACCGTCCGTTTGCGAAAAGCCTCGAACAATCGCCAATGATGGCCTGTCTTGAACCGCCTGCCGACACTGCGCCATTGCGCACTTTGGAAATCGTCCCACGCCTCTGCAACTTCACGATCATAGAGAGCCTTTCGTGCGGGACCGATGCCCAAGGCGGTGGAAGTCTCAAGAAATTGCTGCCAGTGGGTCATGCCATCGGCCCACAGACGCCGTTCCGTGGTCTCTCCGATACCCTTGAGAAAAATGAACGAACATTCAAGCATGACTGAGTCCTACGCCTCCTGTTTCTTGCGTTCGCATTCGGCAACACGCTACAGTCGATTCTTGGGAAATTCAAGCAAACAGGGCACTTACTCGTGCCAGAAGGAGTGATGCACGGATATGGACGACAAACCGAAGCGGATTAAAATTACGATAGGCGGCGTGGCCGTGGAAGCGGAGTTGAAGCCGACACGTACGGCGCAGGCCATTTATGACGCCTTGCCGGTGGAAGCAAAGGTGAATCAATGGGGAGAGGAATTTTATTGCCAGGTTCCCGGGGTCAAGGATCACCGTGAAACCGCGACGACGAACGTGAAAGTGGGCGACGTCGCGTATTGGGGGCTTGGCGGGATGTTGGCGGTGTTTTTCGGACGAACCCCCATGAGTATCGGAGAAGATCCCGTGCCGGCCGATCGGGTGAACGTCGTTGGACGATTGATAGGAGATCCGATGGTGCTTCATGACGCCGTCGGCGCCACGATGATGAAAGTCGAAAAGGTGGCTTCATAACGCGATGCGAGTCACCGAAGAACGCATTCAGTCTCTGGCAACGGCTGTTGTGGACCGTTTGCAGGAGCAGGAGCTACTGGAGATTTCCGGGTCAAAAGAGCGTTTGATCCGTGCCGTCCGGAAAGCCGTCACCGATGAGCTTTCCGTGGAAGACCGGCTTCATACTGAAATCCAGGCTCTGTTGAAACAGTATGACGCGGAAATTCAAAGCGGTCGGTTGGATTATCAGAAGATGTTCACGATGGTGAAAACCAAGTTGGTCAAAGAGCGGGGGCTGGTTCTGTAAGCGCAAACACTGTCCCGTATGGGTCCTCTCTTATCTGACGAGAAGCAGGCGCATCTTTCCCACGTGATTCTTCAGGCTCTTCAAGGGACTCCTGAAGGGACGATTCGGGGAACGTCCGCTCAAGCGTTGAAAGAAATCAAACGCATCCTCGCGGAGTCGATGAAAGTCGAGGAGGACATTCATCGGTTGGTCAGATCCCGCTTGCACTCCTACTCCCGCCGGATTCCCGAGGGCTCCCCGGAATGGGACGTGCTGTACGAAAAGACGTACCGGGAAGAACTTCGCAAGCGTCAACTCGGCTAGTGGCAGAGAGCTTTCTGCGCGGTCCGGCCGAGGCCTGGCGACGTGAACATGCCTGCTGGATCTATCAGAAATCGACGTGCTAGAGTATTCTGTTGGCAGTGGTTGTTGAGGTGCGACGTTCTTTAGGAATTCCTACGTGAACCGAGAGTTTCCCTTCCGAATAGTCTGGTCGATTTTCATCGGCTTCCTTCTTATTCCCGGCACGATTGCGGCACAGGATAAAGTCAAAGGACACCTGATTGTCGAGGACGTTCTGGCTCGACCCGGGACCTCCGTGAGGTTGAAGGCTTGGTTTATTGAAAAAGGATTGTTGGGTAACAAAGGCTTGGGCGGAGAAACCATTAGGTTTACCGTTCAGGGCCAGCATGCCGGGACGGCGCTCACCGGCGGAGACGGCCGGGCATTCCTGGAATTCAAGACCCACATGCGGGGCAATCACAAGGTTGTTGCAACCGTGGAATCCAGCCCGCGCGTCGAGTCCGTGGAAGGAGAGGGGAATCTGGCATCCTGGGAACGCCGACGTCCGATTTTATTGGTGGACTGTGCCGTCCTTGTTCAAGGAGATGGTTCGAACCCGTTGTCGGCCCTTCCCGTTGTCGGGAATCTTGGCGCCCTGGGAAAGCCTCAGGAGAATGCGGCGCATGCGCTGTCGAAATTGGCTGAATTTTATTACAACGTGATCTATGTGCATGAACGCCGAGGCACGGCCCTGCACGAAACTCGTGAATGGTTGAGGCAGCATGAATTTCCCGTTGGGATTACGAGAATGGTTCCCCAGGAGTCCAAGGCCTTGTTGGCGTTTATGGAAAAGTTGAAGGAAGGCGGGTGGGATAACCTGGAAGCCGCTATCGGCCGAACGCTGGAATTTGCCCGAACGTTGGTGAAAAACCGGGTCAAGACGGTCATCTTTCCCGATCCTCGGGAAAAAAAGAAATATCCGCGACGTGCGAAGATCGTCAATTCATGGAAAGAAGTCCGGAAACAATTATAAGCTCCGGCTGTGTTCCGGCGGCGCACGCGTCTTATGAAAACCGGTAAACCTCGCACGATTTTCATCTGCCAGGAATGTGGCGGTCAATCTCCGCGGTGGGCCGGACGTTGTCCGGATTGCGGGCAGTGGAATTCCCTGAAAGAGGAAAGCACCGTTCGGCATCGTGGCCGGCAGGCCATTGGCGACAAAGAGTCCGCGATGCCGATCAATGAAGTAGCCGTCACCAAGGAACTCCGTTTTGCAACAGGTTTGACCGAACTCGACCGCGTTCTGGGCGGTGGCGTCGTTCCCGGATCGATCGTCCTGGTCGGCGGCGATCCCGGCATCGGAAAAACCACCTTGCTGCTTCAGGCCCTGCACGGGCTGGAGCAACGGCACCCGCCGGTGCTCTACGTCACGGGTGAAGAATCCGCGCAACAGATCAAAATGCGCGGGGATCGTCTGGGCGTCTTGAGTTCTTCGTTGTACATCCTGACGGAAACCTCTCTCGAAGGCGTGCTCAAAGTTGCCGATACCCTGTGCCCCACGGCCTTGGTCGTGGATTCCGTTCAGACCGTCTACACCGATCAGGTGACGTCCGCTCCCGGCACGATCAGCCAGGTGCAGGAAGTGGCATGCCAACTCATGTGGTATGCCAAACGAACGGGCGTGCCGGTCTTCCTCATCGGCCACGTGACGAAGGAAGGCATGATTGCCGGTCCCAAACTACTGGAGCATATCGTCGATACCGTCCTGTATTTTGAAGGCGACAAGAGCCACGCTTACCGTATTCTGCGGGCCGTGAAAAATCGGTTCGGGGCGACCAATGAAATCGGCGTGTTTGAAATGAACGATGGAGGATTGCAGGAGGTGGCCAATCCGTCCGAACTGTTTTTGGCGGGGCGCCCCGCCAGAAGCACGGGGTCGGTCGTGGTGTCGAGCCTGGAGGGCAGTCGCCCGATTCTGGTCGAACTGCAAGCCCTGGTCACGGCCACGGGGTATGCGATGCCCAAGCGGATGGCGAATGGCATAGAATTGAATCGTGTGGCGTTGCTGCTGGCCGTGGTGGAAAAACGGCTGGGATTACACCTTTCCGGATACGACGTCTATCTCAATGTGGTGGGCGGGCTTCGACTCGACGAGCCCGCGATTGACGTTGGAATCGTCGCGGCCATCGTTTCCAGTTTTCGCGACCAGGCGTTTGACGGTCAGACGTGCTGCATCGGGGAAGTCGGCTTGGGAGGGGAAATCCGCCCCGTCAGTCAAGTCGATTTGCGAATTCGTGAGGCCATGAAACTTGGTTTTCAACGGTGCGTGTTGCCTCAGGGGAATCTGACCAAGCATTTGAGTAATCCGGGGATGGAACTCTATGGCGTTCACGAAGTCGGCGAAGTGTTTGATCACGTGGTGACGTCAGCTTCGTAGCCGTAGTGGAGGTACACGTACGTGTCATATTGCAGGCATCCTTTCATGCGGTGGGTTGCCGTCGGGGTGTTGTGCCTGAGTCTTGGCGCGTGCGCAGGCCGGGCTCCTTCACCGCCGCCGGTCGAGCCGGCTCCAGCACGGGCCCCCGTGCTGACTCCCCAAGAAGTGCTGGCGACTCTCCACGCACGTGAAGCGAACATTACAAGTTTAAAAGGGTTGTTCCAGGCCGACGTCGAAGGATCGTTTTCTCCTTTTTCGCACAGCATTCAAGGAACCCTGTTCTACCAGCGGCCACAATCGATCCGCATTAAAGGGTTTACACGATTCGGCGGGACGCTCTTCGATTTCCTGTTGAACGGCCGGCCGTATTCCCTGCATACGGCCGATCGCCAGTATCCCATCGTTGGGTACATGCCGGATTTGCGTCCTCTCGGGGACCTGGGCATTCCGGTTCAATTAAGTTTGCGTGCCATAGACGTTCTTCTTGGAAGACTTCGATGGACCGCCGATCAGTTTCGCGAAGTTCGGGTTGTGAAAACGGCCTATCGGTATACCGTATCCCTGACTCCCGCAAATGCCCCGAATGTCACCGTGTTGCAACACGTGTGGGTGGATCACTCTTCGGCCCTGATTCAAGCCATTGAATATTTCACGTCGAAGGGGAAAAAGCTGGTCACCCTCACGGCTTCGGATTTTCGCAGCGTGGGATCGCAGGGACAACCGGGTTCGGTGATATTGCCTTTTTCGGTTGAAGTGAAGGAACACGTGAAATCAGGATCAGTCAGACTGGAATTTTCAGAGCTTGTGCCGAACGTGCCCGTGCCCGGGAAGGAGTTCGAATTCCGGTGATGCGAGTACGTCATCCCGGGGGATGTCACGAATCGTTGGGGTCATAATGAAACTACTGGCTGTTGAAACGGCTACACGGCATCAAAGTGTGGCCCTCATGGATGGGACGGTTTTGTTGGCTGAAAAGAATCAGGAAAACTGTTCCTCTCACGCCAGTTCCCTGATCCCTGCCATTCAAGACCTCCTGGCCTCATTGGCATGCCCGTTTTCGGCCATCGAGGGACTTGCGGTGTCCTCGGGTCCCGGGTCCTTTACCGGTTTGCGCGTGGGTCTTTCGACTATGGTAGGATTCCGTGCGGTCACGGGGTTGCCTCTTGTCACCGTGTCGACGTTGGAAGCGATGGCCTGGAGTCACAGGACCTCCGGGCGTCCCGTGTGTCCCATGCTGGTTGCCCGAACCAATGAAATCTATTGGGCGCAGTTTCAATGGCAGGACGGGCGCGTGATTCGGTTGCTAGAAGATTGTGTCGGGACGATTCGGGATATGATGGATTCGATTCGCCAACCCACGGTCCTGTTTGGAGAAGGGTGGCTGTGTCACCAGCGCGTGCTCATGGAAACGTTGGGTGATATGGCAATTGGCGGGGCGCCGGAGTCGATGAATCCGTCCGCCTACCACGTTGGGTTGACGAGTTTGGAAGCGTTTCAAACCGGACAATTAGCCGGCTCCCATATCTCGCCGCATTATGTTCAACGTTCGGATGCGGAAGTCCAATGGGATCTCAAAACACGGCGTACGTCGCCGTGATGATCCGATGATGGTTGCCCGAACCTCAGCCCGTCTCGATTTTGACGTTCACCCGTTCCACTCCCGGGACCTGGACGACGTTCTTGCCATTGAGCAGGAAGCGTTCTCGGAACCTTGGACCCGGGCGATGTTTGAAGCGGAGTTGCGAGGGAACCTCTTCGGCCGGTTTCTCGGAGCTTTTCGTGCCGGTGAAGAATCTTCCGCGAAGCCGCTCCTCGGGTATATCTGCTACTGGATGGTCTTTGAGGAGTTGCGCCTGATGAACCTGGCCGTCCGGCCGGATTGCCGTCGCCAGGGCATTGCGAGCCAGTTGGTCCGGCATGCCATGGGGGAGGGGAAGACTCACGGAACGACACGAGCACTCCTGGAAGTCCGGGCCGGCAATCATGTGGGACAGAAACTGTATCAGGCCTTGGGTTTTCAGCAATACGGTTGCCGCCGGTCCTACTATACGAACCCGAATGAGGATGCTATTCTTATGCAGTTGCCATTGACGAACAATATTCACCCGTAAGATTCACTTCTTGAGAAAGGAGGGGTCTCATGTTGACTGATGACCAGATTGCAGAACACCTCCGTAGTACCAATGCCGATTTTCGGGAACTCCAAGAAGCCCATCATCAATTGGACATTCAACTCCAGGAATTGTTGAAAAATCATATCCTGACTCCTGAAGAGGAAGTGCAGAAAAAACAGATCCAAAAAGAGAAGCTGGGCAAGAAGGACCACATGGCAAGGCTCATTCGCGAATACCGGAATGAGCAACAAAAAACCGCGGCCTCGTAACTCCCGGTTTCGGGCTCACGTTCCGCAACAGACCATGGCCACACTCGTTCATCCGCTGACTCGCCATATCCGTGACGTCAAACGCCGGCTGATTATCGTCGGGGCGACGATCATGGTGGCGTTCGTCGCGATGTTTTCGGTTTCGCCCGATCTGATTGAATGGTTCAAGCGGCCCTTCGCGGATGACTTGTTGTTTTACGGCCCGGCCGAAGCCTTGTTTGCGTCGATCAAGATCTCGTTTCTCGCCGGGATCGTGGTCAGCCTGCCCGTCATTCTTTATCAATTCTGGAAATTTGTTCAGCCGGCCCTATTGCCGGGCGAACAAGGCTGGGGCATTCCCCTGTTCCTGCTCGCCACCGGATTTTTCGTGCTGGGTCTGGTCTTTTGCAATCTGGTCATTCTCCCGCTGGTCATTGATTTTTTCGTGTCATTCGGGCTGGAGCGCGAACTCAAACCCGAATTGGCCGTGGGCACCTACGTGGATTTCAACGTGAAGTTCTTGTTGGCATTCGGATTCGCGTTTGAAATTCCCATGGCGCTTTCTCTCCTGGCCCGAGCGGGGCTGGTTTCTCACACGCTGCTCGCGCAGTATCGCCGGCATGCCGCCATGTTGGCGCTGATCCTGTCGGCGGTCATCACCCCCGATGCCACCATGTATACGATGCTCCTCATGGCCATTCCACTCATCGTGTTGTATGAAATCGGCGTGTGGGGCGCCAAGATCTTCGGCCGAACCCCTCCCAAACCTGAAGAGGAAGACGATGGCGAGCCGGAAGAAGAACCGCCCATGCCGACCGGAACGGCAGGTCATCATGTGTCCTGATCGAACGCGCCGGTTCCGGGTCGTCTCGTGACGTCGCGCGTCTTGCGCCTGGTCGCGTTCCTGCTCGCTCTCATCATTCCGTGTGGGGGAGTTCCCGGTTTCGCTGAAGACCGGGGGCATCCCGATCCATTTCAACGCGACGGCGGTGTCCCGCCGAGTATCCAAGCCTTGGCCTCGACGGCTGGGGGAGTTCTCTATGCCGGGTCGTTCGGGTTCGGGGCGTTTTTCAGTGACGATTACGGCGAAACGTGGGAAGCGATCAACAATGGTTTGGGGGATCGCTTTATTCTCTGTTTGAGTGCGGACGAGAACGGAACAGTGTATGCCGGGACGGTACGCGGCGGCATCTTTCGGACCAAGGAAGATGGAAAAACCTGGGAATCGATCAAGGCCGGCTTGAGACGTGTGGAGGTCAAATCCCTCCTGACTCATTACGGGACAATTTATGCGGGCACGGGGAAGGGCGTCTACCAGTGGGACGAAGCCGCGTACACGTGGTCTGCCGTGGCGCCCGGTCTCGAGCAAACACTCATCGCAAGCCTGGCGATAACGAACACGTCGCAATTATTCGCCGGCACCGCCGGCAAGGGCCTGTATCGGATCGATGCGACGAAACACGGCACGGTCAAATGGCAAAAAGTCGGTGATCCTCTGGTGGACCCCAAGGAACATCTGACCCATACGCATATTCGTGTGACGACGGTGAGCCCGCAACAACATGTGTACGTGGGCACCCAGGATGGGGGTATTTATCGAAGTAAGGATGCAGGGAAGACGTGGCATTCTATCGGCCGTTCGCTGCCGAATGATTCGATTCGCGGCATTGTGGTTACGAGAGCGGCCTTGTACGTCGCCACGGGGCGAGGGATCTTCAAGAATAATTTTCAAAATTCCGAATGGGTGCCGGTGAATAACGGGCTAACCGCATTGTCGACTCAGGTTTTGATGGCTTCTTCGGAAGGTGAGTTGTACGTCGGAACCAACGCGGGCGCCTTCCGCAGTCAGGACGCCGGCAACCATTGGGTCAATATCAGTGAAACACTGGGCATTCATTACGCGATGCCCCGGCCTTATTTTTGAAAGGAGAACGTATGTCCGAGATGAGCGAGGTTGCCACCGAAACCCGTGCCACCATTGCCGTGTCGTCCCAGGGGGAGTCCTGGGGAGAGATTGTCCTCAAATTTTATCCGGACGTGGCGCCAAATCATGTCAAAAATTTCTGCAAACTTGCGGGGGAAAAGTTTTACGATGGGACCACGTTTCATCGAGTCATACCCGGATTCATGATCCAGGGCGGCGACCCGAACAGCAAGAACCCCGACCGTTCCAATCATGGGATGGGCGGACCCGGGTATCACATCAAGGCCGAGTTCAACAATAGCCAACACAAGCGGGGCGTGCTCTCGATGGCCCGGGCCCAGGACCCGGACAGCGCCGGATCACAGTTTTTCATCTGTGTCGCCGATGCGCTGTTTCTGGACGGACAATACACGGCCTTCGGAGAAGTCGTCAGCGGGATGGATCTCGTTGATCGCGTCGTCGCCGCCAAGCGCGACGGTCGCGACAATCCACTTGAACGCATTGAAATGACCGTAACGGTTTCGTGACCACTCTCTCCCCCTATTTCCCGCATTAAGCGGGAAATAGGGGGAGGGCCGGGGTGAGGGGGGATGAAGGCAAGATGGGCGGTTCGGAGTTGCCATGCCCGCCTTTTCTTCTGTCATCCCCGACCCGATCGGGGATCCGGCGTCTTTAGCGTTGTGGCATCCCGTAAAAAGAAACCCCTCATGATCAGCGACACCATGAGGGGTTTCCTTTTACCACCGGCAGACACCGGCTTTCACTTAGAATTGACTTCCCAAAAACCTCAACGCGTCGTCATACGTGAAAAACTTTGGGATTCCGTCTTTTTCCGTCACTATCGGGTGCTCCGACACATGCCCTGTGTCGAGGTCGTAATCATGCGGCGTATAACCGTGCTCCGTCACACCGTCACGTTGCCGCGTCAAAGGTTTAAAGAAAATCCATTCCGGTTTGGCTTTGCTTTGTAAGTCATCATACTCACCTTGATTGATCATACGGGTTCCTCTGTGATGCATGAATGGACACAAAAAAGCCGCTCACAGAATTATGAACAACTTTTTTGATCTGTACGTGAGAAGGGTTTCTTTCGTCAAGCGGCTTCCTGCGTTCCCAGGTAGACCGCCCAGGATTCCATGACCTTCCTTCGACGTTCAAAGAGATCGCTTCGTTGACAGCCGGCTTCGACTCCCCCCGCTTGATGAGCAAGATGGTGCATAGAATTTGAGGGAATGGGAAGAGATCAAGGAATGTGGGAACTAAGAGAGATTGGAGCTGGCGAGAAGACTGTCATATGTAGTTCTATGTATTCCAATGCGTTATTGTATGATCTTCCAAATATCACGTCATTAGAGGCGATTTCTATTTTTCAGTCTTGACACGTCTTTTTCATTCCCTTACAGTCCGGCCCGTGATGTGGGGTTGTGCGTGGGGTTGAATAATGGAGCTTGCGAGGGAATCGAACGAAAGAAAGGACGGTGCCGCATGGGGAAACTTTCTCATGTCAAGGTCAAGGGACTCAAGACTCCGGGTCGGTATGGCGACGGGGATACGCTCTATCTGCAGGTGGGACCGAGCGGGACGAAATGCTGGATTCAGAGAATTGTCATCAATGGCAAACGTCACGACTTGGGGTTGGGTCCGTGGCCGCTGGTCGGTCTTGACCGGGCGCGGCGGCGCGCGTTTGATAACCGGGTCAAGATTGAAGATGGGATCGACGTGCTGGCCGACCGGCGACGGCATCGCGTGGTGCCGACGTTTGAACGTGCGGCCTTGCAATATTTCGAGGAAAATTTGCCGGGATGGAAACAAAACCGGAATGCGGCACGGTGGATTCACGTGGTCCGGCAGTATGCCTTCAAAGCCTTCGGGTCGATGAGGGTTGACGCCATCATGCGCGAAGATATTCTGCGACTGCTGAAACCTCTTTGGACGACGAAGCCGGAGCAAGGCCGGAAACTCAAGCAACGGGTCGGCGCGATCTTGCGTTGGTGCGTGGCGCATGGATTCACGGATAAGAATGCGGTCGAACTAGCGGCGGGCGCGTTGCCACGGATACCGGCCTTCCGTCAACACTACCGGGCCTTGCCCTATGAGGAAATCCCAACGGCCCTGGAACTCATCGAAGGGTCGGGGGCGTCCTGGTCGTCAAAAGGGTGTTTCCGGTTTTTAGTCCTGACGGGAAGCCGGAGCATCGAGGCGCGGGGAGCGCGGTGGTCTGAAATCGACTGGGCCAAAAAGGTTTGGACCGTTCCCGCCGAACGAATGAAGATAAAAACGGAGCATCAAGTCCCGCTGTCGGCGGCGGCGATGACCGTCCTGAAACAAGCATGGGGCCTGCGGGACGGCGGCGAGGGGTTGGTCTTTCCTTCGGCGCTGAAAAAAGGCCGGATGCTGTCGGATATGTCGTTAGGGAAACTGTTGAAATGCGTGGGCCTTGCGGACCGGGCGACCGTTCACGGCATGAGAACGGGTCTAAGAACATGGGCGGAAGAAAACACGGCGGCGGATTTTGCCGTTAAGGAAATGGCCTTGAGTCACAGGGTTGGCAGTCAAATCGAACGGTCGTATAGCCGAAGCGTGCTCTTGGAAAAACGGGCGCGGCTCATGGAAGCATGGGGACGATTTTGCACCGGCAAGAAACCCAGCACGGCGGATGTCGTGCGACTTCGTGCTGGAGCCTGATGATGTATGCTGAAGGCGTCTTGCCATTTGTTCGTGTTGAACGTCTCCATAGGCGGCTGGCCTGGCGGGCAAGCCAGCGAACCCATTGCCATGTTGTATGCGGGCCACCAGTTTGGTCACTACGTGTCGCCGCTCGGAGATGGTCGGCCGATTCTGTTGGGCGAAGTGCGCCGTGGCCGTGGTGAGAAATGGGATCTGGATCTGAAGGGTGCGGGGCTGACGTGTCGGGGGAGGTCGTAAAGAGCTGTGTGGTAGGGTCTGCCGAAGTGCCAGCACGACGGGGTCGATACATTGGACAAAGAAAAAGCGACGCGGATGCTCGAAACAGCACGGGAGCATGTCGGAGACAACGTGTACGTGCCGTGGGACTTCGACGACGTCGACGTGAGAGTGTTCCTCAGGCAGTATCTTTGGACGATCTACGTGGCGGGCTTCCGGAACTCGGTAGTCGAGAAGCACATCAACGCCATCTCACGGGCGTTCCACGACCTGGATCTGAAGAGGATCGTGGCCATGGAGTCGATAGACGCTAGGACGCTGCCGATCCGCCATCAACGGAAGGCGGATGCGTTCCTTCGCGGATGCAAGATGATCCACGCGGAAGGGTGGCACGCCTTCAAGAAACGGGTGTCGGAGTGTGGCCGGCCAGCGCTTCAGGAACTCCCCTACATGGGGCCAGCCACGAGCCAGCATATGGCGCTTGCACTCGGCATCGAGGACACCGAGAAGGCAGACACATGGATGAAGCAGTGCGCTACGGCGTGTTCGGCGAGCGTCGATCAGATGGTCACCTTTCTGAGTCGGGAGCACGGACTGACCCGGCAGCAGGTGGACGGCTACCTGTGGCAATTCTGTCGCGACAATCAACGCATACCTTAGGTGCTTCCGTCCACGATGGTCACGGGAAGGGTGCCGGGGCGACACGATCGTCCATTCTAACGCTGTAGCGCGTCAGTGGTCACTTTACCGGTGAATGAGGTGATGCACCAACCGCCTCCCTCTCGTCGCCGACCCTCGCCGCAACCCGGCCGTGGAAGGTGGCCCCGTTAGCCGACCGGCCCGCGGCGACCTGTCGCGCCCGGCACTACCTTCACGCCATATTTATGGAACGTGACAGTATTTTAGGAATCAAAGAGCCTCTCATGACCGTACAAGGGCCCCTGATTGATGACCATCAGGCTCTGCTATAAAATCTGCTGCGCTCAGAAATAGCTAACCCCAACCATTCAGTGATATTTTCAAAAGCGAGGTCACAACATGAAACAAATATTAGTTGTGCTGGTGGTCATGGGACTGGTGTTTGCCTCCGGCCTGGTATGGGCCAAGGACGGGTGGTACCTGGGGATGGATGTGGGCATCGCGGTCGCTCCGGGCATGGCAGTCAATGGGAGTGATAATGATCAAGGGGCCAGATGCGACCAGGCCTACAATCCAAATCTCCGTTCCACCTGTCTGACGACTCGAGAGGAAGCCGACAAGTACAGCGGTGATCAATGGGCTTCTGGTCTTGAGGGCGGCACCGGGGTTCTGGCAGGGGTGGCTCTGGGCTATCGTCTCAGGAGCTTCCGGGTCGAGGGGGAATATTTCTATCGCAGCACGACCCATGACGACATGGACCCGGAGACGAGGCTGGGTGACGAGAGCACGGCGACGGATAGCGCTGAACTAGCCGCCCTGGAATTCGGGGTGGATGACGTGCTCTCGCACAACTTCTTCGCGAACCTGTACTACGACTACCGCTCGGACTCGAAGTTGACGCCGTACGTCGGCTTCGGCGTTGGGTTTTCGCGCGTGTCGTTGGATTATTTTGGCCGCTTTCAACGGAGTAGTGACCCCGATGATATCGCGACATTTAAGAATCGCGACGGTTCACAATGTACGGAAACGGAATGTCTGGAACTGAACCGACGACTCGCTGGCGCAACCACTATCGGCAGGAGCAAGCTCTCGGATACGCTATTCGGGTATCAGGTGCTCGCGGGCCTGGATTATCAGGTCAGCGAGCCGGTGAGCCTCGGGCTCAAGGTGCGGTGGGCGGATTTCGGTGCATTCCAGAGTGATCCACGAGAGTGGGATCAGCTTCGCAGTCATGACTCCGTGCTTGACCCGGCCGGGACGTTGCGGGTGCGGTACAAAGCGATGACGAAGGACATTCAATTCTGGGGCGTCAGCCTCACCATGAAGTATCAATTCTGAGCCGCCACGGTGACACGGCCAGCAATGTCATGTCCGTCACGATGGTTCGCTTGATCGAATCCTGGGGATCGTGGTCCGATGATGTTGGACAAACGCGGGACATATAGGCTGGCTCTTCGCTTGGCCGACAGAGACCGTCAGGCACATGGACCGTGCATGGAGGAGCAACCGCGACGCCAAGCTCGTGGGGCACCCGTGTCATCATGATCGGTGGGAGGGGCCACTCCGATCACGGTGTGAAGGGCCGCCTTCGTCAAGTCAGTCCATCCCCCTGCGTGAACCTGTTCCTCCCGTTCCGCGTCTCGTCCGCCTCCGACTTGCCCACAAAATACCGCGCAGTTTCTCTAGAGAAACTGGTTGGTCCATGTCGTCACACCGCCGTCGCCGTGCGGTGCGCCATGACGGTGCCGGTACACCTGAAATGTTCTCTGACCCGTCCTTCTTCTCACCCCGGTCAGGGGCCGTGGACCGCCTATTCTACCCCTGTATCACCCCCTGTTGCCTGTACAGGGTAGATTCAGTGGTGAATTCACCGGCTAGATTGCCGGTCGGTCCGACCGACCGTGTGGTGCGATGCCCACGGCCTGTCATGGCCGGGCGTCGGGAGCGCCGCCGCCCGGCTGAGGCTGCGCCTCTTTGCGAAACGCGCCGCTGGACGCGGCTTTTTCGCAAATTCACCAGCGGAGCCTGGGAGCGCCAGGCCCCGCCTAGGGGTGCCCCCCTCTGACACCACGCCCCCCGCTGGACGCGGGGGACCTGGGCCATTCACCCCGCTGCGCTGTCCCGGCTTTTGCGAGGGGTCGCCAGCCGTGACCAACCCCTGGAGAGGCTGTGCATTCGCCCACCCTCCCGCCGCTGGACGCGGCTTGGTCCCAGGGGTTGGTCACGGCTCACTCCCGTGTGCCGCGACAGCGCAGCAAACCAAGCAGAGAGGTGTCGCTGGGGCGCCGCCTCTCTTCGGCTCGGCCTGGGGACCGAGCCGTTGGTTTTCCGGTCGCCCATCACCTCGTCTGGGGCCGAGGGTGCCGGGCTCGTTCCCGTCGGCTCTGGCGATCCACGGGAACCGCACCGGCCGCCGATCCGCTGGGGCGGATCCGCTGGCCTGCCTCGATTCTGGGGAATTGAGGCTGCGCCACGGGACAGGGCAGCGAGGACAACTAGATCGTCGTCTCCAACCATCGAGGTTCTCTCACTGCCGCGAAGAGTCTAGCGACTGAAAAGAAGACCTCGTAGCTTTGAACAAAGGGGACCTTTCGGCTTTGGGCTCACACGGCTGGATTTGTCATCGCCTCCGTTTTGCTCTACACTCGAATCCTTGATAGTACGGTGATATGCGAATTTACCTTGATTGTTGTTGCCTTCAACGGCCTTTTGACGATCAGACTCAACCGCGCATCAAGGTTGAAACGGGAGCCGTGTTGGCCATTCTGGCCTCGGTGCAAGCCGGTGATGTTTCGCTCCTGGGTTCCGAGGCGCTCGATTACGAGACCAGTCGGATTCCGAATGAGGAACGGCGCGGCCAAATGGCCGCCATCTTGGCCCTGGCGAATGAGTATGTGGAAATGACACCAGGAGTAGAACAATTGGCGGCATCGCTTGAGAAGAGCGGCATCTTCCCGATGGATGCTCTCCATTTAGCTCTGGCCTCAACCGCCGGGGCCGATTTTTTCGCGACCTGTGACGGCAAACTGTTACGGAAAGGGCCGTTGCTGGCTAAGCTTGAGTGTCCTATGATGTCGCTTCTTGACCTAGCCGCGGAGGTTCTCCCATGAGCACGCACATTCCATCTCTTTCTGAACTGAATCAGCAGGTGACGGACACGCTGATTCGGGAAGTCGGCGTGGTTGATACCATTCGCTTCCTGAACCAATTCAGAACCGGGTCCGGTGATTACACGGCGGAGCGCGAAGGCCTGTTTCAGGGCATGGCGGTCAAAGATATTCTCAACGGGATGAAGGCTCGTCGTACTGGATAAGCATCCACCGATAGTCGAACACCGTCGTAGCCACCTTTGGCACACCCAAGGGGCAGGTCCAAAAGGCCAGAAAAATCTCAGAGAAGCTGGATTAACTTTTGGGTCGCAGGCCAATCGTCTGGCCGGCATCATGTCAAGTTACAAAATAAGTCCCGATCCATGAATCGTTCAATCAAATACATCTTTGTTCTGATTTCCCTGTTGATTCTGGTGGCTGGCACCGTGATGGTTGTCAACCAGACAAACCAATTCATTCAGTTGGCAACCCAATTCGATGAACGATTGGGCCGACTCGTCTCCTGGGGCTTGATCACACTCTATGCCGTTTTGATTATCACACCCATCGTGCTGTTTTTTCGCCTTCCCAAAGCGCTGATACCTCCCGATGATGAAACGTCGCCTGCATTTGAAAAGCATCTTTCCCTGTTGAAGACCCGCCTGAAAACCAACCCTCGCACGAAAGATCTTGCACTTGAAACAAGAGAGGACATAGAAAAAGCCATCGGCGTATTGGACGCCCGGGCCGAAGACATCATCAAGGACACGGCTTCCCAGGTCTGTGTAACCACCGCCGTTTCTCAAAATGGCAATTTTGATGCCTTGCTCGTGCTCTTTGCCCAATCCAGGATGGTGTGGCAGGTGGCTCATGTTTATTCTCAGAGACCGACGTTAAGAGAAATGGCCCAGTTGTATGCAAACGTTATATCTACGGTCTTCCTTGCAGGCAAATTGGATGACATCGAGATTGGAGAGAAAGTCGCATCCATTACGACAAGCACATTAGAGTCGCTGGGGTCACTTGCGGGATTCTTTATTCCAGGGGTCCAGATCGTGACCTCAATTGTGACTAATTCTATTTTTTCTGGAACCGCCAATGCCTTTCTCACGCTTCGAATCGGTATGATTACCAGACAATACTGTAACGCCCTGGTCGCACGTGACAAAAAGCTGATCAGAAAATCCGCAACTGCCGAAGCCGTCAGATTGGTTGGCCCTATTGCTTTAGCAGGGGCAAAGCGGGTTGCCACGTCATTCGGCGGCGGCGTTATGAATAAAATGAAAAATGTGGCGACAAATACAGGAGAGCGCATACGGAGTGCCGCGACATCTATTACAGATGGTCTTACAGGTACGACCGGGCCAAAGGAGGCGCAAGAGAACCCCCAAACGCCAACAAAGTCCTAACACATCGGGAGAAACCCCATTGGCTCCGGACAATCATGAGGTTCTGGCATCATAGCAAGGTAAAAGGATAAGTCCTTCAGGTGTTCGGCAATCGGTTAGATTTGTGATGCTCATGCGTTTAGTAGGCCAAGGCATTCTGTGGATTATAGTTTTTGTGGTCATTTGGGTGCTTATAGATGTATTTATCATCTTTGTGGGAACGATAACTTACTATATACAAGATTTCCTTGGGCTCCCCCATCTTGGTCCTCCTCCATGGGTGGATTGACCCCGTTCCCTGGTCGGCTGCCAGGAAGGGGCTCTCAACGAGTTTAATTGATTTCAGGCGCGAGACAATCGACAAGCCGAGAGAAAGGTCAAATAATGGATTTGGGAAGCACATTTTTGGCAATCCTAACCGGTTTGGGTCTCAGCGTGGCCTGCGGTTTCCGGGTCTTCATCACTTTGCTTTTCACCAGCATCGCCGCCTACACAGGAAAGCTCGAACTGGCCGAAGGGTTCAACTGGTTGGGCGAATGGCCCGCGCTGCTCGTCTTCAGCGTCGCAATGGTGTGCGAAATCATCGTTTATTACACTCCCGGGATAGATAATATCGTGGATATGGTCAAAGCGCCGTTAGCAGCCGTCGCGGGAACGGTTCTCTCGGCCTCAATGGTCACCGACATGGACCCGCTCCTGCATTGGAGCCTGGCCGCCATTGCCGGCGGCGGCCCTGCAGGACTGCTCTCTGTCGAAACTGCCGTCCTGAGAGGCGCCTCCACCGTCTCCACGGGAGGATTGGGCAATTTCCTGTTCTCCACCGCCGAAAACGCTGGTGCGGTAACCGTACCCATTCTGGCCATTCTCTGGCCGGCGTCTGTTTTGTTTATCTTTTTCGTGTTTCTAGGCGTCACCGCGTTCGTGATCAATAAATGGCTCGTCAAGCGCCGCCATGTGCCCGCTTAGACCCCGCATTCCTTATGGACCGCTGGCCAACGGCCCGGGCCGCTCTCGCCGTCCAAACGTAGTGAAGGGTGAATACTCCGATCCTTACTGCCCCATAATTTGAAAAAATTTATCCAGATACTCTTCTATGTGGCACTGCTGGTACCCTGAGATTGCTGGGAGCAAACTCCTGTGCTTTCCCCAATTCAGGATCAGCAGTTTCTCGTGTCTGTCCGCAGCTGGAGGTTTAGTAATCCACTTGGAGTTGGCCGCAGGCCAACACGCGTAGACTAGGAGCTTCCCAACTCGGTCGATCATCTCCCCCCATTCTTTATGCGTCAGGGGCTTCGCCCCTTTCTTTGTGCATAGGCGGCCGAGAGATATCTGGATATTCTGGTTCCAGTGTTCAAAGCCACGACCTTTGAGCCTTTCCCCAAACGTCTGTTCTGGAGTCTTTCCAATGGCCGAAGTCGTTCCAATTTCTAGTAGTACCTCTAGCCCATAAACGGGGTGGTCGCCGTAGGCTTGGTACACGCCATAATCTGACGCATCATTCTTCTCATATACCTCCTCGGGCTTCAGTGGATCTTCCCACATAATGTTGATGATTTCGATTTCAGCCATCTTTTTTCCTCCTCTATATTTGGGATTCGACGATTGATAAAGAACGTCTCCCCGACACAGTCTTGAAGATTAGTTCCCTGTGTCTTGACTGTCGAATATTTCAGGTGTTCCGTGAACCTAGTCCTAGGTGTCGTGTCACGGCAAGAAATGAGAGGGGTTTTATGTGGGGTTATATTTTTATTACATATATAACTTATTGATATTAAAGAAATTTTAATAGAGAGTGGAGCTGGCGAGAGGAATCGAACCTCCAACCAGCGGTTTACAAAACCGCTGCTCTGCCATTGAGCTACGCCAGCCCGTCTTGCAGTGAAATCCTAACATAGGATTGCAGGTTGGCAAAGAGGCTGTCTATGCGCGTTATAAAGAAATCCTCGACTGCAACGACTCTTCTACGTCATTTCCAGGAGCACCTTCAACACGCCTTTTGTTGCCGCGCAGGCAAAGGCCTCCGTTCCTCGTTCAATCGGAAAGCGTTTGTGGATGAGTGATTGCACGTCGATGGCGTTGTCTCGCAGCAATGCAATCGCCGTCGGGAATGGGCCGCACCGCGAGCCCACCACGGTTATCTCATCAACTACGAGCGAGGTCATGTCCACGGCGGTCTGCCAATGGTAGGTTGATTTGAGCACAATGGTTCCTCTGGGACGAACGCAGTCGCGGGCCAAGGCGAATCCATCGGGTGTGCCGGTTGCCTCGACCACGATATCGAAGCCTGGCGAAAGCGAGGTGGGGTCCTGGTTCGTGTGAATGCCGCGAGAAGCAAGGATCTGCAATTTTTCCGGATGCCGTCCCAGGACCGTTAAGCGGCATTGAGTGCGCCGCAGGACTTGAGCGCATAACAGCCCCAGTTTTCCATCACCGATGACCAGGACCCGGTCCGTAATGTCGATCGGAACCTGTTCAAGGATTTGACAGGCCGCGGCGAGTGGCTCCGTAAAGATCGCCTGATCGTTGGCGATCTCGTCGGGAAGGGGATACAGATTTTCAGCAGGCAGGGCCAGATAGTCGGCAAAAGCGCCGTCCCGGCGGTCGATGCCCAGGGTCGTTCGATGCGGGCAATGCGTCAAGCGTCCGGCTTGACAAACCGGACAGATCCGGCAGACCGCGTTGATTTCGCCGACGACCCGTTTTCCGATCAGGTCCGGATGGTGCGGGGCCTCGTCAACGATTCCGACGAATTCATGGCCCGGCACTCCTTGAAAGCCCATGTAGCCCTGCACCAGTTGCAGGTCCGTGGCGCAGATTCCCGCCTGGATGACCCGAACGAGGGCTTCTCCGTCGGCCGGCGCCGGGGTGGGGTACTCCCCGCAATATTCCAAGCCGGAACGTAGGGTCAGTGCTCGCATGTGCGGTCAGGGTATAGGCGTTGGCGAATTGCTTGCAGATTCATTTCTCCCTCACCATGGCCCTCTCCCACCAAAAGGGGAGAAGGTGTATATGAAGGAGCACGGTTTGCCTTTGAACAGCCGAAAGAGATTAGTGTAGAATCAGTTAGTTAGGCCTAATGTTCTTCCCGGGAGACTGCCAGGAGGGTCCGACCCGGTCCAGGACCCGCGTTAATGCTGACTTGAGCCATTAACTTTAAAGGATAATTTTTATGATTATGGAAACTTTACACGTGTGTCGCAAGGAGAATTTTATCTTCGGTCTCACGGTCTTGGTTTTCGCGGGGCTCATGACCGTTTTTTCGCCACAGCCGGCATCGGCCACCGTCCCCGAGGCCTTTAGCAGGGGCTTCTCCGACATCGTCGCGAAAGTGCAACCCGCGGTGGTGAACGTCGCGGTTGCAGAACCAGCCAGATCCAGAGGGCCCAGACGTTTGCCCCCAGGCCCCTTTGGTGGTCCGCCAGGTCCTCCCGGACCTCCGATGCCATCCCCAGGTCCTCCGGGACGGCCGCCCGGACCTCCCGGCATGAGCGCCGGGTCCGGCGTCATCATCAGTCAGGAAGGGTATATCGTGACCAACAACCACGTTGTGGAAGAGTCCACGGACATTACGGTGACGACGTTTGACGGAAAAGAATACCCCGCGAAAGTCGTGGGGACTGATCCGAAAACGGACTTGGCAGTAATCAAGATCGAAGGAGAAAGTCTTCCGTTCATTTCATGGAGTGCTCAGGAGACGATCAGGGTGGGCGATCTGGTCTTGGCCGTGGGGAGCCCCTTTGGACTGACGTCGTCCGTCACGATGGGCATTATCAGCGCCATGGGACGAGGAAACGTCGGGATCACGGAATACGAGGATTTTATCCAGACCGACGCGCCGATCAATCCCGGTAATTCCGGCGGGCCTCTCGTGAACATGGCGGGTGAAATTGTCGGTATCAACACCGCCATTTTTTCACGAACCGGCGGCTCGGAAGGGATCGGGTTTGCCATTCCCGTGGATATTGTCCAGAACATTACGAGTAGCCTGATCAAGACCGGACGAGTCGTGAGAGGGTGGATGGGGATTGCCATTCAGGAATTGAGTCCGGCGCTGGCGCAGTCTTTTCAGTTGCCGGAAACCCATCAGGGTGGGGTGCTGATCAGCGAAGTAAATGAAAAAGGCCCATCCTCGGGAGGAATCCTGCAACGGGGAGACGTTCTGCTCGAATATCGCGGCAAGAAGGTTCGAGACGTCAATCACCTTCGCAATATCGTTGCGCGGACGCCGGTCGGCTCCGAGGTTGAACTCACCATCTTGCGCAACGGCGAACAAAAGACGTTGACCATGAAAGTGGGAGAACGGCCGACGGATGAAATGCTGGCCAGCGGAAGAGGCTTTGCTCCTCCGGCCACAGTCGACAAACTCGACAACGTTCTTGACGGTCTGGACGTCGGCCCGTTGACGGATGAACGTCGGAATCAACTGAACATCCCTGAAGACGTTGCCGGTGTCGTGGTGAATGAAGTGAAGCCCGGAAGTGCCGCAGAAGCCGCGGGTTTACAACAGGGGGACATCATTCAGGAAGTGAATCGGGAAGTCGTGAAGAGCTTGGCCGATTACCAACGTATTGCCCCCACGATTTCAAAAGAGCAATTGGCTGTGCTCTTTTTGAGCCGGAGAGGGAACAATCTTTTTGTGGCGGTCAATCCCGAATAACGTCTCCATTGCGCCGGGTTGCGGCCCGGGCTACGATCGTTGTTGACAGGGCCTACGAGCGGACGCGCAGAGTCTTACTGAGTCATGGCGGAACAATCGAAAATTACCAAGTGGTTGCAGGACAAGGTCTTTAATCCTCTCGAGGATAAAAAGATGCCGGTCATGCAGCACTTGTTTGAATTTCAGAAACGGCTGACCAAAATCGTCGTAATCGTGGCCTTGTTTTTCGTCGGCACGTTTTTCTACGCCGATACCTTGGTGCAGTGGTTGCGTATTCCATTGCAGAACATGTTTGTTCCCGGAAACCTGGAGTGGGTCCCGACGGACCTGCCGAAAATTCCCTTTATCTTTTTGTCGCCGGCTGAAGCCCTGTGGCAAAACCTCAAAGTGGCGGCCCTGTTCGCCCTGGTGCTCGCAACGCCGTACATCCTCTGGGAAATCTGGTCGTTTGTGGTTCCCGGCTTGCACGTGCAGGAACGCCGGTTCGTGGCGCCGTTTGTCATGACCAGCGCCGTGGCGTTTTATTTGGGGTTGGGGTTCTGTTTCTTCTTCGTGTTGCCGTTTGCCCTGAACTTTCTGATTTCCTACGGCGTCAAGGCGGGTTTCATCCCGCAATTGTCGATTGCCAGTTACGTGGGATTCGCGCTGTGGTTTCTGGTGGTGTTCGGGCTGATTTTTGAGGTGCCGCTGGCGCTCACGCTCATGGCCAAATTGGGGTGGGTGGATGCGCCATTTCTAAAGAGATACCGGAAATGGGCGTTTTTGGGATCGTTTCTTTTTGCCGCGCTTTTAACGCCGACGCCCGATCCCTTTAACCAATGTCTCATGGCCCTGCCGATGTACTTTTTCTATGAAGTCGGCATTATCAGTGCCGGGTTTTTCAAGAAGAAACCGGAGGCAACCGAAGAAGAAGAGACTGCCGCGAGTCCTGAGTCTAAGGGCTCCGGCGCGCTGCAACCTCAAACGGCCACGAGTGGTCACGATGACGAGTACGTGGGTGTGCCCTGACGTCTGGTCACATGATGGACGTCGCGGTCTTGGTCATCAACAGTAAAATCTGTTCCGGAGAAGCGGACGATCGTGGAAAAGAAAGCCTGTGTCAATATCTGCAAGACCATGCTCTTCGTCTTGTCGGGTATGAAGTCGTGCCGGACGATCGGGAGGTCATTCGCGAACACTTGGTGAGCCTGTGTGAGAAAGAGGATCTCCGGGTTATTTTCACCGTAGGAGGAACCGGCGTACGGCCCACGGATTGGGCTCCGGAAGCGACGCGGGACGTTATCGAGAAGGAAGTTCCCGGCATCGGGGAGGCCATGCGGGCTGAGAGCCTGAAAAAAATGAGGACGGCCATGCTGTCCAGAGGAACAGCCGGGATTCGAGGGAAGACCCTGGTGGTCAACCTCCCGGGCAGTCCGAAAGGAGTGATCGACAATTTGGCAACATTGCTTCCCATACTCGATCACACTGTTGGGAAAATATCGGGTGGTGCAACCGGTAAGTAGGGGAGAGAGGCGCGTAGAATAACAGTTTGTCATCCTGAACGAAGTGAAGGATCTCGTTTTTGAAGTGCGTGGTTGTTGAGTGAGAGATTCTTCGCTACGCTCAGAATGACAGGAGCATTGCTTGCAGCAGCAGACTTGGAGGCCTTCATGAGTGCTGAACTGAAAATGTTTCAACCTTCTTCTTCACAAGGCGATGCCTGTACGTACATGTGGGCATGCGCGATTTGTGACGAGAATGAAACGTGTCAAAAAGACAAAGAAGGCCATAGCCGGTGGTTGGTGGCCAAACGCATGGAGCGGATCGACTATAAGATCCTCGTCATGAGTAACAAGGGCGGAGTCGGGAAGAGCACCGTTTCCACGAATCTGGCCGTCAGCCTGGCGTTGAAAGGCTACGAGGTGGGTATCTGCGACATGGATATTCACGGCCCCAATATCCCCAAAATGGTCGGAGCCGAAGGCGAGCGCCTCAAGATCAGTACTGGTGGCGGAATTATTCCCCATCAGGCCTACAACATGAAAATCGCCTCGATGTCGTTTCTGCTCCAGAATTCCGACGATCCCATTATCTGGCGCGACGCCTATAAGTTTGAATTCATCAATCAATTGCTCGGCGGCGTCGAATGGCAGGACTTGAATTTTCTCATCGTGGACTTGCCGCCGGGGACGGGAAACGAATCGGTCACGACGATCGACCTGATCGGGGAGGTGACCGGGTGCGTGATCATTTCGACCCCGCAAGAAGTGGCGTTGCTTGACGCCCGCAAGTCCGTTACCTTCGCCAGGGATAGCGAATTGCCGATCATCGGCATCGTGGAGAACATGAGCGGACTCGATTGCCCGCATTGCCACCAGCATATCGAAGTCTTTCGATTGGGCGGAGGAGAAGCGTCCGCCCACGATATGAACGTTCCCTTCTTGGGCAGGATTCCGCTCGATCCCGAAGTGGTGCGGCAAAGCGATTACGGTGAACCCTACGCCTTGTTCCATTCCGATTTGCCGACGGCCGACGCGTATCACAGCATTGCCAATAAGGTCGATGATTTTTGCAAGAAAAAAGGGTCGTTGGTGCAGGTCGCATCCAAGAGCCCATTCAAGAAAAAATAGAGACGTATGGACGGGTTGACTTCTCTCACGCAAGCACAACGGATTGTGCTGGACGCCGCGACGACCTTGGGGTGCGAAAAAGTCGGATTGCTGGACGCCCTGGGGCGGGTCTTGGGTGAGGATATCGTGGCACCGCGGGATAATCCTCCGTGGAACAATTCGGCCATGGATGGATTTGCCGTCCGGTGGGCAGATATCAAGAAAGAACACGAAATCACCAAGCCCGCGGAATTGATTATCGTCGAAGACGTGCCGGCCGGCCAGATTGCCAAGAAATCCGTGGGGCCGGGCGAAGCCATTCGCATCATGACCGGCGCGCCGGTCCCGGACGGCGCCGATACCGTGGTGCGGGTCGAGTTCACGGAACCGTCCGACACCAGCGTCCGGATTTTCCAGCCCGAACCCCAGGGCGCCAATATTCGGCCGAAGGGTGAGGACGTCAAGGAAGGGGAGTGCATCATTCCCAAGGGCACCCAACTGCGCCCGGCGGAAATCGGCATGCTCGCGATCCTGGCGAAATCGTTCGTGCTGGTGCATCAACGTCCCCGAATCGCCATCCTGTCGACGGGTGACGAACTCGCCGATCTCGACGAGAAATTCGACGAGAACAAGATCGTCAACTCGAACAGCTATGGCATTGCGGCGGCCGTTCAAGAGGCCGGTGGAATCCCGCTCTTGCTGGGCATTGCCAAGGACACGCCGGAATCCCTCAAGGAAAAAATCTCACAAGGCTTGGGGTGTGATATTCTGGTGCTATCGGGCGGCGTGTCCATGGGCGATTACGATTTCACCAAGGTCGTGTTCGCGGAACTCGGCGCCGACATGCATTTCTGGAAATTGGCGATTCGACCCGGACAACCCCTGGCCTTCGGCAAGATCCAAGGCAAATTGGCGTTCGGGCTGCCCGGGAATCCCGTGTCGTCCATGGTCACGTTTGAACAATTGGTCCGGTTGGCTGTCATGAAGATGGGCGGCTGCCGGCACCTGGATCGTCCGGTGGTCGAGGCCGAGTTTCAGGAAAAGTTTTCCAAACATCCCGATCGCCGGCATTTTCTTCGAGGGATCCTGGAACAAGAAAATGGAAAACTCACGGTTCGGACCACCGGGCCGCAGGGTTCGGGTATTTTGACCTCTATGGTGAAGGCCAACGGGTTGATCGATATTCCGGAAGAAGTGGAAAAGATCAATCCCGGCGATACCGTTCGCGTACAAGTGCTGAGCAAGAATTTTTAACCCATGGCGCCACCTATCCTATCCTTTGTCGGCCGGTCGAACAGCGGGAAAACCACGCTGATCGAACGGGTGATTCCCGAACTCACCCGCGCGGGGTATCGGGTGGCTACCGTGAAGCATGCGGGACACGGGTTCGAGTTGGACACGGAAGGCAAGGACAGTTGGCGGCATAAACAGGCTGGGGCGCATGCCGTCATCGTGATCTCCAAGGGAAGTCTGGCCATGTTTGCCGACGTCGCCGAAGAAATGAAAGTCGAAGAAGTGCGCGACCGGTTTCTGGACAGCCAAACGGATCTCATTATTGCGGAGGGATGGAAAAGCGAGGGCTATCCGAAAATTGCCGTCGTCCGTGAACAACTGGAAGAAGTGAACGTCGCCGTTGACGGGTTATTGGCCATCGTCTCGATGAAACCCATCGAAGCGTCGGTGCCGTGCATCGATCGGGATGACATCGCGGGCCTGGCCAAGTTGATTATTCAGCATTACCCCAAGCCGCCTTCCTCCTGACATGAACCAAAGGACCGTCATCGTCCTCCTGGTCGCTGTCGTGGTCCTTGGCTTAGCCGGGACAGCAGCCATTCCCGTCACCAATCATCCCGACTTCTGTGCTTCCTGCCATACGATTCGCCCCTCGGTCGACAGTTGGAAAACGTCGTCCCATAAGGACGTGACCTGCGTGGCGTGCCACGTTCGACCTGGATTGCAAGGGTTTATGGAAGATAAAGTATATGCCGGACTGAAGGACGTGGCGATTACGTGGTTCGGGACGCCGACCGAACCCCATGACTTGAAAGCGCACATTGATTCGAACGTCTGTTTGGGTTGCCATCGCGCGATTCTCAGGGTATCGGAAGTTTCCACGAGAGACCTGCCGAAACCCGTCAAGGATGTCGGATTGATCATGAGTCACCGGAAACACATGGAAGCCTTTGAGAAACGGGGGCAGGGGGAAGGGTGTACCACCTGTCACGCCCGCGTGGTGCACGGCAAACCCGTCAAGGGCTATCCCATTGTGCTGCCACGGGGGCACGTCAAGTTGGACATGCAGCCGTACCATCCCGACCATCCCGAAGGTTCGGCATTATGGAAATCGTCATTGGCTGACTGTGTGCGTTGTCACGACAATAAGACGTCCTACGAAGACAAGGTGCTCAGCAAAGATTGTGAAGTCTGTCATCTTCCGGACAAAATCGGAGATTTTTTATTCTAACCCCATGTAGACGGCACTGATGTCGACACCGATCGTTCGCGTTCACAATCTGACCAAACGGTTCGGCGATTTCACCGCTGTGGATCACGTGTCGTTCGAGATCCACCCCGGAGAAACCGTTGGCCTGCTCGGGCCCAACGGCGCGGGGAAAACCACGACGTTTCAGATGCTCCTGGGGGTGGTGACCCCCACGCATGGAACGATCGAGATGTTGGGACTCGATCTTCTGCACCATCGGGAAGAGATTCTCCGGCAGGTCAATTTTTCCTCGACCTATATTTCGATGCCGTACGCCCTGACCGCGGAAGAAAATCTCAGGGTGACGGGCCGGTTGTACGGCGTCTCGGATATCGACAGGCGAATCGACGACGTGGTCAAAAAGCTCGAGATGGAGGACATGCGTCATAAGGTGACCCGTAAATTGTCGTCCGGACAAATGACGCGGTTGACGTTGGCCAAGGCCGTCCTGACCGAACCGAAAATCCTCTTTCTCGACGAGCCCACGGCCAGTCTGGACCCGGATATCGCCCACAAGGTGAAAGGGTTTTTAAAGGAATACCGGGCCACGTCCGGCCTGAGTATGTTGTACACCTCGCACAACATGCGGGAGATAGAAGAAATGTCCAACCGGATCGTGTTCCTGCAACGGGGAAAAATCATTGCCGAGGGTACGGCCCAAGAAGTCATTGCCCAATACGGCGAAGACGACCTCGAACGAGTCTTCCTCAAAATCGCCCGAGAACGTTAACGACTGCCTGGGATAATCACTACATGAACCTCGGCCGAATTTCTGCACTGATAACCAGGCATCTCTTTCTCTATCGCCGGAGTTTTCCGCGGTTGCTGGAAATCTTTTACTGGCCCTTGTTGGACCTGGTGGTGTGGGGATTCATTACCATGTATCTGGCCGAGGAAGGGAAAGAATTGCACGGGGCCGTCGTCTTTTTTCTGGGGGCGCTCATTTTCTGGGACATTCTCTTTCGGGCGCAACAGGGGATCACCATCTCCTTTCTCGAAGAAATCTGGTCCAGAAATCTCATGAATTTATTTGCGAGCCCTCTCACCGCCGGAGAATTTCTGGCGGCGATGATGGCCATGAGCGTCTTCAAGGTCGCCGCCGTTTCCGTCATCATGGCGTTTGCCGCGCTGTTCTTTTATTCCTACAACGTCTTCATCATGGGGCTGACCCTGATCCCGTTCATTCTGAACCTGATCGCCGCCGGGTGGCTCATCGGGATATTAACTACGTCGGTGATTATGCGATTCGGCCAGCAAGCCGAAGTCCTCGCTTGGGGGTTGGTCTTTCTGTTCCAGCCGATCTCCTGTGTATTCTATCCGCTGTCCGTGTTGCCGGTCTGGCTGCAACCATTGGCCTTGGCCAATCCCGCCGCGCACGTGTTTGAAGGCATGCGGGAGGTCTTACTGAATCAGGTCGTGCCGTGGCCACACCTGTGGTGGGCGATGAGTCTGAACGGCCTGTATTTGATGATCATGATCGCGGTCTATCAATACACCTTTTCCGTGTGTAAGGATCGCGGCATGCTGGTCCGGGTCGGAGAGTAATAATAGCGCTCCATTCCGTTCTCATTTTACCTCAGTAAATCTTACAAATACCTTTCTGTTACTAGCGTTTTTCATTTATTTCCATCTTGACGTGTCTTGGCAATTCCCGTAAGATCGCGTTTCTTGTGTGGGGCTGAGTGTTGGGCTGAGAGTGTGGGGCTGGGTCAATTTTTTCGTAACTAACATGTACAGAGGAGAGGGGAAGCCGTGAGTAAATTGACGAATTTGAAGATCAAAGCCTTACAGACGCGGGGGATGTTTGGTGACGGGAATGGCTTGTATCTTCGTATCTCATCTTCGGGGGGGAAGGCCTGGATTCAACGAATCGTGATAAATGGCAGACGGCGTGACCTGGGGCTTGGGTCGTGGCCTGACACTTCTTTGCAGGCGGCACGGACTAAAGCCTTCGAACATCGCCAAGCCATTGCCGAAGGTCGTGATCCTGTGGCAGAGAAGCAAGCTGCAAAGAAGAAGGCGGCAATGCCGACCTTTAGGGAAGCAGCTGCGACCTACTTTGAGCAAAACAAAATGCGATGGAAACCGGGGCCGCATGTTGAGCGCTGGCTGGAACCGCTGAGGCTCTATGCGTTTCCGGTATTCGGGGATAAGGCGGTGAACACGATTGATCGAAGTGACGTGCTGAACGTCCTCTTGAAAATCTGGTCGAGCAAATACGAGCAAGCGACCAAGGTACGGCAACGAATCCGGTGTGTCATGGGTTGGGCTCAAGCAATGGATTTTGTCGAACACAATCCGGCAGGGGAAGCCATTTCAAAGGCTTTGCCGCGTCGGGTGACGGTAACGATTCATCATCGCGTCATTCACTACAAGGACCTGCCGAAAGCCTTGACGGTCGTTGAGCAATCGCACGCGATGCCGTCAACGAAATATTGTTTCTTGTTTACGGCTCTGACAGCGTGTCGCCATGGTGAAGCGCGTCATGCGGAGTGGAGTGAAATCGACCTGGATGCACGGATCTGGACCATTCCGGCCAGTCATGCGAAGACTGGCCAAAGTCGCATGGTCCCTCTTAGTGCTGCGGCCTTGACCGTCCTGGACGAAGCCAAGTGTCTCGGTGACGGATCCGGGCTGGTCTTTCCTGGAACACGTGGCAAGCCCATTGGAATAATGACTCTATCGGCATTGGCATTGGGTCTGAAATTAGGTTTCGTCCCTCATGGAATGCGAGCGGCATTCAGGACGTGGGCGAGTGAAAACACGTCTGCCGATTATGCGACGATGGAGATGAGTCTCGGCCATTCGGTCGGAAGTGCAGTGGAACGATGCTATGCACGGTCGAACCTCATAGAAAAGCGTCGTCGGTTGATGGAACAATGGGGCCAATTTGTCATGCAAGCACCCCTTCCCAAAGTGGTCAAACTCCGCGCCTAATCCTTCCACTCGATTGTCTCCGCCCTCTGTTCCTGGAGAGACTGGACACATAGGTCACGAACGTCCCGGATACTCTGGCACTCTCCTGGAACACCAGGGATTTGTCCTGATTAAAACGTCGAAATAATTAGGACGACACGCCCCGGATATTTTGGCAGCCTCCGCGTACCACAAAGGAGGTGATGCCAATGTTGACCGATCAAGACATGCTGCTAACCCGCCGCGAAGTTGAGCGACTCACGGGGCTCAGCCGCAGTACCATTTACAGAAAAATGCGCGAGGGCACCTTTCCGGTGCCGTTGAAAGTCTCTGAGCGTGCCGTACGCTGGCGCGAAAGTGACATTCGCGCCTACGTCGATTCGCGCCCGCGCTCGTATGGCGAGACGGCACAATGACCAGACGAAGAGGCCTGACGAGGTGGCCGTTTCATGACGGCCTGGGTGCAGGCCTCTGGTCTTGCCGACACCGGGAAAGGAGGTTGTCCCATGCGCATTGAACGCCGTGATCCCACGCTCAAATATCCCCGGGCCGTCCGGGAGGACAAGCGCCGGCTTGTTCTCGACTGGCTCCTGGAATTTCAATTCTCCTCGGTCGAGCTCCTCGCTCAACGCCTCGGCCTGACATACCAAAGTTCCTACAGATTCTTTCGCTCGCTCCTCGACGACCAGATCATCCAACACGTTAAAAGTGTCCATACGAATCAGGTCCGGTATGTCAGGCTCACCAAGGCCGGGGTCGATCTGTTGCAGGTCGCCGGCCGGGACGTGGCCCACGCCCAGACCCACCCCTCCCGTTTGAACCGCTACTCGCACATCATGCACGACCTGGCCGTGCAACGCGCCGTGCTCAAGCGGCTCGATCAATACGACGAAGTGATATGGGATCAACACATCAACCTCCCGGAGCAATGCGACAACCCTGATGTCCTGCTGCACGCGCCGAAAGGCTACTGGGTGGCCTTTGAATATGAACACTGGCGGAAAGAAGACAAGCGCATTTATCTGTCCTTCCTGAATCATGCGCGGGCGCTCATCAAGCGACACTACAGCGGCGTGTACTATCTGTTCGACCGCGAACCCGACCTCGTGCACTACCAGACGCTCTTCGCGGCCCCGGCATGGCCCGAGTACCAGTACAATCGCAAGACCGGCAAAATCACGCCGGCCGACACCCATTTCCAGCCTGATGCCATCGAGCGCTTACGCGATTGTTTTCTCTTCATTCACGAACCCCACACCCACACAAGGGATTCCTTTCAAAAAAGAGGGGTGGGGTGATGCGCGTCAGTTGGGTACGCGGAACGTAAGCTGCCCCGCACACGCGGGGACCATGGTGCGTCAAACTTGTGTTCCCTGAGGGGTTTTCGACGAATGTATGAAGCAGAGATAGAGGGAGATAAGCTAAGCCTTCACCGCATCAACTGGTCGCCACAGCCAGTGCAAAAGCTGGTGTGGGAAAGGTTTCGTGTATTACAGTGGCTGCAATAGATGTCCGCGCGCGCCGTCATCACGGGTGACCCGCAGAATCGGCAAAAACGGCTCAAGACGTTTATACGCTGGTTGCAGGTAAGACAGAGAATCCTGGGATAGTTGCGCTTGTAACGGAAAGGCGACACACTCTGCGCCCAATTCAAGTGCCGTAACGTCCACCACGCGCCTAGAACGACGAGGACAACTGCAGCAAGAAGCGTCTGAGGTTTCATCGCGAGTACGTTGAACAGCCCGTGAACGACCGCTCCAGTGGCGACACCCATGAACACTGACGTGGAATTGCGCGTATCTTCCTGCTTTTGGCTACCGAGGGCGTAGCCCCAGAAGCTGCCAAAAATCACGTGGGCGAGTGTGCTCAAGGGTGCTCTTCCAATCATCACCTCGGGGCCGAAGTTGATAATGTACACAAAATTTTCCAGGGAAGCGAACCCCAGGCTGGCCGCGACGCTGTACACGAGGCCGTCGCCTGGCTCGTCGAAGTACAGGCTGCGAAACGCCACGAGTCGCACCGCCAGGAACTTGGCCGTCTCCTCTACCGGTCCGACGACGAACAGCATCCCCATAGTGAATGCAGCAGCCGGTCCAGACACGATGGAATCATCCAGAAAGATAGACTCGACGATTGCGGCCGGTATCGTGGACACCATGCCCAGAAAGAACGTGAGAGCCAGCAGCCGCTTGGGTTCAGGACGGTAAATGTCTTTACGGACGAAGAACCACAGCCAGAAAATGCCAGGCGCAAAGGCCAGCAGTAGGAAACTCAGGACATCCAACAGCTATCTCCTGACCACGACAGTGTCGCAAATCAGGTCGTGCAGCCCGCGCTTGTCTTGCCGCAAGCCAACCATTATGAAGCCTACGAAGAGTAACAGCGCCGATAGTAGGTACGCGAAGTATCTTGCCAGTGCACGGCCTGGTCCAACCCTTGAGCCATCGGGACGCACAACGTAAAGCCCCATGAGATACTTACCTATAGTCGTTGACCAGCCTGAAATCGCAACTGTAAAATATACTAGCTGTAGTATTAGAGTCACTAGAGTCAGCATCCCTGGAGGTCTCCCTGCTAGATGAGCTGGAATGGCTGCAATGAAAAGAAGTCCAAAACCGTCAATTAAGTAAGCCATGAATCTAATCCAGAACCCTGCGGGGGTTCCTACTGCAGTCATAGTCAAAGACAATGTAACTGATGAATTTCCCTCCTTTACATGAGACGTAGAATCTTTCCCAAGGGGCAAGCCGCAGGAGAAACAATAGGCTGACCCAGGCTCGTTGACCTTTGAGCAGCGGGGGCAGGTGGTAATGCCCTCTTGTCCCATACTCTGACCGCGGGGAGTAACTGTGGACGAAACAGATGGTTGCGGGGTCGGTGGTTCTGATTCTGAAGACAAACTTCCGCCGCATGATCGGCAATATCTGCTTTCAGCGGGGTTTGAAGTATAACAATTGTTGCAAAGTTTCTGAATCCGTATTCCGCAGTGGTTACAGAAAAGGGTGCCGGCAACGACATCGATTTGGCAATTGGGGCATTGCATCATCACGCTTGAATGTTCACATTAGGTCGTCTGAGGCACCTATGCTATTGTGTCTTTGGGGTTCGGACCAAAGCGATTTTCGCCAGGACTACTGTCTCGCGCTGCCCATACAAGGAAGACAAGGGAGGCAATAACACCGATTATCGCAATAAATTCCATAAACACCAACCAGCCACTACGATCGACATCATGAAGTCGCCGAACCAACAGGTTCAACCAAGGAATGAGGGGTGCCAGACTGTACCAGCCACTACGATCGACATCATGAAGTCGCCGAATCGACACGGCCAACGAAGGAATGAAGTTTACCAGAAGGTAAAGCCATAACAAGAGGAGGACTATTTCTTCCTTAAGCCCAGCTTCGAACACAGAGCCTGCGATCACAGAGCCTGCGACCAGAAAAAGAATGAAAAAGATGCTCTGAAATAGGAAGAAATACCAAAATTCTTTTCTTCTTGCCCTCCCGTTGAAGACGGCGTACTTTTTCAACGCCTTAATGTACCAATGTATCGGACTCTCTGTGATTGATGAATTTCTTCCATTGGTCTGAGCTGGGGAATCTTTTACAAGTGGCAGACCGCAGGAAAAGCAATAGGCCGACCCGGGCTCGTTGACCTTACTGCAGCGAGGACAGGTGGTGATGCTATCCTGTGCCAGACCCTGACCGGGAAAGGCTGCGGACGCAGCAGATGGTTCCGGGGCGGGCGGTTCTGGTGCTGAAGACAAACTTCCGCCGCATGATCGGCAAAATCTGCTTTCAGCGGGGTTTGAAGTATAGCAATTGTTGCAAAGTTTCTGAATCCGTATTCCGCAGTGGTTACAGAAAAGGGCACCAGCAACGACATCGATTTGGCAATTGGAGCATCGCATCAGCACGCCTGAATGTTAACGATTACGGTTTGCCGTGTCTAGCCTCCAATGTCCTTAGTTTTTCATTATGAACAAGTCCCTCACACGTATTTGCCGTATGACTGGGGCAGGTCAATCGAGTACCGTAGACTGTACGGATCCGTTGATGATCTCCCGGCTTCTTTATCGGCTCGACAGCCTCACCGTTATCCAGCTTGATAAGTGTCTCCTTAGGGTTTCCATTCCTGTAGGGAGTATCCGTGGAAATACCTGAATGACCAATCGTCGTCACTTTGTTCAACGACCGCCAGCAACCAAGCATCCTCGGCGCGAGAGCCCTTGAACTTTTTGATCTTCACGGCTAGCAAATTGGCGATCTTATCGGAATAATCACGGTCGGTCCCAGCGTCCACGATCATCACACGGACTCCCGCACGCGCCAGCAGAAGCTTCTCGAAGTCGTCCTCAATGTCCGGTGTGTCGCCCCATTCGCACTCCGCGACCAGGGGCGCGTCGGTCAGTTCGCCGCGGTCGGTTTTCTCGTATTGGAGCCAAGTGACGTCGTAGAGCCATTCGCCTCCGTCTTTCTTCTTTTTAGGCACATCCTGTGCATAGACTTTGTAGTCGAACCTTCGGCCAATCCTACACAGTTCGGTCTTGATGCCATTGGTCCACTTCTCGGTAAGCGCCCCTATGGGGATCCTACGGCTAAGGTCATTGAGGCCTTCCTTGACCGCGCGTATGATTTCGGAATTTTCGGGCATCTCGAATTCCCTCCTTGATGATCTGAGAAAGTTGATTTTCGTCTGACTAAACACACGTGAAGACGTTGAAATCGGTCGAAAGGAAACGGTCCAGATGTTGTTGCGTATCCCTGTAGGATTTCAGCTTTTTCTTCAGGACCGCATAAAAGCGTTGTTGGTCGTCGTCACTGGTTGTCATTGATCCTCCAAGTTCCTGAACGAGTTCACTGTCCGTCCGCGGATTACATGACGGCTTCATCTATCGACACCTTGCGTTCTTGCATTGTTGGCTCGCCGTACCATTTGCGAGGATTCCCACACATCCAACAGGAACACACTGCAAGGTGGTCTGCACTCTTCGCGGCGCGGTCATGCGGATAGATGCGGCGCGCTTTGGCTTTGACCCTGGCTTCCTGGTGTCGCCTGAGCGCTCGTTTGCTGCTCTTCACGCTCTTCCTTGTTTCCAGATTTTCCCGTTTTTCAGAAGGTAGGGAACAACGATCGTTGTTCCCTACCTTCTTCTAAGATGTGCTACGATGTGGCGTCAAGTCCGGCCTGAGAAACACGCCCGAATCTGACGCAGGCGTGTGATAGCGTAATCCGTATCTCAAAAGCGGGGATGGGAAAGAGAGTCCATGAAGATGACGACGATTTGGTGCTTAAACATCAAACCAGCAGCTAGGGAGGGCGTTGATCCAGTGAGGTTTTGCCTCAAGAGAGGCATTCTTGGAGTCGGTTGGCAGGTAGACGGGGATGCTTCAAGATGGGAAGACTATTGCCGCTTGGGTTACGAGAAATACCAACAAGCGGGACGAGGATGGAGGATTGCCACCAATGCAGTTGGCATCAGAATGATGGCGGGTGATCTTTGCTGGACGCGAGACAGGCACGGTAACTACTACATCGGTCAGATTGCAGGTGATTGGGAATACCGTTCTACACCAGATTATCGTAGAGCGGACATTGTGAACGTAAGGCCTTGCAGGTGGTTTCAAACCGGAGGTATGGACTCTGTCCCGGGAAGAGTGTTGAATAACTTCACCCGTGGAACGGTTAAAGCAGTGCCTGATAAAACCGTGAGTTTCTACTCTCAGCTCAAATACAAACAACTCAGTGGGGAAGCCACCTACAACTTATCTATTGACAATAGACGAGACCTATTTTCCCTGATTTCGCCAGAGGATTGTGAGGACATCGTTGGCATTTATTTGCAGACGCAACATGGGTATAGGCTCATTCCGAGTTCGTGCAGGCGTGATACGGTCAAGACCGAGTTCGTCCTGAAAAATGCGGACGGGGAGCAAGCATATGTGCAGGTAAAACAAGGTGTAGCCCTTAACAAGGACGAATTCAAATACGACGATAGCAATCCGTGTGAGTGGTTTCTGTTCACAACCAACGGGCAATATACCGGTAGAGGAGACAACCATGTGCATTGTCTCGATCCCGGTGAGATGCGAGACTTCGCTTTCGCTAATCGGGACTTGATGACGGGCCGAGTCCAAACATTCATGGACTACTGCATTACGTGAGCAAGCTGCCAATATCAATCGGCATGATGCGCCGCGAGGGCCGCGCACATTTGTGCCAGACGTTGGCGGAGTTTGGCGGGCTGCTCGATGGTGACGCCCTCACCCCACGTGATCAGGTGCCAGTACATCTCGTTGAGGCCGCCGGCCTTGAAGCGTACCGTTAGCGATTTGTCCTTGTTTGTGACGGTGGTCTGGTCCGGGTGGAAGAGGAACGTCGTAGCGTCCGGTGTCGCTCCGGCGTCGAAGCGCAGGACGACGTCCATGGCCTCTTCCTGGAAGACGCCGAATGAACGCCTGGCATACGTTCGGAGATCGAAATCCTGGTCGCGGGTGAACGTCTCCTCAGTCATCTCCGGTTTGCTCATGTTGGAGAGACGCCAGAGTCGCATGTCGTTGCCATGAGTCGTTCGGCCAACCAGAAACGTGCGGTTCCCATAGAGCAGGCCGTAAGGCTGAGCGTGTCGCGGATTTCGCTTGCCCAACCGTCCGGCTCTTCGCTTGGAAGACAGAGAGCGTCAGGTGCACTGACCGTGCGTGGAGGTGCAGTCGTGACGCCAGGCTTGTGGGGCACGCGTGTCATCATGACCGGTGGGAGAGCCACTCCGATAACGGTGTGAAGGCCGCCTTCGTCAAGTGAGCCCAGCACGCGGCGTGAATCCTTCCCTCCCGTTCCGTGTCTCGCCTTCCTCCGATTATCCCTCACCATACCGCGCAGTTTCTCTAGAGAAACTGCGCGGTCCATGTCGTCACACCGCCGTCGCCGTGCGCCCTGACGGTGCCGGTTCACCTGAAATGTTCTCTGACCCGTCCGTCTTCTCGCCCCGTGTCAGAGGCTTTGTATCGCCTATTCTACTGCTGATCTTACCCCTGTAGCGCGTCAGTGGTAACCTTACCGGTAAATGAGGCGATACACCGACCGTCGCCATCTCGTCGCCGGTCTCGTGACAGGCCCGTGTCCTGTCACGGCCGGGTGCCGGGAGCGCCGACACCCGGCTGAGGCTGCGCCTCTGGGCCAACTGCGCGTTTGGACAACGCTTTTTGGCCCATTCACCGGCGGGACCTGGGAGCGCCAGGCCCCGCCCAGGGGTGCCCCCTCTGGCTCCACACCCCCCGCTGAACGCGGGGGATGTGGGCCATTCACCCCGCTGCGCTGTCGCGGCTTGGGCGAGGGGTCGCCAGCCGTGACCAACCCCAAGGGAACCCGTTGGGTTCACGTCGCTGGACGCGCCTCTCTCCTGGGGTTGGTCACGGCTCACTCCCGTGCGCCGCGACAGCGCAGCAGCCCAACCCGTGAGGCGTCGCTGGGGCTCCGCCTCCCGTCGGCTCTGCCTGGGGGCCGAGCCGTTGGGCTTCCGGTCGCCCGGCCCCTCGTCTGGGGCCGAGGGTGTCGGGCTCGTTCACGTCGGCTCGAGGGAGCCACGTGAACCGCATCGGCGGCCAGTCCGCTAGGACGGCCCTGGCCGCCTGACTCGCTTTGGGAAGCGAGTCTGCGCCGCGGACATGTCGGCGAGGACGACCTAAAGAGTCGTCTCCAAAGATCGGGGTTCCCTCAATGTCCGGGAGTTTAGAGTCACAGACTAATCTTATCGTATGATTTTAATTGTCTTGAAAATGTGGGGTCAGGTGTTGGGTTGGCAATTTGTGAAAATATAACATATTGTAATACAAATGCTTTTTCATAATTCAGCGCTTCGGGTCGGGGAGTAACGGACCGCTATCTTTTTCAAATCTCACGGCCTTTCTTCACTCTCGAACCGTCCGGCCACGACGATTTCGTCCAATGGGCGCCGGTCGTTCGGACGTTCCATCCCTTGCAGATGAGAGGGGAGGGATTCCTTGGGTGCGCGCTTCCCAATGGCGATCATGGCCAGTACGTCGTAGTTATCGGGGACGTGCAGCTCTCTCCTGGCCTTCTCATAATCGAATCCCTGCATGCCGTGTACGACCAATCCCCGTCGCGTGCCTTCCAACGCCAGATTTTCCCATGCCGCACCCGCATCGAAAGCATAGGTGGCGGCAGGCTTATCATTCCGTTCGAAGAACTTTCTGGACGTGACGACGACCAAGGCGGCGGCCTGTGGAACCCAGGCTTTATTGCCTTCGGCCAGCAGATCCACGAACGTGTCCCAGAACGCGGTTTGTCGTTTCGCATAGACGAATCGCCAGAGTTGCGCATTGTACGACGACGGAGCCCAGCGGGCCGCTTCAAACAGCGGCATGAGTTCTTCGTCGGATAATTCCTCACCGGTCATCGAACGGGGAGACCATCGATTCACAATGAGGGGATGAACCTCATAGTTCGTCTTTCTCTGATTTCGGACTTCTTCCGTGAGTGAATCGTTCATGTTGTGCTCCTTTCATACACTTCTGTTTTCTTCCCTTGCCTGTCTGGAGTAAGAAAATCAACCGGATTCTTTCAGCCGGTCCAAACGCGCCTGGTCCACGAAGATCCACAGGCTCTTTTCTTGCGACACCGTGACAGATCCGGGTTGCGCGCCTTTGGGTTTTCTGACGTTTTTTCTCGAGGTATAGATGACTTCGCCCTTTCCGCTTTTTCGCAAATCGCTGTAAAACAGGGCCAGGGTCGCGGCGTCCTTCAAGGTTTCCGGCGGCACCTGCTGTTTCTTCTCCAGTTTGACGACCACGTGCGATCCCGGCGTGCCCCTGGCGTGTAGCCAAAGGTCGTCGGGTTTGGATACCTTGAAAGTGACGGCGTCATTATCCTTGGCGGTTTTTCCGATCAGGATGGCGTACCCGTCCTGAGAGGAAAACTGGCGGTAGGGGACGGCCGGTTGTCTTTTGGGCTTGGCAGGTTGTGTGTTCTGTTGCGGCATCTGCCGGTTCGACCGCGCCGGCGCTTGTTGAGTTCCCTGTGGGGCCACTATTTTTTCACTTTCCAAGGCCTGTAATTCCTGCTGCAATTTCGTCAATTCGGTTTTGGCCTGGTCAAGCCGGGGCACGAGATTCTTTTGTGCTCCGGTAAATTTGCCATGCTTTGTGAAATAGTCTTTCAGATTTCCGGGTCCGTCCTTTTCAGGGTTTAACGGAAGCGTAAGTTCGGGCAGTCTTTCATCAAAGTAATCAACGACTGTAATTTGTTTCTGTCCCTTTCTCAGAGCGGAGACGTGGCTTTTCAAAAGCTCGCCGTACCGTCCATATTCGCGATAAGCATCGACTTTTTCAAAATCCTGCGTCAATTTCGTGATCCGTCGCTGCAATTTTTTTACGTGTTTGCGCAAGCGCGCGATTTGCCGCTGGCGTTCGTCCTCAAGAGAGGCGTTCAGTTCGGACGTGGAATGAGACGCCTCGATTCGTTCGGAAACGGGAAAGGATCTCTCCTCAGCATCATTCATGGGGAGAAACGCTTCCGTTGGACTGTCGCCACCCCAAGGACAAGGCGCGAGGGCAAACGGTTGCCCAATGGCCTGTCGACTCGGTTTGAGAGACCGGAGCACCGTGGTTTGTGCATCCAGGACAAAGATGTTGGCTGAACGGCCGGTTAACGCGACGACTAGCAAGAACACCTGCTCGCCCTTTTGCAGCTCGAACCACACGATGCGGTCATCAGGCGTTTGGGTGAGACGATGAATTTGTGCTCCCTGGAGATGGGCGCGCGCGTATTGACAGAACGATGGAGGCGTTGGCACTGATGGAACTTTTTGACTCAGGATATGCAGCCGTCCGTATTGGGAATGGGTTGAAAGTAAAATCGATAGAGAACGCCCTGGCCGGCGCAGAGAGAGGATGATCGTATCGGGTGTCGGCTGCTGGATCTTTTGGATGAATCCGCCGGCGCAAGCCGGTGCCATCTCGGTCAAAACGGCGTTGACGTCATCGAGGCTCAACACGAATCGGAGAGGGCGGCTTTCAGGCTGGCCGTGAATCGGCTGATTTCCGGAACCAAATCGGTGGAATGTTGGAATTCTTCTATTTTTCGGACGAGGGCACTGCCGACGATGACGCCATCGGAAAAGGCTGCGATTTGCCGGGCATCATTGGGGGTGGCAATGCCGAATCCCACGGCCACGGGTTTTTTGGCTTTCTTTTGGATCGCTCGCACGTTGCGTTCGATGGAAGCCTGGTCCCGCAGTTTCGCCCCGGTGATTCCGGTAATGGACACGTAATAGATGAATCCGCTGGTGCGTTTGATCACTTCGGCTTTTCGCGCCGTGGTGCTCGTCGGCGCGAGAAGAAAGATCAGGCACGGTCCTTTCGCCGTGGAGGCCCGTTGTAACGAGTCGGCTTCTTCAGGCGGCATGTCCGGAATAATCACGCCATCGACCCCGGCCCGGACCGCTTCGTCACAGAATTCCTGCTCCCCCATGGCCATCACGGTATTATAGTAGGTCATCAAAATGAGCGGCACCTGGGTTTTGGTTCGCAAGGATTTGACGGTCCGTAAGATGCCGCGCAGCGAGGTGCCTGTTCGCAACGCCCGTTCGGCTGCCTTTTGGATCACGGGACCGTCGGCAATGGGATCGGAAAACGGGACGCCGATTTCAATCAGGTCTGCCCCGGCTTTTTCCAAAGCCACCACCAGGTCTTCGGTCTCGGCCAATGAAGGATCCCCGGCCATGATATAGGGGATCAGCGCTTTTTCCCCTTCTCGGCGAAGACGGTCAAAGGTGGCGGTTATGCGATTGGAATGTGCGGGCATGTTAAATCAGATGCTCCTTACAATTGGATGCCCCGCATCTGGGCAATCTGATTGACGTCTTTATCCCCGCGTCCCGACAGGTTCATGATCAGGATTTGGTTTTTCTTCATCTTTGGCGCCAGTTTGATGACTTCCGCGACGGCATGCGCGCTTTCCAGGGCGGGAATGATCCCTTCTTCCCGGGACAACAAGTCGAAGGCTTCCAAGGCTTCCTGATCGGTTGCCGAGGTGTATTGAATGCGACCCGAGTCATGGTGCATGGCGTGTTCAGGTCCGACCGCGGGATAATCGAGTCCGGCCGATACCGAGTGCGTGCTGTTGACTTGACCGTGCCGGTCCTGGAGCAGATAGGTCATGGTTCCATGCAGTACGCCCGGCATGCCGCCGGCAAATCGAGCGGCGTGTTTGCCGCTGGTCAGGCCCATGCCGCCGGCTTCCACCCCGACCATTTGAATCTTGGCATCCTTGATAAACGGGTAGAACAGGCCGATGCTGTTGCTCCCGCCCCCCACGCAAGCCACCAGGCAATGGGGGAGTTTCCCTTCGTCGGCCAGGATTTGTCGCCGCGCTTCGCGTCCGATCACCGATTGAAAATCGCGGATCATCATCGGGTAGGGATGCGCCCCCAGCACGGACCCCAGCAGGTAATGCGTGGTCCGCACGTTCGTGGTCCAGTCACGCATCGCCTCGCTGATGGCGTCTTTGAGCGTCCGGCTACCCGCGTCCACGCTCGTGACTTTCGCGCCGAGTAATCGCATGCGAAACACGTTGAGCGCCTGGCGTGCCATGTCTTCCGTCCCCATGTACACTTCCGCTTCCAGTCCGAACATGGCGGCGATGGTCGCGACCGCCACGCCGTGTTGTCCGGCGCCGGTTTCCGCGATGATGCGTTGTTTCTTCATGCGTTTGGTCAGCAATGCCTGGCCCACGGTGTTGTTGATCTTGTGCGCGCCGGTATGACAGAGGTCCTCCCGCTTGAGATAGATTCTGGCTCCACCCAACGTCCTGGTGAGCTGTTTGGCGAAGTACAGGGGAGTCGGACGCCCCACGTATTGTTTCAAGCATTCGTGAAATTCCCTTTGAAAACTGCGGTCTGTCCGAAGTTTCGCATAGACCTGTTCCAGTTCCATGATGGCGGGCATGAGGGTTTCGGGAACGTATTGCCCTCCATATTTGCCGAACCGGCTTTGTTTAACGGGAACGCGTGCCATGATGTCTTAATTCTGTTTTACCCTCACCTTAATCCTCTCCCATCAGGGGAGAGGAAGAGTAGCCGGATAATGTCGAGGTACGTTTCATTACGACCTTTCATGACAACTCAACTCCTAAGGGTAGTTACTATGAGGCAGTATACCGGCTCGATTTAGGATGAGACAAGTTTGACGGCTTGGATGAAGGCCGTCACTTTGGCCGGATCTTTTTTGCCCGGACCGGCTTCGACGCCGCTGCTGACGTCCACGCCGTAAGGTTGCACCTTCCGGATCGCCTCCTGGACGTTATCTGCAGTGAGTCCTCCCGCCAGCAAAAAGGAAAAGGATCGAGCGGCTTCCGCGGCCAGGTTCCAGTCCGCTGTTTTGCCGGTTCCTCCGTAGGCCGTCGCTGAAAACGCGTCCAGGACGAATCCCCGAACGCGCGACCGGCCCTTGTATTCGGCCATGGCGAACAGGGTGTTGCGGTCACGAAGCCTGATCCCCCGGATAACGGGGCGCCCCAGCGATTCACAATACTCGGCCGATTCGTCTCCATGAATTTGGGCGAGCGCCAACCCGCATTCGTCCATGGTCTTCCGCACCTTCTCGGGTTCCTCATTCACGAATACCCCGACGGGCAAGACGAACGGCGGCAAATCGACCACAATGGACTTGACCACGTTCAGACTCACGTGGCGCGGGCTTTTCTTGTAGAAGACGAAACCGAGCGCATCGGCCCCGGCGTCGATGGCTTGCAAGGCGTCAATCGGGTTCGTGATGCCGCAGATTTTGATTTTCGGCAGAGCCATGATTTGAGGATCGGGAAGCGGTCGTTAAATCCAGCGGGTTCCTTGGACGGGCTGCGAGGCTTCATCTTCCTGTCCGGCCGTTCCCAGCAGGTCTTGAATTTTGGCGCCGATATCATCGGCTCGAACCAGGGATTCCCCTACCAGCATGGCCTTGGCCCCGGATTCCAGAATCTGCACGACGTCCTCGCGTTTGTGGATTCCGCTTTCACTGACGATGACTTTCCCGGACGGAATCCGTTGGGCCAGTCGTTGGGTCACCGAGAGATCGGTTGAGAAGGTGGTCAGGTCCCGGTTATTGATGCCGATCAGGGTCGCGTCGGGGATTCGTTCCAAGGTCCTGTCGATTTCCGCTTCGTCGTGCGTTTCTACCAGCACGTCGAGTGTCAGGCCTTTGGCCAGCGAATAGAAATCTTCGAGTTGAATCCGATCCAGGGCCGCTACGATGAGCAGGACGGCGTCGGCTCCATGGGCCCGGGCTTCATAGAATTGGATATCTTCGATCATGAATTCCTTGTTCAACGCCGGGAGCCCCACGTGGTCCTTGACGCGGGCCAAGTGGTCCAAATGCCCTTGAAAGAATTCCTGGTCCGTCAACACCGAGACTGCCGCCGCCCCGTGTTCCTTATACGTGCCGGCAATTTCGACCGGATCGAACAGATCTGCAAATTCCGGGCGCATCAGGCCCTGGCTGGGTGACGCCTTCTTGACTTCCGTTATTAGTGCCGGACAATCCGGCGTGCAGGTTTCCTCCAGGGCTTTGATAAAGCCGGACGGCGCGGGGCGGTCGGCGATTTTCCCTTTGAGTTCGGCCAGGTATCCGCGGCTTTTTTTCCGGCGAAGCTCCGCCTTCTTATGTTCCAGGATACGATGCAGAATCACGCGGTGGCCTCATTGGAAAACCGGACGAGTTTCTGCAACTTCTCGTGAGCGGCACCGCTATCCAACGTACGCGCGGCTTGGGCAAACCCGTCATTCAGATTTTTGGCTTTTTTGCAAGCCACGAACGCCGGGGCGGCATTCATGAGGACCACGTCCCGTTTGGCGCTATGATGTCCCTTGAGAATGTCCTGGATGATGGCTGCGTTGTCTTCGGGAGTTCCGCCTTTCAGGTCTTTCGGACTCACCCGGCTCAATCCGAAATCCTCCGGGGTAAGGTGATAACTCGAAACCCGTCCGGCTTTGCCTTCGGACACGTAGGTGAAGTCGGTCAACGTGATTTCATCCAATCCGTCCTTGCCGTGCAGGACAAAACAATGTTGGGTGCCCAAGCGGATGAGGACCTGAGCCAGTTTTTCCGTCAAGGCCTGATCATACACGCCTAGGATCTGGACGCCGGCCCCGGCGGGATTGGATAACGGCCCCATGATGTTCATCAACGTTCGGACGCCCATTTCGGAGCGAGGCTTGGCACAATGTTTCATCGCCCCGTGGTAGAGCGGTGCAAACAAAAAGCCGATCCCGATTTCATTGACGCAGGCTTCCACGCGTTCAGGCGGCAGGTCGATCTTGACGCCCATGGCGGCCAACACGTCCGCACTCCCGGACCGTGAAGAGACAGACCTGTTCCCATGCTTGGCAACGGTGATGCCTCCGCCGGCCACCACGAACGCCGTTGCGGTGGAAATATTAAAGGTATTGGATCGATCGCCGCCGGTTCCGCAGGTATCCACGACCTGGGGATTGCCCACGTGAATCCGCACGGCCATTTCACGCATGGCTTTGACCGACCCCGTGATTTCTTCGACGGTCTCGCCCTTCATCCGAAGGCCCATGAGGTAGGCGGCAATTTGGGATTCGGAGGTCGCGCCCTGCATGATCTCGATCATCACGTCATAGGCTTCTTTTTCCATAAGGTTGACGCCGTCAACCAATTTCGTGAGAGCGTCTTTGATCATGCCGTCTTCTCTTTGCCATTCCCGGATCCTGGTCCAAGAAAGTTTTGCAAGAGATCCATGCCGGATTTCGTGAGGATCGATTCCGGATGGAATTGCACGCCTTCCGCACCGGTCGGAAGATGCCGGAGCCCCATGATTTCGCCTTCCTCCGTGACCGCTGAAATTTCAAAATCATCGGGCAGGGTTTCCTTGTTGACGATCAGCGAATGATACCGCGTAGCTTCGAACGGGTTGGGCAGGCCTGTGAAAACCGTTTGATTGTCGTGTTTGACCAACGACGTTTTGCCGTGCATCAGGCGATCGGCGCGAATGATTTCACCGCCGAAGGCAAAGGCCAGGGATTGATGCCCGAGACAGACGCCCAACAGCGGAACGCGCCCGGCAAAACGCCGGATTACCTCCACGGAAATCCCCGCCTCGTTGGGCGTGCAGGGACCGGGAGAGATCACAATGCGTTCCGGATTCAATTCCGTAATCTTATCCACCGTGATTTTGTCGTTTCGATACACTTCAATATCGGCGCCCAGTTTCCCTAGGTACTGCACCAGGTTGTACGTAAAGGAGTCATAATTGTCGATCATGAGCAGCATACGATTATTCCAATCCTTGTTCGGCCATTTCGATGCTGCGCATCATGGCGCGGGCCTTGCTGCACGTTTCTTCGTATTCCCTGGTCGGGTCCGAATCGGCGACGATCCCGGCCCCTGCCTGAACAAAGGCGTCCCGGCCTTTAAAGACAATAGTTCGAATATTGATACAGGTATCCATGTTGCCCGAGAAACTGAAATAGCCCACAGCGCCGGCATAGGGCCCGCGTTGCGTGGGTTCGAGTTCTTCGATGATCTGCATGGCTCGAATTTTCGGCGCTCCCGAAACCGTGCCGGCCGGGAAGCATGCCTTCATGACGTCATACGCGTCGCGCCCCGGATTCAACGCACCCGTCACCTGCGAGACAATGTGCATGACGTGAGAGTATCGTTCGATTTTCATGAACGGATCAAGCGCGACCGTGCCCGTTTGCGCCACGCGGCCCACGTCGTTCCGTCCCAAATCGACCAGCATGACGTGCTCTGCGCGTTCCTTGGCATCGGCCAACAGTTCTTCGGCCAACGCCTGGTCTTCGGCGACCGTGGCCCCGCGCTTTCGAGTCCCGGCGATCGGCCGGACAACCACCTGATCCTCTTCGCACCGGACCAGGATTTCCGGTGAGGAGCCGACCAATTCGACTCCCGCCACCCGGAGATAGAACATGTACGGTGAAGGATTGATCACCCGCAACGCGCGATAGATTTCCAACGGGGACGTCCGAATCCTGGTCTGCCATCGTTGGGAGACCACGGCCTGCACGATATCACCGGCCTGAATGTACTCTTTGGTCCGCATCACCATTTTTTCAAAGGTGGCCTGGGTCATATTGGACGTGAACCGCGGAACGTGCCGGCGCGCGGGGGCAGGCCGGTACCGCAAGGGGGTTTTGAGCTTCGCAATCATTTTTTCGATCCGGGTCGTGGCGTCCACGTAGGCGGATCTGACGTCCGCTTTGGAGGAAGATGCAATATGCGCATTGGCCACGACTTTGATCGTGTGCCGCACGTTATCAAAGATCAAAAGCGTATCCGTGATGAAGAAGGCAAACAGGGGCAAGCGGGCGGAATCCTTGGGATACCCGGGAATCGGTTCGAAAAATCGCACCACGTCATACCCCAGATAGCCAACGGCTCCTCCGACAAAGCGAGGGAGGTCGGGCGCATGCACCGGCTGAAACTCGTCCAGGATCGTCCGGATATGGTCTAAGGGATTGTCTCCCAGCGGATGGGTTTCGGTTTTGCGCCCCTTTTTGACGTAGAGGGTGCCGTCCTCCTCCCACAGCACTTGCGTGGCACTGCTGCCCAAAAAAGAGTACCGCGCCCAGCGCTCGCCTCCTTCGATACTTTCAAACAGGAAAGCCGTGTCGCCGGAATCGATTTTCGAAAACGCGCTGACCGGCGTTTCCCGGTCCGCCAGAATTTCGCGAAACACCGGCACCAGGTTCCCCATTGTAGCCAACCGGCGAAACTGGTCGAAACTTATTGAATAACAAGGCTTTTTCATGATCGGCACGGTATCATGCGGCTTCAAAACAAGTCAATGAAACGTAGTCGGAGGGCTGTTTTTCTTGTCTTCATGGTCGCAGGGAACCAGCGCTTTCCACTTTCTTTGACAGGGAACTGCCCACGCTACAGAATGACAACTCAACAGCTCAAAGAGTTTTGGCGAAGGGAAACGGATCGTGCCGTTGTTAAAAATTACCAGGCTGGGGCACCCGAAAATTCGACAGGGGACGGAACCGGTTTCTTCTGAGGAATTGCATTCGCGGGAAATCCAGCGACTCATTGACGACATGGTCGAAACCATGCGGGATGCCAATGGCGTGGGAATTGCCGCACCGCAGGTCCACGTGTCCAAACAGATCATCGTGATCGAAGTATCGCCGGAGAACTCGCGTTATCCGAACCAACCGGCCGTTCCGCTGATGGTTTTGCTCAACCCCACAATCACGGACCACGCGGAGACTACGGAAGAGGGGTGGGAAGGATGTTTGAGCGTGCCGGATTTACGCGGGCTCGTGCCGCGTTGGACGAGGGTTAAGGTCAATGGTCTTGATCGTCAAGGTCAAGCCGTAGAATTGGAGGCCGAAGGGTTTTTCGCTCGCGTGATCCAGCATGAAGTGGATCATTTGCATGGCCGGGTCTTTTTGGATCGGTTGCCGGATCTGACAACACTCACGCATTTGCGTGAATATGAACTCTTCTGGAAGGGATAAGGGAAATGTTGGATTCCGCTACGCTAATCCAATCTGCCTTGACGAACCCGACCGGCGAGGGCTTGGAGGGAGAGCCGCCCTCGCCTCAATCAATAGGGGGTTAAGTTCCGGCCGGGTGGGGCAGGGATGATGTATGGCCCCGAAATAACCCTCTCATTGCTCAATAGTCGATTCCGATCTGTCCCGACTGGCAGTTCCTGACTGTTTTTGGGACGGCTTATTACATGCCCTTATAGATGTCGGGGTTCTTTTTCCCTTTCACCTTCAGCAGACCCAATGCGCCTTTCGCGATGCGAAAGATCGAGTGGTCCACCGAGATATACGTGCCCGGGACTTCGACGGTAAATTCCACGACGGAAGATCCTGCAGCCGGCACCAGTGTGGTCTGCACGTTTTCCAGGGGTGGAGTCGTGAGCGAACCTTCCGACCAAACCTTATCGAAGATTTCACCGATGATGTGCCACGACGACACCAGGTTGGGCCCGGCATTGCCGAAGAAAATTCGAATCTTGTCCCCGGCATTGGCCGTGAGTGGCGTTTTGATCAGAGAACCCTTCATCCCGTTAAAGACCACGTAGGTGGGGTGTTCGGCCAACCCTTTTTCCTCATCGTATTCCAGGACGCCGCCCTTGCCTTCCTTGGTGTAGAAATCGCTCTGAAGGAGATAGAATTCCTTGTCCACGGGAGGCAGGCCACCCTTCGGTTCCACCAGAATCATGCCGTACATCCCGTTGGCAATGTGTGCCGGAATCGACGGCGATGCGGTGGCGCAATGGTACACGTAGAGACCGGGATTGATCGCCTTGAAGCTCAGTCCGGTTTTCTCTCCGGGTTCGGTATTCAGTTTCACGGCGCCGCCACCAGGCCCATTGACCGCATGGAAGTCGATATTGTGACTTTCGGTGCTGTCCTTGCTGTTGGTCAAATGGATTTGCACGGTATCGCCCACCCGCACCCGGATCATGGGACCGGGCACCGTGCCGTTGAAACTCCAGAATTTATATTGCTTCCCTTCCTCGATCGTGCCGACGTATTCCTTCGCTTCCATATTGACCACGACCGTTGCCGGTTTGGTCCGGGTGATGGGGGGAGGAACGTTCGGCGCCGTCGAGAGTTGGGCCTTGATGGTTTCCGCGGACGCCAGGACCGGGCAACCGGCCAGGCACAGGGCGACAACCCACGCGCTACGAACCCCTGCTTTGCGAGAAAATGCTTGCTGCATCATTCAACCTCCTTAAGTTAGATAAAACGTTCTGTCTTACCGATGGTCGTTCCGGATTGCGGAATGAATGCCTCCTCCTAGTGTTTCAAGAACGGTAGAGGCATATATGACGAGGCATCCGTTGGTAAGGGGTTAAAAACTGTATCAACTCTACATACAAAAAAAATTGATATGGATCAACTCCTGCAACTTTTTTACCGGAAGGAATCAGCGAGAGGGGAGACGGGAGCGATGAAAAAAGAATCGGGAAGGTCAAGAAGCAAGCTTTTTCAAGGCGTCCATGTCGGTAATGATGAGTTTTTTCCCTGATTGAGCCAAGAGAATGCCCTGTTCTTTCAACCGGGTCAAAATGCGAACAGTGGTCTCCTCCGTGACGGCAATCATATGCGCAATTTCCTGCCGGGTGAGCTGGATACCGATATAGACGCCTTCCGGTGCCTTCTCGCCAAGTTTTTCGGCAAGCCGCAATAATAGAGCGGCAACCCGGGTCTCGGCGGGGTCGAGGGCAAGGCTCTTGGCGAGGTCCTGCGATTCCTTGAGGCGGTTCCCGAGATAGCTGATGACTTGCATCGTCACGGGCGGGTGCTGGTGCATGCACTCGAAATAGATCGCCCTGTTGAGTTTCAGAACGGTGGTTGGGCCAAGGGATTGGGCATTGCCGGGGTGGACCGTATCGCCTTCGAAGGTGACCGACTCGCAGCAGAACATCTCGCCGGGGAGCAGGATTTTGAGAATCAGTTCATCCCCCTGCGGAGCGTACTTCAAACATTTGATCGCTCCCTGTTTCAGGAAATAAAACCATTCGGCTTTTTCGCCTTCCCGGAAAATGAACTCGCCTTTCTCATACTGCTGTTCGACCAGCTTCGTCCTGATGTCTTCGAGGGCATCATCGGGAAGAAAGGAAAGAAGAGGAACGGTTTTCAGAAGAGCGAGATCATCCATATCGGCACTTTTACGGAATTGCGTTAAAGGCATGCGTGCAACGTCAGGCGTGCGTAAAGATTCCCTCCGGAGAGCATGGTATACTACTTTCTTTAACGAAGGCAATTCGGTCGGGAAGCATGCGGGTGGGGAAACGCACCCGCAGAGCTTCTCTCCGGAAGTTCGATGAAAATCATCCGGTTTCAGGACAGTGCGGGCGACGTTCACTACGGTGAGTGGGTGGACGAGGGATCGGCTCGACTCATCGAGGGAACGATTTTCGCAACTCGCCGGGTAACCGACCGGATCGTTCGGATTGGAAAATTGCTCGCTCCGGTTGAACCTCGGTCCATTCTTTGTATAGGGCTGAATTACAGACAACACGCGGAAGAAACCGGCACACGGCTTCCCGAATATCCCGTACTGTTTATCAAGGCGGTGAATGCGCTGGCCAATCCCGGCGATCCCATTGTCATTCCCAAGATCGCCCCGGGGCAAGTGGATTACGAATGTGAATTGGCCGTGGTCATTGGAAAGTCTGCGAAGAACGTTGAACGGCACCAGGCCTTCGACTACGTATTGGGGTACACCTGCGCCAACGACGTCAGTGCCCGTCGTTGGCAAAAAGAGGGTGGGGGTAAACAATGGTGCAGGGGAAAATCTTTTGATACGTTCTGCCCCCTTGGTCCCTGCCTGGTTACCCCTGACGAGATCCCTGATCCCAATACGCTCAAGATCAAAACCATGCTGAACGACAAGATCATGCAGGATTCGACTACCGCGGATATGATTTTCGACGTCCCGGCCCTCATCAGTTTTTTGAGCGAAGGGACGACGTTGCTGCCGGGGACGGTCATCCTGACGGGGACTCCGCAAGGTGTCGGGTTTGCACGAAACCCGCCGGTCTTTCTGAAGAAAGGAGACAAGGTCACCATTGAAATCGAAGGCATCGGTGCGCTTGTCAATTCCGTTTCCGAGGAAGTGTGACGTTGTTTATTGCCGATTCGTTCCGGCGGGCGGGTCCAAATAGTTGCGTGCCTGCCAAACGAGTATGAGCACGGGGAGCCCCAGCAAGGCGGTGAGCGTGAAAAAATGTGAATAGCCCAGGCTGTCCACGATAGTGCCTGAATAGCCTCCCAGGATTTTGGGGAATAGGGTCATGAGCGAGCTGAAGATAGCATATTGCATGGCGGTAAATCGGATATTGGTGAGGCTGGAGAGAAAGGCGACAAAGGCGGCACTAGCCAACCCCGCGGACAGGTTATCGACGGAGATCACCAGATAGAGCATGCTGAGATCGTGGCCCACGGCGGCCAACGCGATAAACAGAAGGTTGGTGGCCGCCGACAAAAGGGCGCCGAGGAAGAGAATGCGGATTACACCGTATCTGACGGAGAGGAGACCTCCCAGAAACCCGCCGGCAATGGTCATGAACAACCCGAAGGTTTTCACGACACCGGCAATTTCCGGCTTGGTGAATCCCACGTCCTGGTAGAACACGTTGGCGATGACACCCGATACAATGTCGGAAATCCGGTAAACCCCGACCAGCAGCAGGAGCAGTATCGCGGATTTCAATCCGTATCGTCCGAAAAAGTCTTTCAGCGGGGCGATGTAGATATCCTGCATCATGTCCCGGTTGACCGCTCCGGCGCGAATCATGAGTGTGGCGATCAGCCATGCCGTTGCCACGCCCGCACCCAGTCTGGCCGTTTCGACCAGAAACCTCGCGGCGGCTTGGGTGCCGAGCACGCCGCTGAGCGCCTGGCTCAAAGCAGCCGCAGGTTCGGATGAAAGATAAAACACCATAATGAATCCGGTGACGGCCGCGACGAACATGAACAGAATCCCCGCGTAATCTTTTGTCGATCTGGACGGCATAGGCTTTTCACGAGTGGCCGGTTCGGAAATAACGAGCGTGGTGAGCACGCCCACTGACATGGCCGCAGCCATGATGAGATAGGCCCACTGCCAAGCCTGATAGTCATAGGCGCCCTTGGCCGATCCGAACGCACTGGCGAGGAACAGAGCCCCCGCTCCCGACACCAGCATCCCGATACGATACCCCGCGATATAGGTGGACGACATCAGGGCTTGAAGCGACACGTCTGCGGATTCGATGCGGTAGGCGTCGATCACGATGTCCTGCGTGGCGGATGAAAAGCCCAGCAGCACGGCGGCCAATGCCATCATGGTCAGGTGTCTTCCGGCAGGGTCGATCAGGGCCATGCCGGCAATTGCCGCAATAATGGATCCCTGCGCCAGCAGCATCCACCCGCGCCGCCGTCCCAACCACGACGTCAGGAGAGGGATGGGCAATGTATCCACGAGCGGCGCCCAGACGAACTTGAAGGAATAGCCCAGGGCAGCCCAACTGAAGAAGGTCACGGTTGCCCGTTCGACTCCGGCTTCACGCAACCACAACGAGAGCGAGGAAAAAATCAACAGGAGAGGAAGCCCGGCCGAGAAGCCGAGAAACAACATCGTGATGACGCGCGGGTGCCCGAACGACCGCAGGGAATGCCGCCATGAGTGCGAGGTGGTCTGCATTTTTTCCGGTAACCTGAAGCGCCGGCCAGGTTCGAGTCTAATTGGCTGTCAGGGCCTTGCCCGGTAGTGTACCATGCTCTAGTATGAGGCGTCCTTTAGTAGAATGCGGGTGTGCCTCGTGGCAACGTTGACGTGGAAAGCAGGAGAAAGGGCGTGATGACGAAGTATACGGATTTCATCAATTATCACCTGTCGATGTTGGTTGATGAGACGCGGACGGGTGCCTACAGCCAAGCGATTTCCCGCGTCGTGAAACCGGGCGACGTGGTCGTGGACGTGGGTTGCGGATCGGGCATTCTCTCGTTTTTCGCGTGTCGTGCCGGTGCTCGTCACGTGTATGCCATAGAGAGCGAGGCCGTGATCAACATTGCCGAACTCGTGGCGGCGAAAAACGGATTTCAGGATCGGATCACCTTTTACAACGATTCGTCGTTCAACGTGAAGTTGCCTGAACCGGCGGACGTGATCGTGACGGAGACGATGGGCACGTTCGGGTTTGAAGAAGGGATCCTCGGATCGCTGATCGATGCCCGGGATCGTTTTCTCAAAAAAGGTAGAAGACTCATTCCCCATAGCGCGGACCTGTTCCTCGTTCCCGTCGAAATGCCGCAATTTTACGAGCACGTGGTCGATTTTTGGGTGAACCGGTGTCAGGGGTTCGATTTCTCACCGGTTCGCGATTTGACGGTGAATAATTTTCATCCGCTGAAACTGCATGAAGGAACCTTTCTTGGCGATCCTCTGCGCGTGCAGGAAATTGAATTCGGAACAACGACGCAGGCGGAAGTCAAAGCCGGCTTCTCCGTCAATGCCAGGCGGCAGGGCTGGTTGCATGGACTGGCAGGTTGGTTCAGCGCCGAATTGGTCCCGGGACTCAGTATCTCCAATGGCCCCCGGGATAAAGCTTCGCATTGGGGGCTGGCCTTTTTCCCTATCGACCGCCCCGTTTCCGTGGACCGCGGCCACCGCATCGAGGTGGAGATGTTTTCCACGCGAAATGGGGAATACTGGCATTGGAACGTGACGGTGAACGGGTTGCGGTTTGAACAGTCCTCCACCAAAGGGTCCTTGCCCTCGGTTGCAGAACACCCGGCTCCGTTGGTTAGGTAACGGCCAGTCTCACTCAATGGGAAACGAAATCATGATCCCGCCCATGACGTCCCCCAGTTTGTAATCCTTCTTGTAGGTGAGCAGATGCCCATTGTGGCAATTGATGCAGGAGACTGATACGGCATGGTCCGCATAGATGGCTTTGAAAAATTTTTGCGTTCCCCGTTGGATGACACCGGTGTAGGGCCGGCTCGGATCTTCCAGCACGGCAGCGAGTCCGGCTTTCTCAAAATCCGTGGTCGGTCCGTTTTTCTCATAAATGGGATGCAGGCTGGCCAACCGGAATTGGAGCCCCAGCCCCTGCTGCTTCACGTGCAATCCCGATAGCAACAACATTTGGGCGGGAAGGGGTAACGATTTGGTTTGTTTCCAATATTCCCGGGAAGTCACGACTTGATGCGTTTCCATCCGTTCGACCACGTGGGTCGTATAGAGCGTGCGGTCGGCTTGAATGATGGCGTGAATATAATCAGCCACCACTCGCGGAGGCACGCCGCCGGTGCCTTGATCGCCGGATTTTCCATAGAGGGGAAAGACGAGAAGCACAAAGAAGGCGATTCCGAGGAGCGTTCCTATGAGCGATTTATTCATGGCACACCTCCTTTGATGAGAACATGATGAGTGTCTTGCTTTTATCATCCTCCTTTTGACGGAATAATCTCAATAAAAAAGGAGCCGACGCGGGACTTGGGGCAAACGCAACGAAAGCGTCGAGAAAACGAGGGTTTCCGAAACGGGACTGGCTGTGAAGAGGGTGGTTACGGCCGGCTGACGATCAATCGTTGACCAATGCCAATGATATTATCGGTCAGGTTGTTCCACTTTTTCAATTGCTCTACGGTCACGCCATACGTGCGGGAGATCCGGTAGAGGGTGTCTCCCTTAACCACCGTGTAATAGGTCGGTGTGCCCATGCCGGTGGCATCGGCTTTCTCCATGCCCAGGTCGTTGAACTCGGACTCGTCGAACGAAAAATCACTTAAGTCGAACTCTGAGAGTGAGGGGTCGGAGAACGACATGTCGGGCGAGATGTCCATGTCGCTCGCAGGGTCGGGTACGTCGCCGGCTTGAACACTTGTTTGCTGGCGCGCGACTTGGTCTCGCAGGGAGTCACGCTCAGCGGCCAGTTCACGGTTTTGAGATCCTAACGACGAGACTTCCTGTTGCACTTCCTGCAAGCGGGCGTCGAGTTCGTCCGTCCGCTGTTCCTCTTGTGCCAATAGCCGCTGGAAGTTCAGGGCCTTGGCTTTTTCTGCCTCGTATTCTCCGGTACTCACACAGCCCGATAACAACACGACGCTCATCAGGCAAAGCATTCCAAACCGAGGCGCCAATCCGTTTGAAGATGAGCCAAGGTTTTGCGGGTGCTGTGCGCCGGGCTGAGGGTTCGAGGTCATGGTCAGGCTCTCTTTCTGGTTTTATCCGTGTAGGTTTGTGAGGAAACGCATCTGTAGATGGTTAGGCTGGAAGAAAAACATCGACCATCTATACTAAGAATAGAATAAAAGGAGAGCCCGAAAATGTCAATCCTGCCGAGTGGCCTTGCGGGTTGCGGGTTGGCCTGCCAGGTTACGTTTCCTAACCCGACCTACTCCAGAATTTTCAGTAATTCTTCATCGCTCACAAAAGGATCGGATAGCGATGCTTCGGAAGGAGGCCCGTCTGTGGACGTGTCAGGGGCTTGCGAAAGGCCAGGGGAGTCCGGAGCAGGTTCCTGTTCCTGCAGGAGAAGGCTTTGCTTTCGAAGGGCATTGAGTTCGGCGGTCAGATTGCGATTTTGCGATTCCAATACTCCAATTTTATCCTTGGTCTCCTTCAATTGGTTATTGAGTTTGCCGATTTCCTTATCTTTTTGCGCCAATTGGGCATTCAATGTGTTTGCGCGTTTTTCTTCTTGTGCCAACAAGCGTTGAAAGTTCAAGGCTCGAACTTTTTCCGCCTTGAGTTTTTCGGAACTGACGCATCCCGCTGACAGAACGATGCCCAGCAGACAAAGTATGCCTATGTGAAACATCCATCCGGTCGAGTAGAGGGAAGGTGCAGGTTGGCATCGGACTTCGGACTGCGGTTTTGGAATCATCGGCAGGCTCTCTTTCGAATGTTAGTGTCAGTCTGGAGGTGAAATTCGGCAGATACTCATGAATAGCTTGGCAATCCAGAATAGAGAGAGGCCTCCAGGGATGTCAAATGCCGGCATTGCCGGGCCACGCCTGGCCTCGAAGCAAAACTCGCGGTGGACGGAAAACCGCTTCATTGACCCTTGAAAATGCCTATGCTAGCTTGTGCTTGATCCTGCTTTTAAATTTTGCCAAAAACAATACCCATGTCTCACAGCTCCCAACGACACCCTGAGTCACATGGCATGATGGAAGTCGAGGGGATTTCCCTGCGCCTGGCCCAGCCTGATACGTCGCAACAGGAATGGATCGGCGATCGGGAAGTCCTTCAACAACTCCTGGCGTGCTGGCTCGTGGTCGATGAAAAAGATCTTCCGTTGTGTCCGCGCATCATCGGCCAGCCCGGCATTGGCAAGACGACTTTGGCCACGTCCGCCGCGCGGGAACGGAAACAGGACTTCTACGTGTATCAATGTACGGCCGATACGAGGCCCGAGGATTTGTTGGTGACTCCGGTGATCGCCGAGGGGAACACGATTCAGTACCAGGCGTCCTCGTTGGTCACCGCGATGTTGACCGGCGGAGCCTGTTTGTTGGATGAAGGCAATCGGATGAATGAGAAAAGTTGGGCGTCCCTCGCACCCTTGCTCGATCACCGGCGCTCGGTGGAATCCGTGGTGGCCGGCATTCGGATCAATGCCCATCAGGATTTCCGGTGTTGTGTGACCATGAATGAAGATGCCTCCACCTATGAGGTGCCGGATTACATCCTTTCACGTCTCCAACCCAGTTTGAAACTCGAGTTTCCGGCTCGTGAACACGAGTTGGCCATCCTCCACTATCATCTGCCGTTTTCTCCGCAGGAAATTCTGACCATCACCGTTGATTTTCTGCAAAGGGCGCATCGACTCGATCTCGGGTTTTCGGTGAGGGACGGCATACACCTGGTACAGTATGCGCTGAAACGGTTGGCGCAGGATCCGTCACATCCCTTGTCCCGCGACGAGATTTGGCGAGAAGCGCTCATCAAGGTGCTTGGTGAAGAGGCGTTGGATTTGGATGGCCTCGCGCAACAGAGAAAACGCGCCGTCGGCGAGCAGGCGTTTCCCCGGGGGCTGGGTGATTTCTTTTTTGAACCCGACGATCCGCTTCATCCCGACAAATAAGTGTCCATGAGTCCTTTGTCTCAACAGGACAATGCAGTATTCCGTCTTTCTCCCCGCTTACACGTCGTGCCGATTTGTCACGGCAGTTCCGACGTGGCCAGGGCCGTTCGCGATCTGTGGCTGAAGCATAGGTTTGATTGTGTGGCCCTCCCGTTGCCGGCATCGGTCGAGGACCCGGTTGAGGAAGGGATCAGGCAGTTGCCCGTCGTCAGCGTCGTGGTGCTGCCGGAAGCGGACCGCCACGAACGTCCCGAATGCAGTTACATTCCTCTTGATCCCTGCCAACCCGTCATTGCTGCGATCCGGACGGCTATGGAGGAGGGGGTCGATCGGATTTATATCGACCGGGACGTGACCGTGTATGACCCGACGGAATATCCCGCTCCCGATCCGTATGCGCTGAAAAGCGTGTCCCTCGCCTCGTTTTCCGGGGCCGCGCTGCCCTTTCTCCCGTATCCCAAACCGCACAGCCAACGCTGGACGCGTATCAAATGGATGGCGTTCAAGCTGCACGAGCTTGAATTGGATTATCGTTCTATTCTGTGTGCATGTTCCGTCGAAGATTGGCCGTGGCTGCGCGACGCCTACCAAAACCGGTGGCCATACGAGGTTCCCGAACCCCTGGAAGGCCGTCCGGCCCTCCATCTTGTCGAACCCCGTACGTTGTATTTTCTGCTTTGTGAATTGCCCTTTTTGACGGAGCTGTTCGAGCGGAGACGGGTCGAGGCCCGGTCCGACGATCAGTTATCCGTCGACGGGATTAAGGAATTGCTGCTCGAAACCCGGCTGCGATGGATCGCCATGCGACCGGCGCAATTGCAACAGGAATCCAATTGGGTAACGCCCCAGTTGCTCCAGATGTATCTGCAATACGTGAGGAATCTTGCGTTGAGTGAACGCCGGTTGACGCCGGATTTGTATACCCTGTCCCTGGCAGCCAAACAATTCGCCGGAGACGAATTCGCGGTGACCCTGCTCGAAACGGCAAAGAGTTACGCGTACGAACCGGACGAAGCCTTACGCGCGGCATCGCCGCCGTATGCGATTGGCCTTGGCCGGCTCGAGTCTCCGGACGGCCGCGTATGCACCGCGAAGAACCGGTTGGGGAGTACGCCACTGGCATGGCGAACGTTGTCGCTCACACCGCGACAGGACTTGAGGAAACGACGCCAATGGGCCTATCGCTGGAATCCCTTGGGTCAATGTTCCTGGCCGCCGGAAGATAATCGCATCGAAGGCTTTACAGCCCACGTTCGGGAACAGAGCAAAGCGTTGCTCGGGGAGGATCTGGCCCGTGTCGATAAATTCACGACCTCGATTCGCGATGGTATCGACATGCGGGAAACCTTGCGCCACTGGGATCCTCGGAAGAAAGTGATAGATCTGTACGTAAAAGAAATCCCGCCGTCCCGCGGCACCGTGGAAATCGTGGTATTTATCTTCGAGGTGCCTGCGGACCGCGAGAAATTTTCATGGCAGGCCACGTGGTACGCGGAGCACGTCGAAGAATCCACGCTCTGCTTTTACGCCACCCCGTTTTTGGAAAACATGGTCGGACCGGGGATCGGCCAGTCTCAATACGGAGGTACGCTGTTCCTGTTTCCTCCGCGGCCGATTCCTGATATTTGGGAAGATTCCCGGCTCGATTTTGCGAAAACCCTGGAGGAGCGCCTCATTGCCGGTGCGGCCCTTCATTCCGTGGAAAAACATATCACGCTCGTGAGTCCCGTTCCGCCGCTGGCCCGGTGGAGACATATTGCCAAAAAGTTCGAGCGCAGGCTCATCCCGATTTCCCTGTCGCGGTTTTCGGGACAGACCGTGGCCAGCTTGCGTCGTTTTCACGTGCTCAACGGGCACGAAATCAGAAGTTTCGCCGGTCAATTCATTCAAGGATAGTGCAAGCCGGTACCGGCCTTTTGCGTGCAGCCATGTCCCCACCTGACGCGCCCCCTCACGTTCAAGATCGAATCGCCGAATTGCGCGAGCAGATTCAACGGCACAACCAGCTCTATTATGATCTCGGCGAACCGGAAATTTCGGATTCGGAATACGACAAGCTGTTCAAAGAGCTTCAAAATCTGGAAGAGCAATATCCCGATCTGCTGACTCCGGAGTCGCCCACGCAACGGGTTGGAGCTGCACGTCGTGAACGATTTGAACATTTCTCGAAAGTGCCGCACGATCGGCCGTTGCTGAGTCTGGATTCGGTTCTGGTGCCGGATGAAGTCCAGGCGTTTGACAACCGTGTAAAAAAGGAACTCGACCTCGACCGGATCGAATACGTGGTCGAGCCGAAATACGATGGGTTGTCGGTTGTCATTGTGTATGAAAACGGGACGTTCACTCGTGGCGCAACCAGGGGCGACGGGCAAACAGGAGAAGTGATCACTCCGAACCTTCGATCGATCCTTGCTCGGCTGGAGTGCCAGAAAATTAAGGGAAACGTGCCGCAACGAATCGTGGTCCGGGGCGAAGTGTATCTGCGCCTTCCCGATTTCCAGGCCCTCAATCGCCAATTGACCGAGCGAAGTGAAAAGACCTTTGCGAATCCACGCAACGCGGCGTCCGGTTCACTCCGGCAACTGGATTATGAGATTACCGCCTCCAGACCTCTGGTGCTTACCTGTTATGACCTGATGGTCTCATCCGATCCGTTCCCGCGTACGCATTGGGAGACCGTTTCCCTACTGGAAACGTGGGGTTTGCCGGTCCCAGAATCTATACAACGACAAGTCTGTCATAGCATCGAGGAAGTGATCGCCTTTCACCACGGCATGATGGAACAGCGGGAGGACTTGCCCTTTGAAATCGACGGCATCGTGGTGAAGCTCAACTCCCGGGATCAGCAGGAGCAACTCGGCGAAAAATCCAGGAGCCCGCGCTGGGCGATCGCTTTTAAATTTCCTCCCCGCAAGGAATTGACGACCGTGCAAGATATTGTGGTGTCGGTGGGGAGAACCGGAGCGTTGACGCCCATTGCGTTATTGACGCCGGTAGAAGTCGGCGGCGTGACGATCAGCCGGGCCACGTTGCACAACGTGGAAGAGGTGACGCGCAAGGACGTGCGAGTAGGAGATACGGTCAAGTCGAGAGGGCAGGAGACGTGATCCCCGATATTGTCGAACGGATTGCGATCCCCGGCGAACAACGCGCCGCTCCGTTCGATGTCCCTCTTGCCTGTCCGGTGTGTCAGTCGTCCGTGGTGCAGGAAGGCCCTGTCTATTATTGTACGGGGCAAACGGTGTGCTCAGCGCAGTTGAAAGGAGGCATTCAACATTTTGCCTCAAAAGGCGCCCTCAATATCGACGGACTGGGAGAAAAAACCGTCGCGCAATTGGTCGATAAAGCCTTTGTGAAAGATCTGTCGGATCTGTACCGCTTGACCAAGGATCAACTCCTGAGCCTGGACGGATTCGCGGAGAAATCAGCTACCCAATTGCTGTCGGCTATTGAGCAGAGTAAAACCCCGTCATTGGAACGATTTCTCTTCGGGCTCGGCATTCATCACGTCGGCCAGCACGTCGCGCGGATTCTGGCCGCGCAATTCGGTTCGTTGGAGAAGCTTATGACTGCGACCCGGGAGGAACTGGTGGACATTCGCGATATCGGACCTGAAATTGCGCAAAGCGTGGTCAGTTTCTTTGCCGAACAGCGAAACGTGGCCGCGCTCAATCGCATGAAGAGATGGGGCGTGAACGTGCAGGCCGTTTCCCGGCAGACAAGTGAACAGACCGCACCCTTGAAAGGGAAAAGTATTGTGTTCACCGGCGGGCTGGAGAGTGTGAGCCGGCAGGAAGCCGCGCAACGCCTTCAAGCGCTTGGCGGACGGGTCACCTCCAGTGTCAGCAAACACACCGCATACGTGGTCGCGGGAAAGGCTCCGGGGTCGAAACTGGACGAGGCTAGGCGTTTGGGGATTCCCGTGCTTGATGAAGCCGGATTTCTTGAACTGATCCGGACCGCCGGCGTCGATTGAGGAAAAGACGAAACGGCCGGCGTTATTGGGATGAACCGGCCTGGGCAGGCTCCAGCATTTCCTCGGAGGCGTCCTCCAGTTTGTGGATCTGGACGCTCTTGATGGATCGGGTATCGGCTTCCCGGATGGTCAGCAAACAACCGGCCACCTGGAGTTCCTCACCGACCGCAGGAATATGGCCGAGGTGCTGTTGGATGAGCCCGCTGATGGTATAGAAGACAACGTCTTCGTCTTTATCCAGGGCAACCTTCAGAAATTCGTTGATTTTGCGAACTTCCGTTCGCCCGCTCACCAAAATCTCATTCTTGCCGGTCCGTTTGATCAGTTCCTCGGTCACGTCCGTCTCGTCGAGAATATCACCCACGACCTCTTCCAACAGATCTTCCGTGGTGACTAATCCCATGATCCCGCCGAATTCGTTCACGACCATCGCAATGTGGCGTTTCTCCTGCTGGAACTGCTTCAGCAGATCACCGACAGGTTTGGAAATCGGAATGAAGAGTGGCGGGAGAGCCAAATCCTTGAGCCGGCTGGTGCGATTGCCTTGGGCCAATTCGATCAACGCATGAGTCCGATACAGAATGCCCGTGATGTTGTCGCGGATGCCCTCATAGACGGGAATCCGTGAATGTTTGGTATTGAACAAGTCTTCTTTGGCATCGTCCAACGTGAGGCTGCTGTCCATGACGACCGAATCGATTCTCGGGGTCATCACGTCCCTGGCCGTAAGCTCGGTGAACTCGAACAGGTTTTTGATCATCTCGACCTTTTCGGATTCGAGCACCCCGGCTTTACCTCCCGCCTCGATCATGATCTTCAGTTCTTCTTTCGTCACGAACGGGACAGCCAGCCCCCGTCCTCCGGTCAATTTCAGAATCAGGGGCTCCAACAGGAACAAAGCCGGAGCGAAGAGCTTTGACGCCCAATAGATCATATACGCAAAAAATTGGACGGCGGACGGTGCGTGTTTGGCGCACAGGGTTTTGGGAACGATTTCTCCGAAGATCAACACAAAAATCGTCAGCGCTCCTGTTGCAATCGCGACCGCTTCGGATCCGAAATGTTCAAAGGCAACCATGGAAACCAACGCGGCGGCCGTCAGGTTGACGACGTTGTTCCCGATCAGGATGGTCGACAGAAGTCGCTGGGGATTTTGTCTGAGAGAAAGCGCCAAGGCTCCTGCCCGGCGGCCTTCCTCCTTTAAGGTTTGCAACCGGCTTTCGGGAAGAGAAAAGAACGCAATCTCGGCTCCCGAAAACAAGCCGGAGAACACCAAACAAATCAGAATGGCGAGATATTCCATGGGATCAGATCAGAGTGAAACCCTAATCCCGGGCAGAAGACCCGGAAAGCATAGAGAAATCAAGCCTTTCGATTGGTAGCGGTCAGGAGATGGAAAACGGGCAAAGAAAAACCGGAAAGGTGGGCAAAAAATATTGAACTGGTGACGAGAACTTCGTCTGGGACCGTCGTCATCCATTGGAAGTGCCATGTTAGCATAAGCATTCACGACGTATCAACCGGGGGTGCCGGATTTTTCTGAAAATCCCGGCAACCAAAGCCTTGCTTGAGTGAAAATTGCTCGAGGTGGGTAGCCTCTATCCATCGGATAACCGGTCGAACTTGTAGCTTTGTTTGCTCAGAACGGGAAAAACCGTAAAGATCGGCGTACTGTGCGGAATCAAACCCGTGTCCGTTCCCGGACTCAAGGTCAGATGAAGATTGACGAAATTAAAGCTCAGCCCTTCCTGCCACGGCTGGGATTGAGCCTCCGCATAGGTGGGAACCTTGTCCGAGGCATAAGAACGGGTCATCAGCCCCGCGCCGCCCTGAAGCCCGTATTCGTACAGGTCCGGCGCGCCCTGGATCAGGACGGACACCTTCGAGGCGTCGAACCAGACTTTGAAGTTACAACTGACCTGAATGAACGGCCCGAGACTGCCGGTATGTTCGAGTACGGCTAGCGGGTAGGCGTATTCCGGCGGCACGTCCCCGGAAGCAGGAACGGACTCAGTGGGAAATTCGGCATCCTTGATGCCGGAGAAGGATACGAACAACAAATGCGGGTCATCCAGCGCAATGTCATAAACCTGCCCGTCATGGTAACTGCACAGTTTTCCCATCTCGTACCGGAGCGGATAGGAATACCCCATCTTCGCGTAAAAAATCCGAATGCCCGCATCGAGCGGCTCATCGGGCCGCCGGCTGATTTTCAGATCGAAGGGGAGCATCATATGAAACCCGTTCGTCCGAACGGCCATAAACGGAGCACAGGCGCCTGGAAACTCCTTGTGTAGGGCTTCATTCTCCGGTTCGAATCGCTTGGGCGTGCCGCCGAAATGCTGCGCGGTCTTGGCCTCCTTGGTCAGCCGGTACTTGTTCTGGTAATACGCGCCGGCGCGCTTCTGCGCCAAGTCCAAAAAATAGTCGGGGAGATCCGTCTCGACGATCAGCGTATGACGGTCGACGGCCGCGTTCCGCGACGATTTCATGGCATCGTTGTAGATGGCCAATTCGGCGGTGGTTTTCTGAATATCATGCTCCAGGTCCTTGTCCAATTCGGGATCGAAGAACCGCGTGGTCGAGAGAAGCTGGCGGGCCTTTTGCAGCAATTCCAATTTGAGGGAATACCGTTTGGGCTCCGCGGCAATGGCCTGGGTCGTTGCGATGATTAAACTGAACTGCTCTTCCGGGGCGATACCGAGCGCCGTCAGGTCCTGTTCACGCAGAAACGCGATCGCCAATGGACCGAACGCTTCTTCGCGGCGGAGTCCTAAGGTCAGCAGGTAATTGAGATAAGAACGGGCTTCATCCTGGGTCATGGTTTGAACCTGTGGTCATGCCTCATATCTCCCTCTCCCCTGGCGGGAGAGAGCCTGCCCCGGACTTGATCCGGGGGTCGGGGATGACAGCCATGTCATTCTGTCAACGAACAAACATCCGCAATTCTAAGGAAACCGGGTCTGCCAGGACAAGGGGAAGCCCCAGCCGTGAGCAGGCCGGGCCGGAAGGGGAGGGCCGGACGAGATCCGGGTGCTGATGGCAAGCCGAGTGGGGTGCCGGGATTCACTCGATTGCAGAGAACGCAAGTCTCAGTCAAATATCTTCATCCGCTTCATCTTCGTCGTAGTAGTCGTCACCGTCTTCGATGAGATCCATTGACTCTTCCGAACAATACGTTTTGCCGGACAAATCCGGGGTGTCCCATCCCAAGGCAAAGGCCGGAACGCCTGCCAGAATTAGCAGCAGAAAAAGGGTCAGAAATGGTTTCATGATGGGCCTCCTTTCCTCTATGAACAGACGGAATGCCGAGTAGGCCTGCCGCTGTCATCGAGCCCCATGATTGAGTGAATCCCGGCTAATACATATTGTACAAGATGTTTCAAGTACATTTCATACATGTTAATAATATGTCATATATATTACAAAGATGACATATATATTACAGATATGTAAATTATCTAAGGGGTGGTGGCCTTGTTTGTCAGGCGAAGCTATGAATCAAATGGGCGACAAAAGTACCACAATTGACTGATAATGCGGTTTTCGAGGGTGGCGGGGTGTCGGCGGGGCGCATCGGCCTCATCATTCAATCATAATCGTCATCTTCTTTTTCTTCATCTTCATCGTCCTGATTTTCATCATCATGGCTTTGCGGCATTGGCTGTGCCTGCTCCGCAAAATAGTCTATGTCGACCGAGTCCGGCATGTCCGATCCGGAAGCAAGGGCAGGGAAGCCTGCCAGCATCAGAACCAGAAAAAAAGGAAGAAATCGTTTCATAACACACTGCCTTTCTTGTCAACAGCTTCAGCCATAGAGGAGAACAGCGCCTCCGGCCTCCATCAGCAACAGAAGACCAAGCGCCATCGTGGCGAATCCTACTGCAGCTTGGAGGCTACGATGAGCCCAAGTCAGAGCCTGAGCCGTCCATGCCAGCGGTACGGCGAGTAACGAAGAAAGCACGGTCATGCCGGCGATCGAACCAAGACCGAACAGTACAATGTAGAGCAGGCCCATGACCGGGTCCTGTACGGTCGAAGCGGTCAGGATGACCAGGGCCGCTGAGCCGGCCAAACCGTGCACCATGCCCACCACCAGCGTCCGCACGGGCAGCTTGCTCGCATGGGTATGCACGTGACGGTCCGGATCATGAGCGGTGTTCTCACCGCGATGACTATGGACGTGAAAATGAAACTTGCCGTCAGCGTGCCGGTGGCTATGGAAATGAACGCGGGCACGCCACAGGCGAAAAAGTACTTGTCCTCCCAACAGGATCAACATCACTCCGACAACGCACTCCAGTGCATGTGCCAGATTGTCACCGAAGCGCAGATCCAAAAAGACGGCAGCTCCGGCAAAGATCAGCAAGGTCAACGAATGGCCTAAGCCCCAAACCGCACCATGGGTGGCGATCCGGCGGACCGATCGTGTGCCTGTGCAAATCGACGATAGAGCCGCCACGTGATCAGCTTCCAAGGCATGTTGCATGCCGATCAAAAGCCCGAACAGAAGAATGCCGGTCACAAAGTTGACCCAATAAATTTAAAGTTATAGATTAAATTATAATTCTAATTCTATCTTCCTGTGTTGTCATGGGCAGTGTAGCATGAGGAATTCTTCGCTGGATACGGAAATATCGCTACGCGTCATCCATCGTTTCTTGGATAACCAGATCGGTAACGGCACGCAATGCTTGCTCCGTGCTGTCGCCTTCGAGCCGGCGTAGGCGAAAAAGGTCGAGTTGCCGGTCGGCGCCGGCGCCCTCCCGGATGATCGTGAGAGCGTGACGCAATTCCCGCTCGCAGCCAAGCGCTTGGGCATCCTCGGCGAGGTCGTCGACAAGCGCCGTCAGTTGGTCGTTGATGTCGATGCGCTGACCTATGGCCGGATCCCCCAAAAACGCCAATGCTCCGTAGCGCGATGCCAACCACCGATTTTCGGCGATGATTTGGGACGGCGGTTCCGGTGGCAGCGCGCCTTCGGCGTCCTGGCGAAGCAGTTTGCGAATAAGAGAGGCGTACACCGCCGCCACCGCAAGGGCATCGTCAAGGCGGGTACAGACGTCACAGATGCGCAACTCGATCGTGGGGTATTTCGGCGACGGACGAAGGTCCCACCACAACTCGCTGCCGTCATTGATGAATTTGAGCGACTGGTACGCTTTGAGCAGGGTCTCGTAGTCGCGTCGAGAGAAAAACGCCGGCGGAAGACCGAACCGCGGCACCACATTCAAGAGGTTCAGGCGATAGGATTTGAAGCCGGTCTCTCGTCCCGCGCTGAACGGCGAAGACGCGGACAAAGCGTTCAGCAAGGGGAGGTGGCGGCGTAGCGCGGTCATGACCCGGATACGCGATTCGGGGTCGCCGAACCCGGCGTGAATGTGCATGCCGTTCACGAGAAAAGATCGTCGTTCCTGATAGGTAATGGCGAAGCGCTGATACCGTTCCTGTGGCGTTGGGAGTTGTACCCGCCAGTCGGCGAACGGATGGGTGGATGCCGCGATGACGGCGACTCCATGTTGCTGCGCGGCATTGATGATCAGGCGACGCGTCTCGGTCAATGCCTCACGCAATTCGGTGAAGTCAGCGCAGACCCGAGTATTGGTCTCGATTTGCGAACGAAGGAATTCGTGAACCACGGTGTGGGGGCCGCTGGCACGCTTGCAGGCTTCAAAGATCGCCGGATCGGGGTCGGCAATCAGATCCCGCGACTCGGGATCGACCAGAAAGAATTCCTCTTCGACTCCAAGAGTGATGTTCAAATCGTTGTTGTTCAATTCCATCCTCCATCGCAACCGCGAGGTCGCGAGCAGCAGAGCCGCCCCTGGTTGTTGTCTTCACGCCTTGCTGATAAGTGATTAAGCCCGAACGGTTATCGCACAAGACGCAGTCTCACTCAACCCCCTTTCATTCATTAAAATGTTTAAATTTTTTTCCGGCTGCGTTTTCTTGTCCCTCGGACAGGCACGCAGACCCGTCCCTACACAAAAAATCCCCCCTTTCGTTTCGTTTGTGACTTCGTTACTCTTATCTGAAGGCAAGTAGGGAACCATGAAAAACCCCATCCGTCATCCTCGTGTCTGATCTTTCCGCTATTTCCGAAACGCAACAAGCCCTTGAATGGCCTCAGGTGTTGGAGGTGTTGGCTGCACAGGCGCATTCGGCATTGGGAGCCGAGTTGTGCCGGCGGTTGCCGTTGGAGGACACACTCGAACTCGCGCAGCAACGCATGCAGGAGACCACGGATATGCTGGAGCTTCAGCATGTGGCCGTGCCGTTTCCGGCGGTGCAGTTCGAGGACTCGTCGCAAGCCCTGCATAAGACTGAAAAAGGCGGGATCCTGGACCTTCACACGTTAAGAGATGTTTCCGCCCTCATCCACGTGGCCGGGGCGGTGCGTCGCTGTCTCGTGGTGAATCAACAGACTGCGGCGGCCCTGTTTGCCTACTATGGGTCCCTGCCTGACCTTTCCGAATTGCGAGACGAGATCGATGCGTGCGTGAGCGCGGAAGGAGAAATGCTCGATCACGCGTCACCGGCCCTGTATGAGGCGCTTCGCCTGGCGCAAGGGTTGAAGCAGCGTATACGCCGGCGCGTGGAGAACATGGTGGCGTCTTCACGCTTCCGGGATTTGCTGCAAGAACCCTACTATGCCGAGCGGGAGAACCGGTACGTTCTGCCGATCAAGGCCGAGCGGCAGCATGACCTCCATGGGATCGTGCATGACATTTCAGCCAGCGGCGCCACGGTGTTCATGGAGCCCCGTGAACTCATCGACCTGAACAATCAGATCAAGGTCGCCGAGCTTCAGGTCACGCGGGAAATCAATCGCATCCTGCAGGAACTCACGAGCCGGGTTGTGCAGCACCTGGATGATTTGCGGAGCCTGTTGCAGGTTCTGACCACCCTGGATTGTATTGGAGCCAAGGCGCGCCTGAGCGCCCGCATGAACGGGACACCGGTTCGGCTCAACACGGACGGGCACGTTCGCCTGTGGAACGCGCGGCATCCCCTGTTGCCATTGCCCAAGGAGCAGGTTGTGCCGAATGACGTCATGTTTGAAAAAGATTTTGCCGTGTTGGTGATTTCCGGCCCCAACACCGGCGGAAAGACCGTGCTGCTGAAGTTGCTGGGTCTCTGTAGCCTCATGGTGCGGGGCGGGCTCCACCTGCCTTGCAGGGACGGATCGGAGATGGCGTTTTTCGAGGAGACCTTTGCGGACATCGGCGATGCGCAGGACCTGACCAAGGACCTGTCCAGTTTTTCCGCGCATATCAGCAAGCTGATCGGTTTGCTCAAAAGCATCGAGCACCGGACCGGCGGCGAGTCTCCGCAAACGCTGGTACTCCTGGACGAGGTCATCAGCTCAACCGATCCCGCCGAGGGCGCGGCTCTGGCCGAAGCGCTTCTCCGCCGGTTTGCCGAACTCAACCTCAAGGTCGTCGTGACCACGCATTACAATTCGTTGAAGACTTTGGCCCTGTCGACGCCCGGGTTTCTGAACGCGAGCCTCGAGTTCGACGTGAACACGCTGGCCCCGACCTACCGGTTTATTTCCGGCATTCCCGGCGGGTCCTCCGCGTTGGATATCGCCGGGCGTCTGGGTATGGACCCGTTGATTCTGGATCAGGCCCTGGATCTTGTCCATCGGGAAGACCGGCAACTCGATCACGTCTTCGCGGATCTTCAACGCACCCATCAGGCGTTGAAAGAAGAACTGGAAGAAGCCCGAACCCAACGCGAGATGGCCGGCCGGGACGCAACCGAGGCCCAGGCGATTGCGGAACGATTGCGCTCCATCGAACGCGACGAAATAAAAAAGATGAAAAAAAAGTTTCGGGAGGAGCTAGCGACAGCCCGGGCGGAGATTCGCCGGATCACCGAGTCGTTGCAACGGCAACGGACGTGGAGCCATGCGCAGGAGGCGCAGCAGCAGTTGCAACAAGCGGAAGCGGTTATCAATCAACACACGGCGTCGGAAACCGTGCCGGTTGAATCGCTTGAAGAAGGCGACGTGGTGGAAATCGCCAATCTGGACACGCTGGGCCGGTTGCTGGAAAAGCCCGAGGGCAAGAAATCCGTCCGTGTGCAGGTCGGGGCATCCGAACTGTCCGTCCACGTGGAACGGCTCGTGGGGATCGGCAAAGCGGGGAGTGTGCCGGACGTTGTTCCGCAAGGGGACCCTCCACGTCCGTCGAAACCGTCGGCCTTGTCCAAGGAAGGTGTGCCGTCGGGATCACCGTCGCCGGGTTTCGCCGGTATCGACCTGCGAGGGCAAACCGCGGAAGAAGCCCTTGAGCAATTGACGGCTCAGTTGGATCAGGCGTTGCTGGGGAATGCCAAGTCCATCCGGATCATCCACGGACATGGGACTGGAAAACTCAAGACCGCCATTCGGCAATTTCTGGCACAGTCAGCCTATGTGGAAGCCTTTCGCCCGGGGAGCAAAGAAGAAGGCGGGGACGGCGTGACGATGGCGGAATTAACGTAGCCTGGTGAAAAATCCAGGCTGGCCCATCACGACGTTCGAGGCTGCGGTTCGTTCGCCAGGGCAATGGCCACGTTGCGCTGGAATCCTGAATGTTTCGCGCGCCGGATAGGGGAGTGGGCAAAGGTCCGGGAAAAGTCTTCCTCGCTTAATACCGAGAGCCGGGAAAGGTTCGGCCCCTGCGTCAGGCCGGTGGGTTGCACGCTCGGTTCGTCCGTGGCCGGGGCGAAGGCGTTATACGGGCAAACGTCCAGGCAATCGTCACAACCGAAGATTCGGTTTCCCATGCGCGTTTGCAGGTTCCGGTCCAGTGAAGGTTTGTCTCCGCGGTATTCGATGGTGAGATAGGAAATGCATTTCGCGGCATCGACGACGTAGGGCTCGACAATGGCTCCGGTCGGACAGGCGCGAATGCACAGCGTGCACGTCCCGCACAAATCGGCTCCGGGTTCATCAGGTTCCAACTCGGCAGTGGTCAAAATTTCTCCCAGCAACAGCCACGAGCCAAAGGTCGGGGAGACGAGATTGGAATGCTTGCCGATCCACCCCAAGCCGGCTTGTTGCGCCCAGAACTTCTCCATCACCGGACCCGTATCCACGTAACTGCGCATCTGACAATCCGGTTCGAGAGACTTGAGCACCCGTTCGAGATTTTTGAGTTTTTTCTTGAACACGCGATGATAATCCTCACCCCAGGCATACCGGGCAATCCGGCCGTTACCTTGCCGCTCATCCGGAGCCGCGTCGGTCCAATAATTGAGGCCGAGGGCAATAATCGAACGGCAGTTCGGCAACACCTGCGTGGGATCAGCGCGTCGCTCGGGACTGCGTCCCATCCACGCCATCGTGCCGTGGTAGCCTTGGGTCAGCCAATACTGCAGGCGGTCAAGCAGGTTTGTAGGGGAACGACTGGCCGGAGAGGAATCCCTGTCCGGGGTCGATGCCGGGACGCGGGCGATGCCTACGGCATGAAACCCCTGTTCAAGGGCGGCTTGTTTGAGAAGATCGGTAGTCGAAGACACGCAGTTTCTCCCTCTCCCTGTGGGAGAGGGTTGGGGTGAGGAGGACGAGAGATCGTGCTCGCCCTTCTAATCTTTATAAACTTTTCTCGGTTGGGTGGTCATGGGCTGGCTGTCTCCGCACTGAAACATCACGCTGAAACGGGCCGAACAATTGTCCGTGCCGCAGGGGCCACAGGAGCCGACGATCTTGGTTTTCCAGTCGGTTTTTTCCTCATCGATGGCACAACTGGTCTTGCCGCCCTTGGAAACGTCGATCCACGGGTCGTCATATCCGGGATAGTTGGCGACCGTGCAGCCTGACGGGATCGGCACCTCACACGTACGGCCCTGCTCGCCTTTGACCATGCCCAGATTGCAAATCGACTCCGTCCGGGGTTCGGCAGAGGCCACCCCGTTTCCCATGAAGAGAAAGCCGCTTAAAACGAGTAACAGAGAGAGCGCCAAGTGTTTCATCATCAGAGTCCTTGTTTGAATCTTCTCATAACAACCGATGCTTTCCGTACCATAGAACTCTTCGGGCGCCGGAGCAAGTTTTTATCCATCTCCGCAGGTTGGCGAAGCGTCAACTTTGCCGTTCGACGAGGACAGGAGGCGTCTGATTACGCTATGCTAATCCGACCCGCGGACTTGGATCAAAGGAAAAGCCACATGTGCCGTGATACAAAACACGACGATCCCGATACAATACAACTTCAAGGAAGGAGTCAGGAGTATGAAACGCGTTCTTTGTCTGTTCATCATGACCATCGTGTGCTCCGGTGTTGCTCTTGCCGAAACTTTACCTCCGCATACCGCCAAGATCGACACGGGGGTCTATAGTTATGGGAACCCGGCGCAGGCCTATTTTTCCATGTTCGTGGTGACGAGTGAAGGCGTCATCGCGATTGAATCGGTGAATACGAACCACGCGAAAGGATTTGTCGAAGCCATCCGGGCCGTCACGGACAAGCCCATTCGGTATCTCTTGCACAGCCACAATCATTGGGACCATGCGAGTGGCGGACAAGTGTTTCATGATGCCGGAGCGACCGTGATGGCCCATGAGGAAGCCTATCAATGGATGAAGGCAAATCCCGGGCCGGACATGATGGTTCCCGACGCAAGTTGGAAAGGGAGGCGAAAGGACATCACCTTGGCCAGCACCGTTCTCGAATTACATTATTTGGGCATGAATCATGGAATGGGCATGACCGTCTTTCTCCTTCCCAAACAACGAATCGCCTATATCGCCGACCTGGTCGATCCGGAGGCGATCCTGTTCAACATCGTGCCGGATTTCAACATCAAGGAATGGGAGCGGTCCTTGAAAGAAATCGAGCAAATGGACTTCGACAGGGCGATCTATGCGCACAGCGGGAAAGCGCAGCCATTATTGGGAGGCACCAAGCAGGACGTGAGAGACTATATCCAATTCCTGCACGATATACGGGGCGCGATTTATGCAGAATTTCAGAAAGGGACGAACTGGATGAAGATCCCGCATGCCGTACGGCTGCCTCAATATAAAGATTGGTGGATGTATGAGGAATGGTTGCCGATGAACGTGTGGCGCGTTCTTTTGGATGACTCGATGGGTCCGTTTCCCTGGAGACCGGAATAAGAAAAAGCCGCGGGACGCGATGCTGCCAGCGCCACGCCGCCCATTCGGAATCATCACTGGCCGCCCTGTACGATTCCGACCTCATGCCACCCGATCTCCGCAAGGCCCACCAAGCCCTTGACCGCGCCGTGGACAAGCTCTATCGCCGTACCGGGTTCGCATCCGAACGCGAGCGGGTTGAGCACCTGTTCAAGCTCTACGAAAAAATGAGTGCCCCTATAAAGCCGCAATGCAAGCGAAACCAAAACGACGGCGAAGACGGCGAAAAGAGACAAACGTGGCGCAGTAGCGAGGAATCTGTTTTTTCCTTTCTGTCATCGAATGACTGAACATATACAGGGATGACAGGAGGGGGCTGAGGATGACCGGGGTGAGGGGGCTACTCCGCATCCCGCGCAACAATTCAAAAGAACGAAGGCCCGGAGAAAGAATCCCCGGGCCTTCGTTACGAAGCGGTTATGCTTCAGGGCTTACATCATGCCGCCCATACCGCCCATGCCGTGGTCATGGCCGCCCATGCCGCCGGCTGCTTCTTTCTTCTCTTCCGGCAGATCGGTCAACGGTCACCTCGGTGGTGAGCATCAACCCCGCGACGCTCGCGGCATTCTGCAAGGTACACCGCGTGACTTGATTCAGTTTCATATATAGTCTATATTAGACTATATTAACTGCTAGGAGGGAAAATGACCGCCAAACATGCCAAACTCAACCAAGCTTGGACGGTTGCCGAAGCCAAGGCTCGGCTATCCGAAATCCTGCGCCTTGCCGAAGAGGAGGGACCGCAACGTATCGGCACCCGCCGGTCATTCGTGGTCGTGCCTGCCACCACGTGGGATGCGAAGACGACTCCACGTAAACCCTTGGGGCAGTGGCTGGTCGAGAATATGCCGCGTGGGATAGAGCTTGAACTCCCGGACCGCCGTTCGAATCGGAAAATCCCGTTCATCGATGACGAAGACGCATGAACGGCTATCTCCTGGATACAAATGTCATCTCCGAGGTCATACGAAGTACACCGCACGCACGCGTCGTCACGTTCCTCACCCAACACAACGATCTCTGGCTGTCGTCGATTGTGATCCACGAGTTGGAATATGGGTTGCAGCGCTTAGCGCAAGGACAACGGCGATCCAGTCTGCAGGATAGTCTGCGAGAAATCGTCGCTGAATACGAAGACCGAATCCTGCCTGTAGAGCGGGTAGGGGCGGAATGGGCAGCCCGGTTTCGGGCACAAGCGCACCGTTTCGGACGGACGCTGGATTTGGGCGATGCGCTAATTGCGGGAACCGCGAAGACTCATGACTTCGCCATCGCAACCCGCAACGTCAGGGACTTCGAGGGCTTGGATGTGGAGGCGATCAATCCGTGGGAACCGCGGTGACGTTATAAACCTCAGTGCAAAGTTGAAACCAATGATACGTAAGCTATCAGCCAGAGAAGCCGCACGAAAGATGGCAAATATTTTGGTTGAGCACCTTGAAACTTTACCTGCCCAGGAACGTCATGAAAGGATTCAAGCCGGGCAAAAAGTTATAAAGGATCTAAAGGAATCTACCTCTTCTTCTGCTTTTCCCCTTCCGTCATCCCCGACCTGATCGGGGATCCAGTGTCTTTGTAGTGGTATGTCGCCATCATCATTGACGGATACCGGAAGGTCAATTATGGTGGCGGTTCATGATCTGAAGCAGTAGGTCCGGTCGGAACTGGCTTGCATCGCCTCGGAGAGAAACAGCCTGCGCACGGAGAAGCCACGCGGGCAGACAGATCGAAGAAGACCCGTTCTACGCGAAACCTGTAATCCCCATGCGCCTGTCCTGGAATGAAATTCGCACCCGTGCCGATCTATTCGTCCGTGAGTGGCGGGACGCGGCCTACGAAAAAGGCGAGACGCAGAGCTTCTACAACGACTTCTTCGGGATTTTCGGGGTCCAACGCCGTTCCGTCGCACGGTACGAGCAACACGTGCAAAAGCTGGACAACCGGTCCGGGTTTATCGACCTGTTCTGGCCGGGCGTCCTGCTCGTCGAACAGAAGAGTGCCGGCCGTGACCTGGCGAAAGCCTACGGGCAGGCAGGGGAGTATTTCGACGTCCTGGCCGAGAAGGACCGGCCGCGCTACATCCTGGTCAGCGATTTCCAGAACTTTGAGCTTCACGACCTTGACGAACGCGAGCAGATCACGTTCACGCTCGCGGACCTGCCAGCCCACGTCGAGAAGTTCGGCTTCATCCTCGGCGTGCAACGTCGCACCTTCCGCGATCAGGACCCGGTCAACGTCAAAGCCTCGGAGTTGGTTGGACGGCTGCACGACGCACTCAAGGCATCCGGGTACGAAGGCCATGATCTGGAAATGTTCCTGGTACGGACGGTGTTCTGCCTGTTCGCCGATGACACAGGCATCTTCGAGCCACGCGACATCTTCCTGGACCTGCTGGAGACCAGGACCAGGGAAGACGGGTCCGACCTCGGCGGCTGGCTCGCGCGACTGTTCCAGGTGCTGAATACGCCTGTGGAGCAACGACAATCCAAGCTCGATGAAGACCTCGCCCGCTTTCCCTATATCAACGGCAATCTGTTCGCGGTACGGCTCACGATTCCCGATTTCGACGCAGAGATGCGCGCGGTACTGCTCGACGCCTGTCGTTTCGACTGGACGGCAATTTCGCCCGCCATCTTCGGCGCGCTCTTTCAATCCGTGCTGGAACCCGCCGAGCGCCGAGCCCAGGGCGCTCATTACACCACCGAGAAAAACATCCTGAAGGTGATCGAACCACTGTTCCTCGACGATCTGAGAGCGGAGTTTCAACGGCTCAAAAGGCGCAAAGATCATCGCCGCCGCACGGCATTGGAAGCCTTTCACCAGCGGTTGGGTGAAATGAAATTCTTCGATCCGGCCTGCGGGTGCGGCAACTTTCTGATTATCGCCTATCGGGAATTGCGCGAATTGGAAATCGAACTGATCCGGGAATTACACCGTGACAAGGCCGATAAAGCGCAACGGGTGCTGGATACCGCCGACCTCTCACGGATCAACGTCGATCAGTTCTACGGCATCGAGATCGGCGAGTTCCCGGCACGCATCGCCGAGACCGCCCTGTGGATGATGGATCATATCATGAACAACCGGTTGAGCCTGGAATTCGGGCAGAGTCACGTCCGCATTCCGCTTGAAGATGCGCCGCACATCCTGAACGCCGATGCACTGGAAACGGATTGGGCGGACCTGCTGCCGCCGGAAGACTGCTCGTTCGTATTCGGTAATCCGCCGTTCGCCGGGGCGAAGTTCCAAAGCGAACAGCAACGCGCCCAGGTGCGCCGTATCGCCGCCTTGGGCGGATCTGGCGGTAGCCTTGACTATGTGACCGCCTGGTTCATCGAGGCCGGAAAATACGTCCAAAAAGGACCGGCGAGGATCGGCTTCGTCGCCACCAACTCGATCACCCAAGGCGAGCAGGTGGCGCAACTCTGGCCGCTCATCTTCGAGCGTTGCGGCCTGGAGATCGCCTTCGCGCATCGGACATTCGCCTGGGGCTCGGACGCGCGCGGCAAGGCCCACGTGCACGTCGTCATTATCGGACTCGACGTCAGGGATCGCCAACGGGCGGATAAACGTCTGTTCAGCTATCCAGACATCAACGGCGAACCGGAAGAAAGCCGGCACAAGGCGCTATCGCCGTATCTGTTCGACGCCGGCGGACTTGCCGATCCGCATCTGACGGTGAGAGAGGAAAGTGGTCCGATCAATGCGATGGGAAAGCTCATAATCGGTTCCAAACCTATCGACGGAGGCAATTACATATTCAACACAGAAGAACGCGACGCGTTCTTGGAAGCAGAGCCGAATGCCGCACCTTTCCTCCGTCCCTTTGTCGGTGCCCTTGAATATCTGCAAGGCGGTGAACGCTGGATCCTTGCTTTGCATGAAGCTCTACCGGGAACGCTGGCGCGACTTCCGCGTGTGCGAGAGCGTATCGCGGTTGTTCGTGCCTATCGGCAAGCCAGCAAAAGCAAACCGACACAAAAATTGTCAGAAACGCCGACGCTCTATCATGTAAACGTTGTTCCCACCACACCGTTTCTGGTTATCCCTGAGGTCAGTTCGGAACGGCGAGAATATGTGCCCATCGGTTGGCTGGAACCGCCGGTAATTCCAAGCAATCTCGTTCGAGTCTTGGAGAACGCGGCCCTCGCCGATTTTGCACTGCTCACGTCTGCCATGCACATGGCATGGCTACGCCACGTCGGCGGGCGCCTGGAAAGTCGTTATCGTTACTCCATTGGCCTCGTCTATAACACGTTTCCGCTGCCGCCCGAGAAACCAGACCTGTCAAAACTGGAACCGCTGGCACAGGCCGTACTCGACGCCCGAGCCGCCCATCAGGACTCCACGCTGGCCGCCCTCTACGATCCCGACTCCATGTCAACTGATCTCCGCAAAGCCCACCAAACCCTCGACCGCGCCGTAGATCGGCTCTATCGCCGAAGCGGCTTTGCCTCCGAACGCGAGCGGGTAGAGCATCTGTTCATGCTCTACGAGAAAATGAGCGCACCCCTGAAAGCCGCGATGCAGGCAAAACCAAAACGACGGCGATGAATGAAATGCTTTTCAAGCCCGTTGAACAAAGACATGGGCCACAAACTGCCCGCGAAACGCCATTCGAGTTCCTACAGCGCGGGGGGAGAATAGAAGCTGTTGAAATAAGGCAGTGGATAGAGTCCTGGTTTCAAGCCATTCCAGATAACCGAAAAAAAGGTATAGAGAGAAGACTAAAGTCCAAACACTTCAAACAATTTTTGGGGGCCATGTTTGAATTGGAGGTTCATGAAATATTCAGGCGGCTTGGCTGCGTCATTGAAATCGAACCAAAACTGCCCAGCGGCGGAACAGTCGATTTCCGCGTCATCGATAAAACTGAAGAATTCTATATGGAGGCGACCGTATGCGGCATAGGACAGGGGGCACTACATTCCAATGAGAACGAACATGATGCCGTTGAGAAGCTGCGTAAGCATCTGAAGAAACCGCTGCATTCCGACCTAATACTGTCGGCTAAAGGAGAGTTAAAGAAGTCTTTGGGGAGAGAGTTTGTCAAACAGTTTCAGGATCTGCTTGATAAGCATACCCAGGAGGAAGTCCGGAATATTCATAGGGAGCATGGTTCGCTGTGGGCACCATCGCTTCTATCGACAGAATTTAGTGAGGGAACTTGGATTCTAAAGGGAAAGCTTAGACCTGCTTTTGCCTCAAGTGGTGCTGGCAAAATATTAGGCCCCGCGAGGACCGAATATATTGACGGAACAGAGCCAATAACAACGGCCTTAAAAAGAAAGGTGAAGAACTGGAAAGAAAGAAAGGTAAAGGATCGCGTCTTCTTGATTGCTATCAATGTTTGCCATTCAGATGCTTTTTCTGATGACTCGGAACAGGCCATCTTCGGCCGTATGAGATCGGCCGAGAGGGGTGAGAATTTTTTAGACTACCTATCCTGTATAAACGGGGTGATCGTATTTTATAATGCAACATTGGGGAACGAACGCAGTGCGCCGGTCTGGCTTTACCAAAACGGTAAGAAAAACATCCCCGAATGCCTTCAGTTTTTGCTACAAGAGCAGCGGTTGGGAGAATTGCTTGGTATCGGAACTCAATAAAGGAAAATCGGGGAACTTAATTATTCCCCTATATGATATAGCAAGACGGTTGCGATGACTCAGTAGAAAACGGTTGGAGAAGCGTGCTAGTTGTCATTCCTTATTTGGATGGCTTCCTCAATTGCATTAGATAAGTGTCTTGAAATCCAATCATATCTCTCTTTGCTGTTGTTTCCTTGAGGATTATAGCACTTGACTATGACAGACAATTTTTTGCCAGTCTTGCCATGGGTTATGTATTGAAAAGGATTCTCCCCTTTTTGGGATATAGAACCTTCTTTATTTTTCAATCCGTGAATGTATATGCCAACAACGCCCATGTGATTATCCCACGACTGCACTATTTCGTAATTAATCCATTTTCTGTTAGCGGCGTTACTTCCCACGAGCACAACGGTACATGACCTATATTTCATCTGGCTATTTATCCATCTCTTAATCGCGTCGTCCCCTCCCTTTGCAATTGTTTCCCAGTCATTGTCAGAAACAGGGTTGTTGCCTTCAATAACTCCTATATTGCGGACTTTGGCTGCGCGCCAACTATCTGGTTTATAGTGAAAACTATAAAAAACTTGTCTTTTTGTCATAGCCCATCTCCTACCTGCCTGCTTGTTTAGCGGCTTTTTCTATCCAATCCCCCATATTGTTGTACCCATCGTCTTTATTCCATAAGTAGAATGAATAGGCTTTAGGTATTTCACCACATCGTTCGCTGGTGTTTCCCTGAAGATCTTCGATTTTACTTATATCAATGCCTAAAAGGCCGTTGCCAATTTCAATGCTTTTTTTAATTTCATATTTTACCCAGCGACTGTTGCATGTACGTTGTCCAACCAGAACAACTGTCACAGAAGTGCCTTTTAATTGATCGTCTATCCAGCGTTGGATTGCTACATCACCTTGGCGCTTAATTTTCTCAAAATTCGCCGCATCTATAAAGCCCGCAGCTTCTTTACCTTGAGTAACCCAGCTATTTCTGACAACCATTGCCCTCGAAACATCGTCTTTGTACTTAAAACTGAAAAATACCTTTCTCATAGAGTCCTCCTATAAAATTGAAAACACAAAAACAATTAGTACAACTTCTACCAAATAGAAAATGTTGAGCGTGACAGAAAACGTGGCAGATACCCAGCTACATTTTGGCTTATTTTTATGCTTCATCACGTCCATTTTGAAATCGGTGTCGGATTGACACCTGACCTCATCGTATATTTTTCGAAATAACCTTTCTTGCCAGAGAAAGTATCCATCTAAAATCCAAAATCCGAGGATGGGGATAATAAGGGACAGAATAAGACATGGGTGTTGTATGTCATATCTGGCCATTAAAACCATTGCAGTGACAATGATTGTCATGCTCCAGCCTTTTAACAGGAAAGAGTTGCTCCCCAAACGGTTGATGACGGTTTGGGTCATTTCCAGGTGCCTTACAACTTTTTCTGTACGGTCCATGTTTGGATCTTGTCCTTTATCTGGTGTTGTCATTTTAACTTTCTTGGCTCACAAACAGATTGATGGTTTCGAGAAGCCTGAGGCCACGATAGCGAAATCCTAGATAGAGGCGTTGCTTTGACCTGTTCGACGTCCTGGGCAGGATACCCTTGGAATGACCTTTTTCATTGGTATGTCACCTCTGCCCGAAACGAAAACTAAGACTTTTTGGCCATTCTTCTTAGAATGCTCTAAAAAACGAAGGCCCGGGGAAAAATTCCACGGGCCTTCAACCTTAGCCATGCCGAACTGGGCATGAAGAACTAAACCTTAGTCAGCGTTCTTACATCATGCCGCCCATACCGCCCATGCCGTGGTCATGGCCGCCCATGCCGCCGGCTGCTTCTTTCTTCTCTTCCGGCAGATCGGTCACGGTCACCTCGGTGGTGAGCATCAACCCCGCGACGCTCGCGGCGTTTTGTAATGCGCACCGCGTCACTTTGGTCGGGTCGATGACGCCGGCCTCCACCAGATCGACGTATTCGTCCGTGGCCGCGTTGTACCCGTTGCTGGCCTTGGCAGTGCGGACTTTGTCCACGACGATCGAGCCTTCGACGCCGGCATTCTCCGCGATCAGCCGGATCGGCTCTTCGCAGGCGCGGCGGACGATGTTGACGCCGAATTGTTGATCGCCCTCCAATTTCATCTTTTCCAAAGCCGGGACCGACCGCAGCAGGGCCACGCCGCCGCCGGGGACAATCCCTTCTTCCACGGCCGCTTTGGTCGCGTGCAACGCGTCTTCCACGCGGGCTTTCTTTTCCTTCATTTCGGTTTCCGTCGCGGCCCCGACGTTGATGACCGCCACGCCGCCCACGATTTTCGCCAACCGCTCTTGCAGTTTTTCGCGGTCGTAATCCGAGGTGGTCTCCTCGATTTGCGCCTTGATTTGCTTGACCCGGGCTTCGATCTTCTTGGGGTCGCCGGCGCCTTCCACGATCGTGGTGTTGTCTTTGTCGATGGTCACTCGCTTGGCGCGACCGAGGTCCGTGAGTTTCACGTTCTCCAGTTTCACGCCCACTTCTTCGGAGATCACCTGGCCGCCGGTCAGGATGGCAATGTCTTCCAGCATGGCTTTCCGGCGATCGCCGAAGCCCGGGGCTTTGACCGCCGCGATATTCAAGGTGCCGCGCAGTTTGTTCACCACCAGGGTCGCCAAGGCTTCACCCTCGACGTCCTCGGCCACGATGACGAGCGGTTTGCCCATTTTGGCGACTTGCTCCAGGATGGGGAGCAGGTCCTTCATCGCGCTGATTTTCTTTTCGTGGATCAAGAGGAATGCATCTTCGAGGGAGGCTTCCATGCGTTCGGCGTTGGTGACGAAGTAGGGAGAGATGTACCCGCGGTCGAATTGCATGCCTTCGACCACGTCCAGCGAGGTGCTCATGGACTTGGCTTCTTCCACGGTAATGACGCCGTCTTTGCCGACCTTGTCCATGGCTTCGGCAATCAGGTCGCCGATGGTGGAGTCGTTGTTGGCGGAAATGGCGCCGATTTGCCCGATCTCTTTCTTGTCCTGACAGGGTTTGCTGAGTTTCTTCAGTTCCGAGGTGGCCGTTTCAACGGCTTTCTCGATCCCGCGCTTCAATTCCATGGGATTCGCTCCGGCGCTGAGATGTTTCACGCCTTCGCGGAAAATGGCCTGGGCCAACACCGTGGCGGTCGTGGTGCCGTCACCGGCCACGTCGCTGGTTTTGCTGGCGACTTCCTTGACCAGTTGGGCTCCCATATTTTGATAGGGGTCCTTGAGATCGATTTCTTTGGCGACGGTCACGCCGTCTTTGGTGATCGTGGGGGCGCCGAATTTCTTGTCCAGAATGGCGTTCCGGCCCTTCGGGCCCAACGTGGCCTTTACGGCATTGGCCAATTGGTTCACGCCTTGGAGAATCGCGCTCCTGGCTTGATCACTATACAATAGCTGCTTTGACATAATGTTCCTCCATCAAATTAAAGTCATGCTTGAAGTTTATTCTTTAGGGTTGGTGCAATCGTTAGGAATCGACGAAGACTCCCAGGATGTCTTCTTCTCTCAGAATCAGGCAATCATCGTTTTCGATTCTGATTTTGGTTCCGGAATATTTGTCGAAGAGGACCTGATCGCCGATTTTCAGGCTTTTGACGTCTTTTCCGACACCTTCAACCGTTCCGCGTTGGGGTTTTTCCCTGGCGGAGTCGGGCACGTAAATGCCGCCGGCCGTGCGTTCGAGTTCTTCCGTATAGGTCACGAAAATGCGGTCGCCAAGGGGCAAAAAACCTTTGGCCGCCGTACCTTTGGTTTCTTCCTTTTCCTTTGTTTGTGTGGCCATGTGACAACTTCCTCCTTTGGTTAAAAGTATCGGCTCTCGATATTAGATAATTGGACGATTTTGTTTGGAAATCCTGAATTTGAGGACTTCATACTATGGTCAGGTCAACAGGTAAGGCCTGTTTTCCGAAAGTCAAGGCTGAACGTGAAAAAATGTGGGTGGCCGGGAGGGGAACCGCGATGTTCAGTTCCGCAGGGCTTCGAAATCCTGCAATTCGGTTTTCATAAACTCGCGTAACTTCTTGATTATTCTGGCTTCCAGCTGTCTCGATCGTTCTTTGGTAATCGAATACTTCCGGCCGATTTCCTCAAGCGTCAACGGCGTTTCAGAAAGCAGCCGGTTTCGCAGGATATCTTCGTCCCGCTCGTCGAGGGTCTTTGAAAACTCCCCGAGCTTTTTCCGGAATAACAGCATCAATTCCTTCTTCGCGAGAGCGTCGTCCACCCGGGGCGTGGGGGCGGGGAGCAAATCGAGGAAGGTCCCTTCCTCTTTGTCTTTGCTGATGGGTTGGTCGAGGGAGAGTTCCCAGCTACCCAATCGCTGGTCCATTTCCAGCACGTCCCGTTCTCTGACCTGGAGACGATCGGCCAGGAGTTTGGCATCCGGCACGAATCCTTCCCGTTCGAGCTTGGCCTTTTCTTTTTTCAGGTTATAGAAGAGTTTTCGTTGTTCCTGTGTGGTGCCGATCTTCACCAAACGATGCGACTGTAACAGGTACCGGAGGATATAGGCCCTGACCCACCAGGCGGCATAGGCATAGAAGCGGACGTTGCGGGATACGTCGAATTTTTTGATGGCCTGCATCAGGCCGACGTTCCCTTCCTGGATGAGGTCCATTTGGTCGGCGCCGGTATGCCCGTATTCCGAAGCGATGGCCACCGATACGCGAAGGTTGGACAGAATCAGCTTGACGGCCGCCTCCCGGCTGCCCATGACCTGATATTCGTGAAAAAGTTGTACTTCTTCTTCTTTGGAGAGAAACGGGTAGCGACGGACCTCAACGAGGTAACGGCCCAATGCGGTACTGGGAACAAGGTCCGTGGATTCGGCCTGTTCCGGCTTGGAATCGTCGCCGGACTCCGCCACGTCTTCGGACTGATCTTCCTTGGCCTCGGGATCGAATACGAATTCAGCCTCGACGGGAACCGGCATATCATTCTCTTCGAGTTGATTCTCGTTTTGCTCGGAAGCAGGCATCAGCTTTTCCCCGTTGTCATCCCCGATCCTCGATCGAGTCAAGGACAGGCTCTGATCGGGGATCCAGGGTCTTTGCTTGTTGTAGTTGTACCCGCGCGATCCTATCACGCCGTTCCCCCTCTCCCCTGGTGGGAGAGGGTAGGGTGAGGGGGGAATGTCAACGAATGACAGAACACCTACACTTCATGTAATTGCTCCAAAATTATAAACCGTGGGAAGAGGAATCACAAAAGAAGACTTCGGGCAACCGGTTCAACCTCCATCATCAATTGCGGCGGTTCATAGGCGTGCTTTATAGTCTCAGTCGTTTGGAAACGTCGCGTGTCGTTCGTGTAACCTTTTTGATCCGCGTTTGCCCATGAAACCGTACGCGCTCAAGCATGCCCTGAAAAGCGGCCACTGGCCTTCGTTGGCAGGGGCGTGGCTTCATTTCGAGGTGAGTTTCGTCGTCTGGCTGTTGATCGGCGCATTGGGCATTGCCATTGCGCAGGACTTCGCCTTAAGCGCCACACAGAAGGGGCTGTTGGTCGCCATTCCCTTACTTGGCGGAGCCCTGTTGCGCATCGTGGTTGGGCCGTTTACCGACCAGTTCGGTGCGAAACGCGTGGGACTCGGCATTCTCGGGATGGAGATGGTGGCGCTGGCGTTGGGCTGGTTCTTCGGGCAAAGCTATGCCCAAATGGTCGGGATCGGGTTTTTGCTGGGAACGGCAGGTGCCAGTTTTGCCGTGGCGCTGCCCGTGGCGAGCCGCGCCTATCCATCGGAGCATCAGGGCCTGGCCATGGGTATCGCCGCGACCGGAAACAGCGGAGTCCTCCTGGCCACGTTCTTTGCCCCGCGTTTGGCCGCCCACGTCGGATGGCACGGGGTGTTCGGCCTGATGCTAGGGCCGGTCCTGCTCGCGGCCGTTGTGTTTGCGCTGTTCGTCCATGAACCCCCTTTGCCACACGCACCCAAGAAGAGTATGGCAGCCTCTTTCCGCATGGTCTTTCACGAACGGTTCATGCAGTGGTTGTGTTTCTTCTACGGGGTGACGTTCGGCGGGTTTGTCGGGTTTTCCAGCTTTTTGCCGATTTTCTTCCATGACCAGTACGGCTTGGATATGGTTGCTGCAGGGACCTTGACGGCGTTATGCGGGCTTGCGGGAAGTGTTGCCAGACCGGTCGGGGGCCATTGGGCCGACAGGATCGGCGGGCTCAACCTGCTCCAGGTTGGATTTCCCGCAATCGGGGCGCTGTGCGTGCTCCTGGCGTGGTTACCGCCTCCGCTTTGGGCCTTTCCCTTGATCGTGACGGCCCTTCTTCTCCTGGGCTTCGGCAATGGAGTGGTTTTTCAGGTGGCGTCATTGCGCTACCGAAACATGATGGGAACGGCTTCGGGATTCATCGGAGCGGCCGGCGGGCTCGGCGGATTTTTTCTGCCGTTCTGGTTCGGTCTATTAAAGGATGCGACAGGGACGTATGCGAGTGGATTTCTTGTTTTTGTCGTCCTGACCGGCATTGCCACCGTAAGCGTGCTCTGGATTCAACGGTCCCTGACCCTTTCGATTGAAGAAGAAGCTTCGTAGTTCCGCCCTTCCGAAGCCACTCTTTAATAGACTATCCATTGACAAGGCGCGTATAAACCCATATACAATTTGAATTTGCACGGGAAAGCATCCCTGCAAGTTCGACCAGAGGATTGTATCCATGACGACCATTTTCAATACCATCGACGAAGCCCTTGAAGACATTCGTGCCGGGAAATTCGTGATCCTGGTAGACGACGAGGACCGGGAAAACGAGGGTGACTTGGTCATCGCTGCCGAATCCGTGACCCCGGAAGCCATCAATTTCATGGCGACACATGCCCGGGGGCTCATTTGTCTGACTTTGACGTCCAGCCGGGCCGACCAGTTGAATTTGCATGCCCAGACTACGGAAAATACCGCGCCGTTCGGTACGGCGTTTACCGTGTCCATCGATGCATCACGAGACGTGACCACGGGGATTTCGGCTGCCGACCGGGCAACCACGATTCGGATGGCCGTCGATCCTTCCTGCAAACCCTCTGATTTTACGAGACCCGGACACATTTTCCCCCTGCGGGCCCAAAATGGAGGCGTGCTCAAGCGGGCCGGGCAAACCGAAGGTTCCGTTGATCTGGCCCGGATGGCCGGCAGATATCCGGCCGGCGTCATTTGTGAGATCATGAATGACGACGGAACCATGGCCAGGATTCCCGACCTCATGGCCTTTGCCCAACGACACGCCCTCAAGCTCATTACCATTAAGGATCTGATTCAACACCGGCTGTCGCGCGAGACCTTCGTTAAAAAATCCGTGAGCGCGGAATTGCCCACGATTTTTGGAAATTTTGAAGCCTGGGTTTTCGAGAATGAGCTGGATAGCGGAACACATATCGCCCTGGTCAAGGGCCGTATTGATGAATCTCCGACGCTGGTTCGCGTGCATTCCGGCTGTCTCACCTCAGACGTCTTCGGTTCCTTGCGGTGCGATTGTCGCGATCAACTGCATCACGCCATGAGCTTTATCGAGAAAGAAGGAAAAGGGGTGCTGCTGTATTTGAACCAGGAGGGGCGAGGCATCGGGTTGCTGAACAAAATCAAAGCCTATCAGCTCCAGGATCAGGGCAGTGATACGGTCGAAGCCAATCTCAAGCTGGGGTTTAAGCCGGACTTGCGTGATTACGGTATCGGCGCGCAAATCCTGGTCAATTTGGGACTCAAACAGATTCGTCTCATGACGAACAACCCACGAAAGATCGTCGGGATTGAAGGATACGGTTTGACGGTCGTGGAACGCGTGCCCATTGAAATCGACCCCCAGGAAACAAACGTCCATTACCTGCGAACGAAAAAAAGCAAACTGGGGCACATTTTAAACAACGTCTGACGGGATCAACCCGGAAGAAGTCGTTGCGAGAACCCTCGCCCCTCGCGGGAGAGGGCAGGGTGAGGGGAGAATCCCGCCCGCACATTCCCATGAAACCCACTGAAGGAAATTTGAATGCCGGTGAGCTGCGATTCGGCATCGTGGTGAGTAAATTCAATGAATTTGTCACCGGTCGTTTGGAAGCCGCTGCGCTCGAAACCCTGAAAAAGCACGGCGCCTTGGAGGAGCACCTGCACCTTGTTCGTGTGCCCGGGGCATTTGAAATCCCGTTAGTGGCCAGGCAGTTGGCTCAATCCAAACAGTTCGACGCCGTGCTCTGTTTGGGAGCCGTCATCAGAGGCGAGACCCCGCATTTCGATTTCATCAGTGCGGAAATGAGCAAGGGTATTGCCCGGGCCTCTTGGGAGACGGGTATTCCCGTCGTATTCGGAGTCCTGACCACCAATACCGCGGAAGAGGCATTGGCCAGAGCAGGCACGACGGAAGTCAATCGCGGCGCGGAAGCCGCGTGTACGGCCATTGAAATGGCGACCTTGATGAAAGAATTGCACGACATTAATCGCAAGCCGACCGGCTTCCGGCACATATAAACACACATGTCTGTAAACGTGACACAAGAAGAAGGCTCTTCGCCCGAACTTCACCGCAGCTATACGCGACATGATGCGCGTGAATTGGCCCTGCAGATTCTCTTTCAATGCGATTTTCACGGATCGACCGAATTTTGGCTGGAGCAATTCTGGGCCCAACGGGATGCCTCGGAATCGGTCAGGGCATTTGCATCTGAATTGGTCGCCGGCGTTCAAACGCATCAAGTCGAACTCGACGACCTGATTGCCGCCTATGCCCGAAACTGGACCATCGATCGTATGCCCGTGGTGGATCGGAATATATTGCGACAAGCGATCTATGAATTGCTCTGGGTTCCCGACGTACCGGCGAAAGTCACGGTGGATGAAGCCCTCGAATTGGCCAAAAACTTTGCAGACGATGAGACCCGGCGATTCGTCAATGGCATATTGGATCAACTCATCAAACACGATGCACGCCTTGAGCCCAAACGCATTGCCCTGGCTCATTAGCGGGCAGTCGAGCATTTCACTATTCGCAGCATGTCGTCGTCAGAGAGAACCTTTCGATGATTGAACGCTACACCTTGCCCCGGATGGGGGCCGTCTGGACCCCGCAGCGAAAATATGAAACCTGGCTGCAAGTCGAGCTGGCCGCGTGTGAAGCGCGTGAAGAAACGGGTGACGTCCCACGGGGCATCGCACGACGGGTCAAACGAAAGGTCACGCTCGATCCCGGCCGGATTGAGGAAATCGAACGGATCACCAAACATGACGTGATTGCGTTTTTGGAATCCGTGGCCGAGCAGGCAGGACCTCCCGCTCGACATTTACACGTGGGGCTCACGTCCTCCGACGTGCTCGACACCGGGTTGGCCATTCAACTGGTCGAGGCGGTGGGCATCATCCTCGAGGACCTGGACGCCTTGTTGAAGATGTTGCAGGATCAAGCCTTCGCATACCGGAAGACGATGATGGTGGGACGGTCTCACGGCATTCACGGCGAACCCATTTCCCTGGGCTTCAAGTTTGCCATCTGGTACGAAGAATTCAGCCGGCAACGCAAGCGCTTGATTGCCGCCGGAGAGGATATTGCCGTCGGGAAGTTGTCCGGGGCCATGGGCACGTTCGCCCACCTGCCGCCGCGCATCGAAAAAATGACCTGTGCGAAGCTGGGGTTGAAACCGGCTCCGGTTTCGAATCAAGTCGTGCAACGGGACCGGCACGCCGCGTTTGTGAGCGCCCTGGCTCTTGTCGCCGCCAGCATCGAAAAAGTGGCGACGGAAATTCGCCATCTCCAACGAACCGAAGTTTTGGAAGCCGAGGAATATTTCAGCGCCGGGCAAAAAGGGTCTTCCGCGATGCCGCATAAACGGAATCCCGTGGGATCCGAAAATCTGTGTGGTCTGGCCCGGGTCATTCGAGCCAACAGTCTCGCCGCGTTGGAAAACGTCGCGCTGTGGCACGAACGTGACATCAGCCACTCGTCGGTCGAACGGATTATACTTCCTGACAGCACGATTCTGGTCGATTACATGCTCGTGCGCGTGACCCAGCTTCTCAAAAATCTGATGGTGTATCCAGAACGGATGTTGGAAAATTTAAACCGCACGGGCGGGTTGGTATACTCTCAACGGTTGTTGTTGGCGTTGGTGGACCGTGGCGTCGAACGCAAAGCCGCGTATGAAGCGGTGCAACGTAATGCCATGGAAGCCTGGGAAGGGTGGGAGCCCTTTCAGGATTTGGTGTCTGAAGATCCGTTAATTGCGAAAAAGTTGACAAAATCCGAAATAGAAGCCTGCTTTGATCCTCAATGGTACGTTCGGCATCTCGACGAAGTGTATCGTCGAGTCTTTGGCGCAAAAGCCGTTCCTTCAAAAACGAAGCGTGCAAAGAAAAGCAGGACTCGCCCATGATCAAGGCAAAAGTTCACGTCACTTTGAAGTCCGGCATCTTGGACCCGCAGGGCAGGGCCATCCGGCAATCGTTGGAGACCCTGGGGTTTGCCGGCGTGAGCGACGTCCGGGTGGGCAAGTTTCTGGAAATCGAATTGGACCAGGACGATCCGGCTCAGGCGGAAGCGCAACTCAAGGCCATGTGTGAAACCCTGCTCGCCAACACGGTGATTGAAGAATACCGGTACGAACTGGAACCCCAACCCTCACGGCCCTCCGCATGAAATGGGGCGTCATCGTTTTTCCCGGTTCCAATTGCGATCGCGATTGTGCGCACGTCCTGGCGGATGTGCTGGGGCAGGACGTCAGCCTCATCTGGCACGGCGACACGTCCATGGGTGAACTGGATGCCGTCATCCTGCCCGGAGGCTTCTCGTACGGGGACTACCTGCGCACCGGCGCCATCGCGCAACTGTCGCCCATTATGCACGCGGTCAAGGAATTCGCCCAAACCGGCGGGTTGGTCCTGGGAATCTGCAACGGCTTTCAGATTCTGCTCGAAGCGGGCCTGTTGCCCGGAGCCATGCTGCCCAACATCGGCCTGTCCTTTATTTGCGAAGACGTTTGTGTGAAAGTGGAAAATGCCGACACCCCGTTTACCCGCCACTATGAATCCGGGCGCGTGCTGCGCCTCCCGATAGCCCACGCCGAGGGCAATTACCACACCGATCCGGTCACCCTGGCCGCACTCCAGGCCAACGCGCAGATCGTGTTCCGGTATTGCCGGTCAGACGGCACCGTGACCGAACAAGCCAACCCCAATGGCTCCCTGGATAACATCGCCGGCATTCGCAATGCCGGCGGGAACGTGTTGGGCCTCATGCCGCACCCCGAACGCTGCGCCGAATCCGTCCTGGGCAACGAAGACGGCCTATTACTCTTCCGTTCCATGATCGACACGGTCATGGCTGGGCAAGATAAGAAACAGACGACATCCTAACCCTCTTCCTTTTTCCTTCTGTCATCCTGAGCTTGTCCTGAGCAGAGCGAAGGATCTCGTAGTTGTCTTCCTGCTTTTGGTAGTCGTAGCCGTGCCATCCCGGGTCAAAGCCCGGGACATGCCTCATGGCGCCTTTTCCTGATCTGTCATTCCCGATATAAGTCATTGGGGACTAGCGTTTCCCGGGGAAATCCCTTGACATGGCTATGATATGTAGCTACATTTAAGCTACAGTCTAGGAGGGCACACAGGATGAATGCCGATACCGTCGTGCGTGCTCGGATCGCGAGCAAGACCAAAAGGCAGGCCACGGAAGTACTCCAGTCCATGGGCCTTTCAGTATCCGATGCCATTCGCCTGTTGTTGGTGCGTGTGGCAGACGAAAAGCGACTGCCATTCGCAGTCCAAGTGCCGAACGTCACGACCCTCAAAGCCATGAAGGAATTGAACGAGGGCAAAGGGAAGCGGTTCGGCAAGGCCGAGGACCTGTTCCGGGATCTGGGAATCTGAGTGCTGACCCCGGTTCGATCCACGCAGTTCAAACGCGACGTCAAAAGAGCCCGGAAACAAGGGAAAGACCTGACGAGATTGCGGGCGGTGCTGGCAGCATTGATCCGGCAAGAGCCGCTAGCCGCGCAGCAACGCGATCATCCATTGCGAGGGATCTGGAAAGGGTATCGGGAGATGCACATAGAGCCGGACTGGCTCCTGATATATCGGGTCGAAGGAAGCGAATTGCACTTGGTCCGTATTGGTTCGCACTCCGACCTCTTTACGGAATAAGACAGGTCAGCATCCCCATTTTCCGGCGCCGACGGGTGAAGCTGTGTTCCAGTCCGAGGAGCCGCTGTGGCCGAACCCCCAAAGGCTTCCCGGCCCTCGCCCTATTTCCCGCTTCATGCAGGAACTCGGGCGAGGGAATGGCGAGCATTCAGGGTAGGGGATCGGGAATGAGCGCGGCCAGGGCTTGGACGAGTTCTTGGGCTTTTTTGACGCCGCGCGTGGTGAGTCGATACCGGCTGCCTTTCCCGACTCCTGAACGCAGAACCAGTCTGGCCTTCAGATAGGGCGTCATCTCCCGGTCCAGGCGCAATTGCTCGAAGCCGGCGGCCTTCAGGCCCTCATTCAGGTCCAGCGCGGACACCTGACTTAACCTTCGAAGTTCGCGATATCCCAACAAGAGCAGCAGAACCGTATCGGCTATTCTCATGGGTCCGTCCGGAAGGACCGTGCTCTTCACCTGTTGGGTGCGGTTATCCCAAACCAGTAATTTCTGAAATGACTCGGTCTTTGAATTTCGAGGGGCATCGGCCCGTTTCTCGGGCGGGGGAGTGACGGGCGATTCGGACAAATTAGATTCTCTAGTCATATCTCCGAGGAGTTGCCTGAACGCCTCATACTGCTGGCGAACGAAATCCCTGGAGCCTTCGGCTTCCAGTTCGTGATCAGAGGCTTTTACGCGAAGTCTTACATTATGCATGACGCTACCCGAAGTTGACTTTAAATTGACATGAAGTTCACGAAATATGACACAAAATATAATAATGTCAACTCGATGACATAAAATTGACGCTATTTTTTTATCCACAGGCCGACCCGTGCCGGTGTTTTCTATTTCCAAAAAAAAACGAGCGGGGTCTTCGGGAAGGAGGGCTCGCTTTCTTCGTGCGGTCAGGATTGTTTCGGGAGATGGGGCGTTCGGAGAATTGGGTGCGGGGCGTGCGCGGGAGAAAGAAATATGGTGCCGAGGGGCGTCTGGCAACGATCCGCCTAATCGCCTGTGTTGACAAGGTGTTTGTGAGATGACGTATCTGCTCTGTCCCACGGGATGTCCTACAGAAGGCGCTCAATGAGGCCCGTCGGGGCGATGGCGGGTCTCCGTGAGGTCGATGTCGTCACCAGGAACAAGAGAATTTCTGGAACATTGACGATGAAAGGATCGTTTAACATTTTTGCGTCACATCTGTCTACCCATCAGCCAGACAATACAACCCTGTCCGGTCCTTGATTTTCTCCACTCTGTTGACGGTATTTGACACAAAACTGACATTAAAAGCCAGTATGGGCATTTAATGGAACAGGGAAATGGAACGGCACAGGATCACCGCGAGCGCGGGACGCCACCGCTCATTGCTCCCTTGCTGTAGACCGGCATCGTGCCGGTGGGTTCCGTCGTCTTCCTGCGCTTGCCGTTGGCCTGCCGGGGTGGTGGGGCCTTCTGTTAGGGAGTGGAGCCGACCGGGAACCGTTTGGTAAATTATCTCCGCTTCTCACACACAAGGGGGATCGGGGCGCCACGCAGGAACACACAGACGCAGCTCAGGCCACAGGGTGGTCGCCTTCGGGAGAGGAGAGAGAGAAATGGTTTCGTCATAGTGTGGCGTATCCATCCGTACCGAGAACAGTTCGCATGACCAGGTCAATCACCATCGACTACACCGACGAGGTCCTGCTGGCACTGGGATTGACGCCCGAGCAGTTCAGCCAGGAAGCACGGATGCTTCTGGCGGTCAAGCTCTTCGAAATGGGCAGGTTGTCATCGGGGCAGCAGCGAAATTCGCCCATATTCCCAAGACCGTGTTTTTGACGAAGATGGCAGACTACGGCGTGGAGACGTTCCACTGCACGAGTGCGGAACTACGCCGAGACCTGACTGATGCCCGCCGTCATCTGTGACCTCACCGCTTCAAGACCTGTAGCAGTCTGACGGGCTGGAATCTCGGCCCGGAAACCCGACAATCCGCTTTTGAATGAGCCGGCGAACTGGCTTGACCAACCAGTTTCTCTAGAGAAACTGGTTGATCCATGTCGGCAACCCGTCGTCGCTGCGCGGGACGCCCTGACGGTGCCGGTTCACCTGAAATGTTGCTGGCCCGTCCTGGTTCGAGCCCCGTCTCAGAGGTCGTGGACCGCCCATTCTACCCCTGTATCACCCCCTGTTGCCTGTACAGGGTAAATTCAGTGGTGAATTCACCGGCGACATTGGCGGTCTGTCAGGCAGACCGTGGGGTGAGCTGTCCACGGCCTGTGATGGCCGGGCGCCGGGAGCGCCGCCGCCCGGCGGAGGCTACGCCTCTTTGCGAAACGCGCCACTGGACGCGGCTTTTTCGCAAATTCACCGGCGGGGCCTGGGAGCGCCAAGCCCCGCCTAGGGGGAGCCCCTCTGGCACCACGCCCCCCCGCTGGACGCGGCGGACGTGGGCCATTCACCCCGCTGCGCTGTCCCGGCTTGGGCGAGGGGTCGCCAGCCGTGACCAACCCCAGGGGAACCCGTTGGGTTCACGTCGCTGGACGCGCCTCTCTCCTGGGGTTGGTCACGGCTCACTCCCGTGCGCCGCGACAGCGCAGCAAACCAAGCAGAGAGGCGTCGCTGGGGCGCCGTCTCTCTTCGGCTCGGCCTAGGGGCCGACCCGTTGGTTTTCCGGTCGCCCGTCACCTCGTCTGGGGCCGAGGGTGCCGGGCTCGTTCACGTCGCATCTGGCGATCCACGCGAACCGCACCGGCGGCCGGTTCGCTGGGGCTCACCAGTCCGCCTGCCTCGCTTTGGGAAGCGAGTCTGCGCCGCGGGACAGGTCGGCGAGGACAACCTGGATCGTCGTCCGGGCATCCGTCAAATCCTCGAACCCGTGCACGTTCACGCACTCCTCCCGCAAGCTCCCGTTGAACGACTCACTGTCGGCATTATCCTGCGGGCACGCCGCGCCCACATCCCGCGCGCCGTCTCGTTGGTATCCGCGATCGGCAGTGCTGCCCCGACACGCCTCCGCTAGGTGGGTCTATGCGGGAGTTTGACGATTCTGCCAAAGGTGTTCGTTCGCGGTTCCCTGCCGTTCCTCGTGTCGAGTTCAATGGAGAACTCCCCCTCTTCGGGGAATTACTGCCTACAGGGCAGGACCCCGCCCCACTGACTGGTCCCGTTCGAGTATTGGGGCATGGCTGGTCTTTTGGACAAGCTGGGGGACAGTTCAGCGGTCGTCGCCTCCTTTCCGCTCGAGCCGCCGATACGCCCCGTGGTTGTCCGTGTCGAGCGTGCGGCCCTCTTCGACAGTCTTCTGAATCTCCGTCCGGCGCAGTGCCCGATTCGGACACCGCGGGGAGGCGGGTCGCATTGTCGGCCAGAAAAAACACGAAAAAAGCATGAAATGACTTAAAAAAACAACATTTTAACCATTGACAATCGTGTCGTAACAGAATGATCATTTTCGTGTCATAACGGAACGATCATTCCGTTACCAGGGATTCCGCTCGATGATGATGCCTGAGCGGGTTCCGATAGTTGATTTCAGGGGAGGCCAATGCATGATGAGTGTCTTGGTCAATCCAGGTTTGAACGGTACAGTTAAGCGGAGCCATTCCGGTGCCCGCGTGTTGTGCGTGCATGCCCGCCGTCCGGCTGTACCTGCGTTCTCCTCTTTCTCTTCCAACTTCCCCGTCCCCCCTGCGCGTGGGCGGCGAGGTTGCGGCGCATGTTGGGCTGAAGTGGGGGGGGGGGGGGGGGGACGACCCGACAGATTAGGGCTGGCCCAGGCGCCAGCTTCTCCCGCCTTTTCCCCCCTCTATTTTTTGCCGCCGCCCTCGCCCTGCTGGTTGGCGCGGAGAACGCCAAGGCGCAGTCGAGCAACAACTCACCGCGGGTGCTTGAGCAGGCGACGATCACGAGCGTGGCGTTCACCAACGTGCCACCGAACAGCACCTACTTGACGATCGGCAACCACATCGAAGTCACGGTGACCTTCAACCAGGCAGTGACCGTGACCGGCACACCGCACGTTCGGCTGACGTGGTTCACATCGTTCACCAGCAGCATCGTCAAGCACGCCGAACACGTCCCGTCGGCCAGTAGCGGAGCCTCGCAGGTGTTCCGCTACACGGTGGCGAAGGACGACTCCGCAGTCAATGTCGAGATTACCGAGAATGCGCTCCGACTGAACAGCGGCACTATTGCCACCGGCGGCGCCGCAGCGAACCTGAACCACGCCGGCACACGGTGTCCGCACGATTGTGTCGTCGATGCGCGCGTGCCGAGGATTGTCGCGCCCCGCAGCACGGCACCCTACGTCCATCGCGTAGACACCGACCTGGACGGCACAGTGGACACGTTCCCCCCGAACAGCAAGCTCCACTACTCGGTGATCTTCGACGTGACAGGCATGGCCGTCGACAATGCCGGCTCGAACGCCAACGTCCAGATCGTGGTGGTCATTGGCGACAGGCAGCAGGCATTGGATTTCAACAGTGTCGGATGGGGCCAAGACGCAGAAAACAGTGAACTCATATTCGGTCCCTACACGGTGGTGGCCGAGGACAGAGACCCCGACGGCATCGAGGTCGTCCCGGACGCTTCGGGCAACTTGATACGGCTTTCGAACGGCGCGACCATCAAGGGCAACGGCAACGTCGCCGACCTGAGTGGCGTCGCCTCAGTGCAGGAGCGCACCGCAATACGGGGCACCAACGCGGCGCCGGACGGGTCGGACCTGACCATGATCACGGCGGCGGACACCGATCGGAGCTTCACCAAGGCCGATTTCACGTTTACGGACGATGACGGCGACCTGCTCAAGGAGATTCGGATCGTCGCCCTGCCGGCGAGCGCGGCTGGCAAGCTCAAGCTGTCAGGTCAGGCGATCACGAACGCCGATCTGCCGAAGACCGTTTCGGTGTTCGATCTGAGCGCGGGCAAGCTGGTGTTCGATCCAGAAGCCACCTTCAGCGGCACCACCAGTTTCAGGTTCCAGGTGGTGGACACGTTTGGCGCCGCGGCGGCGAGCGTCAACACCGCAACGGTCACGGTGGACGACCTCACGGGCGCGATGGTGGCGGCGGCAATCGTCTCAGACCCGGGGGCCGACCAGACCTACGGGGCGGGCCGCAAGATCCGGGTGCGCCTGACCTTCGGCTTTGCAGTGGACGTGTATACCTCCGGCGGGACGCCGCGGCTGAAGATCAAGATGGACCCGGACTACGGCGAGAAGTGGGCGGTGTACGAGAGCGGGAGCGGTACGGCGGCGCTCGTGTTCGCCTTTGGCCCGGTGGCGCGGCCGAACCTGTCACCCGCGGGGGTGGCGGTGCTCGCAAACACGCTGGAGACGAACGGCGGGACGCTTCGGATCGCGGGGACGGAGCGGGACGCGCCGCTGGACCACGCGGGGCTGCCCCACGACCCCAACCACAAGGTGGACCACCGGGTGGCGGCGAACGCGCCGGACGGGCGGCCGGCGGTGACGGCGGCAATCGTCTCAGACCCGGGGGCCGACCAGACCTACGGGGCGGGCCGCAAGATCCGGGTGCGCCTGACCTTCGGCTTTGCAGTGGACGTGTATACCTCCGGCGGGACGCCGCGGCTCAAGATCAAGATGGACCCGGACTACGGCGAGAAGTGGGCGGTGTACGAAACAGGGAGCGGTACGAGGGAGATCGTGTTTGCGTTTGGCCCGGTGGCGCGCCCAAACCTCTCGCCGCGGGGGGTGGCGGTGCTCGCGAACACGCTGGAGACGAACGGCGGGCAGATTCTATACGCGACCACGGAGCCCAACCGTGGAGCGGACGCGCCGCTCGGTCACGCGGGGCTGCCCCACGACCCGAACCATAAGGTGGACCACCGGGTGGTCAAACCGCTGTCGCCGTGCGGCAACGGCGTCGTCATCCCCAACCCGGACGACAAACCCCAGCTCGTCGCCGACTGCGAGACCCTCTGGCTCTCCAAGGACATCCTGAATCCCAGGGGCAACGCTCTGACCAGTTGGAACGGGCAGAACGCCCTTGGGACCTGGCGTGGCGTCACAATTGGCGGCAGTCCGCAACGGGTGACCAGGCTGTTCCTCTACAATGTGGGGCTTACAGGTTCGATACCAGAGCAGATCGGCGACTTGACCGGCCTCACTCACTTAGACCTCGGCACCAATCGGCTCACAGGTGAGATTCCCAGCACGATCGGCAACCTTGTCAACCTCGTTGAATTGACCCTTAACGGTAACAAGTTGACCGGGGAGCTGCCCGAATCCCTGGGCAATTTAGTGGGATTGGTAGCACTACACCTGAACGAAAATGGGTTGACGGGGGAGATACCCTCCAGCGTGAGCAAGATGACTAAATTGTGGCATCTGCATCTCACCAACAACAACATCACCGGCGACATACCGAGCGAACTGGGCGATATGCCGAATTTAGGACAACTGCTTGCCAATTACAACCTCCTGAGTGGGCCGATTCCCGACCTGAGCGGCACGGCTCTCACCGAGTTGAAGCTCGGAAACAACCGCCTGACCGGACCGATCCCTGCATGGCTCGGCGAAAAAGTCTCACTAGTTGAAATCAACCTCGACGGCAACCCGATGAGCGGGCCGATTCCCGACCTCAGCAAGCTAACCAATCTCTATTCTTTGAGCCTCCAAGATATGGGACTTACGGGACCAGTACCGAGTTTGAGTCAAACGTCCTTGAGAGAGATCGTACTCGCCGGCAACTCGCTCTCCGGCTGCTTACCGGACGGGCTCAAGCCGCGCCTTACCACGCCATACAGCAGTTCGCCGCCCTACGGAACAGTCGGTGTTCCGTTCTGCGCCGATGAAGCGCGGCCCAACGCCCCGGCCACCGGGAAGCCTCGCATCAGCGGCACGGTGCAGGTGGACGAGACGCTGACGGCGGACACGTCCGGCATCGCCGATGCCGACGGCCTGGAGGGCGTGAGCTTCGCCTACCAGTGGCTGGCCGACGACGCCGACATCGCCGGGGCCACGAGCGCCGCCTACACTCTCACGGCCTCGGACGAGGGCAAGGCCATCCGGGTGCGGGTGTCCTTCACCGACGACCAGGGCCACCAGGAAACCCTGACCAGCGCCGCCACCGGCGCGGTGGCAGCGGGCCTGACGGCGTCGTTCGCGGACCTGCCGGCGGAACACGACGGCAAACGCCTGTTCCGCTTCGAGCTGCGCTTCAGCCAGGACTTCCCGGGGCGCTTCGACTACAAGAGGCTGCGGGACCACGCGTTCCAGGTGGAGAACGGGGTGGTGCGGGAAGCGAAGCGCGTGGCGCAGGGGCAGAACCAACGCTGGCGCATCGCGGTGCGGCCGGCCTCCTACGACGACGTAACCCTCGTGCTCCCGGCGGCGGCGGACTGCACGGCGCCGGGGGCGGTGTGCACCGCGGCCGGGCAGCAGCTCACGAACACGGTGGCGGCGACGGTGCCGGGCCCGGCCGGCCTCAGCGTGGCGGACGCGCGGGCGAAGGAGGGGGTGGACGAGACCATCAACTTCGCGGTGAGCCTCCATAAGCCCGCGGCGGGCCCGGTGACGGTGGACTACGAGACCGCCAACGGCACTGCCACGGCGGGCGAGGACTACGTGGCGGCGAGCGGCACGCTCACGTTCGCCGTGGGCGAGACGGAGCAGACCGTCGCGGTCCCGGTGCTGGATGATGCGCATGACGAGGGTGAGGAGACGTTCCGGCTGCGGCTGGCCAATCCGCAGGGTGCCTACATCCTGGACCGCGTGGCGGTGGGCACCATCGAGAACGCGGACCCGCTCCAGCAGGCGTGGCTTGCGCGCTTCGGGCGGACCGTGGGGACGCACGTGACGGACGCGGTCGGCGAGCGGCTACGGGGCTCAGGGGCGCCGGGCACCCACGTGACCGTCGGCGGCTACCGGCTGCCGCTGGGGAAGGATACCGCAGACACGGGCGGTCCGGCCCTGCTGCAGGGGCTGGCCGGGATCCTGGGCTTGGGGCTCCCCCAAGCGGGCGGGGCGGGCTCGGCGTCCGAGGGCGCCGCCGGGACGGGCTCGATGGCCTGGGGGCCGGGGCCCGCGCCGGGCTCGGACCCGCGACTCGGGCCGAGCCAAGCCGTGCAGGTCGACCTGCGCCGGCTTCTCCTGGGGAGTTCCTTCCGGCTGGCCTTGGGCGCGGCGGCCGCCGACGGCGCGTCGCCGCGCCTGACGGCCTGGGGCCGGGTCGCCGGCACCACGTTCGACGGGCAAGACGGCAATCTCTCGCTGAACGGCGACGTGTTCACAGGCACCGTGGGCGTGGATGGCGCCTGGGGCCGGTGGCTGGCCGGGGTCGCGGTGGCCCACAGCCGGGGCGACGGGTCGTTCACCATGCCCGGGACCGCGGCCCGCGGCCAGGGCGAGTTGGAGAACACGCTGACGAGCCTGCATCCCTACCTGCGCTATGCGGTGAACGAGCGCTTGGCCGTGTGGGGCCTGGTCGGCTACGGGTGGGGCCAGTTGGATCTGGAACTGGCCAACGGCGTGACCATGGAGACGGACACCAATCTGATGATGGGAGCCTTCGGGGGCCGGGGCATTCTACTGGCGGCCTCGGAGAGCGGGGGCGTCCAACTGGCCACCCGCACGGACGCTATGCTCACCCGGACGAGTTCGGACGCGGTGGCGGGCCTGGCTGCATCGGACGGGGACGCGCACCGGCTGCGGCTGGTGCTGGAAGGCTCGCGGGGCGTGACCTGGGCGGACGGGCGGACCTTGACCCCCACGGTGGAACTGGGCCTGCGGCATGACTGGGGCGATGCGGAGACCGGGTTCGGCCTGGAAGTGGGCGGCCGGGTGCAGTACGCGGACCCCACCCTCGGCTTGACCGTCGAAGGCGCCGTCAGAGGCCTGCTGGCACACGAAGACAGCGACTATCAGGAATGGGGCGCGAGCGGCACCCTCCGCCTGGCCCCGGGGGCCGCGGGGCAGGGTTTGGCGTTGACCGTTACCCCGACGTGGGGTGTGGCGTCCAGCGGGGTGGAAGGCTTGTGGACCCGGCAGACCACCGCGGGCCTGGCGCCGAACACGCGGCCCGCGCAGACCGGGCAAGTGAGCGCGGAGGTGGGCTATGGGTTCGCAGCCTTCGACAGCGGGCTCCTGACCCCGTATGCGGGGACGGTGCTGGCGGAGGGTGCGGCCCGGACCTACCGGGTGGGCACCCGCTGGCAGCTGACCGGCGGCCGGGCCACGGGGCTGACGCTGAACCTGGAAGGTACGCGCCAGGAACCGGCGGGGCCACAGCTCGTGAATCAGGGCGTGCGGCTTCAGGCTGAGTGGCAGTTCTGAGCAGGCCGTCGGTCCGGAACTTGAGGCGCTGCTGAACGGCGTCTCGGCCATCATTCAGCCGCACTTCCAAACGGAACGTCCCTCACGGCGAAACCTGCAGCCGATCAATCATCTCCTGAGGGCGCACGCCAGGAAATACCCCCAGCAACCGTCGGGGTCTTGGCCCTGCGTCGTGGCCAGTTGGAGACTTGAGCAATGGCGGGAACGGTAGAATCATGAACGCCCCCACGCCAATTGGGGTATCGAACGCCGGAGGAGTTCGCTGAGACCCATCAGCACGGGGCAGAAATGCAGAACCAATGCAGGTAGAATTTCGCAGAATCGGTGGCTGAGTCTTTGGGGGAGGACCAGAAACAATAGACGCCTGCACGGCCTTGGCGTATAATGGTGGTGACGTGGTGGCAAAGGGAAACGTCCATGACGCTCGTAATTGACGAACATGAACTCCGGCGATTGCCGGTCTCCAGTGATTCTGAGGTGCTCAGCGGCACGCCCGTGTTTACCGGAACCCGGGTGCCGGTGGACGCCTTGATTGCGAATTTAGAAGCGGGCCTCACCGTCGACGAGTTTCTGGACAATTTTCCTTCGGTTTCTCGCGAACAAGCCTTGGAAGTCCTCGAGTTCTCGAAAGCGACCCTGCTGAAACTCGGGCACCCCTCTTGACCATTCTGCTCGACGAATCGGTTCCCCGTCTCGTGAAAACCCACCTTGCCGAGTTTCCCATAACGACCGTCCAAGAAATGGGATGGTCTGGGAGAAAAAATGGGGATTTGCTCAAAGCCGCAGAGCAACACTTCACGATTTTAATCACCGCAGATCAACAGTTGCGTTATCAACAAAACCTGACAGGAAAATCTCTCTCCATTATTGTTCTTCCAACCAATCAAGTGCCATTAGTGACAACCCTGCTTCCGCGTATCCGTGAAGCCATCGCCGAAATTCAACCAGCGACTATCCTTGAAGTTCCCTTGCCTTCATCTCTAGGCCCGTAAGCTTCCCCGTCAAGGCGACAGTTCTCAAGTCGAGGATTCGGCGTTTGGGTTCATGCCCGGGAGCGGGAAGCCAAGAGGGTCTCAACCGGGAAGGACGAAGGTGCCGGGCCGTGTCACTCATCCGTGTAACGGGATCACGTCGGCACGTGGCGCACCTGTGACGTAGTCGGACCACTTTTGCATCACTGATCGCCGCCGCTCGAACAGATCGGAGCGTTGATAGGCTCCCTCCACGCCTTTGACGACATGGGCGAGACAGGCTTCAGCCACTTCTCGTGACACATTCACGTCCGCACACCACGACCGGAAACACGCCCTGGCAATGGCATGGGGCACGCCCTGGATCTGACACGTCCGGACCATCTTGGAAACCGTCGCATCGGATAACATGCTCCCTCGTGGTGCCGGGAACACGAACGGAGAATCCCCCGTCCTAGCTTTCTGTTCCTCCAGAATTTCGACAGCCCGATTACTCAACGGAACACGAAAAGCCTTGCCGGTTTTCGTCCGTGTTCCCGGTACGTCCCAGGTTGCCGATCTGAAATTGATTTCTTCCCACTTGGCCCCCCTAGCTTCCTGACTACGGGAAGCCGTTAAAACGGAAAATTCAAAACAGGCAATCGTGGTCGGGTACGCCGCGCTGGCTTTCGTCTTGGCAATGGCCGCGGCCACGTCTTCATGGGGAATCATCTTGTAATGCCCCTTGAGAGTATCGGTTTTCGGCAGGTTTCCCTTGAGCGCATTGACACAGTTATCAATCCGGTAGCCCTGCATGACCGCCCAATCCATGACCACCGACACCCGCCGTTTAATCTTCATGGCGGTTTCGTTTTTCTCCGTCCACAAGGGGCCGACAATGCGCAACACATCCCGCGCCTCAATGTCGGAGACGCGCATGCGACCCAAGGACGGGAACACATAGAACCGCATCGTGTTATACCATTGTTCCCGCGTCCTTCCTTTGTCTTTCCATGTGCCTTCATGCAACTGGATCACCTGCTCCAAGGCGTCGGCAAACGTCGGGACATGTTCACGTTGTCGCCGTTCGCTGACGGGGTCGCCGCCGTTTCGCGCAATCTTCCGATTGTGAAACGCGTTCTCCCTGGCTTCATTCAGACTCGTTAATGGAAATCCCCCTAACCCCAGGTCTTGTCGTTTTTTCCGAATGACGAGCCGTTGCACCCATTGCTTACTGCCCCCCGGCGCGACCCGGAGAAATAAGGTGCCCCCGTCCCCATACAATCCGGGGACGTTGAGCGCCTGAATTTTTTTGACGGTCAGCTTGCCCATGTCACCTCCTTCTTCCGTGTCCCACACGGAACCAGATAATTCCATCCAACAGTTTATCCAACACGAGTCTTGAAAACGTAGCGGATCGCCTCGGTCAGGTCAAGACTGGAAAAAATCGAAATCGACAGTATTGACGAGCCGTTTACGGGTTTTAGCGGAACACGCTGGACTACGTAGGAATCGGGGGATTGGTGCCGAGGGGCAGAATCGAACTGCCGACACCAGCCTTTTCAGGGCTGTGCTCTGCCAACTGAGCTACCTCGGCACAAGGCAAGATGGCGATGAGTTACGCGGTAATTTTATGCTTGCTGAAGTTACAGCGGACACATGTGTAGCAGGATTGAATCCCGAAAATCAAGGAAAGCGGTTTTGACTGATCTTGACCGGGTTTATGACGCATGGGTATTCTCGATCAGATAGTATCGTCATATTTAAAGGACTGGAGAACATGAGCGCCGAAGAAACAGAAACCCAGGAAGAATCGAAAGTAGAAGACCCGGAAGAGTCCACAACAGATATTGAGACTCCCCAGGAAGAGGTTGTCGAGGAAGAGATAGTCGATACCCCGACGTACCTTCGTAGTCTTTTGGAACAGGCACGCGCGGCCGCTCCCCAATTGAGCCGCCTGGCGGCATCAGCCAAGAATGAGGCCCTGGTGGCCATGGCCGAGGGGCTGGAAGAAGCCACCGACGCGCTTCTGGAAGAAAATGAAAAGGACCTTGAAGCCTTTGACGCGAAGAACGGGCGAGAGGCCATGGCGGACCGGCTTCGACTCACGCCCGATCGTATCCGGGACATGGCGGACGGGCTGCGGCAAATTGCCCGGTTGCGCGATCCCGTCGGGCAATCATCGGGCATAAAGGAACGGCCCAACGGCATGAGGGTCGGACGGGTCCGCGTGCCCATCGGAGTCATCGGGATCATTTACGAGTCCCGTCCGAACGTCACGGCCGATGCCGCGGCCTTGTGTCTGAAATCAGGGAACGTCTGCGTGCTTCGGGGCGGTTCGGAAGCCATTCATTCCAATATGGCCATCGCCCGCGTGCTATCTGAAGCCGGCCAAAAAGCCGGCATTCCCGAAGGGGCCATTTCCCTGGTGGAACGCACTGAACGGGAAGCGGTGCTGGAATTGCTGAAACAGGATGGATTCATTGACTTGATTATTCCACGGGGCGGGGAGTCCTTGATGAAACTCGTGACCGAGCACTCGACTATCCCGGTGATCAAGCATGATAAAGGCGTCTGCCACACCTATATCGATGCCGATGCCGATCTCGCGATGGCCGAGGCCATCAGCGTGAATGCCAAGGTCCAACGGCCTTCGACGTGTAATGCCATGGAGACGTTACTTGTCCACCAGGGCATTGCCCGAACCTTTTTGCCGAAAGTGGGCAAGGCCCTGGTCGAGGCCGACGTGGACATACGGGGTTGTGAAAAAACTCGTCAATATATTCCCGAGGCCCAAAGCGCGACCGAAGAGGACTATGGCCAGGAGTTTCTCTCGCTGACGTTGGCCGTTAAAGTCGTCAAGGATATGGATGAGGCCATGACTCACATCCAGACGTATGGCTCGCGGCATACCGAAGTCATTGTGACCAAGGACTACGGGCGCGCCATGAGATTCCTGCAGGAAGTCGATGCCGGTGCCGTGATGGTGAATGCTTCTTCGCGCCTGAACGACGGCTACCAATTCGGCCTGGGCGCGGAAATCGGCATTAGCACAACCAGGATTCATGCCCGAGGCCCCATGGGGCTCGAAGATCTAACCTGCTCCAAATACGTGGTGTACGGTTCAGGGCAGCTTCGGGAGTGAGAAAAAGGGGATTAATCGGCGATCCGAGTTTTTGCCCCCTCACCCCAACCCTCTCCCGCAGTGGGGAGAGGGTGCTATAGGGCTTAAAACTCGAATTGCCACCCGGCCAGCAAGCGCACTGCCGGGTCCGCATTGGCATTATGCCCCGGGTTGTGCATCCAGGCGGCATCGAAACGTAACTCACCATTGACTAGCGGGTAATACCATTGCGCCGAAACATCGATCTGCCGGCCGGACGGCGCAACCGAAGCCGATACCGACTGCCGCAGGACGTCGCCGTCCTTGGTACGGCCGATGGGAACGTCGAGGGCCGCCCGGCCTCCTTCCACGCGCAGGGGCTGTGAGAGCGCGATGCGTAGCAGGCCGCCATTGGCCAATCGACGCGTGGCGTTCAAGGCAAACGCGCTGGTGGTCAACGAGGACATACGGGTTATGATGCCGCCGCGAACCTGCGGGTGCGCTTTGCCGATTTCGGCATCGGCGGCAAGGTGCCAGCGGCCGATCTCGAAACTTGTCTCAAGGCCCGTCACCGCGGCATCTGCCGAGAGTTGCCCAAAAGCACCGGTCGCCATAGTCCCCAACAGGGTCTGCTGCTCGGCCAGCCACCCGGCCCGGAAGCCGACCGGAACGTCGAACGGCCGCCACGCGAGCGCCACGCCCGAGGTCGGGGCTCTGCCCGCAAACCCGGATGCGGTAAATGTCGAGAACGACATGCCGTTGGACCCGGTGAAGGTCAACGTCGTGGCGTTGTCCGCCAATGTAAAATGTCCGCCCTCAGGACCGGCGGGTCTCTCCCTGTAGCCGAACCGCAGCATCCCATAGCCCAGATCCTGTTCGACCGAACCGCCGGCCCGGGCCGGCGTGAACGTCGTCAGTCGCCCGGCGGTGCGTCGCGTGACAGGGGACTGCGCCGTCAACTCGCGAAGCCGTATCAGTGAAGACGGTCCGCGGGTCGCACCGGTGAAATTGGAAAGTTTGAACCAGAAGGGCGCTCCCAGACTGTCGAAGGCGGCGATTTCCTGCCCCGCCAGTGCCTGTCCCAGTCCGTCGCCCAGCGCTCCGCCGAGCCGGAGGCTGGTCGTTTGGAGATTGATGCCCGGACTGCCGACCGTGTTGCCTAAAGTGACCCCTGTCACGCCAACGGGCGACGACGCCGACCCGAGATCAAGCATACCCTGGCCGTAGGTTGCGCTATTCGCGTACTGGCCGCTCTTATCAGCGGTGGCGAAAAGCCGAGTCACCAGCGCCGTGTTCGACAGTTGACCGCGAAAGAGTTGCTTCATCACCGCCAGCGAGCCGGAGACCATCGGTGCGGCATAAGACGTGCCGCGGCTCCTGCCGACTCCCCGTCTTCCAGGGATACCGTTATCGGGGCCGAAATAGGCGAACGAAATATCGTCCCCGGGCGCCGCGATGCACCACTCGGCCGCGATGATGCCGCAGCGATTGGAAAAATCGGCAATGTCGCCGGCCTGATTTGTCGCAACTACGGCAATGGAATGCCCTTGCAATTCCGCAATCCGCGCCACCATGCCGGCGTATATCTCCGGCGAATTTGCATCAAGCATATTATCTATTCGATTGCAATTGACAGTCCCCGGCGTACAAGCCCGGTCATTCGCATTGCCTGCGGCCCAGACAAGGATCGTTTTGTCCTGAACTCCTGTCTGGGCTAATGCGGCAATGGTTTGACCAAAACTGGAACGGATGGCTTGTTCGGTGTAGTCCTTGATAAGACCCGGTGTGGTAAAACTCAAATTCAGGATGTCCAAGTCCTGTCCCAAGACATACTGATAGAGCATGGCATCTTCTGTATCGTCGCTTCCCAGGGAACCCGGTGCTGTCGGTCTGTAAGGGGTTCCCCTCGGTGGCGGATCTGCCAACGGAATCGCGAACATCTTCAGGTCGGCGCCCCAGGCCACGCCGAAGAAACCGTGGTCGCGGATACTAGGGGGAAGCTGTTCCGGGTTTGCCACGATGACACTGGCAACTGCCGTACCGTGAGAGAATTTTTCTATGCCCGGTTCATCGACCGCGTCCTTGAGCAATTCTTCCGGTATGGTTTTACCTGCGAATAAGAAATGCTCCGTATCAATGCCCGTATCAATCAAGCCGACGGTCACTCCCTGGCCCGGCTCCACGTCCGCTCCTTGGGCCAGTTCGAGATGCGCATACGCTTGATCCGCATTGATTGCGCCCAGTCCCCATTGATTGGAAAAATCCGTCGAGTCCCCATGGATCTGCCTGAGCCTTTCCACTTCCTGATTGTATTGTGATGACGAAATGCACCCGTTGGAAGTCTGGATACATGGGTCTTCGACCGGCGGGAGGCCGGCATTACCTCCACCCCCTCCACCGCCGCAGCCCGACAACGCCACCGCACAGGCCGTCACGAAACAGAAGAGGAATCTTTTCGTGTTCATGGCTTATTGTTCCTCAATGGCCGAAGGATGAGGTGAATGAGAAGCGCAGGAAATCCGGCACATTTTCAAGTCTTGGAGGGAGCGGGTTGAGAGCCGATCTCAATGTTGGAAAAGCTGAAGACATTTGTCAAGGAAAAAGGGCGGTCGCGGAACACTTTTTTTACCTTTTGATTCATAAATGCCTTTTGCCGGCATATCCGGTCGGGATGCGTTCAGGTATCACGAAAATGAAGTTGCAATGTTCGCGGACGTCGAGAAATAACGATGGCAACCAAATGAGAAAGTCGATTTCTGCCGGGGTCTTCGTTATGATGCGGACGGTACTTTCACGATTGCTCCAACAAGCAGTACTCTTGCACGAGTGCGAATGTGAAAAACGAATCCACGATTTTTTCGTCCATCCTTCAAGAGCCGGCGAGTTTCGGGCTTAAGGGCAACCGGGCGCTTGTTGCGAACGCGTCGCCGGACAGCCTGACGTGTAAAGAACTCGCTACCGGCCACGTGGTGGTATATGGCCCGTTGGGACGGCGAATCCTGATGACCGATCCCGAGGGGCACCCGCTGCACGAATGTGAGTGGGGGGAACAAGACGGAACGGTCCATCTGGCGTCGGCCCGCCTCTATTTGGACTGGGGGCAATGGGTGGGCCTGAAACCCAACGGGTTGGTGAACGCCATGAACCTGGATCTGACGACCCGTCCCGAGTGGCAAGCCCTGACCCGGCAGGACCTCCGCATGATGGCTTCCCGGGCCATGGGCGTGGCCGTCGAAGAGGTGGAATTCTTTTACGCCGACGAGGATCTCGTGCTGGATGGCACAGGGCATGCCACGATCCGTCAACGGAAGGATGCGTTCTACGTGTTGGAGGACGGCACCTGGGACCGGGCGCGGTTCATGTCCTGCATGAGCGCGATGCATTGGGCCACCATCGATTACTTGCCGGTCGTGGAATTGTTCAAGTCATTGTTGCCGGGAACGGGCAGCGCCGCGTTTGAATTGATCCGCGGGCTGTACGACGATCAGAACCCGCAGAATCCCAGGACCTTGCAGTACCGGGGCATTCCCACCTATCCGTCGGCAGCGGCGTTCGGGCTGTTCGGCAATTTTTTTACGCCAACGCACCGGGGCGGGGAGAATCCGTTTACCGTATTCATGGATTCACCCCGGTCGCACGAGGTTGATTGGCTGCCGAATCCGCATCCGCCCGTGCGTCACGTGGACCCGCGCCATCGGATTTGCCTGACGGTCAAGCACGGAAACGTGTTCAAGGTGACGAAGACGGATGACGCCAGCGGTCTCCCGTTTGTGCCACCGAATCAACAAGAATTCGTTCCTTGCGGGAAACGGATGGCCGTGGACTCCGATCACTTGTTCTTGGATGACCACAAGGCCTCACATGAGATTGCTCTACAGCCGGGTTGGGGTATAACGCACCAAGTAGAACGTAAGACAAGCAACCAGGCTGTTGTGAACAAGGAAAATTCCTGGGAAGGATTTTTCCCGGATGGCACTCCCGTGGTATCGCCGCAGGAAGCGTACTCGACCGTGCTGCTCTATCCCGAAGATGAGACGCCTATCGGTGACCTCGCGAGCCAACCCTTCGTGGCCGATTTTTTGAGCGACTTCATCGAGCAGGATCAAGCTCTGGCCGTCCAGGTGGGGCAATCCGGCCACATTCTCATCCACGGGTTTGACGGGGTCACCGGGTCGTTCCTGGCTTTTGACCGGCCCCGGTCCACGACAGTCGTCTATTCGCGCGGGTCCTATGCTCAAAAACACGCCCAGGCGGCATGGAACCAATTGGCCAAGGGCAACCGGTTGGACTGGCAGGAATCCTATCGTTTTTTGAGCGAAGAGGCTTTCCGATATGGGGCGTCCACATACGACCTGATGTACGTCTGGCTGCCGTTTTCTTCGTATGACGAGAAGGTCATGTTGCAAGACCGTCTCCATCGGATCAGCGAAGCGCTCCGGCCCAACGCATTGGCGTTTCTTGCCGGGCCGGATTCCCTGTCTTCCATCGTTTCCGGGCTTCCGCTGGAAATCGTGTTCAGCGACCTTGTTGAAAATTTTCAGCCTTTCCGCATGCATAAATCGATCCTGCCCAAGGCGACGCTGCATCCCCGCCTGTCCGTTTGGATACTCAAGAGATCGTGATTCCGTTCCTGATAAGAAGTTCTGGGATTCATACGTTTAACTTGACACGCACCTTGCAGCCTGCTATTCTCTGCCTGTCATGGGGCAGTTCCTCAAAATAGCCGGAGTCATGATTGCAGTGGTAGGGAGTGGGATTATTGGGGGCCTTCTGACCTTTGGGCTTGCTATTGAAACATTCGGGATGTTTATTGGGGTGATCATCTTCTTTGGACTCTATCCCCTTTTTGTATCACTGGCTCCCCTTTATCAGGGAGTGGTCGAGGGAGATTGGACGCTTCTTCTTGTCATTTATCCACCTGCCATCGTTGGGGCAGCCCTGTTTAGAATAGGTTATGCCCTCGACGATTCATAATTGGAGTCGCCCATGCACACCATCATTCTCTTGGTATTGCTCGGATTCTTCCTGCTTACCCCTTCCGTCTTAGCCGAACCCGGCCCAACCTGTGAACGAACTTGGGATACGAAAGTTGACGCCGGACTCGCCGGACATCTCGTGGCTCTTGAGGAGGCGCTAGCGATCGTCATTGAGGAACTGAAAAGCAAGCACCATCATCTACCAGGGGAGAAGCAAAACGAGCCGTTCACGCAAAAGTTTACTCAACGCCTCGCTACACGTATGGAGTCAGTCAGGAAGATGCCCCTGCCGCGATACAAGGATACCGCCCACCTTAAGGCTTACTTTGAAGGAGCCAAAGAAACGACAGGGCACCTTGAGTCGGGTTTCACGGAGGTGTTCATTTATGAGACAGAGAAGGCCCTTGATGAAGTTTTATCCAACCAACAATGAGCCGTTGTTTATGCGAGCGTCCAGTACCCTTCTGGCCCGTTGTAGACTAAAAGGCAGTCTTTCAAGAAATCCCGTCCCAGAAGAGCGGAATGTCCAAATCCTGTCATGTCGCACCCAATGACAGGAATGAGTGGAATCTCAGGAATCGGAGTGTCCGGGAAAGTCAATTTACACACATAGACCCAAAACCAAGAGCGTCCACTTGGTGTATGTGCTGGTTCACGGTATTGAGGGTGTAATCCAAACTGTCGAAACACTTCTTGATCAACAGCCGTCCTGGTCGCCCCTGTATCAATAAGTGCGGTGCCAGAATGAGGGGGGGGGGAGGAATCTCAGCGCGATGTTGAACGACTAAATCACGAACAATATCGGGAATTTCAATGGTGATGGCGAGGCTAGGGCCACGCTCTAATAAACTCTCCCATTCCGCTTTGCTTGTGGCGGATGGATCCCACCATCGACTAAAGGCGCGCATGATGGAGGTTGTACATGAGGAGAGGGATATGCTGTGTGGGCTCGGGATCGACTACTTGCTTAACTAAAAACGGCTCAAGGCCAAAGCGGGCCACGCCGTCACGGTACGCCGTTTCAAAGTCAACAAAAGTGCCAAATAGTGTATCCCCTTTAATCAGGACAAAATGCTCTTTACTTCTTTGCAGCAATTCAGGTAATTTTTGTTGGTAGGTTTCAAGCTCTTGCTGTAAAACCTTATTGGATTCATGGTCTTGCATAGACATACGCCCCCTATATAAAGAAATAATATAGAAGAGGGCCAAAAAGTGTCAAGTGCTTTTGTCTACGCAATTAAGTCCTTATATTTCAACCGCTTGCCCGGCATGGCCCCGAACAGCGCGGCCATCCGGTCGGCCGTATCCACTTGGCAATTGCCCTCATTCAGCCGGAACGTAAATTCCCCGACGTAGCGATCCAAGTGTTTCACGCTCACATGATGGAACGTCCCGATGAGTCCGCGTTTCAGGACGGCCCATACACTCTCGATCCCGTTCGTGTGCGCCATGCCCTTGACGTATTCGTTCGCTGAATGATTCAGGGCTTCATGCCGGTAGCCTTTTCGGGCGATCTGCCGATAGGCTCCGTGATCGTCCGTGTAGAGCGTACTGCCCCTTTCGACGGTCTTCTGAATCTCCGTCCAGAGGGTGAGGCGATCGGTGGCTGGGACAGACTTGGCAACCGCTTTCCCTTCACGTTGTCGCATCCCTAACACGGCGGTCTTGCCGGTCCCGCCGCCTTGTGGCTTCGTGCGTTTGGACGTGTGCTTGTTTTTCTCTTTCCCGCCTACGTAGGTCTCGTCAATCTCCACCAAGCCGGACAGCAGGACCGATTCGGTCTCACAGGCTGTCCGCAGCCGATGGATCATGTACCAGGCCGTCGCTTGTCGGAGTTTCAGTTCCTTGCTCAACTGGTAGGACGAAATGCCTTTGCGGGCCGTCAACACCAAGTAGGCCGCGTAGAGCCACTTGCGAGCGTCAATCTTATTCCGTTCAAGCGGGGTGTTGGTGAAGACCGTAAAGTAGGCGCGACACGATCCACACCAATACGTCCCGACCTTCTTTTGAGCCGTAATCTTGTCATCCTGTCCACACTTGGCACAGACGGGCTTGCCGTTCCAACGAATGCGTTCAAAGTAGCGAATGGCACTGTCAACCGTGGGGTAGAGGTCTTGGAGTTCAAAGAGGCTTAAGGTGTGAGCAATCCGTTTCGGCATGGTAGAATCTCCCTTCGATGTTGAACAGAGTCTACCAGATTAGAATGGGTTTGTCAAGTTAAACGTATGAATCCCGAAGTTCTTGACTAAACCCTCCTGACCTTTTAGGATAATCCTACCTTTAATGCTCATCCAGTGAGGTGAGGAAGGAGTTCAGTCATGATTACGTGCTTGGGCAAATTCTGCCCCACATCCGTTTAACCTTCTTCTCGTTTAGCGAGAGGGAAGGTTTTTTTTTGCATACGTCAAGGTTATGTCACAGACGAATCCGAAACCCTGCCACGAATCCGTCATCATGGACAGCCACGAAATGACCCGTGCCTTGACCAGGATCGCCCATGAAATTTTAGAACGGAACAAGGGCTGCCAGAACGTCGGCCTGGTGGGCATCCGCACCGGCGGAGTCTATCTGGCCCAACGGTTACAGCGACTGATCGCGCAAATCGAGCAAACGGACGTGGCTCTGGGGGAACTGGATATTACGCTCTACCGGGATGATTTGTCTCTTCGCAGAGACCAGCCCGTTCTCAAGAAAACGGACATCCCGTTTCACATTTCGGATTTCAAAATTATCCTGGTGGATGACGTGTTGTTCACGGGAAGAACCATTCGTGCCGCCATGGACGGCCTCATGGATTTGGGCCGGCCGGTTGAAATTCAACTGGCGGTGTTGGTTGACCGGGGGCACCGGCAACTGCCTATTCGAGCCAATTACGTGGGGAAAAATATTCCCACGGCAAGAGATGAGAATATTCGAGTATTCCTTGAGGAATTGGGAGAGGAAGATCATGTGGCCAAGCTCATCAACGGAGAGGGTATGGCATGAGCTTCAAACGGAAAGATCTCCTTGGTCTCGCCGGACTGTCGCCTGAAGAAATAGCCCTGATTCTGGAAGCGGCGGAACCTTTTAAAGAAGTGAGTGGACGAGAGATCAAAAAAGTTCCGGCCCTTCGAGGAAAAACCGTGGTCAATTTGTTCTTTGAGCCCAGCACGCGGACCCGCACGTCTTTCGAGTTGGCGGCCAAACGGCTGAGCGCCGACGTGGTAAATTTTTCGCCCTCCTCGAGCAGCGTGGTGAAAGGGGAAACGTTACTCGATACCGCGCGAAATATCGAGTTCATGCAGGCCGACATTCTGGTGCTCCGGCACTCGTCGGCAGGGGCCGCGGAAATTCTGGCCAGGAACAGCCGGTTGTCGGTCATCAATGCCGGCGACGGATGGCACGAGCATCCCACGCAAGCCCTGTCCGATTTGCTGACGATTAAAGAGAAGAAAGGGCAGGTTCGAGATCTGCAAGTGGCCATCGTGGGAGACCTGGCTCACAGCCGGGTGGCGCGATCCAATATTCACGCGTTGACCAAAATGGGAGCGAAGGTACGTGCCGTGGGCCCTCCGACCATGATCCCGCTGTATTTGCATCGGCTTGGAGTCGAGGTCTATCACGACTTTCGACGAAGCGATTTCCGGAATCGACGTCGTTATCATGTTGCGACTCCAACTCGAACGACAAGGCCGCTCACTCTTCCCTTCCATCAGGGAATACGCACGGTTGTACGGCCTGACTTCGGAACGCGTGCAACGGGCGGCCAAAGACGTGCTCGTCATGCATCCCGGGCCGGTCAATCGAGGCGTTGAAATCGCTCATGACGTGGTTGACGGCGGTTCCGCCGTGATCCTGGACCAGGTGGCGAACGGCGTGGCCGTACGAATGGGGCTCATGTATCTGCTGTCGCAACGAAATTAATTGTGGTTCCTGTTGAGAGACGTTCTATGGCAAATAACATGAAAATTCTTATCGCCGGGAGGGCAGGTTGTCGATCCCGGTCACTGGAACGGCGTAGCCGACGTGCTGATCGACGAGGGAAAGATCAGCGCGGTGGAGCCGAACCTGTTACAAAAATTGCAGAAGGTAAAAGGGGTTGACGACCATCGACGCAAAGGGGCTGTTCGTTTGTCCGGGGTTTGTGGATTTGCACGTCCATTTTCGGGAACCGGGATTCGAATATAAGGAAACGATTGCCACGGGCAGTGCCGCGGCCGTGGCCGGTGGCTTCACCTCGGTGTGTTGCATGCCCAATACCCATCCGATCAACGACTCCCGGTCGGTCACGGAATTTATCCTCGCCCAGGCCTCGGCTGCCGGGAAAGCCAGGGTCTTCCCCATCGGAGCCATCACCAAGGGGTCGAAAGGGGAGGAACTCGCGGAAATCGGGGAACTCTTCGATGCCGGCTGCGTGGCCATTTCCGACGACGGCTTTCCGGTCATGAACAGCCTGGTCATGCGTCGAGCCATGGAATATGCCACGGCTTTTCACCTTCCGGTTGTCGATCACTGCGAAGATTCGCAACTCGCACCCGGCGGCTGTATGCATGAGGGTGCGGTATCCACCGAACTGGGTATTCCCGGGATCCCGAAAGCCGCGGAAGAAGTCATGGTGGCCCGGAACATTGCCCTGGCCGAATTGACCGGTGCGCGACTGCATTTGCCTCACGTCAGCACGTTGGGCTCGGTCAGGATGGTGAGGGAAGCCAAGGAACGCGGGATTCCCGTCACCCGCCGAAGCCTGCCCGCATCATTTTTCGCTCACGGATGAGGCCGTTCGTTCGTATGACGCCAACGCCAAAATGAACCCTCCGTTGCGGACGGATGAGGACGTGCAGGCCATTAAGGAAGGATTACGCGACGATACCATCGATATCGTGGCCACCGATCACGCGCCGCACGCCGTCCAGGAGAAGCAATTGGAATTCGACGCGGCTCCGTTCGGCATCATCGGCTTGGAAACGGCTCTTCCGCTCACCCTGAATCTTGTTGAAGAAGGGGTCCTGTCGCTGGAGCAGGCCATTACCAAGCTGACGCGGGAACCGGCTCGCGTGTTTGGTTTGCCCCATGGCACCCTTGCCCCGGGAGGCGAGGCTGATGTCACGTTGATCGACCCGGCTGCCGCGTGGGTTGTGGATACCGCGCGGCTGCATTCTCTCAGCCGCAATACGCCGTTTGCCGGTTGGACCATGAAAGGAAGGGTCGTCAAGACATTGGTCCGCGGAAACGTGGTGTATGACCGGGACGAAAAAGAATGAGCAAAAAAATAAAAAGCCTGCTTTGCCCGGGCCGGCTTGTCCGGCAGGAGCGATGAATGGCCCGACGCGCTTCAGGTTGGCAACTCTCCTGTTCCCTGTTGGAATTGCTGGGGCTCATGATGTGGATCGGAAGCCTGACCGCTCTCCTGACGATGGTGATTCCTGCGGTGTTCAATACCCTGGGGATGGAAACGGGCGGCCGGTTTTTGCGTCGCGTCTTTGACGGGTATAATGCCGTAACCGGTGGCGTCGTCGTGGTGCTGATCGGCACGGCGCTTTTTCGATATTGGAAACACCGGCAGGAACCCGAGGGGTATCTGCCGGTGAAACGATCCGAGGTCGGCCTGTTGATGGCGCTCACGCTCGTGACGGTTTCAATTGTCGCGGTCCTGGGACCAAAGGCCGTTGCCTTACAGGAGATCGCGTTTGAAGCGAACTCGCCGGAGGCAAAGAAAACGGCCTTTGAGGCTTTTTTTCGCATGCATATGATCGTGCGGGCCCTTCATCTGATCAATGCCGGGCTGGCCATCAGTTTGCTCGTGGTCAAATTCCGGCACTGGGTTCGGAACCAAGGCGCATTCGGGTTTGAATGAAAAAAGCGATTCTTGCATTAGCCGACGGGACCGTTCTTGAAGGACGGGCTTTGGGTTTTGAGGGCGAAACGTCCGGTGAAGTGGTCTTCAATACGGCCATGACCGGTTATCAGGAAATCCTCACGGATCCCTCATACAAAGGACAGATGGTGCTGATGACCTGCCCGCATATCGGCAATTACGGCATTTCGCCGGAGGATAACGAATCCCGGCGCACGTGGGCCGAGGGATTTATCGTGAATGAAGCGGCCCGTCACCCCAGCAATTGGCGCTCGGAGCTTTCGTTGCACGAGTATTTGGTGCATCATCGAATCGTGGGCATTGAAGGAATCGATACCCGGTATCTGACGCGCCATTTGCGCACGCATGGTTCGCAAGCAGGGATCATCGCGCACGTTGCTGGCGTGAACGGTTCCCATGACGACCTGGTGGCGAAAGCAAAGGCGCTTCCTTCCATTTCCAAACGGGACCTGGTCGGGACCGTGACCTGCGATTCCGCGTATCAATGGGACGAAGGGACCGGGGCCTGGCCGCAGCGTTTGAATGCGCAGGGGCAAGTCGATCCGACTCCGGCGAGACGATTCCACGTTTTGGTCTACGACTTTGGAGTGAAACAGAATATCTTACGGCGGCTGGTGGATGAAGGGTGTACGGTCACCGTGGTGCCCGCATCCACCACGGCAGAGACGGTTCGCGCCATGAGTCCGGACGGCGTATTTTTGTCCAACGGACCCGGTGACCCCGAGGGGGTATCGTATGCGGTTCCCCATATTCAGAAGTTGATCGGATGGCGGCCGATCATGGGGATTTGCCTCGGCCATCAGATATTGGGGCTGGCGTTGGGGCTCTCCTCGTATAAATTGAAGTTCGGACACCATGGCGCCAACCATCCCGTCCTGGACTTAAGATCCCGAAAAGTGGAGATTACCTCACAAAATCACAACTTCGCGGTTCGTCTGTCTTCAGCCGAGCAAACCAACGGTCTATTTGAGACACCCTGGGGGCAATTCGAACCGACGCACGTGAGTCTCAATGATGAATGTTTGGAGGGACTTGTCGGAAAAACTGCGCCGGTTCTTTCGGTCCAGTATCATCCGGAGGCCTCTCCGGGTCCGCATGATTCTTCATACCTGTTTGGTCAATTTCGAACCATGATGGAACACGCGCATGCTTAAATTTTTGTCGCTCAGTCTTATGCTGCTGGCGGTGACGGGCTGTACCTCGTCCTTGTTCCCCAAAACGAGCCCGCTGGAAGAAGTCGTTCTTTCAGGCGAGGCGCGGGATAAAGTGCTGCTGGTCGAGATTTCGGGGGTTTTGACTTCGGCCAAACCCGGCGGCGTGCTCGACCGGTTCTTTGACCGGCTGAGCCTGCCCGCGCGATTCAAGGAAGAACTCACCAAGGCCGCCGAAGACGAGGACGTCAAGGCGATCGTGTTGCGGATCAACACGCCGGGAGGGACGGTCGCGGCTTCGGATATCCTGTATCATGAGATTGAAGAATTGAAGAAAACCCGGAAAGTCCCGGTCATCGCCTCCATCATGGACCTGGGCACCTCGGGCGGCTACTACGTGGCGATGGCCGCCGACCGGGTCGTGGCGCATCCATCATCGATCACAGGCAGTCTTGGGGTCATTATGCTGACGCTCAATGCGGCGGGGCTGATGGAAAAAATCGGTGTCCGGGCCGATGCGGTCATATCAGGCCCTCATAAAGACATGGGTTCGCCGTTCCGTACCATGACCGATCAGGACCGTGCCATTTTTCAGGGCGTGATTGACAACTTTTATGCCCGGTTCCTTCGGGTCATTGAACAGGGGAGACCGGACCTGAAACCCGAGACCATTCGTCAGTTGGCCGATGGTCGAATTTATTCGGCGACCCAGGCCAAAGACCATGGCCTGGTCGATGTGATAGGCTATTTGGATGATGCTCTTGAACTCGCCAAGAAAGAAGCCGGAATTGAAGAAGCGCAGATTGTCATGTACCAGCGTTCCGGCGGCTATCACCCGAATATCTATGCCCAAGGACCCGGGGGGCTCGGTCGGACCGCTTGGATGTTTCCCAAACTCGATCCGGTTTCGCTGCTGTTGGCGGGAGGCACGCCGGCGTTCATGTACCTCTGGCTGCCATAGAATGAATGGAGCAGACCTGAATGACTCGCAATAACATGAATACCTTGATGTCCATATCTGCCTTCCGAAAGATTTCACTCCTCTGCGGGATCTTGCTGTTGGCCGGCTGCGTCAAGGCTCCGGGGACCGCACGCGACCAGGTCATCTTTCTATCCGAAGAAAAGGAAATTGCATTGGGTGTCAGTGCTTTTCGTGACGTACTGCGACAGGCCCGGCTCAGCGCCAACCCCGAACTCAATGAAATGGTCAACCGCGTGGGCCGGCGCATCGCGGCCGCAGCCGACAAACCCGAATATCATTGGGAATTTGCGGTGATTCAAGACGACCAAATGGTGAACGCTTTTGCCCTTCCGGGAGGGAAGGTTGCGATTTTTACGGGTATCCTGAAACACGCGAAAAACGAAGACGGGCTGGCCACGGTCATGGCCCATGAAGTCGCGCATGCGCTTCAGCGCCATGGCGCCGAACGCATGAGTCGCGGGATTCTCGATCAAATCGCCCAAATCGGCATCCTGGCCGGGGCGGCCAGTGGCGCCGTGAACCCCCAGCTTGCCATGGGCGCCATGAGCGCGTACGGCGTGGGCGTCACGCTTCCGCACAATCGACGGCAGGAATCGGAAGCCGACTATGTCGGTCTCAAACTCATGGCGAAGGCCGGGTACGACCCGCGTGAGGCCGTCGGGTTTTGGGAGCGCATGAGTGGATGCCCGCGGCAAATGATCGGAAAGTTTTGTTTCCGGTCCAATGCGGCCGTTCCTGAATTTCTTTCGACTCACCCTTCGGACGTCACGCGGATTCGACAGATCCAGGCCTGGATTCCCGAGGCCATGAAACATTATCGACCTCATAAAGATGATGTCGACTCGACTATTGACTCCAGCCCCCCCGAACCCCCGGCGCAGACCTCAACTTCAGAGAGCTGATACTCCATGCCGAAACGGAACGATTTGCGCCGCATTTTACTCATCGGCTCCGGCCCCATTGTGATCGGCCAAGCCTGTGAATTCGATTATTCCGGCACCCAGGCATGTAAAACCCTGAAACAGGAAGGGTATGAAGTGGTGCTCATCAACAGTAATCCCGCCACGATCATGACTGATCCCGACCTGGCGGACCGCACGTATGTCGAACCCATTACGGTCGAGGTGGTGGAACGAATTCTCGAACAGGAACGTCCTGATGCCTTGCTCCCCACAATGGGCGGCCAAACGGCGTTAAACGTGACCATGAACCTGCATGAACGGAGCCTGCTTGAGAAGTACAACGTGCAGCTCATCGGGGCCAATTACGAGGCCATCAACAAGGCTGAAGATCGTGAGGCTTTCAAACGGGCCATGCAAAACATCGGCGTGGACACACCGCTGAGCCGGTTGATTCGGAACCGGGAAGACGCCATGAGTTTTCTGGAAATCGTCGGATTTCCGGCTATTGTTCGCCCCTCCTTCACGTTGGGAGGAACCGGGGGCAACATCGCCTATAATCGTGAAGAGTTTGAACAATACGTTGATTGGGCGTTGCTGACCAGTCCGGTCGGGGAGGCGTTGATCGAACGGTCGTTGATCGGATGGAAAGAATATGAACTCGAAGTCATGCGGGACCTGAAAGACAACGTCGTCATCGTCTGTCCCATAGAAAACTTCGACGCCATGGGAATTCATACCGGTGACAGCATCACGGTGGCTCCGGCCATGACCCTGACGGATAAGGAATATCAACGCATGCGGGACGCCGCGATTCGCATTATCCAGGAGATCGGCGTTGATACCGGCGGGTCGAATATTCAATTCGCCCTCAACCCCGAAAACGGGGAGATGATTGTGATTGAAATGAACCCGCGCGTGTCGCGGAGTTCAGCCCTGGCCTCCAAGGCCACCGGATTTCCGATTGCAAAAATCGCGGCAAAATTGGCCGTCGGGTATACCCTGGACGAAATTGCCAATGACATTACCAAGGTGACACAAGCCTCCTTTGAACCCACGATCGACTACGTCGTCGTCAAGATTCCGCGATTTGCCTTTGAAAAATTTCATGGTTCCAATCCCACGCTCACAACACAGATGAAATCGGTTGGTGAAGCGATGGCGTTGGGCAGAACGTTTAAAGAAGCGTTTCAAAAAGCCCTGCGGTCCCTGGAAACCGACCGCTGTGGCTTGATTTCCCTCAACGGGTTGGACCATTACCTTCCTGGAGATGAACTCAGCCCATCCGTTTCGGAGCACATTCGGACGGCCATTCAGGTCGCACATCCGGATCGTCCCTGGCACATCGCGGATGGCCTGCGAACCGGCATGTCCAAAGATGAAATTTTCGCGGTCACGCACGTTGATCACTGGTTTTTGGATCAAATCGAGGAACTCGTGCTGTTTGAACAAAAATTGCTGGCCCGTGCCCGTGAGACAACGGATGAATCGAAACTGGACGCGCTGTTCAATGGTACGGAGAAGCTTGAATGGCTCAAGGAAGCCAAACGTTTAGGATTTTCGGATCAACGCCTGGCTCAACTGCTCGACACCACGGCCGCAGACGTGCGGGCGTTTCGAAGCACTCATCTGCCTCACGTCACGTATTCACGGGTCGATACCTGCGCCGCCGAATTCGAAGCCTTCACCCCCTATTTGTATTCCACCTACGGCCATGAGTGTGAAGCCCGCCCGACGGACAGGGAGAAAGTCGTTATTCTGGGCGGCGGGCCGAATCGGATCGGGCAGGGGATCGAGTTCGACTATTGCTGTGTCCATGCCACCCTGGCCTTGCGGGAATTGGGTATCGAAACCATCATGGTGAATTGTAATCCCGAAACGGTGAGCACGGATTACGACACGTCAGATCGACTCTATTTCGAACCGCTGGTAGAGGAAGACGTGTTGAACATCATGGAAGTGGAACGGCCCATGGGAGTCGTGGTGCAATTCGGTGGACAAACGCCGCTCAAGCTGGCGCTGCCACTGGCGCGAGCGGGAATTCCGATTTTAGGCACCAGTCCGGACGCCATCGACCGGGCTGAAGATCGTGAACGGTTCAGTGAATTGATCACCACGTTGGGGCTGCGGCAACCTCGAAACGGGGTGGCACGCTCCGGCGAAGAAGCATTCGCCGTGGCTTCGCGCATCGGGTACCCGGTCATCGTTCGCCCATCGTACGTTCTGGGCGGCCGGGCCATGCAGATCGTCTACGACGAACAGTCACTCCGGTCGTACATCGAAAATACCGTCATGAGTGCGGACCAATATCCACTCTTAGTCGACCAGTATTTGACCGATGCCATCGAGGTTGACGTGGATGCGATTTGCGACGGGGTCGACGTTGTCGTGGCCGGCATCATGGAACACGTGGAAGAAGCCGGCATTCATTCGGGGGATTCCGCCTGTTCCCTCCCTCCGCATTCGTTGCCGGAGAGCTTGATCGATCGGATTCGTACCCAAACCGTGGCCTTGGCGCGTGAACTGCACGTGGTAGGTCTCATGAACGTACAATTTGCCGTTCAGGAGAATGAGGTGTTTGTCCTGGAAGTTAACCCCAGGGCTTCCCGTACGGTCCCATTCGTGAGCAAAACCATTGGAGTCCCCTTGGCCAAACTTGCCATGAAAACCATGGTCGGCCATTCACTGCGGGACCTGAATTTTACCGAGGTTCCGGTCACGCGGCATATCGCGGTCAAGGAATCGGTTTTTCCCTTTACGAAACTGGGGAACGTTGACGTGCTCCTGGGGCCTGAAATGCGTTCAACCGGGGAAGTGATGGGGATCGATCAGGATTTCGGATGGGCGTTTGCCAAATCTCAGGCCGCGGCGAGTTTGAGTTTGCCTCAAATGGGTACCATCATCATGAGCGTGAAAGACGGCGACAAACCCGGGACAGTCGACATCGCCAAGCGCCTGCAAACGTTGGGGTTCAAGCTTCAAGCCACGCGGGGCACGGCCGCGTATTTGCGAGAGCATGGCCTTGACGTGGAACCCGTGAATAAAGTCAAAGAAGGCCGCCCCCATCTCGTGGACCACATTAAGAACCGGCAAGCACAGTTGGTCGTCAATACCGTGGGCACCACGTCCTCCCAGGGTGATTCGCTGCCTATTCGACGGGAAGCCCTGCAACAGAACATTCCGTATTTCACCACGATCCAAGGCATCCAGGCCGCGGTGACCGCCATTGAAGCCATGCGGAAAGCGTCACTCAGGATCAAACCATTGCAAGACTATCATCCGACCTGAAGAATGTCCTTTATTTAACCGACACATTTGCATCCGCGCCGTTCCGTCTCGATGGAAACGTCATGTGACGCCCGGGCAGCGTCATGTGAAAGGAGTGAGTGCGGCAACATCAGGCGAGGTTGCCAGAAGCATGTCCGTTGACCTAAAAGGATGAAAAAGAGTTGGAGGAATCATGGCCGTACCGATGACAAAAAAGGGATATGAGGCGCTCAAGGCCGAATTGGACCGGTTGCGGAAGGTCGACCGTCCGCAAAACATTCAAGACATCGCCGAGGCGAGGGAACACGGGGATTTGCGCGAAAATGCCGAATTCAAGGCGGCGAAGGAGCGACAGCAATATATCGACACGCGGATGAGTGAGATCGAACATAAATTAGGCGATGCACAGGTCATCGAGTCCGGTACCGGCCCCAGTGAAACCGTGGTATTCGGCACCACAGTCCGTCTCCTGGAAGTTGATTCGGAGGAAGAAAAAGCCTATACCCTTGTCGGCCAGGAAGAAGCTGACCTCAAAAACGGTTCGATTTCCGTACAATCGCCGATCGGACGCGCATTAATCGGTCACCGCGTCGGGGACGTGGTGCAAGTGAATCGACCGGCGGGGATGATCGAGTACGAAATTCAAGACATCTTTTTTCCGGAGTAACCCCATGCCATCAGCCATATCCGTCCTGACGTTGTTGACCGACTTCGGCGCCCGGGACCATTTTGTCGCCAGCATGAAAGGGGTGATTTTGGGCATTAACAACCAAGCCCGGGTCATCGATCTCTCGCATCACGTCAAACCATACTCCGTTGAAGAAGCCGCTTTCCTTCTGAACTCCTGTTATCACTATTTTCCCGACGGAACCGTACACGTCGTGGTCGTCGATCCCGGAGTCGGGTCGTCACGTCGAGGGTTACTTGTCTCGACTTCGAGGTTTTTCTTTGTCGCCCCGGACAACGGCGTCTTGACGTATATTTTTGAAAACGAACTCTCGGTGGAGGTTCGGCAAATCGAAAATCGCCAATTTCGCCTGGATTCGGAAGGAGCCACGTTCGAAGGCCGGGATTTATTTGCGCCGGCCGCCGCGTGGTTGACGCGAGGGCAAACACCAGGAGCCTACGGACGCCTGGTGGCCGATTACGAAAAATTGCAGATTCAGAAACCCGAGGTGCGGGACGGGGCCCTCCACGGTCGCGTAGCCTACGTCGACCGCTTCGGAAATATTATCACCGACGTGACTCCCGCCGACATTCAAGCTCTCCAGACGATTACCAAGCGCAAGAACATTGTGTTCGAAATCGGCGGCGTCACCATCGACACTCTCAAAACGCATTACGATCAGGGCTCGTCGGAAAAACCGAACGCCTTGATCAACAGCAACGGCTATCTCGAAGTGTTTATGAAGGAAAGCAGCGCCGCGGAAAAACTGGGGATCGAAACCGGAACGCCTCTTGCAATCCAATAGACCTTCTTTAATACAGGAACGCAGTCAATCGCCCCCGTGAAACGCATCCCGATCGTACTCGTCCTGCATGGATTCAATGCGGTCGCCTAACCCTCGTTTAAAAGACTGTCGAATTGCGACGATACGTTCGTAAGCGTCGGTCCCTTTAATTTGAGGACCGAAGCGGGCAAGAAATTGCTCGGTGAGCTGAACCCCCTTGTGGAAATGGCGAGGAATCGTTTCCTCCGTGACTTGCTGCCAAGTGATGAAAATCAAAAATTCCTGATAAGCCTGTGCCTCAGGCAGGGTCTCACCGATGGCAAGCAAGGTTTCATAGGCACCTTTGGCTTCCGAACCCGTTTCGGAAGAAAACGTGTCCTCCGCTTCTTCAATATCCGGCTGAAAATCTCCCAGGTCATCGTCGGCATACGCCCGGGCCAGGGCTTCCTGTGCCGTGATGGCAGGATCAAAATTCATCGTCGTTTCTCATGTAGAGGCTTGCTGGCATAAGAGTCGGCAGGCTTTTGTGACGATACTCGACATTTTCCGCAGGTCGCGTTCGGTGGCTGCCAAAGGAGGAACGAGAACGACAATATTGCCTATCGGCCGGATGAGGAGTCCGTGACGGCGACACTCGGCCGCAACCTTGTGGCCCATGCGTTCCGCCAATGGGAACGCCTCACGGGTCTCCTTGTTTTTGACCAATTCGATTCCGGCCATCATCCCGCATTGACGGACGTTTCCCGCGATCGGCAATTCAGCCAGTGGCTTGAGCAGGGTTTGCAATAACCTGGAACGTTTTCTGACCTGAACGAGCGTTTTTTCCTTCTTGAAAATTTCGAGATTTGCGAGGGCCGCGGCACAACCGAGCGCGTTACCCGTGTAGCTGTGGCCGTGAAAAAACGTTTTCTCGGGTTCTCCGAGAAATGCCTCATAAATGTTTTCCGTGGCAAGGGTCGCGGCGAGAGGCAAATATCCGCCGGTCAGTCCCTTGGCCACGCACAGGAGATCAGGCGTCACGCGTTCATGATTGCAGGCAAACATTTTTCCGGTTCGACCAAAGCCGGTGGCCACTTCATCGGCGATCAACAGCACGTTGTATTGTGTGCATAAGGCTCGAACGCGGGAGAGATACCCGGGAGGTTGGGTGATCATCCCTGCGACGGCCTGGACCATGGGCTCGATGACGACTCCGGCGATTTGCTCGTGTTGCTTGCTCAGTACGTCTTCCAGGGGATCGAGACACGCGGTTCGGCACGAAGGGAAGCGTAAATGAAGCGGGCACCGATAACAATAGGGAGCATCGAGAGCAATGGTCGAAAACAGAAGGGAACGAAAGCGTTCGTGAAACCTGGCGACTCCACCCACGCTCATACTGCCCATGGTATCGCCGTGATAGGCGGCATCCAAACGAACGAACGTTTTTTTCTTTTTTTGCGGAGGACTCTGCTGTTGCCAATATTGAATCGCCATTTTCAAGGCCACTTCCACGGCCGTGGCGCCGTCGTCCGAATAGAACACGCGCGTCAGGCCTTTCGGGGCTATTTTGACGAGTTCCCTGGCCAGGATAATGGAGGGGGGACTGGCCGCGCCCAACAACGTGCTGTGGGCAATTTGGCCGAGTTGGTCTTGAATGGCCGTATCCAGCGCACGGTGTCGATGCCCGTGCAGGTTGACCCAGATGGATGAGGAGCCATCCAGATATTTGTTGCCGTGTACGTCGTAGACGTAGACGCCGTCGCCTTTTTCAATGATCAGCGGATCTTCCTGTTCCCACTCTTGCATTTGAGTAAACGGGTGCCACACATATTGCCGGTCCCATTTTGAGAGCCTTGACGAAGAAGGCGGCATCTTGTTTTTCTCTTTTTGCATAAATTGCTTCATCTCGAATTTGCAGTAAAACTTAAATTTTTAATTATCAGGCATCGCAGATAAGGTCCGTTCTTCCTGGAAAAACGCCTTGAAGCGAGCAACCGGATTATAGGAATGCATTCTTTCTTTGACAAGATGAGGAAACCCTAATAGAATCAATAAATTGTGCATTTGCAATGAAGACACTCTCCTCTATCCGCAATTTTTCCATAATCGCCCATATCGACCACGGAAAATCCACCCTCGCTGATCGGCTGCTGGAGCTTACGGGAGCGATCACGCCGAGGGAGTTTCGTGAGCAGATCCTGGATGATATGGACCTGGAACGCGAACGTGGGATTACCATTAAAGCCCACGCCGTCACGACGTCGTACAAGGCACATGACGGGCACGCCTATCAATTGAACCTCATCGATACGCCCGGGCACGTGGATTTCACCTATGAAGTCTCGCGCAGTTTGGCCGCTTGTGAAGGCGCCTTGTTGTTGGTGGACGCCACGCAAGGCGTGGAAGCGCAGACCATTGCCAACGTGTATCTCGCCATGGCCAACGATCTCGTGATCCTGCCCGTGATCAACAAGATCGACCTGCCCAGCGCGGATATTGACGGCGTGAAGCACCAGATCGAAGAGGTCCTGGGCCTGCCGGTGGACGATGCTCTCCTGATCAGCGCCAAACAGGGAATCGGGGTCGATGACGTTCTGGATGCCATGGTTCGGCAAGTGCCGCCGCCCAAAGGGTCCTCGGATGCCTCTTTGAAGGCCCTGATTTTTGATTCCTGGTTTGACAGTTACCAGGGCGCGATCGTACTGGTTCGTATTTTCGACGGTGTGGTCAAACCGGGCATGAAAATCAGGCTCATATCCACGGGGCGGGTCTTCGAAGTCTCCGAAGTGGGTATTTTTTCTCCCAAACGCACCAAGACCAAGGAGCTGAAAGCCGGTGCGGTCGGCTACGTCGTCGCCGGCATGAAGGACGTGTCGGACACAAAAATCGGCGACACGATCACCGATGCCGACCGGCCCACGGCCACGCCGCTACCCGGCTATCGTGAAGTGAAACCGCTGGTCTTTTGCGGGCTCTATACCATGGACAACGCGGATTACGAGGACCTGCGGGACTCGCTCGACAAGCTCCGCCTCAATGATTCTTCGTTCGTCTATGAACCGGAGACGTCATTGGCCCTGGGCTTCGGCTTCCGGTGCGGGTTCCTGGGCCTGCTGCACATGGAAATTATTCGTGAACGCTTGCATCGTGAATACGGGTTGAGTCTCATCAGCACGGCCCCCACCGTCATTTACCGGGTCAGGACGCTGACCGGGGAGGTGCTGGACATTGAAAATCCTTCGAAACTGCCCGAGCCCGAAGCCATCGAGACTATGGAAGAACCGTTTATCAAAGCCACGATCATTGCACCGGAACGATACGCCGGGAATATCCTCGCTTTGTGCCAGGAGCGGCGGGGCGTCCAGGAGAGCTTGCAGTATCTGGATACGACGCGAATCATGCTGGTCTATTCCTTGCCGTTGAACGAAATGGTGCTGGATTTTTACGACAAATTGAAATCCCGTACCCAGGGCTATGCCTCCTTGGATTACGAATTGACGGACTATCGGGAATCTGACCTGGTGAAACTCGACTTGTTGTTGAACGGCGAAACCATCGACGCGCTGTCGTTTATCACTCACAAGGAGAAAGCCTATCATCGCGGCCGCCAACTGGCCGAAAAAATGAAGGAGTTGATCCCCAAGCAAATGTTCGAAGTCGCGATTCAAGCCGCGATCGGCAAACGCGTGATCGCGCGCGAAACCGTTTCCGCCATCAAGAAAAACGTCACCGCCAAGTGTTACGGAGGAGACATCACGCGAAAACGCAAGTTGTGGGAAAAACAAAAAGAGGGCAAGAAACGGATGAAGCAACTGGGGCGAGTGGAAGTTCCGCAAGAAGCCTTTTTGGCTCTCTTGAAGGTCAAGGATGAATAATGACCGATTATAAGCCGGCGCTGCCCCCGGACTCCTCATCCGGTGATCCCGAGTTCTCTTCATCCCATGAAGGAAGCCGGCCGGAGACGATCCGGACCAAGTCCCTATGGCGGGAATACACCGAGGCCATCATTATTGCGTTGGTCCTAGCGCTGACCATCCGAGTGTTTCTCGTTCAGGCATTCAAGATTCCCTCGGGCTCCATGATTCCCAGTCTGCAGATCGGCGATCATATTCTGGTCAACAAACTCGCATACGGGTTGCAGATTCCCCAGGATTGCGAATTTGAGGCCGCCCTGCTTCCGGTCACCTGCTATTCCTCTTCCATGCTCTTCGAGTTTGAAAAGCCCGAGCGGGGAGATATCATCGTGTTTCGATACCCGGAAGATGAACATAAAGATTTTATCAAACGTATCGTCGGCCTGCCCGGCGATACGATTCGGATTCAGGAAAAAGTCGTCTACATTAACGGTGAGCGATTTCAGGACGAACCGTTTACCCAGCGCGTGGATCCCGGCATGATCGATGGCCGCATCAATCCCCGCGATACTTTCGGGCCGGTGACCGTTCCCCCGGACTCCTATTTTGTCATGGGCGACAATCGCGACCAAAGTCTGGACAGCCGTTTTTGGGGATACGTGCAAGAACATAAGATCAAGGGCCGGGCCTTCCTCGTCTATTGGTCCTGGCACGGGCAGGGTTCGGTGATGGAATGGGTTCGATGGAATCGCATCGGGAAAGTGATTGAATGACACGCATGAAAGGGCAGGTTGTGACCTCGTCGGAGATCGCGCCGCCTTTGATTACTGGAACACGTTTGAAAAAGGCCCTTCGTTATGCCGGTGGATAGTCCCCATGTCACGATCGTCATTCCGGCTCGATATGCATCATCCAGATTTCCCGGTAAACCCCTGGCGCTCCTGGCGGGTAAGCCCTTAATTCGTCACGTCTACGAACAAGCCGTCCGCGTCCCGAAAGTTGCCGAGGTGCTTGTGGCGACGGATGACGTTCGCATTCACGAAAGCGTGGAACAATTCGGCGGCCGTTCCTTGATGGTGACCACGCCCTGCCGCACGGGGACCGATCGTGTGGCCGCGGCGATCAAAGACCTTTCTTGTGAAATTGTCGTGAATCTTCAGGCTGACGAAATCCTGTTGTCTCCGGATCTTCTATTGGATTTAATCGAGCCGTTTCTCGCCGGTGACGCGGCAATGGGTACCCTGTGTCGCCCGCTCGCGTGCCGAGAGGAATTTGTGCAATCCTCCGTGGTGAAGGTGGTCACGGACCGGCAGGGGAGGGCCCTGTATTTTTCCCGGGCCCCGATTCCGCACGTCCGCGATCACGTCCGGGAAGATTCTCCCTTTGCCTCGCTTCATTTAGGAGTGTATATTTTTCGCAGACACACCTTGAATCGTTTTGCCTCATTGCCGAGCGGGGAGTTGGAGGAGGCGGAAAAACTCGAACAGTTGCGGGCGCTGGAACATGGGATTCCCGTTCACGTGTGGGAGACGACCCATGCCTCGCTTCGGATTGATACCGAAGAGGATTTGGCAAAAGCCAACGCGTCATGGGACGAACTGATCCGCTCTTGATCCCTCGCCTCCGGAGAGAGAGAGGAGAACGACGTCAAAAGAATGCGCAAATGATGATAAGAGATCGCAATGGGTAAATTCATTTTCGTGACCGGCGGCGTGGTGTCCTCATTGGGGAAGGGTCTGGCTTCGGCTTCCATCGGGCATCTCTTGGAAAGCCGGGGATTACGGATTTCCTTCCTTAAACTGGATCCCTACATCAACGTCGATCCCGGCACCATGAATCCCTACCAGCATGGTGAAGTCTACGTCACGGACGACGGAGCCGAGACCGACCTCGATCTCGGGCACTATGAACGATTTACCAACCTCACGCTCTCACAAAACAATAATTGCACCACGGGCCGGATTTATGACTCGGTCATCAAGAAAGAGCGCAGGGGCGAATATCTGGGAAGCACGGTACAGGTGGTCCCGCATATTACCGACGAGATTAAAGAAACGATTCTCCGCGTGGCACACGGCACGGACGTGGTGATCGTGGAAATCGGGGGGACGGTCGGTGACATCGAGAGCTTGCCGTTTCTCGAAGCCATCAGACAAATGCCTTTCGACGTGGGCCGCGAAAACGTTCTCTACATTCATCTCACCCTGGTGCCGTTTATTGAAACCGCGGGAGAGTTGAAAACCAAACCCACGCAGCACTCCGTCAACAAACTGCGTGAAATCGGCATTCAACCCCATATCCTGTTGTGCCGCACCGACCGGTTCCTGGCGCCGTCGTTGAAGGACAAGATCGCGTTATTTTGCAACGTGGATAAGGGTGCGGTTGTCACGGCGAAAAACGTCGATACCGTGTATGAAGTGCCGATCGTGTTGCGAAAAGAAGGTCTCGATGAATTGATCGTGCGTTCCCTGCGGTTGGAATCCGGTCCGCCCAATCTCCGCGATTGGGACGCCATGGTACAAAAACTCAAACGCCCGACGCATGAAGTGACCATTGGGATGGTCGGCAAATACATGGCGTTCAAGGAATCGTATAAGAGTTTGTCGGAGGCGCTCGTCCACGGCGGGCTGCCCAACGACGCCGGCGTCAACATCCGATTGATCGAATCGGAGGACCTCGAACGGGGCAACCCCGAGCAATTTTTAAGTGACGCCGACGGCATTTTGATCCCGGGCGGGTTCGGCACAAGGGGGATCGAGGGTAAAGTCACGACGATTCGCTACGCGAGGGAAAAAGGCATTCCGTTTCTGGGACTTTGTTTGGGCATGCAGTGTGCGGTCATGGAGTTTGCCCGTCACGTTGCCGGGCTGGAAGGGGCCAACAGCGGTGAATTCGATTCGGCAACGGCCCACAAGGTGATTGACCTGCTTCCGGAACAGCGGACAGTGGAGGAAAAAGGCGGGTCCATGCGACTCGGCAGTTACGCCTGCCGTCTACAGGAGGGTTCTCTCGCCCGACAAATCTATGGGACGGCAGAGGTCCAGGAACGACACCGGCACCGGTACGAATTCAATAATGATTTCCGCGATATCTTGACTTCAAAAGGCCTGGTCCTGAGTGGAACGTCACCAGACGGGCGCCTCGTCGAAATCATCGAATTGCAAGACCATCCCTGGTTTTTAGGGACCCAATTTCATCCTGAATACCGATCGCGACCGCATGCTCCGCATCCTGTTTTCCAAGCGTTCATCCAGGCGGCGCTGAAACGCAAATTCGGCCGATAGCGGGAGGTCTGCATCCGTCGTAGGGGCGGACCTGCGCTATGCGAAGGATAAGGAAGGGGGAGAGGACGCTATTTTGGAAAAGTCTCCAATGGAAAAAGACACCATGGTACAGGATGTTCCGTTGGGAGATTTTCCGGGCGGGGGAGGACACCCGCATTTCCTGATTGCGGGGCCTTGCGTGATCGAGAGCGAGCAAATCGTTCTGGACACGGCGTTTCAACTGGCCGAGATTGCCCGGTCGGTCGGATTTCCCTATCTCTTCAAATCGTCCTACGACAAAGCGAACCGCAGTTCCATTCATTCTTACCGGGGACCGGGGATTCAGGAAGGCCTGGCCATCCTCCAAAAAGTAAAAGAACAGGTCCGTGTGCCTGTTCTGACGGACGTCCACAGCGTCGAGGAAATCCGGCAAGCCGCGCATGTCGTGGACGTGGTGCAGATTCCCGCGTTTCTGTGCAGGCAAACCGACCTGCTGGTGGCGGCGGCGCAAACCGGCAAAACCGTCAACGTCAAGAAAGGACAGTTTCTTTCTCCATGGGACATGAGCAACGTCGTCAAGAAATTGGAAGAAAGCGGAACGCGCCGGATCGTCCTCACTGAAAGAGGGTTTTCGTTCGGCTATAATAATTTAGCAGTCGATATGCGGGCTCTTCCGGTCCTGAAGGGGTTGGGGTATCCCGTGGTTTTCGACGTCACGCACAGCGTGCAACTTCCCGGAGGAGGAGGAACGCATTCATCCGGACAGCGTGAATTTATTGCACCCTTGGCCCGGGCAGCCGCGGCAGCCGGCTGTGACGGGTTTTTCATGGAAGTACACCCGAATCCGGATCAGGCGCTCTCCGATGGACCGACGATGGTTCCGCTCAACAAAATAAAAGCGTTACTGGAGGAATTGAAGCAGATCTGTCAGGTAGCAGGAAAAGGCTCAAACGTCGCACTCTAACCATGTCACAAGCTCACGTCGCCAAAGCCCAACCGAAATCCGTCCCTGTAAACGAACGGACTGAGCGGACATTCAATTTGCCGAATACGCTCACGTTTACACGAATTTTATTGGTGCCGGTGTATATCGCTCTTTTTTCCACGCCCACGGCGGAACGGTCCATTATCGCTGCGGCAGTCTTCGGCTTAGCGGCTCTGACGGACTTACTGGACGGTTATATTGCGCGACAACGCGGTCAAGTCACCAAAATCGGACGCCTTTTCGACCCTATTGCCGATAAATTTCTCGTGATTTCCGGTTTGGTGTTGCTTGTCCAATTTCAACGGGTTGCGGCCTGGCTGGCGATCGCGCTGATTGTTCGCGACCTGGCCGTGACCGGAGTCCGATTCGTTTCGGCAAGTCGAGGCATTATCATTGCAGCAGGGACATTAGGGAAATATAAAGTAGTGCTTCAAATTGTGGCGATCATTCTCTTGACTCTTGAGGGCGCGGTTTCCATGTCCATCCTGAACCTGCATCTCGTGGGAACAGTGACCCTCCAAGTGGCCCTGATTTTTTCCCTGATCTCTGGTGGACAATACATCTTTGAAGCCTGGACCGAGTTTTCCAAAAAAGGGTGGCAAGCATAGGGTTATCGCAGGCCATGTCTCCTGAGATGCTCGGGCTGCTTTTTTGCCTGGGAGCCTATTTGCTCGGCTCGATTCCATTCGGACTTGTTTGTTCGCATATACTGGGAGCGCCGGACCCCAGACAAGCAGGCAGTCGAAACATCGGCTTTACAAACGTCCTACGCGTATGCGGGACAAAGGTAGGAATTCTCACGTTAGCCGGTGACTTGGGAAAGGGATGGTTGGTGGGGTGGCTCGCCGGTTTGGGATACATCCCGCATCCGTGGGCCTTGCTGGTCGTACTCTCGGTCGTGCTGGGGCATCTCTTTCCGGTTTTTCTAAAGTGTCAGGGCGGAAAAGGCGTTGCTACGGGTTTGGGAGGAATTTTGGGAATTAATTTTCCCTTGGGACTCGTGCTGGTTGGGCTCTGGGTGGCCACCGTCGGAATCTGGAAATATTCATCAGGCGGCGCACTCATGGCCTTCGGGGCATTGCCGGTGGTGGGTTGGTTTATCACCCTTGATCTGCAATTTACGATATTCAGCCTGCTCCTTAGTGCCCTTATCTTCTGGAAACACAGGGGGAATATCAGCCGGTTGCTCAATGGAACAGAGCCATCTATAGGCCGTTCCTGAGAATAATTCATAATTTGACATAATCATTCTTATCCGACATATCTGATTTACGCATTCTTCAACAGATTATCCGACATATTGAATTTATATCAGCATCCCCGGACAATGCGAAATTTCTTTAATCCATCTTTTTCTCTCTGGCAGCGAATCCTCTCTCCACTTGTTCTCCCTTTCTCTTGGGGGTTTCTAGCCTTTCTCGTCAGCACGGTCTTGGTTGTTTCAGCGTGTTCTTCGGCTCTTGCCGCTCCCGTGGAATCCAAGGGGCTCAAGATGCTGGAAGAGATTCAGGACGCGATTTCGGAGTTGGCCGAACACGTCACGCCGACCGTGGTGGGTGTGTCCGCGATCCGGCAACTTTCTTCACCTGGAAAAATCCCGCGTCAGAATCGCTTTAAGGTGCCGGGGGCAGGTTCAGGCGTGGTGATTCATGAAGATGGCTATATTGTGACCAATCACCACGTCATCAATGATAGCGTGGAGGCTGAGGTTCATTTTTTCGATCAATCGACCTTTGTTGCCAAGATTGTAGCGCAGGATCCCGATACCGATCTTGCGCTCCTGAAAGTCGAGACGGACCGGAAACTGCCGAGCGCGACGTTCGGAGATTCAAGTGCGGTCAAGGTAGGACAATGGGTCCTGGCCGTAGGAAATCCGTTCGGCTTGGACCGCACCGTAACCTTGGGGGTCGTGAGTGGGATCGGCCGGGAGAATATGAATCTGTCCCGGTATGAAAACTTTATTCAAACCGATGCGTCGATCAATCCGGGAAATTCCGGGGGGCCGCTCTTCAATTTACGAGGCGAGGTTATCGGGATCAATACGGCCATTATCAATTTTGCGCAAGGCATCGGTTTTGCGATTCCGTCCAATATGGCAAGCCGGATTATCGATCAGCTCAAAACGGGCGGCAAAGTGGTTCGGGGTTGGCTTGGTGTCGGGATTCAGCCGTTGACGCCGCAACTCGCCGAGAAATTAGGGGTCCCCGACGGCAAAGGCGTCCTGATCAATGAAGTGTTTGCGGACGATCCCGCGGATCAGGCGGGCCTTCAATCCGGAGACATTATTATCAGCATCGGCAATGAACGTCTGGAGTCTCCCAACCAGTTATCCCGGGTGGTTGCAGGGTTTTCTCCTGGTGAAACGGTATCGGTTCAGGTCATCCGTGATGGGAAATCGCTCGGCCTTTCCGTTTTGTTGGGCGTGAAGCAAGAGAAGCCGATCGTGGCTTCCTTGCCCCCAACCGCGGCGGAAGTGGATTTGGGAATCGACGTGTCGCCCATTACCGAGGAATTGGCCGGACAGTTTTCCCTCGACCAAAGGATGGGCATCCTGGTGGTTCGAGTCGTTCAGGGAGGCGTCGCGTATGCGGAGGGCTTGCGAAAGGGAGATGTAATTCAGGAAGTGAATCGCACCGAGGTGCCCACCATGAGGGAATTCCGGCGCATCCTCAAAGAGATTCAACCCGGCGAGACGATCCTCCTGCGGATCCTTCGAGAGTCGAAGGCGTTTTTTGTGGTGTTGAAACCCTAGCATGGCTTTCCATCACCCTCACCTTAATCCTCTCCCATCGAGGGAGAGGGTTCCATAAGAAGCGAGAGGGAATTTCTTCAAGACGAAGCTGCCGCCTTTGCGGCTTTATGTTCTTCGACGACTTTATTGACGACTTCACGGGGGGCCTGCTCGTAGCCGGAAAATTCCATGGCATAGGAGCCCTTTCCCGCGGTAATGGAGGTCAGGACGGGGGCGTACTTCAGGATTTCCGCCAACGGGACCACGGCTTTCACGATTTGATTATGTCCCTTGGTATCCATGCCCAGAATGCGGCCTCGCCGGCTGTTCAGATCGCCGATCACTGCTCCCACCATGTCGTCCGGGGCCGTCACTTCGACGTTCATGATCGGTTCGAGAAGCACGGGTTGTGCCGATTCCATGGCTTTTCTGAATCCCATCGAGGCCGCAACCTTAAAGGCCATTTCCGATGAGTCCACGGGATGATGAGACCCGTCATAGACTCTCACTTGCACGTCCACGACCGGGAAGCCGGCGAGAATGCCTTCGTGCATGGCCTCGACCACACCCTTTTCCACCGCGGGGATGAAATTTCTCGGGATTACGCCGCCCACGATTTTATTGAGAAATTCAAATCCGCCGTTGCGCGGTAACGGATCAATTTGAAGCCAGCAGTCGCCGTATTGCCCGTGGCCACCAGTTTGTTTTTTGTATTTTCCCTGGGCCTGGGACATTTTTTGAATGGTCTCGCGGTAGGCGACTTTCGGCGTATGCAGGTTGACGTCTACTCCGTATTTGCGATGGAGTTTTTCCAGGGTCAATTCGATATGTGTCTGCCCGACTCCGCTCAACAACATCTCCTTGGTCTCGTCATTCCGGATAAATTCCAATGATGCATCTTCTTCGACGAGCTTATGAAGCCCCAAGCTGACTTTATCAATGTCGCCCTTGGATTTCGGTTCCAGCGCAAACGACATCACGGGCCGGCGGAGTGGCACCGCCGGAAAAACGATCGGCGCCTTGTCCGTACAAATCGTGTCACCCGTTTGCGTTTCCTTTAATTTTCCCATGACCACGATCTCACCTGCAGCGGCTTGTTGCGTCTGCGTGCTCTTCTTCCCTTGCATGTAATACAAATGTCCCCCTTTTTCTTTGATGTTTCTCACGGAATTGAAAAAGGTTGAATCGGCTTCGAGCACGCCTGAGCAAATCTTGAGATACGTGAGCCGGCCCATAAAGGGATCGATGGTGGTTTTGAACACATAACCGGAAAACGGTTCTTTGGCGTCCATGGGCCGCACGACTTCTTCACTCGTTTGAGGATTGGATCCGGCCGATGGCACGGCTTCGGCACGTTCTCCGGGAGCAGGCAGGCATTGAATGATGGCATTTTGCAGCACCGTAGTGCCGAGATTCATGAGCGCCGAACCGCATAAGACCGGAATGAATTGGCGTGTTTTCGTACCCAGGATCAGCCCCTGCAGGACCTCTTCCTGTGTCAGGTCACCTTCACTTAAATATTTTTCCACCAAGTCGTCGTTGGTCTCAGCCACGGTCTCAACCAATTGTTTCCGCAACTCGGCAATTTTGTCTTTCAGATCCGCGGGGACATCTTCTTCCTGCACCTTATGACTGTTGGGAACGGGGATAGCGGCTTTTTGCGTCACCAGGTCCACCACGCCCCGAAGGTTTGCTTCTTCCCCGATCGGATAGGCAATCGGCAGGCATTTGGTTTCGAGCGCTTCCTGAATCTCCGCCAAAGTGGTTTCGAACTTCGCCCGCTCTTTATCCAGTTCGTTAATAAAGATCAGGCACGGCAGTTCGCGCGTTTGAATATATTCCCAGACTCGATCCAATTCCGAGCGTATGCCCGAAGTCCCGACGACCAACACCGTGCCGTCCGCCACGTGGATCGTATTTTTGGTATCGGCAAAGAAATCCAAGGAGCCCGGCGTGTCGAGCAGGTTCATGAAGGTTTCCTTGTATTCGTACTGAAGAAGGGCCGTACTCATGGAATGATGGTGCTGAATCTCTTCCGCCTCGAAATCGGCCACGGTGTTTCCGTTGGCGTTCGTCCCCATCGACGACGTCACCCCGGCGGAAAACAGCAGGGCCTCGACGAGAGAAGTTTTTCCGGCACCAACATACGACGTCACAACGACATTTCGAATAGATTGAGAATGTGTCATACGCCCTCCCCTTGTAAGTTGGGCCATTCTAGGCTTGGCTAAATTGGAGTGTCAATGAAGGGGAGGTGAAGGACAGGAGAAGGCAGGCACAGAGGTTTGCCCTATAAATCATTCGGAATAAATATGCTTGACTTTATGCTTGAAAAATGTTCTCGGATCAGGCAGAGCCTGCTGGTGATGAGGCCTGCAAAAACAAACAAACTCCCAAACGCAGTTATGGACTGCTCATGACCCAAACCGGTGCAGGAAATTTGACGTCTCGTCTGATGGCGGCCGTGTGTCTAGGACTTTTCGTCAGCGCCATGGCTTTCGACGGCCTGCAACCCGAGAAAACATTTGCTTCGGGGTTTCATCAAGGCATCTGGTACGGTTTTCAATTCGGCCTGCCGCTATTGGTCGGCGGAATCTGTCTGATCGGAAAACGATGGAGTGCCATGGTTGGGGTGATGTACGGAACGATCGGCTTGGCCCTGGATATTTCCACGTTTGTACAGAGCCTGACTTCCGGAACGGACTCACTCCATTATGTCGGCCTGATCCTCCTGACCGCCCTCTTCAATTTTCTCCTTATCGTAATCGGCGGACGACAGGTTTTAACCGTATAACGGTTCTACACCCTCCCCTCGATGATGACGCCGTCCCAATCACCGGTTCCTTTTTGTAACTGAAGGCAGCGGGTTTTTTTGAGTCCGGAAGTCTTGAGCCATTGTTGGACGTCCTGGGCGCTGTAGGTATTGCCCGTCGGGGTAAATAAAAGCATCGTGACCGCAAACAGATTGGTTTCCAGGGCATCGCATCCAGGTTTGTTCATGAGGAAAGTGTCTTGAATCAGAATGCGTCCGCCGGGATTGAGTGCGCGCTTGAGTTTTCGGAACAGGGTTTTGTTTTCTGCCGGCGAAAAAATGTGCAGCACGTTCGATATCCACATCACGTCAAATTTTCCGGGAACCGGATTGTCGAACAGGTCGCCGGGGTAACAGGACAGTCGTTTGCCGTGTCGTAAGGGTTGGGCGATTTCCCGGGCGACTTCAAGCGCCGGCTGGCGGTCCCAGATGCCCGCCCGTAGCGTGGAATGTTTCTTCAGGAACTCCAAGGCATATGTGCCGGGCCCTCCCCCAACGTCCAACAGCGTTTGCGCATTATTCAGATCGAGTTGTGCGGCCACTTGTTTTGCGGGTCTTATGGAACGCTGATGCATCGCCCAGGTAAATGACCGCCGGTATTCGGGATCGTCCGGCCCGTCATTTTCAATCGGTTTGCCCGTGCGGACGGAATCGGTGAGTTGTGCCCAATTTTCCCACTGCCGATGGACCAGTTCCAAATAGGCCCCTTGGTAAGACAGGCTGTTCCGATTCAGAAACGTGCGGCCGAGTTTCTCCACGCCATAAGTCGTTCCTCGTTGTGTGAGTAAGCCCGCGGTCTTCAGGTTGCGAAGGATAATCTCGACTCCCCGTTCACTGGCCTTCAACGTCCTGGCCAAGGACTTGGGCGTCCAGAACCGGTTTCCCATTTGTGTAAAAAGGTCGAGATCCAGTGCGGTGGCGAAGACCCGTGACAACCGAAAGGTATAGATGACGTCACGAAAGTCATCCATGGTACGAACCGGAAGTTGCGTATTCATAACAATCCCTTTTGAAGCTGAGGTGAGAAGAATTTTAGGCGGCGGCAAATTGTCGCCGATATCGCGTGATCAACTGCTCGAGTTCCGACAGGTTGTCGAAATCGACGGGACGCTCGAAAAAAACCGCGACGAACTCGTCATTCATTTCCACGCGTTCGCTGAAGCCGTCCTCGACGAGACGATCACGATATTTCGACACGACTTGTTGAATGTAGAACTTGGCCTGTTTGGCCAATTCATCGCTCCCGAGGTCTTCGGCCGTGCCGTCCGACAGCAGACTCTGCATGTCTTCCAGGGCATACCCGGCCTGACAGACAAACAATCCGGCCGGCGTGATTTCAAGCTGCCAGTCCTCGTCATCCAATTCGAGGGTCAAGGCCCCACCGGGCTCATATTGGATGAAGTCCGAGTTGGCTTCCTTCAGATGATCCTGGACGTGTTGCCAGCCCGGATGGGATCCGTTACTCATGAGGCGCCCTCCCCTGCTCCGGCTTTCATGCGGTTATGCAGCCGTGTACGAAGCGCTTCGAGTCGACGGGTGTTTTCTTCCAGCTTGGGCAATTCGTATTTTCGGTCCACGCGAACCACGCGATGCAGGAATTGGGCTTCCTTTTCCTCACAGCCCATGGCTTTATGGCAATCGGCCATCACGTACCAGGCCCCACCCATGCGCAATTCGTCTCGAATCCGCTCGGCAATGGCCAAACTCGTTTGCGCACAGGCCATGGCATCATCATAACGTTCCCATGCCAGGTACATCCGCGCCATCATCTTGAACACGTCGGCCTGACCGGCATGATTTTCCACACGCCGCATCAAGGCGATAGATTCCGAATAATAGTTCATGGCCTGCTCGAAGTGCCGGGTTTCCTTGGCGACCAAACCTAAATCGGAGAGCAGGACCGCTTTGGCTGCATCATCTTCAAACAGTTCCATTCTGTCCAAGGCCTCGAGATAATAAGCCCGGCCCCGTTCCCATTCGCCGGCGTCCACGTGCAGGTTGCCCAGGTTGGCAAGCGTCGCGCTGATCCCGCGGTTGTCCCCAAGCGTCTTCTGGAGTTCCAGGACCTCCTGATAATATTCCTGGGCTTGTTGGCGTTTGCCGCTGACGGCGCAGATGTTCCCGAGATTTCCCAACGTCGCCACCAAGGCCCTGGGGTCGCCGCTTTGCCGGTCGGCTTCCAACGCCTTGGCGTAACACTGGTAAGCCTCCGTGTAAAACCCTCGGGAAAAATGGACATTGCCTCGTTGATTGAGTTGTGCCGAATGGGATTGTCGCATGGTTGTTTCAAGCCGTACTATTTACGCGGAATGCCAATGGTATACAGCGCTGCACGTTCGCGCTTTGGAACAGGACAGCAGTCAAATGATGACCCTCGCCTATTCCAACGCCTGAGTCACAACGGCTTTGGCCCCGGCCAAAATCGAGGTTCCGTCGCCGACCAGGAGCGAATCGAAATTATACTTGAGCAAGCGGCGCAGGCCTTCACGCGCCTTGGCGGGATCAGCGTACTTTTCAGCCGGCAGCATACTTACCGACCCTTCGGGTTTGCCGAGCAAGGCGTCGCCGACAATCAGAATGCCTCGTCCTTGTTGGAGGAACAGGGCCGATTCGCCTGGTGACTTTTGATCGGAGAGGTGTACGACCCAAATCCCGCCCGGCAGCAATTCTCCATCCACAAAGGTCTTATCGGACGTTACCGACATTTCCGGGGCATCGGCCTGCGGCACGTACACGCGGGTGTTCAATGCGTCTTTGTACGCCGCGCTTTCACGTTCATGATCCCGGTTGGTGAGCAGAATGTAATCGACCTGACCGGCGTTGGTCAGGTTCGACAAATCGGCGTCGGAGAGAGGCGGAGGATCGACCAAGATTCGATGTTCGCCCACGTCCAACAAATGGCCGTTAAAATTAATCTGTTTTTCCTCGGAAAACCACGACCAGGTGGCTATCCCCTGCAGAATCGGTTTCATAGCTCGGCAATCGCCTCCTGTAGCATAGCCGTTGTTTTGGACAAAATATCGTCTTCCGAAGGCAGATCAAGAATATCGTCTTCCGGCACCATAATGAATTTACGATTGCCTTCCTTGGTCAGAGAAATCAAGAACCGGCCATTGGAAGGCGTAGTCGGGATAACCACTTCGACTGTACTCTCGATGCCCTTCACCAATTCGAGAAACTTCGCTTTCCCTTCTTGAAACTCATCCATTTGATCTATTCAATCCTTCCACTTGCATATGAAGAATTACTCGTCGGATAGTTCCCAAATACCTTTCGGGGATAAACTAGCCGACTTTAGTTTTCCAGATTTTCTGAGTTCAGTTGCTGCCCAACGGATATCGTATTGCCATGTGTAGAAGAGGTTGTCTGACCCCTTAAGATCGTCTTCGTGGATCTTCCATACGTACTTACACAGGTCAACGATGCGTCCTTGACCACCCGAGGCTTTCAACGCTTCAATTAGCCAATCAACAAGATCGTGTTTAGTTGCCATAATCCACTCGTTTATAAGTTGGTTGATCCGGAGGAGGCCCCCAACAATTTGTTTACTTCAGCGAGAATGGCTTCATGATTCGCCAAATCCATGTTGCCGACTCGTTGCCAGCGAATCACGCCGTTTTGATCCAGAATGTACACGTTCGGAATAAATCGTCCTCCGCCATACAGTTTATCGGTAATCTGGTCCGGATCCGTGAGATAGGGATACGTGACTTTCACGGGAAAGACGCTGAGAAATTCCAGGACGTCGGCTTGGGAATCGCCCGAGGAATTCACGCCGATCACCGCGACGTTTTGCCCGCGCGTAGCCTCATACACTTTTTGCAAATTCGTGCCTTGAATCAAACACGGTTCACAAATATGAAAGAGACCAAGCACCACGACTTTGCCTTGGTAGTCTTTCAGCGAAACGGGGTTCCCCGTGACCGAGGTGAGCGAGAACGACGGCGCCGGCTCACCGACTTTAAAGAACCCACCGGCCCAGGCCATCGTTACCATGGCGAGGGAAAGAGTAATCATGAAAAAGAGTTGGCGCTTCATGGCATCCTCCACTTTGCTGAGCAGCGGTCAATGCGAACAACGAATATAAAAATCTTAACACACGATTTTTCAGGCGGGCAATAAATGGAGAGCCTGCAATTGGATAGAACATGGACGCCTGCACGAAAGACTCCAAAGAAAAGCCGTCAACTACCTTGAAGTATTCGCGTCAAACAAGCCGAGTTGTTGTTCTTCGGCTTTGGTGAAGGCGATGGGATATTGTTCGGTGAAGCAGGCATGGCAGTAGTGGTCGTTTCGACCCGGGGCCGCGTTGAGCATGCCTTCCAGACTCAGGTATTGGAGGCTGTCGGCCGTGATGTATTTGCGGATCTCCTCGATGGTATGACTCGACCCGATCAGTTCCTTTTGGGTGGGCGTATCAATGCCGTAAAAACACGGAGCGATGGTCGGCGGAGAGCTGATGCGAACGTGCACTTCCTTGACGCCGGCGTTACGGATCATTTTGATGATTTTCCGGCTTGTCGTACCGCGTACGATGGAATCGTCCACCACCACGACGCGGCGTCCTTTCAGGACTTCCGGCACCACGTTTAATTTCAGTTTGACGCCAAAATGCCGGATGGATTGTTCGGGTTCGATAAAGGTCCGGCCGATGTAATGGTTGCGCGTGAGCCCGATTTCAAACGGGATCCCCGACCCTTCCGCATACCCCAATGCCGCCGGCACTCCGGAGTCCGGGACGGGGATGACCACGTCGGCGGGCACGTGCGCCTCCTTGGCCAGTTGCCGGCCCAAGGCTTTCCGTATGGGATAGACGGCGTGGTCGCCGAATATTTTGGAATCCGGTCTCGCAAAATAGACGTATTCAAACACGCATTTTGCAGGCTTTTCGGGAAGGATGAACGGATGATGCGAGGTCAACCCATTGTCGTTTATGACGATGAGTTCCCCGGGCTCGACTTCCCGCACGAACTCGCCTCCCATCAGATCGAACGCGCAGGTTTCTGAGGCAACTACCCAGGCGTCCTTGAACTTTCCCAGACACAATGGCCGGAATCCATAGGGGTCTCGCACGGCGACCAGGTCGTGATCGGTCAACAACACCAGCGAATAGGCCCCCCGGACCAGGGAGAGCGCTTCGGTCAATCGGTCGAGCAAGGTATCGCCCTTGGAATGGGCAATCAGGTGAATGATCACTTCCGTATCGGAATCCGATTGAAAAATGGCGCCATAGGCTTCGAGTTCGCTCCGCAGCATCCAGGCATTGGTGAGGTTGCCGTTGTGGGCCACGGCCAGGTTGCCGAATGCAAAATTGACGGTCAGCGGTTGGACGTTGCGCAAGTGGCTGTCTCCGGCGGTGGAATACCGGTTGTGACCGATGGCCTTGTTCCCTCGCAGCCGGCGAATTTCTTTTTTCGTGAAAATATCCGAGACGAGCCCTATGCCTTTTTCCGTGTAAAAATTCCGCTCATCCGACGAAACGATTCCGGAACCTTCCTGCCCGCGATGCTGTAACGCATACAACCCCAGGTAGGTGAAATTCGAGGCTTCCCGGTGCCCGTAAATACCGAACACCGCACATTCATCCTGAAATTTGTCGGGGGTAATCAAAGGCGAAGACAGGTGTGTGTTTTTTGGCGAATTACTCATAACTCAAGAGCAGATCTTTTCCTTCGACAAGCTCAGGACAGGCGCGTTGCTCAGGATGACCGCTATGGCACCCTCATTCACACCGACAGTTTCGATTCCAGACTTCGACTCCATTGTTCGAATAATGTGATCACCGGCATATCAATCATCGGTTGTTCATTGACGTGGACAATCAAACGGTCGTCGCCGGCCGTGCCAATATCCATGGCTGGCACTTCATGCTCACGGGCAATGGCCATGACGCGTTCGACGTGCGCCGGCGATGCCGAGAGAATGATCCGTGAGGGACTCTCTCCAAAGAGCAAGGCGTCCGTACGCAGCCCATTCGAATCAAGCTGAATTGTCGCACCCAAGGGGTTGCCTTGGGCCGCCTGAGGTGAAAAACAGCATTCCGCCAACGCCACGGCCAAGCCGCCGTCCGAACAGTCATGCGCCGATTGCACCAAGCCTTCCGCCATCAAACGGAGCGTGCAATCGTGCAACGTTTTTTCCGTCTCCAGGTTGAGCCATGGAGGAGCCCCCTGCTCCCGGTAATGTACGACTTTCAGGTATTCGGTTCCACCTAATTCTTCCTGGGTCTCCCCTAAAAGAATAACCCGATCTCCGGGATTTTGAAACCATTGCGTGGTCATACGGTCGCCCGGCTCGATGAGCCCGACCATGCCGATAATGGGCGTGGGATAAATGGACAGCCCATTGGTTTCGTTATACAGGCTGACGTTGCCGCTGACAACGGGGATGCCAAAGGCCCGGCACGCATCGGCAATGCCTTCGACGGCCAATACGAACTGCCACATAATGTCCTGTCGCTCGGGGTTTCCGAAATTCAGGCAATCCGTGACCCCGATGGGTTGCGCTCCCGAGCACACGAGATTCCGGGCGGCTTCGGCCACGGCCAGGGTGCCGCCCACATATGGGTTCAAGAGGCAGTACCGGCTGTTGCCGTCCGTGGTCATGGCCAAGGCCTTGTTCGTGTCTTTGATGCGCATCACGGCCGCATCCGAACCCGGACGGACGATGGTATCGATGCCCACCATGTGGTCGTACTGTCGATAGACCCAGGCCTTGCCGGCAATCGTCGGCGAATCCAGTAACCGGAGAAGAACGTCCTCTGCATCCTGGACATCAGGCAGATTTTCAATTGTCAGGGATTGCAGGAGATCCTGGTATTCGGGAGGTTTGGCCCGGCGCTCATACTTGGGACTCTCATCGACCAGGGCTTTGGCGGGAATCTCCGCCACCACGGTTCCCTGTTCCTTGATACGGATACACCCATCGTTCGTGACCTTCCCGATCACCGCCGCGTCAATCCCCCATTTTCGGCAAACGGCAATAACCTGCTCTTCTTTTCCGGCGTCGGCCACGAGTAGCATGCGTTCCTGTGATTCCGAAAGCATCAACTCATAAGGCGTCATGTTGGGTTCGCGGCGAGGCACGTCGGCCAATTCCAATTCAATGCCCGTGCCCGCCCGTGCGGCCATTTCACAGGATGAACTCGTAAGACCGGCCGCACCCATATCCTGAATGCCGACCAGGAGTTGTTGGTCCAGGAATTCCAGGCAGGCTTCCAGAAGCAATTTTTCCAGAAAAGGATCGCCGACCTGCACGTTGGGCCGCTTCTGTTCAGAGGCATCGTCGAAACTGTCCGAAGCCATCGTGGCCCCGTGGATGCCGTCACGGCCGGTTTTTGCTCCGATATACAAGACCGGGTTGCCCACACCGCCTGCCTGGCCTCGAAGCAATTGATCGGTTTTCACGATGCCCAGACAAAACACGTTCACCAGGGGGTTCTTGGCGTAGATGTCGTTAAACCCGATTTCGCCGCCGACCGTGGGCACTCCAATACAATTCCCGTACCAGGAAATGCCGGAAACCACGCCTTTCAACAAATGACGATTCTTCGGCAGATCCAGTTCGCCGAACCTGAGGGAGTCCAGCAAGGCAATGGGTCGTGCGCCCATCGTAAAAATATCGCGCAAAATGCCACCGACTCCGGTCGCCGCGCCCTGAAAGGGTTCGATAAACGACGGGTGATTATGAGACTCCATTTTGAAGACCGCGGACAGCCCGTCGCCGATATCCACAGCTCCGGCATTCTCGCCCGGTCCCTGGACTACCCGTTCCCCTTCGGTGGGAAATCGTTTCAAATGGACACGGGAACTCTTATACGAACAATGCTCGCTCCACATCACCGAAAAGATTCCGAGTTCCGTCAGATTCGGTTCACGCCCCAAATGCTTGAGGATCTGCTCGAATTCCTCCTCCGTCAGGCCGTGCCGCTGAATCACCTCATGCGTAATATGCGTCGATGATGGCTTCATAAAACTAGGTTAAAACTTCAATAAATGAATGTAACTATTGTAAAATAAAAGCATTATATATACATGAATATTACTGCAATCCTACATTGGATTGACGCCCACGATATACGTCACCCACGCCAGATCAGCTTCACCTTTTTCTACGCGGTGATAGGTGCCAGTCCCTTCGTTGGTCTTTCGGTTGGTGCCTTCCCACAGGAAATGCACGTCCTGGAATCCGGCCTCGTTCATCAATTCCATGACTTCGGGTATGGTCCACATGCGCCAGTCATAGACGAAGGCGTTGCGTATTTCGCTGCCGTCCTGAAAGGTGAAATGCATACGCATCGTACAGAGATATGTTGTAGGATCAAAAGCGTCCTGGTCCCAAATGAAAGTAAAATCGCCGATGCCGTCGTCATCGGAGTTCTCGATGTCACGGGGCTCTTCCTGTAAGATCTGGCTTTCGCTGCCTCCCCAGATGTCCAAGAGAAACATACCGCCGGGCTGAAGCGATTCCTTCACTCTTTTGAAATATTGCAAGAGCGTGGGACGATCCTTGAAGACCATGTAGCTGAAATTCAACGCCAGCGCCAATTGAACGTGTGAGGGATGATAATCCAACACGTTGCCGTGGATGAGCGTCAGGCGGTTTTGCTGAACCACGGTCAAGGACGACACGTTGTGTTTCATACCCCAATTGAGCGTCGGCCAGTCCAAGTCGATACCCATGGCCTGATTTTCAGGGTGTTGCGTCACGAAATACGCGGACAACGCGGCGGTACCGCAGAAGTCCTCACGCAGCAAGCGCAAAGGACGGCCCGTATAGTTCTCGAAATATTTGGCAAAAAATGGAACGTCAAAGTCGGAACTTTGAACGCTTTTTTGATACAGAACATGGGAATCGGCCCGGTCAGCCATGGACGGACGTTTCCTGGCCTGCTTACGCGCCCTTTTCATCAAACGAGTCCTTTGTTTCCATGCGAATTGCTTTGTCGTGAATAACCGGGGCGAAGGATGTGTCCGTAAGAACGAACTTCTATCATAAGGGAAAACCGTTGCAGGGAACAACGATCGTTCTTCTCTCCCGCTAGGGCAAGGAAACTTTTCACACAATATCCGATGCGTTTTGCCTGCGATAAGACGGGAACACCTGTTGGTGAGCAACAGTTGTCCTGCTCCGGTGATTTTTCTATGATACGGAAAGAGATTGTTTTGTTTATCCATGTTTGGTTTGTATGAGGAAGGAGCGTAACACAAATGGAAACGTATGCACGCGAAGAAGCTAAAACCGAAACCGTTGATGACTCCAAGGCTCGCGAGTTGTTACGACGTGCGTTTACGAAAACTTCACGGTGGCCCGATAACTTTGGCGGATTCGAAGCCGACCTCCGTATCAACGTGAATGGTGAGGAAACCACCGGGAAAGTCACGGTGAAGTCCTCAAAAGAAGTCGAAGTGTCTCTTCCGAACGAAGAGCTTCAAAAGTGGGCTCAAGGTCAAATTTCCATGATCGCCGCGCATCGGGGTCCGCGAAACTTCGAGGAATCCGATGGGAAATACAATTTGTCTTTTGAGGGTGAGGAGAATCACCCCCAAGGTCCCCGCATCGGTTTGGGCGATTCCATGGGCTCTAGCTATCGCATCAAAGACGATCGCATCACGCAGATCAATCGAAAGATGCCGCACGTGGCCTTTACGATTAACGTCGAAGACAGTGCGTTGACGCAGGACGAAAAATATCTCACGACCCGCTACACCGTGTATTACTACTCGCCCAAGGATGGTTCACTGGCAAACGTGGAAAGTTTTTCGGATTCTCACACCAGGGTGGGTAATGCGGACCTGCCGGCGACCCGCCGTATTATTTCCTATGAAAAAGGCGCCACGGTGACGCGAACCATCACGTTTGAAAACCATAAACCGCTGTAAGATTGATAAATCGGGTGAGGTTGATCGCTTGGCCCGGATGAACGGCGATGCCGGGCCAAGCCGCCGGATGGAGAGAAACACGCTTTTCTCAGATCTTCAGCCTTGGTTACGATAGCCCCTGCCCTTTCGTGCTCCCGCCGAATCCGCCGAAGTTCCCCCCAAATCCACCCTGGCCGGTACTCCAATACCCGCCACGTCGCCAACGCTGAAACGGATGTCGCCGTTCCGGGCGGGTAAAACGCCAGAGGGCGAACAGCATGGCCAGCGCCACGGCCACGTTCATCCAGAACCCCGCGCTCGAAGAGCGTTTGGTTTTCGCGGCCGCTTGGACCGCACTGCCCGAGGCTGAGGCCAAGCCTACTGCCGTTTGGTACAAGGATTCTCCGTACCGGGTATTTTCGAACATGGGGATGAGATACTGCTCGGATAATTCATTCAATGTCGGTTTTCCGACCGCCGAGAGCAAACTTCGGCCAAGGACCACCACGGCTTGTCGGTCCTTCAACGAAGCGAGCAACAACATGCCCCGCTCCTGTTGGGCCGAGCCGATATGCCATTCCTTATACAATCCCTCTGCATATTCCCGCGTATGCGAATGAGGGCTGGCTGTCTCAATCGTCACGACGATCATTTCAATGCCCGTACGATCTTCCAGTTCCTTGCAGACTTGCCGGATGCGGTTTTGCCAATCGGGATCAATCAACTCCGCATAATCGCTGACATAACCAAGCGGCGTCGGAAAAACAGGCTTCTTTTCTCCTCCGGCGGCGTTAGCTCCTTCAGGAAACACCCAGACGAATAGAGCAAAGAGAAAAAATATAGGCACTGAACGCCATAAATTCATCATTGAAATCCTGCCTCGTGTTTCATCGACTCGATCCGATCTGCCAGTTGTCCCAAGCCGGTGAGGTACCTCTCCAACAGCTTGGGCAGTTCATGTTTGCCCGGGGTACTGAGTCCGCGTTTCAAGCGCCAAACTTCGAAAAATACCGAAGGCTCAATATCCAACACGGTCTTTAAGTCATCCAACATTTCCGGGGATTTCATGTTGGATGGACGGTCCAACAGGCGGCACAGGCCGCGGAGACACGGGAGAAGCGAGGTTAATGAGAGAGGCAATAGGGTTTGAATGGCTTCAATCCTGCCCCACCCTTCGACGTAACATTGGCGAACACGCAGAAGGTTCGCATGTATTTCCTGCCGGCATTGGAGAAACAGGTGCGTGACATTGACGTGTAGTTCGGGGAACGGGTCACGTCCTTCAAGCAGGACGTGTCGTTCCTTGATATCCAGAAATTCCAATGGAAACGCGTCTGCTGACTGCTGGAGATCCTTGTGCGTGAGAAACAACGGGGCGACGATCTTTTCCCTGGCCCATTGTTTGTGAATGCCGCTCCACTGTTGAAGAACGGGTTGCGTGATCTGTTCAAGGACGATCAGGACGTTGATGTTGGAGTAGCCTTGCAGGAACTCACCGCGCGCAGCACTTCCATAGACGAGGATAGTTTCAAACTCCAGGTGTTTTTGTTTTGTTATGGAACGGAGAAAGCCTTGTAAAGGGGCGTGCGTGTCTTCCTGCAATTGGGACCAGGGTGGATTGGCGGACATTCTTATGGCCTCGCTTATGACGCGTCCTGTTATTTGACCTTACGATTGCGCATGAGGTGGTCGTCGATCGGCCCGTGGATCCGGCACCAGGCCCAGGGCCAGAAAGCGATCCAGAAGCCCAAATGGTGGAGTCTCACGAAGTCCGGCGGTCGCAGTCAAGACTTGATATTTTAGCCGCCGGTTTTGATCAATGGTGGAAAAAACCCGGTTGCGCAACCACGCGAGCGCCGGATTCCCGGTATTCCAAAAAAAGGCTTCTTCATCGGCAAGCCGTTGCAGCATTTCGACTTTCGGGCGACGCTGCTCTTCAAACGCTTTCAAGCGCGGTGCCTGAAAATTCTCTTCTGCCAGACACGCAGGAATCAAATCCGCCAACACCGTGGCATCGACCATGGCCTGCATGCGTCCTTGCGAAGCATGGGGATTCATTCCATGGGCGGCATCCCCAATCAGCACGGCCCCGTCCATCACCCACGTCTGCACACGGGTTCGCCCCGTGGGCATCACGGCTGTCTGCTCCCAGCCCGTGAAACCGTGAAACGTGGCCGACAGCTCAGGATAAATGGCGGACCAGCGTTCTTGAAGTGGTTCGACTCCGGCCGCGCGCATCGCGTCCCGTGCCGTGGCGTGGATCAAGTAGACGAGATAAATTTTCTCTTTCGCGGCCGGAAATAAGCCCAGAATTTCTTTTTTGCCGAGAAAGTACTGTGCCTCATCCAACTTCTCGGGGCAATCCAAAATGGCGACAAGATAGCTTTCGGGATAGCGATACAGCTTGGTGGGAATGTCCAGTGCACCACGAACTTTGGAGGCCGGGCCATCGGCCCCAACAACTAATTTGGCGGAAATGCGTACAGTCTTGCCTTGAACGTCTGCTTCGACCCCGATGATTCGTTTGTCTTTTTTCAAAACTTTGGTGAAAGACGCGTTGTACCACAAACCTCCGGGATTCTGTTTCTCCAGGGCTTCGAGCACCGTCCGGTGCGCGACGTGCGGCAAGGTGACAAGGGCACGATTATAAGGAGGAGGCAGTTCATCGTAGTCGATCGAACACAGCCGTTCCCCTCCAATTTGCCGAAAGTGAAAATGCCGAACGGGCTGTACCGCGTGTTGCGGCAATTGATCCAACAGCCCTAAATCGTCCAGGATTTTCTGCCCGTTTGGCTGGAGAATTTCTCCTCGTATGCCAAAAGGAGGACCTGCGGCTTGTTCGAGGACGAGGGGCCGGATGCCTTTCTTGGCGAGCAAAAGGCCCAGGACCGCTCCTCCGCCTCCGGCACCGACCACAACGACGTCAACTTGTATGTCCATACGAGACAAGACGAAAGGAGCGAAACGGACGGCTCGGAAACGAAGTCCCGGACAAACGGCCTATTCAAATATTTTTTGAAAGTGCTCGTCGGCTTCTTCCCACGCGGTGGGGTTCGTATTTTTCAGCCAATCTTTCAAGAAAGTTTTCTGCTCAGGGGAGAGCATTTGTTTGATCTGGTGGGAACGGCCTTGCAAGGGTTGTAAAAACCCGACCTTTTTGACAGGGTCGAGCGTGGCGGTCCGTACGTAGATATTCGTATAAGCCGAGGGGTCATCATCTTCTCCCTCCCCTTGGAGCCAGACCGAAAGGTACTTGTCCATGGTTAATCCCGAACTGTCCATTGCCGGATCCGTTTCATGAAACACGTCGTTCTCCGTTTGAGGCAACGGGATGGCTTCATGAGCCCGAAAGAGAAAATTTCGATTCCACATGAGGAAAGGTCAAGGGGTGAAAAAATGTGACCTCATAGTGGCAAGGCACCGCCATGAAAGTCAAATGCGCTTCTCGTGCAAGATAACCCTTGTATTTTCTTGTCAGCTTGTCATAGTGTTATCGGACAAACCTCTCGTGAAACATTGAGTGCCGAGATTGTTATGTAGAAGGCGCTCATGAGATGTGCGGCACATATCAAACCACATAGAAAAAAGGAGTCTCGCCTCATGAAACCACTGCGTCTCATTGGATTTCTCTTGGCCGTTCTGTTCATTGCCGGATGTCAAGCGTCTGGACAAATTACCAAATTACGTATCCAGCACGTCGAATCCGCAGTTGAGTCCAAAGGCTCGTCCCTTACAGTCGCAGTGTCTCCATTCGATGATAAACGACAAGCATCAGAGCACCTAGGCATGCGGATTCGCGGGGGAGGAGGCGGAACCTATTTTGACGCCATGGACGGCACTCTCAGTCAACGCGTCACGAGTTCTTTTATCGATTTCCTGAACCAGGCGGGATTTTCTGCGGCACCGGCCAATGGCGGATCCCCCAATGTCAGGATTGAGCCGACCATCCAAAAGTTCAAAGTGCAGGCGACCGATAAATTGTTGGCGACTTCCTTCGAAGTTGACACGATTATGGCATTTACGGTCCATAACGCAACCGACGAAAGCACCGTTCGGATTGCGGTCGGAGTCGGCGGAACGGATCATGACGTGTTTTTCAGTGAAAAGGATCTGGAAAAACTGATCGGGGAAGTGCTCACGGAAGGCTTCGAAGAATTTCTGGAAAAGGTCGAAGTCCAAGGTCAGGCCCTCAAGTTTCGTCTTCCTGAGGAAGCCTCCTGAGACCAGACTTGGACAAAGCCCCTAACTAGGGTTCTTCACTCGCACCAAACCAACGATAGCGATATCTTGCTACAAATTCGTATACGGCGATCATGGCCTGACGGAACGGACGAAACTTCCAGAAAAACATGAAGATTTTTCCGCTCGTCAGGCCGTGAAGGAACGGAAAAAACGCTTCCAACCCACCGACAACCGTCCCCTTTTCATCAATCCAATAGGCCATGGGAGGCCGGCAGTCCGGCTGATGGCGATTTCCCAGATATTCGGCAGCCTTTTGACTCTCATAGGGGAGAAACTGAACGTGTTCGGAACGCTCCTCCAATTTTCGCTTCACGGCGACACAAAGACGACAATGGGAGTCATAAATCAGGCATCCGGACTGCGGCTGATCTGGAACTTCGTTGCTCATGTTCCATCCTGGGCCCCGGACAGTTCGCCTAGCTTTTAAACGTGTCTGCAATCCGGTCCGGGGTCACGACTCCCTGCTCCGTAATGATCCCGGTGACATATTCCGCAGGCGTCAAGTCAAAGGCCGGGTTAAAGACGGCCACCCCTTGGGGAGCGATTCGTGCCTCCCCATTGATAGTGGTCACTTCATGACCGGGGCGTTCTTCAATAGGAATGGCTGAACCCGATGGCGTTGAAACGTCGATGGTCGAAGAAGGGGCCGCCACGTAAAAGGGGATGTCATGGGCCTTGGCGAGTACCGCGACGGCATAGGTCCCGATTTTATTGGCTACGTCCCCGTTGGCCGCGATCCGGTCGGCGCCGACCACGCACAGGTCGATTTTACCTTGCCGCATGACGACTGCGGCCATGCTGTCCGTGATCAGGGTGACGGGAATGCCGTCTTGCATCAACTCCCACGCGGTCAACCTGGCGCCCTGAAGAACGGGTCGGGTTTCATTCGCAAAAACGTGCACCCTTTTCCCCTGCTCCGACGCCGCTCTGACCACTCCCAAGGCCGTGCCATATCCAGCGGTGGCCAAGGCCCCTGCGTTACAGTGCGTCAAGACGTTGTGCCCATCCTTGATCAGGCCGGCTCCTTGTTGGCCCATGGCCTTACACATCGCAAGATCTTCCCGTTGAATCGCCAACGCTTCCTGGACCAGCCGGGATTGGATCTCGGACACCTTGCGATCACGGTTTTCCCGTACGACGTCCTTCATGCGCGCCAGTGCCCAAAAAAGATTTACGGCCGTGGGTCGAGTTGAGGCCAATCGATGGCAAATGGCCAGAACTTGTTGTTCAAACGTCGAGACATCAGACGCGACAACGGATTGCGCTCCCAACGCGACACCCATGGCGGCAGTCACGCCAATAGCCGGAGCCCCTCGAACCTTCAGTTCTTGAATGGCGGATGCCACGGCATCCACGTCTTTGCACTTGAGCCTTTCGGTGTGGCCGGGCAAACGGCTTTGATCGAGGAGCCACACGCTTCCCTCTTTCCATTCCACCGTGGGAATCATATCCAAAACCTCTTAGCGATGACTCAAGGCGTTCTCACCCCTTGATGTTACCTATCGGCAATAATTCGGCCACTTTTCTGGTGATCCCGGCAGTTTCCACAGACTCTACCACGTCGGAAATATGTTTATACGCGATTCCGGCTTCTTCGGCCAATCCCGACATCGAGACCGCTTTCACCAGGATGCCCCGTTGGGCCATAGCTTGCTGAAGGGACGCCCCATGCACCGTTCGCTTGGCTTGAGCCCGTGACATCGTCCGGCCGGCGCCGTGCATCGTCGACCCAAAGGATTCCGTATTGGCCTGCACCGTCCCCACCAGCAAGTACGAACCGGTCTCCATGGACCCGCCACAGATCACCGGTTGGCCGACCGTTCGGAATGGTTCCGGAACATCGGGATTCCCCGGACCGAATGCCCGGGTCGCGCCTTTACGATGGACCAGGAGATCCTGCTTTTCGTATTGTTCGATTTTGGCGATATTATGGGCCACATCATAGACCTGGCGCATGCCGAGCCTCTCAGGCGATTCCTGAAACACTCGACAAAAGGCTTCACGAATTTGATGGGCAATGACCTGCCGATTGGCAAAGGCCGTATTGGCAGCACAGTTCATGGCCGAAAAATAGTGCTGCCCCTCCGGCGCTTGATACGGCGCACAGGCCAATTGTTGATCCTTAACGGTAATGCCGTAGCGTTTCATGGCCTTTTCAAAGATCCGAACGTAGTCGGTGCCGACCTGGTGCCCGAGACCTCGAGACCCACAGTGCACCATAATCACGATCTGGTCATGTCCATGAATGCCGAACTGTCCGGCCACGTGCCGGTCGTAAATGCGGTCATTGCGGACCACCTGGACTTCAAGATAGTGATTCCCCGAGCCCAACGTTCCCAATTGCCCCATGCCCCGTTGGCAAGCGTGTTCGGAAACGTGTTCAGGGTCGGCTCCGGCCAGGCAGCCCTGCTCTTCCGTATGGGTGAGATCACTATCCCATCCATACCCTTGTTCCACGCTCCATCTTGCTCCTTTCCGCATCACGTCCTGAAAGATCCGCCGGGACAGCTTCACGAAGCCTTTCGATCCAACTCCTGCCGGAACCGTGCGAAACAATTCCGTCATCAGGGAATCCAATCGCGGCTTCACGTCGGCCAGCGTCAAATCCGTACGGATCAGCCGCATCCCGCAATTGATATCATACCCCACCCCACCCGGAGAAATAATGCCGTTGCGAACGTCGAAGGCGGCAACGCCTCCGATGGGAAATCCATAACCCCAATGTCCGTCAGGCATACACAGGGCGTACCGTTGAATGCCCGGCAAACATGCCACGTTCGTCACTTGCTCAAATACGCCGGCGTCCATCGCCCCGAGAATCTTTTCCGTTCCATAAATTCTGGCAGGAACCAGCATGCCCGGCTTTTCCGTCTTGGGAATTTCCCAGATAGCGTCGGCAAGCCGATTCACTTTCATTGGGGTCGAGAGTTCCATCAATATAAATCTATATTATATATTTAGATCATATATATAACTAATTGTTAATATTGGTTAAAATAAAACTTAATTACATCATACATCCAGGACCACGCGAGCATACCAGCCGGATTCGTTTGGTCTGATTTCATATAAATGCTTGGTCACCGCTTTCACGTCGGTTCGTAAATCCTGGCGAGTTGCATCAACCCGATCACCGGTGAGTGTGGCGTCGAGATGCCACAGGTTATTCTCCGAATCAAGTCTGACCGTGGCGCGGACGTCATGAAAGACAACCCCGTCGGCATCTTTGATAAACACGATGGCGTTCAACCATTCGAAGAACAAATCCTCTATTTCGCTTTCTGACAATCGAGAATCCCGCGTCCAATTGGTCCCTACGGTCCGTGGATCCGCCATGGCTTCAATCAAGGCCAATGCCGCCGTCACAAACAACTCGGACACCGAATCGCCGGTGGCTTCAAAAGCAAGATCCCCCAAGGCAATCTCATCAAGAAACCGGTGTGCTTTCCCCATATTGTCTGCCAATGAAAATCAAAGAAAAACTTTTTCGCCTTTCAGCCTTTTCGAAAGATATAGTGCGGAAAACGATAAAAGGCCCGCTTACTGAAGAACTGGAACGTGCCGCCATGAACATCGTTCAGTACGTTTCCATGGACGTATCTTCGGATTCTTCCTCCTTGGGATCATTCAACTGGGAGCCGGGTTCGTTGTCTTCTTCCGGGAACAATATTTTCTGGGGCAATGTGAGCGTATTTTTCAAGATCGACAGTGCTAAATTGGCAAAGCCCGTCACGCCGGATGCCACGGATTCCACGGCCAGCGGCTCGATCGTCGGAGCATGAAGAGGGCCCTTGATCGAGAACATGGCCAAATCAACCCCCCGGTCATCGTCAAGCAACAGATGTATTAATGGAAGTTCTTGAAGAAGCTCAAAATACGGGCCTAAAGGATTGGCTGCGGTGACAAAGTCCAACTCCTTGTTCACCATGTCGTACTGTCCCGCAGCCGTCATTTTCAAAATCGGTCCGTCCATGACAATATCTTTCGAGACAACCAGGCCATTGGCGATGTCCAGGGTTGCGGTTTGGCGGTCAAAAGGATACCCGTCTTTTTCAAGATCTACTTCCCCCTGCAACATACTCGGCAGGTTCATGAGGGCCAATATTTTGGGGATCACGATACCTCTTTTGATGCGGCCATCCACGATCAACAATTTCATCGTTCCTTTGAGGGTCGGAAGCACGCCACGAGGATTCTTGCCATGTCCTTGCAATGTGCCTTCCGCGGACATCAGGCCCGTCATCAATCGTTTATCGAGTGTTTCCTCATCAAAAAAGGTTCGTTCCAGGGTTAACAAAGGAATCGAGTCAATCTTAAACCACGTTTTCATCGTGGCTGGTTGTTGCTCGGGCAGATGGACTAATAGGCGCCCTCGAAACGTCCCCTCGTCGGCTTTCCCCCGAATGCGGTCGAAACGGATGATGCCGTTCTCGATTTTCAATTGACCGGACAATTTCTGAACATTCAAGTTGTGGTACAAGGCACGATTGAACCGCAATTTCCCGGAGATTTTGGCCGTGTTGGCAATTTTTTCCAAAAACTCACGAAGAGGAGAACGTTGTTTGTCTTTCGACAGCAAAAGGTCGATGTTGAATTGAGACGCAGTCAGCGCCAAATTCATGTTCGGTTTACTGTCCCACGTTCGGATGATTCCCTGAGCCTGAGTTTGACTGTTCTCGAGATTCCATTGGAGTTTTTTCAGTTGGGCGGTATGGCCGTGCAGTTTCACTTGAAACGCCACTTGAGAAATCGGCGACCTGACTCCTTCGATGTTGACGACTCCATTGGTCAAGGTTACCTGTCCCAATTTACTCCATGATCTCCAATCATCTCCCGTTCCCCGAACATTGACGAATCCCTCCATAATCCCGGAGGAAATGGTCTTCTCAAATAATTCAAGGTCCGGCGGCAATGACTCGAAATGTATCGGTTCGGCCGACAGCGAGGCATTGAAGGTCAATGTTTGGTCGAAATGAAACTTTCCTTTCCCGGCGAAGCGAACCGAAGGAAGACTCAGGACCATGCGTTCAAACGTGAATTGATGCCTCTCGCCCACTTGAACGTGAAAATCCAGATTGCCGGCAAGTCTCGCGGGTTTATAGAGAATGCCCGGCAAAAGAATTTCCAATCCTTGTAGGGCAACCCTCCCTTTCACCGCCGGGGTTCGCAGTTGGCCTGAAACCCTGATGAGATAATGCATCTTGCCTGAAATAGTTTTTTGTTCCGGCAGCGCTTGGGTGGACAAGAAACCCGGCAGATCGTTGTCACTGAAACGACCTTGAATTCTCAAGTCATCAATATAGGATCGATCTTCAAGAGCGACCGCGCCTTGGATTTGAAAATCGCTTTCTCCATAAAGCCCCGTGACGTTTTCGAAGCGAAGATGATTTTTGGAAAAGGCAAGCATGCCCTCCACTTGGGTCAGAGGCGTGCGTAGCCCGGGCAATTGCATGGCGATCTGTTCAGGATGATATTCGGCACTTTGGAACTCGATGGATTGAGGATCGTTGAGGGGGCCGGCAAATCGTACGGTCAACAACCCACTCCCGGCCTTGCCCTGCAAAGCTTCTACGGGCCATTGTGGCATGCTCCGCCCGGCAATGGTTTGCATGACGCCGACGATTTTTTTAGCGGCAACCTGCCCTCCGAATTCCGTTGTCAACCAAGGCCCCTGTTCGGCAAAAACAATTGTCCCTCCGCCTTGAGTCACGGGAATTTCCTCATAGTGGCCATGAAGATCCAAGAAGCGAATCTCATCAGCCCGGACATCGATGGCGCAGGTGACGTTTGTGGCTTTTCCCAGCTTAGGACCTAAGTTCACAGCTCCTTCAGAAAGTTGAAACTTTCCCGTCAGCGCATACCCGACTTCTTTGCGCCCAGAACCGGCAAACGTTGCTGAAATCGCTTGAATTTTGCCACTGATGGACTGACGATGAATGGCATCAGACAATACGGACGGAATAAATCCTTCGGGTAGCAATTGGGGCAAATGTTGAATGGCTACAGGCTCACTCGTCCATTGCCCCGAGACGGTTGGAGGTTCAGGGCGCCATAAACCCGTCACGCTTACTTCCGAATTCAGATCAATGCTGTCGGTTAAAACCACGAGATCGGAGACGAACAGATCATACCCCTCAATGCCGGGAGCCAAATGGAGGTGTCCTTGGAGCTTGGTTCGACCTTGCAAGCCGACCGGTACCTCACGTACTTCGAAAAGATCGGCCAACTGCACGAGACCTTCCCGATCAAGGTCCATGCGGGTATGGAGATCGAATTGAGGCGACGCGCCATGGCGTACCGTTGTTCCCCCCCCGAGAAACCCGCCGATATCCTGGACCGTTCCATAAGAAGAGAACACGGAGCCCGTGTCCCGTTCGGAAAGTCGCGCGGAGAGAAACATTTCCGTGGGACCATCCAGCACGAGTTGCTCTACTTGCAGTTCTACGTTTTCCGCGTGGATGATAAACGCGGATTCACGACGATATCGGTCTGCCAGATGGACTGATCCGTTAGTCAATTTTAATGAACGCCCCAAGAGCCATGCCCCTATCCCCGCCTGATCGGATGACTCCGCTTGAAGAACGTTTCGATAGTTCCATTGCCCGTTTTCATTTCGTTCGATATCAAGAAAGGCATCTTCGATGATCAGGGCATGCGGCATAAGTGTATCCTGCACCAAGGACAAAAAACTCAAATCCAGTTGGATGCGCGAGGCCTGAAAAACCGGGGTGCCCTGCGTCGGGTCTTGAATGCTGACATCCGTCAATTCCAAATGTGGATAAGGAAGAACCCTCACCTTCATTTGTTCGATAACGATGTGCTCTCCAAAAGATCTCGTGACAAGATTGCGAACGACACGTTGCATGTCCTCCATATGGAACGTCGCAATATATACGACACCGACCACGCAGAGGATCATGATCAGAAAAAGGATGGAAATCAGACTTTTGCGCTTGGAAGCCATGTATTCATTCCCGGCTCTGATGGTCACAAATCTTGAGGATTAGACCAACTGGTGTTTCGCTGAGGTCCGCTTTGGCGTATGGATGACCACCTTAGCGTTTTCTTGACAGTCTGAGGATTTCACCGTTATGGTCCACCCCCATTCTAACGAAAGTGCACTCGTTATTCTATCGGCAGTTTCCTGACCATGAGATTGGCTTCCCGAGCATCATCCCCTGGGCCATATTCATACACGCCTCTTCTCGTGCCGCGATCCGTGGCCGCGACATTGCTGAAATGCTATGACTACCCTCACCCGCATAAACCGCATGCCATGATCAGGGGTTACGACAAGGCCCATGCCTTTCGAACGGCGAAAATGTGTGCGGTCGTTGCCCAGCACCTTTCGTATGAACGCTCACGGGTCCGTCAATTTCAAATTGCCTGTCTGCTGCATGATTTGGGAAGAGCCGGTCTTGATCGTAGGCTTTTCGGCAAAATATGGTCTTGGGCGCGCAGCCGCAAAATTCCCACAAGACCCGCTGAATGGCGGTCACGCTACCCCGATTCGAAATATGGCAGGGAGGCCGAAGCGTTTGTGGAGACGTACGGACAGGCATTGGCCGAAGAAGGATTGCCGCTCACCGAGTGGGCATGTGAGCAAATCGAAATGCGATTGGGATTTGCACGTCGCCATCGCCGGCAACTCAAAAAGGTGAAATCCATCCTGGAAAATCTGGATATCCCTTGGTTGCCGTGGATGGAGCAGGTGACGTTATACTATTATTATCCCGAAAAGCTGGCCAAGTCTCCGGACTGGGTCAGGGAACTCGGAGAGATTCTTGTCGCTTGTGAACAGTTGGAAGCCTACAGCAATCGCCGACGAGGAACAGACTACTACGTGCGTTCGAAGGAAAGCTTTCGCGAGGCCTTTGGCTACCTCGACTCCTTAAAACGACAGGGTCGATTGCGGGCAAGAGTCATAAGAGCGGTTCGACAATTGACAGCTTCCGGAATCTTTGATTCCATCCTCAAAGCAGCCCGGGGAGGAACATTGTCGCGATCCGAACAACAATTTCTTCGGTCCCTCCGGTAGACAAAATCCGATGCCCGTCTTCACTCATCATTTTTCGGTTGCGATGCAAGGCCATTCGCAGATCGAGAATATCTCCGAGCCGGTTCGGCAATTTCTTGCTACCACGGCCATGGAAGCCGGTATTGTCACAATATTCGTGAAACATACCACCGCGTCGGTCCTGATCATCGAGGATGAGCCCGGCTTGCGCACCGACACCAAAACCGTCTGGGACCGTCTGATTCCGGCAGACTCCACTTGGCAGCATAACACCAGAAACCCCGGGGAAAATAACGCCCACAGTCACTTGCGAGGCCAGATCCAGGGGCAATCGCTCACCATTCCTTTTGCCGACAACCAATTGCTTTTGGGGACTTGGCAGGAAATTGTCATTCTTGATTTTGACACACGGGCACGCTCTAGAGACATCATCGTTCAAGTCATGGGGGAATGAGCCTGACAGGGAATCCGTCCGCCGGGACGAACTCTTTCTTGCTTTTTTTCAAAAATAAGGGACAATAGTTTATACTGTTCATTCCATTGCGGTTTCACGGAGGGGGGAAATCCATGACACAAACAAGCCGGCTCGACAACGCAAGAAAGACACTTTTGTCCCTATGGATGACGGCACTTCTTTTCTCTTCTTTTTGTTTGACCCCTGCCTGGGCCAACGGTCTGGATGAGCAACAACTCGTGGAAAAAGCAAAACACACCGTTGAGAGTTTTATGGACGATCCGAACCTTGCGTGGTTTCAGGATCACGTCAAGGAGGCCAAAGCCCTTTTGATTATCCCGCAACAATTGAAGGCTGCCTTCTTCTTTGGTGCGGATGGAGGAAGTGGGGTTTTGGTTGCCCGCGATAAACAGACGGGCGAGTGGGGCGAACCGGCCTTTTACGTATTGGGCGGAATCAGCTTCGGATTTCAATTCGGCGGGGAAGCCTCGGAAGTCATCATCTTGGCCATGACCCCGGGAGCAGTAGAAAAGCTCTATTCCTCATCCTTTAAACTCGGCGGAGATGCCTCCGTTGCAGCCGGACCCTATGGGGCGGGAGTCGAGGGCGCCACCTCGGCAAATTTGAACGCTGATTTTCTTTCGTTTTCGCGTTCAAAAGGGGCCTATGCGGGTGTCTCGTTGGAAGGATCGATCATCTACACAAACGATGCGTCCAATGAAGCCTATTACGGGAAAAAGGTTCGGCCCGTGGATATTCTCGTCACCAAAACCGCCAAGAATGAGCATTCATCCGGTCTTCGCCAAGCCATTATGAAGGTGACCCAATAAGCCGCAAGTCCACTACTCGTGTAAGAATAAGCCCTTGGCCGATCGGGGATGAAGACACATTTATTCCCGAATCATAGGGACGATAACCACCTGCCCGTCTTTACAATCGACCGTCACCGCGTCTCCGTCTTTCAACTCTCCCTTGACCAAAAGCTTCGACAGGGGTGTTTCCACGTCATGTTGGATCAAGCGTTTTAACGGCCGGGCACCATACGTCGGGCTATAGCCTCGAATGCCCAAATTCGACAACGCCTCGGCAGTGACCTCCAAACGAATTCTTCGATCCTCCAGTCTGACTTTCAATCGATCCAGTTGAATATCCGCGATTCGACCGACTTCATCCGGGTTCAGCGGATGGAATACGACGGTTTCATCGATGCGATTCAGAAATTCCGGACGAAAATGCCGCTTGGCCGCAACCAAGGCAAGGGACTGCAATTCTTCATAGGTTCGTTCACGTTGTTGCGCTTCCAGAATTTCCTGGCTGCCGATATTCGACGTCATAATCAAGACCGTATTCTTGAAATCGACGGTCCGCCCTTGGGAATCGGTCAACCGGCCGTCATCAAGTACCTGAAGCAAAATATTGAACACGTCATGATGGGCTTTCTCGATCTCGTCCAACAGGATCACGCAAAAAGGACGGCGCCTCACGGCTTCCGTCAATTGCCCACCCTCTTCATAACCAACGTAGCCCGGCGGGGCGCCGATGAGTCGCGCCACGGCATGTTTTTCCATGTATTCCGACAGATCGATCCGTATGAGATTGGCTTCGTCGTCAAAAAGGACGTGCGCCAGGGCGCGAGCCAATTCGGTCTTCCCGACGCCGGTTGGGCCGAGAAAGAGAAATGAGCCGATCGGCCGGTTGGGGTCCTTAATGCCTGATCGCGCACGAAGCACGGCATCGGCCACGGCTCGAACCCCTTCATCCTGGCCGACCACGCGTTGATGGAGTAATGCTCCCAATTTCAACAGTTTTTCCATTTCTCCCTGGAGAAGCCGGCTGATCGGAATACCCGTCCAGCGACTGACCACTTCGGCAATATCCTCTTCATCGACTTCCTCTTTCAAAAGACGTGACTCTCCTTCTTGCCGGTCGAGGTTTTCTTCTTCGGCCCGGAGTTCTCTCTCCAGCCGAGGCATCATTCCGTAGCGGAGTTCCGCAACACGATTGAGATCATATTCGCGTTCGGCTTTTTCAACCTGGTGCTTCAAATCCTCAATGTGTTGCCGAATCTGTTGCAAGCGACCGACCGAGGCTTTTTCCGATTCCCATTGCTGTTTCAATTCGGTGAATTGTTGACGCTTGTCCACGAGTTCATTTTCCAACGCTTGGAGTCTTGCTTGACTGCCCGGGTCCTTTTCTTTTTTGAGGGCTTCCCGTTCAATTTCGAGTTGCAAAACCTTTCGGGAGACTTCGTCCAATTCCGCGGGCATGCTATCGATCTCCGTACGAAGTCGTGCGGCAGACTCATCGACGAGATCGATGGCTTTGTCCGGAAGGTATCGATCACCGATGTACCGATGCGAGAGCCGTGCGGCCGCCACCAGGGCCGCATCCTTGATCCGGACCCCATGGTGCACCTCATACCGTTCCTTGAGTCCCCGCAGAATCGAAATCGTGTTTACTACCGATGGTTGTTCCACGAGCACGGGCTGGAAACGGCGTTCGAGAGCCGCGTCTTTTTCAATATGCTTGCGATACTCATCCAGGGTCGTTGCCCCGATCAGATGCAGTTCTCCCCTGGCCAGCATGGGTTTCAGCAGATTGGCGGCATCCATAGCCCCTTCTGCCGCTCCCGTGCCCACCACGGTGTGCAGTTCGTCGATAAATAGGAGGATGTCTCCCTGCGACGACTGAATTTCTTTTAAGACGGCTTTCAACCGTTCCTCAAACTCTCCCCGGAATTTGGCCCCTGCTACCAATGCTCCCATATCGAGAACGACCACGCGTTTCTGTTTCAACCCTTCGGGAACATCTCCCTTGACAATCCGTTGAGCCAAGCCCTCGACGATGGCCGTTTTCCCGACTCCGGGTTCACCGATGAGCACGGGGTTGTTTTTTGTGCGTCTCGATAAAATCTGAATCGTCCGCCGGATTTCTTCATCACGACCGATCACTGGATCCAGCTTCCCCTGCCCGGCCAACCGGGTCAAATCCCGGCCATATTTTTCCAGCGCCTGAAAGGTCCCTTCAGGATCCTGGCTCGTCACGCGTTGGTTGCCGCGGACATGTTGCAGCCCGGCCAACAGTTTATCGCGCGTGACCCCTAAGTCTTTCAACACGCCCCTATCGGCTGCCATGGCCAGCAGGAGATGCTCGACGCTGATGTACTCGTCTTTCAAGGATTGTTTTTCATCCTCGGCACGGGAAAGAAGCGTTGCGGTTCGTTGGGTCAAGTGAAGCTGTCCAGGCGCCGCCCCGATCCCGCGAACCTGCGGAGTTTTCGCGAGTCGTTGCTCGGCCTTGGCTTTGGCAGCGGAACCGGAAACCCCGGCCTGTTCCAGGATCGGGCCGGCGAATCCGTCAGGTTGGTCCAGTAACGCCGCCAGCACGTGCTCGACGTCGATGCCCTGGTGATTCCGGTGCATGGCGAGGGCAGACGCGGCTTGAAGCGCCTCCTGTACTTTGAGCGTCATACGGTTCATGTCCATGATTGCCGACTCCCCTTTCTCGCGTTCTCAGCGCAGGCTCCTGTCCCCATCAGATAACCACGTTCTCGCAAAGATCAAGTAGGGAACAACGATCAGATGGATGAAGAAATCAGTCGTTCGAAGATGGCTTGAACATGGGCCTTGATGGATTCGTAGCGGGTGAGAAATTTTCCGGTCGCAGAGGAAGGAGGTTGATCTGCATAACCCATTCGTACGGCACATTTGGTCAATTCGAAAGGGTTATGTGGCAAGGTATGAGTTTGCAATTCATGAACCATTTGCAGCTTATGCTCGACGTCACGCAAAAACAGATAGGCTTCCTCAAGGAATTTCCCGTCAGCGGTTTGTAACAGATTGAGGGCGCGAAGATGCTGAAGAACCGTGACCGTATTCGATTCAAGCAACGGTGGATGCGTGGCCACGTGCAGCAATTGAAGCGTCTGGACCATGAACTCAATGTCGCGAATGCCTCCGGGGCTCAGTTTGACGTTTCGCCCCTCCTCCTTTTTTCTTTGGACCTTTCGATGAATCTGTGTCCTGAGTTTATGAACCGTCTCGATGACGTTTCGGGAGCCCCGTTTTTCCGACCCGACGATAAACGGACGGATTTTCCTGAGAAAGGCCTGGCCCAGGGATCGTTGCCCTGCTACAGGACGAGCCTTTAATAAAGCCAGCCGTTCCCAAGTTCTCCCGCGTGTTTGGTAGTACTTGACAGCTTCAGCGCTTGACCAAGCCAACGGGCCGGCGCCTCCCTCGGGTCGCAATCGCAAATCCACTCGAAATAGACGTCCTTCCGAAGTGGACGCCGACAGGACTCGAGTCACCTCTCTGGCGATGAGCTGAAAAAATGCTTCATTACTGATCGGCTCTTTTGCGGTTTTTGTCTCTCCCTGGCTCGATGCATAGATATAGACGAGATCGACGTCTGAACTGTAATTCAGTTCACGCCCGCCCAACTTTCCCATTCCCAACACCACGAATCCCGGTTCTCGCGTTGTTTTGCCTGAATCTTGATGTTGGGGAATCCCATATCTTTTTTGCAGTTCTTCGTTCACCAGTTTATAGGCGGCACGGATTACGATTTCCGCGAGTCGCGACATGGATTGGACGGTTTCCGCAACGGAGGCAAGGTGAAAGAGGTCACGTGCGCCGATGCGGAGCATTTCACGCCGATGAAAGCGGCGAACCACGTCGAGTTTACGTTCGTAGGTCTGCACAAGAGCAAGGGTTTCGTCTAAGGTCGATTGCAGGCGTTTGACAGTGGGGACACCTTTCAGCACACGCTCTTCCTCGAACCAATAAATCAGCAGGGGGTCTCGAATGAGCGTTTCCGCCATTGCGGGGCTGTTCCCGAACAGGACGCAAAGCAATTGCAGGACGTGTGGCACTTGCGCTAAAAAATCGAACACTTGGGTTCTTGCATGACCAGCCTCAAGGTAACGTTCCCATTCACGCAACGCTTGATCGGGATCGGCCGTGACTGCAACAGCGCGTAAAAGATCAGGGAGGATGACTGCGAGTTGTTCCCGGCTTTTGGGCTCGCCGGCCATGAGTTGAAGGTTGACATCGGCTTCCTTCCAATCCCGGAAGCCGTACGGAGCCAACAGCCGTTCGACTTCCGAAGAGGCTAAATTCGGAGAAAGCAGCAGCGGACGCGGATCGAAACCTGAGAGTGAGTTGCTTATGCTGGGCATTGGGACGAATTCTGAGGCTCAATGGCCCTTACAATGATCTCACGTTAAGGTATACTGCCCGGCCATGAAAGAGACGTTCGACTCGACGGAATTAGAAAAGCTATACCCCCGCATCGACCCGACGATCATCAAAGATTTTCTGGATCGCATGGATCCGGATTATTTTTCGCAATTTCCAACACGAACCGTAGCAGAGCACGTGGCTTTGGCCAACACCCTGACCCCGGAAGATCCCTGCACGCTCCACGTTCAACCGGCTACCGATGCGGGCCGGTACCGGCTCACGATCGTCGCTTATGACTATTTTGCTGAATTTGCCATAATTTGCGGGGTGCTGTCTGCCTATGGCTTCGATATACGCGAAGCCCTTGTTTTTACCTATCAGGACGACCCCGCTCCTGCGAAGCAATCCTCACGTCCCATGCACATACGCAAATGGCCGATCCGGCAACCCCGCCAACGACCCGGACTCTCAAGGAGAAAAGTTGTGGACGTCTTGCAGGTTCACCTTCTACCGGAAACTGTATTCAATGCGGACGTTGAAAAAGAACTGGGCCGGGAATTGACGGACCTCATCCGATTGCTCGAGTCACGGAACATCCAGGAGGTTCGGAATCGTGTAAACCGGAAATTGGTCGAAACGCTTGGCCAAAGAAAAGAGGCTGCTTCCGACCTGGTCCATCCGGCGGAAATTCTCTTCAACAACACGCTTTCCATGCGAGAAACGGTCATAGACATCAGGGGTACGGATTCCCCGGCTTTTTTATATGCTTTTACGAACGCGTTGGCCATGAGAGGGGTTTATTTATCAAAAGCCACTATTGAAGGAGACGGGCTCAGAGTCCGCAACCGATTGTTTGTCAGGGATCGACACGGCAAGAAAATCGTCTCGTCGCAAGAACAACAGGAACTGACCGTTGCCGCAGCTCTCATAAAGGAATTTACCCATTACCTCACGTGGGCCCCGGACCCAGGCAAGGCTTTGAGTCATTTCAGTCATTTTCTCGATCAACTGCTGGAACATCGTCTCAGCAAAAAACGGATCAACTGGCTCACCAAAAAAGATTCGTTGACCAACCTCGCCCGGTTATTCGGCACGAGCGATTTCTTGTGGGAAGACTTCCTTCGCCGGCAACACGTCAACCTCCTGCCCATCGTTGAAACGTTCCATCAACCTCAAGTCCGTTCATCAAAAACCGCTCTCGCCAAGACGTTGGAGGCCAAACTCGGAAAAAATCGAAATCCTGACATCCGAAAAACAATCTTGAATCAGTTTAAAGATCAGGAATTGTTCCGTATCGACATGCATCATATTCTCAACGAGACGTCCCTTCCTTCGTTCTCCAAGTCGCTCACCACCTTGGCCGAAGTGATCTTAGCACAAGCTCTGGTCGAGGCCCAGTCAGTGGTCAACCGAAAACACCCACCGCCGTCCACCCTGAAAAAGAGTCCCCTGCCGTTCAGTATTTGCGGATTGGGTAAATTGGGCGGTCGTGAGTTGGGCTACGCCTCCGATATCGAGTTGCTCTTCGTCTATGGGACAGATGCCTCCGTTAGTCCCAACCCCATCATCGGCGAATATTACGAGCGGCTCGTCCAGGAATTTATCCATTGGATCGAGACGAAACAGGAAGGCATTTTTCAACTCGACATCCGCTTGAGACCTCATGGAGAAAAAGGGTTGCTGGCCAATTCGTTCGACGACATCAAACGCTACTACCGCACGGGAGGAGCCGCCGCGCCTTTTGAACGACAGGTTTTGATCAAGCTGCGACACGTCGCAGGGCATGCCGGGTTGGGCCGTCGCATCGAACGTTTTCGTGACGACTTCGTGTACAGTCCAACCCCATGGCCGTTGGACACGGCGTTGCACTTGCGCCGCAGGCAGGTTCGGGAATTGGTCTCTCCCGGCACCATTCACGTGAAATACAGTCCGGGCGGGCTCATCGACGTTGAATACGCCGTTCAGTACCTCCAAGTACAGCATGGTCACCGGGAGTCCTCGCTCCGGGCGCCCAACACCCTGCAAGCACTCAAGGCCCTTCACGCGACGAAGCTTCTCTCAAATCACGACGCAACGATCCTGACGGAGGATTATCTGTTTCTGAGAAAGGTGATCGATGGTTTGCGGATCGTTCGAGGCAATGCCAAGGATCTGGTGCTGCCGGAATTCGGTTCCGACGACATGACGTACCTGGCAAGAAGATTGGGGTATATAACCAACGTCTGGCAAGAAGGGACCCAAGCATTTGAACGCGAGTTACAACAACGCATGAACCGGACGCACGCCATATTCGTCAAACTTTTTTGCCCAAAACCATCCAGAAAAAGGAAGCATCGGTAGGGAACAGGAACGGAAGCACAGCAGAGAAAAAAGGCGTCCTTCCGATTAATTCGGAAAGACGCCTTTCTGTAAAAACGAGTCTCTTAAACTTGTCGTACTAAATATCGTAGTACAAAAAGAATTCATGTGGATGAGGACGAATGCGAACCTCATCGGCTTCGTTTTCCCGTTTGTAGCTGATCCAGGCTTCCACCAGGTCCTCACTGAAGACGCCGCCCTTCAACAGAAACTGATAGTCGTTTTCCAGGTTGTCGATGGCTTCATCCAGACTCGATGGCACGGTTGGAATATTGGAGGCTTCTTCCGGCGCCAAATCGTAGAGGTTTTTATCCATGGCTTCGCCCGGATCGATTTTGTTTTGAATGCCGTCGAGTCCCGCCATCAGCATCGCACTGAACGCCAGATAGAAATTGGCCGAGGGATCGGGAAACCTCACTTCGATCCGCTTGGCCTTCGGGTTCGTCGAATACATCGGAATCCGAATGCCGGCCGACCGGTTCCGGCTGGAATACGCCAACAACACGGGAGCCTCGAATCCCGGCGTCAACCGCTTATAAGAATTGGTCGTCGGGTTGGTGAACGCCGCCAGGGCCTGCGCATGTTTCAAAACGCCGCCGATGTAATGCAGGCACGTTTTGGACACGCCCGCGTATTCTTTGCCGGCAAACGTCGGTTTCCCATCCTTCCAGATACTTTGATGCGTGTGCATGCCTGTCCCGTTATCCTGGAACAACGGTTTCGGCATAAACGTCGCGGTTTTGCCGTGCCGCCGGGCCACGTTTTTGACGATGTATTTATACATCATCATTTTGTCGGCCATGCTGAGTAAGCTGTCAAAGCGAAGATCGATTTCGGCTTGTCCTGCCGTGGCCACTTCATGGTGATGTTTTTCAACGCGAATCCCGGCCTTTTCCATTTCCCTGACCATTTCGGTACGGATGTCCTGTTGCGTGTCCGTCGGAGGAACGGGGAAATAGCCTTCCTTGTGCCGGGGGCGCGATCCCAGATTGTGACCGTCGTCGCCTGAATTCCAAATTCCCTCTTCGGAGTCGAGAAAATAATAGCCCGAATTGCTGGTCTGGTCATAACTCGCGTGATCAAACACGAAGAACTCGGCTTCGGGTCCCCAATAGGAGACGTCGCCGACTCTGGTGCTTTTCAGGTATTGCTCCGCTCGTTGAGCGACGCCTCGCGGGTCACGCTCGTATACGGCGCGCGTGATCGGATCTTGCACGTTACACACCATGCTGAGAGTGGGCAGCTCGGTAAAGGGGTCCATCCTGGCGGAGTTCGGATCCGGGAATACCAGCATGTCGCTGTTCTGAATCGCTTTCCACCCGCGAATGGATGACCCGTCAAAGCCCGCTCCATCCTTAAACAAATCGAGGTTCAGTTCCGAAGTCGGGATGGAAAAATGCTGCCATGTCCCGACCAGGTCCACAAACTTGAGATCTACCATTTCCACTTTGTTCTTTTTGGCAAAATCCAATACTTCACGCGGAGTCATTCCTTACCTCCTTCTTCACACAATAGGTTTTGTTCTAGAACGCCGATAACAACACTTAGGTATAGGCGCGCTCACTATGCTGGCTCAAATCGAGCCCGGTTTCTTCGTCTTCGGGCGAGACCCGAAGGCCGACCAAGAGGTCGACGACTTTCAAAATGACAAAGGTTCCGATCACGACGAACACGACCGTGGACACGGCCAACACGGCTTGAATCGCAAATTGGCCCGGATTCCCGAAAAACAATCCCTGTGCTCCGACGGATGCAAATAACCCGGTTGCCAGGATTCCGGTAAATCCTCCCACACCGTGGATGGCTACCACGTCAAGTGAATCATCGTACCCAAGTCTGATTTTCAAGACAACTCCGGCGTAACAGAGGGCGCCTGCCACGAGTCCGATCAGTAACGCCGACAGGGGCGAAACGAATCCGGCGCCGGGCGTGATGGTCGCCAAGCCCGCGATGATTCCACTTGCTACCCCGAGCATGGTTGGTTTGCCGGTCCGAAACCATTCTGCCCCCATCCAACTGATCCCGCCGGCGCACGCCGCAATATGGGTGGCCACAAAAGCCGTAGCCGCGCCCCCGTTGGCACCCAAGGCGCTCCCCGCGTTGAATCCGAACCACCCGAACCACAACAGGCCCGTTCCCAGAACCGTCATCGGCAGGTTGTGCGGCAACATGGATTCAACCCCGTAGCCTTTCCGTTGTCCTAACACCAGCGCACAGACGAGCGCCGCAAAACCCGAGCTGATATGCACCACGGCTCCTCCGGCGAAGTCCAATGCGCCCATCTCTCCCAGCCACCCGCCTCCCCAGACCCAATGGGCAAGCGGCGAATAAATCAGGACTGACCAGAGCACGGCAAACAGCAGCAAAGCCGTGAATTTCATTCGCTCGGCAAAGCTGCCTGTAATCAGGGCCACGGTGATGGCGGCGAACATGAGTTGGAACACCATGAAAACCAAATGTGGAATGCCCGTGCCGGGATAGGCGTCCTGTCCCACGCCCAGCGAGCCGAGAAATTCCAGGCTGCCGATCACTCCGCCCACGTCCGTGCCGAATGCCAATGTATAGCCAAGCAGGACCCACACGATGCTGATCATGCACAGGATGACGGCGGTATGCGCCAGTGTCCCGAGTACGTTTTTGCTCCGGACAAGCCCGCCGTAAAAGAGCGCCAGCCCAGGCAGGGTCATACAGAGTACAAATGCGGACGACACCAGAATCCACGCTGTATCACCCGTGTCAATGGCTCCTGGCGTCCCGTCCTGGGCCCATCCGGTTACCGGCCCGCACCATAAACTCAAAATCACAACCACTAGCCACATGAATGAGAAGGTCGAGTGCTTCACGGTTCCACCTCGGGTTAAGGGTTATATGAACCGGCGCAGCCGGATACACCAGAAACCATCCATTGCCGGAAAGTTGAAGACTCACGCCTGAAGTCCACCGGGGCCCTTCCGATACCTGCCTGTTATTGCTTACACGGGGCGTACAAATGGCTTCAGGAGAACCGGTTACAACGCGCCTTCTCCCGTCTCTCCGGTACGAATACGAATCACATTGCCCAAATCTGAAACAAAAATTTTGCCATCGCCGATGCTTCCCGTCTTGGCGGCTTTCCCCAGTGTTTCAATGACCTTTTCTTCCATGCCATCGGCAATCGCGAGTTCGAGTTTGACTTTCGGCACAAAGTCAATTTGGTATTCCGTCCCCCGGTAGGTTTCTTTATGGCCTTTTTGCCGGCCAAATCCTTTGACTTCCGAGACCGTCATTCCTTGAACGCCTATTTCAGTCAGGGCGTCTTTCACCTCATCGAGTTTAAAAGGCTTGATTATGGCTTTCACGAGTTTCATGGGTTTCTCCCCTTTCAATATTGAAAGTGTCGGCGGAAACGCATAAACGACCACGGCCGCTCATGCCTGACGCGATCCAATTTCATGAATCGACCTGAACCCTAACTATATGCACTCTCGCTGTGTTCACTCAGGTCGAGTCCAACGATCTCCTCTTCCTTCTCCACACGAAGGCCTATAACCATATCCAACACTTTCAAAATAATAAAGGTCCCGACAAACGAAAACACCCAAGTGGCTCCAACTCCCACGGCCTGAATGAACACTTGCCCCGGATTTCCGAAAAACAAGCCGGTTCCGCCGCCCACGCTGGCAAAAAGTCCAGTGGCTATCGCCCCCCAAGTCCCTCCGATGCCGTGAATGCCCAGCACGTCAAGGGCATCATCATAGCCGAATTTTGACTTCCATACCACAGCTAAATAGCACAGGACGCCGGCGCCGAAACCGATCACAATCGAGGAAATCGGGCCGACAAAACCCGCCGCCGGAGTAATCGCCACCAACCCGGCAATGGCCCCGCTGGCCCCGCCCAAGGCCGTTGGTTTGCCGCTGTACATCCATTCAATCACGAGCCACCCCAAGACACCGGCAGACGTGGCCGCCTGGGTGGCGACAAAAGCCCCCGCGGCGATCCCATCGGCCGCCAAGGCGCTCCCCGCGTTAAACCCGAACCATCCCACCCATAACAAGGCCGCCCCAACCACGGTAAAGGGCAGGTTATGGGGAGCCATCTTTTCGGCTCCATAGCCGTGCCGTTTCCCCAGGACCAACGCCGCAGCCAAGGCCGCCACGCCCGAACTGATGTGCACGACGGTGCCGCCGGCAAAATCCAGGGCTCCCAATTCGCCCAGCCATCCGCCGCCCCAGACCCAATGGGCCAGAGGTGCATAGATCAGGGTGACCCACAGGACCGCAAACAGCACGTACCCCATGAACTTCATGCGTTCCGCAATGGCCCCGCTGATCAGCGCCACCGTAATTGCGGCGAACATGAGTTGAAACACCATGAAGGCAAGATGCGGGATGGCCGTGCCGGAAAAGGCTTCCGGCCCGACGCCATTCGACCACAGAAACTCGAAATTGCCTACGATGCCACCCACGTCCGTGCCGAAAGCGATGGTATATCCCCACAGCACCCAAACCACGCTCACCACGCAGACGGAGATAAAACTGTACATCATGGTGCTCAGCACGTTCTTGCCGCGTACCATCCCTCCGTAAAAAAGCGCCAGGCCAGGAATGATCATGGCGAGCACCAACGCGGAAGAGGTCAGGAGCCATCCCGTGTCCCCCGCGCTGATCGCTGCGCCACGCTTCTTCCGCCAGGGCCGACCCTGTAAATAGCGAAAGTAGTAATACTGAGAATAATATACTTATATTCCTGAATAGCATTTTCCTATGTTCCATTTTCTCCCTCCTCATAAGCGTTTTAGAACTTCCCTAAAAGAGGAAGATCATTTCACCTGCCAAGGTTGATTGGCTGTCTGTCACACCGTCACCGCCATCACTAAACGTGTTTCTGTCGGACTTATCGTACCGGAATTCCGCCCGGGTAATGAGATTGGGGACCGGCTTGTATTGCAGGGTCCACGTGGTTTCCCACAATGTCTGGTTGAAAGTTCTCGGCCGTATTGAACCGTCTCCGCTTATTGACGACCCAGTGGGGACACAAATGAGCATTGCCTAAATCGCCATAATTGCCACTCAACTCGGGATTATCAGGATCAGGCTGTGAATCCGACCCGAAACACGAGAGGTTGCACCCGCCGCATCTTCAAAGACTTCCGCGCGGACGTGGAGTCCCCACTGGTCGTTGAAATCATAGATGGCGTAGCCTGCCACGCCGTTCCACCTTGCATTGATTGATCCCGGACCATCAGAATTTGCCCAATTTCCGTAATAGCCCTCCAACACGAGTTCCAACTGATCGGTCGCCTGCACGTCGATGATGCCTCCGACCTGCATGCGGTCCGAATTGTCTTGTCCTCGGGTGCCTTCAGGTCCCCAAAAACCGAATATCGAAACTCCCACGTTGTCCATGGGGGCCAGAGACAGGAGCGCTTCAATGGATTTGCCGTTATTTGGATCCACTTGCGCTCCCCCAAACGAGTTGATGGCGCTCATGGCAAACGAAACGGATTCCGAAAAATCAAACGAGGCGCGAAACCCCGTCACCGTGAACGGTTCTCCGATGCCGAACAGGAACGAACGGGAGAAATTGGGGTTGAGCGGGCTTTCGATCACTTCATACCCGATCAGCGTGTTCATGCGGCCTGCCTGAAACGTGAGATTATCCGCCGGCATGTATTGGACGTAGGCTTCCTGAAAGTCAAAATCATCGGGTCCTGTGCCACCGGTAAACTTGGCGTCTTCACCGAAATTCATCTTCAGGCGGAATCCCGCCCGGTCGGTCAAGGCTCCTCCCGGACTCGCGGCCTTTTCCAGGACCAATTGCGCCATGTTGGGCCGAAAGGAATTCGCATCGCCGTCAAAGCTGCGATTGTTGTTCACACCGCTCGAAGGATTGTTGAAATTCTGCGTATACGACGTTTCCACGAAGCCGTACAGCGAAAGGTTGAGTTTGTTCGCCAACGTATCATCTTCCGCCAGAGCCACGGAACTCACGAGCGGCACGGGAAGCCACCCCGCGACCACAAAACTGAAAACAAACAAAAACAGTGGAGTTATCATTCGTTTGACCATGTCAGGTTCTCCTTAGCCGAAATTCGTTTTTAAAAACTCAATCCGGCACACTCCCTTGTGTGCGCCTTGCCATGAATCTAAAGAGCCTTGCTGCTCCCGTCCGACAAAAAAAAAGTCCTCAACCCATCCTTACATGGTTGAGGACTCCATCGTCCTTCGAATATAAACACTATAAGCCGAGACACCGGTGTCTCGGAGATTCGTAACTTTTACATCAGTTCTACATGACAGTCAAGACCAAATTCTTGCAATTGTGTACTGAACCTCATAAGCAGACTATGTTATACAGTTCACCGTCATGCCGGAATCACCCCCTTCACCTTCGGATTCCCTGCGGAACCCGCCTGTACTCAACGAACCGCCTCCGAATCCCGAAGGCGGTAAAACCCTCATTGTGGATCACGCCGACCCCGCCTGCTATCCCCGCCCGAGTGCGGCCCTTAAAGATGCGGAACCGGAGGACCAGATCTTTGTTCGTCCTGGAATCTATGAAGACCGTTTGTTCGGCACGCAACAACCCGTTCATTTAATCGGGGCCGGACGGGACCACGTCCAAATCTTCAGCCGCCGGAGCGGCCCCTTGTATCTGCAACAGGTTCCCAGCGGGCGCATTGCCGGCATCACGTTTCGTTACGTCGGAAGCGACCAGCATTCCGCGATCAATATCTTCGATTCCACCTGTACGATTACCCAATGCCGGGCAACCGAAGGACTTCTCTCGGGAATCGTGATTTATGGCCCGAATTGCCGGCCGTCCCTTATCGACAACGAGGTGTGCCGGAATCGTGAATCAGGCATTTTCTCTTTTGCCGGGGCACAACCTTATCTGGCCAAAAACGTGTGTTTTGACAATCACCATTTCGGCTTGGCGGTTCGAGACGATGGGACGCGACCGGATTTTCTTAAAAATATCTGCCACCACAATATGCTCAGCGGCATGCTCCTGTTCCACGGAGCCCAAGCATTGATCCTGGAAAACGAATGCCGCGACAACTGCCATTGGGGACTCGTCATGACGCCCGACTCCAAATCAACGCCGGAGCTTGACCAACTCCTGTCCTGCAACGCCCTGAGTCAAAACCCACGAGGAGCCTGTATTGTCACGGAACAACCCTTGGGAGAGATTGGGCGATAGCACCGAAAAAAATCACAAGAAAGAGAAGCTATCTACCGAAAACGGTCGAGGCAGGGAACGTAAAATTCAAAACATGCAGGCGGGACTAACGACACTATAGGCAAAGATCCGGTCAGTAGAGTTTAAATCCATGACGTGTCCGGCTGCCTTCCTTAGGGCGAGAAAACCGTGGGCAGGATACGGCCCCACGTGATGCGTTGCCAGATTCGTTCGTGTCCCCAGTACAGGACAATCTTCGCCAGAGCATCGAAACTCCCGACAATCGCCGCTGCCACCAACTCACCCGAATACAGATAAACGACTATCGTAGTCACCATGGTTGCCAAGACCCTCCAACTGATGCCTTTCACCACGCTCCGAAGATGTGTATCCATAACCCACTCCTTATTGAGTCCTGCTCAGGGCATTGTCGCTTCGACGTTTCGGAGATTTCCTGAAACGACGCTTCCGACCTTGGTCGTAAAATGCTCTCAAGGTGTATCCGTCCAATACATTGGCGATAGCGTTCCTGACGTCAAACATGACGCTTTGTATCGGACAGTCCCGGGCCTCGGAATACGGACAATCCTGACACGTTTGATAAGCCGTCTGGCTGACGCAGGGGATCGGAGCCAAAGGACCGTCTAAAATACGAATCACCTGCCCGACGGACACGTCTTCCGGCGGTTTAATCAACCGGTAGCCACCCTGCACGCCGGGACGACTTCCCAGGATGCCCGCCCGCTTCAATTCCAACAGAATGGTTTCCAAAAAGCCCACGGGAATTTGTTGGATTTCGGCAATGTCGGATCGTCGCAACGCAGCCTGCTCATAAGCCTTGGTCAATTCAATCAAGGCCCGCAATCCGTATTCGCTTTTTCTGGAAAGCTTCATATTCTTAATATTATTTAGAATATTTATTAACAATTATTACAAAAAATTTTCTTCTTTTTTTCAACCCTTTCTTGCCGTCGTGCCAACCCCACAAAGAAGCCGCAAACACAGTTTGGTGGAGGGCAGGGGACTTGAACCCCCGACCCCAACGTTGCGAACGTTGTGCTCTCCCAACTGAGCTAGCCCCCCACGTCTGGCACTCTACCAAAAGGACCGGCGCCCTGCAATCCAATCAAGCATCGCGTATCTGGACGGTCCGGCCCGTCACACTCAATCGTCCCTCCGCAAACAACCGGATGGCCCTGGGTAACAGGCCATGCTCCACCTTCAGGATTCGGTCCGACAATGTATCCTCGGTATCGCCTTCTTCCACGGGTACAGCTTGTTGCAGGATGATGGGACCCGTATCCATGCCTTCGGTCACGAAATGAACGGTGCAGCCGGCGACTTTCACCCCATGGTCCAAGGCCTGCCGTTGAGCGTGCAAGCCGGGAAAACTCGGAAGCAGTGCAGGATGAATGTTCATGATTTGCGATTCATACGACTCGATCAACACCGAAGTGACTATTTTCATGTATCCCGCCAACACCACCAAATTGACCTGGTGGTGCTGCAACGTCTCCAGCAGTCCTTGATCATAGGCTTGCCGGGGATCCGGCGTACCCGCCACTGACTTCGGATCGAGAAAAACGGTTGTGAGCCCATGACGTTCAGCGCGCTCCAACGCCGGGGCCCCCTGTTTATTACTGATTACGACCGCAATTTTAGCCTTGAGAGTTCCGGCTTCAATCTCATCGATAATGGCTTGAAGATTGGACCCTCTGCCTGAAACAAGCACGCCGAGCCGGAGCACATTCATAGCAGCCTCTCCATGTTTACGGATCGTTAGTTCGAAAGTCTGCCCTACGCACGAACGAGTTCCACCAGGGTTTCGATCTGCGCGGTCTGCGGGAACATGTCAAACGCCTGCACTCGCCGGACGTGGTATTGGGTCGCGCACAGCCGGTTGAGGTCCCGCGCCAAGGAGGAAGGGTTACACGACAGATACAGCATGCGGGGCGTCCGGATACGCTCCAGGGACTCGACGCAACGCCGACTCAATCCCGTGCGCGGCGGATCCATCACGATCACGTCATATTCGTCCGCTGCCACCGTCTCCAAAAAATCCTCGACTTTTGCCGTCCGCAAACGGTAACGACCGATATGATTGTGAGAGGCCGATCGTTTGGCATCGGCCACGGCGTAAGGATTTTCCTCGACTTCCGTGACCAACGCGCCGTTTTTCGCCAAACCCAATCCCATGCATCCGACCCCGGCATAGAGTTCAAGCACGCGAATCGGTCCATCCTCTACGTGGAGCCAATCGGCCACCGTTTGGAAGATGATCGAATAGACCGCCCAATTCGCCTGCATGAAGGATCGGTCGCTGATTCGAATGACCAGATCCTGAAAGCGTTCAAACAGATGCGGTTCTCCCCTGACGACTCGCCGCACGCGTCTTCTTTGAGACGTGGTCACGGAAGAGGAGGTCAGAACACACCCAACCACGGAAGGAATATCTTCAAACAAAGCCAACAGGCTGTGTGCCTGGTGTTGCGACGCGCGGGGCACCGTACAGAGAATCAGGTGCGTCCCGAACGCATCCGAGGATCGAATTTCCACGTGTGAGAGAAACGCGGGAAGCTTGCGCAGGTGGGCCAACCGTCCTTCGACGTGTTCGATCACCTGTTCCATGGGCTTTGAAACCAATAGGCACCCTGCTCCCTTGACCGGGCTGTGCGTTCGTTCTCGAACGAATCCGAGATGAAACGTCCCGCGATGTTGAAACACCCTGAAGCGAACTCTTCGCCGGTATTCATAAGGCGAGGGAGAAGGAACGGGATCGCTGAAGGTCACCTGATCGATCCGGCCAATACGCGAAAACGCTTCTTCCAACATGTCCTGTTTATACTGCAATTGTGCTTCATAGCGAACATGCTGAAACTGGCACCCCCCACAATCTTCATAGACGGAACATGGAGCCTGAACGCGATGGGGTGATGCCTCGTGAACTTCTTTGAGAGCCCCGAACCGGTAATCGGAATGCCGTTCGCCGGGGTTCACCGTGACCACTTCACCGGGCAATCCGCCCCGGACGAACGTCACCATGGAGCCTGACCGGGAGAGGCCCCATCCACCGGCAACGACACGTTCGATGGTGAGCAGCTCAGACATCAGTGTTCCGAACGAAATTCCACGTGCAACTCTTTTATTTTGCGATGCAGGTGACTTCGTTCGATCTTCAGGTCATCGGCGGTCTTTGAGACGTTCCCGCGGTTTTCCCGCAAACGAATTCCAATGTACTCGCGTTCAAACGCATGCCGGGCGTCTTTCAGGGAATCGTACGCGTCCATGGGACTGATCCGGTTGAATCCTCTGGGCATAAACGGCAAGACGTCGCCAACCTCTATGGTGTTTTTCGGGACCATAATCATCAGGCGCTCGACTTGATTCCGAAGTTCCCGAATGTTGCCCGGCCACTCATGCCGCACCAGGACGTCCAAAGCCTCCGGGGTAATGTCTTTCAACTTCACCCCCTGCTCTTCCGCGTGAACGTTCAAAAAATGCCGGGTGAGGGCCGGAATATCTTCACGTCGTGCACGAAGCGGCGGGATTTCGATCGGCAACACGTTTAACCGGTAAAACAGGTCTTCGCGAAAGTGCCCCTTTTCAATTTCCTGCTGAAAATCCTTATTGGAGGCCGCGATGACGCGGACGTTGACCTTAATCAGTTTTCCGCCTCCGACCCGGGTAAACTGTTGCTCTTCCAAGATCCGAAGCACTTTCGCTTGAGTAGCCAGACTCATATCGCCGATTTCGTCGAGGAACAGGGTGCCGCCGTCAGCGAAATCGAATTTCCCGCGTTTTTGGGCAACGGCTCCCGTAAACGCGCCGCGTTCATGTCCGAATAATTCCGTCTCAATCAACGTCTCGGGAATCGCCGCACAATTGACTTCAACAAACGGACGATTATGGCGGGGGCTCTGCAGATGGATGGCCCGCGCCACCAGTTCCTTGCCCGTTCCGTTTTCCCCGGAAATCAGAACGCGGCTGTGAGTCGGCGCCGCAGCCGCGATTTGCTGCCGAAGCTTCTCCATCACGACAGAGGCCCCGACGAGTTTCGAATGACGCTCAACCTTGACGCGAAGGTTGATATTTTCTTCTTCCAGCTTGCGTTGGTTTAATGCATTCCGGACCAGGATCGTGACTTTTTCAAGGTCCAATGGTTTTTCCAGGTAGTCATAGGCGCCCAATTTCGTGGCTTTCACCGCGGTTTCAACGGAGCCGTGTCCGGACATCATGATGACCATCATGTTGGGAAACAGCTCACGTACGCGCGTTAGCACCTCCAGGCCGTCCAACTCCGGCATCCAAATATCAAGAATCACGACGTCCGGCGGTTCCATTTGAATGACTTTCAGGGCCTCTCCACCGTTTTTCGCGAGCGTCACCTGATAGCCCTCGTCCTCCAAAATACTGCTCAGGGTATTCAAGATGGACGGCTCATCATCGACGATACAGATGGTACCGGACATGCTTATTCCTCCAAGTTATGTGAGATCACAAGCTGAAACGTCATCAAACCTTATTCGTGAATAGACCAACCGAGGTCTTATTGCGTCATGCACCATCTCCGGCTGTCAGGCGACGGGAAGTTCGATCAGAAACAAGGCCCCGTGAGGATGACGATTGGAGGCTTGGATCGTCCCGTTGTGATCCGTCACGATTCGATGAACAATCGCAAGCCCGAGGCCGGTTCCCGTTCGTTTTCGTGAAAAATACGGGACAAATAATTGTCCCTGATCTTCTTGAGGAATGCCCGGCCCTTCATCGGCCACCGTAATTTGAACCCGGTGGCGCTTCCAATCCATTTTTGTGGCAACCCAAATGCATCCTTTTTGCTTCATGGCCTGGATGGCATTGTCAAACAAATTGACGAAGACGCGACGCACCTGTTCCCGGTCGACGTTAATATCCGGGACCGAGAAGTCGAAATCCTGAACAAATTCAACGTCGCGGTGTCCTCCCCGATACAGGGCACTCACCTTTTCAATGATGTCATGCAACGATTCTTTGGACATTTGCGGAGCAGGCAACCTGGCAAATTTTGAAAACTCGTCCACCATTCGCTTCAAACTGCCGACTTCGTTCACAATCACGTTCGTCGATTCATCAAAAATGGCTTTGAAATCAGCCGACCTTTCAAAATATTTCTTTCGCAACCGTTGCGCCGCCAATTGAATGGGCGTCAGGGGATTTTTGATTTCATGGGCGACCCGTTGTGCCACTTCCTGCCATGCCGCGGTTTTTTGTGCCTTGATCAATTCGGTCCGATCCTCGAAAACAAATACAAACCCCAAATTCTGGCCTGCCTCGTTTCTCATACGGGAAAGATTCAACCCCATGGTAAGGAGCTTCCCCTGCACCTCCATTTGCCCTTCAAGGGTGAGGCTATCCTGCTGGTCGTGTAAAATTCGGTCGTAGGCTTCTTGGAACAACGGGAATTGATGAGCTTTGAAGACGTCAAACGCCAAGCGCCTGCGGACGGCGTCACCCCTGATCCCCAAGATCCGCTCAGCCGAACGGTTGAACGTGGTAACCGTGTGCTGAGTATCAATGGACATTACACCTGAAGCAATCGTATCCACGACGGCTTCCGTATACGCCCGCCGGCGGTCGGCCTCGACATTCGATTGCTTGAGAGATTGGTTGGCTTCTTCAAGTTCGACCTTGCTGTTTGACAAATCTCCGGTCATTCGATTAAACGAGTCGATCAATGTCCCGATTTCATCGGTGGCATTGACCTTAATTCTCACGTTGAGGTCCCCACGGGCCACGGCTTTGGTTCCCTCAGCCAATTTCTGAATGGGCACGGTAATGCCTCGCGCCACGTAAAATCCAAACCAGGTGGCGCTGAACAACAACAGGACCGTCACGACCGCAACGAACAAGTAGGCTCCGGCCTTAATGGGATTTTCCATCGCCTTCATCTGCCGGAAGTCAGTATATTGTTTGGCAATCCCCTGCATTTTCGCCAAAATCGATTCCGAGACGTAGGTATTGACGACCACCACGCCGTCAATCCCTGCGGGGTTGGTGTTGGATGCGACCGGCACCGCTGCGCGGATCAATCGCCCGGCTTGGGCGACTTGCACCGACGTGACCTCGTCCTGTGAATCCAAGACCCGACGAACGAGTTGGCCCACCGGCAACTGGAACATCCTGTCGGTGGCCTCCGGGGCGTTCATGCGGACGAGCAATTCCAATTTGGACGAAAAGACCTCCACGCCCGTGACGTTGAATTCCTCGCGTTTCCGGGCCATGGCTGCCGTCAGTAATTCACGATGGTCGGGCCGCAAAAAATCTTCCCGATATATTTCCCTGCCGATGGCCCTGGCACTCTGCACGGCCAAAGCCTGATGTCCTTCATGATACATTCTGGATAATTCTTCGGAATCTTTCAGGACTTCTTCGATCTGCGTATTAAACCAAACTTTCATCACCTCATTGATCACTCCACTGGCCATCACCGCCAACAACATTGTCGGGATCAATGAAAACCCGATGAATGCGGCGATCAATTTCGTGCGAAACCCCGACCCCCACAGCCGGTGCCGTCGTTCGAAGTAGGCTTTGATCAAATTCCGGGACAACAAGAGAGTCAGGACAACCAGCCCGACGAGATCCAGATAGACGAGAAGCAGAACCAATGCGTAACTGGGGGTTGGAAGAATCGAGTCTGCCGGTCTTCCCCCGAATCCTCCATACTGTGCGTAGTACATCGTCAAGAGCAAACAGGGAATCAGGAGGAACAGGACAATCAAGATCGGTTTCAAATGAAGGCTTCGGGCTTTGGAGCTCGGCTCATCCTCGAGGATAAGCCGTTCTTTCAATTTCGAGGAAGGAAAGAGACGTGGGGGCAATTTAGAAGTCGCCATGATGTGACCGGAACGCTACCTCACAACGGAGACGGCACGCGTCGTGCATTCATGAACGGAGGAAAACGGGGCTCTGTTTCTCATTGCCAGCAGGCATCCCACGGATTACGGCAATGCCCAAGTGTACGGCAAAGAACGGGCAGGAACAACGAAAATTCGATTACGGGGATCCCGAAGCCAACTCAACGTACTTCATCTGCAACGTGTACAACATGTCATGAAGCACACTCGTCTCTTCTTCCGTAAGATTCCCTTTGGTTTTTTCTTCCAGTATGCGAAGAATATCGATAATTTCTTTGGCTTGCGGCAGGTTGACCGGAAGGGCGGGGTTTTCGGGCGACAACTGCTCGCCCATCAACATGAGCGCTGACGTGCCCAACGAGAGAATAAACGTCGAAAAGGAGAGCGGTGGGTCCTCGTAAGAAGACTTTGAGGGGGACTGGGAAGGCGCCGTGGCCGCGGAAGAAGCCGTTGATTCAAAGGGCTCCGGTTCTTCTCTCGACTGACCGCGTTTGTCGCGGATCACGAATCCTGATTCTTGATTGTCAGCCATGGCCTCTCGCACCTCTATGCCAAAATAAAATTAGCACAACCCAAAAAGCCTCGCAAGAGAAGAAGCCGATTGAAGCCGTCGAGAAAACCGGCTATCTTAATCACTCCACAAATGCGAGGCGCAACAATGGAGAACAGCATGTCTCAAACTTTTCACGATCTGGTCGGAGTCGTAGCCCGACTTCGTGCTCCCGAAGGATGTCCATGGGATATCAAGCAGACCCACGAATCACTCAAGCCGTTTCTATTGGAGGAAGCGTATGAAGTCCTCGAGGCGCTGGATACGCGAGACCCCCGACACCTGCGCGAAGAGCTTGGGGATCTTCTGCTCCAGATTCTGCTCCATGCCCACATCGAGTCCGAAAAGCAGACGTTCAACATTGAAGACGTGATCACCGATTTGACGAATAAACTCATCCGGCGGCATCCCCACGTCTTTGCAGCCGCGTCCGACGAGGCCCCGAAACTCGATTCCGAGCAGGTCGTCAATCAATGGGAGGCAATCAAACGAGCCGAGCGTACGACGGAGTCCGACTCGATTTTAGCGGGAATTCCTGCTTCGCTTCCATCCCTGTTACGGGCCCATCAAATTCAAAAACGAGCGGCACGCGTTGGCTTTGACTGGGAGACTCCCGAACAAGTATTGAAAAAACTGGATGAAGAATTGGAGGAACTGCAAGCGGCAGCCTCCGGCCTCCCCGACTCCAAGTCTTCGGTCCGGGAACCTGAAACGAATGCGGCCGTTGAACATGAGTTGGGGGACGTGTTATTCACCATCGTCAACGTGGCGCGTTTCTTGCAGATCAATCCGGAGGAAGCCCTTCGCAAAGCGAACAACCGTTTCACCGCGCGTTTCCGGCACATGGAACGTCATGGGGCTCAAGAAGAAAAAGACCTCAGGAAAATGACGGCCCAGGAATGGGATGCGTTGTGGGAAGCCGCCAAACGCGCAACCGAAACGCCCCAAGCTTCCCTAACGCTCGAAACCCGGGACCAGGACCATGAATGACTCAGACCCCCAGGAACAAGGCAAGCGCGTCGGCCTGCATCCGGCGATCGTCCTCTTTGGGGTTATTATCGGGCTGTGGCTGTTTATCCAGGCGATTATTCCAAAGTCCAAGAATATTCAGCCCCCACAGGGAAATGAAGTTCGGTCGGAACAACTGGCCCTGTTGCTGAAGGAAGCCGAATCGGCACCGGTGCCCCCGATTAAAGTCACGGCTCACGTGCAAGGGATGAATGCCCTGAGCCTGCTCGTTCCCCAACAGACCACCGACAGTCAGGTCGTGGCGTTACTCAATCACCTGAGACGGTCACGAATGGATGGCTCTCTGGCTTCGCAGATTCCTGCGACCACACCGGGAAACGATCTGGGCGAATTTGCCATCGCCGACGTATATATTTTTTCCGATCCGAAATACGCCCTACCGGAGGCCGTTGAAATTTTATCCGTGGGAGCCCATGCGCCGGGCGATTTTTACCAGCGCACCATTCCGTACGAAATAGCCATGGAACAGGTGCGCGGCCATTACGCCGTCAATCTCAATCAGAAAACCCAACCCGAACACGCCTCCCTCGCCCCCGCACGACGAGGTCCTTTTGTTTCGGCAAAAGGACCCAAAACCATTGGCGCCCGGACGTCGCCCTCCGGGTGCCTTTGCCGCAGTCCCGATTACTTGGGCTGCGGAACTCGCTTCGCTCAGACAGTCCTCGCCCCACAAATAGATTTCGGGACTGCGGCGCAGCCACGTCCGCAGGCGCCGGGGAGCAACGGGCCTGTACTCGCCAGTATCAACCCGTGTTTTAGGGACGACGCTTTATATTTCATCGGGACAAGAAACAGACTCCCCCTTCTCCGCAAACCCATGACCGATGGCAAACACGTCAATAGAAACCTGCTTCTCTGCTATTAGATCGCAAAGTTTTCTGATATAAACCGCATCGTTTTCATTCTTCAAAATCAAAAGAATCCCGGCTTTTTTGTCAGTACTCGCGCCGGTATCAACCCTTGTTTTAAGGGCCAGGAGAGAAGTGCCTGCGGGGTTTCGCCCCCGCACGACGAGGGTGACGAAAGGAAACTACAGGCCGACCTTCTCCTGAATTTCTTGTCGGAGGCTGTCGCGGTCCTGGTGCATCCAGGCTTCAAGACGGGGAAAGAGATGGGACCACGAGCCCGTAAAGGGGTCGAGCATGACGTCCCGGCGGTCGTTGAACAGGTTTTCCTCGTTGGCGATTTCAAGCTTGCGGTCTGCGATGGCGCGTCCGAGCAGTTGATTGATGCGAAGTTGCTGGCCCACGGTCCCTCCAGAAAGCTGCAAGATTTTCGTCTTGAGCAGGTCCAATTCTTCTTCGAGACCGATCTTGACCCGAACACCCTGCGGGGTCGCCCAATTCGGACGTTGGACTGAATAATCAAACGACAAGGCAGACTCTCTGGGCTCACGATACGGCCCCATCACCTTCAGGATCGTATACGGTTCCGCCATTACGACTCGGCCCTTTCCCGAACGACGTTATCGTGCGAAGGCCTGGGTTGAATTTGCACCAGGTCCGGACTGCCCGTGCCAAGAACCGGGCCCGTCCATTTTTGGAAACCATCCCGCATGTTCACAAGAGTCGTATAGCCTTCCCGGCTCAGAAAATCACAAGCGAGACGACTTCGTTCACCCTGAGAACAGTACACTAAAATGTTTTTCGTCTCTTTGGGAACTTCGGCCCGAAAACGTGTTTCGAGGAATTCAAACGGAATATGTTTGGCCCCCGGGACGTGACTTTGGAGAAATTCTTTTTGACTCCGAACGTCCACGACAATCAGGTTAGAACTGGCCGCATGGCGCTCCACTAGTTGCCGAGCCTCATTCGCATCCGCCTGATGGTACAGGCTGCCAGTCCGAACCAAGGTGCTCTGGAGTTCCTGGCCTGATGCCAACTGGGCGAGCTGCAATCGCAGGATGGCGAACGCTTCCGACTGTTGCCGGGCCGTTTCCCTCAACTCGTTCTGGCCATCATACTGTTGGCGCGTGACATCTCGGACTGCTTGTGCCAGCAATCGGAGACGCCACCAGATCAGCGCCATGGCTCCGGCCACGATTCCGATCCCGATGATAATCAGGTAGGTCATTGGGAATGAGCGAAGACATGAAGCAATGGCTGGTCGGGGCGAGAGGATTTGAACCTCCGACCCCCGCGTCCCGAACGCGGTGCGCTACCGAACTGCGCTACGCCCCGACGACCTTGCTTCCATTTACTCTTTCCGGACAAGCGGCTCACAGGATAATCCATGCGCCTCGGCGACCGCCGGATACGTGACTGCCCCTTGACGAACGTTCACCCCTCGGGCCATACCCGGATCACGCAGAGCCGCCTCGACTCCCCCGTTGGCCAACCGGACTATAAAAGGTAGGGTTGCGTGGGTCAAGGCATAGGTGGAAGTTTGTGGCACAATTCCGGGAATATTTGTCACGCCGTAATGCCGGACGCCGTCCACTTCGAAAATCGGGTCGGCATGCGTGGTCGGCTTCGTGGTTTCAACGCAACCTCCCTGGTCAACCGCAATATCCATGATCAACGCGCCTTTTTTCATCGTCGCCACCATGGACCGGGAAACCAGAACCGGGCTTTTCGCCCCCCTGACCATCACGGCCCCGATCAACAAATCCGCGTTTTTCACGGTCTCCGCGATTACGAGTCTTTGAGAGGCCAAGGTCGTCAGGTTGTTCCCGAAACGCTCCTGCAACCTTTGCAGTTGACTCATGTCGTTGCCGATGACCGTGACTCGCGCCCCGATCCCGAGCGCGACGTCCACGGCGGACGTCCCGACTCCGCCGGCACCGAGAATCACGACGTGTCCCCGTGACACCCCCGGCAGACCACCCAGGAGAATCCCCTTCCCCCCGTGCGTCCGCTCCAGAAAATGAGCGCCGATCTGCACTGCCAGTTTTCCGGCAATCTGACTCATGGGCTGCAACATCGGCAGGTGCCCCCGCTCATCTTCCATGGTTTCGTACGCAACGGCCGTGCACCCGGATTTCATCAAAGCCTCGGTCAAAGGCTTCGACGAAGCCAAGTGGAGAAACGTGAACAACGTATGGCGTGGCTGCAAGCGCGCAATCTCCGACGCCAGCGGCTCCTTGACCTTCAGGATCAATTCAACCCGGTCGAAGACTTCTTCCGCGGACAAGGCAATGCGGGCTCCCACCGCGCGATACGAGTCATCGGAAAAATCCGCCCCCTGACCCGCAGTGGTCTCGATCCAGACCTCATGGCCGTTCCGCACGAGTTCATCCACTCCTTCCGGTGTCAAGGCCACCCGAAATTCATGATCCTTGATCTCTTTGGGAATTCCGATCTTCATCTCTCTCCATTATCGCATATGACTGGACACGGGAAAGAACGCTCCTGTACTATTTTGTGCTTCTCGGCAAAATCTGCTAAGAGAGGCAACCATGAGTGGATTCAAGCATCATATTTTCATTTGCATTAATCAACGGCCCAAAGGCGACCCGAGAGGGTGCTGTGCCGATAACCGGTCCGCGGAACTGCACGCGTTTTTCAAACAGGAAGTCCAGCGACTCGGGCTCAAGGGTATCGTCCGCGCCAATAAGGCCGGGTGTCTGGATCATTGTGAATATGGTCCCAGCGTCGTCATTTACCCGGAAGGCGTCTGGTATTGGGTCGGGACCGAAGCCGACGTCACGGAAATTATGGAACGACACGTGGTCAAGGGCGAATTGGTCGAACGCCTGCTCATGCCCGGGCACGACGTTCCTCCGCTCTGTCTCGAATCCCGCGCCACACCCATTGCCTCTTAGGCGTTCAGTCCCATGGCGTGATCAGACTCAATCTCAACCGTAACAACCGAAGCACGCGAGCCCCACATGTCGGCCAACGAAAGCAAATGGAAAGCGAATCAGGAAAAAGTCGCGTTCCTCAAACGCTTTCCCGGTCTACTCCGGTCCTGGAATGAGACGGCCGGTCGCACAGTCACGTCAGTAACCACCATAGAACAAAGCGACGCCAAGGTGCTCATGCTCGACAATGGGACGTTTGCCATTGTACCACCCCTGACACCGGAACCGAAGCAGCTCCGGGACGGGATCGAGGCCGTGGAAACCCATCTTCGCGCCCTCTATCCCGATGCCTATCGCGAATACGAAGCACTCGCCCAACGGGACAGGGACGCGACCCGGACGGCACGCCTGGAAAACATCCTGGGCGCCATCAACAACAACCTGGACGACATCCCCGAGTTAAAGGACCGGATTCGTTCGCTCGTCAAGCAATGGAATTCTTAACATGCGACGTCCCGAAAACATGTTGGATATGTTCTCCGGGGGTCTGTTCGAAGGAGTGAAACCCATGATGGTATCTCGAGATCATTTGGTTCGTCATCCGGATCGCTGCACGCATAAGGCCGTGTGCATTCCCGTCTGTCCCACCGGGGCTTGGTTATCCACCCCCCCGTATAAATTCGACGAATCGCGGTGCATGGAAACGTGCCGGATGTGCCTCGATGCCTGTCCATCACAAGCGATTTACGCGGTGTTTCGCAAAGGCGAAAAGCTGCTCGTGCCCCAGGCCGGGTAATCGCTTCTACCCGACAGCCTTTCGCAGGTGGCCCCAATAGGCCGTGCCCACGGACGTGGTTCCGGTCAGCGTGGAAGTGGCGATGATCCGGTAGACCTCCAACCTGGAAATCTTCAATTTCCTGGCGGGGTCCAGGAGATTATCGCACGTGGTCAGGAGATGCAGCGTTTTCAGGGCGATGAGAATCGGCCACATGCACGCCAGGCGAAGACGAACGTCGCGTCGCGGAATCGACGTGGCGTACAGCCATCCCTGATCCAAATGGGCGAGCGCGGTCTGCACCAACGTGTGCAGGACCGGACTGAAACCGTCCATCGTACGCGTATCCAATAAATCCCGTGGCTCCAGGCCAGCCGGTTCCAGCAGCTCCAGAGGAATGTAGCACCGCCCGCGGCGCAGGTCCGTGGACAGATCCTTCAAAATATTCGTCAATTGCAGCCCTTTCCCGAACCTGATGCCCGTACGAATCTTGGTTTCCTTGTCCCACGTCCGGCGGATGCGCGGTAAATGGGCATACATGATATTGGTCCAAAACTCCCCGACGCAGCCCGCAATCCTATACGTGTAGTCGTCGAGATCCTCCAGCGAAGAAAGCGCGGCGAGATCGGTCTCGGATTCACCGGGGAAACGATCCAGGTCCATTTCCATGCCACTGATGAGAATCGGGAGAACGTGACGGATCTCCGCCCGATCCTCAGGCGCCAAGTGTTCGTACACGTGAAAACAGCGGTCCAGGTGTTCGAGTAAGGTCCGTTCGCCGGGATGCTCCTGTTGCGGAGCGGTCATGGCTTGAATGGCTTTGATCTCTTCCCCATTACAGGATTCCTGAACAAATTGGTGCTTGAGCTGCCCTAACAACGTGGCCCTGGTGCTCCGGTCCAGCCGTCCCGCATCCGCAATGGTATCGGCCGCGCGCGCGAACAGATACGCCAGCCCCACTTGTTTCGCCACACATCCGGGCAACACGGCCAGGGTCAGATAAAACGATCGCGACACCTGCTTCAAAACATCATGCAGCAAATACCGCTCAACGGATTGCGCACTCATCATCCACTTTACGACCGGACCTCAAGAAGGCCTTCCATCCCCTCTTCGCGGTGACTGGGGAAAAACAGCAATTGTTTATCACAATAAAAGGTATACGTTCCGGGGATCTGCGCCACGAACCGGATCGTGACACTGTCTCCGGCATCCACGCTGACGTTGTGCTGGAGACCCGCGTCCGGATAATCGATGATGAAATTGTGCGGGGTCAGAAAACTCTGGTTTTCAAGCTGGAATTCGATTGGCACACCCGCCTGAACGCTGATATGTGAAGGGGCATACGCATAACTGTCCAGCACGATGAAGGCTCGTTGTATCCCCTCGGCATCCGGCTCAAGAACCAGAGCCTCTTCATTGCCCTCCCCAAGGGCAACGCCGGAGGAAAAAACCAGCACCACACAACACAAAAACACGACCACCCAAGGGTTATTTCTCATCAGTCATCCCTCTATATGTTCACCAGGTTGCTCTTTTTCCTTTCGTCATTCCCGACGCTTGTCCCCGATCCTCGATCGAGTCAAGGACAGGCCTGATCGGGGATCTAATCGGGAATCCAGGGTCTTTTGTCTTTCCCCCTCACCCCTGCCTTCTTCCCTATTTCCCGCTTAATGCGGGAAATAGGGAAGAGGGCGTAGGAACCTCCTACCTTGACTCACAAAATTATGGTATTACTATATCATGGTAAGCTGACTATAGGCGGGACACTTGAGGGTTTCAAGGAACCCCGTCTCGAACGGCCCGGTAGCGGCGGTTCATCAAACGAAGTCCACCACGTATCACCTGAGCAAAGTGTTTTCGTAGAGGAGGAATGCATGAAAAAGCTGAAAGGCATTGGCTTGCTGCTGTTGTCCAATATTCTGATCTTTATCACCCTGTCGATCACCTTCACGATTCTCGTGGAAATGGTCCTACCCGCGTTCGGGATCGACCTCCGCGGCTCGTTCATGCAGCAGGACCTCTTGTGGGCCTTTGTCATCGGATTCGGCGGCGCCTTCGCCAGCCTGGCGTTTTCCAAGCAAATGGCACGCATGATGCTGGATTGCCAGCAGATTACCCAACCCCGGAACACAGCGGAATTACTCGTGTATGAAACGGTACAGAAGATCGCCAACCGGCTGAACATCAAAATGCCGGAAGTGTGGCTATACGACTCGCCGGACCCCAATGCCTTTGCCACGGGGCCGTCGAAGAACAACTCGATGGTGGCCGTGTCAACGGGCTTATTGAACAACCTGAACGAAGGCGAAGTCCGGGCCGTCCTGGCCCATGAAATGGGGCACGTCTATAACGGCGATATGTTTACGACCACGATCCTCGCCGGCCTGATGAATACTTTCGTCTATTTCATCAGCCGAATCGTCTATCGCCAGGTCGCCGAACGCAATCCCATGTTGGGCCTCGGCGTCTACTTTTTTCTCCAAATCGTCTTGTCGATCCTCGCGATGATTCCCATCAGTTGGTGGTCACGCCGCCGGGAATTTTCCGCGGACAAGTTTGCAGCCAATACGGTCGGCAAGGACCACATGATCTCGGCGTTGCAATCGATCGACCGATGGGTCAAACGGGTCGAATATCAATATCAGACGGAAGACGCCCTGGCGACCATGAAAATCTCCGGACAATCGCGAAGTTTCATGCAGATCTTCTCGACGCATCCGCCCATCGAAGACCGCGTCGCCGCCTTGCGGAAGCTCTAACGGTCACGACCGCCGCGTTGATTGTGCTGACCAGGAATACGAAAAAGCCCATTGAAACAAGACGCTACTTGGTACCGAACTCTTGCCAGGGACGTTTCGCAATCAGATACCCGACCGTCACGCCCAGGAGGCCGCCGAGGCACCAGCCTACGAGTACGTCCGTTGGGTAATGGGCCCCCAAGTAGATGCGGGAGACGCCGCCGAGGAACAGAAGGGTGCCTGCGACCCAGCGGGTCTTGGGGAACAGGACCCCAAGAAAGGCCGCGGCAGTGGCTGCATTTACCGCGTGATTCGAGGGCAGGCTGAACAGTTTCCCGCATCCGGCCAGTTCATGGACGTTCAGGAGAACCTGGCACGGCCGCGGACGGGCAATCCAGAACTTGAGTTGCGTCCCGATGAAATCCCCCGCACCGATCGATAGACCCAGGGCCGCCGTGACCAGAAGGCCGCGACGCCAATCGAACCACACCCGCCAGGCAAGAAACGCCACGATCAACAGGATGAGATTCCTGGCCGATGAACATTGCAGCATCAACCAATCCAAGGCGGCCGATTGGCCGGCCCACCCATTGACGGCGTAAAACACTGCCGTATCCCAATCCATTGACTTCTCCGGCTTCTTTGGTGACGAGTGATATGCTAGGATGCCCCGCTATGACGAACACGGAGAAAAGTTATGCTCATCGACAGCCATGTGCATTTGGATGATCTGCGATACGATACCGATAGGAACACCGTCCTTCAACGTGCCGAAGCCGCCGGGGTTGAAGCCATGGTCACGATTGGCTGTGATTTGGCCACCAGCCAGGCCGCCGTGGCGTTGGCCCAAGCGCATCCCAATATCTTCGCCACCATCGGCGTGCATCCGCATGAAGCCAAGGAAATCAAAGAGGGATGGTATGAGTCGTTCCGGTCCCTGGCCCGGCACCCGAAAGTCGTGGCCTACGGCGAAATCGGCTTGGATTATCATTACGACCATTCTCCGCGGGAGATCCAGCGCCAACGGTTTCGTGAACAGATTCATCTGGCGCGCCAACTGGCCCTTCCCCTCATCATTCACACGCGTGAAGCCCAGGAAGATACCGTGACGATCCTTCGGGAAGAAGGCGCGGGTGACGTGGGCGGCGTCTTCCATTGTTTTTCAGGAGATGCGTGGCTCGCCAAGGACGCGCTGGACCTGGGCTTTTATCTGTCCTTTTCCGGCGTACTGACGTTCAAAAATGCGACGATGCTCCGGGACATCGCGAAGACTGTTCCTCTGGACCGTCTCATGGTCGAAACGGATTGTCCCTATCTGACGCCTGTTCCCTATCGCGGGAAACGGAATGAACCCGCCTACGTGCAATACGTGGCGGAAACCCTTGCGGAGGTCCGAGGGAACGGGTCCCTTGAATCGATTGCACGGGCCACCGTGGACAATACCAAACGGGTCTTCAGAATCCCCTGAGTTGGCGGTTCCGGTTGCGGACGGCCTTGGGTAACTTGCGGGGATTCCCTTTTTTAGCAGGACGTCCCTGAGGACTCTCGTCTTCGAGCTTGGTCCAAGGCTGCGTCGGGGAACCGGCCTTCCCTGCCAGGGGCTTTGCATCCCCTAAAGATTCAAGTTTTACTTTAAATTCTTGCGACTTCATCACAAAGGCCCCATGGGATTTGGCTGTTTGGATGATCTCCAGATCCGACGACACCACGGCGCAGGCTCGACCGTATTCCCTGGCCAACCGTTGAATGACCTGGTCGGCGCGTTCTCCCCGTTTGGTGAACACCACTCGCACCCCTGTCCGATTTTCATGATGCTCAAGCCCGGTCGGCTCCCGCCAGGCATCGAACACCACGGTTACGGGATGTCCTTTACGTTGGCTGTAGAACGAAAGCCGGTTGATGAGGGCTTCCCGCGCGCCGGCGAGTGACTGTTCCGGCTTTCCCTTGCCGGGGGCGCCCAATACATTGTATCCGTCTATGAGGATAGTGAGTGGCATACGGCGAGACACGCTATCCCAGTGTTTTGATGCTGTCAATGACAGAACGTGAAGAATTTGGTATTCTGAGACGACGTCATCTTTCCGTCGTCAACTCTCATGAAAAACGCATTTGCCCTTGCCCTGATCTGTTACGCGGCGGCCTGGGGGACTGTAACCGGACCAATAACGGCATCCGCATCATCCCCCCACCCTGCCCTGTCCGATACTGTCTTCCCGGCAAAGGTTCTCTTGGCAAAAAAAGGACCCGCGACCCGCCGAACCACCGCTCCGCGCACCGTCACGAAAGTCCGACATCACGCTCATACACAATATACCCGTATCGTGCTGGACCTGACCGGCCGGGTTGCCGTTAAGGAAACCAAAAACTCGCGCAAGGCGACGATTTCCCTGACGAATACTCGGCTGAGTAAACCCGCGCAGCAACACATCAAGGGGCACAATTTCCCGCGAGCCATCTCCATAGCCCCGGGAGATGCTCGAACCGTTCATATCATTCTGGACTTACAAGCCCTTCGAACGTACCGAATCCTTACCCTCGATCACCCCGACCGCGTGGCGGTGGATCTCTTCTATGCGAAAAAAACAGCTCCGGCAAGACCTGAAATCAGGACCGACAAACCTTCCCGGAAGGCTCGGCGGGGCAACTCTCGCGTCGTGCAAGCGCCCGCCTCTTCTTCGAAAACGCAGGAAGGCGTCCTGGTTGTCATTGATCCCGGTCACGGCGGAAGAGACCCCGGAACCGTTGGACGAAAAGGCACCAAGGAGAAAGCCATCGTCCTGCAGATTTCGAAATATTTACGCGAGTTGATTCAAAAGCGCCACAGGGCCAGAGTCTTGTTGACTCGAACAAAAGACATATTTCTCGATCTGGAAAAACGCGTAAAATTTGCCAATACCAAAAAGCGGGAATGGTGTGGGAAGGACATGGGCTCAAACGTGGATACAACGAAAAAGTTGCGGACCTGTTTGTTCATTTCCATTCACGTCAACTCTCATCCCCGGAAATCCATTCGGGGACTGGAGATTTACCATTTTGGAAAGGCCAGTGATCCTCGCGCCCTGGAGGTGGCCGCGCGCGAAAACGGCATGAGGTTGGAAAGCGATACCCCACCCTGGCAGTTCATCATTACCGATAGTTTGAATGACCATAAGATCCAGGAATCCCAAACTCTCGCCGAGACCACCAATGACACGCTCATCAAGTCGTTGCGCAAGCATTACAAAATCAAGAATCACGGCGTAAAAACCGCCCCTTTTTACGTCTTACGCTTCACGACCATGCCGAGCATCCTGGCTGAAGTGGGCTTTATCTCCAATCCCGCGGAAGAAAAACGGCTGAGAACGACAACGTTCCAGAAAAAGCTGGCCGAAGGCATTTATCGAGGCATTCAATCATACCTGAAGGAACTGTAAGCGTTCATTCATTCACGGGCAGAAGGAAGACTGGGAATGATCGACGCCATGCGTGAACCCATCCAATCCGGCACCGGGTTATGACCACCTACAAGCTGCTGATTGAATATGACGGGACCACGTATGCCGGATGGCAACGGCAACCCGACCGGCCGACCATCCAAATGGCGCTTGAAGACGCGTTGAGCCAGATTACCCGGCGACCAATCGCAACCATTGCGGCCAGTCGAACGGACGCGGGCGTGCACGCGTTCGGGCAAGTCGTTTGCTTTCAATCGGATCGCCCGCTCTTGCCCCATGAATGGACTCGCGCTTTGAACGGGGTGCTGCCGAAAACCGTCAGCGTCCGCCAAACGGAGGTCGCGGCCGACGATTTCCATGCACGCTACGACGCGTACGCCAAAACGTACGAGTATCGCATTCTCAACCAGCCGACGCGGCCGGCGTTGGATCATCTTCGCGTGTGGCAGATTGCCAAACCTCTTGACGTCAACCTCATGCGCGAGGCTTCACGGCACGTCCTGGGGCAACACGACTGTACGTCGTTTCAAGGCCCGAATGCCGGCACGAAAAATCCCGTCTGCACCATCCACCAGATTGACTGGTTATGCGACGGCCCCTTGATTCGTTTCACGATCCAAGCCGACCGGTTTTTGAAACAAATGGTCCGGGCATTGGTCGGAACCTTCGTTGAAATCGGCCACGGGAAAAGGAGCACCAATGCCTTGGCAACAATTCTTGAAGCCAAGGATCGCCGCGAGGCAGGACTTACGGCACCCCCTCAAGGGCTCTATCTGCTCCGCGTCCATTACCGGACGGACGGCGACTAAGCCTGCATTCAATGCTTGAACCTGATGTACGAATGCAGGGACCAACGATTGTTGGTTCCTACATACATCGGGAGGATCACTACAATTCCGTAACGCCGGGGGTTTGCACGATCCTTTTGACCTGAATGCGACCGCGCATGAACGGATGGATCTCGCAATGATAGGAATAAATTCCGGGAGGCAACCCGCTCACGCTGAACCGCTCACCGGGATGCAGATGTTCGGAGGCAAAGGCGCATTTCCTGCCACGCGCGCATCCATCGTGCGTCACGGTATGAGGCTGCATCGACCGGTTGTACCACTGGACCGGCTGCCCCGGGAGGATCGTCATCATCGAAGGCGCATAAAACGGCATCTGATCCAAAAGGATAATTTGAGAATTCCCTGCCTGGCTCAAGCCCGCCGACAGGACAAGCATCAAACTGAGACAACAAGAATAAGACAATCGTTTCAACACGCGGTTCCTCTTTCTCGGGACGGCACGGGGGCCGTCCCCTACAGCCACAGATGCATATCATCATACAAGTTGACAGGCGTCGAGTAAATATTGGGGCGCACAAACTTGACCGCATGAGGCACGCCCGGCTCTCCCCATCTCACAATATGTTTCCCAAGTGACATTACAATGCTCCGGGAGTAGAATTTTAGCAGAAGGCAGGCTCTCCGATTGTCACATGAAACCGAGACCATGATCTCCGAATTCGACCACCCAACCTTTCGTCTGGCCGTTGCTCAATTCGACCACGTGGCGGAAGCCATGAACCTGGACACGAACTTGCGGGAACGCCTGAAAATTCCGCAGCGATCGTTGCTGGTAGCGCTCCCGATCAAAATGGACGACGGCACCGTTCGCGTCTTTCAAGGATACCGGGTCCAACATGATTCCGCACGCGGGCCATCCAAGGGTGGCCTCCGGTACCACCAGGACGTGACCTTGGGAGAAGTGGCGGCACTAGCCATGTGGATGACCTGGAAAACTGCTTTGGCCGGGCTTCCGTATGGAGGGGCCAAGGGCGGCATTCAAGTCGATCCTCGCCAGTTATCGCTCTCCGAACTGGAACGTCTCACCCGACGATATGCGGCTGAAATCTTTCCGCTGATCGGCCCGGACAAAGATATTCCCGCCACGGACATCGGCACGAACCAGCAAGTCATGGCCTGGTTCATGGACACCTACAGCCAGCAGGTGGGATTCGCCGTCCCCGGGGCGGTCACGGGCAAACCCCTTTCTATCGGAGGGAGTCTGGGGCGCGAAGAAGCCACCGGACGCGGCGTGGTCAACGTCACGATCGAAGCTCTCCGTCATAAAGACATGAGCGTGGAGAACACGAGCGTCGTCATCCAGGGATTTGGAAACGTCGGGTCACACGCCGCCAAAATTTTCAACGAAGCCGGGGCGCGAGTGATCGGCGTCAGTGACGTATCGGGCGGAATCTACAATCCTCAGGGGTTGCCGATAAATGAAATCTTTCAACAACATCGGCTCGGCGTGCCCCTTCAGGACCTGAAGGTCGGGGATCGCCTGACCAACGACGAACTATTAACCCTCGATTGTACGGTATTGGTTCCCGCCGCGCTCTCGGAACAAATTACCGAAAAAAATGCCGAACGCCTTCGCTGTCGCATCCTGACGGAAGCGGCCAATGGACCGACGACGCTGGAGGCGGACGCGATTTTAAACGATCGGGACGTCTTCATTATTCCCGACATCCTGGCCAATTCGGGCGGCGTGATCGTCTCTTACTTCGAGTGGGTCCAGGACGTCCAACGTTTTTTCTGGAATGAGCGCGACATCCGGCAACGCCTTCATGAACTCATCACCACGGCCTTTCATCGAACCCTTTGCTTTGCGGAAGAGAAGAAAACCACGATGCGGATTGCCGCCCTCATGAACGGCATCGATCAGGTTGCGCAAGCCCATACCGCCCGCGGGCTCTATCCTTGACAAGACAGGCTTATGCCATGTCCCCGGCATAAATTTTCATGCAGGTGTCCAAAAACGTCAGGGCATCGGGTTTGGAGCGCTGGAATGAATTCCGGCCGATAATCGAACCGAAGCCTCCCCCGTCGCGAATCGCCCGCACCTCGTCGAAAATGGCCCTGTCCGTGCCCTTGGCGCCGCCGGAAAAAATGACGATGCGTCTCCCGTTGAACGTACTTTGCACCACGTGACGGATTCGCTCGACCGGGGTATTGATGGGAATGTTCTCGGCTTCATAGACCTTTTTGGCTTCCGGTTGATAAATATGATCCGTCGGCACCTTGACCTTGATGATGTGCGCTCCCAGTTGCGCTGCGATGTGGGCGGCGTAAGACACCACGTCGATGGCCGTCTCTCCCGCCTTGGTCAATTTCCCGCCACGGGGATACGACCAGACCACGACGGCCAGTCCGACCGACTTGGCCTCCTCGGCAATCTCCTGCAAATTCTCATACATCTCCTGGCTGTACGCCGACCCGGGGTAAATGGTGTACCCGACCGCACAACATCCCAAACGAAGAGCGTCCTGCACGCTGCCCGTCACGGCCTGACTGTAGTCGTCGCCACCGAAGAGAGAGTCGCTGTTGTTCAGCTTGAGGATCAAGGGAATGTGGCCGGCATATTCCGCCGCGCCGGCTTCCAGAAACCCCAACGGAGCCGCGTAGGCATTGCAGCCGGCGTCAATCGCCAATTCGAAGTGGTACAGGGGATCATACCCTGAAGGATTTGGGGCAAAGCTGCGCGCCGGACCATGTTCAAATCCTTGATCCACCGGCAGGATCAGAAGTTTGCCGGTTCCCGCCAATCGCCCGCTCATCAACAATCTGGCCAAATTCGCCCGAATGCTCGGGGCGTCGCTTTGATAATATCCGAGGATTTCTTGTACGCGTTTGGTAATTCTTGGACCTTCACTCACAAGCCATTCCTCCTCTGATGAATGTGCCGAGAATCAGTCGTTTTCCAATTTTTTCCGCAGATCAATCAGTTCGCGCTCCATGAGATCGAACCGTTCGGCGATCGGGTCGGGAATATTCGCATGATCCATGGCTTCTTCCGGCACCGGGGCCCCAATCGACTTGACGATGCGTCCGGGAATGCCGGTAACCGTGGAATTGGAGGGGACTGAGCGTAACACCACCGAATTGGCTCCGATTTTCACCGAATCCCCGATTCGAATGTTACCCAAGACCTTGGCGCCCGACCCCACCACCACGTGATTGCCCAACGTGGGATGTCGTTTCCTTTTTCTTTTCCCGTTCCGCCCAACGTCACCCCTTGAAACAATGTGACGTAATCGCCGATTTCCGTGGTTTCCCCGATCACCACGCCCATGCCGTGATCGATGAAAAACCCGTATCCGATAGACGCACCGGGATGAATTTCCACGCCCGTCACCCAACGGGCGACTTGCGAAACAACCGGCCCAAGAGACGAAGCCGCATCTTCCACAACCGGTGAGCAAACCGATAGGCCAGCAACGCCTGAAATCCGGCATAAGTCAGAAACACTTCAAGCGTGGTCCTGGCGGCAGGGTCGCGATCAAAAACGGCTCGAAGATCTTGTCGAATGACGCTGAACATCGTTCAACTCGTTTTCTCAGACGGAACTTGCGCCAAAAGACAGACGGCCTGGGCGGCGATCCCTTCCTGCCTGCCAAGCGTCCCGAGACGATCATGGCTTTTGACTTTCACGTTGACGAGCGACGGGTCAACGCGTAAGACCCGGGCCAACTGCTTGCTCATCTCAGCCAAATAGTTTCCCAGCCGAGGAGCCTGCGCCACGATGACCGCATCCAAATTGACGAGACGCAAACCCCGCTCCTCGAGTTTGGCGCAAACGCCTTCCAGCATATCCAGACTGTTCATATTCGCAAATTGCGGATCGCTGCTGGGATAATAACGGCCCAAATCCCCTTCTCCCATGGCTCCCAACAGCGCGTCACATACCGCATGTGTGAGCGCGTCCGCATCGGAATGACCATCCAGGCCATGCGTATGTGGAATCCGGACCCCACCCAGGATGAGCGGCTTGCCTTCCTTCAACTGATGAATGTCATACCCGATTCCCACCCGCATACGCCGGCCCGTCCTTTTTCATCCGACTCCCAAACTAGTAAGAATACAGGAAAAAAGCAACCAGAGAAAAGAGAAGATTTCCCGGGTCTACTGATGTTCCGCCTGGCGTCTGTTTTTAGTTGCAGGATTTGACGGGGATGACTTTGACATGGACCCGAGCCAGTCCCTTTTTGTGAAAGCCCAGTTTTTTGGCTGCTCCATAACTCACGTCGATAATGCGTTTCTTAGAGTTCGGATTATCAGCACTGGGAAAAGGGCCACGATCATTGACCCGGACGATAATCGATCGACCGTTTTCCAGGTTCGTGACTCGAACGTTGATCGGCAACGGCAGATGTTTGTGGGCAGCCGTCAAGCCCATCGGATTAAACGCTTCGCCGTTCGCGGTCACGTGCCCCCCCTTTTTTTTCAGGATTTCCTGCCCATACCATGAGGCGATACCCATCTGTTCATAGCGTTGGGCTTGCCGGACGCTCAGTGGCACGTAACGTTTGCCCCTCACCACGTAAGGAGACGCTTTGACCTGCCCTCGGCACACGGCTTGTTTGACTGGGCGCTTCTCAACCGTTTCAACGGTCGTACAGGCAGTGAGCAAGGCCACGGCCAAGAAAACAGGGAGCAACCATGCTTTGGAGGGAAGCGCCGGTTTCATTTGTGACATAGGTGCTGGTTTTGAGAGTTCCCGAAAGGTTGGTCCATTATTGCAAGTGGCCGGTTTTTTTGTAATGATTTTCATGATTTTCTTCCGGTTCTGATCTAAAGGATTCCTGTCGTCAGAGGGAAGCTAAACCTGTCTCCGACGTTCTTAATCGGAGAATCGCCTCTCCCATCACCAAGTCTTCCGGGCGCGTCACCTTGATGTTGTCCGGGCTGCCGTTGACGATGGAAACCCGATGCCCGATCCGCTCGACCAGGAACGCGTCATCCGTTGCCTCCACGCCGGTTTGCCGGCTTGCTTGGTGTGCTTCCCGCAACAACTCGATTTTGAAGGCTTGAGGGGTTTGGGCTGACCAGAGCCGCTGCCGGTCGAGGGTGGTTTCGATCATCCCGTCCGGGGCCACCCGTTTCACCGTATCGTGGAGGGGAATCGCCGCGATAGCCGCGCCATGGGTCCCGGCGCTCTCAACCACTTGTTCGACCATGGCCCCCGTCACGAACGGCCGTACGGCATCATGAACTATGACGATCTTCGTCCGTGCATCCACGGCTTGCAATCCGTTCCATACCGAATCCTGTCGCCGTGCTCCGCCGGCGGTCACCGTGCTGACTTTGGAAAAGGCGAACGGCGGCAGGAGTTCTTGTTGACAATACTCCACCGCGTCCTGGGGAACGACCACGACGATTTCAGTAATCGTCCGGCTCGACTCGAATACCCGAAGAGCATGGATGAGAAGCGGAACGTCACCCAATTGAAGAAACTGCTTGGGGGTCCCGTTCCCCATTCGCGTGCCGCACCCTCCGGCCGGCACCACCGCGGCAACCCACTCATCCACGCGCAAAACTCAACACATCCCGATCGGTTTCTTCACGCAGGCGGGTAAAGATCATCCTGCCCGCACTCGTTTGCAAAATACTCGTGACGACCACGTCCACGTTCTTGCCTATACAGCGTTTGGCATTATCAACGACCACCATCGTCCCATCGTCCAGATACGCCACGCCCTGCCCGGCTTCCTTGCCCTCCTTCAACACGAAGACCCGCATCGTTTCGCCGGGAAGGACGACCGGCTTGAGCGCATTGGACAATTCGTTGATGTTCAGGACCTGCACGCCCTGAAGTTCGGCGACCTTGTTCAGGTTCAGATCATTGGTCAGAATTTTGGCATCCAGCTTCTTGCCCAGTTCCACCAACTTGGCGTCAACTTCCTTGATGTTGGGGAAATCGTCTTCAACGATCTCCACCACGACGTCGTCATTCTTTTGAATATGATTCAGAATATCGAGCCCCCGGCGACCTCGTGCGCGTTTGAGCGAATCGGCCGAATCGGAAATATGTTGCAGTTCCTGCAAAATAAATTGAGGAATGACGAACTCTCCCTCCATGAAGCCGGTTTCACACAGGTCGGCTATACGGCCGTCGATAATCACGCTCGTATCCAGCAATTTAGGCGTGCGAAATCGTCCCGTGGACTTCACACCGGTTACGGTCTTGTCGTCGCTATCGTACTCCCTGCCATAACGAACGCCCACCGTGAGGCCGAGATACGGAAACATCAGAAGCGTCGCGAATGAAACCAACCGGATGATGGGGTGTGGCGCCAGGAAGAGGGTTAAGAAAATGCACATCCCCGAAAGGAGCATCCCCAGGCTGAAGCCGATCCCGCCATACACGAGGGTGCGGGCAGGGAGCGGTTCCATGAAGGCAATCTCCGCGAATACCAGCACCCCGCTGAGCAAGGCCCCGATTCCGGCACCGACTGCCGCATGGAACATCGTTCCGTTGCCCGCAAGGATTCCCAGCGTGAGCCCGAGCAGAATGCTGATGACAAGAAAACCGGCTCGCAGAGCCATACGGTCTCCTCTTGCGTGGTGCATGCCTGGACATAGATGACAGGTTTATTCCAGGCAATAACTGCCTGCACGATCCAAACCAACCAAAACCGTTGCTACTCTCGACTTAAAAATTGTTCTGCCGATTCGACGTCTTCACGACTGCCGATGATCAGCGGAACGCACTGGTGGGGCGTCTTGGGGTGAATAGTGGAGATCCGTTCCACGCCGGTGCTGCCCAGTCCGCCGGCCTGTTCCACAACGAAACTCAACGGAGCGGCTTCATACATCAAACGCAGTTTTCCCTCTGGTTTCTTGACTTCACCGGGATACAGATAGAGCCCGCCCTTCACGAGGATCCGATGGACGTCCGCCACGAGACACCCCGTGTACCGGGCGGCATACGGCCGTCCGGTTTGTGTATCGACTGCTTGAAAGTACTCGACAATTTTTATCAACTCTTTTGACCATTTATGCCTGTTTCCTTCATTAACACTGTAAATTTTCCCGCGAGTGGGAATCTGCACGTTCGAAGCGGACAGAAAAAACTCACCGGCCGCCGGATCAAGCGTAAACTGATCGACGCCCACCCCACACGTATACACGAGAATGGTACTGACGCCATACAACAGATACCCGCCGGCCACCTGCTCGCACCCCGGCTTCAGAAAATTGCCCGCGTGGTCCAGGCGATGGACGGAAAAAATCGAGCCGAGGGGCGCGTTCGCGTCGATATTCGAGGACCCGTCCAGGGGATCGAAAAACACGGCATATTTCCCCGACCCTTCGGCAGCAGCCACGGATGCCGGCTTGTCCATTTCTTCGGACACCACGACTTGCACAATTTCACTATCCTGAAAGGCCTCCACGAAAAGCTCGTTGGCGCGCGCATCCATTCGTTGCACCTGCTCGCCATGAACGTTTCGCTCGCCGGTCGTACCGAGATTATCCGTGAGGCCCGTCTCCCGCAGCTCTTGGGCAATCCTCATTCCGCCGGAGACAATCCGGTTCATGATCTCGGAGAATTCTTCCGCACCACCGCCCTGCAATCGTGGCTGTTCTAAAATATGGCGGGTGAGGGAGACCATGACCGGATTCAGCACATTGAAGAACTCATTATAAGATCTTTCGTGAAAAAGTCGAGGATCAATTCTGCGACGGGACCCATCCTTCAATCACTGCCCTGGCCGATCCGACGATCACACGGGCTTCCATCATGACGGGAACCCGCTCCGGCGTGTTGGTCACCCAAATCCTGATATTGCCTTCATTCAAGAAAATCCCCCGAAACGGCATGATCGCCAACAGGCGAATCGTTTCGACCTCGCCCCAGGGACCACTGATCGATTCCACGGCTTCGACTTTGACCTCGACCTTGTAGTTTTTCCGGTCGTGATGAATATTCATAAAGACCGAAGAACCCGGCACGAGATTCGGCATCGTGCGCAAATAATACAAACAGGACAAGGGATCATGCGTGCCGGCAGGAATGGAATGGACCGAGGCCTTGCCGTCCTTCAGCACCGTCACCCGGTACGTCACGTGATCAAACGTCACGTCAAACCGTTCACGGCGGCCGCCTTCCCGACGCTGAAACAATAGATGCCGGGGAAGCATGGTCTGCGGATCGACAAGCGAATCCACCTGATTCTTAACGGGAAAAAAGACGGAAATAAAATCATTCGATCGAATCGTCGTTGTTAGATGCCGGGCAGGACGCCCGTCCGCATCAATCAGCGTTTCGTTTTTCATGTATGCGTGTCCGGCGGGAACGCCCCAAAGGGAGATGCCATAGCGATAATCTTCCTTCTCCTGGCCGGCGAGTGCGAACGGCACGACGACCACCCACCACAGGCATCCCAGCAGCAGGCCGCCCACCCCGATCACGAACGATTTATATCGAATCAATCCTGTGCACATAAAGTTCTGTTGAGATTGTACACTACCCGAAAGAAGCGGGCACATGCTTTCAGTCATTCCAGGCACAGCGCCGGTCTGTCATCCTGAACGAAGTGAAGGATCTCGTAGTTTCTTCGTTGCCCTTTTCTGTCATTCTCGACGCTTGTCCTCGACATTTTTAATCGAAGATCTTAATCGGGGATCCAGTGTCTTTTCGTTGTCTTTGTAGCCGCGCCATCTTATGGCGCTTTTTCATTCAGGTCTTGTAGGTTCGCAGATGGCACAAAATGCACAAGAAATGACATAAAACTGTTTTCTGCCGATTTATTGACACTAATGTGACACTATCTAACTGTTTTTAGTCTTCTTCATGATTTCCGAAGCGGGACGCGCACAAAAAAGCTTGATTTGGAAGATCGTTGCGGGCTCTAGCGAAAACGGGCGGTCAACGAGTTGGTGTCGCGACAACAGGCTTCCAACTCCCCTTCCAGATAGGTGCGAATGGCCTGCAATCGTTCGGCTGTGGTTGCTTCAAAGCGAAGGACCAACGCGGGCTGCGTGTTGGAGGCGCGGATGAGTCCCCAGCCGTCATCGAAACAGACCCGTACTCCGTCAATCGTGACGACTTCACGGATCACGGGCCCCGGAGGATGAGCATTGTGCGCATGCGACAGCCCTACCGCCGCGACCAGCCGGTTTCGTATGGTCTCGACCACCTGGAACTTCTCGTCGTCCGGACATTCCAGGCGAATCTCCGGGGTCACCTCCGTGGGCGGCAGATCCGCCAGCAGAGATGAAAAAGGCGCCTGCGCTTTCGACAGGATTTCAATCAACCGGCACGAGGCATAAACGGCGTCGTCGTACCCGAAGTAACGATCGGCGAAAAACATATGCCCGGACATTTCTCCGGCCAAGGCGGCGTTTTCTTCCTTCATCTTGGCTTTCATCACGGAATGGCCCGTCTTCCACATGACGCCGTTCCCTCCCCGTTTCCGGATATCTTCGTACAGGCACTGGGAGGCTTTGGCATCGGACACGACCGTGCTCCCGGGCCTGTCTTTCAAGAGCTCCCGGGCAAAAATCAGGAGCAGGCGGTCTCCCCAGACAATCGTCCCTTTTTCATCAATTGCCCCGATGCGATCCGCGTCACCGTCGTACGCAATTCCGACGTCGGCGCGATGGCGCTTAACGGCTTGAATGAGATCCTGGAGATTTTCGACGACGGTGGGATCGGGATGGTGGTTGGGGAAGCGGCCGTCGAGGTCATCATGCAACCCCGTGACGCGACACCCCATTTGCTCCAACGCCGCTTTCGCCACCAAGCCCGCCACGCCGTTTCCACTATCGACCACCACGTGCATGCCTGTTCCATCGACACCGGCAAAGTGCTCCTTGAGATACTGCAGGTAGGATGGAATCACCGTTGCCGTGGAAACGGTCCCCGATCCGGACGCATACGTCCCGGCTTCGATCAGGCGCCTGAGTTCCTGAATGTCTTCGCCGTGCAAAGCCATTTTGCCCAGGCACATTTTAAAGCCGTTGTATTCGGCCGCATTGTGGCTGCCGGTGACCATCACGCCTCCGTCAACGGGCAATTCATATAAGGCAAAGTAGAGCAACGGCGTCGGACATATCCCGATATCCACGACGTTCACGCCCGTGGCCGTGATCCCGGCAAGCACCCGTCCCGGAGATCCGGGCGAGGTCAGGCGCCCGTCCCGTCCCAGGGCCACCGTTCGACAGCCGCGTTGCCGGGCCACGGTCCCGTAGGCACGGCCAATGGATTCCGCCAGGTCGGGCGTCAGATCCTTCCCCACGATCCCACGAATGTCATATTCCCGGAAAATACTCATGAAGGAGCATCTTTGTCGGGTTTCACGCCTTGCGCGGCCAAAATCAGATCGGCCACTTCCCTGACCGCACCTTCACCGCCCTTGGCTTTGCATACGTACCGTACTTTTTTCCGAACGGGCTCGCGTGCGTTCGCGGGAGCGGCGGAAAATCCGACCGCCCGGAGAGCCGGCAAATCAGTGATATCGTCTCCCACGTATGCGATTTCCTCAAGCGGGATTCCATACTTCAAGGAAAGTCCTTTCAGGACGGCCAGTTTGTCTTTTACGCCCTGGTGAACGTCGGAAATGCCGAGTTTGGCCGCCCGGACGTTGACCAACGGCGTTTGATCCATGGTGATGACAGCCGTCACAAGCCCGGCTTGCTTTAACAGCACCAGCCCCAGGCCATCCCAAGCGTTAAACTTTTTGGCCTGCTCACCAGAGTCCGAATAATAGAGACCGCCATCGGTGAGGACTCCATCGACGTCAGTCGCGACCAGCCGAATTCTTTTCAGTATCCCGGTCAACCGACGAGGACGCGCAGGCATTTGTCCGGATCGAGGTTTCATCGCCATGTTTTCTCAACGGAATAAAACGAAATTAAACCACACTCCATCATGTAAGGAAAGAAATCTTACGTCTCCTTGAGTTTCCGGGGCGCGCACAGCCTGTCGCCCGGACAATTGTAAATGTTCGCGCATTCGTTGACAAAAGCCGGGGCTGTCCACATCATGATAATCCATCTGCACTCCCAATTCTGATCGACGAACATGTGCGAACGCAGACCATGATGACGATTCTCGATCGCTACATATTCAAAGAGCTACTCGTTCCCTTTTCCATCAGTCTCGGCATCCTTTGCTTTATCGTCTTGACCAAGGAGATGTTGCGGCTGGTTGAATTGTTGGTCACCAACGGGGTGAGCCTGCCGGCCATCTTAAAAATTATCGTCAATCTCATGCCCTCTTTTTTGGTGCTGACGCTCCCCATGGCCTGCCTGATCTCTTCGATCACCACCTTCAGTCGATTTTCTTTCGACAAGGAACTGATCGCCATGAGAGCGGCCGGGCTCAGCTTGTTGAGGATCGCGGTCCCCGTGTTTGTCTTTTCACTCTTCGTGTTCCTGGGCACCTTGTTCCTTTCACAATGGGGACAGCCCTGGTCCTCGATCTCCCTGAAGAAACTGGCCATCAGCCTGATCCAGGACCAGTTGAACTTGGCGTTGGAGCGAGGCGTCTTTAATGAACCAACGGAAGACATGATGATCTTCGTTCCCACACCCGAACCCGGGGAGAAAGCCATGGGCATTTTCATCCTGGATCAGCGCGACCCGGACCAGGAGATCATCATCACCGCTCACACTTTTCAAATGCTCAGAAATCCGCAACGCAAGCAGTTCGGCATTCGGCTATATGAAGGTGAAATTCACCATGTTCCCAAGGTCGGCACTCAACATCATCAAGTGGCGTTCAATACCTATGATCTCAAGATGAATCTGTCCCCGGCTCTCACCGTCGAAACACCCAAACGGCCGGACTACGAACACATGATGGCCGAATTGGAAAAGTCAGGCTGGCGGGACACCCGGATGCTTCGCCGCCTCATGGAATACTACAAAGACCTGGGGTTTCCCGTGGCCACGCTCATCCTGGGCATCCTGGGCATGCCGGTCGGAATTGTCTCAAAACGAACCGGACGCATGAGAGGATTTGTTTTGGGAATTTTCATTATGGTGGGATATTATTTGCTCAACGTGCTGGGAGAGTTTTCCGTCACGGCCTTGCTTCTTCATCCGTTCGCCGGAGCATGGCTCCCCAACATCCTTTTACTCCTGATCACGTGGATACTCTTTTACCAAGCGAGCCGGCGCTGATATGGGTATTTTGTTCTGGTACATCGTCCGTCACTACCTCGGCATCCTGATCCTGTGTCTGACCGGTCTTGTCACCATTTACCTGGTGATCGACTTTTTCGAAAAACTGCGCAGGTTCCTGCGACATGACGCGGAATTGACCTCCATGTTGATGTATTTCATCTTGAAAATCCCCGACATATCCTTTCAACTCGTGCCCTTCGCCGTGTTGATGGCCTCCCTGCTCGCTATCGGACTCCTGAACAAGACCCACGAAATCACGGCCATGCGAAGTTGTGGGGTCAGCCTTTTTCACGTTACCATGCCGTTCTTGGCCGTCGCGGGCCTCGTCACGGTCCTCCTGTTGGGCTCGACGGCAGTCGTGATTCCGCTGGCTAATGCCAAGGCGGAATACATTCGAACGGTCGAGATCCAGAAAAAACCGCAACCGCTTGCGTTTACCAGCGAGAATCTGTGGCTGTACATTCATGACAACGCGCTCATGCACGTTCAACGAGTCGATCCCACGGGCACCCGCCTCCACAACGTTACACTCTACCGACTGAACGACCAATTCACGTTGGAGGTATTGCTCACGGCGGACGGTGCCGCTTTCTCGGATGATGGGTGGTCCTTGCACGACGTGGCGCAACGGGTGATCGAACCGGACGGGAGTGTCGAGATCATTCACTGGATGACCCTCCCCCTGAAATTGTCCTTAACGCCCGATGATCTGATGGCCTGGAACGCTTTTGAGCCCGAACACATGACGTTGAACCAACTCAGCACACACATCGAACACTTACGGCAGGAAAAAAACAGCGTGACAAAATTTCTCATCGACTATTGGAGGCGAGTGGCATTTGCTTTCGTCCCTTTGATCATGACCATTCTCGGCGTGTCCATCGGACTCCTTGAAATTGGCACCCGGACGGTCAGTGTGGGAAAAGGCATTGGTCAGGCTTTAAGTATCAGCTTCCTGTTCTGGGCGACGAATTCCGTTGGCCTGACTTTAGGAAAAAGCGGGGCGTTACTTCCCCTGGTCGCGGCTTGGATCGCGTGCGTGATGTTTCTCATCGTCAGCCTCAACATTTTTCTGAAAGTGCGGTACTGAGAAACACGTTACAAGGCTTGCCAAATCCGAAGAGAAAACGCCATGACTCCCCAAACCTCTGACGGCTATCCGTTGACCGACATAGCTCGCGCCATCAATGCGCAACTTCATGGCCAAGCTGATCTTCGTATTACCGGCGTCAACAGTCTCGAGCAGGCAGCGCCGGGCGACCTGGCTTTCATGGCCAGTCATCGGTTGATGGACAAGGCCCGTCAATCGAAGGCCTCGGCTTTCATCGTCCCTCAGTATTTTCCTGATTTGAACGGCGCCCAATTGGTCTCGGCGCAGCCTCAGTTTGATTTTGTCCGGTTAATCACCAGGTTTTTCACGAAAACGCCTTCTCTCACGGGGATCGCCGAAAACGTCGTGAAAGGCTCGAACGTACACCTGGGCCGAGACGTGTCCATCGGACCATTCGTCACGATCGGCCATCGCACGATTATCGGAGACCGGGTCACGATCTATCCGGGGGTCTTTTTGGGAGACGAGGTCACGATCGGTGACGACACCGTGCTGCATCCGAACGCGAGCATCCTGGACGGATGCCGGATCGGCGCCAGGGTCATTATCCACGCCGGAACCGTCATCGGGAGTGATGGATTCGGATACGTTCAACACGAAGGCCGCCATCACAAGATTCCGCAAAGGGGAATTGTGGTCGTCGAGGATGACGTCGAAATCGGAGCCAACGTGACCATCGACCGGGCCACGTTCGGAGCCACCCACGTCAAGCAAGGCACCAAAATCGACAACCTCGTCCAAATCGCCCACAACGTGACCGTGGGAGAACACGGTATCATCGTGGCCCAGGTCGGCATCGCGGGCAGTACGTCGATCGGCAAGGGGGTCATGATAGGAGGGCAAGCCGGCGTGATCGATCATCTCAGGATCGGGGATCAGGCCATGCTTGCGGCAGGAGCGGGAATCGAAAAAGACGTGGAACCAGGCAGCAGGATGTCCGGGCGGCCCGCGATACAAAGTACGGCCTTTTTCCGCACCCACGTCCTTGTGCAACACCTCCCGGAACTGAAAAAACAGGTCTCGAATCTGGAAAAACGTCTTGCCGCCATCGAAGACAAGAAATCCCGAACCGGCAAAACCAAAAAGTCGACTTGAAGGAATACGGGCGAAGAAAGACCGGTTACTTTTTAGCCGTCAAAGGAGGGATGACGGACCGCCAGGTAAACAACTTGCCCCAAAAAAACCCCGCCCACGGCAAGGCAAAGGCTGCCATATAGTCCAGGGAACCGGAACTGAAGCTCCACGTTGAAAACCCGATCAAGCCCCCGATTCCCAGTACGTAGGCTACCGGCACCAAACTCCGGCCGGCATGCTCCAATTCCACTGCAGTCGACGCTTTGGCCGCTTTCTTGAGTCGTTGCACTCCCCGGCTATTGGAGGACCTCATGCGACTCGCCCAAAATTCAGGAAACGCTCGAAACAGATAGCGGTGGTAGCGCGTTTGCCCCCATCCGAGCAGGATGCCGGCCAGCATCAGCCCCGAGCTCTTGAGAAACGTCCACTCATCATAGGTCTCGACAAACAACTGGTACACCAACGCGAGAATGCCGATGATCATGGCCAACAAGCCCAGCAACCCTGACGGAAACAAAATATAGGTGCGGATATAGTTCTCGGCGAGTTGCGCCTCATTTTCCTTTCGCTGGGCCGTGATAATCTTTCCCATGGGATGTTCTGCTCAGGAGGAGGAATTTACGGATCGTTTGAAAGAGTGTTTTCGACTGAAATGGAAACGGATCGTTGGGAATCTTCGGGAACCCGATAGTCGGCGTTGAGCCAAGCCCCGAGATCGACGAGTCGACACCGTTCCGAGCAAAACGGATAAAACGTGGAACTTTCAGACGTGAGAGATCGGCAGCCGGGACATGACGTTGTCATGAAAAAAGTATATCAGGACGCCACGGTCAAGGGAACAGAAGAGCCATACATTTCTCAACGAAAGAGGGAGGCGGCACCCTCCGATTCATGACGACCTCCCTGTATCCTCAGTCAGCACCATTGCAAACCCACCATGGAGCAGTGTACAAATCCAAGGGAAAATGTCATACAAAGAGAATCGTCACTTCACGCAATGAGGAAGGAATCCATACATCCATGAAAAACGTCCAAATTGTTTTTAACATCCAAGTCCCCGATCACGTCTCCGAGGAAGAGGTGAATTCCAGACTCCATCAAGTAATCGGCTCCCTCATGGCGCAAGAATTTGGCGGCAATTCATTAACCGACCAGTCCGTAGGACTTCCCCCGGACGGTCATGACGGACAAATCGGCCATGCCTGATTCCTCGAACGACCCGCCTCACCCTTCCGTCAGATTTGGAACATACCCCGTCACAACAGTTAACGCATCCACTTTTTGGAAAGCCTTCAGGTTTGTGTTGGGGGCCTCCCTTGTATTCGTGCGCGTGCAAGATCGAGGTAACTCAACGTTCCGACCGGCCGACCATGCTCATCCAGCACGGGTGCCTTTTTCACGCCTTTCAGGTAGAACACTTGCAAGGCCTCATGGATTAACTGAGTAGACTGTAGTGCTATAACTTCCTGGGAGACATTGTCTTTCAGGATTTCAGAGAACTTTTGTTGTTTGGCTGCGGAACGGAATAAGTCGGTTTCTGTCAACAGGCCCGTCAACTTTCCTTCATCATCTACCACCACGAGCACGTTCTGATGGCTTTCAGTCAACTTCTGGATCGCTTCGGCTATTGTCGCCGACTCGGAAATTGATATCGGTGACGTGTTCATGAGATCCGTTACCGGCCTGTTAAGAAGTTCTTCCGACCAGGTTGACGGCCTTAAAAATTCTTCCAGCGGACCTTTGGTTGCCGTGGCACTGAGCAATTCTCGAAGAGACTGGAACAGATCAACGAAAAATTTGAACTCTTTTGACGCAAAGACGAGCAGCGTCGCTTGCGTTTTCGCCGTCACCGTAACCCGCCGCGCGAAACCGTAGAGAAGAGCGCCTTCACCAAAATGGTCTCCGTGAACCAATTCATCTTTCCATAGAATTCGACCATCGGCATCATGTCTTGTCCCTTCAAGAACCCCATCCTCGACGATGTAAAATCCATTGCTTCGCTCGCCCTGATGAAAGACAACGTCGCCGGGTTCGACGTGAACTCGGGCCAATTTTTGTGTTTTCCGCAAATCCCAATAATTGAGATCCGGCGGGAAAAAGAGTTCGAACGTCCAATCAATGACCACCCGAAGTTTGCGATCCAGTCCGGGCAATTTTAGAAGATGAATGGTACGGGTGAGCCACCATGCGAACAGGCCGCTGAAGCGAAACCCGAGAATCGAACAGACTCCTTTATGGTGTCCGATCGTGGCCATCTGCCCGAGCATTTTGAATCGAAACGGGCGCAAAGATGTATTGGTGAATGTTGCGGCTATATTATCCGCTGTCTGCTTACCTAACGGTGTCGCGAATTGGGCAGTTGGAGGACAACGACGGCCATAGCCATCCGGATTAGCAGCTCCATCCCCGATCGCCCAGACGTTTTCATATCCTTTGACCCTTAAAAATTCATCCGTCAGAAGCTTGCCTTTCTCATATTCGGCCTCCAGAACAGAGAGCACGGGATTGGGGGCATTCCCGATCGTACAGACGACGTTCTGAGTTTCGAGACGCGTTCCATCGTCCAGTCGGATATAATCACTACTCACAGATGTTACGCGCTGATTGCTCAAGACGATCATGCCTCGCTTTTCCAGGGTTCGCTGGGTAAAACAGCCAAGATCTTCACCGAGTTCCGGGAGTAAATAAGGGCCGGAATGAACTAAAGTGACTTGCAAGTCCGAAGCATCCACGTTTCGATAAAAACGTCTCGCAGTGAGCAGCAAATCCAGAATTTCCCCCGCTGTCTCAACCCCACTATAGCCACCTCCGACAATGACAAAATGGAGAAGACTTTTCCGGTTTTCCGGATTTGACTCCAGACTCGCTTCTTCAAGTCGCCGGACAATGTGCTCGCGAAGAGACAGGGCATCAGCCAAGGTTTTCAAGAACAGCGCATGCTCCATCATCCCCGGCACCGCTCGAAGGTTCGTACTGCTTCCGAGAGCCAGAACCAAATGACGGGCTTCAACAGGTTCCACTTCAGGACCATCGGTGGAATCAAAATCAACCTGCCGATTGGCAAGATGTATCTTCATGACCTCCGCCCGCATCAGGGCACAATGGCGAAGGACAAATCGAATGGGGTTGGTCACGTGTCGCGGTTCGATACTGGCGCCAATGACTTCGGGTAAAAAAGGTTGGAAGACGAAATAATTTTCAGCGTTGACCAAGAGAATTCGTTGAGCAGACTTTTCCCCCCATAATCGTTCGAGACGCTTGGCACAGGCCAATCCGGCAAAACCTCCCCCAAGAATCACCACGTCCCAGTTCTTCTTCATGAAAACCCCATGTACTTCTTCCGGAGAACGATTTACAGAAATTTTACGCTGAATGGAAATTTGATTAAAGTTGGTGGGAAAGAGTCAGTCTTGCTCTTCCGAAAAATGAGGTCACTTCTTGACATTTGACCAAAAAGTAATTACACGTGATTACTGGATGGCGTTACACAACGACGCCATATGAGTCATTTTCCGGAAGACAGCATAACATCGGGTGTTTTTCCCTTTAACATTGAGGTATTCATCGATATGCGACAGACCAAAGACACGAAACTCATTCATATTGGAAATTCTCAAGGCATACGCATCTCAAAGCTGTTGTTACAGAAGTATGGGTTCATAGATCGCCTGGTCTTGGAGGAAACCGAACGGGGAATTTTGATTCGCAAGCCCGATGAAGATAATCAGTTTTCCTGGGAAGATACTTTCAAGGCAATGGCTCAGGAAAAAGAAGATTGGAGTGATCTGGATGTGACGCTTATGGATGGGCTGGCAAACGATGACGCCTGAACGATATGAAATCTATTTTGCCGATTTGAACCCGACTTCAGGCCGTGAGATTAACAAAGTTCGTCCAGTGGCAATCGTGAGTCAAAATGAGATGAATCGTTATTTGGACACCGTTGTGGTTTGTCCTCTAACCTCAAGCCTGCATCCTCAATGGCGAAGTCGCATTCAGACGACGTGTGCAGGCAAAGATGCGGAGATCGCCATTGACCAAATCCGGACGATCAGCAAACAGCGACTGAGAGAGAAAATTGACAGGCTTTCGGACGATGCGGCCGCGCGAGTGCGACGACTGATTACTGAAATGTATGGTGAAGCTTGAGTCTTCCGTTCAGAAAGTTGGAGAGCAAGCGGTCATCCTTTTGGATTTGGAGCGGGTGAGGAGCCTGCGACGCCCTGTATTCATGAGGATTTTAGAGATTCTTCTGCCGTTTTTCCCACACTGTGTCACCGAACCACGCAGAAAAAAACTGCTCATAATTTGTACCATACGGAAACAAAAATAATCACCACCAGGCGACCGACAATACCAGATGCTACTTCGACTTAGGACCCTCCGCTGTTGGCACCTACGTCGCCGAGCCACCGATGACCGGGCCTCACAAGCGGCTCAGACGCGGCAAAGGAAGGAACCCTATTTCCCTGAGCAAACTTGGGAAATCATTAGGACGACACGCCCCGGATACTGTGGCACCCTCTTGGAACACCATGGATTTGTCCTGAGTAAAACGGCGAAATAAACAGGACGACATCCCCCGCACATGTTGGCATCCTCCGCGAAGCACAAAGGAGGTGATGCCAATGTCGACAGATCGAGACGTTCTTCTAACCCGCCGTGAGGTCGAGCGACGCACAGGCCTCAGCCGCAGCACCCTGTACCGAAAAATGCGCGAGGGCACCTTTCCGGTGCCGCTGAAAGTCTCTGAGCGTGCCGTGCGATGGCGCGAGAGTGACATTCGCGCCTACGTCGATTCACGCCCGCGTTCGTATGGCGAGACGGCACCATGACCAGAAGAAGAGGCCCGACACGGTGGCCGGTTCATGGCGGCCTGGGCGCAGGCCGCCGGTCTCGCCGATCCCGGGAAAGGAGGTTGTCCCATGCGCATTGAATGCCGTGATCCCACGCTCAAATATCCCCGGGCTGTCCGAGAAGAAAAGCTCCGGCTTGTTCTCGACTGGCTCCTGGAATTTCAATTCTCATCGGTCGAGCTCCTCGCTCAACGCCTCGGCCTGACGTACCAAAGTTCCTACAAATTCTTTCGCGCGCTCCTCGACGACCAGATCATCCAACAATTCAAGAGCGTCTATACCAACCAGGCCCGGTACCTCATGCTCACCAAAGCCGGGGGCGACCTGTTGCAGGTCGCTGGCCGGGACGTGTCCAACGCCCACACCCAACCCTCCCGATTGAACCGATACTCGCACATCATGCACGACCTGGCCGTACAACGCGCCGTGCTCAAGCGGCTCGATCTCTACGACGAAGTCATTTGGGATAAACACATCACGTTACCCGATCAAGACGAAAAGCCGGACGCCCTCATGCACTCCCCGAAGAACTATTGGGTGGCCTTTGAATATGAACGATGGCGGAAAGAAGACAAACGCATCTATCTGTCCTTCATGAATCACGCGAGGGCGCTTATCAAGCGACACTACAGCGGCGTGTACTATCTGTTCGACCGCGAACCCGACCTCGTGCACTACCAGACCCTCTTCGCGGCCCAGGCATGGCCCGAATACCAGTACAATCGCAAGACCGGCAAAATCACGCCAGCGGGCACCCATTTCCAGCCTGATACCATCGAGCGCTTACGTGACTGTTTTCTCTTCATTCACGAGCCTCACCCCCACCCAAGGGATTCCCTTAAAAAAAAGGGGGACGATGAAACTTAGCATTTCGAGCTGTTCTAGCTCAGCAAAAAGGAGGACTCGGGATCTGAAGCTGACCCTAGAAGGCCAGCGCGAGGAGCCCGAGAGCCAACCCCCTGCCACCCAGGGTCTCCGACTTCAAGCCACCTGGGGCTTCTGAGCAGGTGCAAGCCGCTCTCCAATGGAGCCTCATGCCTCGTTTTGGTCCGGGCTCTGTCCGACAATCTTTTGAGCTACGTCTTCGACGTGTCGTTCTAATGCTATTCGTGTCCTGATTACGTCACCCTCTGGGGCCGATAAACCCGTTTTGTGTCTGGGAATCGTTAATGCCCTAATTTGAATCGTCGGGGAAGGAGAGGAGTCTTATCTGCTTAAACAGGAATGGTGTGGCCGTTGCTCGAGTGCTCGAAGAATATCTTCTTCACGTTCATAAGTTTCCCAGTTGCCAGACTTTTTATCAGACCTGTTGGCTTGCCCACAATCAGGGCAATGCACGGGGCGTGTACCACGCGGCTCTGTCGGATTCCACTTCGCTGCCGTCACTGGTGCTGGAGGATGCTCATGGTTGGATGCGCACGTCACCACCGAGGGTGGGCTCCAATCTTGACTCGCTTCATGGCGTGTCTGAAAAAAAGGGGGTTATGCTTCCTGTCAAGCCCTCCACTGCGGCTGGATAGTAGCCTCCACTCTTCAACATCCTGTCAACTTCCTTCTGAGGGAAAACACGTTCGGTTGGATGAGTACGAAACCAGAACAGGACTTCGGCTCGCGCATCGGCTCGTTGTTGGCGAATCTCACGGGCTAGTTGCATCAACAGCGTCGTGTTGGCGCGGTTTTGGGCTGCTTGCTTTTCTTGTCCTTTTGTGACTGCTTCTGTCAGACTAAATAGCCCGTCAAGTTCATTCTCCGCTCGTACATCCACTGGCTGACTTCCAAGCAACCACACGAAAAACAGAAGCAGGAGGAAACCGGTACGGTTCATGAAGGGAACGTAGCAGAAGGAAGACGAGTCCTCAAGTTACAGACATAAGTCCCGCGAGGGTAGTGTCCTAATTTGGGTACTGCCTCAGCCACAACCGATCCACACTCCACGTCCCCGACTCAAGACCAGACGCACTCCCATCTGGAATGACCCTTCTGTTTCCGGGTCTTTATTTTCCTCCCCCTGGTCCCTATGCTGCATATACTGCAATTTTTTTCTTGACCTATTTCTTTCATAGTCTTTCATAGGAGGTTCGTATGCGTACGCACTCATTCGTGTTGTTGTGCTGTCTGGTGGTGGCTGGATGTGGCGGGGGTGGGGGCGAGGGCGGGACGCCCGTCGTGGTGGTCCCACCGGAGCCTCCACCGATGATGCCGGAGCCGGATCCGGGACCGGAGCCCACGCTTACCTCGTGGCGTGACAACGTCACGGCTGAAGATCTGCTGGATCATTGGAACGATCCCGCCCCAGTCATGGACGGGATGATGCTGGAAGCGGTCAGTGTGGCCGACCAAGTTGAACGCCGCACCGCGCTGGGGCAGTTGCTCGCTCAGGCGGAACCCGATCCCAGCCAAGCGCCCACCCTGTTGCGGCAGGTGAATCCCGCCGATGTGGAGATTCTCGGCGAACGGGATGGGATCACCTACGGGCAATGGAAGGGCGGACCGGCCGGGACGCTGAACATCGAGTTTGACTGGCAGGCCGCGCAGGAGGTGGAGGCGGACATCCGCGCCACGACCGAACGCGTGGGCAAGTTCTGGTCCTACCGGCTGGCGGACACCTTTGCGACCCAGACCATCGAGCCGGGGACCACGATTCGCACCTCCGCCGTCCATGCGGGGGCCCAACATCTCACCCGGATTTTTCCCCACGCGGTCACCGTCGACGGCGTCTTGGTGGCGATGCTCTATGCCGCCACCGATCCCTTGTCCTCCGGGGGACCGAACGCGGCCGAGATTACGGAGACGGCCTATCAGCCGTGGCTGGGGAATATCCAACTCGCCCAAGCCCAAATCGATGAGCAGACGACGGTCGGGCAGTATCGGCTCGTCCACGTGCTCTCGCACGAGCTGGGCCATGTGATCGGGATTACCAGCCATGAAGGGGGCTGGGATGTGCCGAGCTTGGAACGGTATCTGAACCGCGAGGACTTCACCTTTACCGGCCCGGCGTCCATGCGGGCCAACGGTGGACAGCCCGTGCCGTTGCAATGGCTGGATGCGAACCGCAACGTCGTGCCGCCGGGGACCCCAGGGGCCATGCGGGATTACGGACACCTGGGAGCATGCGCATCGATCATGGCCTATTGTACCGAGCCGAGGGACGTGTACCGACCATCTGAACTCGACTTTGCCTTTCTCGACGACATTGGCTATGACGTGTTGCCAGCGTCGACGACCGACGACACGGAAGTCTACGGCTTTGGGGCTTGGGGGCAATATAGCGCGTGGGGTGTCGGGGTCGAGCGGTTCCTGGGGTATCAGGACGACGGGGGCGCCGACATCACCGAGCAAGACCGGCTCCGGGCCGGCGCGGATGCCATCGGGATCGCGCCCGACGTGACGCTGGCCGAGCAGTATGCGTCAGCGATGACCGGCATGGTCACGTGGGCCGGGTCGTTGCTCGGCGTGGACCTGGGGCGGGCGTCGCTGCCCCCGGTCGTGGGGGATGCCGAAGTGACGGTGGATCTCGCCACGATGGACGGCACGGCGGCCTTTGACCGGCTGACCGTCTCGGTTGATGGCCGGGCGTCGGCGTTCCGGGCTCCATCCCTAGATTATGCTATTACGGTGACGGGCAATGGGTTTGCCGATGCGGACGATCGGCTCGCCGGGGCGTTCTTCGGTCCGGGGCATGAGGAAATGGCCGGGGTGCTGCACGACCGGACCCCAGCCGTCAATCTGTTGGGAGGGTTTGGCGGGAGCCAAGTCGAAGGGCCATGATGATGGGAGGGGCAGGCGCGATCAGAGGGTCTCTTGACCGACCATTCTACGGCGCAACCGAGTGGTAAGGATCATCGGGGGCAGAGGGGTGGGGCCTTCCTCACCCCTCACGCCTGAAATCACGCATAATGGACGCTCTGACGGCCTCGTGTGGCGAGATCACGGGCGGGAGATGCAGGACTGCGTAGAACTTCTGTTTGTCTGAGCCTTCGACAGGCGACGCCCGTCCCAGGGCGACGCCAGCGATGGCGGCCGATATTACATCAACCCTGTGGACGCTCGAAAACTTGCTAGAGGAGATTTCACAGTGAAGGAAGAAATCGGCAAATTAGAAGAAACTGCCAGAAAGGTGGCCCTGCTCCTTCAACGGCGAGTGAGATTCACAAAACAGGAGGAGGCAATCATTGCTTCATGCGCTGGGAGCCTGTGTAGCAACTTGGTATCGTGGAGAAAAGCTATGAAAAAGTTAAAGCCAAATTAGGACACTACCCCCGCGAGCATCCACTTGACAAGGACTTGAAAGCCTTTGTTAGTGAAGGCATCGTGCATGATGGTCGCTAAAAGCAAGTATTGCTCAATAGACTTTATTGACAGCATAATTTAAGTGCGATTTTTGCCTACGTTGGAGAAGAAAGGAGAGGATTGGTGGACATTGACACCTTTGAGCAAGCAGAAGCGGGATGTGAAATCGCGCAACACCTAAGCAAATCAATGAAGATTCACGAGGACCACAGCGTTCTGATTGGTGATGAAAGATCCAGCCTAGAGAAGATTCGTACACGACTTGAGAATATTTGCGTGCAAGAAAAAAAAAGAATGACCGCTATACCCGTTCCGGACTTTGCGAAATTGCTTGACCAGCGAGAGGAACGTGATAAGCAAAGATGGTATATAAAGGAGAGGAGTGCCGATGAGCCCGAACCACCAACTCTCTTTCGAGTGGTCAAGGGTTATCCCGCCGTGGAGAATCACTTGACAGGGAAACTTTGGTTCCGGTCGCTCCCATATCTTCGCAATATCGAGGGTGAAGGGAAAGATTTTTCAGAAGGTATTGGTTCCTACGCATTGCCCGATGGAAGAATCTGTCGAGACGTGAACGACGAGAACCCGACCGCCTTTATTCTGAGCTTTGGTGAACAAGCGGAATCAGTGAAGAAGTTTGGAGAATATTGTTTGGAGGTACGGAACCCACTGGAACTGAAGAGACGAGTGGAAGATCGACTGTGCCCTGGATGCCAAGTGGAATGGCGAAAAATTCAATACGACAAGGTAATGGATAAAGACAATAAGGTCATGCAACTTGAGACCAACCCTGGGCCTACTAAAAGCTGGGATCTCATGTACTACTCGAAGCCTGAGACATTTGCTCAAGAAAAAGAATGGCGGTTGTTGATCTTTCTCTCGCCACCATTACGGTTACTCAACGACACCCTGAAGTTGCATGTTGGAAACTTGCCAGATGTCTTCCGTCTGGTTGATCTCCGAGGTCAGGAGCAGCGCAAAGATGGTAACTGAGCCACTGCCTTGACACCCCCCAAAGGGTGCCGCAGCATGCCGCTGGTTCGATTGCATTTCCCCTGGACCCGGAAACCGTGCCTCTTCTGGACTCCGCTCTGCGCTCTCGCTGTGGATCTAAATTGAAGGGAAGGTCAGATGGGCTATGCCGAAAATCAGAGGTGGCTTGGGGAATCTGAACAAGGGGGATAAGTGACATTTCTGCTCACGAGCGGCATCATGGTCTTACATTCGGCTATGGATGTCCTCTCCATCCCGATGGCGCGAGGCGTTGTACATCTGGTGGGGGTCCTCGACTGGTTCAGCCCAAGGTGCCCGCGTGGCGTTGCTCCATGACGCGAAAGACGGGGCCGGGCAGCCCGTTCATCGCCGTCGCCTTTCGCACGGCCTTGCAGGAAGCCCCGCATGGACGGCTCTTTCTTGCGATCTCCAGACAGGGAAACGTCGTCAAAAAATCGGTGACTTCGTGGTGACTTCCTCTTTTCTGTGTTCTCTTCGATTGCCATAATCATCTGCCCTCACCGTATGAAAAATTGATGGTACATTTTCTCAGCATCTTCATAACCAGCTATAAATAAACAGTTTTTTAAGATTCAAAGATTCGTTCGTTGAAGCCCTATACGACTCTCATTTCCATTAATTTTTCCCCACGATATACAGAATACTCTCAAGATTTAATCTTCATTTAACCATTTGTTCAACTTTTTACCTGCCTTCGACCCCACCTTTATTCCCAAGTACGCCGCCCACAACAACGCAAAAACCAACGGAAACATTATTACGAATGTTGTTATCCCATCCATAATCCCCTCCTTTTAACGTACTCTCATGCCTTACCTGAACAATCTATCCACCTTCACCCGTGCATGGCGCGTCAGCAGCTTCCTAAGAACTTCTTGATTCCAGTGTCCAGCCGCTTTATGTCGACTTTTGCAGTTCCAGAACAACGGAAACATCCTCTTGTGCAAGATTAGGTGCAAGGGGCGACGGTCCATGTCCTTATTTACGTATGGCTTCTGTTGGAACATACAACTGGAAATCAAACGCGCTAAAACTGCTACGCGGGACAGGATGAACCCGAATTTTTGACGTCACGAGACCAACTTTAACGGTAGTGTATTCACGCCCTTTCAAATTGACACACTCTTGGGTTCTCATAAGTTTCTTCATGTGCCCGTAGTTTTTTTCAACTGCCGCATCTATGAACTCATCTAGCGAGTTTTCCGAAAAGCAGCCAACGTAATTGCCCTTGATCGTATCGCTCCGCGCCCCTGCCAATACAGGCAGCACCAAGCTCACTACCAACACAACGGCAAAGATTTCTCTCTTCATTTTTCCCCTCATCGTTTGTTCTCGACGGCTTTTCCGAAATAGAGCGAGATGTCCGATCCTACAATCGGCTTGTCCGGGACTTCGAAAGGGCCCAGTAGTGTGCCTGGTTTGAGCGGGCCATGCCCACCGAAGATCCTTGTCACAAATTGATCCAGGTCGCGGGCGTTTGAGGCACGCTTTTCATCGGTCGTAAGGTGCGTCACGAATTCATGAATCATGACAACCGCGTGGTGCGCCGATTGTCGCTCGGCCTCAGCCAATGCGGCCGCGGTGACGGTCATCAGTTGATACCGGAGATTAAGAATATCGGGTTCATTTGGGGCTGAGCCGAAGAGCGCGTCGCGGAGGTGCTCGACTCTCTCGACGCCTTTTGATTGGGGCTTGTTCTTCAGCCGTAAGCGTGCGGCTGATAATGTCTTTTCAACTGTCTGACCGAAAGATTCGTCGGCCTTGGCTTCGACGGCCACAACAATGGGACCGTTTTTGTCTCGACCAACAAGCAAAATATCGAGATTGGCAGGTTCTCCGCGAAATGTGTCGAATCGTACTTTCGCCTCCGGTTCTGCACGCCAATTACAGATTGGCCCGATGTCAGGATGCGAATAAAGTGTGCTGGCGATCTCAGCCGGGATCGAAGGTGCGGCGGCAAGCCAGGATTTGGCACTCTCCTTCGCGCTTCGCCCGTCTTTCCAATGGCCGTGGCTTTTGGGTGGGGCATGGTCTTGCCATTCCTTAAGCGTTGACAGACGTCGACCGTTTTTTTCAATGACACCACCCATGCGACAATCCTCAAAGTGGGCGAGTGTGGCCTGTATGGGAGTGAGAATAGGAAAAAAGCGGCCCGTATCAGGGGCTGTGTATCGCCCATTCTACTGCCAATCTTAATGCCGTAGCGCGTCAGTCGTCAATTTGTGACTGGCCGCCTTCGTCAATGGAGTCCATGCCACTCCGTGCACCTGTTCCTCCCGTTCCGTGTCCGCCCCCTCCGACTATTCCTCACCTGATCGCGCAGTTTCTCTAGAGAAACTGGTTGGTCCATGTCGTACAACCGCCGTCGCCGTGCGGTGCGCCCTGACGGTGCCGGTTCACCTGAAATGTTTGCTGCCCTGTCCGGGTTCGAGCCCCGTCTCAGGGGTCGTGGACCGCCCATTCTACCCCTGTATCACCCCCTGTTGCCTGTACAGGGTCGATTCAGTGGTGAATTGACCGGCTACATTGCCGGTCTGTCTGACAGACCGTGGGGTGAGTTGCCCACGGCCTGTGATGGCCGGGCGCCGGGAGCGCCGGCACCCGGCTGAGGCTGCGCCTCTTTGCGAAACGCGCTGCTGGACGCGGCTTTTTCGCAAATTCACCGGCGGGGCCTGGGAGCGCCAGGCCCCGCCCAGGGGTCCCCCTCTGGCACCACGCCCCCCGCTGGACGCGGCGGACCTGGGCCATTCACCCCGCTGCGCTGTCCCGGCTTTTGCGAGGGGTCGCAAGCCGTGACCAACCCCAGAAGAGGCTGTGCATTCGCCCACCCTCCCGCCGCTGAACGCGGCTTTCTTCCTGGGGTTGGTCACGGCTCACTCCGTGTGCCGCGACAGCGCAGCAGCCCAACCCGTGAGGTGTCGCTGGGGCTCGACCTCACGTCGGCTCGGCCGGGGGGCCGAGTCGTTGGTCTTCCGGTCGCCCGTCACCTCGTCTGGGGCCGAGGGTGCCGGGCTCGTTCACGTCGGCTCTGGCGAGCCACGCGAACCGCATCGGCGGCCGGTTCGCTGGGGCTCACCGGGCCGCCTGACTCGATTTAGGAATCGAGTCTGCGCCGCTGTAAATGTTAGCGATCGCACCCTCGACATTCGCCTCATGAATCGTGTTGGCTATGGAACAAAAGATTTCAGCATTTCGCACTTTTGCCTTGGTTCTAAAGTGAGAGGACGTTCACTGACATAGGAAATCTGAAGGCGAAGGATGTGCGGCACATGTCAGGGCTTGACAATTCATTTGCCACGATTTAGTATGTCATGTGAGAAAAGTGACAATGGTGAAGGTTATGCACATTCGAATGCGAGATCTTGTGGGAAGCGACGTTTTGGCTGGCGCGTTGACAGGCCGGAAAATTCTTGGCCTGTTGTTGGAACGCATGGGCATGCTAACTGCGAATCCAGAAATGGTGATGTTGGATTTCAAGGGAGTTGAAATTGCGACGGCAAGTTTTTTGCGGGAGAGCATTCTCGAATTCAGGACCATCGTTCGCAGAAGATGGATGAACGGCTACCCAGTCCTTGCGAATGCGAGTGATTCGGTCATTGAGGAACTGTTAGTACTGCTGGTGCCTCAACGGGAGGTCTTTATGCTGTGTACGCTGGATAAAGAAGGCACCCCGCACTCTGCACGGCTAGTCGGCGATCTGGAGCCCAAACAGCGCATCACCTATGAACTTGTGCAGAAATTGGGTGATGCCGATGCCGCAGAACTCATGCGGGAATCCGACGAGTTCGATAAGCCAGCCAGCCGGACCGCGTGGAACAACAGGCTAGCTGCGCTGAGCAGACTCGGCCTTTTGCTGGAACTCAATCACGGGAGAGCCAAACGCTACCGCCTATTGCCGTTGTAGGGACAACATGGGATTGGATTTCATACGCAAGGCAGCCAAGTCGTTCCACAAGGGGTTGGATCGGGACCGGATCAAGCTGGGTACGCCCAACCTCTTTACTGTACCGCCTGATTGCGCACCCCGCACTTACGCCATGATCATACGGGAAGACCGGAGAATCAGTCGCGGCGAAGATCTGAGTGTCTGCAGCCGCGACGGTCGGATTGTTGCACAGCGCGGAATGGACATCGTCGGGACGTTCCAGAATCCACCAGAGGAGTTGCAAGATGCACTCCGAGAGTCCTACGGCGAAGCCTGCGGCAGAGTAGAAACGATTCACGAGTTCGCGGGTGTGGCGGAGATAGCCGTATGCTGATCGAGATTGGGCACAAAGAACCGTCGCATGTTCGCCGCAATCACCGCCGAGAGAGAATGTTATGGCACGACGACACGAAATATATGTCGGCGCTCGGATGTACTGTCTGTCCAGATAAAGTGAATTGCGGAGGTCTAAACGTCGATGCTCCTTTCTTTGACTGTCTCGTAAACTGTTGCGGTGTGCCCGAGCAATGCGACGCTGTGTGCCGGAACAAACCAAGGGATTTTGCGCAACGCGTCAGAGAAATTGGTGGGTTCCAACTCGACAATGTGCCACGCGTGGAGCCGCTTCCCGAAACGTGGCTGCCAACGGTTGTGCCCGTTCTCTTTGACGGTCACAGCCGCGAAAAGCCATTCGTCGCCTCAGCGGTCTGTCTGCCGCTGTATAGAATGATTGGGCGTTGTTACGGTGAACAGCGGCATGCAGACGCCGATGCTGTGGCGGCGGCGTATCGATTCAAGCAAGGGACACCCCTCCTGCTGACCGGCACGGACATCGACCGATCCCTTGAACGTTGGTGGAGTTTCGGGAACGGAAGGCGGGCCGCAATCCGCATGCTACACGAATTGGGCGTAAAGTTGGTAACGACTCCGAACTTCAGCTTGTTTACCGATCAACCGCGCTGGGACAACATGGCCAATATGAAACGCATTGCGATCACACATGAAGAATTCTTGCGGGCGGGAGTGCAGGCGGCACTGCACGTCAATGCGAGGACAGAGCGCGACTGGGAGCAATGGACGAACTACCTTCTGGCGCGTAGCGAAGTGACTCATGTAGCGTTCGAGTTCACGACCGGCGCGGGCTGGGCTGGGCGCATTGAATGGCATGCCAAACAGCTCGTGAAGTTGGCGCGAGGGGTGGGACGGCCCCTGCATCTTGTGTTGCGTGGAGGTGGTGCGAATGTACTGTCGAGCCTTGTAAAAGCCTTTGACAAGACAACGGTGCTCGAAACTACGCCGTATATGAAGGCGATCAAACGCCGCCGCGGGATCTTAACAGATGACGGCAAGATCAAATGGGAGACAGCGCTGACGGCTCAAAATATGCCGGTTGACGAGCTGTTGACGCAAAACTGGACGCTCGTGAGACAGAGTTACAATCAAGTGTTCAGCGCTGTCTCCGTGCCTAACTCCCGGGAATGACAGCGGCCCACAAACAACTTTTGTTCAGTGATGTAGACGGGCTAGCTTTCGCAGCGTTGCGCGGCAGGCTCGATAAGGTGCTGTTACGGTCAACCTATGAGACGCGACAACTCGGTCCCTTGCTCGAACTCTTGCATCTGTCCGCAGGAGGACAACTGCCACACCTGAAAAGCTGGCTTTCACTGACTGACACTGGACCGCTGGTCGCAGCCCTAGAACAGGGAAAGAAAATCTGGGTGAGTCAAGCAGACCAGCGGGTGGGTTTTATCCGGGCTACCAGAAACGGGAACAATAGCACTCGTTTGACGAGCTTTCTCATGATAGCAAAACGGGCAGGACGGAAGATTTCAGGACTCCCCCAATCGGTCTCGGGACAACTGGTCGCCGCGATGGAAGAACTAGAAAACAACATCCACGAGCATGCCGAAGCGCCGGAAACAGGGATTATCGCCTATCAAGCTGAACCTAGTGTCTTTGAGTTCGTTGTTGCTGATCATGGTATCGGGATTCTGAAGAGCCTACGCCAATGTCCCGCTTATGCGGCGCTACGCGACGATGGAAGGGCATTGCTCGCGGCGTTGCGGGACGGAGTATCGCGGCACGGATCTGACATCAATCACGGATATGGCTTCCGGCAGATATTCACAGGACTTGTCAATCTACGCGGCGAACTCAGGTTCCGATCTGGTGATCACGCTGTCACCATGGACGGCATCAAACCAGAGGTTACGACGGCCAAAACTGCCCAGAAGACCCCAATAGACGGTTTTTTTGCAAGCGTGCGCTGTCACGCAAATCCGAAATAACGGCCGATGGCCACGGACTTAAATGGGACCTTCATTGAACGTCTCATTTTTGCCTGCCTTGTGCTCTATGATTTTCCACTGCAGCAATAAAAACAAAAATTCTCTTGCTTATGGGGAAAAGTGTGGGTGGCAAACTCATCGTCACTCAGAACCCCACATAAATACAGGAAGTTGGCAAGCCGTTTGGTTCATGCCCGGTGAGCTTCACCACAGCGATATCGCCCAAGCGAATATAGATGGTCAAAACCCGTGGCGCTCGTGAGGACGCAATTATCATAGTTTCTCTCCGACAAGTTTGTGAGTCGGCTTCAAACGGCCCAGCCGGCGGACAGCACCTCCGCTTGTTCCAACACGGTTTGCGTCGCCTTTTCCTGCTTGTCCGGCGGATAGCCGTGCTTGCGGAGAATGCGCTTGACCAACACCCGGAGTTGAGAGCGCACATTCTCGCGCAAAGTCCAGTCGATCGTGACGTTGCCACGCACGGTTTCGACCAGTTCGCGCGCAATCGCCCGCAGGGTCTCGTCGCCTAGCACCTTCACCGCGCTGTTGTTGGTCTCAAGCGCGTCGTAGAAAGCCAACTCGTCATCCGACAACCCCAACGTTTCGCCACGAGCGTTCGCCTCACGCATATCCCTGGCAAGCTGGATCAACTCCTCGATCACCTGCGCCGCTTCAATGGCGCGGTTCTGATAGCGGCGAAGGGTCTGCTCTAACATTTCGGCAAAGGAGCGTGCCTGGACCACGTTCTTCCGCCGGCGGATCACGAGCTCGCCTTTCAACAGCTTCTGCAACAGTTCCACCGCAAGGTTGCGTTGCGGCATGCCCTGCACCTCGGCCAGGAACTCATCAGAGAGGATCGAGACATCGGGCTTCTCCAAACCGGCGGCGGCAAAAATGTCGATCACGCCTTCAGACGACACCGCGCGCGAGATGATCTGGCGCACGGCGTGATCCAACTCCTCCTCGGGCCGTGCCTCAGTCGAAGCGCGCTTGGCCAGCACCGAACGGACCGCTTGAAAAAACGCCACGTCGTCACGAATACGGAGCGCCTCCGCGTGCGGCACGGCCAAGGCAAAGGCTTGTGACAGTTCCAGCACCGCCTGCATGCAGCGATCCTTACCGTTCTCCTGGGCCAGGACGTGTTCCTGCGCAGCAGGCAGCAGGCCCAGCCGTTCCGCGGGGGTGCCTTTGATCCACTTCGACCAGTCGAAGCCATGAAACAAATCGCAGCAGACCTCGTATTTTTCGAGCATCACTGCCACCGCTTCCTCCTGATCGAGCGAGGTCTTCCCCGTGCCGCCGCTCTCAGTGTAGGTCGCCAGCGCACGCTTCAGTTCATGGGCGAGCCCAAGGTAATCCACGACAAGGCCGCCGGGCTTGTCCCGGAACACGCGGTTGACCCGGGCGATGGCCTGCATCAGCCCATGGCCGCGCATCGGCTTGTCCACGTACATGGTGTGGAGACTCGGCGCGTCGAAACCCGTGAGCCACATGTCCCGCACCAGCACCATACGCAACGTGCTGGAAGGGTCACGGAAGCGGTTGGCCAAATCCTCACGCCGGGACTTTTTGCGAATATGCGGCTGCCATTCTGGCGGGTCGGACGCGGCGCCGGTCATCACGACCTTGAGGCTGCCCTTGTCGTCGTCCTCGTCATGCCAATCCGGGCGCAAACGCACCAGTTCACGATACAGGTCGATGCAAATGCGCCGGCTCATGCACACCACCATCGCCTTGCCGTCCAAAGCTTCGAGGCGTTGCTCGAAGTGGTCAACAATATCCTGGGCCACGAGCTTCAGGCGGTTCTCAGCGCCAACCACCGCTTCCAACTGCGCCCATTTGGTCTTGAGCTTCTCCTTGCGCTCGACTTCCTCGCCCTCGGTCGCCTCCTCGAAACCGGGATCGATCTTCGGTCTCTCCTCCTCGTCCAATGTCAACTTCGCCAGCCGGCTCTCGTAGTAAATCGGCACCGTCGCTTTGTCCTCGACGGCCCGCTGAATGTCGTAGATGCTGATATAGTCGCCGAACACGGCACGGGTGTTGGCATCCTGAAGCTCAATCGGCGTGCCGGTGAAGCCCACGAACGAGGCATTGGGCAAGGCGTCACGCATGTGACGCGCAAACCCGTCGATGAAATCATACTGGCTACGATGCGCCTCATCCGCAATAACCACAATGTTATGCCGATGGGACAAAGCCGCCACCTCCCCACCCTCCTGCCCTCCTCGCCCACCGGGAGAGGGCTGGGGTGAAGGCATCCCCGCAGGCGGCATAAACTTCTGAATCGTCGTAAACACCACCCCACCTGATTCCACCGCAAGCTTGGCCCGCAAATCCGCCCGGCTCTCTGCCTGCACCGGCGGCTGGCGCAACAGATCCTGACAATGCGCAAACGTGCCGAAAAGTTGATCGTCCAGGTCGTTGCGGTCAGTCAAAACAACCACGGTGGGATTTTCCATCGCCGGCTCACGGATGATGCGCCCGGCATAGAACGCCATGGTCAGGCTCTTGCCCGAGCCCTGCGTGTGCCAAACCACGCCGATCCGCCGGTCACCAAGCTCACCGCCCGGCTGACGGCCCGATTCATAGCGGCCAAATTCTTCGTCAGACTTCCCCTCTCGCAACTCGGCCGCGCGCAATGTCTCCGCCACAGCCACCTGCACGGCATGAAACTGATGATAACCAGCCATCTTCTTGACCGGCGCACCACTCCCGCTGTCCTCAAACACGATGAAATCACGCACCAGAGAAAGGAACCTGCGCGGCTCGCAGACGCCTTCCAGCATCACCTCCAATTCGGGCATGTGCGGGTCGGCCAAGCCCTCGCCGGAAATCGTGCGCCAAGGCTTGAACCATTCCCGCCCGGCGGTCAGCGTGCCGATGCGCGCCTGCACCCCGTCCGAGACCATCAAGGCCGCGTTCATGACGAACAGCGACGGCAGTTCGGCTTTGTAGGTTTGAAGTTGCTGCCACGCGGTCCAGACAGTGGCGTCCTCGTCCGCCGGGTTCTTGAGTTCGATCACCCCAAGCGGCAGACCGTTGGCGAACAGCACAATATCCGGGCGGCGCTCGTGATGGTTTTCGACGACCGTGAACTGGTTAACCGCAAGCCAGTCGTTATTGGCGGGAACGTTGAAGTCGATCACCCGGGCCTGCGCCCCACGGATAGCGCCGTTATCGGTCCGATACTCGACCGTCACACCCTCCACCAGCATCCGATGGAAGCTGCGATTCCGGGCTTCCAGTGTCGTGCCCTCGACGCGCGTCAGCTTACGGAAGACATCTTCAAGCGTCTCCGCAGGCAGATCCCTGTTCAGTTGGGCCAGGGCATCCCGCAGCCGCCGTTCCAAGACCACCTGCCCGTAGTCGGCACGCTCGGCAGCTAGAGTGTCGGGAGCAATGTCAGGCCCGTGCGCAACGCTCCAGCCGAGGCTATCCAGCCAGTCCAGCGCGGCGTCTTCGACCACGGATTCGGTGATGCGGGTCACGGCATCTCCCACGGATTGACCACGGCTACGGTCCCCTTCCGGTTAGGCTTGGCATGTTTCACTGTCATATGCCCTCAAATCGGTCCATAATAGTCCAACACGGAGCATGTTGGCTACTGAATCAAGAGGTCACAGATCGGCCAATTGCAAGATTGAGATTCCCAAGCCGTGGACTTATTTACTTTAGGACACGTTCATGGAATAATAAAATACGAAATTCGTAAAATTACATAAAATGAACTTTGACATGAAAAAAAACAGAGATATCTTATCTAGGAAAGGCGGGTTGGATCTCGTGAGGATCCGGCGGGCCGGGCAGATCACGTTGCCCCGTGAAGTGCGGGAAGCCATGAATCTTGGAGAGGGAGACTATTTGGCACCCCGATTCACGAAGGGCGGTGTGTTGTTGCGGCCCGTGATCGTACGCTCTCGGGAAACGTCGGCGGCTCAGGAGGGGGAGATTTTGGACGTCGTGAACCAAGAACGCCGGAAGTATGCGAAAGAGCGCCGTCGTTGACACTTCCGTTTTGGTGAGTGCTTTTAGCGTCCCTTCTTGCCGAAATACTTTGAGGCCTGATTGCGTTCCCATACATTGAGCATCGTAGGAGGATGGTTGCGCGCAGCTAAAGTAGCGACCCGCTCTAACGTTTTCACGATCGGACGGTTTTCAATTTTCCGGCGTACCCCTTGGCCCAGCATTCCATCGACAAGCCGCTCCGCCAGCTTGGGCTTTGGAATGTCTCCGCCTGTCTTTCTTTTATAAAGCTCCTCTAAGCACTTCATGTGACTATTACTCTTAATATTCTTCATGCACATGGTGACTTCCAAACTGGTGAAACGCTCTTTTCTCGGCGCCACTGAGCTAAGCGACGTGGCGATCTCCGTTGCTGAGAAATTGTCCAACTCAAACGATCTGCGCCAGATTTTTATGTATTCTGGCCTAGTGACATAACGGTGCCGTTGATGGACTGACTTCTTCTTTCTGGCTGCCTCTTTTAGCCGTTCTGCATAGTTCTCGTTATCAAGCATGAGAAACGTGAGTGTTTGATGGTGGTGAAGGTAATCCACGAGGCGCAAAATCGCCTGAAATCGATCTTCCTTTTTTTTGCCGGTCGCGTTACCGACACCGCCGAGCGATATGATCTCGACCCCGAGTCTGCCGGGATGCATCCCCAACCAGTTCTCGAATATTTTCAGAACCGCCAATTCCTCAGAGGGGCCTTCAACCATCAGGCATAGTTTGGGCTGTGGATTCACCCCGTAGCGGTTTGCGACAAACTCCAAATAACGCCGCGTATCTTGGCGAATCTCCAGTTCCGGAATATGGGTGATGATGGTCCCAGTGACTTCATTGGGGTGGGGCAAATCTTCGCTGTACAAGTCCTTATAAAGAAGTCGCAGCATATATGCGCCTGCGCGTAGAGTTTCGGCTCGGAGAGCATCGCCCTTAAGCTTACGCCGCTCGCTAACGGACACGAACTGAATGAGTTGATACCAAGACGCCATCGGATCGCAACTCTCTTGTGCAATCGCCAACCCTTCATAGGCGCCACGCAGTTTATCGCGTGTAAGTTGGAACAGGCGTTCAGTCCGGCGTGGTTTCCAGTGACGAACATACTCGTGCCAATCCCAGTTCATTGCATCGACCCTTATCCACTGGTCTTCCAAAAATCCATGGGATACTTGGCGCGTACGTTGATCACTCTGGGTATGATAGTAGTAGCGATTAGAAATAAACTGGCAAAGCAGAGCTTGGCTACGACGATGGTCATTGTCACGCAATACATTTGCAAAGTTCTTGAAGTGTTTTAACCATTGCCTGCCCATTTTATTCCAATCTACCTCTGCCGTTTCTGCCGCTTCCAGAAAACGGTCCATGGGTACTGGCAGGTTCATGAGATTCAGGATAAAGTCAAGGTGGCCGATCTGAAAAATCGAGTAGTAGCCCTCATGGTTGCGAGCCTTGGAATCGGGAATCTCATAAGCAACTCTCACGGAGGTCGTGTCCCAAGCCCACCCTTTTTTGAACCAGTCGTTATCTGCTGTAGTCGGAATCACGAACTTCCTCCGTGCGCGCGGTGGCGTTCGTACTCGGAAGATAGGCGCAAACAGTCCAAGCCGTTCCAGTCTGAGCAAGCGTTCCCGATCAAGTAAAAGGCTACGCACCTTGCAGAATTTGACAAACTCATCCGTTCTCAAAAGCGGACAGGCGATCAAGACACTTTCTTTGACGATGGAACGCCCGGCGTTTCTAGGAAGAGTCAAAATATTCTCGCTGCTGCCTTTTGGCCTATCTTGAACCCTCTTCATCAGTCAATCCATTATCTCATTGCTGGATTTTGCCCTCAGACACTTTCACGTGCGGCAATCAATAGAGAACATCAACACAGCATCAGGCCGTGTGTAAGGAGGTTGCTAGCCGTGTTGTATCCAAACGCCGTCGGGTTTGCGGCCAAGCTTCATCGGGAGATGCGGCGTTCTTCAAAGTAGGGATCTAACCTTGCCGAACAATCTTTTCATCTCCACCTAAGCTTTGAACTCCGCTGTAAATCGACATCGTTTCGTCGTCATCTTCTCGACTGCCATCAAGCCCTCGAAAACTATTAACTCGTGCAGCTTTTCAGGATCACCTCAACCGTCGCTCAGAGAATGGGTATCTTTGATTGTTTGAGCAACTCATCGATCTCCTGGCGGTCCTCACGTTCCTCGCTAGGCGTATAACCGGGCCATAGTTCACTATGGAGCGACGTGGGATAATCCGCGATCGTTGGCTCTAGCTTTCGCTTACTAGCAACGAAGGCGAGCAACTTCAATGCCATAATTTTGTACACACGATCATGCCCCCTCAGCGGCACAGAGATAATCGCCATGGCGGTTTTTTCGGCCTCATCGACGGCGCCTAGCGAGAACCATAGCCGCCCCCAATATTGCAACGCATCAGGGTTGAATTGCATTCCATCGCCGAAGCGATCCGAGGCGATCCTGACGAGTTCGGTGGTGATCATCTCGTCGTAGTATGCATCCGTCTTACCTTCGCGAGCGCTCTTGAGCTTTCCCTGGTCAATTAGCGCCCATAAGGCACAAGGCCCGACTCCTGGATGACGTACCTGGTTCAACAACCATATGTCGCTTGACTCGCCAAACTCGACGGCAGAGCGGGCCGCATGCTCCGCTAGGACCGAGGCTTCGGGGGAGCTATAGAGGGGCTGACCAACGAAGTGGCAGTGCGCCCATAGGGTTTCGGCGAGAGTGCGGACCGCAACAGGATCAATGGTACGGCCAAGCTCATTTAGCGCTCTGATCGCGTGGAGTGCGACGAGAAACCAGTGCTGCGCGGCACGGTCGGCGGTGCTGAAAACTTCGTAATTCTCCTCGGCATCCCACACGCTAAGCGGCAAAGCTCGGCACCGCGCCGAGACCCAACTCGGCAGGTCGAGTTCTTCACGAGACAGTACAAGGACGGCGCCGAGGCCACAGATCCACTCGCGGTGGTGCCAGTCACTCCAGTTCAGGAATAGATGGTTCTGTTCTAATTCCTCGGCAATGTGCCGCTCATGCTCATCAAGAGTCAAGCGGGCGATCTCAGCGGCGCGCTCAGGCTCCACATCGCGGATTTCCCAAGCGATCTCCGCCATGTGCCGGGTCCAGGTCTTTCGAGGAGTCAAGCATAGGCCGGCGCGAAGTTCGGCAAGCAGATCGTCGGACCACGAACAGCGAACAAGACGCACGATCAACTCTGTGCACGCCCTCTCAAGCTGCTCGATTCGACGCGGCATCCTACTACGGTCACCACGTAGATCTAGCATGTAAGGGGCGGCGCTGAGCAGTTCGCCGATCCAGCGTGCGCACGCAAGTGGATCAAGCACGGCCAGGCGATCAACTAGGCCGGTGAGGAGGCCAGCGGCGGCAGCATCAAGGTCATCCTGGGGATGGCGGAGGTCGGTGCTCCATACGTATTGATCCGCGTCCGTGCGATCGGCAAACCGAAGTTCCTCGTCCAACTTGTTGACGGTGTTCAACGTGTGCACAATCGCCAGCGCAATCAGGGCATCGCATGACCCCTCTTTGATCCACTGCAAGGTCTCGCGGTGGTCCGAATGGCAGACCATGGCGATCATGCGGTAGGCCATCCGCGCTCGCACCACTGGATGATCAAGCCTCTCGATCAAGGATTCGAACTGCTCGGGGTATAGATCGACCACGAGATCGACCAGATTTTCTACCGCAGAATATAGCCCCCCGTAGACTAGTTCAAAGCCATGGTTGTCCAGGTCCTGGAAAACCTTCAGCCTCTCTTTGGTATCTTTCTGCATCTTTGCGCTACTGGAATCAAGCCTCGTGATCCTGCTCGCGTCAAGAACCTCGTCTCGATCGCAGAGCCTTTCCAATATCTTAAGCGCCGCTTCGAGGAACGAATCAATTTCTTTGGGAAACCAGAGGGAACGAATAATGCGCGCGGCCAAATCGGCATCGATCGAGCCGACGGCCCAGACAGCAGTCTCTCCACGCTCGGTCCCGATCCCCTCCAGGATCAGGACGGCAATTGGCTCACTCATTTCAGACTTGAGCCATCGTCGATCTCCATGGGACTCGAACCACCCGCGGATTTCGCCGATAGCCTGCCCCCGGTCCGTGGAGGAAACATGCTTTCCGATGATCGGCTCGATGAGTTCGTAAGTCGAACGTCGCTTCAGGGACGATTCACCCTCACCGAATATCCGCCAGACAACGGCCTTCGCTTCAGGAGGCAGGGAGACGCTGGGTATGATGTCGCTGTCCATTAGCTGATTACTCGAACAAATAGGGGGGTGGCGGTCGATTCAACATCCATCGACCATAACTGCTCCGCTTCGGCCCGATATACACCGTAGGGAAGTCCGGCAAAGGTAACTCCATCTTTAAGCCAGCCATTTATCGAGTGGGTGATGATGATCTCACGCTCTGGTGTTATCAAGTAACGATCATGAAAACCAGGCTTATGATCATCGTGCTTGAGGAACGCTCGAACACTGACATGGGTAGTAATCTGGTTGGGGTAATTCGACCACCATGGTTGTGTGTCACTGTTTTCTCTCTGCGCGCACAGGATTCGCAATGGTCGGCCGGCGGTGGCTGCGAATATATCGAGGTATAGCCGTGTCCCCTTATCCCCCTTCAAAGGGCTCATGAAATACGGATCAGCGAGGTAGACCGGTGCCGTTCGGTCGGAGTCTTGACGCAGAAGGCGGATTAAGTACTGAACAGCCTGATCAAACTGGGTGGGCTGAAAGCGCGCAAAATTGCCTTCTCGGCGCGCAGCAGTCTCTCGTTCGTAGACCCTACGATCGATATTTTGCCGCCTGATTTCCTTGTCGAGTTTGGGGCTGTCGTTGTCTGAGTGGGCTTCGATCTTGGAGATAGGACCCGCTGGCTTGACCGTGTGTATCTCACGGCCCAAGCGGTCGTGCAAATGCAGCATCGGGCCGGAATCGATCTCCATGCGAACGCCGACCTCCATGAGCAGAAACGCCTCCATCAAGTCAATACACTGTCCGTCAGCAGTCCGGAAAATCGCAAAGCCGATGTGATCGACATCAGATGGAACCTCGACCACGGTCTGGCCCGGCGTGACTGAAATCTCTCGTCGAAGCACTTCATCGCCGCTGTGGGTCGCCCAGACCGTGGCGCGATAGGCCCCGGGCAGCAGTTCGTTCGTATCTACTCGAAACTTCAGCGTTCGATCGTGATGTGCCACCAGATCGCAGGCAATCGCATCCTCAGCCCCCGCGATCATGAGGTTTCCGACCCGGTCCGAGCGGCGGTCGAGCGGGAAGCCCAAGCGCGTGAGTCGAGGCGGCAAGTCGGTCGGGAGGAATTCGAGTATCTCCAGCCAGCGCTTCCGAGGCTCTGCTGTGAAACTCCAATACTCAATGATTTCTGCACTGTGCCTTGAGAACGGGCTGCGCAGGGAAGCGTCGTTGAGCGGACGGTCATCCCGATAAGCCCAGTGGCGGCGTGGAGTAGATTCCAGGTCGTAGTGAATTTCAATGTCGTCGACCTCCAACGTACCAGAATCCAGGATGCGGTCGGCCAATGCCTGACAGCATTCAAAGGGCGCATCGAAAGAAAATAGTCTCAGTTCATGCGTAAGGTCGTCCTTGGACCAAGTCTTGTCCGGTTCGCTAACCCAAGGCCCTAGCGCATCCTGCCCTCGGTGGCGTATGAGCGTGAACAGATTTCGAGGTTGTTTACCTTGTGCATGCCACGCCAGTACCGTCATTCGAGCGGTCCGGCCATTCACGGCCCCAGCCGTTACCGAGGCACGAGCCGGCAACTTAAACGAAAGTCCGCGCTCGCGCGCCCAACGAATTGCCTCGTCAACTGCCACGGACACGTTGCGCCCGTCCTTGCGCGCATTCAGGTGCTTCCGATGAATATGCTGGCGCACATAGATCTCGCTCCTATTCACGGCACGGGCCAACTCTGCAATCGAGAGATTCATCGTAGTTTTTTCACTTTACCGTAATTTATGTAAAATACAATTGTAATATACATTTGTCAATATCATATATCAACAAACCAAGACCATATTTTCCGATTTAGCCTTCCTGAAGAGGATAGCTCCTTCACAGGGGAATGACCAACTTAGCTTTAGAGCAGATTGCTAAGGTATGTTAAACGCTAACTGGCAGCGCGAATTTCGCCGGACATGAGTTTGGGGAGCAAGAGGTCGCGGGTTTGGGCAAGTGTGGAGTTCTCCCCACTAAAGAGATGCCTTTGCACAAACAACGCAACTTCGAGAAAGACATCAAGGAGGGACTCGGAAGGCAGAAGGATCTGATGCGCTTGGAGCAAACCTTTGTCGTTCAGGTTGGGCACAGAAGTACCAGAAATATATTTTTGAATCTCGCCACTCTCTCGCATTTCATTCAGATGTCTATCGAGAAAGCAGGCAACGCTGGGAGATTTACAATGCAGCCTTTTGACAAAATTTGAGTAGATTGTTCGCCTGCTATTCTTGCAACTATTGTAAAAGTCTTCAATTCCAACCCATAGCGGCCGGCCGCAGGGGCCAGCGCCAGATGCAGCAATTAGTACGTCACTGCTTGAGACGCTGCGCTTCTCAATTGCGGCGCTCTTAGCAAAACGTAAAGGCACATTCGGCGCCTCACCTAGTTGTCGGAGGTGCTGAAGATCCACTCCTCGCAGGCAGTAATACTCTTCGCGGTCAGTTGATTCTGATTGGTCTTTTCCCCACAGGCCGCCAATCGCGACCTCGCAAAGTTCTCCCATCGCTTTCTTATTCCACCCAACGGGCTTGTCCTCATCGTCCAGCGCGTCAGGGAACAGGTCCCAGAGTTCAGGCGCGAGGTAGGGGTCGCGGCCTGCCATCTTGGCGCGGACGGGGTCGAAGTCGATGAACCAGGATTTGAACAGTGCCCGCACCATGGCCTCCAGCGTCTCGTTCATGCGCCGGTTCAGTTCGATCTTGTCATCCAGCGTGCCCAGGACGTGGGCGATGGCGCGTTGTTCGGATGGTGGGGGCGTGAGCAGAGGAATCTGATTCATGTTGGCCTGTGTCAGCTTGGGCATCGTGGAGCCAGTGAGATAGCCGCTGATGTCCAATTCTGACAGTGCGTACATCAGATAACGTGTATTCGCCTCGTGGTTACCTTGCACGATGTGAGCATGGTTGTTGACCCAGAATTTTCCATTGGCGAGAAATGCGATCGGTGTGTTTCGGGTCCGAAGGTTCTCACCATCTTCTGCGATGAGAAGGTATTCACCATCGAAGAGATAATCCTCAATGCTATCCACTATCCCAGATGCGCCATAGTACGGGTAAGGGCCAGGCTGCCTGTCTGCTTGCTTTATAGGGACACGAACCGCATCAAAGTTCTCTGTTAGCTCGCCCAATAACCTTCTCCTCCACTCCCCCGCAACAACCTGCTCTTCTTTCTCCACCAACACCACATGCTCGGCCTCAATCTGCTTGCGGTACTGCTCGGGAAGGGTCCTCCAGACGAGCAGGTCTACCCGAAAAGGCAGGTTGCTTTCCTCGAAGGCTTCTCTGAGTTCGGAAACCCGGCGTTCCTGTTCGGGCTTGGTGAATACGACCAAGTCCAGGTCGGACTGTGGACGTGAGGTCCACTTGACGCGGGAGCCGTAGGCCCAGGCCGTGGTGTTCGGCAGGTGTCGTTTGAGTAGCGCCAGGAGGGTTTTTCGCTGATCCGCGGTAATGTCGATAGGCCGGTCTATCCCCATGGCGCTCCGCTTATGGTCTGGTAAAGGCCGATGGCGTCGGTTTATTGTTGTTAAAGCGAGATCGCTCGCTCCGAATTGCTCGCGTTTGTTGGTCACATATTATCGTCAAAGCCATTTGTTAGTCATTTTTATATGAAAATGATTGACAAATTATATTGTGTGGATTGAGTGATCGTCAAAATAATTTATCTCCTTCCACAACATTGAGGAGTTCCGGGAACAAGAGTATACCAGCCCGGCGACCACGACCTGGAATAAGCTCTCTGAGAATTCCAGCTTCGCGCAACACCTTAAGAAATCGTCTGGCCGTCGGCCCCGGAATGCCTGCCGCAGCCACAAAGTGGCTATTACTGAAAGTTGGACGTTCGAATATCCAGTCCAAAGCTTGGATGGCGTATTGGGAGCGGGTGACAGCTGCCACACGGCCCTTCATGCTGTCGTACAGGTCGATGACGCCTTGCGTCTTCGCTAGGTTTCCTCCGCCTGTGCCCGTACCCCTTCCAGGAAGTACTGACACCAACCCGTCCAGTCGTCGTCACGCGAGACAGCCAGCAAGCCTTCGTAGTATGCGTCGCGGTGCGCTTCAAAGTAGGCGCTGATATAGAACATGGGTTGGCGAATGAGGCCGCATTGCCACAGAAACAAGGGCACGAACATCCGACCGAGGCGGCCATTGCCATCCAGGAATGGGTGCAGCGATTCGAATTCAGCGTGCAGCACGGCAAGTTGCACCAGCCGGTCAGGTGCGTCTTGATGGATGTAGTGTTCCCATGCACTCATCGCGTCCTGGAGCTTGTCCGCCTCCACGGGCACGAATGTCGCCTCTTCTATGGCGCATCCGGGTGGCCCGATCCAGTTGGGACTTTTTCTATACTCGCCAGGCAACTTGCCCTCGCCACGTACGCCAGTCATCAATATTGAATGGGCTTCTCTGATAACCCGTTGGCATAATGGCAGTTCTTTCATCATCTCTTCCGCCCGCCGTACGGCGGCGCGGTAGTTGAGTACTTCATGAATATCGTCACGGCGCGCGGGAGAATCTGGTTCCTGTCCAGCTTCGAACTCCAGAACTTCGCCCATGGTGGCCTGGGTGCCTTCGATACGCGAAGAGAGCACCGCTTCGCGAGTGGTAAGAGGCGCAAGAAGAACTCCGGGGTTGGGAATGGCGGCGAGCATCCCGTCGTAGCGCGCCACCGCGGCCGCAGCCGGGCCAATGAGCGGGATTAGTTTCGGCCAATCGAAGCGCTGATCGGGCGGGAATCGGCCCGTGTGGTAATGGACCGCTGCCATCACTCCTCTCCAAACCCAAGGGCAATCAGATTGGCCTTGATAGTCTCATCCAGCTTTGCGGCTTCGGCTTGTTGTGCGCGAAGTTGCGCGGTGAGACGTTTCATTTTGTCTTCGAAGGGTTCCGCATCTTCCTCCGTGGCTTCGGCGCCGACGTAGCGGCCCGGGGTGAGCACGTAGCCGTGCTTGCGTACTTCTTCGAGCGTAGCGCTTTTGCAGAAGCCGGGGACGTCGGTGTAGGTGTCTACGCCGTTGCGCCAAGCGTGGTAGGTGTGGGCGATGCGGGTGACGTCTTCGTCGGTCAACTCGCGGTGGGTGCGGTCAACCATGCGACCAAGTTTGCGGGCGTCTATAAACAGGATTTCCTTCCTTCTGTCCCGGTACTTGCCGTCTTTGCGGTCGCGGGCAAGAAACCAGAGACAGGCGGGGATTTGGGTCGAGTAGAAGAGTTGGCCCGGCAGCGCGACCATGCAGTCCACGAGGTCCGTCTCGATCAGATTTTTCCTGATTTCGCCCTCGCCCGACTGGTTCGACGACATCGAGCCGTTGGCGAGCACGAACCCGGCCACGCCCCTAGGCGCCAGGTGATGGACCATGTGTTGGACCCAGGCGAAGTTGGCGTTGCCCTTGGGCGGCGTGCCGCATTGCCAGCGCTTGTCTTCAACGAGCCGCTCGCCGCCCCAGTCGGAGACGTTGAACGGCGGATTGGCGAGGATAAAGTCGGCCTTAAGGTCGGGGTGGCGGTCGTTGTGGAAGCTGTCGCCATGGGCGATCTGCCCCTCGATACCTCGGATGGCGAGGTTCATCTTAGCGAGGCGCCACGTCGTGTGATTTGATTCCTGGCCGTAGATGGAGATGTCGGCCTTGGAGCCCTTTGGTGCCTTTCGTCCGTTTCCGTTGCCGGTGGCGTGCACGCGGATGAACTCCACCGACTGCACGAACATGCCGGACGACCCGCAGCAGGGATCGTAGACCCGACCCTGATAGGGCTCCAACATCTCGACCAACAACTTGACTACGCAGCGCGGAGTGTAGAACTCGCCGCCCTTCTTGCCTTCAGCACTGGCGAATTGCGACAGGAAGTATTCGTAAACCCGGCCCAGCACGTCCTTCGACCGGGCGGCCTCGTCGCCCACCCTGATGTTGCTGATCATGTCGATAAGTTGGCCGAGCCGTTGTTTATCGAGCGCGGGACGAGCGTAGTTCTTGGGCAGCACATCCTTGAGCGCCGGATTGTCGCGCTCGATGCCGTCCATCGCGTCGTCAATCAACTGGCCGATGGTGGGCTGTTTTGCCTGAGCTTTGAGATGCAACCAGCGGGCCTCCGGCGGCACCCAGAAGATATTCTCGGCACGGTACTCGTCCGGGTCCTCAGGGTCGGCGCCCTGTGCTCGCTCTTCTTCGAGGCGTGCGTGCACTTCCTCGAAAGCGTCGGAGATGTATTTTAGGAAGATAAGACCAAGGACGACGTGTTTGTATTCGGCCGCGTCCATCGAACCGCGTAGGGTGTCGGCCATGCGCCAGAGCTCGGCCTCATAGCCAGTCGTGGCACCTTGGCTGTTAGGGTTTTCGCTGACCGCAGATTTCCGCTTTGTTCGTCTTTCTCTTGCCATGCGTTGCTTCTCTGGTTCTCGTTTTACTGACTCACGAACTGCTTCAAGGATGACAGGTGCTACGTTACCATTTGGCAAGCCCAGACAGAAAGACCTTGTTGTAGGACCGTATTTTGAATCGTGACAGAACGGCATTCCTGTGAAGGAGCACAGATGGTATCAGAAGACGGCGGCGCAATAAGATCGCGCGGCTACGAAGGCAAAGATAAGTCTATCAGCCGTGCAACGGGATCACGTCGGCACGTGGGGCCCCGGTGATGTAGTCGGACCACTTCTGCATCACCGATCGCCGCCGCTCGAACAGATCGGAGCGTTGATAAGCTCCCTCAACTCCTTTGACGGCATGGGCGAGACAGGCTTCGGCCACTTCGCGTGATACGTTCATGTCCGCACACCACGACCGGAAACATGCCCGGCTTACGGCATGGGGTACACCTTTGATTCCGTTTTCTCGGAACAGTTTACTCACTGTGGAATCAGACAACGTCCCACCTCTCGCACTTGGAAATACAAGGTCGCAGTTCTGTGCCTTGTAACGCTTCGCTTCATCAAGAATTGCCAACGCCATATTGCTCAACGGAACCCGAAACTCTTTAGCCGTTTTCGTTCTCTCTTTGGGAATCATCCACAACTTATCTTTCAGGTTGATTTCAGACCACTCCGCAAGCCTCGCCTCACTCGGACGGACAGCACATACAATCGTAAATTCAAGACAAAGAATCGTCGTCGGGAAAGCCCCACTTTCCCGAACCTTTCTGATTGCCGAAGGAACCTCAGCATGGGGAACGGTCCTGAAGTGCCCCTTGAGGTTATTGGCTTTCGGCAATACCGCGCCCAAGGCCTCGCATGGGTTATCGAGCCGATGCCCCTGCACCTGCGCCCATTTCATGACGGCCCCGATACGTTGCCTTACTTTCAAGCCCTGATGATGTTTCGAGGTCCACAAGGGTGCGACTATCGCATGAACATCCTTGCTCGTGACCTGATCGACTCGCTGTTCTCCAATGGTCGGGAAGGCATAGTCTTTCAGCGTCTGCTCCCACGATTGAAGGGTCTTTCCTCCATCCTTCCACGTCGGGGCATTGAGCGAAATCACGGCCGCCGCCGCCTCTTGAAACGTCGGAACCTTCGCCTCATGCTGGGACCTCAAGATGTTTTCACCGAGTGCTACTTTCCGCCGATTCTCGATAGCCAATGTTCGGGCATCCTCAATGGTGATGACGGGATACCCACCAAGCCCAAGATCATGACGTTTTCCGTTGACCACGATTCGTTGCACCCAGGATTTGGTGCCGCCCTTGGACACCTTCAAATACAAGGTGCGTTCGTCGGCATGCAGGCCCATTTTCGTCAATTTCTCAATTCTGCGTTTGGTCAAGGCCATGGTTCCCCCTCCCCGTGAGTTCGAATCTCTCTTGAAAATCCGTCACATTTTTTCACCTTTTTGTGTGGGAAAAACGAACGTGAAAGACAGGATAGGAGATTCAAACTCAAACGTCAATATTCCAAACGCCTTTATTCATAGTCTTTTTGGACACTATTGGAATATCTTGGAATGTAGGGAAAGACGATTTGGAGCGGGTGAGGAGATTCGAACTCCCGACCAACGGCTTGGGAAGCCGATGCGCTACCACTGCGCTACACCCGCTCGCAGTTATGGAAGGGAATTCATTCTAGGCAGGCCGCGAAAAGCAAGTCAAGGACATGGGGGGGCACCCTCACCCCAGCCCTCTCCCATCAAGGAAGAAGGAGAAGGAAAGCATCATCTTTGGGGTCAGTCTGCTCCAGGCTATATCCGTACCTGCACCAGGGCATATTTCCGTTTGCCGATTTTCATTTGGTACGACTCGTTTGCCTGTAACGGCAGAACCGCATTGCCGTCCTGACAGCGTTCCTGGTTCATGGTCACGGCGCCTTGCGCAATCAAGCGACGCGCTTCCCCTTTGCTGGGCAACAATCCCGTTCGCATGAGTAGATCCACCAACCCGATTGAAGGATTTCCCGGATCTGCAAAATCCGCTGACGTCAACGTGACCGTGACATCCGGCTGTTCGGGAAATTCCCGCTTCCGAAATTTCTGCTCAAAGTCCTCCTTGGCTTGTCGCCCGGCATCCGCCCCGTGATAGCGCGTGACCATGGCTTCCGCCAAGTCCAGTTTTGCCTCCTTGGGATGGCGTTGCTTGACTTCATCGAGATCATCGGAAGTCAACAACTCATAGTACCGGAACATCAGGTCGTCGCTGATCGACATGATCTTGCCGAACATATCCGAGGGCTCGTCTTCCAGGGCAATGGAGTTGCCGAAACTCTTACTCATCTTTCGCACGCCGTCCGTTCCTTCCAATAACGGCACCGTGATGACGATTTGAGGGACTTGGCCCCAATTGCGCTGAAGGTCACGTCCCACGAGCAAATTAAACGTCTGGTCCGTACCGCCCAGTTCGACGTCGGCTTTGAGTGCCACGGAATCATAGCCCTGGACCAACGGATATAAAAATTCATGAACGCCGATGGGTTTCTGATCCCGGTAACGTTTGGAAAAGTCGTCGCGTTCCAACATGCGCGCCAGATTATAGTGCGAACACAATTCGATGACTTCCTGGGCCCGCATGTCCTGCATCCAGCGGCTGTTGAATTCAATGCGCGTTTTTTCGGGATCCAGCGTTTTGAAAATTTGCCGTTCATAGGTCTTGGCGTTGGCCAGGACCTGGTCCCTGCTCAGAACCTTCCTCGTTTCGGAGACACCGGTCGGGTCACCGATCATCCCGGTAAAATCCCCGATCAGGAAGATGACCTCGTGCCCAAGCTCCTGAAAATGACGGAGCTTCTGGATGAGCACGATATGGCCAAGGTGCAGGTCGGGTGCGGTGGGATCGAACCCGGCCTTCACCCGCAAGGGTCTCCCCTCCTTGAGTGACATTTTGAGCCGATCCTCAAGCTCACGCTGTTGGATCACCTCAACGGTGCCGCGCGTGATAAGATCAAGCTGTCGTTTCAATTCTCGATCTGGCATCAGATTCCGGTGTCCTGCAACAACAAATTATTTGTCGGACGCAAGGGTCTTACCATCAATATGAATGTGCGGTTCAAGTTGCGCAAACCGTTTCACGCCTATGCCTTTCACGTTTTGAATATCACGAATGGATGCGAATTTTCCATGCTTCCGGCGATATTGAATGACGCGCTCAGCCAGGACCGGTCCGATCCCCGGCAAACGCCGTAGCTCTTCAGCCGAACCGCGATTAATGTCGACGTGACCAAAGTCAGCAACCGTCGCGGGCTGCGCTTGAGAGAGTCGCGTCAACGACGTGTCGGCCTGTCTCACTGGCAAGGCATCGGATTGCGTGGACTGGGACGGACTTTGCAACAAGCCCGCAAGAGACAGAAACCCCATGGTCCCGGCAAGCAGCATAAGTTTGACTCCAAATGAGCTTATCGCTGGAGATTGTTTGATTGACCATCCTTTCATCAGGATTTTTTTCTGGCCAGGTGAATCGCCACGCCCTCGACGTCTTCGAATGCCTCCATCAAGGCTTCGGCATGCGTGGGATGGGCATGGATCATATCGGCAACGTCCCGGGCTCTGGCATTCAACTGCATGGCCAATGCCGCTTCATGAACCAAATCCGCCGCATGGGCACCAACCAAATGCGCTCCCAGCACGCGATCCGATTGGGGGTCGGCCAAAATCTTCACCAACCCCACCGTGTCGCCGACGGCATGAGCCTTGCCTAGTGCACTATACCGAAACCGTCCTATGTTTGGGACGATTCCCCGGTCTCGAATTTGCCGTTCGGTCAACCCGACCCGCCCGATCTCCGGCAGCGTAAAGATGCCCGCGGGCACCACGTCATAATTCATGGTTTTTGCATTCCCCATAATGTTGTCCACGGCAACTTTGCCCTGTGCCGACGCGAGGTGAGCCAACATGGCCTTGCCCACCACGTCACCGATGGCATAGACGCCCGGCACGTTCGTTTCCAAATGATCATCGACTTCGACTTCGCCCTTGTCACCAAGCTTGACGCCGACTTCTTCCAATCCGATCCCTTCTGTATTACAGCGCCGTCCCACCGAGACCAGGATCGCATCGCAACCCAGCCGTTCTCCATCGGCCAACTCCGAGGTGATGCCCGCGTCCGTCTTTTCAACGGACTGCACCGAGTTCCCAACGATGATTCGCACATGACGCTTCTTCAACTCGCGTTCGATCAAAGCCGAGATCTCTTCATCTTCCAACGGCAACACACGGGACATCATTTCCACAATCGTCACTTGCGAACCCAACCCGGCGTACAGGGAAGCGAATTCACACCCTTCGACTCCCCCGCCGACGATGAGCAAGCGTTCGGGTATGCGTGGAATCTCCAGGGCTTCCTGGCTCGTCATGATGTCATACCCATCCACGGGAAACATCGGAAGGGCGGCCGGTGATGAACCCGTCGCGATGACAATGCCGTCCGCCTGGACGGACGTGTCAGTGCCATCGGCAAGGGTGACCCGCACCGTCCGGTCATTGACGAGCCGTCCCGTTCCCTGGACGTGCGACACGCCCCAATGTTTGAAGAGCGTGGCAATGCCCTTGACCAGTCCGCCGACGACCCTGTTTTTTCTCTCTACCATTTGTGCCGGGACATAGGCCGGCGGCTCCGAGAGTTGCAGGCCAAGCTCGTGCGCCTTTTTCAGTTTTTCGCCCAAATCGACGACCGACAGCAGGGCCTTGCTGGGGATACAGCCCCAATTCAGGCACACGCCGCCCAAGGCCCGGTTTTCAATTACCGTCACCCTGGCTCCGAGTTGAGCCGCACGAATAGCCGCTACGTAACCACCGGGACCCGCACCGAGAACGGCAATATGTCGAGGGGGAGGCATTAACTCTGCGAGGAAAGAAATTCCTCGTACTGCGAGGCCGTCATTAAGGCTTCAACGGCGGCGGGATTGGTCAATTCGATCACGGCGATCCATCCTTTTCCATAGGGGTCCTGGTTCAGGTATTCCGGATGGTCCTGTAATTCGTCGTTCACTTGCAGGATTTTTCCGCTGACCGGCGAGTACAGGCTGGACGTGGCTTTGGTCGATTCCACCTCGCCGATTTCCTGGTTCGCGGTCAATTCGGTATCGACCTTCGGCAAATCCACGAACACCACGTCACCCAAGGCATCTTGCGCGAAATCGCTGATCCCCAACGTGACCTTTTGCCCGTCGAGCCGCACCCATTCATGTTCTTTGTGATACCGTAAATTTTCAGGAATCATTCCCGACATTCTCTGCTCCCGCAAGCCGTCTTGGCAAAACTTTTCTTAAATGAGGGACGGTTGTTTGTCAAGGAACCCCGCGGCGATCATAGATGCGGCCGACTTCTTTGGGTAACATGGTCGATTGTACGTGTGCGGAACCGGACCGGCGGGCAAGGATGGTCCAGATTTTTTCTGGCTCGCCGAGACGTTGAGCCATCTCCGCGACAGCGGTAACGCCATCGTTGTTTTCTGAAAATCCCGGGGGCGAACCTTGAGCAATCGGATGGACGACCGCCGGGTCCGATCCATCGATCCTTATCACAAACATATCAAACGGTCCGCGTGCCACGTCTCCCCAATCCTCGGCAAAATGAATCAGCCCTCGTACGGGGTCGGTCACGCTTTGCGGTTGCAGTGTGACTCCAAACTCAAGATGAGGGAGACGAACGCGCAACGTCTGAACCAGGCTTTGGATGAAGCGGTACCGTTCCCGGGCTTTCCACCCGGCCCATTTCCAGAACACGGCCGGAAGGTGAACGCCGGACTCGGAATCAGTCGCGAGCACGGCCCGTTCGTCGTTGAACATGCGAACCGGGTCGAAATCCACACCGAATTCCCGGGCAAATAATTGTACGGCCAAGGGACTGAATCCTTCATACAGGCCTACGGGAACCTCGTTGCGAATCACCAGTCCCGTCAGCGGAAGGTCGCGGAGTCGAGCAAGCCAATCCACGAGGAAGGCCCGGTAGCCCCCAAAATGCAACGAATAATAGGATGAGCGACGCAACGTTCCCGATGGTGGGTCATAGGCCCAGTCTTCCCAGTTATCCAATTCTCGTTCCCGGGCGAACTGTCCCAGGCACCTGAGAGTCACGCCAAGGTAGACGGCTTTCTCCTGAGAACGCATATGCTGAACGGCAGAGCGCATCGCATCAAGAGAAAGCGGTTGTCGGCTGTCCGACGCGACTCCGTCGACACGGCATGGGACATCCAAAAGAATCGTGTCTCCCGCGATTTCCCGGCTTGCCGAGAGCACGAGGTCCACGTGACCGGGCGTTTGGACGGAGCCGAGAGAGAGCAGGATTCCCTTTCTGGCCCCACTCGCCATCGATTTGCCCAGCCGTTCCTCAAGTTGCGCCGCGCGGAATCGGGCATCTGTCTGATACAAATTCCAAGTCGGCGTGTTGGCTAAAAAGCGAAAGTGTTCGACGGCAGAAGACAGTTTGCCCGTTTTCTGATACGCCCGGGCCAACCACCAGCGGACTTCCGGCAATCGAGGCGATTGTGGGTGCGTACGTAAAAACCGGTTCAGTGACTGAACCGCCGTCGAATAATCGGCTCGAAGAAATGCGCGTTGAGCCTGTTGTAATGAGCGTTTCTCGGTTTCATCACGCAATTCCAGGACCCCTAGTTCCGGGCCCGCGGACCGGAAACACCCGCTTAACAAAAGGAGCGCGGCAAACGTGACGACGATGAAAGGTAGATACGGAAAAGGGACAGACATATGGCGAAAAGCAGGGAACTACGATCGTTGTTCCCTGCTTGTGGCAACGTTCAGCAAGCGGCTTGCAAATCCATGCCGGGGAAAAAATATCCTATTTCGAACGCGGCTGTTTCAGGAGAATCCGATCCGTGAACCGCATTGGCCTCGATCGAGGCCCCATGGGCCGCTCGAATCGTTCCGGACTCTGCTTTTTGCGGATCGGTCGCTCCCATAAGGTCCCGGTTGGCCTGGATTGCGTTTTCCCCTTCGAGAACAAGGACGACTGAAGGCCCCGAGGACATGAACGTGGTCAGATCGTGAAAAAACGGACGTTCACGGTGTACGGCGTAAAATCCTTCGGCAATCGGTTTGGACAGACTCATCATTTTCATGGCAATCGGGTGAAGCCCCGCAGCTTCATATCTCTGAATAACATCGCCGATAACCCGCATTTTAACGGCGTCAGGTTTAACAATAGCTAACGTTCGTTCGACCATCCTTTCTCACCCTTTCTTCATCGACTCATTCGAAATCTGTTGGCAATGGCACGCGTTCCTACTCATCCAGAACTCCGCATAGACTAGCACGTTCCAGGAGAAGAACACCAACGCGCGGCCAATAACGTCCGTTATCTCCAACTTCAAATGGTCACTGTAGATGACGCTGAACGTGTTCCGGCCAAGTTCAATCGGCATCCTCCAAACCGCTCACATCGAAAAAAGAGGCTTGCGATCGGCACCTGATCCGTGTAAGGATAAAATCCGAATGTGTCTTGGGGCTCAAGTCTTCTTGGGCAACGAGAAGTGCTATGATTCCATCTTTGTCGAAACGCCGTCCGGGGAAGCCAGAGTTTTTACGGGCGGCAACTATCGTTGGAAAGAGTCTGGCTGCGTGCGCGGCTCTCCTGAGCCTTATGGCAGGGGTGTGGTGGAACATTCCTGTTACCCAGCCGGTTCCTCCATCCAATTCCGAATCCAAAACCATCCAACGTGCTCCGGGTCAGGTCACCTCCGATCTCCCCTTATGGGAAAGAGTCCGTTTCCGTCGCCATATGGAAACCCGCTTACCCCAGTATCGGCGGCAGTTTGAAGGAGTCGCGCAAGCCTATGGAATTTCCTGGACGTTACTCGCGGCCCAAGCGTATCAGGAATCACGCTGGGACCCACATGCCGTCAGTCCCACCGGAGTTCGAGGCATCATGATGCTGACCCGCGATACCGCTTCGTCCTTGGGCATCCAAAACCGGGAAGACCCGACCAAGAGCATCGTAGGTGGAGCCCGGTATTTTCGGAATCTGGAGAAACGTCTTCCCCGCCACATCGGAAAAGCCGATCGAATCTCGATTGCCCTGGCGGCCTATAACGTGGGCATGGGTCACATCAAGGACGCGCAAATCCTGGCCCGCCGGATGGGCAAAAATCCCGATTCCTGGGATGACCTCAAGACCATGCTGCCCCTTCTGACGCAAAAATCCTACTACGAAACCTTGCAGTACGGATATGCTCGCGGGTGGGAACCCGTCCGATACGTGAAACGCATCCGCGCCTACCATTCATTGTTGGAGCAATTCCTCCGCGAAGTCTGACCTTGCCCCCTCTTCGTGAATCTTTCACGCAGGATACCTCAACTGCTTTCAAAACGTTTTTGATAGGCCATGAACGTTTCCTCCACAATTCAGGAACTGAAGGCGAGGCTTGCCAGGACCACCGCGGTGACGGTCCTGACCGGAGCCGGCATTTCCGCGGACAGCGGCGTACCGACGTTTCGAGGCGAGGACGGACTGTGGAAAGATCACCGGCCCGAAGAACTGGCCTCTCCCGAGGCCTTTGCCCGCAATCCCAAACTCGTATGGGAATGGTACAATTGGCGCCGTGAACTCATTGCGACCAAGCAACCGAATCCGGCCCATACCGCCCTTGTGGAACTGGAACACAGGGTGAACGAATTTTGGCTCATTACTCAAAACGTCGACGGGCTCCACCCGTTGGCCGGATCTCAATGCCTGTCGGAAATTCACGGCAATATCTGGAAGGTACGTTGCACGCAATGCGGACGGATAACCGTCAACCGCGACGTTCCCATCGCCATCTTACCGGAATGTTCAACGTGCCGGGGTCTGCTCCGGCCTCACATCGTCTGGTTTGGAGAATCCCTGGCTCCTGAAGATTTGCAAAAAAGTTTCGACGCGTTACGGAATTGCGAAGTACTCCTGATCATCGGAACGTCCGGGGTGGTCTATCCGGCCGCGTCTTTCGGACCCGTTGCCAAAGAAAATGGAGCCTTTGTGGCGGAATTGAATCTGGATCCGACGCCCAATTCCGATCTTGTGGACGTGGCCATCCAAGGTCACGCCAAAGACCTGGTGCCTCAACTTATTTCGTAACCCCTTGTAATTTCACATTTTCTTGACGAAATTGTTATGAGTCTGTTATTTTTACATGTTTATAGTCATAGCTCATACGGCGGAGAAAATAATGCAAATCACCATTAATGGTAAACCCGAAGAGATGCAGGCCGACACCGTCATGGACGTCCTGAAACAGAAAGAAATCGACCCGCATATGGTGGCCGTCGAACTCAATACTCAAATCGTCGAACGAGACCGGCTTGACACCACGAACGTCCAAGACGGCGATAAGGTAGAATTCCTGTTCTATATGGGTGGAGGAGCGTGACCACCCGATATTTATCAAAGATTACGGAGGGAATCGGCAAGACACCCCTGGTTCGGTTGAATCGCCTTTCCGAGGAAGGCGGCGCCGCGATTTTCGGGAAAGTGGAGTTCGCCAACCCCGGCGGGAGCGTCAAAGATCGGATCTGCCTCAATATGATCGATGAGGCGGAACGTACCGGCGCGCTCCAACCCGGGGGAACCATTGTCGAACCGACCAGCGGGAACACGGGAATCGGGCTTGCGTTAATCGCCGCGGTTCGCGGGTACAAATTGATTCTGGTCATGCCGGAGAGCATGAGCCTTGAACGGGCAAGCCTGTTATCATCCTACGGCGCGCAATTGATTTTGACCCCGGCGTGGGAGGGCATGCAGGGGTCGATTCGAGAAGCCGAGAACATTATAGCCCAAAATCCGGAATATTTTATGCCTGACCAATTTTCCAACCCGGCGAATCCCGCGATTCACCGGGCGACGACGGCGGTTGAGATCTGGGACGCCATGGACGGCAAGATCGATGCGTTTGTGGCGGCCGTCGGCACGGGCGGAACCATTACAGGTTGCGGAGAGGTCTTGAGAGAACGTGCGCCGGATACTAAAATTGTTGCCGTGGAACCGGCGGGGTCTCCGGTGCTCTCCGGAGGAGCGCCCGGACCACATAAGATTCAAGGCATCGGCGCCGGTTTTGTGCCCAAGGTCCTCAATCGTTCCATCATTGATGATATTATTCGGGTCACCGACGACCAAGCCTATCAGACCACCAAGCTACTGGCGAAAAAAGAAGGGCTGCTCGTGGGAATTTCCGCCGGAGCCAACGTCTTTGCGGCCCAGCAGGTCGCAAAAGACCTGAGACCGGACCAAAACGTGGTCACGGTGTTGTGCGACACGGGCGAACGGTATCTGAGCATCGAAAAATATTTTAATATCTAGTTGAGTCGAGCGAGATGAGTTTCTCTGAAGAACAAATCACCCGGTATAGCCGGCACATCCTGTTACCCGAAGTCGGCGGGAAGGGGCAGAAGAAAATTGCCCAGGCGAAAGTGTTTGTGGTCGGGGCCGGAGGGCTCGGATCGCCGGTGGCCTTATATTTGGCCGCGGCCGGTGTCGGAACGATTGGCTTGATCGACAGCGACGTCGTCGACCGGTCCAATCTTCAACGACAGGTATTACATCATACGCCCGACGTCGGACGATCCAAGGTGCAATCGGCGAAAGAAAAAATCTTTCTCCTGAATCCCGACGTGAACGTTGAAACGTACGAAGATCGATTCACCGCCTCCAATGCGATGGATTACATCGCGCCCTACGACGTGGTGATTGATGGCGTGGATACGTTTCCGGCGAAGTTTCTCATCAATGATGCGTGCTATTTTGCTGGCAAACCCCTTGTCCACGGCGGGATCCTCAGGTTCGAGGGCCGGGTGTTCTCGATTGTGCCCAAGCAATCCGCCTGCTACCGGTGCATTTTCCAACATCCGCCGCCGCCCGGGCTGGTGCCGAGTTGCCAGGAAGCCGGCATCATCGGCGTCGTAGCCGGTATCATCGGAACCATTCAAGCTACGGAAGCATTGAAATTGATCCTTGGGATCGGTGATCCGCTCACCGACCGCATTCTCGACTTTGATGCTCGAAAAACCGCATTTCGTGAAATAAAGACGAAACGAAATCCCAGGTGTCCCTTGTGCGGGGACCATCCGGACATTACCGAACTGTTTGAGCACGAACAGGAGGCGTGCCAACTGCAGGCACCCGGGGCACTCGGTATTTCCTAGTTTCCCGGCCGGATGCGGAAGGAGGTTGAACCATGGCAAAGATGAAAGCCCTCATATGCCGGGAATGTGGGAAGGAATATCCCACGGAAGCCCTTCACGTCTGTGAACTGTGCTTTGGGCCTCTGGAAGTCAAATATAATTACGACGAAATCAAGGAGGCGATGTCGCGAGCCTCGATCGAAGCCGGGCCCAAGTCACTGTGGCGATACAAGGAATTGCTCCCGATTGAAGGCGGCCCGACCGTCGGGTTGCACGCCGGCATGACGCCGCTCGTGCACGCCAAGAATCTGGGCTCCTTTTTGGGACTCGATGAACTCTACATCAAGAACGACTGCGTCAACCAGCCAACCCTGTCGTTTAAGGACCGGGTCGTTGCCGTTGCCCTGACACGCGCCAGAGAACTGGGGTATGAAACCGCAGCCTGTGCCTCCACCGGCAATTTGGCCAATTCCGTGGCCGCTCATGCGGCGCAGGCCGGCATGCAATGTTACGTCTTCATCCCCGGCGACCTGGAAGCGGCAAAAGTTCTCGGCAATCTGATCTACCGGCCGAAAGTCGTGGAAATCGAAGGCAACTATGACGACGTGAATCGGTTATGCAGCGAGATTGCCGGTGAACGACGATGGGCCTTCGTCAACGTGAATATCCGTCCCTATTACGCCGAAGGCTCGAAGACCCTGGCGTTTGAAGTCGCGGAACAACTGGGGTGGCGGGCGCCCGACCAGGTCGTCGTACCCATGGCGTCGGGGTCGTTATTGACCAAGATCTGGAAAGGCCTCATCGAATTCAAAAAAATCGGTCTTCTCAAGGACGTGGCCACGAAGGTAAACGGCGCCCAAGCCGAAGGGTGCTCCCCGATTGCCACGGCGTTTAAAGACGGACGTGACTTCTTCAAACCGGTCAAGCCGAACACCATTGCCAAATCCCTGGCCATCGGCAACCCCGCCGACGGCTACTATGCCTTGAAAACCGTCGCGGAAAGCGGCGGGGCCATGGACGCGGTCACCGACGACGAAGTCATCGAAGGCATTAAACTCCTGGCTCAAACGGAAGGCATTTTTGCGGAAACCGCGGGGGGCGTGACCATCGGCACCCTGCGCAAGCTCGTAAAACAAGGCGCCATCAAGAAGCACGACGTGACCGTCGCCTACATCACCGGCAATGGATTAAAAACCCAGGAAGCCGTTGTGGATTCGGTCGGGCGTCCGTACCGCATTCCACCGAGCCTGGTCAAATTTGAACAAACGTTTGGACAACAGGGGGCGGTATGATCACCGTACGCATACCCACTCCCCTCCGGCCGATGACCGGAGGCAAGAGTGCAGTGGAAGGAACCGGCAACAGTATCGGCGAATTGATCGAGCAATTGAACAACGCGCATCCGGGGTTGAAAGACCGGATCTGCGACGAACAGGGAGAAATTCGGCGGTTTATCAACATTTACCTGAACGAGGAAGACATCCGGTTCCTGACGGGAAAAGACACGCCCGTCAAGGACGGCGACGAGGTGTCGATCGTTCCCGCTATTGCCGGTGGCTGCCATGACTAAATTGCGATTTCACATCAGGTTTCCGGAAGAAAAGATTCCCGAGCCCGTCATTTATCAGATCGGGCATGAATACCAGGTGGTCACCAGCATCCGCCGGGCCGACGTCCGCGAAACCACCGGCTGGATGGACGTGGAATTTTCCGGTGAAACCGAAGAAATCGAACGCGCCATCGCAGGCTTGCGTGAGAAGGGCGTACTTGTCGACCCGATAGAACTCAACGTGGTGGAATAGAGGCTGCAAATGGATTTTACCGAAGACCAAATCGAACGGTACAGCCGGCAGATCATCCTCGAGCAGGTCGGCGGCAAGGGCCAACAAAAACTGAGCCGGGCCAAGGTTCTCGTAATCGGCGCCGGAGGTCTGGGATCACCGATCGCCCTGTACCTGGGAGCCGCGGGTATCGGCACGATCGGATTGATTGACGGCGACGTGGTCGATCTCTCGAACCTGCAACGGCAAGTGCTCCACACCACGCCCCACGTGGGAGTCCCCAAGGTCGAATCCGGCCGTCGGCTTCTGGAGGCGTTGAATCCCGACGTGCACGTACAAACGTATCAGGAGCATATCAGCGCCGAAAACATTATGACCCTGTTGCCGGATTACGACCTGGTGCTGGATGGCTCCGATAACTTCGGCACCCGGTTCCTGGTTAATGACGCCTGCTTCTTTGCGAAAAAGCCCCTGATTTCGGGAAGCATCTTTCGTTTTGAGGGACAACTCGCCACGATCAAACCGCATGAGGGCTACCCCTGCTATCGCTGTCTTTACCCTGAACCGCCGCCTGCCGGATTGGTCCCCAATTGCCAGGAAGCCGGAGTATTGGGCGTCCTCGCGGGCACCATCGGTATTTTGCAGGCCAATGAAGCCGTGAAAGAAATTCTGGAAATAGGCGACACCCTCGCGGACCGTTTACTGATCTATGATGCGCTCGAAATGAAGTTTCGCAGCGTCGGACGCCCCAAAGATCCGCGCTGCCCGCTCTGCAGCGCCACCCCAACGATCACCGCGCTGGAAGAACATCACGTCTCGTGCAGCGTGTAACGGCAATGGATCGAACCCGGCCCTGTATCGTCCGCGGCCTGGTCGTAGCGTCCCCAACGTCCGGGACGGCACACCCGTATACATACTGACCGGTTTTTGATCACCATGCTTTCGATTCCTTCAGACATCTGGGAAGACATGATCGAACACGCACGGGCCCTGGACCCTCATGAATGCTGCGGCATTTTAGCCGGCCGGGACAGCGCCATTACCCGGCATTATCGAATCACCAACATCCTGGCCAAGATGAGTGAAGCCGAACTGGCCCGTTTCGATCAGGCCAAGCTGTCCGACCTGAAGCAACTTTCTCCTGAAGAACGGGCCGATATCGCCTTCCAAATGGACGCACAGGAAATGTCACAAGCGCAAAAGGATATTCGTCAAAAAGGCATCACCTTGACGGCCTTTTATCATTCGCATACGTTCAGCCCTGCCCGCCCATCCGGCACGGATATCAAAATCGCCATGGAATTCGAGAGCTACAGGGAAAAACTCAATATTCCCGAACCCGTCCACGTCATCATTTCCCTCCAGGATAAGACGAATCCCGTCATCCGCGCGTATCGCATTCAGGATTCGACGGCTACCGAAGTTCCCGTCGAACGCCGATAATGACTTTATGGCACACGGTTCTAGACATCCCTTATCCAAGTTGCCATAATGCGCAAATTCTTTTCTCCCTTATAGCAAGGAGATTCATCATGTTCCGTCCTTTTACATTCATTCTGCTTATCGTTCTTGTCATGTCGATGGCCGCACTCGGTTGGGGGTTTACCGATGAGCCAGGCAAAGAAGGCAGTTTTTACAGCCCGATCATCCGCGTGGTCCCGGATAAAGGTTTTATCCTGATCACCAGCGGAAGCGGTATTCTCTGGCTCAAAGCCAGCGAGGCGGCAATGCCGCATCTTTCAAAGCTGCCCGTCGGCGGGCTGATTGACGTTGTGGTCGAATTTCAGGGAAAACCCAATCCGCCGATCATCAAGTTATGGAAATTGGCGAGCGGTGAGTCTGACTGCCCCGAGTTTGACGGAAAACAATGCGTACCGCCGGCAAAGAAGAAATAACCGCCATGGGCGGGTGCACCACCGGGAGGCGCGGACTAGTTTAATGCCACGGCCTTGAAGGAGGCATGGACCTTTTGGCCGGGTCGCAGCCGGAGTTGATGCAAGGACTTTCTCGTAATCATGGCCAACAACGGGCAACCCACGTCAAGCTTCACTTCGACTGCATACTGATCGCCCGGGGACTCGCTGACCTCGACAATCGTCGCTTCCAATGCATTCAGCACGCTGCTGGTCGCCGGAGGGGCCCCCACCGCCAAGCTCACGTCACGTGACAGTATTTGGACCCGCAGCGGCGAACCGGGAGGAAGGGCCTGTTGGGGGAGAAACAGGGAATGTCCCAAAAATTCCACCCGTGTCAGCCCGAATTGCGGTTCATGCTCGGCAATCCGCGTTTCAAGAATAGCCCCGACCACGTTCGATTCGACCAAGCCCGGCAAATCCAAGCGGGCAAAGACTTCCTGGATGGGCCCGGTTGCCGCCACCCTTCCCTCTTTGATCAGGACCATGTGATTGGCGAGCTGTAAAATTTCATGAAGGTCGTGGCTCACGTACAGGACGGGGATGCTCAATTCCCGGTTCAGGCGCTGAAGGAAGGGAACGATTTCTTTTTTTCGTTGTTGGTCGAGAGAGGCCAGGGGTTCATCCATCAACAGGAGCTGCGGGCTGGTTAACAGGGCTCGTCCTATTGCCACGCGTTGCTGTTCTCCGCCGGACAAGTGAGACACCCGGCGCTGAAAGAGCGTCTCAAGGTCCAACAACTCACTGACGTGATCAAATTCAATGCGCCGCAGGGATGGATTGCTGCGTTTCATCCCATACTTGAGATTTTGCATTACAGTGAGATGCGGAAACAGTCGCGCTTCTTGAAACACGACCCCTACGCGTCGCTGCTCGACCGGCAGAAAAACCCCGTGAGCGTCGTCTTGCCAAACCGCCTGGTCGAATTGAAGAAACCCCGACGGGGCACGGGTTAACCCGGCAATACACCTCAACAGCGTGGTCTTGCCGCTCCCGGACGATCCAAACACCGCAATCGTCCCGTCAAGTGGGACCGTGCAAGCCACGTCAAAACGAAACCCGGGATAGTCGATATGGAATCGTGCGTCGAGTCGACTCATGAGACGTGAATGGGCAAACGCCGGTTGACCGTATACACGATCGCAAGAATGAGAAAACTGAATGCGAGGAGCATGGCCGAAAGAAAATGGGCTTGCGTATATTCAAGCACCTCGACGTGATCATAGATGGCAATGGAGAGGACTTTGGTCACCCCGGGGATATTGCCGCCGACCATCAAAACTACGCCGAACTCGCCAAGCGTATGAGCAAAACCCAGGACAACGGCGCTCAGGTACCCTCGAACCGCCATGGGCGACGCTACGGTAAAAAAGGCATCAAGCTTTGAGGCTCCCAGTGACCAGGCGGCTTCCAAAGGCTTTTTGCCGACGGACTCGAACGCGCCGTGCAGGGGTTGCACGACAAACGGAAGCGAATAGAACGTCGAGGCGATCACCAACCCCGTAAACGTAAACGAGAGTGCCGAACCGGTCAGGTCCTTCCATGGCCCGCCGATCAATCCATGGGGCCCGAGCGCCATCAACAGATAAAATCCGAGCACGGTTGGCGGCAACACGATGGGCAGCGCCACGACGGCCTCGACCAAGGTCCTGAAGCGCGAACGCGTGAACGCCAACCACCACGCCACAGGGGTGCCGACCAACAACAACACGACAACGGTTACCCCTGCCAGTTGCATGGTCAGCCACAACGGGGCCCAATCCATTTCCGGGACGTTCATCCTGTTATTCCCAGGCCTCGATCATTCCAATCCATAGCCAAATCGTTCAATGATGTCCCTGGCCTCTTTCACGTAGTCCAGGAACGTGCGTGCGACTTCGTGACGTTGCCCGGTGCGCAACAGCACCGCTTGTTGCCGGATCGGGGCATACAAGTGCGTCGGCACATCCCACCGGCTTCCGGCCCCGTTGACTTTGGGATCCAACACCTGCGAAAGGGCGACGAATCCCAGTTGGGCATTCCTCGAAAACACAAAATGGAAGGTTTGTCCGATATTTTCTCCGCGGACCAACCGATCCTGAACACGTTCCCAAAGACCTAGGGCCTGCAAGGCTTGCTTGGCAGCGGCGCCGTACGGCGCAGTCTTGGGATTTGCAACAGCCACGTGCTCGACGTCATCGCTCAACAGCATGGCTTTTCCATTCCCTTCGATCATCGTGGGACCTGAGCTCCACAACGTCAGCCGTCCCACCGCGTATGTAAATCGGCTCCCTTGAACCGCGACACTTTCCTCTTCCAGTAATCTCGGACGCGTCACGTCGGCGGAAAAGAACACGTCGAACGGGGCGCCGTTTTTGATCTGTGCATAGAGTTTGCCGCTCGAACCAGAACTGACAACGGCGGTGTGCCCCGTGTCTCGTTCAAAATTGATCGTGATTTCATTGAGCGTCGCCAGAAAATTGGTTGCGACTGCCACGCGTACCTCTTCGGCGGCGCCCGTGGCAGGACAAATCGTAAAAGAAAGAAAGAACAGAAAACCCTGCACGTTGGCGATCACGACGGACTTCTTGAAACACGGCCGGTTTCTCATGACCCACGTACCCTTACAGCCTGAACTTCGTCTGTATGTAAAAATAATCACTATCCCTGTTGCCGCCGGGAGGTAGCCCCGCCGAGTCGGGAAGCCTGTCGAAATAACTGCCCTTAAACCAATGGGTGTAGCCCAATTCGAATTCCAGGTTGTCGTTGGTTCTCCACTGAGCCCGCAGTTCAAGATCATGGCCGAGAAAGTTTCCGGATCCGCCGGTAGAGTCATGCAATCCGTTACGGCCAAACGCACCCCGTGAGGTGGCGAGATACCACACCCGATGCTTGAGTTGTACTTCGCACCCCCGGCACGGAACCGCAATCACCCGCCACCCCGGCGAACTGAAGTTCGACCGAAAAAACGGTCCGAAATTGCCGGTGGGCATATAATCGAAGCGTCGTGCGCCAAACAGCGTATCAAATGCCGAATGCTGGCTGTCCCGCGCGTTCCGGTCCCCACTGGCGTAGTCATAATGAATCAGAAATCGCGGCGACCATGGGAGATCCAGCGTATAGCCGATATCAATATGCTGGAAATGGGCAAAATGATCGACATTGCCTTTTTTCCCCGTCTGCCAGACGCTTTCGATTTCATAATCGATTCTTCCCGTTTTCGGTACATTATAGAGGCGCGTTCCGAAAGTCGAAAACGTTCTTTGCCTGTCGACGATGGCATTTCGTTGGTCGTTCAATCCGAAATAATAGGCATTGAGACGCAACCGCGGCACGCGATCGGTTTCAATAGAGGTCCCCCAAAAGACGCTCCGTTTCGACTGTTCGTCAGGCTGTACGACATCCCGCAGAACCGGCTCCACCAGAAACAGACGGACACGCCAACTCCGATCACGTCCCAGTTGCCAATGCACTCCATCAAACGCATTCGAAGTGTTGCGAAAGTCATTCCGGATGATCAGGCGCCCCCGGCCGAAGTCCATCGTGAGCCGTCCAACGTGCAGGTCGGTACGGAGACCGGTTTCCAACACGTTGTGCACCGTGACGGATGCCAGGATCTGCAGAACGTCCATTTCATTCCTGATAGCCGTGGTAACGTAGCTCTCAACACCATCGAGATAGACCCTGGAATCCTGCCCTTCAAACAAAAATTTGAAATACTTCCCGTTCAGCCCCACCCGAACGCGGGACCGTTGTTGAATTTGAGAGTCCGTTCGACCCGCAGGTTGGTTGCTTCGCCATGGATGGTCATACGTTTCAAAACGCATCCGGTGTTCGAGTCCAAGATCCAGCCAATCCGGGAGATGCAGGGCGGCCTTGAGGTAACGATTCCACCTCCATTCCCTCGTTTGAGTTTGAATGAGTACGGCATCCGCAGGTTCCGTTGCCGGCATCCTCGATGCCCGTTCAAGCAATCCAACGGCCGTTCGTGGAGAAACGTCCGGGGAGGCGTATGCCATACCATCCCAAGCAATGCAGAGCAAACTGCCCAACAGGACAAGGACCAGTCCTCCGTTCCATCCGCCCACACGTATCACAACAATGAGAGTAATCTTTAATTTTCTTATTGTCAATAATACTTTACTTCATTAAGCACGACCAAGAAAAGACAGGGCACGGCGAAGGCAACGTTCGCCAGGACCTCAGGATCGGGAAAATCTGCGGCACGGAAGTGTTGCTCAGCAGGAGGCAGTCAATATTCAGCCGCCTGGCCGGGTTACGCAACGCTACCCCGACCTACACTCTTCTGTCCCCCTGTCATCCCCGACCTGATGGGGGATCCAGGGTCTTTGGTCTCATTCGTTCGCCGGAATACAGATACTCGATTCCCGCGTGACAAATTCAATGACAAAACCTAGTGTTGCCGGATGATCTTCCCGCTCTCTTTGGCGTCATACCCTCCCAGGGCTTCAATTTCCTGTTGAAACTTGCGCGTGACCAAGGTGTCCAGAAATACCCTTACCCCGGGATGCGAGTCTACGTACGCCGCAGGAATGACCAGGTCATACCGTTCTTCCTGTAGAGGAATGAAATCGAAATTGTACAATTGGGCCACGGCCTGTGCGCCGATACCCACGTCGGCTTTCCCTTCGGAAATACATCGCCCAAGGCCGATCTGGGAAACAGCAATGGCCCCATAGCCCCTCACGATTTGACTCGGAATACGATGACGCGACAGCAAATGATCCAAAAGCAAGCGAGCGCCCGCCCCCTTCTCACGATTGACCATTCGCACGTCAGGCCTGGTCAGATCTTCGAGGCCACGGACCTGTTTGGGATTCCCCTCTTTCAACAACAATCCTTCCTGCCACGTGGCAAACCGGACGACGGTCACAACCTGACCGTGCAAATACCTTTTCAAGAACGGAAGATTGTACTCTCCGGAACGAGGGTCCCTGAGATGAATCCCCGCAACGTGAACGTCTCCCCGTTTCAACGCGCGCAAGGCGGCCAGGCTCGTCATGTTCCACCCGACGACCGACGCGTTTCCTGCTTGCTGACGTACGTGCTCCCCGGCCAGATATATAGCCGGGTCGCACCCCGCCACGACAATCTGCCGTTCCACGTCTTTCTGACTTTTCAAGAGCTGCACGTAAACAGAACGTTTTCTTCGAGAAGCCGCTCCCAAAATCAGGGCATCCGCGGGAACCGTATAATTCAGGACGTCCCCCAGTTCCGTCACGGGTTTGGCCACCAAACGATTGCCGAACGTCGCCAATTTGACCCTGGTGGATTTCCAAACCCCGGAATGATCCGCGGGCAATTCCGCCTCGAGAATGTCCCGGCCGTCACGCAAAGAGAACAGATCCTCAACCGACGTTCCCAACGTATGGGCGAGTTGCAACGCGACTTCAGTGCCCGGAAGATACTGATCCTTTTCCATGGCATAGAGAGCCTGTCGCGTAATGCCTGCGCTTTGCGCCAGATCACCTTGGGACAGACCGGCGGCGATCCGCGTTTCACGCAAACGGTTCGTCACTCGTTGTTGAAGCTTGGGCATAGGCATCGCCTCAGACTAAACGAAATTAATAAGTGACATATGTCATGTATAATAGTATATTTAATTTATCGTGACAAGAGTCTTTTCCAAGGACGGCAATTTGACCGGCATCGCACCCGGCCTGATGCAAATCCTTGGTCCACGCCCATTCCGCGAAACTCCGATGAGTCAATAAGGAGCTAAACATGCCACGATTGTTTTCACGGACGAAGTCGAGCCGGACACCAGCCAGCCTCCCCCGATGGAACCTGAAAGATCTGCTCCGGCATCCGGACAAGGATCTCGAAACCCGGTCTCAAATGCTCAACGATCACGTACGATCGCTGGAACACCTTCGCAACCGTCTTTCCGCTTCGCTCACGCCTCGTACTTTTCTCAAAGGCCTGCAACTACGGGAAATGATTGCGGCGGAATCTTCCAGGCTGACGGCCTATGCCCGGTTATGGTTCGCTCAAAATACCCAAAGCCAGCGAGCCAGGACATTCGAGACTCAAGTCAGGAAACACTTGCTTCCTTTTTCCAACCGGACGCTCTTTTTTGATTTGTGGTGGCAGCGGCTGGGGGACCGGACGGTACAACGGCTTCTGCGTCACGCGGGATCATACCGCTACCATTTGGAATCGCTCCGGCGAGTCAAACAACACACCTTGTCGGAAGCCGAAGAACAAGTCATCAACGTCAAAAACACGACCGGACGGGAGGCCCTCGACAGCCTCTACGCGGTCATCACCAATGGGTTGACGTTCCGATTGGATTCGCGCAAGGGCTCACAACCATTGTCGCGCGAACAATTGACCGTGCATTTCCGTGATCCTTCCGCTCGCGTACGCCGGCAGGCTTACGACCAACTTTTTCAGGTGTATTCGAAACAAGCCAATTCTCTTGGAGACATCTACAAGGCCCTCGTGCTGGATTGGAAAAACGAAGCGTTGGATCTTCGCGGCTATGCCAGCCCGATTGCCGTTCGGAACCTCCACAACGACATTCCCGACGACGCGGTCTCTACCCTGCTGCAAACCTGTCGGGACAACCGGCACGTGTTCCAGGAATATTTTCGGATCAAAGCCAGAATCTGCGGTTTCCGGCGAATGACTCGTTACGACGTCTATGCCCCGCCGAAAATCAAGAAAGTCTTTTATTCCTTTGAACAGGCCGTCAAACTGGTGTTCGAAGCGTATCAACAATTCTCTCCGATCCTCGCGGATCACGCGCGCAGTGTCTTCGCCGAACGACATATCGACGCGGCCCCCGCCTCCGGGAAAATAGGGGGAGCCTTTTGCTACAGCGTGTTGCCGTCTCTCACGCCGTACGTCCTGTTGAACTACTCCGGCGACGCCAGAGACGTCGCCACCTTAGCCCATGAACTCGGTCATGCCGTGCACAGCATGATGGCCAGGCGCCATTCGGTGTTCACGTTCCACGCCACGTTGCCTCTCGCTGAAACCGCTTCCGTGTTCGGGGAACAACTTCTCTCCGACGCCCTGCTCGCGGATGCCTCCGGGGCCAAAGTGAAGCAACGACTCTTGTTGAGCCAACTCGATGACCTGTACGCCACGATTCTCCGGCAAGCGTATTTTGTAGAATTCGAAAACCAAGCCCATCAGCTCATTGCCGAAGGGACGACCATTGACGATCTTGCTCAAACGTATTTTCACCTTCTCAGAGAACAATTCGGCCGTACCGTGACCATCTCCAAGGCTTTTCAATGGGAATGGTTGACCATCCCTCATATTTTCCGAAGCCCGTTTTACTGCTATGCATACAGCTTCGGGAATTTACTGGTTCTCGCCCTCTTTCAACGCTATAAAAAAGAGGGAACGCCTTTCATCCCGCAGTATCTTGAACTGTTGAGCCACGGGGGTTCCCAAAGCCCTCAGGACATGCTGAAGCCTCTGGGCATTGATCTCTGCAAAAAATCGTTTTGGCAGGCAGGATTTAACCGTATTCGGGAACTCGTAGAATCTCTCGAAAAGACCGTGGACAAGTAACCCTGGCAAGAAAACGCGCGACTCATTTGCTTCCATGCATCAGGCATCTTACCTTGATTTGAAGATACCTGTTGCGTTAGCTTATTTTTTGTTCGTTGTCGGATGCCCTCAAAGGGGAGGATTTTGAAAAAGGGAGTTTGACAAATGCCGGAAAGCGCTTATGTTCTCATCAACGTGCTACCTGGACAAACTGCTAACGTGAAGAATTTGTTGGCGCAAATTGAGGAAATTACAACGATTGACGCCTGTTGGGGAAAACCCGATATTTTCGTCAAAGTGGAAGTGGCAAGCCAGGAAGCCTTGACGCAATTGGTCCTCACCAAAATCCATGCCATTGAAGGGGTCGCTCAAACAGATACCCACCTGGTCTACACGCTCCACGAATAATCACCTTCGCGTGTTCTTCAATAAATGCCCGCCTGCCGTTGTAACCACCGGACGTAGGGGATGATCTGCGTAACGTCGTCTGGCGTGGCTTCGGAAACTTTGGGCATGTTGCCGAATTTCCAGTGGTGAGCCCGGACGCCCTGCATGGCTGCCCGCATGAATGCAAAGTCGGCATGATGGGAAGGCTCATAAATTTTATGCACCAACGGCGGGCCCATGTTCGTCCCCCGGCCCGCCATGCCATGACAGCGCGCACATAGTTCATTGAACCGTTCTTCCCCTGCCTTAAATTCATCAGGCACCGGTTTCGACACTTCCCGGGACACGACAATTTCGTGCACGGTACCGTCATGAGAGGCATGTTTTGAACTCGTTTCGCCTTGCCCATCCGAGCAACCGACAAAACAGAACAACACGATGGTACCGAGCCACACCGATTTCATGTCAAAACGTCGTATCAACTGCCCTCACCGATCTTCCGACGAACCGGAGACATTTGCCGCATAGGGAGCCGGATCCTGGAGGCCGGCATCCCGAAACCCCTGTAACCGGATCAGGCAACTGTCACATTGTCCACATGCCAAGCCATCCTCACGAGGATCATAACAACTGTGCGTCAGTTCAAACGGCACGCCCAGGGTCCGGCCTTGTTGAATAATCCGGGTTTTACTCAAGAGCAAGAGCGGAGCCTTAATCTGAACCGTGTCGCCATGGGTTCCTTTTTTCGTACCGAGCCGGGCCACCTCTTCAAACGCGTGCAAAAACTCCGGGCGACAATCCGGGTATCCGGAATAATCCAAGACATTGGCCCCAATGAAAATACAGGAAGCCTCGACGACCTCAGCATAGGCTAATGCCAACGACAGGAATATCGTATTTCGTGCCGGCACATACGTGGATGGGATGCCGGCCTGTCGTTCCTCGTCCGACCGATCCTTCGGGACGTCTCCGGAGCCGACCAAAGCCGAACCACCGAATTCGTGCAGATCCAATTGAAAAATTTTATGTTCCGCGGCCCCCAGCCACGCTGCAATTGCTTGCGCTTTTTGGATTTCGACGTGATGGCGCTGGCCATACCCGATCGTGAGCAAATACAGAGCATACCCCTCATGACGAGCCATTGCGGCTGCCACGGTTGAATCAAGCCCTCCACTGGCCAGTACGACGGCTTTCATCGTGCCTTGAGCGACCCGGAATACGTCATAAGGTGACCGAGTCGGGGAATCGATTCAAAAATGGGATCAGCAAAAAAGTCAAGAAAGGCAGGAGTCAGGAACACGTGATTCGTCAGGTCAGATCCGTTGCTCTCCTCGTTCAATTTTTTCGAGCAACTCGATTTTTTCCTGGCATTCGACACAGAGCCTGGCGAACGGCATGACGGCCAGCCGTTTTGCACTGATTTCCGTATCACACTCCACGCAAATACCATACGTCCCTTCTTCCAGGCTCACCAACGCTTCATCAATCATTTGCCGTTCCCTGTTTCGTTTTTCCTGAAGGGAAATGCCCATTTCACGTTCCAGATCCAATAAGGCCTGGTCGCCACTATCCATGGCCGATTCAAACCGCCGTTGCTGCTCTTCCGTCAATGATTGGCCCAACTGGTTTTGAATTTCTTTCATGAGTTGGACCCGTTTTTCCAGCATAATTTTCCGCAACGTCGTCGATCGCGAAGAAGGCAGCCGTTTGGGAACTTTCGCTGTCGCCGGGGTCCTTTTCTTAACGGCTTTCCGTTCACCGGCTTTGCTTTTGCCCGAAGGAGCAGTGGCTTTGCGTTTGCCCGAAGGAGCAGTGGCTTTGCGTTTGACCGAAGGAGCAGCGGCTTTGCGTTTGACCGAAGGGGACGCGGCTTTGGCAGTCACTTTCATCGCTTTGCTTTGGGAAGACGCAGATGATTTCGTCTTGGACGTTTTGGATGAACGCTTGGCGACTGCAGTTGAACTTTTCTTCATAGATTTCCCTGCCATATCCGGTCTCCTTTTCTCACGCAACCGCAATATTTGGCTTCTTTCTCCGACTAATATGAACGCCGCTTCTCATCGGTTCACGACGCCGAAGCTGCAAAAGATAGCAGTTCAGTCATAAGTCATCAAGGAATGAATCTCGCAATCTTCAATTTTCTGACGTCCCTGCAAAAACCGCAATTCAATCATAAAGGCGCACCCCACAATTTCCGCGCCTAATTTCCGCAATAAGTCCACCGTTGCCGCCGCAGTCCCGCCGGTGGCCAGGAGATCATCCACCACCAGCACCCGTTCTTGCATCGCCACGGCATCTCGATGGATCGCCAACGAACTTGCCCCGTACTCCAGGTTGTATTTCACCTCAAACACGTCCGCGGGAAGCTTGCCGGCTTTGCGAACCGGCACAAACCCCGCGCCCAGGTTGTACGCCAGCGGCGCTCCCAAAATAAAACCTCGAGACTCAATGCCAACGACCTTGCTGATCTCTTCATCCCGGTAGCGCGCGGTGAGGTCGTCAATAACCGCTCGATATCCTTGGGGATCCTTCAACAACGTGGTGATATCGTAAAACAGAATACCGGGTTTGGGAAAATCCGGAATCTCACGAATGAATGATTTGTAATCCATAGATCAATCCTTTCCGGCCGGGCCTCGGCGAGAAGCCTTTCTAGACACTGCCGGGGATGATAATAAAATCGGATGAACCCTGGGTATTCGGGTTAATCCATTTCACGTGAATATCTTGAACCTGCGCTAAGGATGGCCCGCGTTTGACGGCCTGAATGAATTCCTCGACGAGAACGGGAGCCCCTTCAACTTCCGTTTCTATTCGACCATCAGGCAAATTCCTGACCCATCCGCTCAACCCGCGCCTGGTCGCCTGAGATTGGAGAAACGCCCGAAAACCGACGCCCTGTACGCGACCTTGGGCCAGGACGTGAGCCCGAACACGACTGTCTGCGCTTTCTCGATCCACTATCTTATCACAACCGATCCGGAGTGCGTCACGAAGTCCGATCCCATAAATACGCACTCAGCTTTGCTGACGTATTTTCCGCGTCCCGGATGCAGTCCGGGATTCCTATGCCGTCATAGGCCGCCCCGGTCACGTACAGTCCGGGATGCCGGGCGACACGGTCACGAATTCGTTGTACACGCTCCCGATGCCCGCAGGTGTATTGGGGCATGGCGCGAGGCCAGCGATATACTTCTACGTGAAGGGGCGGGCTTTGAATGCCGGCCATCGATTCCAACTCACGACAGGCTCGTCCCGTCAATTCCGTATCATCCAAATCCAGCAAATGCTCTCGTCCACGCCCGCCGAGATAGCACCGAATCAGACATTGCCCCGCAGGCGCGCGTTCCGCCCACTTCATCGACGACCACGTCGCGGCGATCAATGAACGATTTTCAACGCGCGGGACCACGAACCCATAGCCGCGAATCTGAGACTTGACGGCCGGCTCCGAAAAGACCATCGAGATCGTCATCGTCGAGGCATAGGGAATGCCGTCCAAGACCGTTGCGGCTTCATCGTCGAAAGAACGGAGAAAGCCCGCAGACACATACGCGGGAGTCGCAAGAATAACGGCATCCGCATCCAATCCGTCTTCCCCTTCCAACTCTACCCGGTACGACGGGTCGATTTGGGAACCGGCTGCCTGCACCGCACGCACGTTCGTGCCTCGCCGAAGGGACGCTCCCGCACCGGACAATCTGTCTGCCAGACTCACAATCAAATCACCCAGGCCACCTCGTAAGGTCGTGAACAGGGTACGGGCTGTCGCATCAGGCTTGTGCGAGGACCGCGCGCGTTGCATGGCCAACGCTCCTTTGATCAGACTGCCGTGCTTGCGCTCCAATTCGACGAGTTGGGGAAAGGTCGCATCCACGCTCAACTCATTCGCGTCACCGGCATAAATCCCCGAAACCAACGGCTCAATCAGGCGATCAAAGGCTTCGGACCCCAGACGCCGGCTGAAAAACTCCGCCAACGTTTCCTCACCTTTCGTTCGGTCTCGCGCAGGGATGATCCAATCGGCTCCCATTCGCACGATGCCGGCCCAGGAAAGCACCCCGCTGTGAAACAAGGGGCCGACCTTCGTCGGGACCATTGAAATCAGGCCTTGCGGGAATTGACGCAATCGCCCTTTCGAATAGGTAAACGTTTGCGCGTTTTCTGTATTGGTGTTGATCAATTGCGAAGACAGCCCCAGTTTTTCACAGAGTGCCAGAGCCGCCGGTTTCGTCGTGAGGAACGAGTCAGGTCCCCCCTCCGTTACCAATCCATCTCGACGGTTCGTAATAATTTTTCCACCGAAATAATCCTGCCCCTCCACCACCGTACACTGAAGAGGCGCTTCCCTGCTTCTGGCTTGTTCCAGCAGGGCAAACGCGGCGGAAAGCCCGGAAATGCCGCCTCCGACAATCACCACTCGTTTGGGAACTGCCATGATGGATCACGCGCTACGGGAAAGGAATGTGAAGCAAACCGGGACGAATCATCGAGTACTATATTTGTGAACAAACTCAATGGCGGACTCGACGTGCTCCACGGGAGTTTTGGGAAGAATGCCATGACCGAGATTGAAAATGTGTCCGGCCCTGTTCCCGGCCTTGTTCAGGATATCTTTGATGTGGCGCTCGATCTCCGGCAAAGGCGCAAACAAAACCACGGGATCGAGGTTGCCCTGTACGGCAACGTCGAACCCGACCCGCTCCCATGCCTCATCGAGTTCAACGTGCCAATCCAACCCCAGAACGTCGCTGCCGGCACTGCGCATGAGCGGCAGGAGCGTTGACGTGCCCGTTCCGAAATAGATGATCGGAATCCCATGAGGTTTCAAACGATTGATGACCGATTTCACGTGCGGCAAGACGTATTCGCCATAGTCGGCCGGAGACAGGCATCCCACCCAACTGTCGAAAATTTGAACGACGTCAACGCCCGCCCGGATTTGGTTTTCCAAATACGTGATGACCACGTCCGAAAGTTTTCGGAGCAAGGAATGCCACTGATCAGGCCGACCGAACATCATCTGTTTGGTATTGAGATAGTTTCGCGAACTGCCTCCCTCGATCGCATAACTCGCCAGGGTGAACGGGGCTCCGGCAAAACCGATGAGGGGGACGCGTCCATCCAATGCTTTCTTCGTCAAACTGACGGCATCGGAGGAAAAGCGAAAGGCGTCAGGCTCTACTTGGCGTAACCGCGCCACGTCGTCCTGATGTCTGACCGGATTGAAAATGACCGGCCCCCGTTCTTCCTTGAAGGTCAACTGCAACCCTATCGGCTCCAGGGGCAAAAGGATATCCGCAAAAATAATGGCCGCGTCCAGGTCAAAGCGTTCGATGGGTTGGAGCGTCACTTCCGCGGCCAAGTCCGGGGTTTTGCAGACGTCCAGAATACTATGCTTCGCCCGGATTCGCTGATATTCCGCCATGTAGCGACCCGCTTGTCGCATGAACCAGACCGGCGTTCGATCCACGGGTTCCCGGCGGCAGGCTTTCAGAAAACGATCATTGATCATAAGGGGAGGAATTGTACGGATGGGAGGAAAAGACTGTCAATGAAAGAGAATCTCTTGCCGGGGCAAGGGTGCCGGCCACACGATGCTAGAACCACTCCTGGTCGGCAGACTCCGTATCTGCAGGTGGCTCAATGGATCGACCGGCATAGGCTTCCATGAGCTTTCGGCTTTGCTCTTCATAGGATGAGGCCTCGGCAGGATCGAGAAGCCAGGCATCACCTTCCTGTAATTCAATCCGATAATGATCGCCACCGAGCGAAAACCATTCAATATAGGGGTGCGGCGCAAGAAGAGGATGCGGATCAAAAGAAATCGAACTCACGGTGCCGATCTGGGGATTGGCCAAATCGAGCAGGCGCGACGCGGCGTTAGGATCATCGGCGAATTGAGAGTTCTTAAAGGAAAAAATCAGGCCGGCGATGTCAGGCTTGAAATCCCCGTTCAAATAAAATTCTATCGGCCCCAGGGAAGCAAAGGTAATTGCCCCGACTACGACACCCTGCGTGCGATTATCCAGATACCCTTCCTTGACCCATCGATACCCGCCGAATTTTTCCGCCATGGGCGATTTCACGCCTCCGGATGTTCACCATAACGCATCAAAAGGGTTGAGCGAGGACACAACGCCGCCATGCGCCCGATAGTGCAATCAATTTCAGGGCTTACACAGACGACACTTCACTTGGCGCATCACTCCCGACTGTTCCAAGGCGTCCAGGGCCGTATCTTTGTCGGGATATTCAAACCATCCGCCTTCCCAGAAATCGGAACGCGTGGGAACGGAAGGAACTTCGATGCACCGCTCCTTATGCAGAACGGCCTCATCCACGGATCTTCGAATGTTGATCCAAAGAGCCATAGGCTCCTCCTCAGGAATGAAAACGTTTAGTCTTCAAGGAGCTGCCATTCATCTTTTTCAATCTTGACCTTTGCCCCGGTCTGGATTTTTTTCACGTCTTCACGATCAAACAGCTTCATATACCGTTCAATACGATCCGGGTCATCAATCCGTTCAACCTGTTGCAACCCACTCGCCAACCGATACGTTCTCACCAAGACAGACATCTGCAACCCTCCAACCCGTTAGGATGAACAAAACGATCAGAACTATAAGAATTTAAAGAAGAAAACATCCGGGCGTCAAGGGCATCTCCCTCTCTCAACTTCCGGCATGAATCTAATGCAACCGCTCTCCCGTAACCCACAGAATAATTTCATTGGGTCATAGTCAAGGGCATTTTCATTCCTGTATAATGGGCCCAACGTCACGACACGTACATGAATCCGTAACGAGGGAGTGATTCGATCCATGCCTGTCTATGAATATCAATGCAACACCTGTGACCATAAATTTGAACTGCTTCAATCCGTGAACGTCAGGCCGGAAGACACGTCCTGTCCCCAATGCAACGAAGCCAATGCTCAACGACTCATGTCCGCTTTCGCTTCCCAAATCAAAGGCGACCACAAACCCGGATTCGGTGAAATGAAGGCCTACGACATGTACAATGAGCGGATGGATAAATTTAAGAAACTTCCGCCCCTCATGGGGGTGGCCCGTGAGGCTCCCGGCACGCCCATGATGACGCAGCCGACGGATTCAGGCTCAGGCGCAGATTCAGGAGAAAGTTAGCGCTCACCACTCCCGTCGATTCCCTAAACGATCGTGAAACTCGTCGGTTATCCCGCCCCTTCATTGTGATGAGATCGCTTCATCGTTCAGGAAACACCGATTCCACTGAATAAGAGACCTCCTATGGAAAACTTTCGAGAAAATGCCATGTTGCCGAAAACCCTCGCTCTGGTGGCGTTCTGGCTGATGGCTTTGTTGCCGTTCGGATGGCCGACGACCGGCGCCACCGAAGAATTGACCGGCGCCGCCTTGATCGTAGGTAACGGACCGGAACGGTACGCGATTGAGGCCCTGGCCAAGAACTTTGAAGCGTTGCATCCCAAAACCTCCATTGATTTCTTCTGGCACCAGAACGCCCGGCCCGTCGAAGAAGTTCAGGAAAATGGCGCAGATATCGCCATTACGGGTCAAGCGGAAGAAGGGCTCCCGTCAACCACCGTGGCCTGGGACGGTATCGCCGTGGTCACAAATTTTTCCAATGCCATCGAAGACATCACCCGGGAACAATTGGCAAAAATTTTCTCGGGCGAAATAAAATTCTGGGCGCAAGTGTACGAAGAGGGTCCGGAAGCCAGAATTTCGCTGATTCATCGCACTTGGAATCAAAATATTCGCCAGCCATTTGAAAAATTCCTCGGCCTTGAAAATCACAAGGGCATCCGGGCAACAGTCGTCGAAAAAGAGAATGAAACCTTCAAGGCCATCAATGGCGACATCTATTCCATTTCCTATGTCTCAATGGGACCCGCCTTGCAAGCACGTAAAGACGGATATGGCGTGACGCTCCTGTTTATTGACGACATTGAACCCGAATACCAAACGGTCCTGGACGGCACCTATCCCCTTCGCCGACCGGTGGTCTTCGTCATGAACCCTAATGCCTCTCCGGTGGCCCAGGCCTTTTTAGAGTACGTGCTGTCGCCGCAAGGACAACGAGCCATCAAGATAGGCGCCAGCGGTCTTTTCCAGGATAAAACCAGTTCGGTCATCAAATATTACCCGCTTGAAGGGGAATAGTCCCGATTGACGGCCGTCACACCTCCGGGCACTCTCTTGAAGGAGCCTGACCATCCATGATACATAGGCCCTCGCCTCACGGACCTCGAAGCTCCCTCCGGCCATTCATCTCCCAGGAGGAGATTCGTAGGGACAACCCCCTGTGGTTGTCCTAAACCAAAGGAACGACCCTTCCTCTGATACCTTTCAGGGCAGGCCATGTTTAAAAAAATCCTCGTCGCAAATCGTGGTGAAATCGCAATGCGGGTCATCCGGGCCTGTCGCGAACTCGATATCGCCACCGCCGCCATTTACGCCGAATGCGAAGCCACGGCGATTTACGTCAAAAAGGCCCATGAAGCCTATCTGGTCGGCCCCGGTCCGGTCCAGGGATTCCTGGACGCCCGGCAAATCGTCCGCTTGGCCAAACGCATCAAAGCCGATGCGATTCACCCCGGTTACGGGTTTCTGGCGGAAAACGCCCAGTTTGCCCACTTCTGTCGCGAGGCAGGTGTCACCTTTATCGGCCCGACTCCTGAGGCCATGGAACTGTTGGGCGACAAAGTGCAGGCCAGAGAACTCGCCAAACGAATCGGGGTCCCCGTGGTTCCAGGCACGGAAGGCTGTATTCAAAGCGTGGAAGACGGGCTGAACTTTGCCCGATCCGCCGGCTATCCGGTGATGGTCAAGGCCAGTGCCGGTGGGGGAGGGCGCGGCCTGCGCGTTGTCCGTTCCGATGAAGAACTGAAAGAGGCCATGGAGTCCGGGGCCCGGGAAGCATTGGCGGCTTTCGGCAATGCCGACCTTTTTCTTGAAAAGTACATTGAACGACCGCATCACATTGAATTTCAGCTTCTTGCAGACAAGGACGGACAGGTCATCCATCTGGGCGAACGCGATTGTTCAATCCAGCGTCGCCATCAAAAAATAATCGAGATCGCCCCATCCTTGATCCTGACCCCCGAACTCAGGAATCAAATGGGCGATGCGGCGATTGCCCTGGCGCGCGCCGCCGAATTTGAAAACGCCGGCACCGTTGAATTCCTGCTGGATCAGGACGGCCGGTACTATTTCATGGAGATGAATCCCAGGATTCAGGTGGAACATACGGTCACGGAAGCGATTACGACCATCGATATCGTGCAGGCCCAAATCTGGATCGCCGCGGGACGGCCGCTCATGTACGGGCAGCACGAAGTGAACCTTCAAGGTTACGCGATTCAATGCCGGATCAACGCCGAAGACCCGCAGAACGGATTTCGTCCTTCATCGGGCAAAATCACGGCGTACCTCTCTCCGGGCGGCATCGGAGTACGGATCGACGGCGTCGTCTACAAGGACTATACTGTTCCCCCGTACTATGACGCGCTGTTGGCCAAAATGACGGTCCAGGGCCGGACGTGGGACGAAGCCGTTCGGCGGACGCACCGCTCGCTGGAAGAATTTTTGTTGCGGGGGGTCAAAACGACTATTCCCTTTTTGAAGAACATTATGGAAGAATCCGATTTCCGGAACGGAGCGTTCGACACGTCGTACCTCGACTCGCACGCGGACCTGTATAACTACGAGCATGACCTGGTTTCGGAAGATCTTGTGGTGACGCTCGCTGCCGCCATTGCGGCCTATGAAGGGCTGTAACGCCTCGCCGGCAACGGGCATCGTTAACGCAAAGGCACCCTATGGCAAAGAAACCGACATTCTGGGACAAGTTCAAAAGACGCGCGTCACCCAAAAAGCGGCGGAAAAGCAAACGTCCCGAAACGTTCGAGCTGGAAGCCTCCCCGGGACGGACCATACACCTCACGGACGTGTCCCTGCGGGACGGGCATCAATCGTTACTGGCGACGCGGATGCGCACGGAAGACCTGATCCCGACGGCGGAACAATTGGACGCGGTGGGGTTGTGGTCCCTCGAAGTGTGGGGAGGAGCCACGTTCGACGCCTGCCTGCGATTTCTGAAAGAGGATCCATGGGAACGCTTGAAAGCCTTTCGGCAAGCCGCGCCGAACACCAGGCTGCAAATGCTGCTCCGGGGGCAAAACCTCGTCGGGTACCGGCATTACGCCGACGACGTCCTGGAACAATTCATCGTCAAATCCGCGGAACACGGTATCGACGTGTTTCGCATTTTCGACGCCCTGAACGACATTCGCAATCTGCAATCCGCCATCAGGGTGGTCCAACAATGCAACAAACACGTGCAAGCCACGATTTGCTATACGGTCAGCCCGGTCCATAGCCTGCATCACTTCGTGGAACAAGCCAAACGACTCGAAGATCTCGGCACCGACAGCATCTGCATCAAGGATATGGCCGGCCTCTTGCCGCCCTTTGAAGCCTATGCGCTCGTCAAACGGTTGAAGGCGGCGGTGCGCGTTCCCGTCCACCTGCATACGCACTACACGTCGGGCATGGCCTCGATGTCGTCACTGATGGCGGTCCTCGGCGGGCTCGACGTTCTGGATACGGCCCTGTCGCCGCTCGCGGGAGGCACGTCCCATCCGCCCACGGAAACCCTCATCGCGGCCCTGAAAAAAACCCCCTATGACACGGGGCTGGATCTGTCGAAGTTCGCGCCCATCACGGAACAACTGAGAGAGGCAAGAAAGAAATATCACCAGTTTGAAAGCGATTTCACGGGTGTCGATACGGACGTCCTGATGTCGCAGGTGCCGGGGGGGATGATTTCGAACCTGGCCTCCCAACTGGCCGAACAAAATGCCATCGAGAAAATGAAGGAAGTGCTGGAGGAAATCCCGCGCGTCCGCAAGGATATGGGCTATCCCCCGTTGGTGACCCCCACCAGTCAAATCGTCGGCACGCAGGCCACGCTGAACGTGATGACCGGCGAGCGGTACAAAGTCATCACCAACGAAGCCAAAAATTACTTTTTGGGACTCTACGGCGAACCGCCGGGTTCGCTGGACTCGGCCACGCAACAAAAAGCCATTGCCGACGACGCCCCCATTTCAAACAGGCCGGCGGACAACCTGGCCCCTGAACTGGAAACCGTCAAAAACGACTTGAGCGAGCACGACGTCTCGGAAGAGGACGTGTTGTCGTATGCCCTGTTCCCGTCCGTGGCGTTGCAGTTCATCCACGAACGGGCAAGCGGAGACCTCCGTCCCGAAGTCCTTGAACCGCCGGGAGGCGGACAAGGCAGCCCGGCAACGCATGACTTGCACCTGGCCCCGATCGAATTCAACGTCACGCTTCACGGCGAATCGTATCACGTACGGGTGTCCGGCTCCGGGCGGTCCATCGACGGGAAAAAACCGTACTACATCAAGGTCGATGACAAACTCGAAGAGGTTTACCTGGAACCGCTGCAGGAAGTCTTGGCCAGCGGACCCGAGACGCCCGTTTCAAGCGGCACGGCCAAGGGCGAGCGTCCCAAACCCGGTGGTCCGGGAGACGTCACGACTCCCATGCCCGGTCGCGTCGTGAAGGTCCTCGTCACGGAGGGCGCGAAGGTCAATGCCGAAGATCCGGTTATCGTGATTGAAGCGATGAAAATGGAGAACAGGGTCACCGCGCCCATCGAAGGGACGGTGAAGGCCATCTACGTCAACGAAGGCGACCTCGTCAATTGCGATGAAACCCTGATCCGGCTTGAATAGACGGGGACCGACGCGCGCCGTGCCATCGTTGTGACAACCTCTTCTCTTTTTCGCATTCCCTCCCACGTTGATCTGCTCCATCGCCACGCCGTTCAGACTACGACGGTAAACGGACATCGCATGGCCTATCTGGACAACGGGGAAGGTCCGCCCGTCATCCTGATTCATGGGCTGGGAGGCTCCATGTGGCATTGGGAACACCAGCAAGTCGCGCTCGCCCGGTCATGCCGGATTATTACGCCCGACATGCCGGGCTCGGGACTGTCCGAGAAACCTGAACGCCTGTATTCTCCGGCCTTTCTCCTCGAAACCGTCCGCGCGTTCATGGATCATCTCCGTATCGAGAAAGCCGTCATGGCCGGCAGTTCCATGGGCGCCGGTCTTGCCATCGGGATGAGTCTGGAACACCCGGATCGCGTCGCCAGCCTTGTGCTCATCGGGGATTTCCCGCCAACATTCTCGACAACATGCAATCGTCGAGAACCAGACAGTTTATCAAACACCGGCCGGCAATCTGGCTGTCGAAGCTGGGGAGCCGGATAACCGGCCGGTGGTCCATCAAACTGATCCTGAAAGAAATCATCCACGACCATGCCCTCATTTCCCCGATGGTCGTGGAACGCGTCCACCGCCTTCGCTTCCAGCCCGGATTCTTCCATGCCATATATTCACAACTGGATCAGATCCCGGAATGGGAAACGACGTTTGCTCCGCGATTAACGGAAATTTCACACCCCACGCTCATTCTTTGGGGCGCACACGACAACATCTTTCCCCTTTCGGCGGGGCAAACCCTGCACGCGACCATTCCCGGCAGCTCGTTCCTCGTCGCGCCGGATTGCGGGCACCTCCCCCAATGGGAAAACCCCGGCTTCGTCAATTCCGCCATCCTGCAGTTCCTGGTCGGCGACGCCAAGTAGGTCGGGTTAGCCAAAGGCGCAACCCGACATGCCGCCGACCATTCCCCTCCTTTGTAAGGAGGGGCGAGGGGAGGTAGAGGCATCTATAGTCACCCGACAATCGAGTTCTACCCCACCTGCCCTCCCCTTACAAAGAGGAAGAAACAGTGGATTGTCCATTTCTTGACAATCCTGCCGTATAAAATTTTCAACAGACGATTCCCCGATTTTCCGGTCGATCGAACCAAATACCAGGGAGGTCTTACCCATGGACAGTTTCAGGCGCTGCCCTCTCGTTCTCGTCAGCCTCATTGTTCCACTCGTGCTCAGCGGATGCGTCGCATCCCGGGGGGATTCAACCTTCTCCTATCAATCTCTCCAGGTCGCCAAAGGCACGGCCGCTGCCGGCACAGGCTCCACCATCGCCTTTCGGGATTCCTCCCTCGCATTGGCTGGCCCCGGGGTCTCCACTGGAGAGGCGCTCCGCTCCGTGAAACTGGCCAAGGGAGATTTATCCCTCCAGGATATTACCGAGACGAAAGGCAACGTACGCATCATCAGCGTGGTTCCCTCCCTCGACACGAAAGTGTGCGAGCAGCAAACCCATTACCTCAGCGAGAAGAACAAAGGCCTCGATGCGAAGGTCAATCTCTATACCATCAGCGTCGACACCCCATTTGCCCAAGACCGCTTTGCCAAAGAAGCACGAATCAACAACGTCACGTTTTTATCAGACTACCGGGGCGGGGAATTCGGGCGCCCATGGACTTTTATTGGACGGACCCCATCTGCTCGCCCGTGCGGTGATGGTGGTGGACAAAAACAACATCATCCGCTATCTGCAAATTACCCCCGACCTTGCGAACATGCCGGACATGGAGGCTGCCTTTGCTGCCGCGCGAGCCTTACTCTAACGCGCCGGAGACTGATTGATGAGTTTTACGGAACACCTGCACCAATTGGCGAAGCCGATTTGGGACGCGCAATTCAAGCATCCCTTCGTGAAGGCCCTTGGGAAAGGCACCCTCCCCCAACGCAAATTCCGGTATTATATCCTGCAGGACGCGCGGTATCTCGAAGAACTCGCACGGATATTCGCCCTGGGCGCGCAAAAAGCCCAAGACCCTGATACGGCTCTTCGCTTTGCCAAACTTGTCGAGGAAACCATCGTCGTCGAACGCGGGTTGCATGAAACCTACGGCAAGCAATGGAAACTCACCGCCGCTGACATGCGCAACACGCCTCTCGCCCCCACGAACTACGCCTACTGCCGGCACATGCGAAGCACGGCCCAAACCGGCACCCTGGCCGAGCTTACGGTCGTGGCCCTGCCCTGCGCATGGATCTATTGTGTCGTGGGCCAGCATCTGTTGCGAAAGGGCCCACCGTCATCCAAGCACCCCTATCGGGACTGGTTGCTGTTATACGGATCGCCGGAATTCGCCGAAGTCACCCGATGGATGCGTACCCTGGTCGACAAAGAAGCCAAACGGGCCGGCAAAGCCGAAAAAGAGCGGATGAGTGAAGCGTTTCTGACCAGTTCACGCTATGAATGGATGTTTTGGGACATGGCCTGGCGCGAAGAACAATGGCCGGTCTGACAATCGACGACTCACGATGCCGGGCCTGAACGTTTTCCTCGCTACTCGGACACGGGACCAAGGGCGCCAAGGAAAGGAAACCCGCCGACGTGCTGCAAGGGGGAGCCGGCCTGCAATCGATAATCCCCACGGTCCGGCGCGACAAACTCGGGAGAAGCATCGACGTCCGAAAAGACCCGGGACCCGGAAGACGCGGTTCGGCCGTCGACCTGATACTTCACGTCAATCTGATGTAATCCGTTATGCTCGACGTCCACCTTGTTCCCGGCTGACCACGCGACGCCCACTCGGGCCCCGTCGATAATATTACCGGCAACCCTGCCCGTTGCGTCATCCTGAAACTTGACGCCTCCCTGATTCTTGACAAGGGTATTCTGAATCAGCGTGGCCTTGCCTTGATCGGCCACAAGAACACCTTCAAACAAGCTTCGCGTAATGACGTTCCGTTCCAGGTGCACGATCGAGGTTCCCCCGACCGACACGCCATGGTCGTTATCGTGAATCAGGTTGCCGGTCAGCGTGGCCTGAGAATCCGCAAACGCGATGCCCGTGGTTTCACTGCCGCCTATGACGCAATCCTCGATGCGCACGTTTTGAACTTGTTGCCCGAAGACGAAGCCATTGACTTTGAGATCCTTGAGGGTCACGCCTGAACCGTTGAAAATGCCGACGCCCAACCCGCCGTGTTGTTGCACGGTCAATCCGCGAATTTCCACGTTCGTGGCCCCATAAGGCCATTTTCCGATATGCAACGTGCCGACCCGCTTCAGGCCCGCGAGAAAGACTTTTTCCGGGCCTTCGCCAATGACCTTCAGCCCTTCTTTACTGTGGACCGTGACGTCCTCGGCATAGCGCCCCGCCCTGATGAAGACGGTATCCCCATCCTGCGCTTGATCGATGGCTTCCTGAATGGACGTGAAGTGCCCGGCCCCGTCCAAGGCCACGTTCCAGATTGATCCTTCACGAGACTCGCCCTGCTCTTGAGCCACCGATGCGTTGACTCCGCACACGGCAAACCACGCCACAGCGGCGAACATGACTCTCACTCGAAACGCCGCCCTCAAGTCCCGCTCCTTACCGTCAATCGCATTGCCTCTATTTCCGTTTGTGTCACATCCGGGTCCGTTATCGGACGCATAGCGGGCATACAGGAACGGGGTTTCCCCGGTCAAGCGGGGATTGCCGGATGACGCTACGCTCATCCGGCCTGCGAAACTTTCGAAGATCAAAAAAATTGCCTATACTAGAATTCGTCATGATAGTGGTAGGCATCACAGGCGGGCTCGCTTCGGGAAAAACCACGGTGGCGGGCCTGTTTCAGGAATGCGGCGCGTTCGTCATCCAGGCCGACCAACTGGCCCGCACCGTGGTGGCGCCCGGCAAAACGGCCTGGAAAGAGATTGTCAAAACCTTCGGGTCCCGCGTTCTTCAAGCCGACCGTACGCTGGACCGGGCCGCCTTGGCCAACATGGTTTTTCATGATCCCTGGAAACTGTCGGTCCTGAATCGCATCGTGCATCCTCGCGTGGCGCGCGAACAGGTCCGGCAAACCAACGCCATCGCCGGGCGCCATCCGAATGCCGTGATCATTTACGATGCGGCGCTCTTGATCGAAGCGCAGGCGCATGAACGAATGGATCGGATCATCGTGGTGACCGCGAACCAGCCCATCCAGGTTCAACGCGCCCGGCAACGGGACGGCCTGACCAAAAAGGATGCCTTGGGACGCATTCGCGGGCAACTGCCCTTGCGCACCAAACGTCGATTTGCGGATTATGTCCTGAACGGCACGTTGCCGGTTACCCGGCTTCGACCGCAGGTACGACAACTGTATCAGGAGTTTCTTCAAGAAGCGGCTTTGCCGAAGCGACGAAACCGGCCGCGTCACGCCTGACCATTTTTCACTTTTCGCACGAGGGATAGAACGTCATGCACAACGTTGTCATTATCGGATCGGGCCCCGCCGGACTCACGGCCGCCCTTTACACGGCCCGGGCCAACCTTTCGCCGCTCATGATCGAAGGCTCGCAAGCCGGCGGGCAACTCACGTTAACGACTGACGTGGAAAATTTTCCCGGTTTTCCCCAGGGCATCATGGGGCCGCAACTGATTCAGGACATGCGTGCCCAAGCAGAACGCTTCGGTACGGTGTTTCAGACGGCCGACGTGACCAAGGTCGACCTTAGCCACCGCCCTTTTGCCGTCACGATCAATGACGAAGAAACGATTCAGGCCCGATCGCTGATTATTTCCACCGGCGCTTCGGCCAACCTTTTGGGCCTGGACTCGGAAAGCCGGCTCCTCGGCCACGGCGTCTCGACCTGCGCAACCTGTGACGGGTTTTTCTTCCGGGGTCAACCTATTGTCGTCATCGGAGGCGGCGACAGCGCCATGGAGGAAGCCACGTTTTTGACGAAATTCGCCTCCCAGGTGACCATCATTCATCGTCGAGACAAACTTCGGGCGTCCAAGATCATGCAGGACAAGGCTATGAAGAATGACAAGATTTCGTTCCGCTGGAATTCCATGGTGGAAGAAGTCTTGGGGGACGACGTGGTCACGGGACTTCGCCTGCGGGACGCCGTCACCAATGACACGGCGACGCTGGATTGCAAGGGAGTATTCGTGGCCATCGGGCATACGCCGAACACGCAACTCTTCAGGGGACAAATCGAGACGGATGCCAACGGCTACATTCAAACGTCGCATGGGACGGCAACCAACGTGCCCGGAGTCTTCGCTGCCGGCGACGTGCAGGATCCTCACTATCGACAAGCGATCACGGCCGCCGGCACCGGCTGCATGGCCGCGATGGACGCCGAACGGTTTCTGGAGGCTGAAGGGTAATGTCCTATGCCCTGGTTCACTATCACGAGCTGGCACTCAAGGGCCGAAACCGTGGTCTTTTCGAACAAAGATTGATTCAGCACCTCCAAAACTCACTTAAAAAGACGGACGTCACCGAAGTCAAATCGCTTTCCGGTCGTATCCGGATCACCTTCACGAACGAGTCATCCTGGGAAAACGTACAGGATCGCATCCGCCATACGTTCGGGGTGGCGAATTATTCCTTGGCCCATTCCCTGCCCATCGACTACGAAGCGCCGGATATCACGCCGCTCTGCAAAGCCATTGAAACCGGACTTCGATCTATAACGTTTGAAACCTTTCGCGTCACAACCAAACGCGCGGATAAACGGTTCACCAGGACCTCCGTTGAACTGAACAGGGACATAGGCGCGTACCTGTGCGCCGCAACCGGGAAGCGGGTACGTCTGAACGGGGCGGACGTCAACATTGTCGTCGAAGTCGTCGACCACACCGCGTATTTCTCGCTCGTCAAATACCCGGGACCGGGAGGACTTCCCACGGGCATCAGTCGCAACGTGCTGTGCCTCATCTCGGGAGGCATCGACTCGCCGGTCGCCGCCTACCGGATGATGAAACGGGGCTGTAAGGTCGTCTTCGTTCATTTCCACGGACGACCCTATCTTTCACGAGCCTCCGAAGAAAAAGTCCGCGACCTCATCGCCCTGCTCACGCGCTATCAATTGGCGGCTCGTGGCTACCTCGTTCCGTTTGGAGAGATTCAACGCCAAATCGTCGTGGGCTCTTCCGCGCCGATTCGCGTCGTCCTGTACCGGCGCATGATGATGCGCATTGCGGAACAACTGGCCGAAAAAGAACGCTGCTGGGGCTTGGTCACCGGTGACAGCCTCGGACAAGTCGCCTCCCAAACCGCGGAGAACCTCCAAATCGTGAGCCAAGTGACTCATCTGCCTATTCTCCGCCCATTGATCGGTATGGATAAAATCGAAATCACCAATGAAGCTCAACACATCGGAACGTTTGAGACGTCCATCGAACCGGACCAGGATTGTTGTACGTTGTTTGTCCCACCTCATCCGAATACGCGCTGCAGACTCGACGCCATCCAACAAGCCGAACATTCGCTGCCCATCCAAGAGATGGTTCAAGAAGGGATAAAAACCGCCGAACTCGCCGAATTTTCTTTTCATGCTTCCTAGCCCGCCGGACACGTGACGGCTTCGTTGACAAGCCTTCAACCCGGTCGATATAGTCCGTAGGTCGGATTTGCGCAGCATAATCCGACAATCCCAGCATAACCCAAGGATCAAACGCGTCATGTCGGATCACCTCACACCGTTTACGGCAAATCAAATCGGCTACAGAGCCGTTCGCTTTTCCAGCAAAGGCATTTTCGATACCCATAAAGACCAGATGGTCGATCCCTATGCCGCCACAAAGATTCCCAAAGAGCATCAAGTGCAGGGCTTTCAATTCTGGCCTCAGGAACAGGGGAAATTCCCGTCCATCCTCCTGCTCCATGACAAATGGGGGTTGACACCGGACGCGAAAGATTTGGCTATACGACTGGCCTGCGAGGGATACATGGTCATGCTTCCGAACGTGTACGGCCGGCAGGGCGGGATGGTCACGGCCAACGCCGAGGTGGCCGACGCTCTCGCGGAAAGAATCGATCTCACAATGGCCCTGCAGGACATTAATGCCTCATGCGAATTTTTGAATGCGAATCTCTCGGAAGACCCCAATCTGGAATTTACGGTGCGGAACGCGCATGCCGCGGTCGGGTTGGGCTTGGGCGGCACCCTGGCCCTTCTCTTTGCCCTCAAACGAAAGCGGTTGCGCGCAGCCGTCTCCTTCTACGGGAAACTTCCCGATCCGCTGGATTCGATCAAGAACATGTATTGCCCGCTTCTGTACCATGCGGCTGAAACGGATAATGCCGTGACGGCCGAGGAGCTTGCACAAATGACGAAAATCGCGCAGGAATCGGGAAAAACCGTAGAAGTCCGTCACTATCCCGGCATGGGCATCGGATTTTGTGACCAGGTGCAGCCTGACCTCTACAATGAATCCGCGGCCAAGCAGGCTTGGGACGACACCATCGCTTTTCTCAAAAAACAATTGCCCGTGTAACGCCTCCCAGGGCTCAATCGAAGCCACGCGCACCTTGAGCATGTGTGCATTCAATGGCATTCCAAACGTTCCTCGCGTCCGTGGCTTTAACCGGCCTGCCTTGAGTCGTTACGCGCGATGCAGGGTTTTTCTTGTCGCGATTTTACTGGTATGGCCGCACGGTCTGTCCGCAGCCGATTTTGCGAATTTCCTGCAAGAAAAAAATCCTCACGCCGTTACGTCCGATACAGACGCCACGGCCTTTTTCCTGAAAACATTCGGACCTTCCCTCGAATTACCCAAGGAACTGCTGCAACGCAAGCGGACTCCCCCATCCCTCCCGAAGGGATTGACGCAACACCTGTCACCCTTTGTGGCCAACCTCGCAACATGGCATCTCACGCATGACCTCCTGACTGCCTTCGATCAGGAGAAGACGTCCCTGATTCAAGCGATTCTCGATGAGCGACAACAGCAGATCGAGTGGCTCAAGCAATCGCAATCGGAGTTGCCCGATCTCCTGGCCCTGGTCAGGACCATCGCCCAATTGCAGCCACCGGAACCATCCACGCAACCATTCTCTCCACACGATGCCGTCTTCACACGATTTCTCCACGAACAATACCCGGATTGGACCGGCACTCCGAATAGCTGGCTGACACTGGCCCAAACCGAAGGAGCGGCAGGGGTGCAAAAACGGCTGCGGCATTCCTGGGACCGCCGGCCTGCGCAGGATAGCCGGCACGAAAAGCCTGACCCTGCTCCATCCATCGCTCGATTTCTCCGTCAATCCTTTCTGCCGATAGCCACGGCATATACCCGGGCCGCCCTCCTGCAATTACAGGTCAGGAACGAACAGCAAGCATGGACCATGTGGCAGGCGATTCAAAAATGGAGCAACGACAAAAAAAACGAACAAGGTCTTCGGCGGCTATGCGGGACGTGGCAATGGCTCATTCATAATCATCAAAACCATGGCGACCATAAAACAATCATGGTCTACCCTCCCCCCTCGCAATACCACCGGATGGATCCCCAACCGGCCATGATCCGGGTCCAAGGGGATACCGTCTACATCAGGTGGGAATTTCCGCGAGGGATCGTGCAGGAAGAAAGCCTTCTGCTGAGTGAAAAAGACCAACTCCTCTCAGGCTCCTTTGTGAACAGCCTGGGGCCCAACGGCAACATCACCGGCCGCCGCGTGAAGCCGTGTCAGGACGAGTAACCACTTTCCCTGAAAAGAGACAGCCTCTTATTTTTCTTAGTAGATTGGAGAAAGGAATCCGCACTAAAGATCTTCCGGCTTCAGTCCGGTTGTTTTGCTAATCGGGCAAGCATCTTGGGACCGATCTCAACGCTGTCATGGAAGGCAAAGATCACGTCTCCCCATCCCTGTCGTTGTAAGACCCTGTGAGAACCGGTGGTTCTTTTAATCGACCAACCAATGCGAAGCAATGCAGAGAGGACACGAGAAGCCGGCGTAGAGGGCCAGCGACTCATGCCGCGTGGAATGATACGTTGAGTAACGTGTCAGGCAGGGCTTCTCCATGCTCCAGTCTGTCAGCCAGGACCCGAAGGGCTAAAGCTTGAACGGCAGCTTGTGCGTCAGAACGAGTGGCGCCATAAGCCAGCACACCGGGAAGAGACCGAACTTCTCCAATCCAACGGCCATCTTCTTCTTGCTCAAGCTCTACTTTAAATTGACTTTGATTCGCCATACTCGGCCTCCATGCTATAGTCCATACAGGTAAACATTCTAATGACAACTCAAACCCTTGACAACAAGATTACGATGAAAACCATCACACGTTAGACCATAAATCCACCAGCCTAATTGTCGGATTACGCGTCCCCGACCTACCCGCCTAATCGGGAAAGGAGTACAATGAAGGTGGAAGGCTGCCATGCACGCGGAACAGTTCCTCGAACCCTCCATTCGGCATATCGGCCGCACGTTGGCCGAGCACTGTAAAGCCGGCACCCCCACGGTTCTGAGTCAACGCTGGTGGAATGACCTCCTCATGGACTGGGGCATGCAGGATGAGGATTTCAAGGTTCAACTCTTCCGCTTTGTGGACGTGCTGCCCACTCTCAAAACGGATGAACAGTTCACCCGGCTCCTCGCCGAATACTTCAGTCACACGCCCATTCTTCCACGAACCCTCAAGTGGTCCCTGCAGAAACTGCCCGTCACCTGGATCGGCACCCACGTCGGTGCTCTCGTGCTGCGCAGGCAATTCACACGCATGGCCTATACGTTCATCGCGGGAGACTCAATACACAATGCGATGCCGGTTCTGAAGCATTTGTGGCGATCGGGACGTGGCGCGTCCATTGACCTGTTGGGTGAAACCATTGTCAGCGAAGCGGAAGCCGATCAATACCGGGACCGGTGTTTGGATGCCCTTCGCGGATATCATGAACAGGCGCAAGCCTGGCCCGGCCGGTCGTTGCTCGAACGGGATCACCTTGGGGTGATCCCGCGCGTGAACCTGTCGGTGAAAGTTTCCGCCCTGTATTCACAATTGGATCCTGCTGATCCCGAGGGAAGTTTTGAAGGTGTGGCTTCACGGCTCCGGCCTATTCTGGATTTGGCATTGCACCTGCCGGCGTCCCTGACGTTTGACATGGAACACTATGAACTCAAGGATTTGACGTATGAAATTTTCATGCGGATGTTCTCCGAACCCGCGTATCGGGAATACCCGTGGGCGGGCATCGCCCTCCAGGCCTATCTTCTGGATGCAGACCGCACACTCGATCGCCTCGTGGATTGGGCTCGACAACGCGGCTCACCCATCATCATTCGCCTGGTCAAAGGCGCATACTGGGATGCGGAGAACATTCACAACACGCAACGAGGTTGGCCCGTCCCCGTGTTGAGACGGAAGACCGAAACGGACGCCAACTTTGAATATCTCAGCAAAAAATTGCTGGCCCACCCGTCGCTGCTCCGTCCGGCCTTCGGCACGCATAATTTGCGAAGCCTGGCCCATGCCGAAGCCGTCGCTCAATCCCAGAGCCTCTCCCCGGAGACCTGCGAATACCAGTCGCTGTACGGCATGGCCGATTCGTTGCAACGCGCCATTGTCCGATACGGGCGTCGCGTGAGAGTGTACACGCCAATCGGACAACTTCTGCCCGGCATGGCCTATCTCGTTCGACGGTTGCTGGAAAACACCTCCAACGAATCCTTTCTCTCACAACAGCGGAAGCAGGACACGCCTCTTGAGGTGTTACTCGCCCCACCGGAGGCAACGATTGTCCAAGCGGATTCTCTCTCTCAACCGGACGCCGACTCACGTTTTCACAATGAACCCCACACGGATTTCTCACGAGAAGCTTCTCGTCACGCGATGACGCAAGCCATTGACCGAGTCAAACAACAACTTGGCAAGTCACCGTCCTTCCCGGTGCCGACGGCGGCAGGCCAACTGAAAGACGAACTGGTTTCGACCAATCCCAGCCGGCCGGATGAAATCATTGCCCGGGTTCCCTGTTATGCCCCCGCCGAATTGGAACCGGTGGTTCAGTCCTCGCTTGAAGCCTTTCAATCCTGGCGTGCGACACCGGCCGGCACACGCGCCGATTATCTCCGTGCCGTGGCGGAACTCATGGGGAAACGCCGGTTCGACCTGGCCGCGTGGGAAATTCTCGAAACCGGAAAACCCTGGCGAGAAGCAGATGCCGACGTGGCCGAGGCCATCGACTTTCTCGAATTTTACGCCCGCCGGATGCGCCACCTGGGGCGGCCCCAACTCCTGGGGCAGGAACCGGGTGAATTGAATCACCTCGAATGGCTGCCGCGCGGGACAGCCGTTGTCATTTCCCCATGGAATTTTTCATTGGCCATTCCAACGGGGATGGTCTCGGCGGCGCTGGTGACGGGCAACACCGTGTTGTTCAAGCCTTCGGAACGCTCACCCATGATGGGCTACCACTTGTTCGATCTCTACAAGGAAGCCGGGCTTCCTGAAGGCGTGCTGCATCTGCTCCCGGGCGGGCCTGACGTGGGGCAAGCACTCGTCGCTCATCCCTACATTCACGTAATCGCCTTTACCGGATCAAAAGAAGCCGGACTCCGGATTATCCAGCAAGCCGCACAGGTGTCACCCGGCCAATCCCACGTCAAACACGTCATTGCGGAAATGGGCGGAAAAAACGCCATCATCGTCGATGACACCGCGGACCTTGATGAAGCCGTGAGCGGGGTCCTGTCGTCTTTCACCGGGTATCAAGGACAAAAATGCTCCGCCTGTTCTCGGGTCATCGTCCTGGAAGCGGTGTATGAAGAGTTTGTCGCGCGTTTGACGGAAGCCGCGCAAAGCGTACACGTCGGGCCGCCGGAGAATCCGGCCCATCACATGGGACCGATGATCGACGAACGCGCCCTCCTGAAGGTTCGGGCCTACGTCGATATCGCCAGGCAAGAAGGGACGGTCCTGCTGGACCAAAGGATGGCCGGTGAGGGCTGGTTCCAGGGCCCGGTCATCGTGACCGGGATTGAACCGCACCATCGATTGGCACGGGAAGAAATCTTCGGTCCCGTGGTCGCCGTGTTACGTTGCGCCACGTTCACGGAAGCCCTGCACGTCGCCATGCAATCGGAGTTTGCGCTGACCGGTGGGGTTTACTCTCGAAGCCCCTCGAATATCCAGCAAGCTCGTGAAGCCTTCGACGTGGGCAATATGTATATTAATCGCCCCATCACCGGATCGCTGGTCGGACGACAACCCTTTGGCGGGCATCGACTGTCAGGGGTGGGCGTCAAGGCCGGAGGGGAAGGCTATCTGGAACAATTCATGGTTCAACGGCTGACGTGCGAGAACACCATGCGTCGCGGGTTTGCGCCGGCTGAGTCGGACCGTCCCACCCTGTAATTTGGCTTCTTCCAATTCCTCGGTAATTTCAATCAACCGGTCCTTGCCCGCACCGACCATCGGCACCATCTGACGCTCGATATATTTGACCAATCCCACGCCTTTCACCAACCACAACGTCATGGTGTCGAACCCGGAGATGCGCGTGCCGTCTCCGGACAAATGCACCAACAAATTCATGTGCGCTTCCATGCGAATCGCCTTTTCATACGTCCCGATGGGCACCGTCACGGATTCCTGCCCCTCAATGCGCACCGTAGCCTGCACGTCCACGGTTTCCGCCCGTCCGTCACGATCCAGATCCAAACCCAGGTTGAGATTTTTTCGATCCAATTGATGAAAGGCACTTGGGAGTTCAAGAGGAAACCGCACGATTTGATAGGGAATCAACTGCCGTTCCAGGATGGTCCCGGGTTTGGATCCATAATACCGAATGCCCGCGGCATCACGCAGATAATAACTGTCGGTCGGCCCCTGGTCTCCGGGATTGGTATCGTGAAATACCGTGACCATAATGCCGTCCTTTTTCTCTTTTCCCGTGACCTTCGACACGTTCACAAAGGTTTTATCTTCGATCTGGTTGACGACCCCTTCGGCTATACGGCCCTGGTATTTCCACTCATTTCCGGTTTGATCCGGAAAATAGACGCCCGCATCCTGGATGACGACTGGCGTGACCTGCCCGAACCCATGACCGCTCCAGAGTACGACAAGACCCAAGGCCACCAGTGCGTTCAACCCGACGAATCTGACCACGGTCCCTCCCGTTTTGCCCTTGTTACATGAAGATGATAGCTTCTTTTCACCGTACCATAGCCCCCACAGCACGGCAAGACAGAGGCATCATTATCCTTTGTTCAGGTTTGCCTTGCGGAATTTCGTTCGGGATAATCACCTCAATATGCCCTCAGCATCAAAGCAACCATTCCGGCAGCAGAATCAAGGTTCCACGAATCCTTCAACGGTGCTTGTCCTCGGAGGTTCCGGGGTCATCGGGTCCGCGGTGTGTCTTCGCTTCGCGCAGAATGGGTGGAACGTCGGCATCCATTATCATGCCCAACACGGCTCGGCCGACGACACGGTTCAAAAGATCGAACAACTTGGCCGAAAGGGCCTCGCCTTTCAAGCGGACATGAGTGACTCACGTCAAATCCACGACCTCTTCGATCAGGTTCAAGCCGTCTGGCCTGAACTCGACGCGGTTGTGTGGTCGGTGGGCACAACCGTCAATCGCCTCACCATCCGCATCACGCCATCCGAGTGGGAACGCATGCTGCGCGTCAACCTCACCGGCCTGTTTCTCTGTCTGCAAAGAGGGCTGCGGCTGTTTCCCGCACAACGCGGCGGTGCCGTCACCATCATGAGTTCCCTGAGCAGCGCCCGGGGTGGAGCGGGCCAGGCGGCCTATGCGGCTTGTAAAGCCGGAGCATTGGGATTGGTCAAGTCGGCGGCGCAGGAATTGGGTAAGGTCAACGTCCGCGTCAACGCGGTCTTTCCCGGTTGGCAGCAATCGCCGCTCGCCGGAGACGCGTTTCCGGGTCCGGATCAACTCCACGCGCACGTGCTGGGACGCACCCCCTCGCTCGAGGACGTCACCGATTTCATCTATCATTTGACCACGACACGGGATATCTCCGGCCAGATCTACAACATGGACAACAGGATTTGGTAAAACCATGCCCGACCAACCACTGAAACCGGGAGTCTTCATTACCGGAACGGATACGCACGTGGGAAAAACCGTGGTGACGGCCGCCTTGGGCCTGGCACTGCAACAAACCGGTGACATGATCGGGATCATGAAGCCCGTTGAGACTGGTGCCACGCCGGATGACACGAATTCGGACGGGCACCGATTCAGGGAATTATTTGCATCATACAAGAACGTGGACGTGCAGAGCCTCTATAGCTTTCCCCAACCCGTGGCTCCACTCGAAGCAGCGCGCACCGCTCAACAACTCATCGACGTTGAAGCAATCCTCGACGCCTACCGAAGCTTTGCCGTGCACCGTGATTATATGCTCGTAGAAGGCGCCGGCGGCGTTCTCGTGCCTCTGACTCAAATACGAGACGTTCGTGACCTGATCGCGCTTCTGGGCCTTCCGTGCCTGATCGTGAGTCGAACCGGCTTGGGTTCGATCAACCACGCGCGCCTAACCCTCATGGGACTCCAAGGGGCAGGCATTCCGGTTTTAGGGATTCTGCTCAATCACACGGCAAGCACCTCGGAAGAGCAGCAGGCATCCACGGTCAAGCTGATCCGCGAACTCAGCAACGTGCCGGTCCTGGGCCCTCTCCCCTTTCAACCCCACATGAATTCGCAGTGGGAAGGCGGCATCAGGACGCTCGCGAACCATGCAGCTATTCGTGAAGTGGCGCGGATGGTGCAGGAAAGTAACTGACAAAGTCACGCATCGCCTGCTCGATATGCGAGGCATCGAGCACGGCCGAGGCGACGGCCACGCCATTCACTCCGGATTCGACGACCTCATCGAGGCAATCCAGGGTAATCCCTCCGATCGCGAACATTGGCAACGTGGTCAGCGAACGAATGTCCCGTAACCCGGCCAGTCCCACTGGCGCCTCGTGAGCCGCCTTGGTCGTCGTGGGAAAGAGAGGGCCGTATCCGATATAGTCCGCGCCTCCCTGGGTCGCTTGCGTCACCTCTTCGGGCCGATGGGTGGAGATGCCGATGATCTTGTGGCGTCCCATGATGCTTCTCGCCAACTCCAGGGGGAGATCATCCTGACCCAAGTGCACCCCGTCAGCCTTCACCGCCAGGGCGAGGTCGCACCGATCATTCATGATGAACACGGCATTTAAGCGAGCTGCAACCTCCCGCAATTCCCTGGCCTTGGTGAATACTTCTTGCGGGGACCCGGTCTTATTTCGATATTGGAACAACCGGATACCGCACCCTGCCGCCGATTCCAGGACGGCCGACAGATTATGCCGGGGAGCCCATTGCTCATCCAACAACAGATAGACGCCGGAAAGGGAAGGCCGTGACACGGGTTGACACGCTACAGCATACGGCCGGCTAACAACCGATCGAGAAAATTGGTGGACACGCCACCTTTCTGAAAGTCGGGATCGCGCAGGATGAGCCGTTGCAACGGGATCGTCGTCTTGATCCCTTCCACGGCAAACTCATCGAGTGCGCGTTGCGCACGGGCAAGGGCATCCGCACGATCATGGCCGTGCGCAATCAACTTGGCGATCAGGGAATCGTAGTGGGGATGAACTTGCTCCGTCGCTTCCAAGGCCGTATCCACTCGAATGCCCGCTCCCCCTGGCACGTGAAAACGCGAGACGACACCGGGACTCGGAACAAAGGTTTCCGGACATTCCGCATTGATTCGACATTCGATACTGTGGCCCTGCAACTGAACGTCTTTTTGTCGAAAACGTAACGGCATCCCGGCAGCCACGCGAATTTGTTCCTTGATGAGATCGATACCGGTGACCATCTCGGTGACCGGATGTTCGACCTGGACCCGGGTATTGACTTCCATCAAATAGAACTTTCGATTTTGATCAAGCAAAAACTCCACGGTTCCCGCGTTCCGATAATTCACGGCTTTGACAACCTTGAGGGCCACGTTCCCCATTTCCTTTCTCAACGAATCATCGACAACCGGAGACGGGGATTCCTCCACCAATTTCTGGTAGCGACGCTGGATCGAGCAGTCCCGTTCTCCCAGATGAACCGCGTGCCCGTGTTCATCAGCCAACACCTGAATTTCGACGTGCCGGGGTTCGGGAAAAAACTTTTCAAGATAGACGCCGTCGTGGGCAAATCCCGTTCTCGCTTCCACCTGGGCCGACAAAATAGCCTTTCCCAGTTCGGCTTCACGACTGACGACCCGCATGCCTCGTCCGCCTCCTCCGGCCGAAGCCTTCACCATCACGGGGTATCCAAGCTCGTTCGCGACCTGCACGGCATGATCCAGGTTACGCAGTTCACCTTCGCTGCCCGGCATGACGGGAATCCCATGGCGGAGCATGGTTTCTCGTGCCTTCGACTTGTCGCCCAGCAGGGCGATATGCTCGGAGGTCGGACCGATAAACGTGATGCCGACGGATTCGCAGATCTCGGCAAAATGCGCATTCTCCGCCAGGAACCCGTATCCTGGATGGATGGCATCGGCTCCGGTGATCTCCGCCGCGCTCAACACGTTGGGAATGTTCAGGTAGCTCAAGGCACTGTCGGCCGGGCCGATGCACACGCTCTCGTCCGCCTGACGCACATAGAGCGAGGGCGCATCGACTTCGGAGAAGACGGCGACCGTCTTGATTCCCAGCTCTCGACAGGCACGGATAATGCGAAGGGCGATTTCTCCGCGATTCGCAATCAGAATTTTTTTGAACACGGAATTTCCTCGTGGAGCGAACGGAATTTACGGAAGAGGATCGATGACAAACAAGGGTTGTCCATATTCCACGCCCGCCTCATTTCCGGCCAGGATCTTGACGACTCGCCCATCGACTTCGGATTCGATTTCATTCATCAGTTTCATGGCTTCGACAATGCACAGGACTTGTCCCCTGCTCACCAGTTCCCCTTCTTCCACATAAGGCTCGACGTCCGGGGACGATGACCGGTAGAACGTTCCGACGACGGGCGACGTGACCGTCAATAATCGGGACGACTCCCTTTCCTCCATGAAGCCGATGTCCTTGTCGGGCGCCAAACCGGATTCCGTGGAAGAGGGCGCAGGAACATTCGCCGTGGTCATGGATTCACGTCGTATCCGGATACGCACATCCCCGCGCTGGACCTCGATCTCGTTCAAATTCTGCTTGTTCAGAATTTCAACCAGGTCTTGAATTTCTTTTCGTTGTTCGCTGTTCATTCTTCACGACCGGACGCGTTCGACGTAGTCCCTGGTCCGGGTATCGACTTTAATCACCTCACCGTTCTCCAGATATAACGGCACCTTAATGGTCGCTCCGGTCTCTACCATCGCGGGTTTCGTTCCTCCCGAAGCGGTATCTCCTCGAACGCCCGGGTCGGTTTCCACGACTTCCAACTCCATGAACATCGGCAACAGCATGGAGATGGGGCTGCCTTCGTACAGCAGGATTTCCACTGTCGTGTTTTCTTTGAGCAAATCGGTATCGTCGCCGAGTTGATCTTTTTGATACGTAAACTGCTCATAGGACGAGGTATCCATAAACGTATAGGACTCACCGGTCGAATAGAGGAATTGCATCTCGCATTCCTCCAAATCCGGTTCGTCGAACTTTTCACCTGACCGAAACGTCTTTTCCAATACCTGACCGGTTTTCAAATTCTTCAACTTGGTCCGGACAAACGCGCCTCCCTTGCCGGGTTTCACGTGTTGAAATTCCACGATATAGTACGGCGCGCCCTCCAACTCCATCCGGGCCCCATTTCGAAACTCTGCTGTTGAAATCACGATTTACGTATCCTTTCTCTCAGAACACAATTCAGATGTTCATGCGTAAACAGGATTGTCGGGTTACGCTACGCTAATCCGACCTACTCCGACTTCCGCCTTACTTGTCCCGGGCCTTTCGCACGTGGTCAATGGCCGCCCGAACCCCGAGTTCATAACTGAACGCCCCAAAGCCACTGATCTGGCCGATGGCCACTCCGGCCAGGTAGGAATGTTGGCGGAATTCCTCCCGTTGGTGAATATTCGACAGATGCACTTCAACCGTCGGGACGGTGACACTCAAGACGGCATCCCGAAGGGCTACGCTGGTATGCGTATAGGCTGCGGGATTGATCACGATCGCATCGAATTCGCCCCGGGCTTCTTGAATCCACGAGACCAATTCTCCTTCGCCGTTCGAATGTCTTGCCTCAAGGGCGACCCCTTCGGCCTTTGCCAACTCCATGAGTCGATCGTTGATGGCTTGAAGGGTCTGATCCCCGTACATCTCCTGCTCGCGTACTCCAAGCATATTCAGATTCGGCCCATGCAACACTAAGATTCGCATCATCAAAGAGTGCTCTTACCGTGTGAGGAAGGAAGCATGTTTCAGGAAAGGGAGGAAGGGACGGTCACACGAAAACTCAATCCCCCGGCACGCTCAAGTGATTGACATATAAAGAGATTCTAACAAGGTGCAGGCAATCGGTCAACGAAGGGTAGATGTTCAGGGTTTCGTGGACGGTTCCCACGTTCGCAAGACACATCTTTGCCTTGGCTCAAGGCAACCGCCTACGACGTGGCGGCCGATTGCACTTTTTGAGACAGGACGCGCCGGAGTTCCACCATTCCCAACGTATCCCGCGCACAATAGGCAAGAAGCGCCGATTCCAGACGTTGACGCTCGACCCAATCGGTCACGGTAAACATCATTCGATGGTACATGGCCGATGCGGTTGCGCCGTCCTTGATTTCCAGGTCTCCATAATCCAGGGACGGAACGAGGGCCGGCAGCACGGATTTGATTGAAAACGAACCCTGAAAATCCGGGTGGTAATAGTAGGTTTGGAGCACTTCCAGGAGGTCCCAAAGGCGCTCCCCCACTCGAAGCAGATCTTCCCGCAGATAAGGCACGGCTTCGGCCAACGCCTTGACAATGTAATGTTCATACTCGGAGTAGACGCAGATACTGCCTTCTTCCCCGACGGATTCCAGCAGACTCAGGGCGATTTCTTCACGCGGATCTTTCTGTTCGGTACATAAATACGCGCTATGCCGTAACGACCCGTCTTCCGCCTCCGCATGATTCGACCACTGAATCGGTATGGGCTGATACGGGTGCGTGTGGGCATACAAGGGAACGGCGGGCATCACCGTCTCGAAATCCAAATGATGGACCGGGTACCGGATCGAGTGAAGCTTCTCCGCCAGCTTTGGGGACATCCATTCCACGTTCTCCCGCACGCGTTGCGGCAAGTGGGGCAGAATAACCTGAGCGGGAATCTCGTCGATGGTCTCGATCCCCTGTTGACGAAAACGACGGACGAGATCTTTACGACCGGGCAGATAATAGATCCATCGCGCCGGTTTGGAAGCCGTGCAATGCGACCAGAATGGGCATTCATAGGGAGAGTGACAGTGGTGGTCCGGCTCAACGTCGGGAGCCCGGCTTTGACCGAGCATCGCACGCATCTCATCCAGGCGAGGGGGAATATCAGGCAGCTTTTCATGAATCGCCTCGGTAAGGTCTTCGAGCACAAACAATTGTTGCAAATCCACGTCCCCGCCGGGATAGGCATATTGTCGATTCACGTGCATCAAGAACACCCCGCTCAGGTCAAGCCCGTTTCCTCGGACCACGTGGGTTTGCACCGCCAGATCCTCAAGATGCACGGATTTCACGCGTGAGGCCGCCTTCACCTCAATCAACCTCCAGCTACCATTGACGCGTTCGAGCACGTCCACCCGAACCAACGTTCCTTCAAATTGAAAGGCCCCTTCAAAAATGGCGGCCACGTTCGGATCGGCCATCAGGGCGGCCGTCTTTTCCAAGGCGGCAGTCGAATGACGATAATCCTCGGCAACCAACACGCCGCCGGGAAAATATCGGTGCGCGATTTCATTGATCTCTTTCCCCATGTCCAGCATCATTTGACGCCGGTCATCAACATCGGCGGCCAACTGGGGGGCATGGATCTCCAAATACAACCGTTTATGGCATTGGAGCCCGGAAAGAAACCTGGATTTGGAAAGGCGCGTGGGGTCACGAGGACTTGTCATGTATGAACGTTCTTCAAAGATGGCCTGCGGGATCCACACCAAGCAGGCATGGATCCATCGGATCTTGACAAATAGCCTGCTTTGTTAAAACAATCTTATCAACTCATGAACTGTACTTGAGATTCTATGACCGACGAGCCTGAGTTCTCTCGACACCGCCTGGAACCCGTTCTCGACGACGAGCAGGAACGGCAACGGGAAGCCCTGCGCGATTCCGCTGATTCCATCGCTCGCCTTCTCGATTCAGTCGTGCAAATTCCCGGGACTTCCATCCGTGTCGGATTGGATGCCTTATTGGGTTTGATTCCGGGTCTGGGTGACTGGATCGCCAATTTAATCGGAACCACGATTCTGTTCCTCGCCGTCAAACTCGAAGTGCCGAAAATCGTGATCGTCCGGATGGTTTTCAACCTGGGGATTAACACCCTGATCGGCACTATCCCGGGTCTCGGCGACGTGTTTTCAATCTGGTTTCGAAGCAACCTGAAAAATGCCCGGTTGTTACGGCGTTATACCAGTAAACGAACAAGCCGCGCGACTGCCGGGGACTGGTTGTTCGTCATTGGATTGCTGGTCGGAACGTTTGGCATCGCCATCGGAACGTTTGCTCTGATCCTGTGGGGATTCAAGACGTTATGGAACTCGTGAACCCGTTTTCCTGAAGCGGCATGATGCCGAACACTCCTTTCAATACTGTGGATAACGTTCTCAAAATCTCGATAGCCGCTTCATTGCTGTCATTAAAACTGCCTGGACTCCGATCTGCTCTGCCTGCAATGATTTTCATATACTACAAGACTAATCCTCTTTCCACATCAGTCTTTTATTGTTTAAGTTAAGCTAATACATCAGTTTTATTTGGCATGACATAAATATTACAAAACGGTTAATTCTGTCCACAAATTTCCTTAATTACATGTGGACTACCATGTTGATAAGACCCATCCATTCGCAAACCATGGACCATCGAGCGAATTGCCTATTTTTTATGCAACTCAGATTTGAAGGGGGTTTCCCCGGCATTTCTTTCCTCAATCAAACAATTCCTTTTTCACAGCAATGCCACAGCCACGCTATCGGCGAAACGAATTCCCAAATCGGTCAATCTCACTTGCCCTTGCTTTTCCACCCGCAATAACCCTTCCTCCCTCAATTGGCGAATCGTTTGGAGCAAGGCTGTCTTCCGTTCCATTGCTTTCACCTTGACCGACACTCCGGATAACCTTCGCAACCCCCACACCATACGTTCACGATCCACCTGGTCAGGCGATAAACTCATGACCTCATCCAACGGCAACGTTCCCCTTTTCAAGAAATCGGCATATCCTTCCAAATCCGCCACGTTTCCAAACCGGGCTTGGCCAAGACAGGATTGCGCACTCGGACCAAGTCCGAGATACGGCTGGACTTGCCAATACCGCATATTATGGCGACATTCATAGCCAGGGCGACAATAATTGGAAATTTCGTATCGCTCGAATCCTGCGGCAACCAAACATTCGACGGCTCTCTCTTCCAATGCAACCTGAAATTCCTGATCAAGCTCTGAGCCCCTTCCCCGCATGGCTTCCCGATAAAAAGGTGAACCTTCTTCCAGGGTGTAGGCATAACAGGAGAGATGCGTGGGTGATACGGCCAGGGCTTCGTCCAAGGTCCGCTGCCACGAGTCCATCGACTGTCCGGGAAATCCGAACATCAGATCAAGCGAAATATTCGTAAAGCCCGCAGCCCGAGCCCAGGAGATGGCTTGCCGCACTCCTGCCCCAAAGGCTCGACCTCCCAAGTCCCGGAGTTCGGTCTGATCAAACGATTGCCCTCCGATACTCAACCGCGCAAACCCGGCTTGCCGGAGCGCGCCAAGAGTCTCGGGGCTGACCGTTCCCGGATGCACTTCTATGGAGACCTCGGCATCGTCTTCCACCGCAAACCAGTGCCGGATAGCAGTCAACATCCGGATGAGCTGCTGCGAAGTCAGAGTCGTCGGGGTGCCTCCGCCAAAATAAATCGTGTGAATCGGTATCTTGCGAAGCCCCAGGTCACGCGCATACAGGTGGAGTTCATGCTCCAACCCGTCCAGAAACGTTTGAACGCGATCCTCTCTGGATATCTCCATATAAAACGCGCAGAACCGGCAACGCGCCCGGCAAAAAGGGACGTGCACGTAGATGCCCAGATTCTCCGCGTGAATCAGCCCAAGGGTCTTCTTGAAATCAGTTACTGTCGTCATTAGTCCGAGTTCTTCTCCCGGAAGTGTAACGCCGAATCATGCGGCACTCAACGACACCCGGCACCTCTCCCTCGGCAACCATCTTTCTGGCCAACCGGAGGATTCTTGATCATTGCCGCTCATTCACGATACAACGTCACGTCATCGCGGAACCGAATTCCTCACAGTACATTTCTGCTCACCACGGCGCATCAACCATCACCCATTCGGAGGCATCTACATGAATCAACACCCGACTCCTGAAAAAATCATGCACCTGGGCACGGCATTTTGGGGATCCAAGACCTTATTGAGCGCCGTCGAACTCGAAGTATTCACGGTTTTGGCAAAAGAGCCGATGAATGCCTCAACCCTGCGAAAGCAACTGGACCTGCACGAGCGAAGCGCTTTGGATTTTTTTGATGCGTTGGTGGCCTTGGGCATGTTGGACCGGCGTGACGGGCTCTATGCCAACACCCCGGAGACGGACCTGTATCTTGATAAAGCCAAGCCGTCGTATATCGGCGGATTCCTGGCAATGATGAATGACCGGCTGTATGGATTTTGGGGCTCCCTGACCGATGGATTGAAAACGGGCCTCCCTCAAAACGAAGCCAAAGACGGGAAAAACATTTTTGACGTCCTCTACAGCGACCCGGCCAAGCTGGCAAGCTTCATGCAAGCCATGACCGGTGTCAGCATGGGCACCAGCAAAGCCATCGCGCAAAAATTTCCATGGCAGGATTATCGCACCGTGATCGACATCGGCTCGGCTCAAGGCGGGTTGATCGTCGAAGTCGGCAAGGCGCATCCGCATCTGACCGGCGGAGGCTTCGACCTCCCCGTCACCGGCCCCATCTTTGAAGAATACGTGGCGTCATTCGGACTCAGCGATCGATTCAAATTTATCCCCGGAGATTTCTTTGCCGATGAACTGCCCTCCGCCGACGTGCTTTCCATGGGGCATATCCTGCACGATTGGGATTTGAAGCAGAAAAAGACGTTGCTCCAAAAAGCCTATGACGCGTTGCCCGACGGTGGTGTCCTCCTGGTCTTCGAAGGGATCATTGACGACGAACGCCGCAAGAATGCGTTCGGGTTGCTGTTGAGTCTCACGATGCTCATTGAAACCCCGGGAGGATTCGACTATACGGGCGCGGATTGCTGCGGATGGATGAAAGAAGCCGGTTTTCGGGAAACGCGGGTCGAACACCTGGCCGGTCCCGAATCCATGGTCGTCGGAACGAAGTAACGTCCTTGCAGGAAAGTGGTGCTGGAGGCCGGACTTGAACCGGCACGCTTCTTGCGAAGCACGGGATTTTAAGTCCCGGGTGTCTGCCTGTTTCACCACTCCAGCACGGGAAATTCACTCTAGCATCACGCTACCGGAGTGGCAAGAATACGCGTGTGCCGCAGTCTTCACCGGCCCAGCACGCTCTTTTGATACCACGCCCAAAACCGGCCGACCCCTTCGCGCACCGAGCATTGGGGATCATACCCCAATAACTCTCGCGCCTTGGAAATATCGGCGCAGGTCGAGACGATGTCGGCCTCCGGCATGGGAGCGGACACAACGTTGGCCTTTTGTCCGACGCACTCTTCGATCACTTGAACGAACTCTGCCAAGGAAACGGGCTCTCCTCGTCCGAGATTGATGACTTCGTACCCACACGGCCGGTCGACGGCACTGACCACGCCCTGGACGACGTCGCTCACGAACGTCCAGTCCCGGTGCATGTTACCCGAATTATAGAGCGGGACTTCATGCCCGAAAAAGATACTGTCCATCACCCTGTAGGCCATCATATCCGGACGTCCTCTCGGTCCGTACACCGTGAAAAACCTGACTGCCGTAAACGCCAACCCATACACGTGATGATACGAATGGCCCAACAATTCCCCCGCCTTCTTGCTTGCCGCATACGGGGCTAGGGGGCGGTCGCACGGGTCGTGTTCCTGAAAGGGGATGGCTTGCGTGTTGCCGTACACGGATGAAGTGGAAGCAAGCACGAAGGTGGGGAACGAGGCACGCCGGACCTGGCTCCCAATCCTGCCGACGGCGGCATCAAGCAAATTGAGCGTACCGTTGATATTCACGTCGCAGTAGAGATGGGGATTCTCAATCGAAACTCGAACGCCGGCCATCGCCGCCAAGTGGACGATCCCGTCTATCTCATGGGATGAGAAGATCTCCTCTAGGGTTTGCCGGTTTCGAATGTCTCCCTGGATAAACGTCAAGGCTTCTCCTGAGCCGCTTTGACGCAAGGCTTGGCGGACTTCATCCAAATTGGCGCGTTTCCTGGCCGGGTCATAATAGTCGTTGAGGTTATCCAGGCCCACGACCCGATCGCCTCTGGTCGCCAACGCCTGGACGGTGTGGCTTCCGATAAACCCCGCTGCGCCCGTCACCAATATGGTTCTACTCAATCCCTTTCCTCCTGTCCATCATGCAAGAGTGACGAAACGTCTAAAACGACGTTCTTTATATTGTGTGACGTTATACCCATGGGTACAATGCTGCATTCCTTAAACACCGTATGAGCACGCTTCCCACGACAGAAGTGACGGAAGTCACGGAACAGGAAACCGATCCGGGCGCGGGCCGGGACTTTGAGGCCGAAGTGATCGTTTATAATTGCGATTGTCACACGTATCAACAGGTCATCGACCTGTTTTGCCGGCATATTCCCGGCATGACTTCATCCAAAGCCTTCGAGTTGGCTTGGCGGATCGACCATCACGGAAACGCCCGAGTTTATCAGGGAACTCAAAAGTCGGCTGAAAAGATCGCCCATAAACTTGCAGCCGGCGGGTTACGAGTAGCCGTTCGCTAAACAATTGTCACTTGCGTTGCATGCTCGTGCGACGAACCACAACCGGTTTCGTTTTCCCTGCATGCAAAATGGGCTGTGCTCTTTTGGCGGTTGATCAAACCTTTCGATCAACGAGACCGTTTCGCTTTCTTGACTGGTGCGGAAGTTGCCTTTCTCGGAGTCTTGGCTCTGGCCTTCACTTTGGTTGGGGCTTTTGCCTTGGATTTCGCCGGAGGACGAGGCTGCACCCGCGGCTTGGAGGCGGGTTTGCGCGTGCTCCCCTTTTTCACCACGCTTTTCTTCGCCACACCTTTAGAAGAAACCTTGCGCGAAACCTTTTTCAGAGAAGGTTGCACCTTCCTAGTCGCCTTCGGTTTGAGAACGGGCTTGGGCATCGCTTTGCGTTTGGACTTCGTCTGAATTTTAGGAGAAACTTTTGGTTTCGATCGAGCCGGCTTCGATGATGAGGCTTTGGCCTTCGAAGCTGCGGGACGCGTAGCTTTCGCTGCGACTTTAGGTTGTTTTGCCGCAACTTTGGGTCTTTTGACAGGCTTTGCCTTGGAAGAAGAAGTCGTTTCCTTAGGCTTGGGAGGACTTAGAACCGGAAGCGATTTGCGAATCTTCAGAGATTTGAGACTATCACCGCTGTACACCCGGACCTGATACAACTCCATGAGTTGATTGACTGCCTTTTGGTCCCCTTTCCGTGCCAGCGCCAGCAAGTGCCGGCGCTGATTCATTTCCTCTTCCTCGGTATGGGATGTGACTCGTCTTTCCATATCTGTGCCCTACGGTATCCTCACAACATGATCTTTTGCATGAGACATCGAGAAAACACGTCGATGACGGTTCCAGATATGGCTACGGCTACTTTTTATTACTGAAGACCGCGGCATCACACGAAAAATACTTCAATTGTTTGAGGGGAATGATGATGACCTCCTTGGGAGTGTCAATTTCCAGGATTTCCATATCATCGCTGATCGTATGACGAAGAGCGTCACTGACCATGAGTTCCTGGTTATCGGTAAACACCACTTTGACCCAATACTGCACAATGGACTCCTTTCTTCTCTTCGCGCCCGCTTGAATGGTACGTCACCAGGACGGTTCTCCGTCACGTGCCTTGCCGGCACTATCACGTCATAGTCCTCTTCACAGTCCGGGACGGAGCAGAGGATTCTCGCGAGACAATAGCCTGTTGTCGTAACTCCTGACAACGACGGGTGGCGGCTTCCACGGCGCCGATCACCGTTCCTCGCAATCGTCCTTTTTCGAGCCGGTGCAATCCGGCAATGGTCGTCCCGCCGGGGGAAGCCACCTGATCTTTTAACGCTCCGGGATGGGCCTTCGTCTCGACGACCATCTTTGCCGCACCCAACACCGTTTGTGCCGCCAGGAGTTGGGCATGAGCGCGGGACAGCCCCATTTTCACGCCCCCATCGGCCAAAGCCTCGATAAATAGGTACACATATGCCGGTCCGCCTCCGCTCAGACCGGTCACCGCATCCAGGAGGGGTTCATCAACCACAACCACTTCTCCCATGGCCTCAAACACCGCCCGGGCCACCTTCATTTGGTCGTTCGTTACCCCAGGCCCCCTCGCCAGAGCCGTCGCGCCTTCCAGCACTACAGCCGGAGTATTGGGCATGGCCCGGACCACACGAGCCCTGGAATGCAATCCGGAAATGATGGTGGCGATAGACACCCCCGCCGCCACGGTTATAATGAGTTGACCGGAACCGCGAGACAGGTCCAGCCCATCCAGAACTTTGTTCATAACTTGAGGTTTTATGGACAACATAATGATATCGCTGGATTCAGCGGCTTCCTGGTTGTCGTGAGAGATTCGAACCTTAAAGGTCTTCCGGAAATGCGCCAGCCGTTGGGCATCCACATCCGTGGCACAAATCTGACCGGCATCGACGATGCCCTTTTTCAACAAACCGGAGACAATGGCTTCTGACATGTTCCCCGCTCCGATGACGGCTATTTGCTTTTTCTTCAACATGATGTCGGTAAGTATATCTTGGATTGTAAGACCATTCAACTTATTGACCTTGACCGCTCAATTTGGAAATCATGTTGCTTTTTTGCGAAGCGGGAGTATAGTAAAAAGCACGATCAAGTAGCCACCCTCATGGAATGCCAAACCCATGCGAAAGGAGGCTTCTTATGAAAAACTGGCCCGTAGTTCTCATAATCTGTACGATCTTCAGCATTTCAATCGTTTTTGTCCCTCAAAGTTCTGCTCGCCGAACTCACTTGACTCCGGAGCAAAAACAACAGCTCCAGAAGGCTCAAACCGTATTCGTGAACGCGCTTGCGCTGACCGAAAAAGGACGAACCAACTCCGAACAACTGCAGGCTCTCGTCTCTCAGCGGCTCGCGGAAGTCGGATTTTCCGTGACTGCCGACCGTAAACAAGCCCACGACGTCGAATTGAAGGTGAAGTGTGAAGAGCGAAAAACGTGGACCGGCACCACCGCAGAAGGAGGCGATGCCGAACTGCTCGATGCCCCGGCACGGCTCTGGAAAGGACCGGCGTGTTTATTGACCTATCTGGTCGATGGAAAAAACCTCGGATGGTATAAGGAAGTCCGGACTGCCTTCCAGGATGCCATGGAAGCCGCCAAAGAGGCAGAGGCAAAAAATGCGGGAGACTATGCCCTCGCCAAATTGGTCGAACGTCTGGAACAATACGATTTTCCGGTGCTGTTGGCGGCAGAATGGGGGCAACCCGACCGACTCATACAACTGATCGACGTTCCGGACACGCCCAAAATCCGCAAACTGTTTATCCTGTCCACGTTGAGCGAAATAGAAGCCGAAGCGGCACTACCTCATTTGACCAAGCTGATGCAGGACAAAGATCTGGCTCAAGAAGCCGTGGAGGCGCTCACCGGCGTGGGAGAAAATTCCATCCCTTTTCTCACCGATCTCTTTCAGTCCTCAACGCAACCCGAGATTCAAGCCGCAGCCGCCAAGGCCTTGGGTGATGTGGCCGGAAGCAGCGGGAACCCCACGGCGATTCCCCCGCTTCTTGAATACCTGAAAGTCGCCCTGAAGAATTTCAACTCGCCAGAGGATATTAATTATCCGGTTCTCACCGAAGTCGTCTGGAGCCTCGGCAAACTGAGAGACGAGAACTCGCTCGAACCCATGGACGAACTGAACCAGAGGGTTTGGTTAATCAGAGATAACTCAAAAGAAATGGCAAACTTGCGAGAGGCGGCGAATTGGACGTATAAGCAGCTCGACCTGGATGGACACATCAGTTAACACGCCAAGTCCTGCAACCACGCGTCGCAACGACAATTCGCATCATGCAGGGCATGGCGCCGCGAAGCCCGGCCATGAGAGCGCCCGTAAGATAAGAATACCCCCCTCTTTCCATGCACACCCAATATTCGGTAGTATTCATATCCCAGTCACCGGTTTTCCAGGTTCACCCTGATCCCTGTCAGGAGGATTCATAATGAGATACGTATCGGGAATACTCGTCTGTTTATTGCTTTTAGCGGTCACGACCGAAAGCATGGCACGCCGAACCCACATAACCGACGAACAACGGGCGCAATTGGCCAAGGTCAAAACCGTATACCTCAACGTCCTGGCCCTGACGGAAAACGGCCGCGTCCCGCCGGCCGAACTGCAGGGAACGGCGAAGACACGGCTGGAGGCCATTGGATACAACGTTGTGACCAACCGAAAAGAACCCCATGACGTGGAATTTCGGGTCAAGTGCGAAGAACGAAAACGGTGGTCGGGCACGACGCGCTCGGGCGGAGACGCGGAATTGGCCGACGCCCCTGCCCGACTGTGGACGGGGCCGGCCTGTCTCTTCAATTATCGCCTCGAAGGCCGGGACTTGGGTTGGTATAAAGAAACACGGACTGATTTCGTGGACGCCTATGCCGCAGCGAAAAAAGCCAAAGCCAAAAGCTCCGGGCAGTACGCCTTGGAACAATTGAACCTGAAACTGCAGGAATTCGATTTTCCGGTCATGATAGCCACGGAATGGAGACATACCGACCGTTTGGCTCAACTCTTGGAGAACCCGAATACGGATAAACGCCGCAAATTGAGAATACTGGCTACGCTTTCACGGGTTCAATCAAAACAGGCCTTTCCCCATTTGGTAAAATTGGCCAGAGACGAAAATACCGAGTATGCCGGAGAAGCGATCATCGCCCTGGCCGGACTCGGCAGTTCGGCAACGCCCATACTCACGGATATTTTTGTCACGACAAAGAACTCGAAAATTCAAGCCGCCGCGGCCAAGGGCCTGGGATTGGTCGGCGCTCACTCGGGCGACCCCAACATCACCCCGCCGTTACTCGACTATCTCAACAAGAATCTGGAAGACATGGACGAGTCATCCGACATCGACTTTCCGGTCCTCACCGAGGTCGTCTGGTCGATCGCCAAACTCCGAAACGAAAAATCCATCGAACCGATCGAACAACTCAACATCAAAATCTGGCTCATTCGAGACACGTCGGACGAAATGAGAAAACTTCGGGAAGCCGCCAACGTGGCCACGAAAATGGTGGACCTCGATTATCAGATCATGTAGCCTTCCGGCGGTCCACGCAGGAACTGCCATTCCGGCAGATGTCCGCACCTTTGTCGACAACATGAAGGCATATTGTCATTGTCTTCTGAACCGGCGGCGCCTGTCCTGCGCGGTTACGTTACTCGTCCTTGTTGTTGCTATTCCTTCGGGCCCGGCCCTGGCCATTGATGCCGGGCGAGAACTCTCCCGGCTTCAGGCGCGAGCAGAAGATGCCATGGCGCAGGGAGATCCTCAGGGCGCGGCCAACAGCATTGGTAGGGCCGCCCTGCTGGCTTCTCAACTCAGCAAGCAGTCTAACGCAACTCGACCGCCCTACGGGCTCATGGTCGATCTGTTTCGAACCCAGGAACAGGTGTATCGCGCCATGGCCCTGTTTCAACAGAGCGGAGAGCGCACCCCTGTCTCGTCGGGAATCTGCTCGTTACTCTCTCTGGGCAGGCAACATGCCAGCCGGGCACTGGAGAATTATTCCGCTACGCCAGGGGGCAGGCTTTGGATGAACCCCTTCACCGGCAAATCACGGAATGGCTGGAAATTGTTCAGGAATTACAACACGAATGGGATTGCAGGCAGTAGGCGGCGTGAACGAATGTCTCACCGCCAAAATCTCGGGCCCGTAAACGCTCATCATAAAAGGACGACCCGCTGACGCCTCCGCCCAAATTCCCCCTTCCTCCTCAATCGTCTTGTTTGGGACGGGACGAACGACTCGTTCTCCACTAATAGATTTTCTTGTCGAAGTCGTACCGGAAGCCGAGGCTGAACTTGTTGACGATGCCGGTATCGGTCCAGGCATTGCGAACCGGGTTTCCGTCAACATCCGTCCTCGGGTTCCCGTTCTCACCGACAGCCACCAGCGTCGGGTTGCCGAAATCGTCGCGCACCCATTCGACGAACACGTCCATGGCCGGATTCAACTCCTTGATCAGCGTGACCGCATTGCCGATCAGGCTCGGTCCACGGTCCAGCGGGCTCTTATTCCTGCTGTCCCTGTCATGGAGATAGACGTCGAACAGGGCTTTCCACCCGCCGCCGAAATCGTAGGTGCCCAACAGGTCCAGCGTATACCGATCCTGTTTCAGATCCGAGTCTCCCGGATAGATCGCACCCTCAAAATGGCGAAGGTACTGATAGGTGAAGCCGAGATACAGGTCGTCGGTGGCCTGCCAGCGCCCACCCACGCCGATAAAGTCCCGCCTGGTATCACTTCCGCCCAACCGGTTGACATTTCTGTTGGGATCGTAAATCGAACGATCGGGTCCGACAGAGGCAGTCCCCTTCGGAGCATTCGCTCTCAAGTACGAGACGCCGAGATAAAACGGGCCGTCATAAGCGATACCGATGGAAGCCGCATCCACGTGGTCTGGATCGGTCGCGGTCCTTAAGCCGCCGCCTTCGAAAACCCTCTGATCACTCCCCGTGCACTCACCCGCGTTGTTTGGTCTGACACGATCACCGACTCCTATACCACTGCAACCCTCGCCGTTGACCTGGAGCATGGCAGCCAGTTTGATGTCGCCGAACCGGTTGGCATACTGGATCTGGTTGTTGCTCCGAAACGCCCCCTCCTCGTTAAAGCCATAGGGACTTCGGCGATTGTAGAAAATGTCGCTGCCTTGCGCCACGATGTTGTAGTGTGCGTCCCACTGTTTCCCGATGGCCAGATACCCGTACCTCGAATGTTCCACCCCGATGTAGGCCAGCCTGGCGTCACCCCAGTCGCCGTTCTGTTCCAGGTCGATGTCCCATTCACCTCCCATGAACGCGGCGAGGTTGTTGTTCACTTTGGATTCGGCTTTGAGGCCGACGCGCGACAACGCATCGGTAATGTCCGTGGACGTGTCTTTCCCGTCACGGTAGGTCACTCTCGGCCAGAACCTGCCGTAGAGAGACACCACGGTTGCTTTTTCGTCCCGTTTCGGAAGTTCGATGACCTTGAGGACTTCGACGGCTTTTTCGCGCTTCTTTCGATCTTGGGCCAACTGCTCCCGTTCCCGCTTGACCCTCTCCAATTCCAGTTTCAACCTTGACGCGGATTCCAGGATTTTCTCCAGTTTCTTCCGTTCCTGCTCCACTCTTTCCAATGCCTGCTCAAGTACGGCAATCCGCGCTTCCAATTCGTCCATCGTCGCCGCGTCGACCGGCATCGTGGAGAACAACACCACAACGACACAACCTGTCAGCAATCCTACTAACATCTCGGTTCATCTCAATATGCGTTCATGGTCCACACGCTGTCGTTATGACGTACGCTTCTGCGCGTCAAAATATTCACGCGTCACTTTGAAGACCATCGGCGCCAGCAACAACAAGCCCACCAGGTTGGGCACGGCCATCAAGCCGTTGAGGGTGTCCGACAAATTCCAGACGAACGCCACCTTCACGTTGGCAAAACCCAGGGCCGCGGCTACCCACAAAACGCGGTAGACGATCAGGCTGTTTTCACTGAACAGGTATTGCCAGCACCGCTCACCATAATAGGACCAGCCGAGAATGGTGGTAAACGCAAAGACGGCCAGCGCAATGGTCACGATGTAGTGCCCACCGGCAATGGACGTATGAAAGGCCGTGGACGTGAGCGCCGCGCCGGTCAGGCCCGTCCCGTCGTCACCCGTGACGGTCCAGGCGCCGGAGGTCAGAATCACCAGCGAGGTCATGGTGCAGACGATAATGGTATCGATAAAGGTGCCCAGCATGGCGACAATGCCCTGGCGCACGGGATTGTTCGTCTTGGCCGCGGCATGAGCGATGGCGGCGGACCCCAACCCGGACTCATTGGAAAACACCCCGCGTGCCACTCCGAAACGAACGGCCGCCGCCACGGCCGCCCCGGCGAAGCCGCCCGTCGCCGCCACGGGAGTAAAGGCGTGTTTGAAAATCAAGGCAATGGCCTGAGGCACTTCGGTGATATTGAGGAGGATGACCAGCAGTGCCGACCCGATGTAGAGCACGATCATGGCCGGCACCAGTTTGCCCGCCACTTCGGCGATTCTCCTGATCCCGCCGATGATGACGAACCCCACCAGCACAGCCACCATGACGCCCGTCACGAACTTGGGCACGCTGAAGCTCTCTCCCAGGGCGACCGCCATTGAATTCACCTGCACCGCATTACCAATGCCGAATGCGGCCACGGCCCCGAACGCGGCAAAAGCCAGCCCCAACCATTTGCCCAGTTCCGGGGCAAACGCACCCACGCCGTTCCGCAGGTAGTACATCGGGCCGCCCACGTATTTGCCCGCCTTGTCCACTTCGCGATAAGTCACGGCGCACACGGCTTCGGCGTACTTGGTCGCCATGCCGAACAGCGCGATGAGCCACATATAGAAGATGGCGCCAGGCCCACCGAGGGCGATGGCCGTGGCGACACCGGCGATGTTCCCCGTCCCGACTGTGGCGGATAACGCCGTCATGAGCGCGTTGAAGGGCTTGACTTCCCCTTTGTCGCCGGGATCGGTTTTTTCAAACAGCAGCCTGAAGCCGTACCCCACTTTTCGCCACGGCATGAAGACCAGGCCAAGGGTCAGCAACACACCCGTTACCCCCAGCATGCCGAGCATGGGCGGACCCCATGCAAACGCATTGACTTCATTGATGAACGCATTCAACTGTTCCATGGTATCCTCCCGATGCGTACGACGGAGGGTTGGTAGGAAATGCAGAAGACAGAGGTTTGCTTGCAACGCCAGCAAAAACTAGCGCATTCTAGCAAAGATTGAGGCACTCGGCTAGTTACAGGTCGGATCAGCCGAGCGTTATCCGACAATAACGTCTTCCCACAGCGATACCAATTATCTGGAAAAAGGAGAAGAACCCGTGGCGGAAGTCAAAATTCAAGATGGGATACTCAAAGTGACGGAACTGGATGTCCAGGATCCTCGGGTCGTAAAAATCCTGGAGGAATATCCACCGAACCGCTGGTGTGAAATCACGCGCCGCGCCATAAAAATCGGGCTCGGATATTTGCAGGGTGGAGCCCAGGACTGAAACCTCGCCCGATCATACGAAAGCCTCTACCCTGAATAGGAATGGGTTAAAGGGTGCACAACCCCGTAGCCGGAGTTCCGTCAACATGTCACTGCAAGTCGAAATCGCAACGAGCCTGACACCACAGGACCGCCGGCAACTCAAGGAACGGGGTATTTCCCTCAAGACGGTCGAGCGCCAACTCGCCACGTTCCAACGCGGGATACCCTTTGCAAAGCTGAAAAGAACGTGCCGGCTCGACGACGGGATTCGCCGGCTCGATTCTCTGGATCTGCCCGCCGTCACGCAGGATTTCGAACGGGCCAGGGCCGCCGGCCGTGTCACAAAGTTTGTGCCGGCTTCGGGTGTGGGCACGCGGATGTTCAAGTTCCTGGAGGTTGTTCGTCTTCGGAGAGAATCCGGCCGTGTCGCAGCGACAGAGCAACGCGAGTTGGAGCAATTTTTTTCCGGTCTTCCGAAATTCGCCTTTTACGATGACCTGAAGAACGTTCTGTCAGGTCAGGGACTCCAACTAGACCAATTACTTTCTGAGAAAAAATACCGCCCCGTTGTCGATGCTCTTCTGGATTCCCTGAACTATGCCAAGCTGCCCAAGGGACTGATCCCATTCCACAGAGATGACGACACGACGCGAACCCCGATCGAAGAACATCTGGAAGAAGCCGCGAACTATGCCAAAGACGACGAGGGCCGTGCCCGTATCCATTTCACGGTTTCACCGGTCCATCAACGCGCTGTCCAACAACATATCGAGGAAGCTCGCCGGAAGCTTGGCCGACCTGCCGTCACGTGGATCATCGGCTGTTCCGTTCAAAAACCCTCGACGGATACCATTGCCGTTGCCATGGACAACAGCCCGTTCCGTGATTCCCACGGCAATCTGCTGTTCCGGCCAGGGGGCCATGGAGCGTTGATCTCGAATCTTCAGGAACTCCACGGCGACGTCGTGTTCATCAAGAACATCGACAACGTCTTGCCCGATCATCTGAAGGAAACCTCCTCCAAATATAAAGAGAGGCTTGGGGGCCTGCTCGTCAGTTTGCAAGACACAGTGTTTTCATTTTTGGCTCAACTGGAATCCGGCGCGGTCTCATCGGCTTTCCTCGAACACATAACGGAATGGGCCCGGCATTCGCTGGCGCTGACGTTACCCGATGAGTGGAGTACGCGCACCAATGCACAACAAACACAGTGGCTGTTCAAATGCCTGAACCGGCCCCTCAGAGTCTGCGGCATGGTCCCGAACGTGAACCATCCTGGCGGCGGGCCTTTCTGGGTCGAACAGGACGATGGCACCATCTCGTTGCAAATCGTGGAATCCTCCCAAGTCGATCCCGATTCTCCAACTCAACAAGACATCTTCGCGTCGTCAACCCACTTTAACCCGGTGGATATGGTGTGCGGCATTCGGGACTACCGGGGTAAGCCTTTCAACCTTGATCAGTTCGTCGATCCCGATACGGGGTTCATTGCTCAAAAATCCTACGAAGGCAGAGAGTTGAAGGCCCTGGAACTGCCCGGTTTGTGGAACGGAGGCATGGCCAAATGGCATTCCGTGTTTGTCGAGGTGCCACGTGAGACGTTCAATCCGGTCAAAACCGTATTGGACCTGCTCTTGCCCGAACACCAACCGCCGGAACATCCCTGAAGAAAGAATCTTGCACCGGCATTCTGGCCTGCGCATAATGCATGCATCATCGGCAATGTGCGCGTTTTTCTTCCACGATTGACCCGTTAAGAGGATTCATCCATGGCAGAACAAATTGAAACGTTATTGAAAACGTCGACCGTGTATCACCCAACCGGCAAGACCCTTGAGCAGGCCCATATCAAAGATTATGAAACCGCCTACAAGGAGTCCATCGCCGACCCTGAAAAATTTTGGGAAGGCGTGGCCAAGGATTTGGAATGGTTCGCTCCGTGGAACGCGGTGCTGGAATGGAATTATCCCTGGGCGAAATGGTTTTTGGGAGGGCGCTGCAATATTTCATATAACTGTTTGGACCGCCACGTGAATTCGTGGCGAAGGAACAAGGTCGCGGTCATTTGGGTAGGAGAGCACAACGAAGAACGGATCTTCACCTACGCCGAGTTGTACCGCCAAGTCAACCGCTGTGCCAATGCCCTCAAAGCCCTCGGCATGAACAAAGGTGATCGCGTCACGATTTATCTTCCGAAAATTCCGGAACAAATCGTGGCCATGCTGGCCTGTGCGCGCCTGGGTCTGATTCATTCCGTGGTGTATTCGGGCTTCAGTGCGCCCGCCCTGGAATCCCGGATCAACGATGCGGAAGCCCGGCTCATCATCACGGCGGACTATGGATACGATCGCGGCAAACACGTGCCCCTCAAAACGGTGGTGGACGCCGCAATTGCCAACTGTCCGACCATAGAGAAGACGATTGTGGTTCGACGTGAACAACCCGGCATTGACCTGGATGCCGGCAAAGAACTTGATTGGGAGCAGTGGCTGGACGGACAATCCACAACCTGTGAAGCCGAGCAGCTCGACGCCGAAACCCCCCTCTATTTTCTCTATACCTCGGGCACCACGGGCAAACCCAAAGGGGTGGTCCACGTTCACGGCGGATATATGGTGGGAACCTATATCACCGCTAAATACGTGTTCGACTTGAAAGACGAAGACGTCTATTTTTGCGTGGCCGACCCGGGCTGGGTCACGGGTCACAGTTACATCGTGTACGGCCCGCTCCTCAATGGGGCGACCATCCTCACGGCGGAAGGGAAACCCGACTACCCCAACCCGGGCCGCTGGTGGGATCTCATCGCAAAATACGGCGTGTCGATTTTCTATACCACCCCAACGGCCATCCGCCTCCTCATGAAATACGGTGAAGACTGGCCGGGGAAATATGATCTCTCCACGCTGCGCGTCTTGGGTTCGGTGGGCGAGCCCATCAACCCCGAAGCCTGGGAATGGTTTCACCGCGTCACCGGCGGAGATAAACCGATTATGGATACCTGGTGGCAAACGGAAACCGGCGCGATCCTGGTGACTCCCCTCCCCTGTGTGCCCCTCAAGCCGGGGTCAGCCACACGTCCGTTTTTAGGAATCGAAGCGGACGTCGTGGATAAAAGCGGAAGGAGTATCGGCACCGGCGGGGGGTTCGCGGTCATCAAAAAACCGTGGCCGTCCATGATGCGGACCATCCACAAAGATCCTGATCGTTACCTGGGGTACTGGAACAACATTCCCGGCTGTTACACTGCTGGCGACGTGTGTCATAAAGATGAAGACGGCTATTTCTGGTTCATGGGCCGGGCCGATGACGTGGTCAAAGTCGCAGGCAATCGTATCGGCACGGCCGAGGTGGAAAGCGCACTGGTCAGTCACGACGCGGTGGTGGAAGCGGCGGTCATCGGCAAACCGCATAAAACCGCAGGTGAGATGATCAAAGCCTTCGTCATCCTGAAACAGGGGGAAAGCGAAAGCGCGGACCTGCTCAAAACACTCAAATCTCACGTCCAAACGGAGTTGGGCAAAATCGCGGTCCCTCGAGAAATAGAAGTCGTGACTTCGCTTCCCAAGACCCGGTCGGGCAAAATCATGCGCCGCGTCCTGAAAGCCAAGGAACTCGGGCAGGACCCCGGAGATATTTCAACGTTGGAAGAATGAACGGAAACCGGAATAATGATGGGAAGCAGGAGGAGAATATAAAACGCTAACAGTCTTACATCCTCTATCGAAGTGTCAGGCGGCCTGCCCTTTCGAACAAGGCCGCCCTCTTGAAACCTCTACTATTGCCGCACAAAATGCCCGCGTCGGTTTTGCTTCCAGCAACTCGGTTCGGATTCCGCGCAAAACGGTCTTTCTTTCCCGTAGCTGACAATGAGAAGCCTGGATTCTTCGATTCCCAAATCCACTAAATAATCCTTCACAGCCTGGGCCCGACGTTTCCCTAATTCCAGGTTGTACTCTACCGTTCCGCGTTCGTCACAATGGCCTTCGATCACCACGCTGGAATCTTTATACGTACCCTTGAGGAGTTCGGCATCTTTCTCCAACACGGGTACGGCATCAGGACGAATTGCATACTGATCAAAATCAAAAAAGACGTCGGCCAACCCTGAATCGACTTCGACTTCCTGAGCCGGCGCTGGCTCAGGCTCGGGCTCTGGCTCTTCAGGAACGAAATCGTCCGGCTCAAGTTTGGCGATCTCCATTTTCGGTTCGGCCACAGGCTCTTCAGCGGGTACGGTTTCCTCGACAACTGGTTCCGGCGCGGGTGCTGCCGCCTTCGGTTCGGGGGCCGGTGGCGCGGGTTTCGGTTCGGGCGCGGGTGCTGCCGGTTTCGGTTCGGGCGCCGGTGGCTGCCGGTTTCGGTTCGGGCGCGGGTGCTGCCGGTTTCGGCTCGGGCGCGGGTGCCGCCGGCTTCGGTTCGGGCGCGGGTGCCGCCGGTTTCGGTTCGGGCGCGGGTGCTGCCGGTTTCGGTTCGGGCGCGGGTGCTGCCGGCTTCGGTTCGGGCGCGGGTGCCGCCGGCTTCGGTTCGGGCGCGGGTGCCGCCGGCTTCGGTTCGGGCGCGGGTGCCGCCGGCTTCGGTTCGGGCGCGGGTGGCGCAGGAGTGGGTGCAGGTTTCGAAGCCAAGACATCTGGTTCAGGAGCTGTGGCCACCTCAGCCTTGGCACGTAAATCTTCCGTGCTCATGATTTCGGCATGTCTCGATCCCTCACATGCCGACAACGTCACCAGAAGCAACGCGCCAAAAATAAGGGCTACAAGACCCTTAACCGTTCCCATATTGGAATCTCCTTTCATCACACTTTTTCCTTACCGGCACAAATTGATAGAACCTCCCGAAATTGTCGGTCTTTCATGTCTCGGCTCTTGCTGAAACAGGGATAGGTAACAACTGGAAGAAGAGAAAGTTTGAAGTCTATCTCAAGACTGGAAAATTTATTCATTAAAAGATAATCTATCAGACTTGTCAACATAAAAATCAAGTATTATTTCCTTATTTATCCTTTGCTTAGGGTCGCCTTGACGAAGATTTGTCCTGCCAGTATGCTCTTATACCCTGCCGTGCTTGGTATCCCGACACTCGACTTGGTTGACGTGTCATCCTTGAAAATACCTAATTTTTCGTCTTCTGTGGCTTCATGATTGCCGTACAACACGTTTCAAAACACTATGGTCACCATATGGCCCTGGACGACGTGACGTTTCACGTCAAGAAGGGCGAAATTCTGGCTTTCCTGGGGCCAAACGGAGCCGGGAAAACCACCGCGATGCGCATTTTAACCTGTTTTATGCCCCAAAGTGAAGGCACGGCAACAGTTGCAGGATTTGATTGTCTGAATCAGCCGATGGACGTCAAACGACATCTCGGCTACTTACCTGAAACACTGCCTCTCTACCCGGAACTCACCGTTGACGAATATTTGACGTTTGTAGGCCGGCTAAAGAGATTGACACCACAACGCTTGGCTGCACGAAGAGCCCACGTGATCGATCAGGTAGGACTGGGCTCCGTGCATCACCGCGTGATCGGTCATCTGTCAAAAGGGTATCGCCAGCGTGTCGGTCTGGCGCAAGCGCTGATTCACGATCCGCCCGTGCTGATTCTGGATGAGCCCACCGTAGGGCTCGACCCCAAACAAATTATCGAGATACGTGAACTCATTAAAAGTCTTGCCGGATCACATACCATTATCCTGAGCACCCATATTCTCCCTGAGGCCATGGCCATCTGTGATCGGGTCGTGATTATTCACCAGGGTCGCATTGTCGCGGAGGATGCTCCCGACCGGCTCTCCAGCCGGTTGCGCCAATCCGAGAAAATGAGCCTCACCGTCAAACAAGCGGAACCTGACTGGCTGGAACGTCTCAGAACGCTTCCCGGCGTGCTGGACGTCCTGCCGACCCACACCCCGAATACCTGTACCATCGACTGTCAACTGGGCCAGGACCTCCGAGAAAAGCTCTCGCAATTTGTCGTCAGCCAAGGGTACGGACTGCTCGAACTCAAACCCCTCTCCCTTTCCCTGGAAGAGGTCTTTCTCCAACTCACGCACCAGGAAGAGGACACCGGGATGGGTGAACCCGACCACCTCAATTCAGGCGGGCAAGCAAGCCGAAAGGAGCAACCGTCTGCATGACGCCGTTCCAAACCATACTCGCGAAAGAATTACGGTGTTTTTTCGTCTCACCCATTTTGTACGTCGTCGGAGCGGTCTTTCTGTTTATTTCCGGTTTGATCGCCCACCTGATGACGGCCAACGCGGGCCAGCAAGCGGTTCGATTTTTGCAGGTGCAAAACACCTACGCCCAACTGAACCTGAATGAACTGGTCTTCCGTTCACTGTTTTACAGTTTGGATTTCGTCCTCATGTTCCTCCTCCCGATTCTGACGATGCGACTATTTGCGGAAGAACGGAAATTGCACACGTTTGAACTCCTGCTCACTTCGCCTGTCGGGATCAATGAACTGATTTCGGCCAAGTACATCAGTGTGCTCTTTATCTATTTGGGATTGCTCTCCCTGACGAGCCTGACCCCTGTCATCCTGTCCTTGTACACCAGCTTTCATTGGCATCCCATTCTGACCGGGTACCTGGCCCTGGCGTTCCAAGGCGGCTTGTTCCTAGCCTGCGGCCTCCTGGCCTCCGCCACGACCGAAAATCAGGTAATCGCGGCGTTTTTGAGTTTCGGGATGATCCTGCTCATCTGGTTGCTCGGCGGACTGGGTTCATTATTGGGCGATACGACGATCGGCAACGTCCTGTCCTATTTGTCGTTCAGCGAACATTATGACCGGCTCGTTCGCGGCCTCCTGGAGGCGAAAGACATTGTGTACTACTTGTCCGGAATCGTGCTGATGTTATTCATTGCGCATCGCGTCGTAGATTCACACCGATGGTCATAAAGCATCTATTACCCATTCTTGGCATTTTGGGAGTCGGAGCGGGGGTTGGCGGGCTGCTCCTTTCCCGAACCGCGGCCCAAAGCACGATCGTCCTGTTGGAAGGGATCGCGTTGGTGTGTCTCGTGATCTATTTTGCAGGAAACTGGACACGGCTCAAAACCTTTTCAGGCTCACGATCAACGCGACTCGGATTCAACGGCATTCTGGCCATCCTCCTCATGGCCGGCATCCTGACCATCATCAACTTTTTGGTGATCCGGCACGGCGGCCGGTGGGACTTGTCCGAAACACAGAACTTTTCATTGGCCCCGCAAACCCTGCAAGTGCTCGGGCAGCTCGAGCAAGACGTCCGGGTCCTGGTGTTCTCTCATGAGCGAAGTCCCGGATTTCGCACGTATCGCGACCTGTTGGAAGGCTACGCCTATACAACCCCGCGAATTTCCGTGACCTACGTCGATCCCGAAAAAGAACCGGGCATGGCTCGCGAATATGAGATTTCAAAAATCGACACGGCCGTCTTTGAAAGCGGCGGGCAGACCGTCCACGTCCCCAAACCCAGTGAATCGAACCTGACGAGCGCGTTGATCCGCGTGACGAAAGGAGAAGCCAAGCGCCTCGTGTTTTTGGAAGGACACGGCGAACGCCAAATCACGGACCAGGAACGCGGCGGGTTGTCATTGGCCAGGAACAATCTCGAAGCACAAGGATACCAAGTCGCCCGAGGCTCCATCCGGAAAAACCCGTCCATGCTCGACGATGCCACCGTCCTCATTATTCCCGGGCCTCGCGAAGCCGTTGAACGGAAAGAATTGACACGCATAGCAAACTTCACAGCCGAGGGCGGACGGATCCTGTTGCTCCTCGACCCGCAGGTTACCAGCGGTCTCGAAGAATGGATCTCGCAATGGGGGCTGACGCTCGGTCCGGGGATCGTCGTCGATCCCGAGGATCGCGTGGCCCAAGGCAGCCCGACGGCCCTACTCGTCCGTCGCTTCACCAACCATCACATTACCAAAGGCTTTACCTCGCCGATTTTGCTGCCCGTGCTGCAACCGGTGTCGTTCGAGCCCCCCCCGGACACCAATCTGGATTTCACGTCTCTGTTACAGTCGTCGGAACAAAGCTGGGCCGAAACGAACTTCGAGCAGACCACTCCGGAATTTGAAGAAAGCTCAGACGAGAAAGGCCCATTTCCCCTCGCCGGCGCACTGAGCCGGAAAAGCACCGGCTCGGACTCGACCCCGGCGATGGTGGTCATCGGCAATTCGGCGTTTGCCAGCAACACCTATTTGCAGTTTCCGGGGAACACCGATTTTCTGTCCAATGCCATTGCCTGGTTGGCGGATGAAGACACGTTGATTTCGGTCAGCCCCAAAGAATCGGCGTTCCCGCCGTTTATTCCGAATCCCACCCAGGAACACATGCTGTTCGCCGTACAGGTCTTTTCGGTGCCGTTCCTGATGCTCTTGTCCGGCCTGACGGTGTGGCGGCGGCGCAGCCGCCTCTGATCACGCCATGACGCCATTCCGAACCACGATTCTCCTGGCCGTCATCTTTGCAGTGCTTGGGGTCTACGTCTATACCATCGAAGTTCCCACCATGGAACACGACGTGCTTCAAGAAACCGAGACGCAGCGGCTCCTGCCTTTTGATTACCGTGACGTGACGCATCTGGCGTATGCCACGCGCACCGAACGGATCCTGATGAGGCGTGACGAACGCAATCGTTGGCGGATCGTCGAACCGGTGGAAGCCCGAGGCGATGCGCGTGAGATTGAAAGCGTGCTGCGTGCCCTGGAGATCGGTAAAATCTCTCGCGTGATTCAAGAGGAAGGGCAGGAGAAAGAAGCGCCAGGCGAACAATACGGGTTGCAATCCCCGTACGTGACCATCGACCTGACCACGCGGGAATACACCGAATCATTGGCCCTGGGGAACACGGGTCCCTTATCGTCCACCCTGTACGCACAACGGGACTCGGATCAAAAGATCCTGCTGACCACGCTCATGGTTGGCGATTTTCGGGCAAAAACCCTGGAGACCTTTCGCCTCAAGGACATCCTCTTCTTCGACCGAACGCGTGCCGAACGCATCCAACTGCAAACACCCGGCCAAAGCATCACCCTCCAGCGTGGAGCCGGGTTCCATGGTCCCGTTTCCGGGTGGAATTTTACGTCTCCGGTGAACGCCCCGGCCGATAAAACCGCCGTCGGCATTCTGCTGATGACGCTCGAAGATTTGACGGCAACGGGCTTTATCGATTCAGCATCAGAAAAAGAGGCCCTCCTGAAAAAACTTGACACCCCGTCATTGACGGCGACCGTTCATACAACACAACGGGGCCATCACGTGGCCTTCTTTGAACCAATTGCTCCCGGTGAAGAGGCCTACGCCGTCACGTCCTCGAACGATCCCATCTATCAGATACCGGCCCATGTACTTCAGGATCTGCCGCGTGAAACGTTTCACTTACAGGACAAACGCTTATTCGGCATGGAAATGGGAGAGGTCGCTCTCTTGACCGTCAAAATCAACGACTCGCAATACACCCTGATTCAACAGCACGAGGAATGGTATCTCGAAGGAAAGGAAGCGGAGTCAATCGACCAGCAGCAGGTCAAATTGTTCGTCAGCCGTCTCGTTGACCTTCCCGCGGAACTGCCCGTCAGTGAAACGAACGATCATTTGGATCAATACGGTCTGACATTACCCACCATTGAAATCGCAGGCATTGACCAAAAAGGCCGGCCCCGCGGACACCTGACATTGGGAACGCGAAAGAAAGGGTTGGTCTATGCCACGGGAGCCGGATTACCCGGCATTTACCAGACCCGCTCCCTGATACTCGGGCAGATTCCTTCTCCCGAGACGCTGCTGGTCCAGTAATGCTTACGAAGGATTGGGGGCCATGAAGACGAGCACGCGCAGCCTGGCGCCGGAATGATTGGTGACGGCGTGTTCTTCACCGGCCGGGGCTAACGTCCCCTGCCCGGGTCCCAGGACTTGTTCCTGATCGCCGACGCGAAAGGTGCCGTGTCCCTCCAACACCATGTAGATTTTGTCTTCGTCGGCATGAACGTGCCCTTTCTGCACCTGATCCGGTTCAAAGCAGTAGACATCGCAAAAGAATCGCGGCGTTTCAAACACGTTATGTTTTTTCATCTTTTCATTCGAAAATCCCTGAAAATCCGCCAAATTAATGACCTTCATCGTTCCCGAACCTCCCCCGCCTAAACTGTACATCTCAAACCGTGGATGAATTCCGCTTTACCGCACGTCCATCCATCATAGAAGCGTCAACCCGGCTATTGTACCAAAGGGGCGTGACGTTCCCAAGCTTGTCCTCAATGGGCCGAATCGGAGATTCATCAGGTTTTGCTCCATCGAGTTCACTCATGATACCGTGGTAACGGCGTCGCAGGTTTTTGCATTCAGCAAAGGAACGATAGATGAACGTCTTGCAAAGAGGAAGAACCGTTCTTTTGTTCGGGATCGTGTTCCTCCATCTGTCAGCCGTGGTCGTCCAGGCTGCGGAACGCTTGCCGGGAGAGTACCAGGTAATTAAGGGTGAATCTTCTCTTCATACGCCGGGAAAAGTCCTTTTCCTGGAATTTGCGGATTTCTACTGCCCGCATTGCCATCTGTTCGAAAGGGTTGTGACTTCAAAATTGAAAAAAGAATTCGGCGAACGACTGGAAGTTCGATTGATCGGATTTCCCGTGATCCGCGGGAAACTGCCCACGGCTTTTGAAATGTATGAGCAGGCCAGAGCCATGGGAAAAGGGGCCGAAATGAAGGAGGTCCTATTCCGTACGATCCATAAAAAGGAGATTCAGGTATTTGATCGCAGCCTCCGCTCACTGCTGCTTCGTGAAGTCGGGTTGGACGCCAAAACCTTCGAGGAGGGACTGGCTAGTGGTGAGCCGTACAAAGCCCTGGGAAAAGGCATCGCCTGGGGTCTACGGGTTCAGGTCAAGCATACACCGACCGTCGTTCTGGACGGGAACCTGCTGGTCTCAAATTTGAATATCGACAATCTTCGCACCCTGATCAACGGCATTCTCAAGAAAGACGGGAATTCATAAGATCATCGGCTTATTACAGCAAATCGTGACTGGCGCAACATGATTTGCATGACTTGCATATCGGAGGAACGTCCCCATGAGCAAAAAAAAGTTACCGAAAGTCTCCTTCCCCGAATTGGAGGCCATGCTCAAAGACATGGAGGGATTACTCACGGACGAATATGGGAATCCCCTCCCACCCGATCATCCACAGGTAAAAAAACTCCAGTTGCTCGCAACGCAACTGGGTACCGATGCACCATCCTTACCTGAAAGCGAAGACGGTGATTCGTTGTCGGGTCATGCATGAGAAGATCTGTCTGGTTACGCGACGCTAACCGACCTACGGGGCCGTGCAAGGTAGACTTATGCGGGGATTTGGCCTACGATACATCGTATCGTTGACAGATTGAACGCGGAAAATTTAAAGCAATACATCAGCAAAAAACGTGATGTCGGAGAGGTGGCCGAGCGGCCGAAGGCAACGGTTTGCTAAACCGTCGTAGGCTAACCCCCTACCGCGGGTTCAAATCCCGCCCTCTCCGCCATTTACATAGTCTCACGTAGTCTGCCTTGGTCTACGGCGTCCCCACCTGTTCCATCATAACACCTTGATGTCGTTGATATTTTCTGGTAGTATGTCCGTGAATCCCCCACAGGGACACGGGGATGGCGTTCCCACCACACCAGGCCTATTCTTGGGAACAAACTTGGGAACAGTTGGCCGCATGGAGGCATCATGAAGGGGCTCACGGACACCAAAATCAAAACCCTGAATGCGCCGGGCCGCTATGGGGATCGCATCCCCACCCTGTATCTGCTCGTCAAGTCCACCACCCGCAAAACCTGGGTGCAACGCTTGACGATCCAAAAAACCCAACACGATTTAGGCTTGGGGCCCTGGCCGGTGGTCACCGTCGAAGAGGCGCGCCGGAAAGCCATGGACAATCGCCGCAAACGGTATCACGGCGAGAAGCTCATTCATGGGACCCGCCAAGCGATCGGCATCACGTTCCAAGACGCGGCGGACACCGTGATCGCCTTACACGAGCCCACGTGGAAGAATGGCGGCAAATCCGCGAAGCTCTGGCGGGCGACCCTGCGGAATTATGCCTTCCCGGTCATCGGCCAGAAGCCGGTCGCCGCGATCACACCGGCGGACGTGATGAGGATTCTTGATCCCATTTGGACGAGCAAACCGGAAACCGCCAAGCGGGTGAAACACCGCATGAGCCGCACGTTCAACTGGGCCAAGGCGCAGGGCCTCCGGGCCGATGATCCGACCGCCGGCATCCGAGCGGCCCTCCCCAACACGGCGACGCTCAAGAAGTCTCATAAAACGATTCCGCATGATCACGTCGCCCAGGCCCTGGAGACGATCAAACGGTCCGGGGCCGCACCGTCGACGATCCGCTGCTTTGAGTTTCAGGTGCTCACCGCGACCCGGTCCGGCGAGGTGCGGCTGGCAGAATGGGCGGAAATCGATGTCACCAAAAAGGTGTGGTCAATTCCGGCGACCCGCACCAAAACCGGTAAGGAGCATCGAGTGCCCTTGTCCTCCCGGGCCCTAGCGCTCCTGAAAGCCGCCAAGCAGGCCGGCCCGCGCCACGCCCTGCTCTTCCCCTCCGCCCGTGGCAAGCCGCTCTCCGACGCCACCATCAGTAAACTGGTGCGAGAGAACGACATCAATGGCGTACCACATGCCATTGCCAGAGCGTGTTTCCGGTCGTGGTGCGCGGATGTGAACGTGTCGCGAGAAGTGGCCGAAGCCTGTCTCGCCCATGTCGTCAAAGGCGTGGAAGGAGCCTATCAACGCTCCGATCTGTTCGAGCGACGGCGAGCGGTGATGCAACAGTGGGCCGACTACGTCACAGGTGCACCAAATGCCGACGTGATCCCGTTGCACGGCTGATGGACACGGACCTGCACCTCTTCCCTCCCGGTTGAGACCCTCCTGGCTTCCCGCCCCCGCGGCATATGCCAACAAAGTCACGTTAGACTTCTAGCGGCCGGTTAAGCCCTTTCGAGTGACTTTTTTGTAAGCAACCTGAACTTCTTGTTCAGTGAGCCTTCTCTGGAACCTCTTTGTAAACTCTAGAAAATCAAACAGTTCATTCGTGTGGAAAATTAGTTTGTCCGTCATGTTTTTATCTCCATCCACTGGTTTGAGGAAGTTTCAAATTGACTGAACTACTTCATTTCCGTGTTTGGTTTTTGTTTCCTTTTTGATGCAGGCTCAGCTAAACTCACTCATGCACATGTTGTAGCTGTTGGCGACCCTTGCAGATCCTTTAGTTGCGCTTCATCAACCGCACAGTTACCGATAGCATTCCTTTTTTCTGGCACTCTTTCCCAGAAACCTCTCATGTGCTTCGTCATAACAGGCGTTACGTTCTGCGCCAATACCTATGTTCTTTTCGCACTGCTTAATGCTGGCAGCATATTGCGCTTTCCGTCTTTCATGGTCTGCACTACATCGTGCTTGCCGTTTTTCCTTTTCTGCTCGTTCGCGTGCTATTCGTGCCTTAAAGCGTTCCCCCTCTGCTTTCTTCCGTGCCCGAGATGCTTCATATTCTGCTCTCGATTTAGCATCCCTTTCCCGCCTTGCTTTCTCCCGTGCCACTTTTGCTTTTCTTTCTGCCTCCCGACGCGCTAACTCCTTTCTTTCATATTCCACTTGCTCTTGTTGTGTCCTTACTTTAGACCAGATGTCACGACGCCATCCATTCCAGCGAGAAGGCTCCTTATAGTTGCCAGCTTCGACTTTGCAAGCGTCTCTGAAAATTCGCCATGCGACAAGCCCTCTTGTTTTCCTGTCTAGGTCAAGTTGGATGGCTATCTTCTCAAAGTATTCGTTCTGCTTTTCGTCAAGGTCGTAATCCAACTGCGAGGTGTCCGGTAAAATAGGGTGAAGGCGTCTCGCTATTACCTGACAGAGGGCGGTAACAGCAGGGTTCAACGAAGGATCATTGTGGGCTTTCTTCAATTCGGTTGTGTAGCCTTCAAGAATCTCTGCTCGGGTGATGGCGTGTGCTTGAGAAGTTGCAAGCAGAAGAACAATCACAAACACGCCGGCACCTATGGCTGTAAGACCTAATTGTTTCATCATTGCCTCTCTTAGCGATAAGAGTTAGCGAATCTTTTCACAAGCAAAAGATTTCCTGAACCCAAGAATTATGTTCAAACGGACCATGAATTGACTGAAAGAAGCCTTTGCTACTGTTTCTATTCAGATTTGTCGCCACCCAGTCGACAGTGCAGATAATGTTTTTTGTATCAAGGATAACCCCCTTGACAATTCCGAGATGAAGGATGCGAATTCCGCGCTGGCCCTGACCCTTCATTCGTTTGATAGCAATCCGATCTCCTGGCTGTATCCCAGATGCTCGCTTTGGCTGTATACCCTTTTCCCAACCAAGCATCCAGAAACCTTCCTTCACAAAGCGCTCATCCTGGGGGTCTATACCACCCCATGACGCTCCTACTACCCAGTACTTTGCCATTTCCTTGTGTCCTTTCATATCAACTCTTTGTCGAAGAGTGGTCTGCCTTGTGTGTCGCTTAAGCCCACATTGGTTTTCTGAAAGAAGTCTTAGCGGGTTCGGTTAATCTATAAGAGGTTGAATTTGTTGAATGATATTTACACCACGCTCGGCCACGCTACGTGCCGTATCGAAGGGCAAACGCCATCGCCAAACGCTAATTGATGTACTTTTGTCTCTAGCTTTTCTTGGCCTTCTTGCCTCGACCCTCCCCGGTGGTTCCACGTTTTGAACTTTTCTCTGCATCTCATCCAACCAATGCCTTGTGATGCTTTCTTCCCCGCATTGTTCAACTTTCAAAACAAGTTCGCAGTCATTAAACTCCCAGTACGCCCTGGCATTGCCCCCTGCCACCTCCGTCCAGGAATCCAGATTCAGGACAGTGTTGTAACGGCCATCATAGAGTTGCCAAGTCCCAATATTAGGATACTCTTCGTTCAACACCTTCTTCACTGAGTTCAGAAGGGCATAGAACATGTGTTTACTGTCGCGATACGCATGTTCACGTTTTTCACTATTTAGATCGAAAGCATTATTAAGCCTTAACTGTTCGTGCTGTAGAGCTTCAAGCCAGTCGCGCCCAGCTTTCGGCATATCAATCGTCTTCCACGCGGCCAGGATATTATCGACGATCAGAGGTGAGAAGCATCCCCGCTCTGCCTTCTCCGGGATGGCGTCATCACGCACCGCTGAGCTACCAAGTAGAAGAACCAGACCGATCCTCAGACTTGGGTCAACGGACATTCTGCTTAGCTGATTCTCGCCAATCCCGCGGTCCGTTTTGACTATTCCATCGGTTTTTAGTTCGATGGGCAGAAGATTTCTGCCGTCTTCGGCCATGACGAGCAGGTCGACTTTCCCTCCTCCGACCTTCCGTTCGTACTCACAATAGAACGCATCAGGGCATGTTCTGATCCACTCACTTGCCCTCCCAGCATAGTCATCCGACCAGTCGTGGCCGACAATTTCGACAAGACGAATCAGACCCTCCTTCGCGTCTGGCCAATGCGAAGTGTTCAAAAGCCAAGTCAGGAACCCCTTATGGGTTGACTCCCGACCATAACCAGCAACTTCCACGGGGTTGGAGCCCTTACTGAGCCGAGAAATCACTTCATCGAATGTCAATTCGGACATGAGCCTTGTCCATCTAAAGTTTTCAGAATTCGCAAAGGCGGCATCATGATATATAGATTCGCCAGCGCCCCTCAACTGTGCTGATCGGTTGCTCCGCCTATGCGCCTTGCCTGTGGTTTAGCCTGACGCGCTGTCGCTCACCTGTCTCTCAAGAACCTCACGCTCTTGCAGTACAAGGGGCAATGGCGCACACAGCGGTCAGAAAATCGCTAATCCCGTGGACTAAAGATCGAGGTCTCCTCAGCCGTACTTCCTCTAGCTTGATCGGGCAGCCGAGGCGTCTCGCTTGCAGCAAGAGAGCCAATTTCTTGAGGACCTGAGGGCTGCCAGATTCTGAGGCCGAATCGCAGAGGGAATCACAGAGGCTCGCATTATACTGAAGGCTTTTAGCCGATAGGCAGAAGCTTACCGCCTGGAGTTACGTTGTTAACCGTCAATCCGAAAAGACTTCGCATTTCATTTGAGATTGGCAACAGTATCTGAGGGCACTGGGGTTCTCCCCATCCCATGATCAGGAATCGATATTCCCGTTGAATCTTAAATTCGACTCCTTTGACAAAATGACTTAATAGCCCACGATATTCCAACGGACATTTTTTCAGAAACTCAGCACGATCTTGCACATACAAAACCGAACCATAAACAATGCTAAGAAATTTGCCATAGTCGGCAATATCCTTTGCAGTATCCTGTGACTTTCCACAAATACCCTCTTTTTCCAGACATAATCGTCCAAAATCGATTCCGAGTTGAAGGGCAAATCGTACCGGGTCTGTTCTTAGTATCGTAAAAGACCACAACCCTCGCTTAAAGAAATAGTTTCTCAGTCGGTTTCCTTCCGCATTATTTTGTAAGTTTGAAACGCAACACAGCCAACCAGCATTGTACAATTCGGCAGAAGATGTGCATCGAACGGGGGTATCGTTAATCTTGACCCAGCGGGGGATATTAGTTCCTACTATCGCTTCTTGATCGTCTACCCGGCCATTCCAGCTTTTCATTTTTCTATAAAATTCAGGAGTAGCCAAGCTCAAAGCGTCAGCTAAATTCAAGGCAAACTTTGGTTCAGTAAATTTTACTAACATGTGTAAAGCTTCATCTTTTCTACGACCAAAGAAAGGATTTGTAAAACTCTCAAGAGGAGTTGTAACAACCTTAAACTTGCCGTCTATTTCAAACACTCGTCGGGTTGCTTCATCCAACCCATTGATTTTCTCATCCGTCAGCTTTTGAGTCATGTCATTTACCCCCTTTTATCGGTCTCGCACGAGTTCCAATATCGCCGCAATCCTCCTCGCGGTGTCGTTGAAGTGCTGGATTTCTTCGGTTTTGAGAGGGCGATCAAGGACGTCCCTTCGCGGTAGGAAAGCCATTTCTTGAGGACCTGATAGCCGCCGAGTTTGTAGGTCCAAATCCTAGCAGAACTGATCCAAAATGCTCGACGGAACTTGTTCGTTATAAATCAAAGCCAAGTGTGAATTCTTCATGATTGTCCTCAAATAAACTCTGCAGACATAATCTAGACAAGTTGAAGCCAAACGTTTCCTACATTTCGTCCATATTCTTTCTGATTCCGAGCCTGTGTCAGGCATCTCATCAAGTATAGGAGCAATGCTCTCCCTACGTCATACTGAACATTCGGAAAAATTGTTCAGTACAACAGTTGACAGAAACGCCATGTCAGAAATCAAAGCCAATACATTGAATGGAATACTCAGTGAATTCACCTATATCACGGAACCTCTTGCGAGTCTTCGTATTTGCGCCAAGTCTTAGCGTCGGTCCAAATCGTTGCTATAGCTTGGTAGCTCAATGAGTGTCCGTATTCAGTTAACACTGCCGCCACCACGTCACATGCCGATTCTCGTCTAGCTGACTCTACGTTCCTAGTTGGTTGTAGCCCCAAACCTTCTAGTACCGTAATGGCAGTGCGAATATGTATGTCCCGTCCCACGTTCGCATATGGACGCTTGCCGGGCTTCCGCTTGGGCTGTTTGCGCTTGCCGTCCATCACGTCAGCCACCCATAGCCTCAAATCATCGTCAAGCGGATCGTTTTCCCTCAACAACCGCGCTACGATCAAGCACAATGCCTCCCAGTAGTCATGTTCTTTTTTGGAAAGTTCGATAAACAAACGAAGGGCTTCAACGCTTCTCCCATAGTACAACGGTCTGGGGCCAAACCAATGCTTCACGTACACCGGACCACGCGACGGAGTTTCGTTGAAGCCTCCTGGATCAAGCATCGGATAGATGATCGTCTTAGCTTCCTCAAATGTCACTCGCACATCACTATCATGTTCACGCTGCTCCAGAATATGCAGATGCGTCACGCCGGCATCAGACTTGGCCCAGGCACCCCATACAGGATCGTTCTCAATATCTCGCCGTCGATCTAGAGCAAGTAGCGGAGCAAATAGTGTGTAGAATGCAGGCGTCAATTTTGAATCGTCTTCAGTCATGACATTTCCTCGGCACATTGATGATTCCGTGCCGTTTCAAGCAACTTGCCAAAATCAACACCCCTGCAACCCGTCTCACCGTATCAGTGAAATACTGTCCTTTCTCCAGCATCTCGTCGAAACTGTCTAAGGAGTCGAGAAGATCATTGTAACGGAGATAGAAGGAAGGGGCACAAATGTCTTGACTAAATGAAAGTTAGCCACGACAGTGGCCATTAACCTTAGATAGCCACAAGGGCATTCCCAAAAATCCTAGACATCGGTAAAAGGGCAAAGAAGCGTTTCATGGCAAATCCCAAACACATCAAATGGCTTCTTGAAGGCGTCACGGCTTGGAACACAAGGCGTAAACAGGAAAACTTTCTGCCCGATTTCGTGGGCGCGAACATTTACGAGGAGTTTCAAAAAGCAGGAAAACTAAACAAAAATGGTCATATCCCTCTTGCCAGAATTAATCTCAGCAAGGCTAATTTTTCTGAATCGCGCCTTAGTAGCCGTTTTAAAGCCAGCGGTGCCGACTTAAGGTATGCTAATCTCCACTCAGTAAACTTGCAAAATGCCCGATTAGCCAATTCAAGGCTAGATGGTGCCGTTCTCATCGGCGCTAGACTCGATAATGCGAATCTACTCGCAGCTAGTCTCCGTGGCGCCAAAATGTCGAGTTCCACCCTTCATAGAACAGAGCTTTTTCAAGCGAACCTGACAAATGCAACACTCGAACTCGCATACCTCGAAAACGCCAATCTCTCTTGCGCTACACTTACAGGCACGGATCTCACGACAGCTAACCTTACGGCAACGGATCTCACCTGGTCGCGACCATGGAAAGCAAAACTATTCAGAGACAGTCACCCTTCCACTAGAGCACATAAACACTCCAAGTATAACAAACGCATAAATTGTGTTGCCGATTTGATCAAGGAATGCACAGACCTTGGATCGCACAGTACCGATTACCTCCGCTATTTTCGGGGAGAGCGCACCAGTATGTGGGAGTTACGGCCTTCTATAATGCGACGTTCACAAGACGATAAGTTCAGTCTTCGCGCCATGGAAAGCAATATGCTTCTTGATCTTATGTCGCGGCGACCGGAGGATTTCAACGACACAACCTCAGCTCTCTCTCAATGGGTCTTGGCACAGCACCACGGGCTCAAGACCCGACTCCTTGACGTCACGCGAAACCCTTTAGTGGCTTTGTTCAACGCTTGCGAAACTGATGATAAACCTGGTCGCCTGCACGTATTTTCAGTACCGAAAGAACTCATAAAGCCTTTCAACAGCGACACCATCAGTATCATAGCCAACTTCTCCAAGCTCTCGCGCGCTGAACAAAATTTGCTTCTAGGTTGGACAGGAAAAGATATTGAAGAGCGCGAATGTGATCCTCAATTCGCAGGCATTTACGAACATGCCAAGCGTCGTCTCTACCATTTAATCAGACAGGAGAAACCTTTTTTTGAGGAAAGAATTGATCCTAGAGATTTCTTCCGTGTGTTTGTTATTGAACCACAACAGTCATTCGAGCGCATCCGAGCACAGTCTGGCGCCTTTCTCATTTCAGCATTTCATGAACGGTTCGAGCGCAGTGAAATCCTAAAGCAGAACTCCGAGATTCCCATTTACGATCATTACATTCTGAGGGTGCCAAAAGCGAAAAAGAAAGGCATCTTGGATGAACTACGCATGATGAACATCACTCGCGAAACTCTTTCCCCTGGTCTCGACGAAGCAGCTAAAGCAGTCACACAACATCATTCCAGATAGCCGAAGAAAGACGGTGATTTTTAGCGTTTATCGAGTCAATGCGTACACAAGCAGTATCGCCCTAATCCGCCTCGCCGTGTCGGTGAAATGATGGACTTCCTGAACGGGCGAGCGTAAATGCTAGCCGTCTCGTCGGCAGTTCATAAAGGAGTATTAAATCATCTGATTGCTGAGCTAATTTGACAAAAAAGCTGGCTCGCTATCTATCCAGCAATTGGCTCATAAGCACGAATCACTGCGGATTGTCCAGCCCTTGGCTGATACGCCAATCCTCGAAGTCCAATTGGTTTCGAATATGGAGTTCATACTGCTCGTCTTCATCGCTACTTGGACTTACAGGTTCACGTTTACCAGCAGGTCCCAAAAATGCTTCCAATTCCCCCTTGCGAAGTACTGGAATCTTCATATAGGAGCCCCATCGCTCGCGTGCTTCAGAACTCGCTGAGCTCGTACCCCTTATGAGTAATGTTAGGGAATCGTCCCCGCGCAAGAGTGTGAAGTGAAATTTCTGAAACACATACTCGATGCTATCCGCCTCGTAGAAATAGAAACGTCCAGGTCCCCGAGCCTCCCATTTCGGCGCAACCATTGCCTTTTTGTGATCGTCAAAACTGACATAGTGAATGCGATGCAATAATGTCTGGTGATAACGGAGTTCAAAAAATCCTGCATGATTGTTATCAATGCGAATTTCTCCACGCGTCCATTCCTGATGACAATCCCTGCCAGATTCTGCCGCGGTTGCTCTTAGCGTGAATTCCGGAAAGTTCGCATGGTAGTACGCCGCATTGCTGCTAATATTCTCGACCAAGGGTGACCACGCCTCAGGTTCGGTTAAGTACCGTTTGGCTCTTTCAAGGGGCGGCGCATCCAAGCCGAAGCGTTCACGCCACATGCGTTCAATTTCATGTGGCTGGGCTGATTCAGTTATTGGGGTGTTGGAGTCACAAACGCGTGAATAAATATGGTGAGCAAGAATGGTAATTTTCTCTACACGGCCAGGAGGATCTATATTTCTACTTTCGACATAATCCTTGACGAGATAGTAAGGCTTATCTGGAGCATCTGCGATTACCAAAACATCGATTACTGTTCCATCGATTTTAATTTCTCTCAAATAAAAGTCTGGAAACCTAGATTGAAAAAATTTGTTTGCGTTGTCGCGAAACAAAGTCGCTATGCCTGCCTGAGTTCTTCGACCAGCGTCCTCGTTTATTGAATGCACAGAATAACCTTTATTGGAGACACCAAATATCAAAAATCGGTCGCCCGTGTGTTTGGTGTTGGCGAGGCACAGGACATCGTGAATAAGTTCCGCTTTGCTATCATGATGCTTGAGTTTGAAATCCCAATACGGGCCTTCGGCTTTTCGATCGATTAGATCGGAGATGGTAGCAAGTAAAGAGTCTTGTGTGGTCATGCGGTGTGGCTCCACTTCCCACAAGGTTCGAGGGGGTTGATAAATAGGACTTTCTCTATTTTTAGAGATTTGCCTAATAGACATCATTCCGTCAAGCGATGAGTGCGATCTGCGGTACTTGTAGAAGTCAGAAACCCATGGATACCGCCAGAGGATTTAAGACTCCGAATGTGCCAACACCTTAGTTAGCAACAATATCGCCCCAATTCGTCTTGCTGTATCGGTGAAGTGCTGGACCTCCTCGGATTTGAGGGGGCGGTCGAGGACATCGCGTTCGCGGTAGGAGAGCCATTTCTTGAGGACCTGGTAGCCGCCGAGTTTGTAGGTCCAGACGGCGGCGGGGACGTTGCGCCAGAAGGCGCGGTCGTTCAGGTACACGTCGAAGGTGGTTTTGCCAAGCGTGGATACGTGATCGCCTATCGCCGACTTTTCGTCCGATGTATAGGCGCGCTCGATGATACGGCCTTGGCCCGGCATCACAGCATCGTCTTTTCCGAAGCGTCCCCAGCCAGCCGTCACTGCGAAGTCGTCTCCTGTCATGTTACGGCCATCCGCGGTGGCGGGTACGGCGATGGTGGCAATCTCCGGGCGCAACGGACCTTGGGTAACACCGGCAACCTGCACATCGGGATCAAGCAGCTTGGCCAATTCACGACCATGCGCCGCCGATGCAGCAAGGGCCTTAGCCTCGCTATCGGCATCGCCATCTGGCCATCCAGGAACTGGGATGCGCGGCCATTCCATCCGGAGCGCCCCAGCGTTGGCCTCGCGGTAAGCGGGATCGTGCAGTACGACAAGGGTATGGTAGAACAAGTCCTCCACACTTGCGCTAACGCACTCAAGGTAGCGTTCTGCTACGCTTGATAGGTTCGGACGATATTCGGCATCCGGCGCATCTAGGCTTTCATCGCGAAGCCAGAGAGGAAAGAAATGCGACCGTCCGTTTCCAAAGTCACTTGCAAGATGACGGACCAAAGTTCCACGTGAAAAGCCTTCTTTGGCGTCGCGTGTTCGAGCTTCTAGCCACATGTTTCCCTCGAACACATGAAGCCTGTAGTCAGTACGTGGACGATCAAGCAGGCCACCATCTGCTTCCCAATAGAGCCAACGGTTGTCGAAAGGCCGGCAGGTAAAGCGGATGAATCCGGCATCAGTTAGCCCACCGCGTGCAAGCAGCCCGCTACGGGTTGATCGGGCATCAAAATGGCGTGCTGTCTTCATAATGAGCGGGTAGCGCCGGGCAATCTCCTCATGGCTCAACGTCGCGTCGAAGTAATCGACGACACGCGACTTGAGCCGGTCAAGATCGGTATCAACGAGAAATCTGTCACGGCTTGTAGTAACTCCAGGAAACGACGCCGGGAACAGATCGGGCAGCGAAGGCCAGTCGAACCAGCCATCGCTCGCCGCCGTTCTCACGAACGGCAGGCCAAGTTGCAAAACAGGATTGATGCTTTCGTAAAGCTCGCTAGGTTCAACCTCCGCCGTCTCAATCAGTTCCATACGTTTGGCCTGTCCCCAAAGATGGCGAAAGCCAACTTCTTTAGCTGGCGTATGGTCGGCCTTGCGTATCAAGGTCGTAATGGCGGTTCCAACCTTGATGCCCACCGCGCTATCCGTGGTGAATACGCTTGCATCCGGCTGGCCGTCCGGTGTTTTTCCACCCTTACGGATGTCGCCGTTGAGACAGTCGATCCGAACCGCGTCGAACGCCTCAAGGTATCGTTCCCGCATGCCCGTGAAAGACCGCCCGTCGAGCCAGGAGTAGTTGGAGATGAAGCAGACTACGCCCTGGCCCGTCTTCTCCGTGATGCGCCGTTCCGCCATGCGGAAGAAGCGGACATAGAGATCGTTCAGACCCTGGCCTTCTGGCCGGCGTACCCGTTTAGGTGTTCGGTAGGCTTCCGAGAGTTCCCGTTCCTCGTCCACTGCCATACCCGCAAAGCCGTTGTAGGGCGGATTGCCGAGAATCACGAGGATGGGTGTCTCCTGTTTCACCCGCTCGGCACGGTCGCGTTCTTCTTCCAGTTCGGGGAAGGGTAACGGCTTGGTCGTTCTCGGTTCCCAGCCGGTAAGCGCATTGGTGAGAAAGACACCCGCGCGTTCCGTGCCGTCGTCCGCCAGCGGCGCGTCGAGGGCCTCCATGGTAAGCCCGACTTGCAAATGGGCCACGACGAAAGGAGCGGGCATGATCTCGAAGCCGAATACCCGTTCCATCGCCGCTTGCTTCACCCGCGCGCCGGCGAGCGCGCCCAAGCCTTGTCCTTCTAGGTTGGCGGCGATGCGACGCAGCACTTCGGCGAGATAGGCTCCGGTGCCGCAGCACGGATCAAGCACGTAGACATTTTCCGCCGCGAGTCCGTCCGATATACCGAGATCGTCCTTGAGCGCCTTGTCCACACGGACGACCATGTAGCGGACCACTTCACCCGGCGTGTACCAGACACCCAGTTGTTTGCGCAGATCGGGATCGAAAGCTTCCAGGAACGGCTCATAGAAGTAGGGCACAGCTTCGCCTTCGTTGAAGCGGGCGAAGAAGGCCGCGCGATCCACCCGGTCGAGCGCCGCCGCGGTCCAGTCCAGCACCTCGACTAGGCCGAGGGGTTGCAGCCTGCCGGGATCGGAAAGCTGCTGGAACAGTGCCCGCAGCACTGGCGCGCGCAGATGCCAAACTGCCCCATGCCAGTTGAAACTGCTGGCAGGCCGAGGAACCTGCCGCGCCCACAACACCCAAGCTGAGAAGACGCCGTAGAAGAGGGTTTGCACCAGGGTTGAGTGGAAGAAGCGCACGCCCTTCTCGCCCTCGAAGCGCACGCCAAGGGCATCTTCAAGGGCCGACCGCACCGCCTTGAGTGACGGCGTGTCGCCTGCTGCCTCAACACGCGCGAGCCCATCGCGGGCATACGAGGCAAGCAGCCAGGCGAGATCCTTGGGCTCGATCAGCGCGGCCCGGTGCGACAGCGCCCGGCTCAGGTACTCGCCCAGACCCGCGCCGACTTCCTGAGCAAACGTATGGGGATGCTCCAGGCGACTGCGGAAAGCTTCCGCGTCTTCGGCTAACCGGAAGGTTTCGAGTTTGGCCGCTCGGCCATCTGCGTCTTCGCCCATCAGTATAAAGTCTCGCAGATTGGTCACGAGCACCAGGCGGTAGCGGTTCCAATAACGGCTCACTTGACCGCCCTCCGCCGTGAGCCACGCATCGTCATCAACGGGCTTCACCTCGACCACGCCGCATTCAGGGAGCTGCCCTTCGCGCGGTTGGCCCTTCTGCACCTGCTTGGCTGCGTAGAGGCCAAAGTCGGGATAGCCTGCGCCTTGGTCAGCAAGTTGGCCGACGCAAAACACCTTCGGCTTGAGCGTTGCGCCAACGGCGTTCAACAGGTTGGCGAGCGGTACGTATCTCGATAGCTCCGCAGTCGCGCCACCCGACGAGTTCACCCGCCTAAGGTCGGCGAGGTAGGTTTCAACCGCTGCCGTGAATTTCGGGTTCATTCTGGTCATTTCTGCCTATGTTGACCTATTTATTGACAGAATGTGAAGGAGGGGGCAACCCTGCACAAGTCAAATGAACGTTTGCTCTACATTTACGGGGCTATAACAACGCCGGATTGCCGGGAAGAAAGATAAAGAAACTGGATCCCCGATTACAAATGTCGGGGATGACAGAAGGGGAAAAATAGGTCGTGTTGAGGGGACCCCAATTAGGTCCCAGGCGAGGGAGAGGAAATGGCGGCAGTGAGGGGGCCTCGATTGTTGCAGGCGACTATCCAGTTTGTCCTCGCCGACATGTCTCGCGGCGCAGACTCGATTCCCAAATCGAGTCAGGCGGGCCGGGCCGCCCCAGCGGACCAACTGCCGGTGCGGTTCACGTGGATCGCCAGATCCGACGGGAACGAGCCCGACACCCTCGACCCCAGCCGAGGTGACGGGCGACCGGAAAACCAACGGCTTGGCCCCCAGGCCGAGCCGAAGGAAGGCGGCGCCCCAGCGACGCTTTCCTGCTTGGTTGGCTGCGCTGTCGCGGCGCACGGGCGTGAGCCGTGACCAACCCCAGGAAGGAAGCCGCGTCCAGCGGCGGGAGGTGGAGCGAAGCGCAACCTCTCCGGGGGTTGGTCACGGCTTGCGACCCCTCGCAAGTGCCGTGACAGCGCAGCGGGGTGAATGGCCCAGGCCCTCCGCGTCCAGCGGGGGGCGTGGTGCCAGAGGGGGGCACCCCTAGGCGGGGCCTGGCGCTCCCAGGCTCCGCTGGTGAATTTGCGAAAAAGCCGCGTCCAGCGGCGCGTTTCGCAAAGAGGCGTAGCCTCATCCGGGCGGCGGCGCTCCCGACGCCCGGCCATGACAGACCGGGGGCATCGCACCACACGGTCGGTCGGACCGATCGGCAATTTAGCCCGTGAATTCACCCCTGATTCTACCCCGGACACCGGTTCGGGGTAGAATCAGGGGTAGAATGGGGGTGCCCGGCCCCATCCGGGCGTCCCGCGCGGCGACGGCGGGTTGCCGGAATTTACCCACCAGTTTCCCTGAGAAACTGCGCAGCATGGGGGAGGACAGGGAGAGAGGAGAGCGACACGGAACGGGAGGAACCGGTGCGTGGAGCGTGATGGGCTCACGTGCCGACGGCGGCTCGGCACGTCGTGATCGGAGTGGCACCTCCCACCGGTCATGGTGACACGCGTCCTCCACAAGCCTCGCATCGCAGAGTAAGAGGCCAGCGCCGATGGGCCGATCACCACACGGTCGTTCGGATCGACCAGCCATTTCACCGGTGAATTCACCCCTGAATCGACCCTGTACGCCCCGGACATGGAGCGAGAAGAAGGACGGGTCAGAGAGCATTTCCGGTGAACCGGCACCATCAGGGCGTCCCGCGCGGCCGGGGTTGACCGAATTTACGAACCAGTTTCTCTAGAGAAACGGCGCGGTATTGCGGGGACACTCGGAGGGGGCGCGACATGGAATGGGAGGGACAGGTTCACGTCGCGTGAGGGCTCCATGGACGAAGGCGACCATTCACACCGTGACGTGGAGCGCCCCTCTTGGCAAGCCGGCGGGTGACCGGGAGCCGCTTGAGGATGGTGCCGTGTCCGAGGCCCGAGATGCGTGACCGGACGGCGCGGGCTTGCCGAAGAGCCCCCTCCTCATTGTCGCCAGCACAAGCCGAGCAGCCAGACGGCCAGCCCCCGGCAGGATGTGACAAGACGCGCGCGCGTGAGCATCCGAGACGCAGTACCGAGCGGCTTAAGGTGCCGACCGATCCAGGAAGAAGAGCGACAAGGAGGGACCCTGCCGAGAATTGCGACGACCCCGTGACGAGCGATGACACCACAGGTCAGACCGACATATCGTTACCCCGACTAATCCGATGGCGGCCCGACGCCGATAGGTAGATAAGGACTATACGCGCGTACTTCATAGAGGCCAGAAGAGCGGTGCCCTTCGCCAACAGGCCGGATGGACGAGAACAAGCCTGTCCCTGTCATGCTCGAGCAAGGTCTTGCAAGACGGGAGGAGACTATATAGGGTTAGCAAAGCATAATCCGACACCTTCACTTCGTTCAGGACGATCACCAGTCATAGAATTGTTGGATTACACTACGCTAATCCAACCTACAATGCTAATCGCGTGCGGCTTATGGTGCTGTTATGACACAAAAAGGAAAGTAAATGACAACTGAGCAAATTGTAGTGATAATCATAGCATCGGTGATTTCTGGAATTGCCGGTGTTGTCATCTCGACGATCTTTTACGTCCGGCATGAACGCCGAAAAGACAAACTTGAAACCCTTCGGCGTTTCATGGGGAATCGGTTTGACCTTATTGGCGATGAATTTTCTCGGGCGATCAATGAGATTTTTGTCGTATTCAAGGGATCAACGAAAGTGATGCAAGCACTCTGCGTGTACCATCAAAAGGTTATAGCACGACAAAGCTCAGAGGATGAACTGATTAAGCTCTTTAAGGCGATGTGTGATGATGTTGGGCTAGCATACAATGAGTTTAACGACTCGTTTTTTCTACGTCCATTTAACACCAGACCCACAAGCGCCATACCAAACCAGTCAAGCGAATGCTCCTGAATTCTCGTAGTTTACCTTCAACGTTATGCGGCACACATCAGGAGTGTCGGACAAGATTGTGGTGCAGGTCGGGTTAGCAAAGCGTGACCCGACACTTTCACTTCGTTCAGGACGACCACCAGGCATAGGGTTGTTGGATTATGCATCGCTAATCCAACCTACAACGCTGCTTTGCAATGTTATGTCTTAAGTAGAGGAGAGATTCTATGGCAATAGCGAAAGAGAAGATGAAGGAAGTCATCGAGTCGCAGCCGGATGATGCAACCTATGAGGAAATCTTGCGCGAACTTACGTTCGAACGCATGGTAGAGCGTGGTCTTGCGGATTCCCGAGAAGGCCATGTGATATCAAATGAGAAAATGGAGCACCGTATTCGATCGTGGCAGAGATAAGGTGGACAAATGAAGCCGAAACGTGGCTAAAGGACATTTACGACTATGTTGCCCAAGAGAATCCCAGTGCAGCCCTTAGGGTTGTGGAAGGAATATATGAAAAAGCACAATTGCTCAAGAAATATCCAGAGATAGGTTATAAGTACCGTTCTGAACCAGAAGGCGAGATTCGTATATTACTCTATGGACATTACAGGATTGCGTATCTATTGGCGGCCAATAAGCCAATTGATATTCTTGGGGTATTTCATGGTGCGTTGGAAATAGATCGTTATCTTTCATGAAACGGGATAGAACAAATCACTCGAGTCGCCCACTTACCTTTCCGCTGACACTCCCAATCGGCTGGTTAAGCTGAGCGTTAGATGTTCAAGAAACATTTAACCGCAGCAATGAAATCCGCTCTGCGAGAGATGCTTGAGGCGGATGCGGGCGAAGTAAACTGCGGGACCTTGAAAGCCCTTATCGGTCGTGGCTTCATCGATTCAGATATGCAGTTAACTGTCGAAGGCTGGAATCAGGCCTTGGTCATCTCTGCTTTGCCAAGACAATGTGCGCACCTTGGTATAGGTCTCGAAAGATTGGAAGGCTTAGAATTTAATGGTGATCCCGAAAGAACGGCTTGGAAATACTTTTTAGAAAATGGCTACACTGGATCCTATTGCGAAGGTGGGGCGTTGCTACTTCTGATTCGGGCTGCAGCACTTGATACGCTAGAACGACTTAATCCTTTCAAGTCCCGTCACGATGCGTGCTTGAGGTTCACTGAGGCGCAACTCAAAATTCATGAGAATCATATTTCGGAAATTGCAACTGCCGTAGAATATGCTGATGCCGACATAATTGCACGCGGCTTCAGGGAGATCTACCAGTCACTCATGATTCAGGAGGACTATCCCGGACTTACTGAAGAAGCTATGGTCGCATTGTTCAACGTCATTGGAAGCGCAAGACTTCGGCAGTTTACTGAGGCGATCGCCGAAGACCCTTATCAGTATCGGAGCGGCTGGCCTGATCTGACGTTGACGAACGGGCAACAACTCATTTGGGCTGAGATCAAGACCACGGACAAACTCCATAGGAGTCAGATCACTACCATTCACCGAATGAAATCGCTTATGCGGGGAGCAATTCAGGTTATACAACTCTGCTAGCTATTCACAAACTGGAGACCGATCATCTAATAGTGCGTTGCATGTAACGTCGAGCCAACTACTCGTGCAAGACACCCATGAACGCAGCTTTTAGCCAGACCGAGCCCGCCTATGAACACCGAGGAAAAGATCAAGCAACTGGACGATTTCAAACAAGCAGTTTTGGAATGGTCAGCGTCATATCGGAACAAAATGCGACAAAACGAACTCAGGTCGTACATCAATCAGAACAAGGTATGGGTGCGACAACAGGTTGTCGAAGCAAAATGTTTAAAGACTCTAACGATTACCCCACCTCCCGCAGTTGGTGGTTTAGTCATGAGTAGAGTTGACCCATTTATTATGCTGTTTGGTGCACCTTATGGTATGAACATGGTCAGCTACGTTGTTGATATGGTCGATGAAACGATCGGTGTGTTGCGGGTGCCACATGAAGAAGAATCGGATATTAGTGACGTGCCCAAAGTGGAAATTAGCGTCCAACAAAACTACGCCTTTGTAGCGATGCCCATTGATCCCAACAAGCCTGAGCTAGAAGATGTCCTCGATTCAATCAAAGAAGTAGCGGAACGATGTAGAGTGCAGGCGGAGAGAGTGAACGAGCCACCCTCAAACGAACGAATCACTGACAGAATCTTAGAATCAATTCAGAGGGCGGAATTTGTAATTGTTGATTTGACAGGCTCACGGCCGAATGTCTACTACGAGGCTGGTTATGCGCAAGGCATTGGAAAAACCCCAATTTTTATTGCCAGGAATGGTACCGAACTCGAGTTTGATCTTAAGGATTACCCCGTTATTTTCTTCCAGAACCTAAAGCAGTTGAAGGATGCACTGGAAACGAGGCTTCGCTATCTGGCAGAGGAGCGAGGCTAACCACGTGCTCTAATCGATGCCGTGGTGCGGCTGAGCGCTAACGTTGGATTTCAAAAGAGGAAGCACAGGTGAACCTGAAAAAATTATCGTTTTGTGTCGTTGTATTTTTCAATGCAGCTTTGGCATACGGCGCATCTCCGAAACCGGCCTACAAAAAAGGCCCGCTCACACGGCGGGCCTCTTCTTCTGGTCATGCTGCCGGATCCCCATCGAGCGCGGGCGCGAATCGACATAGGCGCGAATTTCACTTTCGCGCCATCGCACGGCCCGCTCAGAGACTTTCAACGGCACCGGAAAGGTGCCTTCGCGCATTTTTTTGTACAGGGTGCTGCGGCCGAGCCGACACAGACGCTCGACCTCACGGCGGGTTAGAAGAACTTCTCGATCTGTAGACATTGGCATCACCTCCATGTTGTTCCGGGAGGTTGCCAAAGTATCCGGGGCGTGCCGTCCTATTGATTTCGCAGGCTTACTCAGGACATAATGTTTTTCTTCCGAATTGAAATCCAGGTCTGTCAGAAATAGCATGAGATGAGCCCCGTCGCACGGAGTCCATGCGGGGGCCGCGCTTACGTATGTGGGAACAAACTTGGGAACACACATGACATGATCGGCGAAACCCTACTGTTTATGGGGGTTTCGCGCATCGTTTGCAGAACGCCCTCTCCGCCATTAACACGATGATGTCACTGGCGAATAATTCCCAAATTTGCCGATCGTTTTCGATGGCAGCGGCGGGAGTTGAACGGGGGATTGGAAGGAGGTATTCCCCCTTCCTAAGTCTCTTCTGCCTTCCTTTTTCCTCAGCCTCAAGCATGCAAGCTCGACAGAAGCACAATCCGCTCTTTCATTTCCGGCAGGAACGCGTTCATGCGTGAACAACGCTGGGAATCCCGGCAATCCTTGAGTTTCCCGCAGGTCCTCGACCTGCTCGATCGACTTCAGACCAAGGGATTGCGTCCTGTCGATCCTGAAAAAGAAGGCATCTGCTACATCGAAGAATGGCCGGTCCCCTCACCGGAGACCATCCGACGACTCGATCAATGGCCCTTGGAGGACGTGACGATGGTTCACGTGCTCGACGCGTGGAAAGACGACTTCTTTCTCCTGGCCGGACGTTATCATTCGACTTTCCAACGCCACCAATCCGTCAGCGCGTATTGCTCCATCAGCCACCCTTGGCATCTTTCCGGCCATTTGGCCACACTTCAACCCCTTGCCATGTTCTGGGTCGGCTTTCGCCACACGCACTCATTCATCAGAATCCGATTCCAGACCGCGATGATTATTGCCCAGGGTGAATTTTGTGATCCGCCCCAACGGCCGATCTGGGTGACGGAACGCCAAGCGGCGTTCCATGAAGCGATAGAACTGCTCGATTTACCGATAGACGTCTCAATTGAGAAAGACCGGGTCATGCTTCGCAACACGCATGAAGAAGTGCCGTTTTTCTGTTCCTGGCCGGACGCGTTCGGACCATGCCAATTTGAATTCAACTCCTCTGATCCATTTGCCTTTCTCGTACCGGCCAGCGGACTGGCTTCGACGCATCGCCTGCCCACGGCCGTGGTTCGGATCTATTTGACCGGCTTTTCCCGGGAGGCCCTGAATGAATTCAAAGCCATCGAACCCGGCGTACGCACCATCTACCGCTGCTCCGCGCATATCTGCCTGACGGACCTCTCCGCCCTTTTGAACATTGTAGGAAAAGGGGGCCGGCTATACACCACGGTGTCGGAATTTCGAACCCAAACACTTCTCCCCGATCACCCGGATGCCGCGGCCATCATCGGAATCATGGGGACGGAAAATCACTATCAACTGGAAGTCCGGTTGAATATGATGCCCTTGCCCATGGATCAAATGACCGCCTGGCTCGAGGAGTTGTTCACCTATCCCATGACCTATGCCCCACTCTCCCCTTTTCCCTAAAACGGACAGCATTCCCCTGCTTACAAAGCCGCCAATGCTCTTTCCAACCGACTCCGGCCATTCAAAAACTCCAACTCAAGACAAACGGCAAAGAGAGGCATGGGGACCGACCAATTCGATTGAACCTTTATCAGATCTTTTTCCGTCGTGAGCACCAAATCCGGACGGCTCCGCTCGATACGTCGATATATTTCCTGAACCCTGGGAGGGTCATACGCTTCATGATCCCGAAACACAAGTTCATCCACCACCTGCACACCGAGCGCGGTCACCATCCGGCGGAACTGGTTGGGATTGCCGATACCGCTGAAGATGAGGGCTCTTTTCTCACGAACGTCGGAAAGCGGCATGGATTCCGACGTACTAACCAATTTCTTGGTCGTAAATCTCGTGGTGATGGGATTGATCGTGGAACCCAGAGCCGCCTCAATCGGTCCCACTACGTCGGGAATCATGGATTCGTCTTCAACCCGAGTCAGAACGATATCGGACGCTCTTCCGGCTTCGCCAAGCGGTTCCCGGAGTCTTCCGACGGGAAGCAGGTCCTTCATTCCGACGGGATCGGAACTATCCACCAACAACAGGTTCACGTCACGGTCGAGACCCAAATGTTGAAACCCGTCATCCAAAACGAAACAGTCAATGGGCATCAGGCTCAATACCCAGCGGCCCAGCGCATACCGGTCGGCGCCGACGGCCACGGCGACACCCGGGCATCGTGACGCCATCAGATAGGGCTCATCGCCCGCCTCCGTCGGTCCGGCAAGGATCGACGTTCCATCGGAGACCAGCAAAAATTCCCGTGGATTCTTTCGACGGTAGCCGCGGCTGAGAATACCCGGCTTTTTCCCTTGCTCCAACAGTCTTTCCGCCACCCACATCGTCATGGGCGTCTTGCCCGTTCCACCGACCGTGAGGTTCCCCACGCTGACCACCGGGCACGGCAACCGGCATTGCGTCAACCACCCGTGTTCATACAGCCGCGCCCGAACACACGTCGCGAACCGATACGGGCCGGTCAGCAGCAACTTCCATCCATTCATCATGGGTTCATGAATGCCCACTCCCCTTCCCTTCATGAGAACGAGGAGGATGTGGCTCACGAAAAGCGACGACTTGCTCGACCATATTCACGTTTTTCTCGACCACCCCTTGGTTGTCATCGATGACCTTTCGCGCACTCAACCCTCTATGAGACACCCAATCCTGATCCTGCATTCCCATCATAAACGCTTCGGTCAATTCCTGCCCGTTGTTGACCCGAATGCCGCCTCCGGCTTCAATCAACAACTCCGCAATTTCCTGGCAGTGATCCGTATACGGGCCAAAACACACCGGCTTTCCCCAAGCCGGCGGTTCCAGAAGATTATGTCCTCCCACAGGCACCAACGTCCCTCCGACAAACGCCATGTACGCCAGCCCGTACGCCTGAGCCAACTCGCCTCGGGTATCGAGGAGAATGACCCTGGGTCCCGCGGCTTCCTGAGGAACCTCATCCAACAACCGGCTTCGTCTCACCACCTGAAACCCGAACGACCGAATTGTTTCGTCCAGAACGTCGCTTCGTTCAATATGTCGTGGAGCCAACACCAGAACCGCGTTGGGGAATGAACGGCTCAAGGTACGATAACTGTCCAAAAGTATTTCTTCTTCGGCGGGATGCGTACTCCCCGCGATAATCAACCGTTCGTCTTCCGATAGCCCAAACGTCGCACGTTGAATCGACGGTCGAGAAGCGAGATCTTCGTTCATCCTCATATCGAATTTCATGTTCCCCGTATGGTGCATCCGGTCAGGCGGAGCGCCCAACTCGACGAATCGTTGTTCATCCCTGGCGGATTGCAGAAGCCCCAATGATACGGTCGAGAGGACTTGTCGCATGAACGGCCTGATCCACCGGTATCGGACAAAGGAACGGGACGACAGTCGTCCATTCAGAATCGCGGTGGGAATTCTCCTGCGGGAGAGCGCCCGCAACAGGTTCGGCCACAACTCGGTTTCGACGACCAAAAACCCGATGGGGTTCAAGGCGCTGGTGAACCGGTTGACAATCCAGGGATAATCCAACGGCAAGAAACAATGGGTAGCGATGCCGGCCAATCGTTGTTGCACGGCTTCCCGTCCGGTTTCCGTAATGGTCGAGACGACGATCCTGATCGCGGGATATCGCTGGTGAATCATCGTCACAAACGGCACAATGGCGGACACTTCTCCCAATGACACCGCATGAACCCAGAGCACGTGCTCCTGAGAGCCCCACCCCCGAGGAACAACCCATCCCATGCGTTGCAACAGGCCGGACCGACACCGTTTTTTGAGCAGCAACGCGCAAAGAATGAATGGAAAACCGAGGACCAGAAGTGCGTTATACAGAGCGTACCACATCTCAGTACGCACCCGGATCGTGACTCATCGCTTCTGCCTCGGATGACATCGAGATGAGGGCGTTTTCCAACTCCAGCCGAATTCGTTCCATGGCCGCGGCATCGGCATTGCGGTCAACCCAAATCGGGCTGCCCCACAAATACACCCCGCGCGAAAACGGATACGGGACTATAAACCGATCCCAACTGGAAAAGACTTTTTTTTTGAGCACGCAAAGGCCAGGGGAATGATAGGCAGGCCCGTGAATTTGGCGAGCGCGACAACACCCGGCTGCACGCAATGCCTGGGCCCTTTGGGACCATCGGGCGTGATGACCAGATCAACGTCCTGCCGGCTCAGGCGAATGAGTTGACGCAGGGCCCTGTGTCCGCCCCTCGTGGTCGAACCACGGACGGCACCGAATCCGAATTGCTTGATAATACGATAAATGATTTCCCCGTCCCGGTGCTGGCTGATCAGAATCTCGGGGTGTGGGCCGCGGTAGCCCAACGGAATCATCAACTGTTGCCCGTGCCAGAATGCCAGGATGATATTACGGCCTTCCTGATACAGATGATCGACCGGCCCGAATCCATACGATTTCAAGGACATTGACTTGCCGAGCAGCCGAATCGTTGCCGCGCCGAGAAACGACAGGATGCTCAATTTCAGCCGGTCCTCCATGAACGATAGACGCCTTTCACTGCTTACGGTAACGTGGATGCCGCGGGAACGTCATGGAATTGGGTTTGATACAGTCGCGTGTACACCCCGTTGCGACGAAGCAGTTCATGATGGATCCCTACTTCCACGACGCGTCCTTCATCCAGCACCACGATCCGGTCCGCGTGCTGGACGGTAGACAGGCGGTGCGCGATGACCAGCGTCGTCCGGTTTTTCATCAATTCAGCCAAGGCCGCCTGGACTTTTCGTTCTGATTCGGTATCCAGCGCGGAGGTGGCTTCATCGAGAATGAGTAGCGGAGGATTCCGCAATATCGCACGAGCGATGGCCAACCGCTGCCGCTGTCCGCCGGACAAGGTGACGCCGTTTTCCCCTATCAGCGTATCCAACCCTTCGGGTAACTCTTCAATAAATTCCCACGCGTATCCCGCCTGGGCCGCATGGATGATTTCTTCCTCAGACGCTTCCGGACGTCCGTACGCAATGTTAGCCCGTACGGTTTCATCAAACAAGACCGTCTCTTGTGAGACAATGGCAATCTGGGCCCGCAGGGAGGTCAAGGTCACCGCCCTGATGTCCCGGCCGTCGACCAGAATGCGGCCGTCAGACGGATCATAAAACCTCGGGACCAGACTCATCAGGGTGGATTTGCCGCTCCCACTTTTCCCGACCAACGCGATCAATTCGCCGAACTCGACGGTCAGGTCAATATGTTCGATTGCCGGGTCGTCGCTCCCTTCATAACGAAAGCTCACGTTCTGAAACTCCAGGGAACGCGAGATAGCCGGCAATGCCGCAGGCCCGTGATCATGAACGAATTCATGCTCGGTATCGAGCATTTCAAAAACCCGGTTCGCCGCCGCAATCGCCCGTTGAACGAACACATTGGCGTTAGCCAGTCTTTTTAACGGGGCATACGCCATAAACATGGCTGCCAAAAAGGAAAAGAATTCACCGGGTTTCATTTGTCCATCAATGACTGAAAATCCACCGTACCACACAATAAAGGCAATGCCTCCTATCCCGATCACCTCCAACAGCGGCGAAGTCAAGGCAGCCAGTTGCGCCGACTTCATGACCGCCCGCAAATACGCAGTATTTCCCCTGGCAAACCGTTGTTGTTCAACGTGTTCCGCCCCATACGCTTTGACAAGACGAATTCCGGCAAAGGCTTCTTTCAACGTCGAGGCCATATCCCCCATCGACTCCTGGCCTCTGGCAGCCAATTTTCGTAGCCGCTTCCCGATTTTGACGATGGCGTAGGTTGAAACCGGCATCACCAAAATCAACACCGTGGCCAACTTCCAATTCTGATAGAACGCCACACTGGTCAACGCAATAAAGGTCAGCCCCTGTTGAATTAAATCTCTAATCACGTTGGGAATGGCGTTGGCCATTTCATTGACGTCGTTGATGACCCGTGCGACGAGGCGTCCGCTCGAATGCTTCTGATGAAACGGCAAGGACAGGCGAAGAAAGTGTCCGAACAATTGCTGCCGAATTTCCGCCACTACGCGATTGCTCACGTAACTCATCAGATAACCTTGACCATACGCGAAGCATCCTTTTAACGTGGCTGCACCTAGAATGACCAAGGGCAGGACCATGAGCAGTATTTCATCCTTGGCAATAAAGATTTCGTCCAGGACCGGTTGCACCAACAAGGCATACAGTCCGGACATGCCCGCCACACCCGCCGCGCACAGGCATGCCACGATCAACCGGACCCGGTGCTGATGCAAGTAGGACAAAATCCTGAGAAAAATCGTCATGTCTGACACTCGGCCAACACCACCTCTGCCGCTCTCAGGGAAGCCCCGGGAGAGCCAAGCCTGGTGCGAATGCCGCCCAACGCTTCACGCATTTGATCGTACTCGGTTCGATCCTGCAGAAGACGAAGCGCCTCTGCGCTCAGTCGTTCCGCCGTCATCTCCGATTGCAATAATTCCGGAACAATGCCACGCCCGGCGACCAGATTGACCAGACCCACGTGTTCAATGGTCACGATCATTTTGGCCAGAAGATAGGTCAGCCGGGAAACACGATACGTCAGAATCATGGGCGTGCCGATCAAGGCCGCCTGCAAGGTGGCCGTCCCCGAAGCCACCAACAGCAAATCCGCGGCTGCCATGACCTCTTCGGGCTGATTCGGCACCACGGTCACGGGAAGCTTCGTTTGGTCGATCACCCGGTTGACCCATTCCCCGGCAACCGTGGGCGCTTGTGCAATGACGCAATGAAGGTCGGGAAACGATTCCCGAATGCGCCTCACCGCCTCCACCATGGTCGGCAACAGAGACTCGATTTCGGCACGGCGACTTCCGGGAAGCACTCCGAGAATCAAGCCTTGAGCCGGAAGCCCCAATTGTTGTCGCACGTGAGCCGTATCATACCGTTGTGCCAAGTGATCGAGTAAGGGATGGCCCACAAAATTACAGGGCACGTCGGCTTCACGGTACAACGGTTCCTCAAAGGGTAAAACCACGATCATCCGTCGCACGACGCGCTTGATCAAATTGATCCGGTGCCGGCCCCATGCCCAAACCTGCGGAGCGATGTAGTAGATCACGCGATGACCGAACTTCGCCGCGATCCTGGCCAACCGAAGATTCATCGAGGGATTATCGACAAACACCACGCCATCCAAGGATTCCCTGCGGAAAAACCGTTTCATGGTCAACAGGTTGGCCAAGCCCTTCCAAATCATGAGCGGGCCCGGCACCCCGACGACGTCCAGACGATGTAATCCTTGGACCAGTTCCACCCCGGCAGTGCGCATGTGTCGCCCGCCGACCCCGACAAGCCTGACGTCAGGCCGAAGCTGTTTTAGGGCCTTTGCCAAACTGGCGCCATGGAGGTCGCCCGACGCTTCACCGGCGACAATCATGATTGACAGATGGGCCATGTCCACCGCTAAGGCACCAAGGCCTTGGTCGGCGGATATGCTGATCCGCGGATTGAATGGATGATTGCATGAACCAGTTCGAGGGCGGCCAAGCCCTCTTCGCCGGAGACGCCACCAGAAGTCCCGGTCTGAATGGCTTGCACAAAGGCCTGCAATTCGCGTTTCAGCGGTTCTTCATCCCCTGCCTGGATCGGTTCCTCCTGCACGGCTGATTCAGCGGTCGTGCCTTGTCGGTACATAATGCCTTGGCGAGAGAGAAAATCCACGGAAAGATAGAGGTGTTCCTGAAACAGACGCATTTTTCGCAAACGGCCGGTCGAAACGCGGCTCGCCGTCAAATTGACGACGCACCCGCTGTCAAATTCGACCCGGGCATGCGCAAAATCAACCTGCGAAGAAAGAACCGCAATACCCACGGCCTCTACGTTGTTGACCGGCCCCAAGCCAAAAGACAGAATCAGGTCAACGTCATGAATCATGAGGTCCAGGACCACGTCGACGTCCGTTCCCCGTGGTTGAAAGGGGGCGAGCCGATGGCATTCGATAAACCTGGGATGGGAAAGAAGATCCTGAACCAGATCCCTGAGGGGATTGAACCGTTCAACATGCCCCACGTGCAACACCAACCCATTCCGTTTCGCACGATCGATCATCTGCCGCCCTTCGTCCGGCGTGGCAGCCAGGGGCTTTTCGACCAAGACGTGCACGCCGGCATCGAGACAAGCCAGCACGACCTCCCGGTGCTGCAGGGTCGGCACGGCGACGCTCACCGCGTCGACCTTGTCCAACAAGCTTCGGTGATCCCCGAATTGAGCCACGCCAAAACGAGTGCCGATTTCGGTCCGCCTGGGCTGGTCAGTATCAACCACGCCCACCAACCGGGTTTGGGGCAATTCCGAATAGATACGAGCATGATGTTGCCCGAGATGCCCCACCCCGATGACGCCGACGTTGATGAGTTCCATATCTCCTCTTCAATAATACGCGCTCTCTACCTCCCCTTACCCCTCCTTACAAAGGAAGGTATAAGAGGCCGTAGGTCGGGTTGGCCTGGCGTAACCCGACAGTCCCAACTTCAACAGAACGCCGGGAGGCAGAAAGGCATGGGGTCGGCAAAACCACGGCAAGCCGGTTGCAGAATGGCGGACTCTTCGATTATCCCGGGATGCCAATGATGGCGATGCCGGCGTGATGCGCTTTCTCCAACATCTCTTCTCGATCAAGCATAATGGTCTTGTGGGCCTCCAAGGCCAACACCGAAGCCTTCGCTTCATCCATCACGTCGATGGTTCGAGGACCGACCGCAGGCAAGTCAAACCGTAAATCCTGCTGGGGCTTGCAACACTTGATGACGGCGGCCCCGTTCCGAGCCAACCTGCCGCCGCGCCGGATGGTCTCATCCGTGCCCTCGACCGCTTCAACCGCGACGATCACACGATCTTTGACCACCACGCATTGGCCAATGTCCATACGGCCGACGTCTTTGGCAATACTCCATCCGTAGGACACGTCCGCCCGTTCCTTCCTGGACGGCTCACGCCGGGTCAACGTGCCTTCCGGGACCACAAGATTTGAAAGCCCGAACGTGGACTCTCGAATCGTAATCCCTTCGCCTTCCAGATCGTCGGCAATGGCCCTGAGAATCTGGTCATCCTTCCATGACTTCAGTTTGGCAAAAAACGCCATCGCCCGAAAATCCGGACGCACGCCGGAAAAAAGATGCGTTTTTTTCATCCCCCCCAGCATCACGGCCTGCTCGACACCGTCACATTTGAGGGCCTGAATGACTTTCCCGAATTGCCCGATGCGAACCCAATGCATCCGGTCGACCACCTGCTCCAACTCAGGAGCCGTTTCACCCTGATGAGCCACGGCTGATACTCGAAACCCGAGCTTTCTGGCGTTCTCGGCAAAAATGATGGGAAATCGACCGTTGCCTGCAATAAGACCGATCCAGGCTCCTGTGGGAGGAAGCGGCAAGGCTGACGACGACAATTCTCGAGTCACCGCGTGTGGGATCACCTAAAATTCTTCCTGATCGCTTTGACCTTTTCGCGCGGAACGACACATCCCGCGAGTCGAGGTTTCCAAAAACGTCAGCAGGATCAGGACATCCGGACTATCCTGGAATTGATGGCGGGCCAACTTGATGCAATCGGCCATTCGCTGGTTTTTTCTGAACAGCAGGCTGTAGGCTTGTTTCAACACGCGAATGCGCTGGGCGGAAAACCCTCCCCGGCGAAGCCCGATGGCATTAATCCCATAGAGATCAGCCCGGTTGCCGACCGCGCGCATGAACGGAGGTACATCCCTTGCGACGGCGGAACACCCGCCGATCATGGCGTAGTCGCCGATCCGCACGTATTGATGCACGCCCACCAATCCACCAATCACCGCATGATTCCCGACCGAAATATGTCCGGCCAGCGTCGCGGCATTAGCCATGACCACGTCATCGCCAATGTGACAATCGTGCGCCACGTGCACGTAGGCCATCAAAAAATTATGACGGCCGATCGTCGTGACGCCCCCGCCGAACGCCGTCCCGCGGTTCACCGTGACGTACTCCCGCAAAATATTTTCATCGCCGATAGTCACGCGCGTCGGCTCATCATGGTACTGCAGGTGCTGGGGCGGACCCCCGATCGAAACGTAGGGAAAAATTTTACACCGTTGTCCGATTTCCGTATGACCCTCCAGGCTCACGTGTGAGCACAGTTCAGTGCCGCGACCGATTTTCACGTGCTCGCCAATCACGCAAAAAGGACCCACGATCACGTCCTCATCGAGTTCGGATTTCGGATGCACGATAGCCGTGGGATGAATGGACCTACTCGACATCTTGAGCCTCAAGGTTGGGCTGCCCCGTGTCGGCGTTCATGGAGTTGGCCTGTTCCGACTGGAGCATCGCCGTTGATTCGGCCTCACACACCAGATCCGACCCGACAAAGGCCTTTCCCTGCATCTTCCAAAACGGTGGCCGGTGTTTAATCACTTCGACCTCCAACCGTATCTGATCACCGGGAATCACGGGTTTGCGAAACTTGGCTTTATCGATTCCCGTCAGGTACACGATCGGGGAACCCTCAACGGACGACGATCGAATGGCCAACACTCCGCCCAATTGGGCAAGCGCCTCGACGATTAACACGCCGGGGAAGACGGGACGCCCGGGGAAATGGCCTTGGAAGTACGGATCGTTGACCGTGACGTTTTTCAACCCGACTGCCCGACGACCGGGGTCAAACTCCACGACTCGATCCACGAGCAAAAACGGGTAGCGATGAGGAAGGATGGATTGCACTTCAATGGCATCCATGACGATGTCCGGCTCGGCCATCTGATCGCTCACGGTTCCTACCTACCCTCAGACATGAAAAGTCCATCATACGACGTCACTGGTGTGACGCGCGCAACATTGTTCCTCAGCGGAACGTGGTCTGATCCAAAATTTCCAACACGCTGGACGAGAAGTCCATGCTCGCGTCATAGTATCGCGTCGACGTATTCTTTCCTTTTTCCACGACGAGCTCCAACCCTCGTTGTTGAGCAATTTGTTTGACCACCAAGTCGACCTGTTCGCGGAATTCATCCAGCAACTCGGCCTGCTTGACCTGAAACTCTCGTGACATATTACCGGCTTTTTGCTGGTAATCCAACATACGCTGGCGTAATTGCTCTTCCTTCTGTTGCTTGGCCGAAGGACTTAAGACGCTGCCTTGACGTACTAATTCATTTTCCAGATTTCGTAGTTCCTGCTGTTCGAGTTCGAGTAACGCCTGCCGATCCTTCATGAACTGGTTGAGCGTCTCATTGACCTGACGGCCAAGCTTCGACTCTTTCAATAACCATTGCGTATCCACCACGCCGATGGCAACACCGGAACCCACCGGTCGCTCCGAAACGGATATTCCGCCGGGCTCAGAAGCAGGCGTCGCGCACCCGGTGACCACCAACAACAGAATGGTCAAGCCCGGCCGGAGCACGCCTCTTGGGAATGACACCCTCTTCAAGCCGCTCATGTTCCGCATGATGCTTACGTTAAAAGACGTTTCCCACGGAAAACTCAAAGACGCTTGATTGCTCCCGGCCCTTACGATCCAGTTTAAGACCCCATGCCGCACGTAAAGGCCCGAACGGTGAAATCCACCGCACCTCTAATCCCGTCGCCTTTCGCAAATTGAAATTCAAATTTTCTTCTTCGGCAAACCCCTTCCCGTAATCGAAAAAGAGCACCCCATTCAATTTCGCGGCAGGAAGAACGGGAAAAATCAACTCGGTATTAAAAATCAACTGTTTGTTCCCGCCTGCCAACGTTCCGGTATCAGTCACGGGACCGGCTCGCCCGAATTGAAACCCGCGCATCGTATTGATGCCGCCGACAAAAAAGAGTTCCGTCAGGGGCACGGAGTCTCCCGAATACCCGTCCGCCATACCAATGCGCCCACGGAACGCCATCCTGAGATCCCACACGGGTAACGGGATATATTTCAACCCGTCAAGCGCGAATCGATAGAAATCGTTCGTTCCACCCAGATACGAGGTGCCGAAACCCAGGCGCAGACCCGTTCTCGATCCGGTACGCGGATCCTGGAAAAAGTCACGGGTATCACGAAAGATGCTCGAACGGAACCCCGTTGTGGATTGATCGCCGAGTTGGTTCCGAATGAACGACGTTGCGTTATTGGCCACGTTTGTAATTCTGATTTGCTCCCCAACGAGAGTAAAACTTCCCGTGATATATTCGGAAAAAGCCCTTCCCCATTGGATCGTTCCGCCCTTCCTCTCTTCCCAGTACGTCAAGAAATTCGTTTGTGTGCTAAACCCGTCTGCTTGGAAGGAAGTGGGGCCGTCGAACAGCGCCGGATTCCTGAACGTCAGGACGCCAATGGTTCGACGAACACCGACCTGCCCGCGAATTCGGACCAAATACCCCAAACCGAACAAATTGCCTTCCGTGATATTGGCAATGGCCGTAAACCGGTCGAGGGTGCTGAACCCGCCACCAATACTGAATTGTCCCGTGGGCTTCTCTTTGACTCGTACTTGCACGTCAACTTTATCTTCCTCCACCTGTTCGGGAACCAGCTCAACGGTTTCGAAGAAATTCAAATTGTTGAGTCGTTGAAAACTGCGCCTGACGGCTGCGGAATCCAGGACCTCCTGTTCATCCACTCGCAACTCCCGGCGAATGACGTTGTCACGTGTCTTGTCATTCCCCGTAATGTGGATCTCTCTAACCCGAATCAGTGATCCTTCCTTGATCGTAAAGGTAATGGCAGTCGTCAGCGTATCAGGGTTAGGAGCCAGATTCGGAGTAACTTCGGCAAAGGAATATCCTTCCGCACCATACATGTCCGTCACGCGAGTGATCTCGTCCCGGACGGTTGTACGTTGAAACACGTCATCGGGACGGATAAACGAATACCGCGCAAGGGCCTCGTCTTCAAAAACCGTATTCCCTTCATAGCGGACCGTTTGAACCGTATACGGTTGGCCTTCACTGATTCGAAACCTCAGGTTCACGGATTCTTTATCGTCACTCAGTTCAATGGCGGGCGTCCCGACCTGGACGTCGAGGTATCCTCTATTCGAATAATATTCCTTGATCCGTTCAATATCGTTGGAGAGTTCTTCCTGGTGCAGGATTCCCGCGTCCGTAATGAGGGAGAGAAACGCGGTCCATTCCTGGTTGGCCATCACGCTCAACAAATCCTTCTTGTTGAACACGGTCATGCCTTCGAAATGAATCGTATCAATCTTGGCTCGGTCTCCTTCCTGAATAAAAAAGGTCACACGATTGCGACTCTCCCGTAATTCCTGAATGATCGGAATGACTTTGGCCTTGTGATACCCGCTTTTTTCATATTCCGCCCGGATCTTTTCCGCACTCGCTTTCGTCGCTTGCTGATCGAGAAATACCTGATTCTTCAGTGTGATGACCTCTTTCAATTTGTCGTCCGATAACGCATCATTCCCATCAAAGACAATGGCCGTCACAAAGGGTTTTTCTTGCACCACGAAAATGACCGCGACGCCCTTCGCCGTCGTTTCCGTCTGCACTTGCACGTCGTCAAAGAACCCCATCTCGTAAATCAGTCGAATCTGCTCTTGCGTCACCTGCGTCGTCAGCGGATCTCCCGCTTTCAAGGTCACTTTCGAAAGGATCGCGGCCTGCTCAATTCGCTGATTCCCTTGAATGGCAATGTTTCCCACGATCAAATCCTGTGGTTGGCTCAACACAAACGTGGGCACGCTCATGAACATGAGCCCATACGTGAACAGCACTCCCAACACTCCACGGGTTACGGTTCTCCGCGGGGTTAGGGGGTGGTGAAGCGCAGAACGCTGTTTCTTTAAATTGACTTCCATCATCTTGTCTTTGGGACAAAAAGCGTCAGACTCATGAGGCAGGAAGACACAATCACAAATTACGTCCGGCACTTAAGGATGAAAGACATACGGTTGTTATCTGGGGAACGGATTCAGATATTTTAACCTGAAAGGATGCCAAAAATGGCCGTCTCATTATAGATTGAGCCGTATGGCTTGTAAAGTTTCGTAAGCTTGAAATAGAGCTTCTTTCCTTGACATTCATTTTTTTGTTCACCTACTATCAAATGGTCTGTTGGAAACAAATTCGACGGCCGAAAGCTACAATCCGTATGGGTCAATGACGGACGATTCCTGCCCCCGGCGGTGCAACCCCAAAAACTCGTTCGACTCGTTGTTACACGTAACGTTTGCCGACTCGAAACTTCAAACGACGATCAATGACTGAAGAACTTCATCCGACTCCTCCAAACGTTGATATTCCCGACGATCTACCGTTGATTCCCGTGAGGGACATCGTGGTCTTTCCGTACATGGTGCTGCCCTTGTTTGTCGGGCGGGAAATGTCGATCAAAGCAATTGAAACGGCCCTCGCCGGCAATCGAATGGTCCTCTTGGCGACGCAGAAAGCCCATGACACGGAAACGCCGACACCGGCGGACATTTTCGAAACCGGCACGGTCGGCATGATCATGCGCATGCTGAAGCTCCCCGATGAACGCATCAAAATTCTGGTCCAGGGGCTGAGCAAGGCGAAAATCGTCGACTATCTCCAGTCTGAACCATTTTATGCCGTCCGGATTCAACCCTTCCCGGCTTCTCACGAACCGGCACCATCCCTCGAGACCGAAGCCGTCATTCGTATGGCAAAAGACGGCGTGGACCGGATCGCCAGCCTGGGGAAAGTGCTCATGCCGGACGTCATGGTGGTCATCGAAAATTTGGATGAACCCGGCCGGCTGGCGGACATCATCGTCTCGAACCTGGGATTGAAAGTGGAAGTCACCCAGGAAATTTTGGAAATCGACGATCCGGTCACCCGCTTAAAACGCGTCACGGAAATCCTCTCGAAAGAGATTGAAGTCTTATCGATGCAACAAAAAATCCAGGCCGACGCCAAGGGTGAAATCGATAAAACGCAACGGGAATATTTTCTTCGTGAGCAGTTGAAAGCCATTCAGAAAGAACTTGGGGAACTGGATGATCGGGCCGAAGAAGTGGCGGAATTTCGAAAACGCATTGAAGAATGCCGCATGCCGGACAAGGTCCAGAAGGAAGCGGACAAACAACTGAAACGTCTGGAAAAAATGCACCCCGACACCGCCGAAGCGGCGACCGTGCGCACCTACATGGAATGGATGGTGGAAATTCCGTGGAGTCACGCTTCCGCGGACAACCTCGATATTCAAGCCGCCAAGAAGGTGCTCAACGAAGACCACTACGACCTGGAAAAAGTCAAGGAACGCATCCTCGAATATTTGGCCGTCCGCAAACTCAAAGAGAAACTCAAAGGTCCGATTCTATGTTTCGTCGGTCCACCCGGCGTGGGAAAAACGTCGTTGGGGAAATCCATCGCCCGGGCCCTGGGCCGGGAATTCGTGCGCATGAGTCTGGGCGGCGTGCGGGACGAAGCCGAAATCCGGGGACATCGTCGGACGTACGTCGGAGCCCTCCCCGGACGGATCATGCAGGGGATCAAGCAGGCGGGAACCAATAATCCCGTGTTCATGCTGGATGAAGTCGACAAAGTCGGCATGGATTTTCGCGGCGATCCTTCCGCCGCGCTTTTGGAAGTGTTGGACCCCGAGCAAAATCACGCGTTCACGGATCATTATTTGGGAGTCCCCTTCGATCTCAGCAACGTCATGTTCATCACGACGGCCAATCTCATGGACCCCATTCTTTCGGCTCTCCGGGATCGGATGGAAATTATCGAAATTCCCGGATATACCGAAGAAGAAAAACTTGGGATCGCACGCCGCTATCTCATCCCGCGGCAACTGGAGAAACACGGTATTTCGGAGAAACATTTTCGCATTACCGATCTTGCCGTTCAGCGAATCGTGACCCACTATACGCGCGAAGCCGGCGTCCGCAACCTCGAACGGGAACTCGCCAACGCCATGAGGAAAGTGGCCAGGCGCGTGGCCGAAGGCAAGCCGAAACTCCATTCCATCACGCCGCATTCCCTCCGTACCTACATCGGCATTCCCAAATACCTGCCGGAAACCGAAAAGGAAAAAGACCAGGTCGGGTTGGCCATCGGGCTGGCCTGGACGGAAACGGGCGGTGAAACGCTGCACATCGAAGCCACGGGGATGCAGGGCAAAGGCAACCTGACGCTAACGGGTCATCTCGGCGACGTCATGAAGGAATCCGCTCAAGCCGCGCTCAGCTACGTGCGGGCACAGGCCGGCACGCTGGGCATCAAGGAAGAAACCTTCTCGACCACCGACATTCATATTCACGTGCCCGCCGGCGCCATCCCCAAGGATGGGCCTTCAGCGGGGATTACCATGGCCACGGCTCTCGCGTCGACCTTGGCGAATATTCCCGTCCGGCACGACGTCGCCATGACGGGAGAAATCACCCTCCGCGGGGCGCATTCTCCCCATCGGCGGCTTAAAAGAGAAAATCCTGGCAGCGAAGCGGGCCTCGATCCCTCGCATCATTCTGCCCAAACGAAACGAAAAAGATCTGGAAGAACTTCCCAAACATTTGCTGAAGGGTATCAAGATCATTTTAGCGGAAACCGTCGGCCAGGTTTTCGCGGCGGCGCTTCTACGCCCGGCACGGCGCAAACCCAAACCTCCCGCGCGCGCCAAGACCGCAGCTTCAAACCGAAAAAAACGGGTGTCTGCTCTGCCTGCAAAAAAGGCCAAGCGGTGAACCGCTCCTCCGCGCGTCATTCCCTGAAAAGCATCGGAGAATTCGGTCTCATCCGACAATTGAAGCAACAATGGCCCTCGTCCTCACCCTGGATTATCAAGGGCATCGGCGACGACGCCGCCATTCTGAAGGCACGTCAGGGCCAACAGCTTCTTATCAGCACCGACGTCTCGATTGAGGGAATCCATTTCGACCTTGCCTATCAGACACCGAAGGACGTGGGCTGGCGCGCGGGAGCGGCCAACCTCAGCGACATCGCGGCCATGGGGGGAACCCCGCTGTACCTGCTCGTCTCGATGGCCATTCCCGTCCGGGTTCCGCCTCAACACATTCGGGAACTCTATCGAGGAATCCAAGCCGCCTGTCGCCCCTGCAACGTCGAATTGATCGGCGGAGACACCTCCTCGTCTCCGTCTCAGATTTTTCTCAGCCTGACCATTGTGGGAACCGTACGAGCGAATCGTGCGCTTACCAGAAACAAAGCTGGAATCGGGGACCGTATTTACGTGACCGGGACCATCGGTGACGCCAACGCCGGCCTCCGCATCCTGCAAACCCATTCGACAAAGGGGCGAGGCTTCCGCCCGTCGGCCGTTGAAAAGTTTCTCATCCGGCGTCATCTACGACCCGCCCCACGCATTCACGTCGGACAACTCCTGGTCGACCGAAAGCTCGCGCACGCGGCCCTCGATCTTTCCGACGGACTCTCTTCAGGCGTGGGACAAGTGTGCGAAGAAAGCCGGGTAGGCGCCGAGATCCGTGCAGAGGCCTTGCCGCTTTCTCCCCAACTGCGTGCCTTCGCCCAACGACACAAGACGGACCCCATGAAGATCGCGCTCCAAGGGGGGAAGATTATGAGCTCCTGTTTATCGCCCCTCCCAAACATCATCAAAAAGTGTTGCGCGTCTCCGAGCAAACCCGAGTACCCATAACCTGCATCGGTGAAATCAAACCGAAGAAATTCGGCCGGCAACTTGAACTCCCCGACGGCCGGAAACAAAAACTTCCAAACGAGAGTTTTCATCACTTCAACAGCCGATAAGAATTACCGATTCCCGCATCGTGGTCACGCCCAACTACCTTCGTGCGAAAATACGGGAAGCGCTCCATCTCGGAGAAACGCCTCAACGCACGGCCGTGGCGTTTGCCCTCGGGGTCTTTATTGCGTTCACGCCGACGTATGGGTTGCATACCGCGAGCGTCGTGTTCCTGGCCTGGGCGTTCCGGCTGAATTTTCCCGCTATCCTGGTCGGCTCACTCATCAATAATCCCTGGACGGTCGTCCCGATTTTAGGAGCCACGATGTGGACGGGGTTTTTTCTGTCGGGCATGGGGGACCTTCCGGACGTGTCCTGGAGTGATCTTTCCATGACCACACTCTACCAAACGGTGCTGCCCTTTCTTCTGCCGTTTACCCTGGGAGCATTGACCCTGAGCGTACTGGGCGCCCTGCTGGCCTATCCTCTGGGATTGCTGCTGATTTCCTGGTACCGCAAACGACCTATGGCTCACAAACTGTAAGGGGTCGTCCTTGCCTGTGTTCAGTCATTCGAAATTCAGCTTCGACGATGCGGGAACGCGCCGGTTGTTCGTTCCGTCACGCTACGTTAAGATTTACGGAAGATTCTTTCATCGCTTCCGACGCGAGCCCTCATGACCGACCCGATTTCCCACGACGTTTCCCTCATCGCCGACCCGATTCATCATTACATTCAATTTACGGTTCCCCGTTCCTCGCCTGGCTCAAACGAAACCACCGAAAAAGATCTGATCGATTCGCCCTGGCTCCAACGCCTTCGGTACATCTATCAATTGCAAAGCGCGCGATGGGTCTATCCGGCAGCGGAACACAGCCGGTTTCAGCATTCGCTGGGCGCCATGCACCTGGCCGGGCAATATGCCAAACACGTCTATCCCAGCTTGGCCCAAACGGTGCGTGACGTTCCCTCCCTCCCCTATGTCGAAGCATTGCTCAGGATCACCGCCCTGCTCCACGACGTGGGACACGGTCCCTTTTGTCATTTTTTCGATCACCACTTTCTTCACCACTACGGGTTGTCCCACGAACACGTGAGTCAGGCCATTATTCGCCATGAAGTCGGTTCGCAGATCAGACAAGTCCGTCGGAGTCCTTCCGGAACATTTGCGGACCATGAAACGCTCGACCCCGAATACGTGGCGTTTCTGATTCTGAAAGAGCCCAACAAACAGAATCGGCGCTATCCCCGGTGGCTTCAGCTTCTTCGACCGTTAATCGGGGGGCTGTTCACGGCGGACAACTTTGATTACGTCCTGCGCGACTCCTACATGTGCGGCGTCGCGATCGGACCGGTGGATATTCCCCGTTTGATGCATTACACGTTGATCACTCCCAAGGGATTGACCATTCACAAGAACGGATTGCCCGCCCTCCAGATGTTCCTCAACGCCAGGCTCTATCTCTATGCCAACGTGTATTATCACCGCACCTCACGCGCCATCGACCTGCACCTCCTGGAGATTTTCCACGAAACCATGGAATGTATTTTCCCTCATAATCCCCTGCAACACATGCAGCAATATCTTCGACTCACGGATTGGTCGTTGCTGGAAACGGTCCGCACCTGGGAGTCATCATCGAATCGCAAAAGACAGCGGATCGGGAAAGAATGGGCCCGCGTGTTGGGACGACAGGTCAAATGGAAAACGGCGTACAGCAGGGTGCTGACGATTCGAGATTGCCGTCCGCGAGGACCGGCGGCGACACCTGCAAAGCTTGAATCCCGTATTCGTCAGCAATTACCCCGGCGACTGCGGGGACTGACCTTTCGAGTGGACATCGCCAGCAAGGATACCCGCCCCTTGAACGTCCTCAACATGGGCCAATTCCAGTTTTATCTTTATGACCCGGCCACTCAGTCCGTTGAAAAAGAAAAACTGCAGGAGTTGTTGGAATTTTTGCCCTCGCAGATCGTGCAACTCCGGATTTTCGCCGAAGATCATCAGGCCGATGCCGCCTTGGCCATGGCGACCGAACGGGTCCTGCATGGCCGATGTTGAAGAGAAAAACGGGCGTGAAAGTTGCAGAAAGGGTCGGACGCTTCAGTTATTGGACGCCCACGGCAGATCTCGGTCATCCTGAAGCAGCGGGCCCAGAATACGCTTGAAGATTTGAGTGCCCAATCCGGTGGTCGCCCCCAGACCACGCAACGTGAGGAAAAAATTGAATTGATTGCGTTCGGGGAGACCGTTTCCGCCCGATAAGCGAATATAATACAAACCAAGCGACCAACATTTGCAGGAGTTTTGATAGAAGCCCACGACGTCCCATTCGGGGGTCCGGCCCGTGACAAAATCATGGTAGGCCTTGGTCCCCACCGTCCATCCCCATGGCAGACGAACGGCGCCGCCCGCACTAAAAAAGTTGATTTCCGATTGGGCGGCCAACACTTCATTAAAAGACACCGGATTCCAGATATCTCCCCGGCGGGGGATCAAGCCTGATCGTGCATAGCGATACCCCAATTGCACGTACGCCTGTTGATGGGCCTGCACCATGACGTCTGAATTGAATTGCGATAATTGACGGTCCTCCGGATTATAGAACGTATCGAGACTCAGGCTGAAACGATCCAGGGCATCCGGCAATTGCCTCGCCGGAAGGTCAAACGTCGCCCTCCCCCACACGTCCGAGAACCTCTGCGCCGAACCCGGCGCGGGACCGAGATGGTAACTTTGGGCGATCATCACATCCATCAACGCGGCCGACCCTTTGCCGCTCCGTTCATCCTGCAACCTGGTTCTCAGGGAATAGGTCACCAGGTGTTTTTTCAGCAGATTATCGGTGGCATCGATCTGTAAAAGATCGGACTGCCTGGTGGACGGCACGTATTCGTAGAACACTCGCGGCTCAATCGTGTGACGCAAACGATGCCCGGTCCCGACCTGAAAGCCGCGCGAGACGTTCGAGACCGCCTCCAACCCCAACCAAAACGTCCCGCGGTCACGAGCATCATCTTGAACCTGCCCCCGCGAGTAGAGGACCTCTCTGATTTTGAATTGCGGACGAAGACCGACCACGTGCCCCAGGTGCAACCCCTGAAGGGCCAGGGCCGGCATGACGTCGAAACGACTCACGTTGGTCCCTTGCTCGCGGGCGAAGTGCACGAACGTTGAATCCAACCCGATATCGAGACTGACCGTTTCCGCGCCCAGGCTCAATCGATGCCCGAACCTGTGCCCGATTTCCGGCAGCCGCTGAAACGTGTCCCGGCCTCCGGCATCCAGTGGTTGCAAGTATTGAGCCCTGAGATAGGCCGCGCCTCCCGGCAAGCGGCGCGTCACGTGCAGCACGGATTCCTGGCTGGGCAACGCCCGGGAAATGCCGGAAGCACTCAGATCCCGCAAGAGCCTCCGGTCCGTGGCATAGTTGACCTTGGCCTGAATCAGAAGGTCATCCTGCGCGTGGTGAACGTGCCCCCCCGTCACTTGTGCGCGGGTCCGATCAGCCTTGGTATCGTTAAACGCATTGATCAACCATTTCCCTTTCGAGCGACGATTCAGGACGTAACGATACGTCACGTCCCCTCCCTGCCCCCGTTTGGTCAGGATTTGCGGTGCAATGGTCAGATCCTGGCTGGGAGAAAGCGCCCAATAAAACCCCTGGCGATATTGAACGCCCAACACGTTGTCGAACCCGATGGTCGGAACCAGACAACCCGCTTTTTCTGGCGTTCGGCATCGGATAGCGCAACACGGGGACCGGGACGATGGGCTGGTTGCGAATGTTCAACCATGTATTTTTGGCGAAGACGCTGTCGCCCTGTTCCACGTCCACGTCCTGGAACGAAAAACTCCAATCGGGGATTTGCCCGTCATCCGCTTCGCAATTCGTAAACGTGCCGTCCTTGACGCGATAGTGGGTTTCGGAAAACCGTTGGAGGAGACGGCCGCGGAGCCACGTGCCCGTCTCTTTCAAAAAAATCTTGCCGTTGACCACAAGAACGGATTCCGTATTCACGTTGATGGTCAGTTCCTCCGCCCACACGTCGTTCACTTGATCCTCGAGGTGAACGTGACCCGTCGCCGTTAACCGGCCGGACAGTTTGTGCAGCACGGCTTGGTCGGCGGTCAGCCGGACGTCACCCTGCGTCACCACCACGGAACCAACGGCTTTGAATTCCTCCGTGACCTGATCGAATTCGGTTCGTTCGGCCGTGATGCGAAGCGCGGGAGCTTCATCAGTTTGTTCAGGCGCGACGGGAAGCGAGGAAGCGCGTTCCGTTTTCAAGGGCTCGGACGCGGGAAACATGGGCAACGCATGGGCCGAACTCGCCGTCATGAACAGGATCCGAGCGGCGAACAGAACACCAATCGTAGCAAGCAGCCGGGCGTCACGCGTTCGGATTGGATTATCCCAGAACGGGTTCATAAGCATTTCCCGTCATCAGGCTCTTCACGTGCCCGACAAGGAACAGGGATCCCGTCACACAGATCAGATCGTTTTCACTCGCCAAACACGTTGCCATGTCCATGGCCGCTCCGGGCGCATCACGCTCATAGACCGGACGATCAATGACCGGCAGGGCTTCTTTCAAGGCACGCACGGTGGCTGCCCTGGGAGAATTGATCCGCGTTAAAATCACCACGTCGGCGAGCGGGGCCAAGGCGTTCAAAAATGCGGGAAATTTCTTATCCTGCATCATCCCGACCACCAGGATGAGACGACGCCCTTGTTGTTCGGAAAGACGCCGTTGCAAATGGATTTTGAGACATTCCGCCGCAGCCGGATTATGGGCTCCGTCACAGAGGAGTTCAGGATGACGCCGAAGTCGTTCGAGCCGGCCCGGCCAGGAAACCTGCTCCAGGCCCTGTCTGACGGCCCGTTCGGGAATCCGGGTCCGAGACATCGCGCCGGCTTCGAGGAGAGCGACGGCACAGGCCGCATTCACCGTTTGATGCTCGCCGTCCAGCGCGCAGCGAAGATTCACGTACTTTCGATGAATCCCGATGAAATCGAAGGCGCCGGATGAATGGGAAACGCTCAGAAACTCGCTGCCGAATTTGAACGTCCGGACCTGCTTCTGTTGCGCCTGTTCCTCTACAACGGCGTCTACCGATTTCTCCACCGGCCCCAGGACCAGCGGAACGTTGCGTTTTAGAATCCCGGCTTTCTCAAACGCAATCGCCTCCAGGGATGAGCCCAAGTGTTTCTCATGATCGAATGCAATGTTTGTAATGAGCGTACCGATTGACCGGCACACGTTCGTCGCGTCGAATCTTCCTCCCAACCCGACCTCCACCACGGCGATGTCCACCCCCTTTTCGGCAAAGTACTGAAACGCCATGGCGGTGGCCACCTCGAAAAACGTCGGCGGTACGGCAAATGAGGGCAGCGTCTGGATTTTATCGAACAGTTCAACGACTCGCCCTTCGGAAATGCATTGCCCTCGAATCTGAATCCGTTCACGAAAATCAAGGAGATGCGGAGAGGTATACAACCCCACGCGAATGCCGGCGGCCTGCAGAATCGAAGCCGTGATGGCGGCGACGGAGCCCTTCCCGTTGGTTCCGGCAACGTGCAGAACCGGGACACGCCAATGGGGATTCCCGAGTTCCGACAACAACGAGGAAACCGTGTCGAGTCCCAGGTGAATGCCGAAGTGTTGCAACTCGTAGAGACGTTCTCGTGTGGCTTCGTAGGAAGGCTTCATCGACGATACCTATGACTCACCTGCCGGCGTCGGAGGGAGACGAAGGCAACGCGCGCGGGAGTTGCTTCATTCGCACCCTCTTGGCGAAACTCAGGACGGGCTCTGGGCAGGGACGGCGGCCAGCCAACCTCCTGATCAGACACCGGCACCCAGGTGCCGGAAAACGGTGTGGAGCGTCTCCCGAAGACGGGGCCTACTCACAATGGCATCAATCATACCATGTTCGAGTAAAAATTCCGCGCGCTGGAACCCCTCCGGCAGGCGCTGTTTGATGGTTTGTTCGATGACGCGTGGCCCTGCAAATCCGATCAGGGCTTTCGGTTCAGCCAGGATGACGTCACCCAACATCGCCACGCTCGCGGTGACGCCTCCGAAGGTAGGATCCGTCAGCAGAGAAATGAACGGCACGCCGGCTTCATGGAGCCGTGCCATGGCCGCCGACGTCCTGGCCATTTGCATGAGAGAGAGAATGCCTTCCTGCATTCTGGCCCCACCCGACGTGGTCACGAGCAAGAACGGCGTGTTGCCCTCAATGGCCCGGTCGGCCGCACGACAAATTTTTTCTCCCACCACGGACCCCATGCTGCCGCCCATGAATCGAAAATCGAAGATCCCCACGATGACCGGGCAAGCCTGAAGTGTTCCTTCTCCCGTGACGATGGCATCGCGCCTGCCGGTTTTCTTCTGATAGATCTCGATTCGGCCAAGGTAGGGTTGCGTATCGGCAAAGGCCAGGGGATCGCCGGGTGACATTTCGGCGTCCCACTCCTGAAAACTGCCGGGGTCGAGCAAGACGTCAATCCGTTCGGGGACCGACAGGGGAAAGTGGTACCCGCACTTGGGACAGAGTTTGAAATTCTGATCGACCTCTTTCCGATAGATCACGGCGCGGCAAAAAGCACATTTGATCCACATGCCTTCGACAATATTCAGCTTGCCCTTTTCCCCTTCTTCCGACGAGCCCTTCTTAAACCAAGCCATCGAGACGTGTTCCTTTAAAAAAGGGGCAAGAACAAACAGCGGCGAGAACAATCAGCCGCCGCGCGCGTGCATTTCCAAATGTGGATCCTGGCGAAGTTCGTCGATCTGAATGAATTGGCCACGCTTGCTTGAAGACTCGAGCGCCTTGCGTTCTTCGGCGCCACGGTCGACCCGCTGCTGCCATCCTGACCGGATACGGGCCCGCAAGGTCGCCTCGTCGTTCATCCGAAGCGGTTCCCGCAAGTCCAAGCCGTGCCTGGCATAGAGACACAGATACCACATGCCGTCCGCGGTCAACCGACTCCGGTCGCACGTGGCACAAAACGGTGTCGTGGTTGAGGGAATGATGCCGAACGTGGTGCCATCGGGTAATCGAAACCGCCGGGCCGGAGCCGAACTGTTTTCCCGAAGCGGCTCAACCGGACCATACGCCTGCCGGAGCGTCTCAAGAATCTCGGCCTGGGAAAAGACTTTTTCCATGCCCCAATCATTCGCGCCGCCCACGTCCATGTACTCGATAAATCGCACTTCCCCCTCGACGCTCTTTCCATATTCGATCAACTCGACGAGTTCATCGTCGTTGAATCCCTTGATCGCGACGGTATCGATTTTGAGTCCGGTCAAGCCGACCGTCTTGACGTGAGCAATGCCCCGTAAGACCCGGTCAAAGGTGTCCCGTTTGGTGAGGCTCCTGAACTTATCGGGTTTCAAGGTATCGAGGCTGACCGTGATACGGTCCAAGCCGGCGTCACGAAGTGATTCGGCTTGCTCATCCAACAAAATGCCATTGGTGGTCAGGGCGATGTCCCGAATGGCGGCCTGTTGCTTCAACAGGCGGATGAGGGTGGGCAGGTCACGGCGCAGCAGGGGTTCTCCACCCGTCAACCGGACTTTATCAACGCCGAACTCCGCAAAGATCTCCACCAACCTGTTGATCTCTTCGAAACTCAGGAGGGTTTCGCGGGGAAGCCACGCATACTCGTCTTCCGGCATACAATATCGACACCGCAGGTTGCACCGGTCCGTGACCGACACGCGCAAACTCCGCAAGGGACGACCGAACGTGTCAAACAGATCCGAACCTGTCGGCACGGCGTTCATGGATGTTGTTCCACCCACACTTGCCCATCCTGGGTATGTTCACATTTCCAGATCGGCGTGATCTGCTTTAATTCGTCGATACACCATTTGCAGGCCTTGAACGCATCAGCCCGATGCATGGCGCCCACCACGATCAAGACGATGTTTTCCCCAATGTCGATTTCTCCGTACCGGTGCAGAATCAGCACTTCGATGACGTCAAAGTCCTGTAGCGCACGATCACGGATCTCCCGGAGTTTCTTCTGGGCCATCCCCTCATAGTATTCAAACGTCATCCGGCTGACGTCCCGGTCTTCCGACCGATCCCGCGCGGTGCCGAGAAACGTCGCAATACCGCCAATACGCGTGGATCGATTCCTGACCCGGTTGATTTCCTCGTCAATCGAAAAATTTTCTCGTTGGACCCGCACCAACGCGGCTTCGGTATCAACGGTAGACATCGGCAGGCATCCCCCCTGGCGTACACGATCCGCCGGAAAACGGCGGAAGTAACGCGATTTCATCGGTGGCGGTGAGTTCGGTTTCACCGTGAGCCACCTCATGGTTCACCGAGACGAGAATTTTTCTTTTCAGCAACAAGTCCCCCACGTCGGGATTCATCGACTGGATGGCTTCGATCAAATCCTCGACCCGGCAGCCTTGATCCAATTGCACCTTCAGTTCGGATTCGTTGTGAAGTTGCGTTTTCAACATACCGAACAATTTCACCGTGACGATCATGACGATGACCCATGAGCCGGTGCCAACGACTCGACGTCGGCTCGTTGATAGGTCCCCGACTTTCCGCCGGACTTCGAGACCAGACATACGTCGCCGAAACTCATGCCCTTATCCACGGCCTTACACATGTCGTAAATCGTCAACGCCGCAACCGCCACCGCGGTCATGGCTTCCATTTCGACTCCGGTCTGACCGTTGGTTTTGACCGCGGCCTGGATCGTCAAGGAACATTGCCCCCTCTCATCGGGCGTCGGATTTTCCCGGAAGTCGATATTCACACTCGTGAGCATCAACGGATGACACATGGGAACCAAATCCGGCGTTCGTTTGGCGCCCATGACCCCGGCCACCTGCGCCACGGCCAAGACGTCGCCTTTAGCGATTTTCCCCTCCTGAATACGGCGTAGGGTTTCCGGGAGCATCCAGACCCGGCCGTGAGCCACCGCGATGCGTTCGCTCGCACCCTTGGCCGACACATCGACCATCCTCGCGCGTCCGGATTCATTGAAATGCGTAAAATCAGCCACTTGACACAATCCTCCCCTCAGACGTTTTCACTATTATAGGAGCCCTCCGAAAAGCGGGTCAAGCGGGTCGGCGGTCTGACACCAGGTCCGAGCGGGGCGGCGCAACCGGGCTTGACACGTATTTTCCCCTTCCCGACAATGCCGGTGTGTCCGAAGCCATCATCATCGAAGGAATCCGGTTTCAGGCGAAGTGCGGGGTCACGCTCGACGAACGGCAATGCCCGCAGCCGCTCCTGGTGGATCTCGAACTCACCTGTTCGGTCGAGGACGCCATTCATTCCGACAGCCTCACAAAAACCGTGGACTACGCACAAGTCGTCCAACGGGTGGTTGCGGTCGGGACCACCAATGACAACGCGTTAATCGAACGTTTGACGGATCAGATCGCCCAAGCGCTGCTGCTGGAATTTCCCATCCAACGATTGACCATCTGGCTTCGGAAAGCCGCGCCACCGCTCCCGGACGTGTCGGGTTCGGTCGGCGTCCGGCTGACCTACCCTCGCACGCAAGCCATTGATTCCGCTTCCCCCTTCCAAGCGTCGCCTTTTCTGCACGCCACCGCCCACATGATCCCCAAAGGCAAAGTCTTGGACGTGGCCGCCGGAGAAGGGCGACACGCCCTGTATATGGCTTCTCAAGGATATGACGTGATCGGTCTCGACCGGGACGAGCACGCCCTGGCCACCCTGACGCGTAGGGCCCAGGAACATCACCTTCCCAATCTTTCGACGTGGAACGCGGACCTGGAAAGAGACCCGGAGACTCCCTTTTCGCTGGGCAACCAGGAATACGACGGGATTCTGGTGTTTTTCTATCTCTTCCGTCCACTCTTTCCTTCGATCCTTCAGACACTCAAGCCAGGAGGCGTCCTGATCTATGAAACGTTTCTGATCGATAACCACGTACGGTTCCAGCATCCCCGCAGAAAGGAGTTCTGTCTGGAGCATAACGAACTGCTGCACTTAACCCATCCGTTGCGCGTGTTGCACTATCAGGAAGGCTCACATTCCGCCTCGCCTCATCAAGAGCCTGTCATCACAGCGCGGCTCGTGGCCCAAAAACCTTGCCCTGAGCCTGTCGAAGGGGCTTGACCGGGATCCCGCTGACTTCCCGGAAACACTCGACCGTCGATGGCACGAATCGATCTTCACCTGCATACCCGCTACTCCGACGGCAGCCTGACGCCGGCGGAAGTCGTGGACCTGGCCCATCAAGCGGGAGTCACGGCCATGGCGATCACGGATCACGACATCGTGGACGGCATTCCCCACGCCATGGAGGCTGCCACGAAGTTGGGCATCGAAGTCATCCCCGGCGTTGAATTGAGCTCTCGCTTTAACGAACAGGAACTCCACGTCCTCGGCTATTTTTTCGATTGGCAGGATCCGACCTTCCGGGACCACCTGGCTCAACAACGTCGTTCACGACACGTCAGAAATCCGCAGACCATCGAACGCCTGAAGGCCTTAGGGCTTGAACTCTCCGAGGAGGAGGTCAAGGCAAAAGCCGGCTCCGACTCCATCGGCCGTCCGCATATCGCACAGGTGTTGGTCGACAAGGGGTACGTGCGCAATATTCAGGAAGCCTTCGAGCGATACCTGGGCGAGGGAGCCTCGGCCTACGTGCCCCGGACGCTGGCCGACACCCCGGACGTCATCACGTGGATTCGCAACGCAGGCGGCGTCCCGGTCCTGGCGCACCCCACGTGGACCCGATGCCAGGGTGAATCCCTGTATCGCTTGTGTGCCTGCTTGAAGGAGGCCGGGCTGTTGGGGTTGGAAGTGTTCTACAGCAGCCATAACCGGAGGCAGACTTCGCAGTATCTCGAATTGGCCAAACAATTGGACCTGTTGGTCACCGGCGGAAGCGATTTCCACGGCGCGGCGAACCCGGCCATTCAAGTCGGTCGAGGAAAGGGAAACCTGAAGGTCCCGGACGCGTTATTGGATCCCTTGCGACGGGCCGCTCAATAAAGACCCCGCTAATTTTCCGGGGCTTCGACGATGTGATTTTCAAAGCGGGTACAGCCCTCGGCCAGTAGCCGGTTCGTCAGCATCTCACCGGGCCATTCAATCGGCAGGTCCGCGGTAAAGACCCACACGTCCGGCGAGGTCCAGATCGGGCCGTGGTCTTCCGGCAGATCAGGGTCGAACAGATCCGTCCAGACGGGCATATAGACCCCGTTCCCGCATTGCGTGTGTAAATGGACGATGGCCCGACTCCTGACAGGAGGATCGAGATCATGCCAGACCGCCGCGGTTTCATCGGCCAAGCGATGGAGTCGCACGGCGTTCTGCGCGTCGAACATGCCGTACGCGGCATACACCGGCACCTCCAACATATTCGGCGCCAGGGCAATTTCAGGGCATTGCGCCATCAGGCCTTGCAACAGGGTTTCCCGTTCTTTGTCGGGAATGGTCTCCGGGAGGGACGAATCTCTCGCCCCGATCAATTCAAACAGCAAAAATGCCGTTGACTCGACGGGCGGATGCAGGCGAGCGGTGATGGGTTGCCGGCGCTGGGAACCGGCCATGCAGGACAAATGGTCGTGGAGTTGTTGAAGGGTCAAGAAATCAAGCGTCGTATCGGTCAGCAATCGCGGTTCGACCGTCACCACGGTCCCCGGCGGAATGTGCAAACACTCCCGCAGCAGTTCCGCGGTTTTTTCCGGATGAATCTTCAAGCCGAGGGGTGCGGACAGATTCGCCTGCAGCGACAACTCGATCGCCCCCAAAATGGCGTACGCCGGGTCGTCATCGTGATCGCTCTCGATCAACACCGAGCACGCGGCTTCGGCCAGCAGGTCGAACAACCACTCGGCCATTTCCTCATCCAACGCCGCCAGAACGGTGAGCACGTCATGCTCGCGATCCTGTTCGAGCAACGCCTGCAAGACTTCGATGGCGAGTTCGGAATCACCGTGATCGTGCCGGCGGGCATTGATCAGGTGAATCAGGTCTCGGGTTAAGGGGTCGGGGCGATACCAACTGGACATGTGCGACGTTCAAAGTCTGCTAAAATTGATCTCACTTCAACTCGAGAGTGAGAACGGCATCAACTCGATGGGGCATCCTTGTGTTTCGTCGTATGTAGAATGCATTCTGCATACGGAAAATCCGATATGCAAGCCATTTTCTTTATCGGCGGGAATCCGCAGATCCTCTCCATCGTTTCTCAACGCGCCGCGCCTTCGCGTCCTTGCCGCGGTTTGACATGCCTGAAGGTGAGTGGTATGAAAAGGACCGTTACAGCGATGCCCGTCTGTTTTCCGAGCACTCTTCTCACGGGGTACTCATGACAGCGACGACACTCTCTCACACGTGGCCCCCCTTCTCTCCCCTTCTCTTTGCCCGGGATACCGACCAGGACTTTGATTTCGACGACGACTTGGAAGATTTTGACGACCCTCGGCGGAAACCTCCTCGCCGATGGTTTGCGTTCATCCTGATCATCCTGTTAGCCGTCGGGACTTGGTACGTGATGTCGGATCCGGCACTACGGTCTTCCGTCATGCAAATGGTGGCCACGGTGCGTGCCACAATCGATTCGCTCACCGAAGACCCCGTCCCTCGACCCGACCGTCCCGTCCCGCCGCCGGCGCCGGAGGTCCCTCCCGTTCCGGCTTTTCACGAAGGACAGCGGGTCACCGTCGCGTCGCGGGAAGGTCGTCAGGCTCGCTTCAGGTTACGTAACGGGGCCGAAGGAAAACAAGTGGGACCTCTCGTGAAGACCGGCGACGGCCTCACGATCCTCGACGGAAGTCTCATCAAGAAGCGGTGGGTCTATCTTGTCCAAACACAATCCGGAGACTCGGGATGGATTAAGGCCACGTACCTTCAACCCCAACCGTAAGTTGCTCCCACACAGATGCCTACCGTCACGGAAGCTCATTCCTATTGCACTCTGAAAACGAAAAAAAGCGGGAGTAATTTTTATTATTCCTTTCTCTTTTTACCCCGTCCCCGCCGGGAAGCCATGTATACCGTGTACACGTTGTGTCACGAGTTGGATGCGGCCGTGGATCACCCCCCTCCCGGAGAGGATCCGCACAGTCAACTGGCGCAATGGCGCCGGGAAATCCGGGCGGCCTATGAAGACAGCCCGCAATTTCCGGTGACCATCAGTCTAGCGTATCACGCCCGCAAGCTGGACATTCCCCAGGACTATTTTCAGGAACTGATTGCCGGAATGGAAATGGATCTGACGATCAGGCGGTATGCCACCTTTGACGCCCTCTATCCCTATTGCTATCGCGTGGCGTCGATCGTGGGACTGATCTGTTTAAAAGTGTTCGGAACCGAGGACCCGCGTGCCCGGGACTATGCCGTCAACCTGGGCATGGCCTTTCAACTGACCAACATCATACGCGACGTGGGGGCCGATGCCGACCGGGATCGGATTTACGTGCCGCAAGAAGACCTGGTCCGGTTCGGCTGTTCCGAGGAACAACTGTTAGCCAAGACCGCTTCGCCCGCATTCACTCGACTCATGCAATTTCAGGCCGCCCGGGCTCACGACTACTATCGAAAAGCCCAAACGGTGTATGACACCCTTTCATCGGCTGATCGCCAATCGTTGCTGTCCGCGGAAATCATGCGCGTCATCTACTTTAATCTGCTGACCCGTATTGAAAAAGCGCAATTCGCCGTTTTTTCTTCCCGCATTCGCGTTCCGTCGCTTCATCGTCTGACCTTGGCCCTAAGGGCGTGGGTGCGCCGGTCTTTCCAAAACCGTGTGTCCCGTCGCTCGTGACGTAGGAGGAATTCCTATGTCGCTCGCTGACCTGTGCGAATCCCTGCGCAACTGTCAGGAATGTCGTCTGGCTTCCGGACGGACTCAGGTCGTCTTCGGCAGCGGGAATCCGGAAGCCTCGATCATGTTCGTCGGAGAAGCCCCGGGGTTCCACGAGGATAAACAGGGGGTCCCGTTTGTGGGCGCGGCGGGAAAACTGCTCACGGAATTATTGGAATCCGTCGGGCTCTCCCGGTCACAGATTTATATCGCCAACGTCATCAAATGCCGCCCTCCCGGGAATCGCGACCCCGAATCCGATGAAGTGGAGACGTGCAAGCCCTTCCTGTTCCAGCAAATTCGATTGATCAAACCACACCTGGTCTGTTCCATGGGCAACTTTGCCACACAAACGCTCTTGGAAAGAAAAGTGGGGATCACCAAGGTGCACGGGCAATCGTTTGAATTATCGGAATTTCGATTGTTCCCGCTGTTCCATCCCGCCGCGGCCCTGCACAACGATCGTCTCCGGCCCCTGCTTCAGGAAGATTTCCAAAAACTAAAACGGCTCCTGGATGCGATGGCGGCTCCAGCACAGGAACCCGCGGGTCAGGTCAACGTCCCACCCGAACAAATGGATTTGTTTTGAGGATTTCGACCAGTTCGAACTGTCGGGTTACGCCTGTCCTGAGCAAAGTCGAAGGGCTACGCTAATCCGACTTGCGTGGGCTCTCCGAATTCTCGATTTGATCCGAACCTTCTGCCTCGGGTTCTTTGTCAGATTCTTCGTCTGTCTCTTCAAGCTCTTCTTCCGGCGTTTCAAACCACTTCACCAGCATGTCTTCCCACCACACTTCATCGACTTCCGCACCCGGATCGACTCCCAGGAACGACACGTCGGCCTCCGTCATGTCCGGATTGATGTCCGTCGGACGATGACGGGCGCGATCGATCACTTCCTTGGTCGCATACCCGCCAACGATCCAGGACGGAGGGTCGGCACGCCGGGATTTATAGGCCTGGAGTTGATGTTTGAAATAGACGAAAATGTTCCGTTGCGCGGCATCCTCAAACCCGCTGGGCGGGAGGCTCAGGATTTTTTCGATTTTTTTCCGCCATTCCCGCTGGTCGTAGCGCGAGGTGACCAACTGCAGGGCTTTGACTCCATCTTCAACGTCAAGTGGCATAACGACTCCTTCGGCTTCCGCGACACCCGCGCATTCAATTGCCCCCCACCATCATCTCGCGGATGCGGATGGTAGGACTAGCCAGTTTCCCTCGAAAAACCAGATCATTCCCGATTGACTCGATATCCTGAAACATCTGTTTCAAGTTGCCGGCAATCGTGACTTCCTGAACCGGATAGGCCAATTCACCGTTTTCAATCCAAAAGCCGGACGCGCCGCGGGAGTAGTCTCCCGTCACCATATTTACGCCGAATCCGATCAACTCGGTGACGTACAACCCCTGTGAGACGGATCGAATGATCTCGTCTGGCGACGCGTCGCCGGGGTGGAAATACAAATTCGTCGGAGACACGGTGGGATTATCACCGATGCTTCTGGACGCGTTGCCGGTGGACGCCATCCCCAATTTTCTTCCTGAATACGTATCCAACAAGTAGCTGGAAAGCATGCCCTGTTCCAGGATCATAGTCTTTCGTGTCGGCAGTCCTTCCCCGTCGAAAGGCCGGGACCCGAGCTTGCCGGGCAGGCGACCGTTGTCTTCGACGTTCACGTGCTTGGGAGCAATGGGCTTTCCCAACTGCCCCAGCAAAAACGAAGCGCCCTTGTACAACGAATACCCGGAAACCGCACTCGAAAGGTGCCCCAACAAACTGCACGCCATTTCCGGATCGAAAATCACGGGAACCCGTTGGGTCTCTACTTTTCGAGCCCCCAAGCGCCGAAGCGTCCGCTCCGCCGCGATTCGGCCGACCGACTCCGGGTCCTCCAACTCATGCCGTTTCCGCGAGACCGTATACCAGTAATCCCGTTGCATGCCCTGGTCATCGGACCCTTCGGCCACAGGCGCCACGGACAGGGAAAACCGGGAACTCCGATGGTATCCGAGAAACCCATGCGTGTTGGCCAACACCACGGCGCCATAGGCCGAACCGCATTCGGCTCCTTCCGAATTGGTGACGCGGGGATCGGCGTCCATGGCGGCCCGTTCCGCGCGTTGCGCCACGTCAATGGCTTCTTCCACGGGCATGGCGGTGGAATCATAGAGATCCAAATCCGGAACGTCGCTCGCCAGGGCCGCGGGTTCGGGCAGGCCCGAGGTCTCATCCTCGGCCACCGCCTTGGCAAGGGCACAGGTATCGGCCACCAACTGCTTGAGCGACGATTCGGAAAAATCCGAGGTGGATGCACTGGCCGACCGTCTCCCGAAAAACGCCCGGATGCCCAGGCTCTTTTCTCGTGCCTTGCTTAAACAATCGACGGCCGATAACCGGACCTGCACCGACACGGAATCCCCTTCCGCCACCAGGACGTCGGCTTCCGCGGCACCATGGGCTTTGACCCGGTCGATCACCTCGGCGGCAAGGGTCTTCAGAACTTCCGGGGATTCATGCATGATGAAGGATGATGAAATGAATGGGCCTGAAATAGCGTGTTGAAGATTTCTGCGCGACGAAGCTACGTGGCAGTTCCTCCCACCGTAATCTCGTCGATTCGAATCGTCGGCAGCCCGACGCCGACCGGCACGGATTGGCCCTCTTTTCCGCAGGTTCCGATACCCGAATCCAATTGCAAATCGTGGCCGACCATGGACACCTGCTTGAGCACGTCGGGCCCGCTGCCGATGAGGGTCGCCCCTTTGACCGGTTTCGTTACTTTGCCATCCTCGATGAGATAGGCTTCACTCGCCGAAAACACGAACTTGCCGTTCGTGATATCCACCTGTCCGCCTCCAAACGACACGGCGTACAAGCCTTTCTTGACGGACCGCAGAATATCCTCGGGCTCGGACGTGCCGGCCAGCATGAAGGTATTGGTCATCCGGGGCAGCACGATGCTGCGGAAATCCTCGCGCCTGCCGTTCCCGGTGAGAGGAATGCCCATGAGCCGGGCATTCAGACGATCCGTGATGTACCCGCACAAGATGCCATCTTCGATCAGGACGGTCCTGGTCGTGGGCGTGCCTTCATCGTCGATGTTGAGCGACCCCCGCCTGGAGGGCAACGTCCCGTCATCTACGATCGTGCACACGTCGGACGCCACGCGTTGGCCGATCAAGTTGCTGAACGCCGACGTCTTCTTGCGGTTGAAATCCGCCTCCAGGCCGTGACCAACGGCCTCGTGCAACAGAATCCCGGGCCAGCCGCTCCCCAGGACCACCGGCAAAATGCCCGCGGGCGCGTCCACGGCATCGAGATTCAGGATGGCCTGCCGGGCGGCTTCTCGAGCATACGCCCGTGCTCGATCCTGTTCATGGTAAAAGGCAAACTCCACGCGCCCCCCGCCCCCGAAGGTGCCCACCTGTCGATTGGTTCCCTCTTCGGCAATACACGTGACCTGGAGCCGCGACAACGGCTGCACGTCGCCCGCGCGTAATCCTTCGGTGGTCGCCACCAGCATCATTTTGTGGTTGGTATTGAAGGACGCCATCACCTTCGTAATCCGGGGATCATAGCGACGCGCTTCCTGATCGATCAGGTTGAGCAGGTCCACGCGCTCCTGTGTGGCGATATCGGTCAGGGGCTGCTCAATGGGATAGAGATTGTGCGGCCCGGAGGGACGATGCGTGACGGGGACAGGGACGTCGCCTTGCGGGGAGTCGGCGATATACCGCGCGGTATCCGCGGCAATTTCCAGGTCCCGTGGCGACACTTCGTCGGAATAGGCAAATCCGGTTTTTTCCCCGGCGGTGGCCCGAACCCCGGCCCCTTGGGCAATGCTCTTGACGGCTCGTTTGACGATGCCTTCCTCCATGGACACGGATTCGGAAATCGTCGATTCAAAATAAATGTCCGCGTAATCCACGGCACGGACGTTCACCCGAGCCAAGGCCTGCTCGACCTCACGTTCTTCAAGAGCAAAATGTTCGAAGGGCACAACCTGTTCAGACATGGTTTCTACACTTAACACGCCCGCTGAAATTTGCGCAAGAAAGAGAAGACGGGACGGCACGGGGGCCGTCCCCTACGGACAGGGACAGGCCTATGTGCCTGTCCGAAGAGGCGGGGCCCTATCGGATTATGCTCCGCTAATCCGACCTACACACTTGCCCGTACCTTGGTTTGACAAGGCCATGTCTCACGATTAGACTGTTTTTAAGCTGTGTTTCGAGTGCAGCGCCTCATCGCTCGTTCAACTCTTGAGCCAAGACCGATGCCTCTCCATTCGCCACATTCCTTCGCGGAACTCACGGAAGACGATCTCTTTTCACAACTCGATCAGGAAGCCCTCCCCCGTCACGTGGCGGTGATCATGGACGGGAACGGTCGTTGGGCCTCCCAGCGTGGTCTGCCCCGTATTGCCGGACATCGGGAAGGGTTGGTCGCCGTCCGGGAAGTCCTCAATGCCTTTTACCTGCTGGGAATTCCAATCGTCACGGTGTACGCGTTCTCTCAGGAGAACTGGAATCGCCCCCAAGCCGAGATCGACTTGCTCATGACGCTTCTCGAAGAATTTCTTCATCAGGAACGGCAGACGTTCCAAGAACGAAAAACCCAGTTTTTCCCCATTGGCCTGCTTCACGAGCTTCCCACTTCCACGCAGGACCTGGTGCATGCCATCACCCGGGAGACCGAACATTTCACCGACCGGACCGTGGCGGTCGCCCTGAGTTATGGAGGACGATCCGAGATTATCGACGCCATGAATCGCCTGATCGACGATATTCAAGACGGAAAAGCCTCGAGACGCGTTGACGAAGCCCAGTTCGAGCAGTACCTGTCCACGGCCGGTCTTCCGGACCCGGACATCCTCATTCGAACGAGCGGGGAAGCGAGAATCAGCAATTTCCTGCTCTGGCAAATCGCGTATACGGAACTCTATTTTACGAAGACCCTGTGGCCGGATTTCCGGCGTCGCGACGTATTGTTGGCGCTGCTCGATTACCAAAAACGGGATCGCCGTTTCGGTCGTCTTCCGCATGCCGTCTCTCCCCAAAACAGGCTGTGAGCAGGATTGATGTGGTTGAGCCCGCCTCCAGGAGCCCGCACCCGGATCCCCTCGTAGCCCGCTCGTCCACGTTGAGGCTTGACCCCAAGCGCGTCTATTCCGCCCTGGTATTGCTTCCGCTCTTGTACGTGTTCACCAGGCATCTTCCGCCGGTGGCGTTCTTCATTCTCGTCACCGCAACCGTCCTGCTCGCCCAATGGGAATTCCTCGCACTCTTCATTGAGAAGAACCACCTGCCTCCACATGCGCTCGTCGGGTCTGTGGGAACGGTACTTCTCCTGCTTGCCATGCAGTGGCCACCGGTGCTCGATTTTTCCCTGGCCCTTTCGATCACCCTCCTGGGTCTCCTGTGCTATCAGGTCGGCTTCGCTCCTCCGGAAACCCGCCATCTGTCCATGTTCATTCTCCTGTTCGGAATTCTCTATATCGGGTATACCCTCGGACACTTTCTCCGGCTGAGAAACCAACAGGACGGGACGTTGCTGGTGTTCTTCGTGCTGTTGGTCACGTGGGCGAGTGACGCCGCCGCATACTACGTCGGCAAAACCTGGGGGTCACGGCCCCTGGCTCCGCGGTTAAGCCCGAATAAGACCGTCGAAGGGTTTATCGGGGGCCTGGTCGTGGCTCCGATCATCGCTTGGATCGGGCACGTCTGGTTTCTCCCTGTTGTCACGCCGGTCGATTGTCTGATCCTGGGCATACTGTTCACCGTGCTGGGCCTGCTGGGAGATCTTTCCGAATCCGCCTTGAAACGACAGGCCGGGGTCAAGGATTCCGGCGCCTTGATCCCCGGGCACGGAGGCATGTTGGACCGCGTCGACAGCCTGCTTCTCAACGCGCCGGTTTTCTATTATTATATGGCGTTCGTGCACTAAGCACCGATCAACCGAAAACTGACGATGAAGCAAATCGTTCTCCTCGGCTCAACGGGCTCCATCGGCGACAGCACCCTCGACATCGTCGCCAAATTTCCCGATCAATTTTCGATCCTGGGGTTGGCGGCCCGGCACAGTGACGAAAAACTGGAAGAACAGGTCCGTTCGTTTCGCCCGAAATACGTAGCTTTGGCCGACCCTGCAGCGGCCAAGCGACTCCGTGCCCGCCTGAACGATCCCGCGGTCCAGGTCCTCGACGGACCCGGCGGCGTCACGGAAGTGGCGGCGCTTCCGGAGAGTGACCTGGTGATCTCGGCCATCGTGGGAGGAGCAGGCCTGGTCCCCACCATGGCCGCGATTCAAGCGGGTCGCCGGGTGGCCCTGGCCAACAAGGAGCCCATGGTGATGGCCGGACAACTGATGCAGGAGGAAGCGAGTCGTCAGGGCGTGCCCGTGTTCCCCGTGGACAGTGAACACAGCGCGATTTTTCAGTCGCTTGCCGGTCATCGACGCGAAGACGTCCGTCGCATCATCCTGACGGCATCAGGCGGTCCGTTTTGGGACTGCACCAAGGAATATATGGAGACCGTCACACCCGAGCAGGCGCTCAAACATCCGAATTGGGACATGGGCGCGAAAATCACCGTGGATTCGGCGACCCTGATGAATAAAGGGCTGGAAGTCATCGAAGCCCGGTGGCTGTTCGATTGCCCGCCCGCTCAACTCGACGTGGTGGTGCACAGGGAAAGTATCATCCATTCCCTGGTAGAATATCGCGATGGGTCCGTGATCGCCCAATTGGGCTTACCCGATATGCGAACCCCGATCAGTTACGCCATGGATTACCCTCGACGCGTACCCTTGGACCCGCCGGCGTTGGATTTGTGGAAATACGGCAAATTGACGTTCTATGAACCCGATCCCGTCCGGTTTCCCTGTCTGCGGTTGGCCTACGAGGCGTTGGAGCACGGGGGAACCTGTCCGGCGATCCTCAATGCCGCCAACGAAGCGGCAGTGGATGCGTTTCTGTATCATGGACTCCCCTTCGGGAGCATTGCCAACGTGATCGAGCGAACCGTACAATGTGCCGATGTGCAACCGCTCACGTCATTAGAGGACGCCCTGGAAGCCGACCGGTGGGCCAGGGACAAGGCCACAGAATTCATCCGCAATGGATCCTGACGTCAAAACCCGTTACCCGTTACGAGTGACCTGATGTCTCCCGATATCATTTACGTCGTCGTTCAAAAGATCTGGTGGTTTTTGGTCGTATTGGGTGTCCTCATCACCTTTCACGAGTTCGGACACTTTATTGTGGCGCGGTGGGCCGGGGTCAAAGTCCTGAAATTTTCCCTGGGCTTCGGGCCCAAACTCCTGAGCCGCCAAATCGGAGATACGGAATATCTCATTTCGGCCATTCCCCTTGGCGGATACGTCAAAATGTCCGGGGAAGACATTGGGGAGACCGTTTCGCCGGAGGAGCGGGAAGGATCGTTTGCCCACAAACCCTTATGGAAACGGACCCTCATCGTGGCGGCCGGGCCGGGGTTCAATTTTTTCCTGAGCTACCTGATTTTTTCAGCCTGGCTGGCCTTCGGCGCTCCCCTGCCCATTCCGACGTTTGCCGAACTCTCCCCCACGATCGACGCGATCAGGGCGGACTCGCCGGCCGGCCGGGCCGGCCTTCACGCGGGCGACCGGATCACGAGAATCGACGAACAGGAGATCACCACGAAAAATGAGATCTATGCCGCCGTAGCGGAGAGCGGGGGACGGTCCCTCGCCGTGGAGGTCCGCCGGGGCGATACCCTGAAAACGTTCGTCATCAGACCCGAACTCTACGATCCCGAAGACGTCGAGCACCCCCTGTACATCATCGGTATCGAAGAGGCGGCTCCCGTGGTGACGGCCGTCATGCCGGATATGCCGGCCGCGCAAGCCGGGCTCAAGGAAGGAGATCGCATCCTCGAGATTCAGGGGGAGACGATTCAGACCTGGTCACAGATGACCCGCATCATCAAGGCGCATCCCAACGACTCCCTCACCATGCAGGTGGATCGTGAAGGCGCGGTTGTCACGTTGACGATCATCCCCGAACCCCATGAAGTCACGGATCAGGGAACGCCGACCACGATCGGAAAAATCGGCATCATGGGGTCGGGACGATCGGTGATCCGCGCGTCCTCACCGCTCACGGCCGTGTTCCAGGGCGTGAAAGCCACGTGGGGATGGTCCGAACTCACCGTCGTCGGCATCTACAAGATGCTGACCGGAGAGATCTCCTCGAAAAACATCGGGGGGCCGCTCATGATTGCCAGCGCCTCGGGGACGGCTGCCGAGCGAGGCCTCGCCGACATCATGTTCTTCGTGGCCATCCTGAGCATCAACCTGGGTATCCTGAATCTGTTGCCGATTCCCGTCCTGGACGGCGGCCATCTGTTCTTCTTCGCCTGCGAAGCGATCCTGGGCCGCCCGCTGGCCGAACGACAGCGGGAATTCACCCAACAGATCGGGATCGTACTGCTTTTCGGAATTATGATTTTTGCGTTTTACAACGATATTCAACGCTTGCTTCAATAATCCCGAAAGTTTTTTCTCAACGTAGTCCCGTCGTCGTGCCGACCGGGCACGCGTTCCCTTCCAATCCATGAAACCGACCTGGAGCATCGAAGAGCGTTTCATCGACCGTCTTGCCCGGCCCTTCCAGATTTTTGCGGCCCACAAACTGTCGGGCGCCGTCCTGCTGCTCGCGGCCACGGTGGTGGCCGTGGCCTGGGCCAACTCGCCCTGGGCAGGGTTCTACCACCACTGGCTGCAAGCCAAACTGGCCTTCTCCATCGGGCCGTTCGGCCTGAATAAATCCGTCAGCCACTGGATCGACGACGGCCTCATGGGCATCTTCTTTTTCGTGGTCGGTCTGGAGATCAAGCGGGAATTGCTGGCCGGCGAATTGGCCGATCCCCGGAAGGCGGCGCTGCCCGTCCTCGCCGCAATCGGCGGCATGGTCGTGCCGGCCCTCGTGTATTATGCCTTCAACGGCAGCGGGGCGTTCGCCCGGGGCTGGGGTATTCCGATGGCCACGGACATCGCGTTCGCCCTGGGCATTCTCGCGGTGTTCCCGGTACCGCTTTCCCTGAAAATCTTCCTGACCGCCCTGGCCATCGTGGACGACATCGGAGCCATTGTCGTGGTCGCAATTTTCTACACGGATGCCATCGCGGCGGGAAGCCTGCTCATCGGCGCCCTGCTGCTGGGTATGTCCGTCGCCGCCAACGCCATCGGCGTACGCAACCCGATCATCTACTTCCTCATCGGGTGCGCCATCTGGGTGGCGTTTTACCAATCGGGCGTACACGCGACCCTCGCCGGAGTCCTGATGGCGCTCACGATTCCCGCGCGCACCGTCATCAACCCCCAACAACTGCACGACAGGACCCGTGCTCTGCTGAAACAACTGCGGGACACCGGCCTGCCTGCGGAGAGACGCCTGCTGACCAACCGGCAGCACCATATCGTCCTTTCGATGGAACGATTGACCGAACACGCCACCGCCCCCTTGCAGCAGCTTGAACATGCGCTCATGCCGTTCGTGACGTTCGCCATCCTGCCCCTGTTCGCCCTGACCAACGCCGGCGTGAGCCTGGATAGCGAGGCGCTCTCCTTGCTGGCCGAGCCGATGAGCCTGGGGATTATCCTGGGTCTCGTCGTTGGCAAGCCGTTGGGCATCTGGCTGTTCGCCTGGGCGGGCGTGAAGCTTCGCATGGCGGTACTGCCCAAGGGCATCAGTCTCTTCCACGTGGCCTCGGTGGGCTGCCTGGCAGGGATCGGGTTCACCATGTCCCTGTTCATCGCCACCCTTGCCTTCGACGAGGTGGCGCTGGTCGAAACAGCCAAGACCGCAGTCCTCGCCGGTTCCCTGCTGTCAACTCTGATAGGATCGTTCATGTTGTTGCTGGTCACAAACCCCGGACCGGAAGACGCTTGAATCCTCGAGTCATAGCATTTATATATAGCCACCTGAAAAATTTCCGGACGTGTCCTTCCCGACGGCAGGGCTCACCGGCGTCACAATGACAAAAGGAGCACGTCTGGTATGCGGACAAGCCAACTGTTCATTCCTACCCTCCGGCAAACACCGGGGGAGGCCGAAGTGGTCAGCCACCGTCTCATGCTGCGCGCCGGCATGATTCGAAAAGTGGCGGCCGGGATCTATACCTATCTCCCGCTGGGCCTGCGCGTCCTCAAGAAAATCGAATGTATCGTTCGCCAGGAAATGAACCGGGCCGGAGCGCAGGAATTGTTGATGCCGATCCTTTCTCCGGCCGAATTGTGGCGGGAAACCGGACGGTGGGATTTTTACGGAAAGGAACTGCTGCGGTGCCGGGACCGGCACGACCGCGACTTTTGCTTCGGCCCCACGCATGAGGAAGTCATCACCGATCTCTTCCGTCGTGAGATCCGCTCCTATCGGCAACTCCCCATGAACTGTTACCAGATCCAAACCAAGTTTCGCGATGAAATCCGTCCCCGTTTCGGCTTGATGCGAGGGCGCGAATTCGTCATGAAAGACGCCTACAGTTTCGATACCGATGAAACGAATGCGCGTGTCAGCTACCGGAAAATGTACGACGCGTACGAGCGGATTTTTACGCGGTGCGGACTCAAATTCCGCGCGGTCGAGGCGGACACCGGGCTGATCGGCGGCAGCATGTCGCATGAGTTTATGGTATTGGCCGATACCGGAGAAGAAACGATCGTGTACGACGAACGCGGGGCCTATGCCGCCAACGTCGAGCTGGCGGAAGTGCCGCCTCCGCCGGAAGAGGACAACGCCCCTCCCCTCGCCCTCGAAGCCGTGCACACCCCCGGAGCCAAAACCGTCCAGGACGTGTGCGCGTTCCTGAAGGTGTCCCCCGACCGCCTGGTCAAGACCCTGCTCTACCGAACGCCCGCGGATGACGTCGTTGCGGTCCTGATTCGCGGCGATCACGAGGCCAATGCCATCAAGATCAACCGTTTCCTGGGAACGACGGAGATCACGCTGGCGGACGCGGAAACCGTGAGCAGGGTGTCGTCCGCGCCGGTAGGATTCGCCGGTCCGGTCGGGCTCAAGGGCATCCGGATCATCGCGGACCACGCGGTCAAGGCCATGCGGAACTTCATCGTGGGCGGAAACAAGGATGACACCCACCTGATCAATGCCAACCGGGACCGGGATTTTGCGGTCGAAGCGTTCCTCGATTTGCGCCAGGCCAAAGCCGGGGACCGATCGCCCCGAAGCGACAACCGGCTGCAGGAGGCTAAAGGCATCGAAGTCGGCCACGTCTTCCTATTGGGAACCAAATACAGCGAATCCATGCAGGCAACGTTTCTGGATGCGGACGGCAAAGAAACGCTGGCCATTATGGGGTGTTACGGCATCGGCGTGAGTCGGACCGCGGCCGCGGCCATCGAACAGAACCATGACGACAAAGGCATGGTGTGGCCCGTACCCATTGCGCCCTTCCACGTTCATGTGTTGCCGGTTACGGCCTCGGAACAGGTCGTCCAAACCGCCGGGACGTTGTACGATTCGTGTCTCGAGGCCGGCGTAGAAGTCTTATGGGATGATCGCGACGAACGGGCCGGGGTGAAATTCAACGACGCCGACCTGATCGGGGCCCCGTTTCATCTCACCATCGGCGACCGGGGTTTGGCGCGGGGCGTGGTCGAACTCAAACGGCGCGATACCGGAGAAGTGCTGCAACTCCCACCGGGTGACGTGATTCCCCACGTGCAAGACTTGCTTTCCTCCTACGATCTTCCAGTCGGGTAATTGCCTTTAAACGGTCATTCGCTCCTGGATAAAAGCGCTCTTTCCGCATTAGATTGACAATAGAAAGAACTGAATGATAGTTTTACTCGGATTGCACCCATCATTGCTGCAGCAAACGGATTGTAGGTATGATTACGCAAATGAACGTGCGGGGTCTTTTGTTTGACCCCTATAATAATGCATATATCGTCATCCTTCGGGACGAGGAAAACTCCGATATGCTTCCGATTTGGGTCGGGAAATCCGAAGCCAGCGCCATCAGTTTTGCCTTGGAAAACGTTGCCCCGCCCCGTCCCATGACACATGATTTGATGAAGTCGATTTTGGACAACGTGGACGCCAAGATCTTGAGCGTCGTGGTCACCGACTTAAAAGATAATACGTACTATGCCAAAATCCATCTCTGGTACGGTGATTCGGAATACTCGATTGATTCGAGGCCCAGCGATGCGATTGCCCTGGCTTTGCGTGCCGAAGCCCCGATTTTTACCAGAGAGGAAGTCCTTCAAAAACAAAGTTCCGAGGAATTGGAGCGGTGGCTCGAAAATTTAAAGCCTGAAGATTTCGGTAAATCCGAGTCCTAGCGTTCGGTCCCGTTTGCTCGTTACGCCGGACACGTTTTTCACAACACCATGAGCGTGGAACAAAATACAGACCTCGTTCCGTTGAAAGTTCACGGAGTGCTGGTCGATCCCAATACGGATACCCAGATCGTGATCCTCCGGGACGAAAGCAACGCAGACGTCCTTCCCATTTGGGTGGGCACGGCCGAGGGCACCTCCATCCGCCTGGCGTTGGAGGACGTGGTTCCACCCAGGCCGATGAGTCACGATTTGATCACGAGTCTCTCGACCCATCTGGGCATGAAAATCTCTCAGGTCGTGGTGACGGACGTCCAAAACAACACGTACTATGCCACGGTGCACGTGTCTTTGAATGGACTCGAACGAACGGTGGATTCCCGGCCAAGCGATGCCATCGCGTTGGCCCTGAGGGCCAAGTGTCCGATCTACGTGACCCAGGACGTCCTCAAGAGAAGAGCCGGTGACAACTTGGAGGCATGGCTGGCTAAACTCGACTCCAAAGAATCGACATCATCTGAAACGTAACTGGAGAATTTCTGATGCGTAGCTTTCAAGCAAAACCCCACGAGATCGATAGAAAATGGTATATTCTCGACGCCAAGGGCATCCCGCTCGGTCGATTGGCGACTCAAGCCGCCACGCTGCTCCGGGGCAAGCATAAACCGACGTTCACGCCCAACGTGGATACGGGCGATCACGTGATCGTGATCAATGCCGAAGCGATTCGGCTGACCGGGAAAAAATTGAAGGATAAAACGTATTATCACCATACCGGATATCCCGGGGGGATCAAATCCATTACCGCGGAGCAGCTCCTGAAAAAAGCTCCCACGGAAATCGTGTCCAAAGCCATTCGGGGCATGCTTCCGCATAGCCCGTTGGGGAAAAAAATGGCTAAAAAATTACGCGTCTACGTGGGCACGGATCATCCGCACGTTGCACAATGTCCGGAGCCCTGGTCATAACCACCTGCTGAACGTTAGAGGAAAGGCCCTTACCGATGATCAGTCAACGCCATTATGCTACGGGAAAACGCAAATATGCGATCGCACGCGCCTGGATCGAACCGGGTCCTCCGGACATTACGGTCAACGGCCGCACGCTTGACCATTATTTCACCCTTCTTGCTCATCGCATTCAGGTCGAAACACCGCTGGAAGTGACGAATACCCGGGGACAATTTCGCATCAAAGCCTCGGTTTGCGGTGGAGGCGGAGCCGGGCAGGCAGGCGCCCTCCGCCACGCGATAGCCAAGGCCCTGGTGAAAGCAAACCCGGATTTTCGCGCGATCCTCAAAAAAGACGGCTTGCTGACGCGCGACCCCAGGGTGAAAGAAAGAAAAAAATACGGGCAAAAAGGCGCTCGAAGCCGGTTCCAATATTCCAAGCGTTAACCACGCGGACATTCCAGGATGGTGATGAAAAAGGGAAGGCTTCGATGCCTTCCCTTTTTTCGTCTGTATGAACAATCATGCGTCGGACTCGATTAAAAGTAGCCGTATTGGGAGCCAGTGGATATACGGGCGGGGAACTCCTCCGCTTATTGGGCTGTCATCCTTACGTCACTGTCACCAACGTGACCGCGGATAAATCCGTCGATCTGCCGGTCACGGCCCTTTTCCCGCACCTGGAGACGTTCCACGAATTTCGTTTTGCGCCGCTGCACGTCGAACCCATCCTGAAAAAAGTCGATCTGGTGTTTTCGGCCCTGCCGCACACGAAAGCCATGGAGCCGGTGACGGCATGCGTCCGGGCCAAAAAACCCGTGATTGACCTGAGCGCCGACTTTCGGCTGACAGAGCGGGAGACCTATGAACAATGGTACGGCACCCCGCATGCGTCACCCGCGCTGCTCAAAAAGGCCGTCTATGGGCTTCCGGAACTTCATCGAACACGGATCCGGCGCGCTCGACTGGTGGCCGCACCCGGCTGCTACCCGACGGCGGCCATTCTGCAATTGGCTCCGTTACTGGCCCATCGAATGATTCAACCGGGGTCCATTGTCGTCGATGCCAAGTCCGGCATTTCTGGAGCGGGACGAAGCCCGGCCCTGCCCCTTCATTTTCCGGAAGCGCACGACTCCCTGACGGCCTACAACGTCGCCCGGCACCGCCACACGCCTGAAATCGAACAGGAACTGAACCGGCTCATGCACGGCCCGAAAGGGAAAGACGCGCGCACGCGCGTTCTCTTTACGCCGCATTTGATCCCGATGAATCGAGGGCTACTCAGTACGGCCTATGCCAAACTCCGGACACCGCTCACGAACGAGGCGGCAACGAAACTATATGAAAATTTTTATGCAAACGAACGCTTTATCAGAATCCGGGAAGCCTCGACGGCCATCAGTCCCATCCACGTTCGAGGATCGAATTTTTGCGACATCGGAGCTTTTGTGGATCAACGAACGAACCACGTCATCACCGTGTCGGCCCTGGACAACCTGGTCAAAGGTGCGGCCGGACAAGCCATCCAATCCATGAACCTGATGATGGGATTTCCCGAAGACACGGCGTTGTCGTCACCGGGCATTTTTCCGTAGGCGCAATCCCCTTACCCCAGCCCTCTCCCACGAAAAAGGTAGAGGGAGTTCCCTTTACAAAGGGGAGGAAAAAATGTGCCGACTACAAACCCGCATGAAGGATGCCTGTAAAAATGACAAAGATTAAAGGCGGCGTCACTGCCCCGGCCGGGTTCCTCGCCGCCGGCATTCACGCCGGCATCAAACCGGAGCCTCTGCTGGACCTTGCCCTGTTGGCGTCCACCCACCCCGGGATTATGGCAGGCGTCTTGACACAAAATCGGATTGTGGCAGCCCCTGTAATTTTGTGCCAACGTCAACTCAAGAAACACACGGGACAAGCCATTATTGTGAATAGCGGTAACGCCAATTCATTCACCGGTTCACAAGGGATGGCGGACGCACTGGAAATGCGCAAACTTGCATCCACGGCCTTACGCCTTCCGGCCAGTTCGGTGTTTGTGGGATCGACGGGGGTCATCGGCCGCCCTCTGCCGATGCCCGCCATCCGTGAAGCCGTGCCTCCTCTCGCCCGACTCCTGAGCCGATCCGGTCATAAGCGGGCCGCACAAGCTATCATGACGACGGACACCAGACAAAAAGAAGTCGCCGTGCAGGCAAAGATCGGGCGGCGGATGCTGACGATAGGAGGCATGGCCAAGGGCTCCGGCATGATTCATCCTGATATGGCCACCATGTTGGCCTATCTCACCACTGACGCCTCGATTGCCCCGCGGGCCCTGCAAGCCGCATTGACTCGAGCCGTCAACGACACCTTCAATTGCATTTCCGTCGACGGAGACTCCAGCACGAACGATACGGTGTTATGCCTCGCCAACGGACGGGCCGGCAATCCGACGATTCAAACGGACACTCCCCAATGGGACAAGTTCTATGCCCTTCTGTACGAAGCTTGTCTGTCGCTTTCGCTTCAAATCTGCCGCGATGGAGAAGGGGCGACCAAGATCGTCGAAATCGTCGTGCGCGGAACACGGACCAATCGCGACGCCAAGAAGATTGCTCAAACCATTGCGACGTCGTTGTTGGTGAAAACCGCGGTGTTCGGGGAAGACCCCAACTGGGGACGAATCGTGGCCGCCGCGGGCCGGGCCGGCGTGAACTTCAATCCTGCCAAGATTGGCTTGACATTCAACAAGATCCGCGTGGTGGACAACGGTCAACCGGTCGGAGGCCGGGCCGACGACCGGGCGCAACGGATCATGCGAAAAAAGCAATACGTCATGACGCTCTCATTAGGGAACAAACCGGGTTGCGCCAGACTCTGGACCACGGATCTCTCCTACGAATACGTGAAAATCAACGCCTCCTATACCACCTAGCCCATCTTTTTCAGGTGTCTCTTCCGGAAGAGGATAGCAACACGCGGGGGTTGAAACCGTTGCAAAAAAGTGTACAATCGTAGCCTATTCTACATCTTGTAGATCTGTTGAATGTTTCAATTGATGAACAACTATAGGTTGTGGTTGAAGTATAGTCGAGTATAGAAGTCCCGTACAATCCGATTGCACGTTTCCCGGAACCATCGCAACTCCATGCCCACTACAACGACGTTGATTCCCATGCAAATCCGGCTGATCTTCCCGAGCGTTTTTCTCTGCCTCACCCTGCTTCCCGGCTGTACGGTCGTGGAAACCACCTATGACATTGTCGCCGGCACCGTGAAAGGCGCGTATTACCTGACAACCGGAACCGTCAAGACCGTCTACCACGTTGGGAAATTTACGTTCGAAGTCGTTCAAGCTCCATTCGATTGGCCCCTGACCCATGATGAGATCGAAACGATCGACGGATTGCCGGTTAAAGAAGCCATTCGCCAAGGTCGGGTCAAATGGTCCCCCTACGTGGTGAAAGGCAGACGCTACGTGCCCATGAATGTCAGGCAGGCACAACGCTATGAAGAAACGGGGACCGCGTCATGGTACGGGGAAGAAACCCGTCGGCAACGAGGAGGGCACATGACTGCGAATGGCGAAGCGTTTAATCCCATGGGCTTGTCCGCCGCGCACAAGTACCTGCCGTTACCGATCAACGTCAGAGTGACGAACCTGGAAAACGGGCGATCGATTGTTGTCAGGGTCAATGATCGTGGACCATTTCCCAGCACCAACAACCCGAACTCCGGGAAACGCATTATCGACTTGAGTTACGGAGCTGCCAAGAGACTGGGATTCCACAAAAAGGGATTAGCCCGGGTCCGCGTCAAGGTTATCCCCGTCAAGGTCGGGACTTAGCCCCTCTCCGGCTTCGTGTTGAGTGTCCATCTCGCGGGTCAGATGTTGTAGGGCAGAAGATATCCGGACGGGGATGGTCGCCCCCGGGTGGCATTGGCGCAATTCGTCAGGCAACGTGGCGAGTTCGGCCGTTGCGTGTTCGCGGATTTGGTTGAGTGAAGAGGGCACCTCACTACGCTTGTCGGATTCCATGACCGGCCGGATAAGCGGTTTCCCTTCTTGAGTATCGGCAACCGTCGTCACCACGTCATGGTCGATGCGTGCCCGTTGGTCGTAATGGCGGTAGACTTGCTTGGCACCCGGCCACGTTTCCTTGCCTTCCGACCTCTTTCGTGACGGTCTCCCGGAATATTCCTGCAGCTTATAGACGCAATCCAAATACGGCGCATCCGCCGAAGTCGCCAGCCTGGTCCCGACGGCAAACAGATCAATAGGAGCCTGGGCCGCCACGATGTGTTGAATGGCGTCTTCATCCAGGTTGCCGCTTGCCGTAATCTGCACCTCTCCCAACCCACCGTCGTCCAATATGCGTCGTACCAAGCGCGCCTGACCCACCAGGTCTCCGCTATCGAGACGCACCCCTTTGATCGTAATGCCCTTTTCCCGCAGACCCGGGGCCAGCTTCACCACGGTTTGGGCTCCTTTTTGCGTGTCATAGGTATCGAGCAGGAAAATCACGTTATCGGGTTGTGCATCGGCAAAATACTCAAAAGCCTGACGTTCGGTTTGGTGGGCCTGCACGAAACTATGCCCCATGGTTCCGAAGACCGGGACCTCAAAACAAGGTTCGGCCATGATTGTGGCCGAACCGGCAAATCCGGCCAGGTAACCGGCCCGGGCAGCGAGCAACCCGGCCTCGGCTCCGTGTGATCGCCGCAAGCCGAAGTCGATAACGGGTTTGCCGGCAGCGGCAAGCACGCATCGCGCGGCTTTGGATGCGATCAACGTCTGATAGTGGAGCAGGTTGACCAACCGGGTTTCGATGAGTTGCGCTTGGGGCAATGGAGCCGTGACCCGGACAATCGGTTCGTTCGCGAAAAACACCGTGCCTTCGGGCATGGCGTGAAGATCTCCCGCAAACCGAAATTGTGCCAGATAGTCGACGAAGGAACGGCTGAACCGGCCGCTGTTCGCCACCCATTCCAACTCAGCAGGGGTAAAACGAAGGTTCTCCAAATATTCCAGAAGCTGCGCCAAACCCGCGGCCACAAAAAACCCCCGTTGCGGGGGCATCGTTCTCACGAAACATTCAAAAACCGCGGTGTTTTCCATGCCCCGTTCAAGATAGCCTTGAAGCATGGCGAGCTGGTAGAAGTCCGTCAGCAAAGCACTTGAGCGAATATCCATGCCAAATGGCCAGTCGAACAGGAGCCTGCCCTGCCTGTCCTGAGCGGAGTCGAAGGGTCAGAATTCATCCCGGGTCTCGAGCGCTTTACAAGCCCCGAACACCGTCATCAGGATGATGCCCTGGCGCGCGGCTTTTTGACTCCGATACCGTAACCGGGCAGGACGTTTCGGGCTCTCCCGGGCAACGGCGCGTGCCGGGAGAGGCTCCGGCGGTTCAACCGTCGCCTGTTCGGGCTGGACGCTCTCGGTAACCGGAGAAGGAAGAACCTCTTCATGGGTGCCGAATGCTTCCTGATATCTGGTATAGCGCTCGATCTGCTCACGCAACCAACTCCCGATGGAGGCAATAAACCAAACCAGCAGCACGATTCCAAGAAAGATCAATGACTCGATGCTCATCTTAGCCTGGATCTCTCACGTCATTCCTTTGATTCGGGATTCTCTTCGTCGCGCCCGATGGCCTCTCTCATGGCGGTATCGGCCTGCACGTTCTTCATTCGGTAATAATCCATCAGCCCGATGTTGCCTCTCCGAAACGCCTCGGCCATGGCGCGCGGCACCTCCGCCTCGGCCTCGATCACGCGGGCCCGCATTTCCTGTTCCAGGGCCACGGCCATGGCCCGCCGCTCCTCCGCCTTGGCCTGGGCAATTTGCTTGTCGGCATTGGCCTGATCGATCTGCAACTTCGCCCCGATATTTTCACCCACGTCCACGTCCGCGATATCGATGGATAAAATTTCAAATGCGGTCCCGGCATCCAATCCTTTTTGGAGTATGTGTTTCGAGATTTCGTCGGGGTTTTCCAACACGTCCTTGTGCCTGTCCGACGAGCCGATGGTGCTCACCATGCCTTCACCCACCCTGGCAATCACCGTCTCTTCCCCGGCCCCGCCGACAAGCCGGTCGATGTTCGCTCGAACCGTGACGCGCGACACGGCAATCAGTTGAATGCCGTCTTTCGCCACCGCCGTAATCCTTGGGGTTTCAATCACCTTCGGCAACACGGACATCTGCACGGCTTCCAACACGTCGCGACCGGCAAGATCAATGGCCGCGGCGCGCTTGAAGGGCATGGGGATATTCGCCTTGTCCGCGGAAATCATGGCATTCACCACTTTCACCACGTCGCCGCCGGCAAGGAAATGGGCTTCGAGATCATTGATGGGAATTTCCAGGCCGGCCTTGACCGCGCTGATCCGCGCCGTGACCACGGTGCCGGGCGGCACCCGGCGAAACCGCATGCCGACCAGGGTCAGCAGCCCCACGTAAGCGTTCGAGGCCCACGCCGCGATCCACAACGGAATGGGGATCAGGTACAAAAATCCTATCAAGGCAATGCTGACAAACAACAAAAGCGCGAGGGTGCCGAAAACCTGCATTTCTGCGCCCATGAGGAGACCCTCCTTTCGATCCGTGTAAACCGGAATACCGGAACTCTATCACAAATCGAGCAGGAATGGCTCGAATTTCAGGACGTCTTCATTCGGATTTGCGGCCCGAGAGAGAGGGCGGATGGCCTTCGCCATACCGTCAAAAAGGAGTGCGCGCCTTGAACAAAGGCACTCAGCCGTCACTGATAATCAATTCATTTCCGCGAGACCTTGCAGCAATTCCAAGCATTGCGGTTGGCGCAATTTCTTGAGAGCGGACGATTCAATTTGGCGGATTCGTTCCCGCGTCACGCCGAAATCTTCGCTGATTTCTTCAAGGGTATGCCCTTTGACGTATCCGATCCCGAACCGTTTCTTGATGATGTATTCTTCCTTGGGGGTCAACACGCCCAAGGCCTTGTCCACTTGACGCCGCGTGTCATACCGCAAAGCGGCCGCATAAGGCGGCGAAACGGTCCGATCCTCAAGCAGGTCGCCCAGCCGGGTCTCTTCATGCTCACCCACCGGGGTTTCCAACGACACGGGCTCCTTCAGATATTCCATCATTTCCCGGGTCCTCGCTTCGGACAACTCCACGTGTTCGGCCAATTCCTGAGCGGTGGGCGGACGCCCGTGGCGTTGCACCAGGCGTGCCGACGCCCTCCTCAATTTTTGAACGGACTCATGCATGTGAACCGGCACCCGGATCGTACTGGCCTGATCTGCAATGGCGCGGGTCATGCGTTGCCGGATCCACCACGTCGCGTAGGTGCTGAACTTGTACCCGCGTTGATATTCAAATTTGTCGACGGCCTTCATCAACCCGATGTTGCCCTCCTGCACGAGATCCAAAAATTGAAGGCCTCGTCCCGTGTAGTGCTTGGCTACACTCGCCACTAAGCGCAAATTGGCCTGAATGAGCTCGTTTTTTCCGTCCTCGATGGTTCGCTCGGCCCGCTCGATTCTGTCGAGGTGTTCCAGGAACAGGGAAACGGGCATGAACAGGACGTTTTGTTCGATATGCCGGCTCCGGGATTTACCAATCGCATCCGTTGACCACAAACGAAGATCGTTCGCCAGGGTTTTGACCTCAGACAGCAGTTGTCCCTGATACGCATGAGTGAACCGTATTGCTCGAACCCGGTCTACAATGCGTTGCCGGCAGGATTCAACGTGTTTCAAGACATCAGAGGAATCATCCGGTACGGGCTTGCCACATTGTTCCAGGTAATACTTTTGCAGGGATCGTGACGCCCGCCGGATGGCCGACAATCCATTCAAGGTCCGATTCCGGACGGCCTCCCGTTCTCGCTCCCCGGCTTCAACGTCCTGCTCGCCGGTCCCATGCTCAAGGCTCACGACCGTAGACACGGAAATCTCGCGTCGCTGCAAAGCAACACGGAGTGACTCCAAACGATCGAGAACCAGGGGGAGTCCATAGACGGCCCGCGCCAATTCGGCATTTCCCGCTTCGATCTGTTTGGCAAGCGCCACTTCCTCTTCACGCGTCAATAAGGCCACCTTGCCCATCTCCTTCAAAAACACCTGGGTCGGTCCGGACATCCCTTCTTCCTTCTCAGAAAGGGTCTTGTGCGCCGGCCGTGAAGAAGTTTGCGGAACACGATCCGGGAAAGCTGTCATACCCAAAGCTGTGGCGTTTTGAGCACTGTCCGGTTCTGTGATATCGGGTAACGGAGCTTGACGCATGATACAACCTCTACGGTCTCAAGATGATCGGTTCCCTGAACGTTTACGCAGCTTGAGAGGCGGGTTTCCTGGAGCCTCCGGACATTCCAGCCGATTGTTTGGCCGCTTTCGGATAGACCGTTTCCCCGCAATTTAAACACCGTAAGGTCTCAATACGAAGAAAAGGGCCATCCGGATCATAAAAATGATCTCTGACCATAAGACCCTCACAACGTGGACATTTCATCTGGTATCCCCCCTGTTCTCGACTGTTCCGGAGTATCCGGGAACGGTCCTTCATAGATTGTCCCGCAACATGCCGTGCGGGTTTTTTGACCTATAGCTCTATCCATAACCAGTTTTAGCGGCAAATCAAGGGCACGGCTTTACAGAAAAGTTTTCCGGGATGTCTTCGTGTAGCCACCTTTTCCTCTGCTTGACGTAACTATTTGATTATAAAGTGAAAAAACAATTAGAAAGCCATCCATGACAGCCGGGGACAGGATTAGGTTTTCCCTATTTTAAGGCTTCGTTATCCCACTAGCCGTGGGCGGAACCGGTTTGCTAGTATGCGTCTCCCATGGAAATCGGCATTGTCGGACTGCCCAACGTCGGTAAATCGACCATCTTTAACGCGCTGACGGCAGGCGGCGCGGAAGCGTCGATCTATCCCTTTACCACCATCAAACCGAACGTCGGCGTCGTCCCCGTTCCCGACTCCCGGCTGGACCGCCTCACGGAACTGTTCAAACCGCAAAAAACGATTCCCGCCTTCTGCCGTTTTGTCGACATCGCCGGCTTGGGCAAAGGCGCCGCGCAAGGCGAAGGGCTCGGCAACAAATTTCTGGCCCACATTCGGGAAGTCGACGCGATCCTGCTCATGGTCCGTCTCTTTCAGGATGCCAACATCGGGCACACGTTGGACGGCATCGACCCGAAGCGGGACGTCGACGTGATCGAGACCGAACTCATGCTGGCCGATCTCGAAAGTCTGACGAAACAATTCGACAAGCTCTCGGGAAAGGCAAGAACCGGAGACAAGATATCGAAAGATGCGCTGGAATTGCTCAATATCCTGAAGATGGGACTCGAAGAGGGCAAACCCGCACGGACACTTGGGCTCGATCCCGAGAGTCTCAAACCGTTCTTCCTGCTGACCGCAAAACCCGTCCTGTACGTCGGCAATACCGGCGAAAACCCGGACCCGGCCGTGGTGGATGACTTTCAATCGTTTGTCCGACAACGCGATGCGGAATCGGTGGTGCTCTGCGGCAAACTGGAAAGCGAATTAGCCGAGCTGTCGGGCGAGGACCGCAACCTGTTTATGGCCGACCTGGGGATGAAATACGGCGGCCTGGAACGGATCATCGTGGCCGCGTACAAAACGCTGGGGCTCTGCTCATATTTTACCGGAGGCCCCAAGGAAGTCCGGGCGTGGACGATCCCCGTTGGAGCCAAGGCATCCCAGGCCGCCGGCGTCATCCACTCGGACTTCGAGAAGGGGTTTATCAAAGCCGACGTGTACGGCTTCACGGACTTGGATCAATACCGGTCGGAGCAGACACTCCGGGAAAAAGGCCTGATCCGCTCCGAGGGCAGAGACTACGTGGTCAAAGACGGCGACGTGTGTCATTTCAAGTTCAACGTGTAAGCCGGACTTCGATGAATGCATTGTATTATCCCTTTCATCTGTGCCATGAGCGCACCCTCGCGTTTCTCTTGGAAGAATATGACGTTGTGCACTTTCGCGATTTCATGGCCCTGCAACTGACGCCGTTCATGGGAGCGACAGCGTTTCCCGATCGCATGGGCGACTATTATCCTCAACTGCTGGAAGCGGGTCGGATCATCCAAGGGCACAACGTCAGTGGCGCCTTGCAGCCCGATTTGATTGCGGCAGTGGATCAAGATTTAGCCGATCCGACGTGGCGCGCCATTTTCCATGAGGCCTTGTCGGATGACTATCATTTTCAGCGTACGTTGTTTGATAAGTCGGAATTGCGAAAAGGAGGGAATGGCGACTCCAAAGAAATTTCGGTGTTATCCAGGCTCAGGACATTGGATTGGCAAGAAATACCCTTGTCGGTTGAGTCGGTCAAAACCCTGAGTCGCAAGTCTCTTCCTCACAAAGACGACCCGGTATTTGAATACGGCTGGGCATTAGTCAAAACAAGCGTGGCGTTAACCTATACCATTCAATTGTGTCACCAACTTCAGGTCACGGCCGTGACGGATTCGGCTTCGTATCATCGTCTGCTCACACAATCCTGTCACAGAACTCGAATCGAACTCTCCAATTCCTGCGTCAAACGTGAAGGGTACTAAAAGAAACGTTGAGAGTACCGCCTGTTTGGATTGGAAAGGTTTCTGCCTACTACAAGACCGTCTCAGGGCCCTTCGGTCTCCATTTCCTGGCCAAGGCTTGGGCTTTTTCAATTTGAGCGGGCGTCATTTCCTCTTCCAGCATGGCTACGGCCTGGATCGCCGGGTCCATTCCCTGTTCCGCCGCAAGGAAGGCCCATTGATACGCCTGGATGTAATCCTGCTTAACCCCTTCGCCCTTGTAGAACATCAGGCCGACGTGATTCTGACCGGCCGCGTTACCCTGCTCCGCCGCCCGCAGAAACCACCGAAAGGCTTTGGCGTAATCTTTGGGAACACCCAGGCCATAACGGTAGAGTAAGCCCAGGTTGTTTTGCGCACTCGGATGACCTTGCTCGGCCGCCAATTGATACCAGTATCGAGCCGTCTCGAAATCCTGCGTAACGCCCTGCCCCCAGCGATACATGTACCCCACCATGTTTTGGGCCTCGACATTCCCCTTGGAAGCAAGCGGGGCCCATTCCCGCATCGCGGTTTCGTAATCCCGTTCGAGATAGGCGTCTTCACCCAGGCCGAAATCCGCCCAGGCCGGACAGGTACTGACAAGCACCCATCCGATGATGAGCGCTATAGTTTTCCGATAGAACATGTTCTGCATCATGATTGGCTCCTCGCGGCTGTCATTTCTTTCGGGATACGCTACTTCCTGTCGGATTACCCGTTTCGTTAGTATACTCCAAATCTGTGACCACGTGCTTTTACTCTTTACTCATCGTGACGGGAATGGCATAAAGAAAAACCTTTGAGGTCATCTGATGTCTCTACGTATCCACGCCGAAGCCCTGTACGATTCGCTGCAAGCCTTATTGGGCAACCATGATCCCGACCAGGTACGGGCCAAGCTGGAGAAGGAACTCCGCCATATGATCCTCAACTGGACCGACAGGATTCCGGATTGTCCGGGATGGTACTGGTTTAAACCACAAGGGGTAGCCGAACCCCAGCTTCTTCTCGTGGACCATGGCCGCATCGACACCAAACTCATGGCCGATTTGGGTCCCCCGAATAATCTGGTGGACGTTCAACGCGTGAAAGGCCTTTGGGCCGGCCCGCTGCTGCCTCCCACGTAAGGGAACCTCTGATTTATTGTGATAGTGGGATGCAGGGCAAGGCGTCCCGCAGCGAGACCCGAGACATATCAAACGAGATAGTCGAGGATTGAGCGAGGACACAACACCGCACTGCGCCCGATAGTGCAAGAAAGCAGAGGTTCCTAAGATGACGGCCGGCCACGCAGACCATTCACCCGCCTCCTGGGAATCCTTCTGCGCATCCCGGCCCGACTACCTTTCCGCCCTGGCCGTCCCTATTGCCGAAGGTATCACGCGCGAGGATACGACCCATCCTGCGTTTCGCGGGTGCATCGACTGGCATTCCTGCGTGCATGGACTCTATGCCTTATTCACCATATCCCGGTTAACGGGAGAGCCCCGGTGGAGCGATCTGGCCGAATCCTTGCTTATCCCCGAAAGACTGGACCAGGAACTGCTTTGCATTCGGAACGGTGAATTGAATGCGGAACTTCCCTATGGATACGCGTGGTTCCTGAAACTTGCGCAAGACCGCCAGCGATTTTTTCGCAAAGACGATCTGCAACCGATCGCCGGGGAACTGGCACAACGGCTTGAACAATGGATCTTGTCCCTCTCCCCCGATGACATCGTGGCTCATGCCCGACACCGCGCCTATGGCAACGTCTCCTGGGCCGTGTTGAATGTATGGGAATGGGCTCAATGGAACAATGAGCCGGAATTGGCTGAAGCCGTGTCTGCGTTTACGCGCGAGCGATTGCTTCCTCTCGATCAGGCTCTCCCCCCTTCCTGCGACCACCTGACCGATGAATTCTTCCCGGCCGTATTGCAACGGACGCGAGCTATTCTCAACATCCTGCCTCGCAACGAGACCGGCGACTGGTTAAGGGCGTACCTTGCGGAAGACTTGCAGTTGGAACCCGTCCGCCATCCGGCCTTTCCGCATTCGGCCGGACTCAATTTCAGCCGTTGCTGGGGTTTGTGGGACCTGTTTCGATACACGGGAAATCCCCGGTATCGCGACCAATTCGTTCGGCACTTTGTCACGCAGATGAACCATCCGGAATATTGGCGCGACGATTACAAACAATACGGTCATTGGGTAGCCCAGTTCGGGGTCTATGCTATCGCGCTCAGTATGGACCACGCTTAAAAGAGGCGCATTCGTTCATTGCGACCCGTCCCGGTTGACAATGGGTTTTGCCGGTAGGTAGAAATTCAGCTTTGTAAAGGGACGACCGGTTCTTCTTCCCACACGGTCGTTGCGTATATTCAAGCAGGCACATTGGACCTTTTCTGATCCGAAATCGCCGTCTTTTCACTTTAAGGCCTTCGCATGCCAATCAACGAACTACGGAAGCCAGGGGCCAAGATGAGCCTCAAGGAAGCGCTCGAACGGGTCGAAAAACTCAAGCGAATGGCCGCAAGCAGCAACCCTCACGAAGCGGCCGTGGCCGCCGCTCGACTCAAAGCCTTTGACGTCGATACCGCGCGGACTCCTCAGCCGAAAGACGCTGAAACCGGACCGGCGACAACACCGGAAACCGGCGAGAGCGGACCTTCCAATCAAAAAGTTGAAGTGCTCGATGAATTACCCGTCATTCCGTACAAGGACCTGGGGGAACTGGAAGTGGAACAGCCACCCGAAACCTCATCGGTGAACTGGGACGTGCTTCATGCCGAATTACTGGAACGGGCCCAACAAATCGGCGCCAACGCTATTATCGACATTCAGATCAAGGGAACGATCCAGCAAAAAATCCTGACCGGGACCGCGCTCAAATATCTTTCGCCGCAAGAGATCCTGGACATTCAGGCCGCCAACAAATTGGACGACGACGAGAAGGCCTATCATGAAGCACAAAAGGAACGTCGTGACGAAGACTGGGCTCCGCCCGTGGGGTAAGAGTTGAGCGGGCAGGTTACGCTTCGCCTGTCCTGAGCGTAGTCGAAGGGCTAACCTGACCTGGAGGGCTCTTTCCCCCTCCTGTCATCCCCGACTCGATCGGGGATCCAGGGTTTTTCACTTCGGCCCTTCCTTGCCCTTCGACAAGCTTCCTGTGACAGGCTCAGGACAGGCAGGGCACATCTGTACGTTGAGCTTGTCGAAACGGAACCCCGGATTCCCGCTGACTACCTGCGGAAACGACAGAAGAGGGGAACCCTGCTCTCAGGTGCATTCGCACGGTAAAGTGTGGCAAGATTAAATTTTCGGGAAAACGGTAACGTTTTCCGTCGAGTACGGACGGAACGTGCCTCGCGTAAAACAGGGACGAGACTCGATGGCATTTCAATATCAGGATATCTTCGAACACGGGATGGATACGACGACGTATCGCCAGTTGACGTCGGACCACGTATCCACCACCACGTTCGACGGACAGGAGATCCTCACCGTCCAGCCCGAAGCACTCACGCTCCTGGCTCGTGAAGCGATGGATGACGTGGCGCATCTCTTACGAGCGAGTCACCTCAAACAATTGCGTCACATTCTGGACGACCCTGAAGCCTCGGACAATGATCGTTTCGTGGCGTTGGAACTACTGAAGAATGCCAACATTGCCGCGGGGCGGGTACTGCCGGGCTGCCAGGACACAGGCACGGCGATTGCCCTTGGATATAAGGGTCAGCAGGTGTTCACCACGGGCCATGACACCGAAGCGCTCTCACGCGGCATCTATGAAGCCTACGCGCAACGGCATCTGCGCTACTCACAGTTGGCGCCCCTCGATATGTACACCGAAAAAAATACCGGCACGAATCTCCCCGCTCAGATCGAGCTCTATGCCGAACCAGGCACGGAGTACCGGTTCCTGTTTGTCGCCAAAGGCGGAGGGTCCGCGAACAAGACCTTTCTCTATCAGGAAACCAAGGCCCTGCTGAATCCGAAATCCCTGCTCGCCTTTGTCGCGGAGAAAATCCGCACGATCGGCACGTCGGCCTGCCCGCCCTATCACTTGGCTCTCGTCATCGGGGGCCTGTCCGCGGAGTTCACCTTGAAGACCGTCAAACTGGCGAGTTGCCACTATCTCGATGATCTCCCGACTTCCGGCAACGATTTGGGTCGTGCGTTTCGGGACCTCGACTTCGAGAAGGAGATTTTACGACTCTGCGCCGAAACCGGTATCGGCGCCCAATTCGGCGGCAAATATTTCGCACACGACGTCCGGGTCATTCGCCTCCCCCGGCATGGGGCGTCCTGTCCCGTCGGACTGGGCGTCTCCTGCTCGGCCGACCGGCAAATCCTGGGCAAAATCACCAAAGAGGGGGTCTTCCTCGAACAGCTCGAGACGAATCCCGCGCAATATCTTCCGGACGTCAGTGAAACGGACCTGGATGAACAGGTCGTCAAGATCGACTTGAACCGGCCGATGCCGGCCATCCTCTCGGAGTTGCGCAACTATCCGGTCGCCACCCGGTTGTCGCTGACCGGCCCCATTGTCGTCGCGCGAGACATCGCCCATGCCAAGCTGAAAGAACAATTGGACGCCGGCAAGGGCTTGCCCGAGTATTTCAAGAATCACGTGATCTATTACGCCGGCCCCGCCAAAAAACCCGAAGGGTATGCTTCGGGTTCCTTTGGCCCCACGACCGCCGGGCGCATGGATTCCTACGTGGATCAATTTCAGGCCATCGGCGGCAGCATGGTCATGCTGGCCAAAGGCAATCGTTCCCGGCACGTGCGCGAAGCCTGTCGGAAGTATGGGGGATTTTATCTGGGATCCATTGGCGGCCCTGCCGCGCGATTGGCCGAACACAGCATCAAAAAAGTTGAAGTCCTGGAATTCGAAGAGCTGGGCATGGAGGCGGTGTGGAAAATCGAAGTCGAAGACTTCCCGGCCTTTATCGTCATCAATCATGAAGGCCGGGACTTTTACGCCGACCTCGACTCCAAGCGCCCGCTGGTTCAACCTGACAAACCGGTAAAATCCTAGCCACGTGCGTACCCTAGGTCGATCCTGTTCCAAAACCTTTTCTGTGGGCTGTTGTCTTCTGGAAAAAAATATGCTACCGTGTTTTTCGAAGATGGTGGCCTGCGTTGACGCTCAGTTCAACCACAAGGCCATTTATTAATCGAGGTTGCAATCGGAAATCTGATCGAAAGCTGACCTAAGCGCCTTTCTCCAGTCGTGCTTCGGCCCTCCTTTCCCGTTTTTCGAGTGTAAATCCCCAATACTTTCAAAGGAGTTGTTCTATGCCGTTTAAAATTTATGTGGGCGGATTGCCATATCCGACAACCGAAACGGAATTGACCGATCTGTTTGTCCAACATGGCAACGTGGATTCGGCAAAAATCATTACCGACAAATATACGGGGCGGTCCCGGGGTTTTGGTTTTGTCGAAATGCCCTCGGAAGAGGAAGGCAAGGCAGCCATTACAGCGCTGAACGGCACCCAATTGGATGGCCGTACGTTAACCGTGAATCAAGCCCGTCCTCAAGAATCGAGGCCAGGCGGACGCGGTGGTGGTTTTGGCGGCGGCGGCCGTGGCGGACGACACGATCGCTAAGTCGCGCTAGCAGGGGAAAAGGGGGAAGGCTTGAGCCTTTTCCCCTTTTCACCTCTCATCCCAGTAGGCCTGCAAGGCCGTTTCCAGCACCTGCAAGACCACCCCCCAGATTTTTCGCGCCTCTCGAATGTCGCCGGCACAGACGTACGTCATCACCATCAGGCTCCACCCGTCTAATCCGTGCAGATGAAAACGAGTCGGTTGAAGTTCCAACCGGATTTCCACGTCCAGCCGCTGCATCAAGGCCTGACTCGTTGCGTGCATCAGTTCGTCTATTCTGGAACGTAAAAAATCAGCCAGACTCATCATGGCTGGTTTGTCCTGCTCGGATGGCTCAGCCATACAGATTACGAAAAACGAAGTCAGTTGCGATTTGGACGGATCGTCTGTGAGGAAGTTCTGGGCGGCAGCCAGGCTCATCCATGGCGAGTTCGGAGCATTGAGCACCGTCAGGAAGGATTGCATTTCAGGCCACCCGATACAGGAAGGAAGCACCGGGATCCACTCGGGATGCGCTTTGAGATCGATAAAGCCGTCTTCGGGAGTGCCGTCATTATTGAATGACGAAAAAGGCACATGAAAGACGTTCGTACTTTCAGCGATTGAAATACCCATGACCGGTACTTTCTCTATCGGACGCTCTCCGCCGGTTTGTCGAAAAAGCCCTCAACACCCTACCCGTGATTCCGGAGCATACAACAGATCTGCCATACCTTGAAGACCTCGACCGTTCTTGACACCCGGAGGATCTTGCCCTATGCTGGAACCAAGGTAACCGATGTTATGACTCGTTTATCCCGCACAGCACTCGTTCTCGGGGTTCTGGCCTGTTTCTTGGTCATGAGTGGCGTGGTTTCCAGCCAGGCTGCCGCTCATTCCCTTCACCACGTTCACCATAACGCGGCCACCCATTCAACGATTCTTTGCTCCCTTATGTGCGCGGCCGGCCAGGTGGTCAGCGTTGCCGAACCCGTTTTCGATGCTCCGCTCACCGTTTTACATGCCATAGAAGTTTCCATCGTTCATCCTGTCAGACTGACCGTTCCCACGCTTCACTTTTCTCGCGGTCCTCCCCGTTTCTAGTCTCAAGTCTTCCCTTTAATTCATTGCAACGTTCTTTCCGTCGAGGGATGTGCCCTCTATGGAAATGTCGTTCAATACCATTTCTAACGGAGGACTTTATGACTCGATCCGAGGGATTGGCACAATCAGTTTCATTTATGCTTTGCGAGAAGAGGTTTGCAAATGAACGGAGTACTGAACCCGTTGAAGCGGGGAATCATATGTTTGCTTTTTTTATGCTGCACCGCGTGGGCCGGCGCTCAAGGAGTCCACGCGGCTTTATTGGACGGCCTGCTTGATGGAGTCGAGGAATCCCTGGCCGAGGGGTTGTCGAAAAAAGGAGAAAAACTGACCACGGGCAATTTTTACACCGACGACAAACCGAATTCCCATGCACCGATCGGGATGATGGGAGATCACACGCATGAAGCGGGGGAATTCATGTTCTCCTATCGCTTGATGCACATGTTCATGGAAGGAAACCGATACGGGACCGACAGACTGACCACTGATGAAGTGACAATGATGGGGCAACCCGTTCCAGGCGGATATCTGGTGGCGCCCGAATCCATGCGCATGTGGATGCACATGTTCGGGTTCATGTATGGATTGAACGACACCGTCACCCTGACGCTCATGGTACCGTACCTGAATAACAGCATGGATCACGTGATGCGTAACGGAAGAAAGTTTATGACCCGGTCCGAAGGATTCGGAGATATCCGGTTCGGGTCGCTTTGGCGGCTTTGGGCCGTCGAAGCCCCGAGCATCGGGGCCCATCGGTTCCATTTGAACCTGTCGCTGAGTGTGCCCACGGGAAGCATCGAACCCACGGACCGGACGCCCATGGGAAACATCCGATTGCCCTATCCCATGCATCTTGGTTCAGGGACCTTCGATTTTTACCCCGGGATCACGTACGGGGGTGAAATGGGTCGCGCCACCTGGGGGATTCAGGCCATCGGCACCTTGCGGGCCGGCGAGAATTCCAATGATTTTTCCAAGGGTGACGCCTATGCCATCAATGCCCATGGCGCCTATGAAGTCATCCCCCATACGCTGAGCGGTTCGGTCCGGCTGAGTTGGAATCACTGGGAAGCCTATGACGGGACGGACCCGGCCATTCGTACGAGAAACCCAATGATGATGAACCAAAGGATCGTTCAAACGGCGTTTCCCGATCTGTTGGGCGGGCAACGCCTGGATCTCCTATTCGGCCTCAACGTCCTGTTCCCGGATTTCATGGGTTTGGAAAACCGGCTGGCCGTGGAAGGCGGATTCCCGATCTACCAGTACCTGGACGGGCAACTCGAGACCGATTCGGTCGTGACGTTCGGATGGCAGGCGGTTTATTGATTGAAGCCGCCTGCTCAGAAAACAGGTGACTGAACTTTCATCTAAAAGGAGACATCACATGTGGCGCCGCGTCTGTACAATGAGTTGGTTTTTTGTGTTATTGGGATTCCCAGGTGCGGGGTTTGCCTACGACGTGATTGAGGTCAACAACGGGGCGACCATCACGGGGAGGGTGTCCTTCACGGGCGCACTCCCCCATGCCCCAAGACGTTTTGAAGTCCGGAACGGGCCTGAGGTTTGCGGGACGGAGCGCGTGCTGAACAAACTCGCCGTGCATGACGGCATGGTTCAAGGCGTGGTCATCGCACTGGAGGGCGTGGAACGGGGCAAGCCTTTTTCTCCGCATCACGACACGGCCACCGGACGGGGGCGCGGAACCTTTCACTACGGCGGAGGGACCGCGTTGAACCTCGGCGTTCGACTCGAAACATGCAGCTTCGGCCCGTTCACCGGCGTGATTCGGGCGGATGAGACCGTCCGGTTCGTCAATCACGATCCCATCAAACACACGCTTCATACGTATTCGTTAAAGGGCCGCAAAGCCAAAATCATGCGAACCATGCATACCCAAAGTCTTCGAGCGCAAGGAGAGACGGAAAAAGTCTTTCCCTCCCCAAAACTACGCCATGCCGTTGCCGTGGGCCTGACCTGCGACCGTCACGACTTTATGGAGAATTGGCTGTACGTGGTGAAGAACCCCTATTACGCCATTTCAGATGAATCAGGAAATTTCGAGATCGGCCACGTCCCCCCCGGCGACTACGACCTGGTGGCCTGGCATCCCGTTCTGGGCATGCAAAAACAACGCGTGACCATCGCTCCACAAGGTGATCTCCCGGTCGAGTTTGAATTTGTAAAATAGCGTCGCGGTCGTGATTGCCGGGCTATGTTATGTTCTGCTATGCCATGCTACGGCATGCTACGCTATGCTGACCTGCGCCGACTGCCCCCCCACCCTGCTTATCCCACGGTGAGGAGAGCGTTCTAAAAAAGGTATTTTCGCTCAACGCAGAAAGGAGAACCCGTGGCGACCATCATGCCTTTTCGTAGCGTCAGGCCCAAACCGGAACACGCCGTTCAAGTGGCTGCGCCTCCCTATGACGTCGTCTCCTTGGACGAGGCACGCAATGTTGCCGCCGGCAATCCTTACTGTTTTCTCCGGGTCGGACGAGCCGAGTTGGAGTTGGCTGACGGCGTTGATCCCTATTCAACGGAAGTCTACGAAAGAGGAGCCGCCAACCTCCGGAAATTTCTTGACGACGACGTCCTGGTACGGGAACCTCACCCCATGTTCGGCGTGTATCGCCAACGCTGGGAGACCCACGAACAGACAGGTCTCGTCGCGCTCGCCTCGATCGACGAATACGACCGTGGACTCATCAAGAAACACGAACTCACCAGGCCGGTAAAGGAAACGGACCGCGTGCGGGTAATCGAAACGCACGAATCGCAATCCGGACCCGTGCTCCTGTTTTTCCGTCGTACGATGCAATTCGAGAATTGGCTTGCGGACGTCACGGCCACAGAGCCGGACTCTCAATTCATTGCGGCCGATGGCGTGGAGCACACCGTCTGGAGCCTGCGCGACCCCGCGGCCATTGAGAAAATGGTCGAAGATTTCAAGAACGTTGACGCCTTGTATATTGCCGACGGGCACCATCGCTCGGCTGCCGCCAGCCGGGTGCGAGCGTCCCGAGCCCGCGGCGCCGCACGGTCTTTACCGAATCGTGAAGATGGATTTTTGTCCGTCATCTTTCCGCACGACGAATTGCAAATCCTGCCCTATAACCGCGTCGTGCGAGATCTGAACGGGTACACCGCACAACAATTTCTTGACGCATTGGCCGCAAACTATGAATTGCAACTCACCACACAACCGGGGCAGGCGCCGGAGGCCGGATTCGACATGTATCTGGAAGGCCGCTGGCATCGTGTGCTTCCCAAATTGACGCCGGAACAACGGTCCGGGAAGGAGCAAAATCCGGTGAACGCCTTGGCCGTGTCCGTGTTGACTGATCGGGTGTTGACTCCGCTGCTGGGTATTACGGATCAACGCTCCGATCCGAGGATCGATTTCGTCGGAGGCATCCACCCGCCGAAAGTGTTGGCCGCGAGGGTGGATGCGGGAGAATGGGCCGTTGCGTTCTGGTTGTACCCCACGACCGTCGACGAACTGATGGCCGTTTCCGATGCTCAAGACATCATGCCGCCCAAGAGCACGTGGTTTGAGCCCAAGCTGCGTGACGGGTTATTCGTGCATATGCTGCGGGATGAGTGATTAACCCGGGTTAGCTCCCGTTTACCCATCGCCGTAATCCGGATACCGCGTGGAACCCGCCAGAAACAATGGTTCCCTCACGATCCACCCAAGCTCCTCGACGGGCTCCAGGGCTGGAATGACGACATCCTGCCCCGACGGAGTCTCTTCCGTATCATCCCGTTGATGAGGGTTGCTTGCTTGCCCACCCTGCGTCTCTTCCCTATGGCATAAGAGAAAATCCGTATCCCAAAAATAGATGTTGATCAGCGCCTCTCCGTCCACTTCCCCAATGTTGTACTCTCCAACGGGTCTGGTGCGCTGATCGAAATCGTCGAGCAGATCATTATGGGTCGCACAAAAATTTTTTAACGTTTCGTACAGCACAAGCCAATGCAGGTCGGTCAAGCGATAGACGTGTAAATCATTGACCGCGGCCGACAGTTGGACCAATACCCGCACCGCCTCATAGGGACAAAGCCGTTGTGCAGTCTCCGGATAGAGCCCTTCCCAGGAATCGATGGCCCCGTCGTCCGACAACAATTGGATTTCCGATGCTTCACTGGCAAAGGCTTCTTTCAGGATAGCCTCAAAGACGGCGTCGGGTTTGGTTTGAAAATAGATCATCGCAACAGTCTCGACGGTACCATGCAACCATTTTGTCCAATACAAAGGTGAAGTCTCAGTGAAACGAAACCGAAAGCCGGCCCCCTAGAAAATCCAGGGAACAAGCCGCCACGTCCGCAACCGGTAGGCTTCATAGTCGTCGAAGACTTCTCCTAACAACTTCTCTTCATACCAAAGTTTCGCCACCAGGTCCGCGACCAGGAGTACCCACCAAAACCCTCGCCAGTATGAAAAGGACTCGCACACCAATGCCAGCATGATCATCAGTAACGCCGTGTACATGGGATGCCGGATCCATTGATACGGGCCATTGGTCACCAGCCGGCTTCCCGCCTTGACCTCGGGGAACACGTTGACCTTCGTGACCCTCATGGCGAGGATCGCCCACAGCACCAACAGACTTCCCGACAGTTCCAACGTAAAATAAACGACGTGCCTGGCGAACCAGGGACCGGAAAAAAGGATCGCTCCCATGCAGACAAACTGAACTCCCACGAGCACGTAGGATGCGGCGGCTTGGTGTTTCATGAGCAGGGCGCACCGGTGTGCACACTCCCGGGAAGATGGCATCTCAATATCGATAGCCTCCGCTCAGGTGCCTCTCCAACGTCGAAGACAGACCGAGGTGGTTGCGATAGGCTGGAGAGTTCAAAATTTCCTTATTGTTTGGAGCCAGTTCACTGGCTTTTTTGAAATGGATTGTGGCCTCCCGATGATCGCCCAGCTTGTGAAGCGTCAGGGCCAGGTTGAAATGGGCTTCCGGTAAATCGGGGTCGGCTCGAATCGCCGATTCAAAACGGCTCTTGGCTTGTTGCCACTTCCCGGCGTTATACTCCTGAATCCCTTCAAGATTATCCTGAGCCGCAGCCGGACTCGTCATGGGCAGGACGGCGAGAGGACCGGACGGCGTGGCACACCCCGTCACCATCACGACGCATCCCAAGACGACCGCTTTTATTCCATGATGCATGCGTTTCCCTCCGAGGCTTTTTAGCTCTTTCCGCTTTTTCCTGAATTGTGTCACCAGACACGGCCAGATCGCAACGCGATGGAGGGGTGCCAATCGCCCGTGTAAATTTCGACTAGACCATGGAATTCTTCGCACCAAAAGCATATATTGTTTCGTTTTACTAATGGTAAAATGTTCATTCTCTTAGTTAACGACGCTCTTTTACCCTCATAGGAGGAGTCACCAGATGAAACGCATGATGGGTTTTCTCACGTTGATGATCATCGCCGGTGGCCTCTTGCAGGCATCGGCCTACGCATCCGGTTCCCTTTCGACCGGCCAGGGCATTAGCGCCAGAAGCGCCTACGCCATGGGCAAGGCCCTCACGTTCCAAAAGCTCGTGTGCCCGTCCTGTCCCCTTAAGGCGGCCGATTTGACCAAGGAACGCGCCATGAGCCTGAAAAACAGCCTCGAAGCCCGTGGCGCGGCGAACAAGCCGGGCACAGCGGACGACGAGCACATTGCCGTACTTTGTCCGGGCAGCCGTGCCTCCGGTTGCGACGGGAAGCCGGACGAACAGGAACTCGTCCACTATTACCTGAAGCGCCGCTTCAAGATGTAACCCCATGATGGATCTGAACGAACGGAGGAACGTCACCATGTACAGAGCAACATTGATTGCCCTCGTGGTTACGATCATGACGGCCATCGGATCATCCGCATTCGCCGACGGGGTGTCGCCCTGGCTCCCCGCTCCGGGCGCCGGATTCGTCAACCTTTCTTATGTTTCCCAGAACGCTAACGAGTTTTTCTTCTCAGATGATCAGAGGCCGACTCCAGGCGGAGGGAGAAACCTCGGGCAGCACACCGTATGGCTGAACGGAATGTACGGCTTGTCTGATGCAGTCGCAATAGACCTCCGTGTGGGTGCTGCCAGGAGCTACGCTTCGGAAGGACCCGGAACGGCAGCAACGGGAGGGAGGGACAAATACTCGGGAGTGACAGACTCCAATATCGGCATCACCTGGCGTGTCGTCGACGAACTGTTGTGTCCATCTCTGCCGAGCATCGCCCTGCGCGGCGGAGCGATCATTAAGGGATCCTACACAACCGGTGCTATTAATGCCATCGGCGACGGGGCCAGCGGCTTGGAAGTGTCGGCCCTGGCCGGCAAATTTTTCGCGGACATGTTCGCCGTATCCGGCGAGGTCGGGTACCGCGTCCGCGACGAGAACGTCCCGGAGGACCTCTTCGTGAACGTGTCGGGCGGTTTGCTGTTCGAGAACATCGGATTGAATGTCAACTACAAGATCGTTGACGCTCAGTCAGGCCTCCAAATCGGTGGTCCAGGATTTTCGCCACCTCGTTTCCCCGAGGTCGAGGAAGACATCCAGTTCCTCAGCGGGACGGTGAGCCTTAACGTATCCGACCAAACGAACTTGGCCGTGTCTTATGGGGAGGTCATTGACGGTCGCAATACGTCGAAGTCCAAAGTATTCAGCATGACGATGGGTTACCAGTTCGACACCTACTAATATTCTGGAGCCTAGCCGCCTCAGGGCCGGTTCAGGCTCCAGTCATACTCGTAGTCCACTGACCCGGCAAACTTCCTCAAACGCGTCGCCAGCGCCTTGTCCGCGTACTTGACGAGGTGTTCGATCACCGACTTCTCAACACCCCCGAAGTCCGCCACGTACCACTTGTAGATACTTGAAATAATCATGAAGTCGTCGTCCATGAACTCGACGCCCCGCGGATGATTCACGTAGGCGCGCGCGCCGGCATCAAGCAATTCCTCGGAGTTGTCCGCGGTGAACGCTGTCGGGCTCAGGTTCGGACAACCGTAGCTGGCGCAGTTGACCGCATAGTGGATCCGATTGTCCCGCCAGATGGGTCGCAGGATGCCGTGTTCGATGTTATTCAGCGTCAGGTCCAGACCGGCGACCTTGGCGTGCACGTCGTCCCAGGGCCCGCCGAAGATACGCCCCAGGCTGCCCAACAGGCTTTCACTGATGTCCTTGATGGAATCCACGGGATACGCATCCGTCACGACCTGCACGGTCAGGGCGTTGTAGAAATTGATCCAGTACGCTTTCTGTTCCGCGCGGGAATAGTCCCTCGGATCGAGCGACTGCAAAGACGCCAGGTACGAGGCCAACTTGGCGGAGTCCCCTGAATTGGCCTTGAGCGCCCCGTAATCGAAGCGATTCACACCTGAACCGTGCTCACGCAGGTAGCCGTCCAGGATCTCCTGCCAGGCGGCGTGCTCGATGTGCGCGACGTTCTTTTCGTCGCTCGCGTCCCACGCCGGAATCAGTTTGGCGGTCTGGGCATGTACGACACCGGCAAGCAGCAGCGCCACAAACAAGCATACGGCAATTCGTCGTAGGGGGGAACCTATGCGTCCCCCTTTGCGGTAGGGATGGACCTGTATGTCCGCCCTGTATTTAAGCCGGAATAGCTTCATGGCCGTTCTTCCTCCTTGTTGCAGTCTGTTCTGCCGGACTCGACGCGCCGGCATCGCAACCGAGCGATCATCCCGAGAATGCCGATGCCGGCGCCGATGACGCCCTTCAGGGTTCCTCCAACCTTCGATATGCCGAAACGCCGCCGCAAAGTATTCACCGGCGTCTCGACGATTTGCATGTTCAATCGGATGGCCTTGACCTGCATTTCCACCGTCCAGCCATAGGCAATATCGCGCATGTCGAGCCGTCGCAGGGCATCCGCGCGGATGGCCCGGAAAGGACCAAGGTCGGTGACCACCCGCCCCCACAGCAGCCGGATCAGCAGGCTTGCCACGCGGTTGCCGGCGATTTGCGGCATCGACAGGGCGCCCGGTTCCATGCGTCCCAGCGCGCGGGACCCGATGGCCAGATCGGCGCCGCACGCGATGGCCCCCAGCAGGTCGAGTGCCTGCGGGACCTCGAACGACTGGTCGCCGTCCACGAACAGGACGACGTCCACCCGGTGGAGAGCCGCGATGGCCGTCAAGCACGCCCTGCCATAGCCTGGCGTCTCCTCGACGACCACGCGGGCGCCCGCCGCGCGCGCGCGCGATGCCGTGGCGTCCGTCGATCCGTTGTCGCACACCACGACGTCGTCGATGACCCGGGATTCGGCGTCCGTACGAAGATCCAGCAGCGCGCCGACCACCGCGCCGATGTTGTCTTCTTCGTTACATGCCGGAATCACCGCCCCGACGCTCAACCCTTTATACATCGCATCCCGTCGCTACCTCAATTGTTTGTCCTGTCGCCGAGGTCTGGCGACCGCCGCCGGAACAGGTCATAGGCCAGCGCCAGGAGGATCAGGCCGAACTCCAGAGGCCGAACCCATACCGGCTGCTGATACGGTTGCAGATCACCATCAATCAGGTTGAGTCCGGTCACGTAGCCGAGCAAGACCACAACGGAAGCCGTCCACGCGGAGACACTCGGCGCCATCGCCGCAAACGGGAGTAGCCAGAGCAGGTACCACGGGTTGATGACCGGCGAGGCCGCGAGTAATACGCCATAGAGCCAGTCGCCTCGCGGGACCTCGCGCGCGCCGGTCCGGGCATATCGGAAATAGTAGCGTCCCCAGAAAACGCCGCACAACAGGCCCAGCACGAGCTTGGACTCGAACGGTTGCAAGACGGTGGTAATCACCCCGTAGGCTGCCGAGTTGAACTCCCATTCCCGCGCAAAGACCAGCAGCGATTCGAAGTCCGTCCCGCCTTGCAGGGCGAACGGCATATACAAAGCCCCCAGCGTGACGATAAACAGGATCCAGTGCCCGAAGCCCGCGCCGACCAACACCAACGGTACCAGCACCAGCGCGAATATCTTGGCCCCTACGGCCATTCCCAGGCAGACGGCTGTACTCCGCCAGCGATGATTTCTGGACAGCACGATCGCCGCCAGCAGCAGGCAGACGCCAAGGCCGTCCGGGTGCGCGGTAAAGGCGATTTCCTTGACGACCAGCGGACACCACGCGTAGAGCATGACGTTTACGGCCGGGGCCAGGCGCAGCAGCAGCGCTATGGTCGCGAGATCGACGACGATCAGGATCGCCTGCAAGGCTGCGACACTGCCCGGTTTCAACCAGTAGCCGAGCAGGAAGACGACCTGCGTGACCGGGGCGTAGATGGTCGGCAATTCGGGAGAATTGATCCTATCCAGGATGCCGTGAAATATCGCGGGAACGCCGGGGGTGCTGAAGAATGCTTCAGGGACGGCACCGTAAGGTGTGCCGGTCGTGGCAAAGCGGTAGCCGTCCCACAGGTAACGGTAGAAATCGTCTTCGTAAAACGGCCCGCCCAGCAGCCCGCAGAGCCTGAAAACCACCGCCCAGAAGATCAGGCGGCCGAGCGGGAAGGGTTGGTCGCGCCGGTTGAAATACAGGTAAAGACCGAAGACCGGCAGGCTAGTCCACGCGACGAAGAGGAAGAATGCCGGCAGGTCGGGGTCGCCGTGGCGTTGCGCCAGAAAGGCGAGGGCGGCGTACCCCAACGCGCACCACAGACCGACCAGGTCCACGTACCGGCACGTACGCCCGTTTGCGATCGGTGTCATGGATCATCAACCAATCTCTGAATACGGCATTGTACACGGAAGGCGCTTCCGCTACCATGCCCCAATATGCGGCCGAATCAAAACGTGCAACACCACGACGTCGTGATCATCGGAGGAGGGTCCGCAGGGTATGCCGCGGCACGGACGGCGCGCGATGAAGGCGCCGACGTGGGTATTATCGACCACGGGCCGTTGGGGGGACTCTGCATTTTACGCGGATGCATGCCGACCAAGACGATCCTGCGTTCCTCGGACGTCATGTCGCTCATGAAACGCGCGGAAGAATTCGGGCTAAAGCCGGTTGCCGCCAAAGCCGATCTCTCCGCCATCATCAGTCGCAAAACTCGCCTCATCGAAGAATTTGCCGATGACCGCATTCACGCGTTGAGAGATTCCCGTTTCACTTTATACGAGGAACGCGCCGCGTTTCTCTCTCCCCACGAGATCCAGGCCGGTCACCATACGCTGACGGCCAAGGCGTTCATTATCTCCACGGGGTCCGTGGTCTCCCGCGTCCCGATAGCCGGGCTCGAAGAAATCGGCTATCTCACCAGCGACGAAGCCTTGGAGTTACGCGACGTGCCCCGATCCATGATCGTCCTAGGCGGCGGGCCCGTAGCACTGGAACTGGCACAATTCTTCCAGCGTATCGGGACCCGCGTGACCCTGATCCAGCGAAGCGCGCACGTCATGTCCCAAGGCGATGAAGACCTGGCCCGTCCGGTGGAAGCACGGTTCCGGGAAGAAGGCATGACCGTACTGACCAATACCCGGCTGCATGGATTCACTCGGAACGGCACGCAAAAAGTGGCCCACCTGACTCATGAGGGAAAGGAGAAAACCGTTTCCGCAGAGGTCATCCTCCAAGCACTCGGCAGGCGGCCCAACATCGACAGTTTGAACGTGGAGGCCGCACAAATCGAGGTTCGTCAAGGCAAGATCGCGGTCGACGACACGATGCGGACCAACCAGCCCCACGTCTACGCCGTGGGCGACGTAAACGGACTCCATGAAATCGTCCATATTGCGATCCAGCAAGGAGAAATTGCGGGGTGGAACGCCGTTCATTTCCAGGAGTCACCTCGTCGATACGACGACCGGCTCAAAGCCCAGGTCGTCTTCACCGATCCCCAAATCGCCGGCGTCGGGTTAAGCGAAAAAGAATGCAGGGACCGGCAAATCCGCTATCATGTGGCCTCGTATCCGTTTGACGACCATGGGAAATCAATGACGTTGGGAGAGACCCATGGTCACGTCAAACTTCTGGCTTCGCCGGAGAACGGCAAAATTTTGGGAGCCCACATTGTCGGGCCGGAAGCCGCGGAGCTGATTCATGAACTCATCGCCGTCATGTATTATCAAGGCACGGTTCACGATCTTGCCCGGATACCCCATTATCACCCGACGCTCGCCGAGATCATCACCTATCCTGCAGAGGAATTGGCCGGCCTGATCGACTCACGGCCCGCGGCCTGAGACACACGAAACTTGGAAAGATCTTTCTACCGACGACAGGCATCCTCAACGGGATGAGACCCTCAAGCGGTATAATGTTGTAGAGAGTGCATGATCCATTGACATTGAGCCGGAGCCACGACTCAGACAGCAACCATGGAGCCCACGATGACTGATCCTGCGGAATCCTCACCACGATCGCTCGGAAAACTCGTTATTCTCGGAATCCTGGCACTGGGAATCGGAGCCTTCTTCTATTTCGACTTGGGCCGCTACGTTTCGCTCGAAGCCTTGAAAGCCAACCGGGACCATTTGCTGGAGTTTACCAATGCCAATTTTACCACCGCGGTCGTCCTTTACGTGGCGGTGTACATCCTGCAAACCGCGTTTTCGTTACCCGGCGGGGCTATCATGACCCTGGCCGGCGGCTTTTTGTTCGGAAGCATACTCGGAACGATCTTCGTCAACATCGGGGCCACCACGGGCGCCACCCTGGCCTTTCTGGCTGCGCGATACGTCTTACGCGATTGGGTCGAACGCAAATTCGGCGAGCGCATCGAACCGATTCAGGCCGGATTCGCTCAAAACGCCTTCAGCTATTTGTTGACCCTGCGGCTGATCCCGGCCTTTCCGTTTTTTCTCGTGAATCTCGTGTCCGGTCTGACCCGAATCCCGCTCGGCACCTACGTCATCGGAACCTCCGTCGGCATTATCCCTGGCAGTTTTGTCTACGCGTTTGCGGGGAGACAACTCGGGTCCCTCAACTCATTGGCGGAAATCGCCTCACCGCCCGTGTTGCTCGCGTTTACATTCCTGGGTTTGCTGGCTCTTGTTCCCATTCTTCATCGTAAATTTGTGGCAAGGAAAACATCGTGATCGATGCCCCGCTCTTCATCCGTCCGCGGTCCGGGGACGGGAGGGAATCCGGGGAACCCGAACCGTAAGGAAGGACGCATCATGCCGACCGACGATCATCCAGATGAATCCGTGACCATGGCTCCGATGGACGAGTTCAATCAGCAACTCATTCACAACGTCCATCCTCCAACCTGGAGCAACCCCACGCCCACCGGCCGATACAATATCGTCGTCATTGGAGCCGGCACCGCCGGATTGGTCACCGCGGCGGTGGCTGCCGGGCTTGGCGCGAAGGCAGCCTTGATCGAACGACATTTGATGGGCGGGGATTGTCTGAACGTGGGATGCGTGCCGTCCAAAGGCGTCATTCGCGCGTCCCGTGCGTGGAGTGCGGTGAAACAGGCCGGGGAATTCGGCGTGACCCTTCCGGACGGAGTCAAAACCGATTTCGGGATTGCCATGGCGAGAATGCGAAAAATTCGAGCACGTCTCAGCCGGATCGATTCGGCTGATCGCTTTACCAGCCTGGGTGTCGACGTCTTCATCGGCGCGGGCCGTTTCACCGGAACGAACACTATCCACGTGGATGGCGCCACGCTGGAATTTTCAAAAGCCGCGATCTGTACCGGCGCACGCGCGGCAGCCCCGCCCATTCAAGGGTTGGAAGCAACAGGCTATCTGACGAACGAAACCGTCTTCTCCTTGACCCGACTCCCCCCGCGCCTGGCCGTGATCGGCGCCGGTCCGATCGGTTGCGAGATGGCTCAGACCTTCGCTCGATTCGGCAGCCGCACGTGGCTGTTCGAACAGACCGGGCACATTCTTCCCCGCGAGGATGCGGATGCCGCGGAAGTCGTCCAAACGCAAATGACTAAAGACGGCGTCGTTTTTGTCTTTGATTCAAACCTCACAAAAATCGAACTGCGCGGACAAGAGAAAGTCCTGCATTACAACAGCCATGGCGAACAGCACGAACTCGTGGTCGACGAGATCCTCGTCGGGGTGGGACGCGCACCCAACGTCGAGGGGCTCGGACTCGAAACGGCCGGGGTGGAGTATGATACCCGGACCGGCGTGAAAGTGAACAGGCGATTACAGACGACCAATTCCAACGTCTATGCCGCCGGTGACGTATGCTTTCCCTTTAAATTCACTCACGCCGCGGACGCCATGGCCCAGATCGTCATTCAAAACGCCTTATTCCCTCATCCTCTTGGATTGGGGTACGCCAAAACGGATTCGCTCATTATCCCATGGGCTACCTATACGGAGCCGGAAATCGCGCACGTCGGGCTGTATGAAGCCGAGGCGAAGAACAAGGGGATCGACGTGGATACCTTTACGTTCAAACTCGATGAAGTTGACCGGGCGATTCTGGATGGGGAGGATGACGGCTTTGCCCGCGTGCACGTCAAGAAAGGAACCGACGTCATTGTGGGCGCGACGATCGTCGCGGCCCACGCCGGCGACATGATCAGTGAATTCACGTTGGCCATGAAAGGGGGACTGGGCCTGGGGACGATCACCGGCACGATTCACCCGTACCCCACCCAGGCCGAAGTCATCAAAAAAGTCGCCAATGCCTGGAGAAAAACCACCCTCACCGAGGGCAAGAAACAATTCCTCGAGAAATTGTTTGCCTGGAGGCGATAAGAAGCGATGAGGCAATCGCACTAGGACAGCCACGATTGTCCCACCAACGATCGTTGATCCCTACTTCCACTTGATGTTGCACCCGGCGCTGGGACGCTGCTCCGGACTCACGGGCTGCTCCGCCAGGACGGCCTCGATCGCCGCGCGCAAATCTTTTCCCGTCACCGGCTTCCCGTTCCCCGGGCGGCTCTCATCCAACTGACCGCGATAGACCAGCTTTTGCGCCCTGTCGAATAAAAAGAAATCCGGTGTACAGGCCGCGGTGAAGGCCTTGGCCACGGCTTGGCTCTCGTCGTAACAGTAGGGGAACGTGAAACCAAGTTCACGGGCCATGGCTCGCAATCGATCCGGATGGTCGTCCGGATAGTTGTCCACGTCGTTACTGCTGATCGCAATCACGCCAAGAGATTTGCCGGCATAGTCCTTTCCCAATCGACCAAGTTCCTGCTGCACGTGAACCACGTAGGGACAATGCCGGCAAATGAACATCACCAGCAATCCGTTTTGTCCGGCAAACCGGCCGGGACTGATCATTTCGCCTGACACGACGTCAGGCAATTGAAAATCGGGAATCGTGGTTCCCAACGCCAACATGGTCGAATGGGTCAATGCCATACTCCGGCTCCTTTACGGGAAAGTAGGGAACAACGATCGTTGTTCCTCTACTACATAACAAAAAAGCCTTGAAAAGGAAAAGCCGAAATCCGGCTCTTCCCTCTCAAGGCTTTGACAGAACGAGCGATTGATTAACTGCCTTCTTCGTGAAGCTGTTCGCTCAGGTAATTTTGCAGCCCGACTTGCCTGATGCTTTCCAACTGCGTTTCGATCCAATCAATGTGCTCTTCCTCATCTTTCACCATGTCTTCCAGCATGTGACGCGTTGAAAAATCTCCAACCTTCGTACAATGCTGGATGCCTTCGGTGAGCATCTTGACCATGGCTTTTTCCTTGTCCAAGTCGGCCTTCAACTGTTCCGGGACGGTTTCTCCGATCTTGACGGTTCCGAGCCGCTGCATGTTGGGAAGGCCTTCCAGAAACAGAATGTGATCGATCACGTGTTTCGCATCCTTCATTTCCCCGTAGCTGCGATCCAACACGTGATGATGCAAATTTTCATACCCCCAGTTCTTGCACATTTTGGCGTGCAAAAAATATTGGTTGATGACCGTCAATTCCTCGGTCAACAGCTTGTTGAGAAGATCGACGACTCCTTGTTTGGCTTTCATCATTGCCTCCTTCTTTAGACGCTAACTGTGTGTATTCGTGAACTCTCTGAATCAAGAACATCTCGAAACTTGAATTATCATCCTGCTTTCAGGGTACCTTGCTTTTTCGAAGGTGTCAATAGAAAATACTAGGTAGTATTACATATCATTGATTCTCTTTCTCAAATTCGCCGATCCGGATTCTCAACGTCCTGACGAGCCAGCGAAAAGGGTTTTAAGAACAAGGATCAAGAAGCTCAAGTTGACCCGTATTTTTGCCCGGTGCTACTGTCGATTCCATGGCTGATTCGCATCCGACCCGTTCCCCGAACCGTCTCATTCACGAAACAAGCCCCTACCTGCTGCAACATGCCTACAACCCGGTGGATTGGTTTCCCTGGGGCCCGGAAGCACTCCGGTTGGCCAAGGATCAGGATAAACCCCTTCTCCTGTCTATCGGGTATTCCGCGTGTCATTGGTGCCACGTCATGGAGCGGGAATCGTTCGAGAACGACGAAATCGCCTCGCTCATGAATCGCTATTACGTCTGCGTCAAGGTTGACCGTGAAGAACGCCCGGATCTCGATGAGATCTACATGCAGGCCACCATCGCCATGAACCAGGGAAACGGCGGCTGGCCCATGACGGTCTTTCTGACGCCGGACCAGCAACCGATCTTTGCCGGCACCTACTTTCCCCCGACCGACAAATGGGGTCGGCCCGGCTTCGGCACGGTCCTCAAAAAGATTGCCGAAGGCTGGGAACGCGATCGCGCCGCCATTGCCGACAGCGCCACGCGTTTTACGGACCGGTTGCAAACGGCCATGCGCGTCCCCGCTCCTACCACGGTCGGACAGCAGGAGCTTGACTCCGCGGTCGAGCAATTTTCAGCGGACTTCGACCCGATTTATGGAGGATTCGGTCAGGCCCCCAAATTCCCACCGGCCACCGGACTCGCCTTTCTCCTCCGGCAATATCAACGCACCCGGACGGAACACGTCCTTCAGATGGTCTGTAAAACGTTGGATGCCATGGCCGGCGGCGGCATGTACGATCACGTCGGAGGAGGGTTCGCCCGCTACTCGACGGATGAACGCTGGCTGGTTCCCCACTTTGAAAAGATGCTCTACGACAACGCGTTACTCGCGAAGACGTATCTCGAAGCATTTCAGGTAACCGGCAAGCTCGATTACAAGCGCGTCACCCGCGAAATTCTGGATTACATACTTCGGGAAATGACGTCACCCGAAGGCGGGTATTATTCCGCCACGGATGCCGACTCGGAAGGCGTCGAAGGGAAATTCTTCGTGTGGGACCCCGAACAAATCAGGGAAATCGTCCCATCGGAGCAGGACGCGGTCCGCTTCTGCGCGTATTACGACATTACCCCGGACGGCAATTGGGAGCACCACAGTATTCCCAATACCCCCCATCCTCTCGAACAGGTGGCCGAGAAACTTTCCTGTTCCCCGGAAGAGTTGCGGCAGACAATCGAGCGCGTCAAACCACTCGTCTATCAGGCACGGCTGAAACGCGTGCCCCCTGGATTGGACGACAAAATCATCACGGCCTGGAACGGGATGATGATCAGCGCAATGGCCGAGGCCGCACGGGTCTTGAGACACGGCCCCTATTTGGAAGCCGCGTGCCGGGCAGCGGACTTTCTGCTCAACACCCTCTCCCGTCCCGATGGAGGCCTGTACCGAACCTATCGTGCAGGCAAAGCCCATCTCAACGCGTATCTGGAGGATTATGCCTATCTGGCGGAAGCCCTCACCGACGTGTACGAAGCCGGCGGCGAGGAGCGATACCTCAGGGAGGCCGTGCGATTGGGCGAACGATTGTCAAGCGATTTTCCGGACAAGGATCACGGTGGATTCTTCACGACGGCCAACGATCACGAGGCCCTCATCCTGCGAGGACGTGAAGGACCGGACGGCGCTACCCCGAGCGGCAACGCCGTGGCGGCCATGGCTTTGGCCCGGCTTTCTTGCCACGAGGATCGTGAAGATTTTCGGGACGCCGCCACGCAGGCCGTTCGGGCATACGGCCAACAGATCAGTCGCATACCCAGGGGGTTTGCCAAGACGATCATGACCGCGGAATTCCTGTTGAACGGCCCGCTGGAATTGGCATTCATCGGGTCGCCGGCAGACCCGGGACACGACCGGTTACTCGATGAGGTGGCCCGTCACTTCGTTCCCCATCGCATCATCGCTCACGGCAACCCCGATGCTCCCGAGTCACGGCATCCACTTCTCAAAGGCAAGGGCCTCGTGGAGGGACAAGCGGCTTTATACGTGTGTCGAAATTATGCCTGTCAGGCTCCCCTCACCGACCAGGAAAACGTGGCACAGGCCTTGACCGGTATACCCCAAGAAAATTCGACGTCGCGCACGCTGGCCTCTCAGGGCATACCGGGATCTGCCACCGCTCATGGAACCGCCGCTTACGTGTCTAAAATCCTGACGCGATCTTCCGGCGCCACGGCCCACGGCTATACAACCCTGGGATCCACGGGCCTCACCAACTCCAGGATCGGGTTCGGCGGCTACAGAACGGGTATTGACCAAGAAGACCACCGGGCCGCACTCATGAAAGCCATCCGGGAAGGCTGCAACCTCATCGATACCTCCACGAACTATGCGGACGGCGACAGTGAACGCCTGGTGGGAAGCGTCCTTCAGGAGTTGCTTGCCCAAAAAGAACTGGCTCGCGACAACGTGATCGTCGTTTCAAAAATCGGCTACGTGCAGGGCAGAAATCTCCAACACGCCAAATCCAGGGAACAGACCGGGCGCGCCTATCCCGACATGGTCAAATACGGAGAAGACATCTGGCACTGTCTCCACCCCGAATTTCTCGACGATCAACTCACGGGCTCCCTCGACCGCCTCGGACTCGCCACGCTGGACGCCTGCCTTCTGCACAACCCCGAATATTTCCTATCCGACGCGAAGCAACGAAAACTCATCGTTGATGCGTCCACCTTGGACGAACTGCGAACCGAATTCTACCGGCGCCTCGATCAGGCGTTCGTCTATTTTGAGCAACAGATCGACTCAGGCCGCATCCAATACTACGGCGTCTCGTCCAACACGAGTACTGCGCCACCCGATAATCCGGAAGCAACCTCGCTGTCGCGCATGCTCGAAGCCGCCCAACGAGCGGCACAACGGGCCGGTAAGTCCGGCCATGGTTTTCGAGTGCTGCAATTGCCCATGAACCTCTTCGAAGCAGGAGCCTTGCTGACCCCCAATACCGGACAGGAGAACACCGTCCTGGAGCTTGCCCAGGAGCATCGCGTCGCCATATTGGTCAACAGGCCGCTCAATGCCATACCCGCTGAACGACGAGGAATGATACGACTGGCCGCTCCCAGATATGAACCGGTGGAAACGTCCTTTGAGACGCAACACCAGACCGTCTTGGCATTGGAAGAAACGTTTCGGAAAGACTTTGCGCCCCTGATCCCCTATTCGGGAAAAGGGCTGGAACCCAAAGACTTCTTTTCCCTGGCGGATGAACTCGGTCGCCTCCGATCCCAAATTCACAACCTGGAACATTGGGATCAGATCGAATCACAGATGATTGCGCCACATATCAATCAGGCCCTTCAGGTAACCGCCAGACACCTGAACCAGGACAAAACCGCAGACTGGCAAAATTGGCAAACCCGGTACGTCTCCAAGCTACTTCTTTTGCTCAAAATCATGAGGCAGGAAGCGGCAAAGAAGAGTGAGCAACATCTTCAATCGGTCACCACGACGCTAGATCGATCCCTTCCGGAAGAGAAACGCGAAGAACCATTATCACGAAAGGCGCTGTGGTGTTTGACCAGCACTCCCGGTGTCACCTGCGTCCTGAACGGTATCCGCACGACGGATTACGTCGAGGATTCCTTGACGATCCTCGGATGGGAATCCTTGCAAAATCCTCGAGCAATCTTTGAGAGCATGAAAGCTCACTAGCAGCGACCGCACCGCTGCTTCATGTCTCCCACGCGTTACACGTTCCGCACCCAGATTTTCCAAAACCGAGAAATATTTTCCCATTCGCGTCCAAACGAATAAGTACTCAATTCCAGAGGAACGGGTTGACGATCCGTCGTGCGCCGGACGTGGATTTCCGCAGTATCCGGCTGAGCGGAAAGCACGATCGCGCCATGGGAATCCGTTCGGTAAATGGTCATGTGCTCGTATGCTTTTAAGACTTCTTGAGCCGGATGCCCGTAACGATTGCCCTGACCGGCGGACACGATAGCGGTTTCCGCGTTGAGTCGTTGAATCCATTGTCGATTCAGCGAACTCTTGGCTCCATGATGCGGAATTTTGACAACGGTCGCCGACCTCACCAGCGGATGGTTGCTCAATCCGGCCAAGGCTTCGACTTCCGCATCGGCCGTCAGCAAAATCGAGTGTTTGCCACACGTGAGACTCAGGACCACGGAAAGATTGTTTAGTTTCGATCCTCGAAACTCGTGCAACGTGGCATCGCCTTCCGTCAATGGTGGGTTCAGCGATATGAGGCGACAGGGTCCTTCCTTAAGCAATGCTTTTCCTTCCCCGGCGATACGTTCGACGAGTCCTTGTTGCTCGATCGTATTGCGGAGTCGTTGGTAAAAGAGATTCGTTCGTGGAACCCCGTTACGGTTTTCCCTTACGGGCTCGTCTCATCCCAATCCGTCCATTGTCATCTTCTATTCGCCTGTATCCATGCGTAGTTTCGCGTGTTCAATTTTTTAGTTTCGTGTTGACTCGTCTCTTGGCATCCGTTATGGTATCAAGACACCTGTATGAAAAAGTGTTTGTAAAATATCGCTGGGTCAGTGATGGAAAAGGAGGGCACGAGATGGGGAAATTGAGTGACCGCAAAATCCGCGCGTTGGCCTTGCCGGGTTTGTACGGGGACGGCGACAACCTCTATCTGAGGGTCGCAGTCGGCTTGAGTCGGTCCTGGGTGCTCCGCTATATGACCCAGGGTAAACGAACCGACCACGGCTTGGGCGGCTACCCCGTGGTCTCCTTGGCCATGGCCCGAGTGCGCGCGTTTGAACTTCGGCAAAAAATCGCGCAAGGGATTGATCCCATCGCCGAAAAACGCGCCAATCGGGTTAAGACGCGCATCCCCACTCTTGCGGAAGCCCTCGACAAAGTGCTCGCGCTCCATGCCCGCGAGTGGCGGGGGCACGCGAAGACCGAACACCAATGGCGGGCCACGATGGCCAATCACGTACTCCCCACCTTGGGAACGCGGACGCTCGACTCGATTGCCACGCGGGACCTCTTGAATGTGTTGGGCGAGCTATGGCATGAGAAGCGCGCGACGGCCCAAAAGCTCCAGAATCGGCTGTCCGCGATTTTTCGGTGGGGGATGGCGCACGGCCACGTGACGGCGAACCCGTGCGATGGCCTGTCCATGGTGTTACCCCGAGTCTCTAAGCCGAAAGCGCACTTCAAGGCGCTGCATCATTCTGAAGTCGGCGCGGCCCTCACGGTGATTCGGGCCAAGGGCCAGTATCGGCAAGCCGTGCTCTGCTTTGAGTTTTGTGTCGCTACCGCGTGCCGGTCGCACGAAGCCCGGGAAATGCTGTGGAGTGAAGTCGATGTGGCCCAACGCATGTGGACCATCCCGGCCCACAAAACCAAGATGCAACGAGAGTTCAAAATCCCGTTGAACGCGAAAGCCCTCGGAGTGCTGCAAGAGGCGCACGCGTTCCGGCAAGCGGGTGACTTGGTGTTTCCGAGCAAGCGAAACAAAGTGCTGGATGACAACTTCCTGTCGAAATTGACGCGGGACCATGGGATTCCCGGCACGGTTCACGGGATCGCGCGTGCGTCCTTTCGGTCCTGGTGCGGCGACGTGGGCGTGGTTCGGGAAGTGGCCGAAGCGTGTTTAAGTCATTTTCCGAAGGGCGTGGAAGGGTGCTACGTGCGAACCGATTTTTATGACCGGCGCGCGGTCGTGATGCAGCGATGGGGTGACTACTTGGACGGCACCCGGCAAGCCCAGGTCGTCGAACTGCGCCACGCCTGACCACGCCCTCCCCTCTTGCATGAGAGGTCCGGACAGCGGCCGCCGGCCGTTCCGCGTCCTCCCCCTCCGCCTGTCCCACGCCAGACCGCGCAGTTTTCAGGAGAAACTGGTTGGCCCATGTCGTCAACCCGCCGTCGCCGTGCGAGACGCCCTGACGGTGCTGGTTCCCTCGCCATGCACCGCGGCCCCGCCCTGGTTCGAGCTCTGGGTCAGGGGCCGTACACCCCCCATTCTACCCATGACTTGACCCTTGTCACCCGTACGGGGTGGATTCAGTGGTAAATTGACCGGCTACATGACGGTCGGTCCGACCGACCGTGGGGTGAAAGGTCCACGGCCTGTCAGGGCCGGGCGTCGGGAGCGCCGCCGCCCGGATGAGGCTATGCCTCTTTGCGAAACGCGCCGCTGGACGCGGCTGTTTCGCAAATTCACCGGCGGGGCCTGGGAGCGCCAGGCCCCGCCCAGGGGGAACCCCTCTGGCACCACGCCCCCCGCTGGACGCGGGCGGACGCGGGCCATTCACCCCGCTGCGCTGTCACGGCTCTTGCGAGGGGTCGCAAGCCGTGACCAACCCCAGGGGAACCCGTTGGGTTCACGTCGCTGGACGCGCCTCTTTCCTGGGGTTGGTCACGGCTCACTCCCGTGTGCCGCGACAGCGCAGCCAACCAAGCAGGCCCGCGTCGCTGGGGCGCCGCTTCCCTTCGTCTCGACCTGGGGGCCGAGCCGTTGGTTGTCCGGTCGCCTGGCCCCTCGTCTGGGGCCGAGGGGGCCGGGCTCGTTCCCGTCGGCTCTGGCGAGCCACGGGACCCGCACCGGCCGCCGATCCGCTGGGGCGGATCCGCCGGCCTGCCTCGATCCTAGGGAATCGAGGCTGCGCCGGGGGACAGACCGGTGCCGCCACTCTGAGGGCCGAGACCGCGCGCGTCAGGGAGGACGGAGCACCGGCGGGCGCCGTTCGGGGGGGCGCCCGCTCGGTGCCGTCGCGCGGGGACGCCACGGCCCGCACTGCCCGACCCGCGCCGGACGGCGGCTCCCCCATACGTGCTCGTTGCTGTGTGCTCTTCGATTGCCATCATCATCTGCCCTCACCGTATGAAAAATTGTTGGTGCATTTTCTCGGTGTCCTCATAACTACCTGTAAATACAGAGTTTTTTAAGAGTCAAGAACTTGTTCGTGGAATTCCGTTACTCCAATAATGATCGATCTCGAAGTTGTCGATGATCCAGGAAAGCCCGCCCACGTGATCCAACTGCGGGTGCGTGGCAATCACGTGAGTCAGTCGCCGGATGCCTCGATCCCACAGATACGGACCCACGACCATGCGGCCTATGTCCCACCGTTCATAGGCGGCCCCGCCGTCAACCAGAATCGTCTCGCCGTTGGGAAGTTCAAGCACCGTGGCGTCGCCCTGACCAACGTCCAGAAACGTGACGCGCAACGTATCATCATCGAACACCTGCCTCGGCGACCACACCCACCACAACAGGCAGAAGAGCAGCGCACTCACGCTTATGACCCGGAACGTCCTTTTCCGGCTGAGCAACGCGACCATGAGACAAAGATAGAATCCCGCCATGGACAGGATTGACGGCGACGCCACGTGCCATTCGGCGCCGGGAATCGTAGCCAGCATGCCGACGACGGAGGTCAGGCCATCCATGATTTCCTGATGAAGCCGGCCGAAGGGTAAGGAATCCAGCCCGCCAATCAAAACGATCATCGACGCACCGAGTCCCAACGGCACGACCAGCAAGCCGACCAGGGGTACGACAACCGCATTGGCAAAGAGTCCCAACCACGCCACCTGATTAAAATAGTACGCCACGAGCGGAACGGTCCCAACGGTGGCTGCAAGGGTCATCAAGGCATACTGTTTTCCTCAATGTTTCAGTTTGACCATGACGGCCTGGGGCATGTCATCTTCCTCGTTGTCACTTGTACTCCATCGAAACACCAGGGCAATGGCCAGGACGGACACGTACGAAAGTTGAAAAGACAGGTCATACAAAGCCTTGGGATCGGCCAGGGTCGTGCCTAACGCGGCGATGCCCAACGCAATGAGGATCTGTCGCTCGTAACCGATCCACACCGCGAAAAGATACAACAGGATCATCAGCAATGACCGAACGGTCGCCACGTGGGCGCCGGACAACAGTGTATAAAACAGCACCATGGGGATCGTGACCAACACGGCGAGTTGCCTGGGCGTCACGACGCACGAGAGTCTTTCCAGCCACCGGGCCGGCATGCGCCGGGTGAGCCCCCTCACGCCCAGGAACGAGACAAACGCCAGCAATCCCAAATGCGAGCCCGATATGGAAATGATATGGACCGTCCCCGTCGTCATGAAGTCGTCACGGACATCCGGAGAAATATCGTTCTGCTCCCCCACGATCATTCCCAGGAACAAGCCGCGGGCCGGCTGCCTGAGCGTTGAGATGGCCGCCTGGCGCACCTGATTCCTCCAGCGATCAATCTGAGACCATGCTTGCGCACTGAGGTCGAAGACACCTGGATGTTGAACCCGTATCCGACCGGAACCTCTGACGACCGCGACCGCGTGAATCCCGCGGTCCCTGAGGTAAGCGCCGTAATCGAACCCGCCGGGATTCCGCGTGCCGAAAGGCGGACGTAGTCGAGCACGGAAGGTAATCCTGTCTCCCCGAAATATTTCCGTATCCGGTTCACATTCGTTACCGGATATACACGGGCGCCAAGTCAAGCGCAGATTCCCACGGACCTCACGGCTCACGGCGTCCCGTTCGACGGATTCCACGGCCACGATCATCGTTACTCGACCTGGCCCGTGCACGACCGGTGCCGTCACGACGCCGGAGAGCGTCTCTTCCCGCTGACCGGTTTGAAACGGCAGAGCAACGCCGTGATTCGTTCCCGCATCAAGCAACCAATATCCCACGCCGACCAAGATACAGGCATACAGAATAAATCCCTGCTTCCATGAAACAAGAGCGTTTTTCTCACAGCAGGTCAACGCCCCGGCGGCGATGACCAGCAGGACAATGATAGTGAGCGGAAGAAACAAAAGATAGGACCCGAGCAGAAGTCCCACGAGGAAGGCAATAATGCCGGGAAGGAATGCCGAGGAGAAGAATAGGTCGTTATTGGAAATTGTCGTCGTCTTTAGAGGGCCATAGGAGAAAGCCTTTCGGTTAATTACACAATTTAAGATCTATCAGTCAATAATAAATAACGTACTCCCGCCGCGAGCAGGCTAGTGGCGGAGATTTTCTTTGACGCGCGTTCTCTACGAATTATCCAATTGTGGCCTTGACCACACCGGCCAAGTCATCCGCGACTTCTTTGATTTGCGAATGATCCCGGCCCTCGACCATGACCCGTACCAACGGCTCGGTTCCGGAATACCGGACGAGGATCCGGCCTGTCCCGTTCAGCCGCTCTTCACCTGAACGAATCGCCTCTCGTAACTCGGGAAGAGAACCCAGGTCGGGTTTCCGATTCACCTTGACGCCCAACAGGACTTGAGGAACGGTCTCTATGCATTGGGTCAGTTCCGAGACGGGAGACCCGGACCGCTTGACCAGCTTGAGCATTTGCAAGCCGGAAATCAGCCCGTCACCGGTTGTATTGTAGTCGAGAAAAATAACGTGACCCGATTGTTCTCCTCCAAGGTTGTAGCCATCGGCCAACATACGCTCCAGGATGGACCGATCTCCAACTGGCGTCCGGACCAGATTGATCCCGTTCTCTTGCATGGCCAATTCAAATCCGAAATTGGTCATGACGGTTCCGACGACGGTACTGCGATTGAGCCTGCCGCGCTGCTGCAAGTCCAGGGTAAACGCGGCCAAGGCCTGATCGCCATGCACCACGTCACCCCCCTCGTTCACAAACACGGCCCGGTCCGCGTCTCCGTCCAACGCAATCCCCACGTCGCCCCGACGCGCGCGAACGGCCTCCTGCAATCGCTCCGGGCAAAGGGCTCCATACCCCGCGTTGATGTTCGTGCCATCCGGTTCATCTCCGATGACGGACACTTCAGCACCCAATTCCCGTACGACTTTGGGAAAGACCGAATACGCGGCGCCGTGCGCACAGTCGATGACCACTTTCACCCCCTGAAAATCCATTTCGCGCGGCAAGGACCGTTTCACGAATTCGATGTAGCGTCCTTCGGCATCGGCAATACGAAACGCCTTTCCGATTTCCTTAGCCGTAGGACGAAGATGTTCGATCTCGTTCGACAAGATCAATTCTTCAATGCGCGATTCCAGCTCATCGGGCAGTTTGAAGCCGTCGTGCGAAAAAAATTTGATCCCGTTATCCTGGTAAGGATTGTGAGAGGCTGAAATCATCACTCCCGCATCGGCCCGGAGGCTGCGAGTCAAAAACGCGACGCCCGGCGAGGGCATGGGCCCGACCAGCAACACGTCGACGCCCATGGAACAAATCCCGGAGATCAACGCCGATTCCAACATGTAGCCGGAAAGACGGGTGTCCTTGCCGATCACGATTTGATGATGCCCTGCCTTCCCCTTGAACACGTATGCCACGGCCCTGCCCAACTTCAGCACCGTTTCGCTATTCATGGGCTCCAGGTTGGCAACGCCCCGCACCCCGTCGGTTCCGAATAACTTCCGCACCTTACCTCCTGACACAATGCCTCTCCTCAAGCCCGAACAATAGCTTCCGACATTCGCACCACTTCACGAATCGACCTGACGTGATGCGCGCGAATTATCCTGGCTCCACCCAAAACCGCGGCCGCCACGGCCGCGGCGGTCCCCATGACGCGTTGATCCACGGGTTGGCCGGTGACCGTCCCGATAAAGGATTTATTCGACACACCGACCAGGACGGGACGACCCAACTCCTGCAATGAGCCGAGCCCTTTCAGTAAGGATAAGTTCTGTTGCGCATTTTTTGCAAACCCGATCCCCGGATCGATCAGCATTTGCTCACGGGTGATGCCGATTTCCTCAGCCTGTTTCATACGACTGGCCAAATACTCCCGTACTTCATCAACCACGTTGTCGTATTGGCAATGCTGCTGCATGTCCTGAGGTGTGCCTCGCATATGCATCAGCACCACTCCGGCCTTGGTCCGTGCAATCACCCGACCCATTCCGGGATCATGCTCCAACGCGCTGATGTCGTTGATGAGGACCGCGCCCCAGTCGATCGCCCGTTCGGCGACTCCGGCTTTCCGGGTGTCGATGGACAGCGGAACCGTCGCACGCTTTCCGATGACCTCCAGGACCGGCTTCAATCGACGAAGTTCCTCTTGTTCGTCAATCGGCATTGAACCGGGTCGCGTCGATTCGGCGCCGATGTCGACCAGGTCGGCGCCTTCACTCACCATGTGTTCAACATGAGCCAGGGCGCGTTGGGGGTCAAGAAAGTGCCCGCCGTCGGAAAAGGAGTCCGGGGTCACGTTCAGAATGCCCATCACCAGGACGCGGCGGGAACAGGGAATCCTGACGTGGCAAGCTTGCAGGTATGCGGAGTGTGCTTCATCCATGGAGAGCCCCGGTAAGAGGCCCCGGTCAACACCGGGACAGAGTCACTCACGATACCGATGAAGAAGAACTCAAAAACACAAAGAAGGGAGGGATGGAGTGTATCAACAGCGTGATGCCGTCACACTTGCGCCGGCTCTCGAACAAGGGTTCCTCGATTGATGATTTGATCGATTTCCAAGGAATCCAGGACTTCTTTCTCCAGCAGGGCTTCGGCCAAAGCCCGCAGGGTATGAATATGTTCCGTGAGCATGCGCTTCGTCCGCTCATAGGCTTCCACGATCAACCGTTTCACTTCATGATCGATTTCCAAGGCCACTTGATCACTAAAGTCCCGACGGGTCGAGATCTCCCGACCCAGGAAAATTTCCTCATCCTTTTTGCCGAAGGTCAATGGCCCCAATTTGTCGCTCATTCCCCATTCACACACCATTTTCCTGGCGAGTTCGGTGGCCCGTTCAATATCGTTTCCCGCACCGGTGGTGACGTTTTTCAAAATCAGCTCTTCGGCCACGCGACCACCCAGTAAAATCGACAGGGTGTTATAGAGAAAATCCTCGGAATAGCTGTGCCGGTCATCGATGGGAAGCTGCATGGTCATGCCCATCGCACGTCCCCTCGGGATAATCGTGACTTTGTGGACGGGATCGGCGCCCGGCAATAATTTCGCCATGAGGGCGTGCCCCGCTTCATGATACGCCGTGGTGCGCTTTTCCTCTTCACTCAGGACCAGACTCTTGCGCTCCGCCCCCATCATGACTTTATCCTTGGCATTTTCAAAATCGACGAGTTCCACCAACTTCTTGTCCAGCCGCGCAGCCCAGAGTGCCGCCTCGTTGACGAGGTTTTCCAAATCGGCCCCTGAAAAACCGGGCGTTCCCCTGGCAATCTGATCGAGGTTCACGTCCGACGCCACCGGCACTTTCTTGGTGTGGACCTTGAGAATTTCCACGCGACCCCGCACGTCGGGACGATTGACCACCACCTGTCGATCGAACCGGCCAGGCCGCAACAAGGCAGGATCAAGCACGTCGGGACGGTTCGTGGCGGCGACGAGAATCACGCCTTCGGTCGTGTCGAATCCATCCATCTCCACGAGCAACTGGTTCAAGGTCTGTTCCCGTTCGTCGTGGCCGCCACCCAACCCCGCGCCGCGCAACCGCCCGACGGCATCGATTTCGTCAATGAAAATAATACAGGGAGCATGCTTCTTCCCCTGTTCAAACAGATCGCGCACGCGAGACGCGCCGACGCCCACGAACATTTCCACAAAATCGGAACCGCTGATGCTGAAGAACGGGACACCCGCTTCTCCGGCAATGGCTTTCGCCAACAGGGTCTTGCCCGTTCCCGGGGGACCGACGATCAACACCCCTTTCGGGATACGCCCGCCGAGTTTTTGAAATTTTTGTGGATCCTTCAAAAATTCAATGATCTCAACGACTTCTTCCTTGGCCTCTTCCACGCCGGCCACATCGGCAAATGTCACCTTTTTCTTTTCCTCGGTCAGGAGGCGCGCGCGACTCTTCCCGAACGAAAGGGCACGATTGCCACCGATCTGCATCTGGCGCATCAGGAAAAACCACAATCCGAGGAACAGGATAAACGGCCCCCAAGTCACGAGAAACGTAATATACCAGGGACTCTCATCAGGCGGCTTGGCTTCGATCTGCACCGACTGCTCTCTCAGGGCTTTGACCAGGTCGGGATATTCCACGGTATAGGTCCGGATCCGGTTCCCGTCTTTCAAAATCGCGCTGATATGACTGTCCTTCATGGTGACCTTGGAAATCTCGCCCCGCTCGAGGTGGGCCATGAAGTCACTGAAGATCACTTCTTCTTCCGGTGGCTGGGAGGGCACGGTGAACAGGTTGAACAACAGGATCATAAACAGTCCGACCACCACCCAAAACAGCAGATTTTTGACGCGAGAATTCATATAGATGTGTTCCTTCTCTCTCCCAATTCTTTCCAAGCGAAACAAAACGGCTTAGGAAACTTCAGAAATACTACCATGGGGACCAAGCATCTGCAACCGACTCCCCTTTGTGTAAGCCCCATTGGACGATGCATTGCGATCGTGAACCCAATGTTTTTCAAGCCTTTTTCCCGGCCGCACGAATCCGGACGACGGCAACGTGCCTGGTCTCCTCGGTCACTCGAAACCGGTGATCGGAACGATACCCCCCGACCCACAGGATCCCCTCCGGAGCCACCACAAGAGGCACGGAGCCTCGCTCGGTTTGATGAATCTTCGCATCCGAGAAAAAATCCTGGATTTTCTTTCGTCGTCCTCCCATTCCATAAGGGAAAAAATAATCGCCGGGTTTCCAGGATCGAACGACCAACTCGTGACTGAAGCGGTCCGCATCCAAATAGGCCACTGAATCATTCCGCCGGGACGGGATCGCCTTCGCAACCTTGATCTTCCCTTCAATGGTCTGACCCGTGACCGGCCATAGGATCGACCCCGGGAACGGCCAGACGCATGACCATTCCCGTTGCAAGCGGCTGTTCCGGCCCGCTTTCACGAACGTCACCCGGTCATATTCCCTGACGACCTCCAAACCGGCGAAACGACCGGACGAACCCGAGGTTCCGTGAACGACGTGCTGCAACAACGTCTCCACGGTCTCGAACCCGAGCGGACTCGACTTCCGCCACAGGGCACCCACCGTTAAAAGAATCATTCTCCGTTGAATAGGGACGGGAAAGGCCAACAACCGCGAACGACTCCAGACGACGCGCTCCTTCGTGCGGCCGACCTCCACCGATTCCAGCGAGGCCTTCGCCACCCCATCCAAATACTGATGCTCCTCTCGCAGAATGGCCGCCTGCCTGGACAGGACGCTGATCACGTTGGGATTGAACGTCTTCAGCAGGGGGATCAATTCGCGGCGAAGCCGATTCCTGGCGTATTTCGGGTTTTCATTACTCGAATCGACGCGAAACTTACGGCGTTTTTCATCAAGGTACTGCAAGATTTCAGACCGGCTTACCTGCAAGAACGGACGGATGACGCATGGTTCCCGCTGGGCCGGCATACCCGATAGCCCGGCAAGCCCGGCGCCGCGCAGCATGGACAGCAGCACGGTTTCCGCCTGGTCGTCCTGAGTATGCCCGACCGCAATTTTGGTGCCCCCCCATTCCCGGGCGACCGCCTGCAACTGTGCGTATCTCCTCTCGCGCGCAACCGCCTGGACCGACTCCCCTTTTCGTTTCCGGAGAAGCGATTTCAGATTGATTCGCTTCAAATAAAAAGGCAGACCCAACTGCCTGGCGAGTTGCTCGACAAACGTCGCATCCTCCAGGGATTCCTCTCCCCGCAACCCGTGCTCAACGTGCACCACGGCCAGCGACAGACCCAAACGGTCCCGCCAGGCACACAGCACCTGCAAGAGGGCAACGGAATCCGGCCCCCCGGACACGGCAACCACGACCCGGTCTCCCGGAGACAAGAGACCGAGTTGCCTGACGTGTTTCAATAGTGTGTGTTCAAAGGCCGACAGGGCGGGCATGGTCGCCACCGATGGAGATTGACGTACGGCTCGATTTATGCGGCAAACACGCGTCGAGTCTGCTGAACGTCCTGAGCGATCCGCTCGGCAAGCCGCCCGGCATCGTCAAACCGTTCATCGCCTCGAATGTATTGTAAAAATTGAATTTCAACGGGTTGCCCGTACAGGTCACAGGCGGCATCCAGGACGTGCACTTCCAGCAACCGTTCCCCCTCTCCGAACGTGGGGCGCGTCCCGATATAACTCACCGCGGGAAATACCGTATCCTGCCATGCCATCTTCGTGGCATATACTCCATCCGGCGGGAGCACCCGGTCTTTGTCCGGTCGAAGGTTGGCCGTCCGATAGCCCAACCCCTCCCCGCGACCATCGCCTTCAATCACCGTGCCTTTGAGGGAATACGGGCGTCCCAGACATTGCATGGCCTGTTCCATTTTCCCTGCCCGGATGAACTGGCGAATCCGGGTCGAACTCACGATCGTTTCCAACGAACTCACGGGTTTGAGGAGATGAACCCGGAACCCGGCTTGTCCGGCCAGGTCCCGCAGGGTATCCGTGTTGCCCGCCCGGTTCTTGCCGAAGACAAAATGCTCTCCCACGAACAGATCTTTGACGCCCAGCCCGTCCCTCAGGATCGAACCCACAAACTCCCGCGGGCTCAAGGCGGCAAACTCTTTGGTGAAATTCAGCACCACGAGGTGCTCGACGCCCTGCGCCTCGAACCAAGCCAATTTTTCCGAAGGGGACGTCAAGAATTGAAACGTGGTTCCCGGACTCAACACCAACACGGGATGAGGATCGAAGGTCAACACCATCGGCGTGCCCTGTTGTTCGCGTGCGCATTGCACGACGGTGGCCAGTAATTGTCGATGCCCGATGTGCTGCCCGTCAAAATTGCCGATGGTCAGTACCGGATTGGGCGGCAGGGGAGCAGTTGGAAGCCCGTGCGAAACCTTCATGGGGTAGCGGCGTTCAAGAACTTGGCGGCATCCTTGGCAAAATACGTGAGGATCAGATCGGCACCGGCACGTTTGATGGACAGCAGCGTTTCCAGCGTCGCTTTGGACTCGTCCAGCCACCCTTGTTGGGCGGCGGCCTTGATCATGCTGTATTCGCCGCTGACTTGAAACGCCGCGACGGGCACGTCCACCTCGGCCCGCGTCCGCGAAATAATATCCAGGTACGCCAGCGCCGGTTTGACCATGATCACGTCCGCACCTTCCTCCACGTCGGCCCGTACTTCACGGACGGCTTCCCGGGCATTGGCAGGGTCCATTTGATACGAGCAACGGTCACCGAACGCGGGGCTGGAAGAAGCCGCCTCCCTGAACGGGGCATACAGGCAGGACGCATATTTGGCGGCATAGGACATGATCGGCACGTGCGTGTACCCCCCTTGATCCAATTCGTCACGAATCGCCGCGACCCGCCCGTCCATCATATCGGAAGGCGCCACCATGTCGGCCCCGGCCTCCGCATGGGTTTTCGCCATCAGGCGCAAACAGTCCAGGGTTTCATCGTTCAGGATGCGCCCGTCCTTTACGATGCCGCAATGCCCATGGGACGTATATTCGTCGATACAGACGTCCGTCACGACAAACAGCCCCGGCACATGATCCTTGAGCGCGCGGACGGCCCGCTGCACGATCCCGTTCGGATCATACCCGGACGACCCGCGTTCATCCTTGTGATCGGGGATCCCGAAGAGCATGACCGCCGGGATGCCCAGCAGGTGGGCATCGGCCGCTTCCTTGATCAGACGATCGATGGACCACCGGAATTGGCCGGGCATCGACAGGATGGCCTCCTGCTGATCCGTCCCTTCCCTCACGAACAGAGGATAAATCAGGTTGTTCGGCGCGAGCGCGGTTTCCCGCACCATCCGTCGCAGTGGCTCGGATTCACGTAAGCGCCGCATTCGTTGACGAGGAAATCCCATCATCTACCTCAAGGGCGACCGGATAAACGTTGGCCGGGTATCCGGTTCATTAGGCGAGACCACTGCCGGCGTCCCCAACGCTACGATTATTTCCTAGGAAGATTCGTCAGAAACACCACCAGGTCCCGCACGGAGATCATGCCAACGAGGTCCCCGCCCTGCGAGACGCCCAAATGCCGGACGTGTTCCTTGGCCATCAGGTCATTGGCATCCAACAGCGTCTTGTTCTCATCAATTTTCAACACGGGCGCCGACATGATTTGTTCGACGGTGGTCCGGTCCGAATCCAATCCTGCCGCTACCAACCGCCGGACGAGATCCGTATCGGTCAGAATCCCGATGATCTCCTTATTCCGGGAGACGAACACACTGCCAATACCGCTATCCTTCATAATTTCCGCCGCCTTCCGGACACTGGTGTCACGATCAACGGCAACGAATTTTTCAGCGGGGACCATAAACGATTTCACGGGAACCATAAATTTCTCCTTGGATTAACACGCCTCATTAAACAAAAAATGCCCCATCCTTCTGGTTCTCCAGGGGCCGTTCGACAATTCATGCGCCGCTAAGAGGGCACCTCCTGCCGGATATAGTCGACCAACGACTGAACCAACGCCGGAATCGTGTTTTGGGCCGCCATGACGTGAACGTCCAAGCCCGTTTCCCGAATGGTCTTCGCCGTAATCGGCCCGATACTCGCAATAATCGTTCCATTCAGACGTTTCTTCAAGTCATGGGCTCCGTCAAAGAGTTGCGAAAAGTTCCGAACGGTGGACGAACTGGCAAACGTGACGATGTCGATCGAGTGCTCACGAAACAGTTGCTGAACGCGTTCCCGTTCAATCACCGGCACCACGGTCTTGTAAACTTTCACGACGCGCACAAATGCCCCGGATCGCTCCAACTCCTCCGGCAAGACCTCACGGGCTTGGGCGGCCCGGGCAAGCAACACCCGTTGGCCGGAGACGCCGGCTCGCTTCAGCACATCGATCAGCCCTTCGGCCTGGAACGTTTCCGGCACCAGATCGGCGTCGATGCCGAATCGCCGTACCTCCTCGGCCGTTCGTGGTCCGATACAACAGATCTGCAACCCGGCCAACGCCCGCGCGTCGTGACCATGGTGCCACAGGCGTTGCATAAATGCCTTTACCCCATTGACGCTGGTCAACACAAGCCATTGATAGGTGGCAAGCTGCTCGATGGCTTCATCGACTTCCGCCCAATCGTCGGGGGGAACGAAGTCGATGGTCGGACATTCAATCGGTTCCCCGCCTTGCGCCCTGATCAGATCCGACAGTTCCGACGCCTGGGTTTTGGCTCGCGTCACGAGCACGCGCTTCCCGAACAAGGGTTGCGTCTCAAACCAATTGAGTTGCTCGCGCAACCGGACGACTTCCCCCACTACCACCACCGTAGGTGGGCGCATATCAGCCGCTTTCGCTCGATCCACAATGTCCCTCAAGGTTCCGACCACCGTGCGTTGTTTGGCATAAGTCCCCCACCGGACCAAGGCCACGGGAGTATCCACGGATTTCCCTTCCTCGATCAACCGGGACACGATCATGGATAAATTCTTGACGCCCATCAAAAACACCAGCGTCCCGTCCGCAGCGGCGAAACGCGGCCACTCCAACACCGTCTCTTCCTTATTCGGATCTTCATGCCCCGTGATAAAGGCCACGGTTGACGCCAGGGTTCGATGCGTGACGGGAATGCCCGCGTACGCGGGCACCGCGACCGCCGAGGTGACACCCGGCACGACTTCAAAGGGAACTTGGTGTTCAACGATCCACTCGGCTTCTTCCCCGCCCCGCCCGAACACGAACGGGTCTCCGCCCTTCAACCGGACCACACACTTCCCTTCACGAACCTTCTCCAGCATCAATTGATTGATTTCATCCTGAGGCCGATAGGTCCCACACCCGCGTCGTCCCACGTAGATCCGCTCCGCCTCGGGGGAGACGTAATCCAGCAACGCGGGATTGGCAAGATGGTCGTACAATACGACGTCCGCTTCCTGAAGACAGGCTTTGCCGCGTAACGTCAGGAGACCCGGGTCCCCCGGACCCGCCCCTACCAGGTAGACTTTAGGTCGAAGCTCGGCCATTTACGGACGTCCATAGATTTGCTCTAAGATATGTGTTCCCCCCGAACCCAGGATCCACCTCCTGGGAAAATTCGACACAAACGTGACCAGGTCCCTCACGGAGATCATCCCGACGAGGTTTCCGTCACGCGAGACGCCCAAATGCCGGACGCGTTCCCTGGCCATCATGGCATTGGCATCACGAATCGTCTTGTTCTCGTCAATTTTCAAGACGGGCGTTGACATGATCTGTTCCACGGGCGTCATGTCCGGATCCAGTCCCCTTCCCACCACCCGCCGGCAGATGTCCGTGTCGGTCAAAATCCCGACGATGACTCGATCCCACTCGATAAATACACTGCCGATACCTCTATCAAGCATAATTTTCGCCGCCAGCCGGACACTGATCGCACGATCAACGGCAATGATTTTTTCAGCGGGGATCATAAAGGATTTCACCGGAACCATAGAACTCTCCTTGGAGTACGTTCTGAGAAGAGAAGCCTTCAACAATCCATTTTACACGCGTCCATAGATTCGATCCAAAATCTGCTTGCCCCCCGCGTCCAGGATCCGATCGGCCAAGGCCGTACCGAGCGGGGCCGCCTGTTCCACCGGACCCTCCATCCGATCACGAATGACCTGCGTTCCATCAACGCTTGCGACGAGTCCCTCGAAGCGCACCGCGTGGTCCTCGACGACCGCATGGCCTGCAATCGGTACCTGACAGCCACCCTCCAATCGATCCAGGAAAGCCCGTTCGGTCGAAACCGCCATGGAGGTCCTGGCATCGTTGATGGGTTCAAGCAATTCCCGAACAAACGTATCATCCACGCGAGATTCGATCCCCAAGGCGCCTTGGCCAACGGCCGGAAGACTCAAGGTCGAAGGAAGATACTCAGTCACGTGCTCGGCCCAACCCAACCGGGTGAGACCCGCCGCAGCCAGGACGATCGCGTCGTATTCGCCTTCCTGAAGCTTTCGCAGACGGGTGTTCACGTTGCCTCGAAGCATGACAATATCCAAGTCCGGCCGGTGAGCCAACAACTGGGCTTGCCGTCGCAGGCTGCTGGTTCCCACCTTCGCGCCTGCAGGAAGATCCCTGAACGCCACGTGATCCCTGGTCAATAAGGCATCCCGGGCATCCTCCCGCGCCGGGACGCAGACAATAGCCAGTTTCTCCGGCAAGACCGAAGGCACGTCTTTCATGCTATGAACCGCGAGATCGATGTCTCCCCTGGATAAGGCCTCCTCGATTTCCTTGACGAATAGCCCTTTCCCGCCGATTTTGGCCAAAGGCACGTCGAGAATTTTGTCGCCACTCGTTCGAATCCGTTCAAGCCGAATCGACACGGATGGAGCGATTTCCTGTAGTCGAGCCTGGACCCATTCCGCCTGCCAGAGGGCCAGTTGACTGCCGCGTGTTCCAATGACGAGAGACGCCCGCCGTCCATTCGTAAGACTCACTCTGCTTCCTTTATCAACCGTTGCCGTGGCATGCCTCGACCCTACAAACCCGAAGCCCGCCGGGAAATCCTTTCCTGTTCCGGCTCTTCGGTCGGCGCGGATGAAACGTCCGTCGGCACCTCGTCCCCATCCTGCATCTCCTGAACGTTGAGGGATTCCTGCTCCGGAGGAATCTGTTCCAAGTCATAAAACCGTCTCGCCGCTTCGATATACACGAACCCATTGGATGATTGGGCCGCGGATTTCAAGGCTACCAGCGGGCCGTGAAGCAGTTTATTGACGATCCCGGAGGCGAGCCCTTCCACGGCGTCCTGCTGCTCCGGCGTCAATGCCCCGAGCCGGCTTAAGGCTTTCTGCAACTCCGCCTGCTTCAGGGCGTCCGCGCGTTTGCGTAACGCAATGATCGTGGGAGTTGCCTTTAAGGACTGGAGCCATTTCAGGATAACCTCGACCTCGTCTTTGACGATGGATTCGGCGCGGGTGGCTTCCAGCCTGCGCTCTTCACGATTCTGTTCGATATGCGATTCGAGATCGTCGATATCGAACAGGAACGCATTATCGACCTGGCGAACGTCGGGATCGATATTGCGGGGAACCGAGACGTCGATCAGAAAAATCGGCTGGTTCCATCGAGCCCGAACCGCCCGATCCACGTCCTCGGGACCGATCAGGTAATGGGAGGCCCCGGTCGAACACAGCACAATATCGGCCCGGTGCATGTTCGCACGAAAATCGTCAAACGGTATGGAGACGCCGTTGAACCTGGCGGCCATATCCGCCGCTCGGATCGGGTCCCGCGTGGTGAGCAACACCTCGTGGACCCCGTGATTCACCAGATGCTGCGCTGCCAACTTGGCCATTTCACCGGCCCCGACCAGCATGACCGTCCGGGCCGACAGGTTGCTGAAGACTTTCTTGGCCAGTTCGACCGCGGCATAGCTCACGGATACGGCGTTTTCCGCGATCCGGGTTTCCGTGCGAACACGTTTGGCTACGGAAATCGCCTTTTTGATCAGTTTGTTCAGGATGACCCCGGTGGCATTGTGGGTCAACGCCTCCTGGAAAGAATCCTTCACTTGACGCAGGATCTGCGGCTCTCCCACGACCAGGGAATCGAGACTCGACGCCACGCGAAACAGGTGCGTGATGGCCCGGTCCTCCGCGTGACAATACAGACGAGGCATGAGTTGTTCCGCGGACACCGATAGATGCGTATCCACGAAGAATTCCTGGATGGCGGAAAACCCTTGCTCCACATGGTCGGCGACCGCATATACTTCCACGCGATTGCAGGTCTGCAACAACATCCCCTCTCGAATACCCTCATGCGCCATGAGCCGGTTCAGGGCTTCGCCCATCCGGCTGTCGGGCACCACGAGCAGTTCCCGAAGCTCGACGGGAGCGGTTTTATGACTCAGTCCGACAAGGATGATATTCATCAGCTTACGGGAATACCGTTCCCTTTCAGCACGACCCCGAGAAACGTCAGCAGCACGCCGGCGAAGCCCACGATCGTCAGATAGGCCGCCTTTTTTGCCCGCCAGCCCACGGTTACCCGGCCCATCAGGACCACGAAATAAAACACCCACGTCACCAGCGCCCAAATCTGTTCAGGGTTCCAACTCACGTAGGAACCCAGCGTGACCTGGGCGGAGATGGCCCCCGTCAGGATACCCAGGGTGAGGAATGGAAACCCCAACAACATCGAACGCTGGTTCAGCATGTCCAGGAAATCCAGCGGCGGCAACTTAAAAAACAGGACGTTGAATTGTTTGGATTTCAGCAGCCGCTCCTGCATGAGATACATCACCCCTGCCACAAAGGCCACGGCAAACCCGACGGCCCCCAACATGCTGAGCGTGACGTGGACCCACACCGCTTGCAACATCGGTTGAAGAACCGGAGTTTCCGAAGGCAGGACCGCCGTCGAGACCAACGAAAGAAAGGCAATGGGCAACATGAAGGCACCCAGGACGTAGATCCGTTGGAGAAGCACGACGAGCAAGAAGACGAGAATCAGGGACCATGAAAAAAACGAGAGGGCCTTATGAAACGTAACGCCTACTTCTCCGGAAAACACTTGCACGGCCAAGACCACGGTATGGATGGCAAATCCGATGCCCGTGGCGGCAAGCGCCACTTGGGCCAGAACATCAGACCGCCGGAGCAAATACACCAGGGACAGCAAAATCCCGATGAAATACAACCCCAGCGTCAGTTGCAAAAAGGCAACGATCATCGGTACCACCGGAAAATAGTCCTATACACCTAGTCTGGAAGTATAGTGAGGCCGTTTGAAGATAGCAAGAAACAGAGCGACAACGTGGAGGGAGACAACCGGGAGATCAGCCGCCTGATCCTGCCGTGGCGCCGCCGCACACGTTGATGACCTGTCCCGTAATCGAGGCCGCATCCGCTTGGCAAAGATAAATCGTCAGGGCGACGATCTCCCCAACCTCCGCCATCCGTTTGATGGGTACCGCCGCCACGGCCTGGGCCCGGAAATCTTCGGCAGGCATCCCCAGGATCGCCGCTGTTTCTTCGATGCCCTGACGAGCCATATCGGTATCGACCCAGGTCGGACAGATGGCATTCACCGTAATGCCCTGCCCGGCCACCTCGAGCGCCAGGGCCTTGGTAAACCCGATGATGCCGTGTTTGGCCGTGCAATACGCCGCGTAACCGGGGACACCGAACCGGCCGAGGACGGAAGACATGTTAATAATGCGACCGGGATCCTTCATATGCGGCAACACGACTTTTGAGCAGAGATACGAACCTGTCAGATTCACGTCCAGAATATTCAACCAACGCGTATCATCAGGCTCGTCTATCGGAGTCCGGCCTGAAACGCCGGCGTTGTTGACCAAAATATCGATCTGCCCCCATTCATTGACCACGGACGCAACGAATCGCTCCACCTCGTCACGATCGGTCACGTCGGCAGGCACGCTCATGGCGATTCCTCCGCGCTCCCGGACCTGGCCAACCGTCTGATCAAGCAATTCCGCACGCCGCCCGCACACCGCAACGCGAACGCCTTTATCCGCCAGACCCAGGGCGATTCCCCTGCCGATGCCTGACCCGCCCCCCGTGACAATCGCCACACGACCTTTCAACATCACCGGTTTCCTCCCTTACTCACGACACGTACAGAAAAACAGATTCTTCGCCAGGTCCTTCGCTACGCTTCCTTCGGCTACGCTCAGGACAGGCAGGACAAACTCAGGATGACGTATGGCCGTAACCAGCCCCTTTTTTGTCAACGCATGCATGAACGTTTACAATGGCTACCTGTACGCCTAACCCCAGAGGCCCATTCATGCCGGGAACCTTGTATCTCGTCAGCACGCCGATCGGAAACCTGGAAGATCTCACCTTCCGGGCCCATCGGATTTTACAGGAAGTCTCGGTCATCGCGGCCGAAGATACCCGTCATACCCAAAAACTCTGTCGCCATTACAAGATCCATACCCGCCTGACGAGTTATCATGACTTCAACAAAGAAGAAAAAACTCCAGTTCTCCTGGAACTTTTAAAAGAAGAAAAATCCATCGCCCTCGTCTCGGATGCCGGCACCCCGCTCATTTCTGACCCGGGCTATTATCTGGTGACTCGCGTCATTGCCATGGACGTGCCAATCGTTCCGATTCCGGGTCCCTCTTCGGTGATCGCCGCCCTCTCCGTTGCCGGATTGCCGACCGACGCTTTTACGTTCATCGGATTTCTGCCCAAGAAAACCGCAGCCCGAACCCGCCTCCTTCAAAGCCTCCAGGAAGATACCAAAACCATAATTCTGTTCGAAACCCCCCATCGTATAAGGGCAACACTTCTCGCCCTTCAGGAAACCTTCGGAGACCGCCGAATCGCCATCGGCCGCGAACTCACAAAAACCCACGAAGAAATCATTCGCGGAACTGCCCAGGAGATCCTTCTCTCGCATCCATCACGAGCGTTCAAAGGAGAAATGACGCTTGTCATCCAGGGGAAAGAGAAAAGGGCCAAACGGATGAGACAAAAACCGGAATTCAATCATCGGCCTTCTGAATGAAGACACGGTGATACGAGCCGGCCAATTCACGCCGAAGAATACTGTGGCCTTCGTTTTCGACGCTCTGCGGGACGTTTCTGATGGGCTCACCGTCATCCAGAAAGACCTCCAACACCTGCCCGGGTTGCATCGTTTCAAGCCGGAGTTTGGTTTTGACAAAATTGTAAGGGCAGATCACGCCCCGAAGGTCCAACACCGCGTGCGGATCAACTTCCTGACTCATCGTCTATGGCCTCTTTCATAGGGGTAAAGCGATGAACGGACCGGACGATTGTGAGATCCGTCACACAAACAAAGAGAGCGTGCCGACGTCAACGCCGACACGCTCTCTTTTCGTCACAACTTTTCCCGCCGGGATCAGTCTCTTATTGAGTCGTCCCTTTGTTGAAGTTATCCCGCTTGTCACCATAATCGGTGGCAACCGTGTTGCCCACTCTCTTGTTGATCGTATCCGGCTGCGGAGCGCATTGCCAGCAAGGCGCGGCACCCGTCACGGTACCGAGGCTGGAGGTAATCCCTCCCTGCACGGCACCCTCTTGGAGTCCGCCCTCAGGAACGCCGGTGTACCCGGCCGTCGGAGTCGCAATGCCGCGGAAATTGGTGGGGTCCGGCCGTTGGCCTAATCCACCGCCGAAATCCGGGTTGTCTGCGCCACCAAGCACTTGTGATCCTTCAATCACATACACGGCGCGGACCATTTTCCGACCCGTGCTGAACTTCTGCGCTGCAGTAGTCTCGTCCTTGGCCGAAACAGCAACATAGTCCCCTTTGTTCACCGCCTTAAGGTTTTCCATGTTGGTTTCGGCATCGAACCAGAGTTCCTTCAAGTTCAAGCCTCCGCGAAGGGTCTGACGTTCGTCATGTGAACTGCCGCCCATGTCGAGGTACAGTTTACCCGCGGGATAATCAATGGCCACCACTTCACCATGAATCGTTTCCGGGGCTGAAAGGTAGCGTTCCATGTCATCCTGGTCGAATACACGGGACCGCGTTCCGGACCCTTGAGATTCTCCAACACCCGAGCCGAAGCCGGAGTGTTGAGGCGCACGCTCTTGCGCCACTGCCACGCTCACTGAGCCTACAAGAATGATTGCTGCTCCAAAATACCTTAACTTCCGCATGTGTGGCTCCTCCTTAGGAAGTGTAAGTTAATAATCGAACACTGATAATAAGGAATGATACCTGGAATAATCCGTCCTTCCTCGTGACTTAGGTTTTGTTCAGTTCTAAGGTCCCATAACTATAGTGATCTGCTCAAAGAGTGTCAAGAGGTTTCTCCGCGAAATCTTGACTCCAAGCGGGCCTCTTGGTTGAGGCCGAGAGGCTCTCTGAGTGATTGATTTCCGCTTACGACGCAGATCAAGACTAAGCCCCGTTTCCCTCACTGACCTCAAGATATCGATGATGGTGCCCGGACCGAGGGTCGAACTCGGACTCTCTTGCGAGAACCAGATTTTGAGTCTGGCGCGTCTGCCAGTTCCGCCATCCGGGCATCCGATGTCCGTTTTCTAGCATGATCGCCGGGCAACGTCAATCAACCGGCTTCTCCTTTTCAGGCTTTTATCGAGCGTGCTAAGATTGGTGGCCGAAGGGCACATACTCCCAAAGGACGACAAGAGGATAGCCATACAAGGAGGAACGTTAATGTCGGACATTCAATGTCTCAAATGTGAACAGCCAGCAGAAAAAATAACCGAACCCCTTTTCATGGGAAAACTCGAAGAAGAAATCAAAAACAACGTGTGCCAAAACTGTTGGACCGAATGGAGCAAGCCCGGCGGGGTCAAGACCATGGTCATCAATGAATACCAACTGAACCTTGGTGACGAAAATGGCCGTGCCGCCCTCAAAAAACAAATGCGCGCCTTTTTCAAGCTGCCTGACGCCGACGTGGAATTCAAGGACTATCGAACCTGAGACGGGCCGGTTCCCCGATACGGCGGGGAGCCGGCGTACAAAGCCCGCCCCCTTTCACCGGTGAGAGGCCGCCGTGTCTTTCCATTCGGACGCGACCTCTTGTCGAACCCTCGCTCCCCCCTGTAGGATCATAGTATGGATATTCCGCTCGGCAAGGGCATCTTTCTGGTCGCCAGCCCCGGTCTCCGCGACCCGAATTTCCGGCAGACCGTCATCCTGTTATGCAAACATGGCCCTGAAGGAGCGCTCGGGGTCGTCGTCAATCGACCGACGGAAATCAATATCACCGAAGTGCTCCCGCAAGTCCCCATCCTGGAAGGTCAACATCACCGGGTCTTTTCCGGAGGACCGGTCCAACGCAACAACCTCCTGATCCTCTATCGGACGCCTGAAGGACCGGAAGACTCCCACCACGTCTTCAACGGCGTCTACATGGGCGGCGACATGAAAGACCTGGAGGACCTGTTACAAGACCCATCGTCCCTGGGAAATTTTCGCGCCTTCATGGGCTATTCGGGCTGGGCGCCCGGTCAACTGGAAAACGAAATGCAAACCGGATCGTGGCTGACGGTCCCGGCCGATTCCACCACGATGTTCGGGAAGGACCACAATCGCCTGTGGGGCAATATCCTCCGATCCCTGGGCGAGGACATGGCCCTGTACGCCGACATGCCCGCCGACCCGCAGATGAATTAAGCAGCAGAAAGTGTGCTGTTAGGAAAATCACGAACCTATCGCTAGTGCCACCCCAAAAATCTTCCTTGCAAGATCGGTGAATTGCCGCACTTCCTCCGGCTTAACACACAACTGAGGACAACGCATTTGCAATGAAGGAACCTTTTCTGAACCGTCTCGTGTCTTAGCAAAATCAATTCAATTCTGTTATTCTTTTTTATCCCCCTCACCCTACCCTCTCTCTCCAAGGGAGAGGGAATTATGGGGACAGAGGCAAGCTCTCTCCCTCCTACGGAGAGATTTTTTAAGGGACCGGCATTTGCAGAATGGTTGAAGAGTGATGAACGAACCGTCCACTGCTTCCAAGACCCGGCAATTCAAGGCGCTGCTGCAATCCGAGCAGTTGGAGTTTCTCTGTGAAGCCCACAACGGGCTTAGCGCCAAGATCGTGGAGGAGGCCGGGTTCAAGGGTATCTGGGCCAGCGGGCTCACGCTCTCCGCTCAATTCGGGGTGAGGGACAACAACGAAGCGAGTTGGACGCAAATCCTCGACCATCTGGAATTCATGTCCGACGCCACGCGGATTCCCATCCTGCTCGACGGTGATACCGGGTACGGGAATTTCAACAATATGCAGCGCCTGATCCGGAAACTGGAACAGCGCCGGATCGCGGCCGTGTGCATCGAAGACAAACAGTTCCCCAAGACCAACAGTTTTCTGAAGGGTGAGACCCAGCCCATGGCCGGCATCGACGAATTCTGCGGGAAAATCAAGGCCGGCAAGGATGCCCAGAGCGACGCCGATTTTTGCCTGATTGCCAGGGTCGAAGCCTTTATTTGCGGCTGGGGGTTATCCGAAGCCTTGAAGCGGGCCGAGGCCTACCACCAGGCAGGCGCCGACGGCATCCTCATTCACAGCGCCCTGGCGGTCCCCGACGAAATCCTGGCCTTCAAGCAGGAGTGGGGCAACCGCTGCCCGGTGGTGATCGTGCCGACCAAGTATTACGCCACGCTCACGGACGTCTTCCGGCAGCACGGCTTTTCTCTTGTGATTTGGGCCAACCATCTCCTCCGTGCGGCCGTAGCAATCATGCAGAAAACCGCACACGCCCTGAAAGAAAACGAGAATCTGTTCTCGATCGAGGACAAGATTGCGCCGGTGGCCGAGATCTTCCGGCTTCAGGATGCCGCCGAACTCCAGGAAGCCGAAAAACGCTACCTGCCCCACAACGGCGCCGGCCTGGCCGGAATCGTCCTGGCTGCGTCACGCGGAAACGAACTGGGCGAATTGACGGAAGACAGGCCCAAAACCATGGTGCCGATTCAAGGCCTGCCGATCCTGTCGCACATCGTCGATGCGTACAATACCATCGGCATCAAAGACATTACCGTGGTCCGCGGCTATAAAAAGAAGGCCGTTTCGCTTCCCAACCTGACCTACGTGGATAACGATGATTTTGCCAAGACCGGGGAACTTGTCTCCCTGTTCAAGGCGCTGGAGTCGAAGAACGGGGATTTTCAGGACACCATCATTTCGTATGGGGACGTGCTCTTCAACACGCACATTCCCCAGATCCTGTTTCAGGAACCCGATGATTGGGTGATTGCCGTGGACAGCGTGTGGGAAGGGAAAACCTCCTATACCCGGCTCGGGGGATTTGCGGAATGTACGGTGCCGAATTCGCGGAAAGCGTTTAATGCCAACATCCACCTCAAACAATTGGGGCGGGACGTGCCGCAAGAATCCATCCACGGTATCTGGATGGGATTTTTGAAAGTCTCGGCCAACGCGGCCGCGCAGTTACACGGCATTCTCGGGGACATGCTCGCCGATCCGGCCAACGACAAGGCGGGCATGTCGCAATTGTTTCAGGAATTGCTCAAACGAGGCGTCCCGATACGCGTGCTCTACACGGTCGGGCACTGGCTGGACATCAACAGTCTCGACGACTTGGTGCAGGCCGGGCACTTCTAGATTCCTTCAGGAGCAACCATGCAAACAGTGATTGCACACAACGGCGTTCCCATTCCCAACTTCATGTACGGCACGGCGTGGAAAAAGGAGGACACGGACCGGTACGTGCAAGCGGCCGTCCAGTCCGGCTTTCGAGCCATCGATACCGCGAATCAGCTCATCCATTATCACGAAGCCCAGGTCGGAGAGGCCTTACTGGCCCTGTCAAACCAAGGAATCACGCGGGATCAACTGTTTCTCCAGACCAAATTCACGCCCGTCTCGGGGCAGGATCATCGAATGCCCTACGACCCCGCGGCCCCCGTAGGCGAACAGGTGGCGCAATCGTTTGAAAGCTCGCTCGAACACTTGCGTACCGATTATATCGATTCCTATGTCCTGCACGGACCCTACGGGCGCTGGGAACTCGAACAAGAAGATTGGGATGTCTGGACGGCGCTCGAAAACCTGTATCAGGCAGGCCGGGCCAAAATGATCGGGGTTAGCAACGTCCAGACCCTTCAACTGCAGTTGCTGTGCGAGCTGGCCAACGTGAAACCCATGGTCGTGCAGAACCGTTGCTACGCGGCATTGGGGTGGGACCAGGCCGTCAGGGAAATCTGCCGGGACCACCACATCGTGTACCAGGGATTTTCGCTTCTCACCGCGAATCGCGGAGTTCTCCACGACCCGGAAGTTGGCGCTATTGCCAAACGGTGCAACACGGGGCCGGCCCAAGTCATCTTCCGGTTCGCCCAGCAGGTGGGCATGCTCCCCATAACCGGTACGACCAACACGCAACGCATGACGGATAATCTGGACATCGACCGCGTGGAACTTACCCCGGAGGAAATCGCCCGGATCGAAACCATCGCCGTGTAATCACGAAACGCCTCGAAAATGATGCGCCACATGATCAGACCGTTCTTGCTTGCCCTGTGCTCCGTGGCTTTCCTCGCACCCGCGACGCCGGCACAGGAGGGACGCGCCATTCCCGGCGTCTCGTTTCAGGTTTTCCTGAAGCAAGGCCAAGGAGAGACCATCCCGCAGGACGTGGCGAATGACGCCGTCGAAACCGTGGTCCAGGCGTTCGGTATCCTGGGCCGGGACCGCTCGCAACACAAACGGTTCGATCAGGCCATAACGAACGATCTTCTCCAAAGAGTCGTGATCGAGCCGAGGGTACTGAACCGGGACGGCAAAGAATTTCCGTTTCTCGTGGCCAGGACCAAACAGAAGGGCAAGGTCAACCTCCTGATCAACGCCATGAGACTCCGGGAAGACGGATACCTCGGGCAGCCGGAGGTTCTCGCCTCGAGACTGGCAAAAGAGTTTCAATGGGTCATCAGTAAAGCCGCCACCAAATCCGCCCGCAGGGGGCGCCTGCTGAAACGTGACCTGCCGCGCGCACCCGTCTCCACCAACGCCGAAATCAGGAAAATGTCGCCGGAAGAACGCACGGCAGCGCTGCAAACCTTATTGGACGCCTACATTCAAACGGTGGATGCCTATGGCAGTCTGGCCAACCAACCCTTTTATGAAATGGGCACGACGACCCTGACGGAACCCGAACATTCGGACTCGACCATCAAGCTGTATGATATCCGCGTCCGGCACGCCCTCCGGTTGATCGTGAGCGATCCCTATTTCTGGGATCATACGCAAAAAGCCGTTCGCAGCCTGCTCAACGGGAAAGTCTGGCACGTCCTGATGGCAAGAATCGACGAACGGGATTGGACGACGCGGACGCGCGTGGTGCCGGAGGACAAGGCCGTGACAATCGGGGAACGCGGCAGGACCATTCAACCCGCAAAGGTTCTCGTGAACTACCATCGCTCGCTGGAGCCGAAGGAAACCTTGTATCGTGAAACGCAGGGGCTTCCCATGGGCGCGTTGTCCGCCGAACAACTGGCCCGGGTAATCGCTTGGGAAATCCAAAGCCAGATCACCGAAAAATCATTGCGAGGCCACGTGGCCCAGGACGAACGAACCGCCCCGGAGTGACGCAATGCCGGGTCGATTGTCGCTCGCAGGTTCTCATCGGCTTCCCGTCCGGTCACGGTACACCGATAGATAGACGGTATCGGCTTTCTTCCGGCTCCATGGAAACCGGTATAGGGTCCGGATCTGGCTCGAATACTGTCCGATGTTGGCCTGTTGCCAGAGACCCTTTTCAAAATATCGCCGGCCCTCCTGCTCCCTGAGAAATCCCGCGACCCGCTCTTCCGCAAAAAAATCCACGGCCCAACTGTTCGTCCACGTCGGTTGACACTGCCGGACGTAGTCATCCACCCGGTAAAGCAGAGCTTGTACCTGTTCCAGGTCGGTCATCACGGATTCAATGGTACGGAGAAACAGCACCTCATGCCCCTGGGGAACCTCGATAAACCCGATCACGTGCTCCAACTGCCTGCAAGCCGGGTCATCCACGGCATACACGTCCGGCTCGCCGGGATCGTCTTTCGGGATAATGATGGTACGCGGAGCATCCCCTTGACACACGAGGTGTAAAGAAGGATGGACACATTCCCATTCAAGCCGGACTCCGAACAACCTGACGTCCTCCAACAGGGTCGGCATCCGCTGGTTCAGGACCAGCTTGCCTTGAACCGACTCACCCGGCACGAGCCGAATGCCTCGTGACCCGAACTTGCCGGGGAAAGAATCCTGCTGCATGGGACTGCGTCGAGGATCCATTCGGAACGCCGCGAGCCACCCGGCGTCATTCGGAGGCAGCCAGGGCAGATCCCGGAGATTCACAATCACGGGTTCAAGGTTGCTATTGGTCAGATGGACGTGAATTTCGTAGACCCGTTCCCCGGGTTTCTTCAGAAAAACCTCCATGGCCAGTGACACGCGGGATTCAGGCTCAGTCTCCGCGGCCTGACCGGACGAGACAGACAAAACGCCCGGCAGCCAAAGGCAACAAACGAATGAAGCGCACAGAACCCGTTTCATTGTGCGCATTGTCTGTCTTTTCCAGACCCTCATCCTTTCATCCTTTCTCTACGCTATGGTACATTGAATTAGAGACGGTTCGTAGAAAAATCTTCGCTGGTTCTTCCATATGCGGTGCTTTTTCCTTCATGAATAAACACGCTGTCAAAGGATCTTCCGTGTGGCTGGGGCGCTTCCTCAAAGTCGTGCTCTGTGTCATGCTTCTCTGGTCCGCAGCAACGCAGGCGTTCGCCGACGAGCAGCCAAGCGCAGCGATCGAGGAGATCGCCGAGCTTGCGGAAGCCGAGTGGATGGACGGCAACCCCAGCCAGGCGTTGTACATCCTGGACCCGGGGCTGGAAGCCCATCCGAACGCCGTCAGGTTGCAAAAATTACGCGCGGACATTCTGGCCACGGCGTCCCGTCGCCACCAGGAAGCCGTCAAAGCCTATGACGTGATCCTCGACGAGCACCCGGAATTCTTGGAAGTCCACTGGGCCAAATGGAGCGTGTTGCTCCGGTCGGGACAACACGATCAGGCCATCGCTGAATTTCAACGCATCGCGCAACTGGATGCAAAGAACCCCATAGCCTCTCTCCGGCTGGCGCAGGAACTGCGAAAGGTCGATCGCCTGGAGGAATCCCTGGAGTGGTATGAAAAAGCCGTGGCCATGATCCCGGACATGACGGGGTGGCGGTTGGCGCTCGCCCGGGCCAAGCTGGACGTCCTGGACGGTCGCGGGGCGCGTGACGAAGTCGAGCACGTCCTGCGAATCGTGGAACCTGGATCTCCCGAAGAAGCGGCCGCTCACGGTCTGAGAGAAGTGATCTACGGGGCCACCAAAGAGCGGGGCCGGCGCTTCGAGCCGATCCTGAGCCCCGGCGGTTCCGCGGCGGAGCGCAAGGCATGGTCCGCCATTCGCGCGGACGCGTGGAGACTCTTCGACGCGGGTCGCTATGCAGAAGCCGAGCCGGTCTATCGAAAGCTTCTGGCCCTCAAACCCGGCGATTACGCCACGACGCACGAACTCGGGATGACCTTACTGGGACTGGACCGGTGCGAGGAAGCCATAGAGATCTTTGCCACCATGTCCACGATGGACCCATCGGACGAGGTCTACGCGGATGCGGTTTTCCGCGTTGGCCGCTGTTTGATGAAAATGGAAAAATGGACGGAAGCGCTCCCCTATTTTGAACTCCTCTATGAGGCCGCCCTCGATTTCGACGAACGCACAAAGGACGCGCCGCCGAAAGCCGATCTCAGGGTGCTGAACACGGAAACTCTGGCCGTCTGGGTCAAACGGGTGAAGGACCATATTCCCGCCGACGCAATCCCGAAGCAGGATGTGGCGATCCCCGCCGTCGATCCCGACGCCCCGGTGCCCATGACCGAGGAGGAACTGTATGACAAGATAGCCAGAGAGCGGCTGAACCCCGAGAAACAGATCTACACGCGGGCGTCCCTGATGGGGCGGGACGCCGATTTCAGCATGTTTCGCTACGTCATCCCGGCCAGCAGCGTCATGCGGGACGATCGGCCCACCGGGACCCATGAATTTATCCCCATCGAGCCGAACGACACGTTTCCGGACACTCAGGAAGAAATTTATCTGCTGTTCGGGCTCGTAACGGCGTCCTATGACGAGATGCCGCTCAGCGTGGAGTGTTTTACCGAGACACCGAAAACGAACGCGAATCAAATACCCTTGGCCCGGGACCACGTCATCATGAACATGGGTGACCAGACCGGGTACTTCATCATCGCCCAGCCCGAATCGGGATGGATCCCCGGACTCCACCGGTGCGGCTTGTACGTCGGCAATGAACTGTCGGCCTACACGCATTCGGACGAGGTCCGGTTCCGGGTCATCCCCCAAACTTCGTGACCAACACTGCCTGATTTTTGTTCATGTGTGCGCCCATCGTCCATCGCTTGCCGGGACGAAATGCAATCTGGTACTTCTTCGTTCGGCATTGACTTAGCCAATGCCGTTCAACCGGTAAAAAAATGGGACACCATGCGTAACAGTCCGACAAAGCCTTTGGTGTGTGCCGTTGTGTTCCTGGCAGCGTGGGGATACGGCGTCAACGCGTTCGCCGGCGAAGCTACCCGCGTCGTCACCGAACTTCAGGACTCGATCGTGACCATGATGAAAAAAGGACGCGACCTCGGCTACACGGGTCGCTATCAAAGCATCTCCCCTACGGTTGAAAAAACACACGACCTCGACAATATCGCGCGGCTGGTCGTCGGAAGACATTGGAAGGGCCTCGATGCGAGCCAACGTTCCACCTTTGTCGAGACGTTCAGAAAGCTGAGTATTTCCATGTATGCGGGACGGTTCAAGGACTATGGCGGAGAGCAATTCACCATTCTTTCAGAACAACCTTTGAAAAGAGGAAACCGCAAACTGGTCACCAGCCACCTGGTGAAATCCGACGGTGAGAAAATCACGTTCACCCATGTCTTGCATCAAATTCACGACCAATGGAAAATTATCAGTGTCAGTGTCAACGGCGTCAGCGACCTGGCCTTGAAACGCGCCGAATACGGGGGCATTCTCCGAAAAGACGGGTTCCCGACCCTCATCGAACGCCTGAAAACCCAAATCCAAAAAAACGCACATGGGCTCTAGGACCGGATCTCCGGCGGCTCGGTGAGAAGCATGACGAAGACCACCGGAAAGGCGAACGCGAATGCCGCCATGCTGTGTGTGGCAATCGGCTGGTTGGCATTCACTGTGCTCACCGGATGCGCGACCACGAAGTCCACCGATCCTGAGGTATCGAATCACGATCCGTTCGAGTCGGTAAACCGGCGAACACACCGGATCAATGACTTCACCGATCGCTGGATCGCCAAGCCGACGACCGAAGCCTACGTTTCGTACACACCGGGCCCCATCCGGCGCAGTGTCTCCAATTTCTTCGATAACGTGGCGTACCCCAACGTCGTCCTGAATGATTTTCTTCAGGGCAAGGGGACGCAGGGACTCGAGGACTTGGGCCGGTTTCTCGTGAACACGACGTTCGGATTCCTGGGAATTTGGGACATGGCCACGCCGCTCGGGCTCGAAGCCCACGATGAGGACTTCGGACAAACCCTGGGCGTGTGGGGGATGGACGAGAGCGCCTATCTGGTGCTGCCGTTCATCGGACCCAGCACCGTGAGAGACACTCCGAATTTAGGCGTCACTACCGTCACCAACATCCTGTTCTATGTGCCCAATCCTTACGTGGTACCCGTCGCCCTCCTGGGCTTTATCGACTACCGGGCGGGAGTGGACGAGGCCGTCACGTTTCGGGACGAAACGGCGGTCGAACCGTATCTCTTTACGCGGGAAGCATACCTGCAACATCGGAGATTCCTGATCTACGACGGCCATCCTCCCGTTGACGACGACTTGTACATGGACGATCTCTTCGACGATCTCGACGTGGAAACCCCGTAGATGCCGTTTGTCCCCTTAATGGATCCATTATGGGATCATTTTCTGCCCATTCAGCATCCATTAATGCTTTTTATGTCATCATCCTTGCATTTTCTGTCACCCTGATACTCAGTTTCTCACCCGGCGCTCTCATGCGAAGGAGAGGGTGGAAGATCTTATCGCTGCTCCCATTCGGCCAGGAGCGCCGGAAGAATGACCAGGGCACAGATCATGGCCAGAATCAGCACCACGACCAGCAAGATGCCCAGGCTGGCCATGCCCGGATGATGCGAAAACCCGAGTGCTCCGAAAGAAGCCATCGTGGTCAGGGCGCTGAAGAGCACGGCCTGAGACGTACTGCTTCCCAACACCTCGACAATGGAACGCGAATCGGCTTCCCGTCTCCGCAGGATCAGGTAGATGCCGAAGGCAATTCCCAAGCCGAGCACCAGGGGTAAGGCGATCACGTTTGCCAGATTCAGGGGAATGCCCAACGCCAAACACGCGGCAACCGTCAACAGCAGCGTCAGGACCAGGGGCAGCAGGACGAAGAGGGTTTCCCCCGGGCGTCGAAGCACCACGAGCAGCAACAGGGCCGCCACCAGGATAGCCAGGATAGTCGCTTGAATACAGGCGTCGATGATCGTTTCCCCGGCTTCCAGAATGCTCACGGGCGAACCGATCGCACCGGGCGCTTTTTGCTGCACGCTCGACACGAACCGGCGCAACGCCCGGTTTTCTTCGACGTTTTCAGCGGGAAAAACCTCAACCCTGGTCCGGCCGTTTTGAGCGGAATAATGACTCGTCAGACTCTCGGGCAACGCCTCCAGCGTGATCTCATCCGGAGCCAGCAACTCGCGTAAACGTTCAAGCCACTTCGGGAAGTCTCCCAGCAACCGCGTCCGGAGATCGTGTACGAACAGAGTCGACCCGCTGGAATCGCGCAACAGGTCATCGATCGCTTGCTTGAGGGTTTTCAGGTGCTTGTCGAGATTGCCCTCCCAGTTCAGGGATTCATGGACGCCGAGGGCGGAACGAAATTCTTTCATGGCCTGTACTTCTTCCTCCTCACCGGGAATCTCGACGATGGCCTGGGGCATAAGAATGGGCTCCAGCACCAACGCCATCTCGTCGATGATGGCTAACTTCTCATCCTGGTCACCCGGAACGAAACTCGAAAGGGTGAGCACGCGATCGACTTCGGGCAGCGATCGAAGACTCTCCGCCAACGCATTGGCGGCAGGAAGATTGTCGGCCAGCACCTGGATCACGTAGGGAGAGGTATCCGGGTCGGCCAGCAATTCCTGGAAGGTAGAGACGCTTTCAGTCGAAGGGTCTCGAAGATGTAAGGCATTGAAATCGAATTGCAACCGCGGCACCATGACGACTGCAACCAATACCACGGGGATCAGAGCCCCGAGAATCACCCGCCGGTGTCGGACAATGGCACCCAAGAATAGATTGTCCCTGACATGCTCTTCCCCCATGTTGGCAGGACTCACCATACGGGACCGGGAAAGCGAAAACACGGTCAGCAGCGCCGGGAACAACGTGAGATTTGCAAACAGGGCGATAAACATGCCGACCCCAGCAATGAGCCCCATTTCCGCAAACCCCTTATAGGTCGTGGGGAGGAAGGAAAAAAAGCTGAGGGCCGCGGCAACCGCGGCGAGCGTCAGGGCCCCGCCGACACCGGCGACCGCACGCCGCAAGGCTGCCTCATGATCGCCGACCTCGGAAAACTCTTCACGATACCGCAGGCCAAACTGGATCCCGAAATCCACGCCGAGCCCGATGAACAAGACCGGCACGGATGCGGAAATAAAGTTCAGCGACCCTACGGCTACCACCACGAAGAAGGCCGTCCACAGCAAACCTACCACGAGCGTACACAGCATCGCTCCCACGAGCCGCAGGGAGCGAAAACCGGAGATCAACACGAACGACACCAGGATCAATGATAAACCCGCAGCCACCCCCGCACCCCTGGCAATCGTCTCCCGCTCTTCGGCTTCGATCGGAATGGGACCCGTCAGCCGGATTCGGACCCCGAACCGCTCCTCAAGATCGGCATTGTGCCGGCGAAGGAATTCCAGTGGACCCTCGGCCGCTTCCAGGCTCGAATAGTCCAGCCGCGATTTCACCAGCAGAAATCCGCGCGACGGATCGCTTTTGCCTGTCACGTCCTGAAGCATGGTCCGTTTCCAGGATGAGGTCGGCGGCTTTCCGAGTCGTTGAGCGTCAATCGCCTCGCTCAGCAGGGCAAACGCGTCAGCCAGGACCTTCTGCTGCTCGGGCGTGGGCTCCTCTTCCAACGCCAGGGTGAGAATGGAAAAGAAGCCGCGCAAACTGGGATCCTGCGCGAGCGTCCCCAGAAACGGGGACCATTCGGCCAGCCGTTCATCCAATCGCCAGAGTTCATCGACGTCGAAATACAGCAGCCCGTGTTTGTCGAAAAACGCATCCTGCTGGGGTTGATACACCGATGCGAATAACGACGGCTGCCGTTCCAGAAGCCTGGCCAATTCGTGAACCGCGTCGCGTCTGCGTTCGGCGGACCCCTGATCCACGACGACCAGGATCAAATCGTCGAGTTGCGGGAACGTCGCATAGAAGTCTATTTGTAACTGCCTGAAGTGCAGGTCCGGATCCAATAGACGAACCGGGTCCGTATCGAGGACCAGGTTCTTGGCGGTATACACCGCGGACAGTCCCGTGGCGACAAGGACGCCGATCACGACCCAGACGGCCGCCCGCCGGCAAAGATCTACCAACCAGACCAGAAAAGCCTGGTACCCGTGGCCTATCCGATCAAGCATGAACGCTCACATAGGGAAAAATTCAATGAATCCAAGAGAACCGTTACAACCTCAACTGTCTGAGCCGTAAGGCATTGGCGATGACCGACACCGAACTGAAGGTCATGGCGACGCTGGCGAAGATGGGGCTCAGGAGAAGCCCTAGGAAAGGATAGAGGACACCTGCGGCAATGGGCACCCCCAGAGCATTATAGACAAACGCGAAGAAGAGATTTTGCCGGATATTCTTCATCATGGCTTTGCTTAAGGTCTTGGCACGAACCACGCCTCGAAGGTCGCCTTTCACCAGGGTCATGCCCGCGCTTTCCATCGCCACGTCGGTGCCCGTTCCCATGGCAATGCCCACGTCGGCTTCGGCAAGGGCCGGGGCATCGTTGATGCCGTCCCCCGCCATGGCCACCATGTGGCCCTTCTTTCGAAATTGTTTCACGATCTGGTGTTTATGTTCGGGCAGAACCTCGGCCTGAACCTGTTGCAACCCCAGTTGCCGACCCACGGCTTCGGCGGTCTGGCGATGATCACCCGTGAGCATGACGATTGTGAGCCCGTCGCGTTTCAGGGCATCCACCGCTTCGGCCGTGGTGAGCTTGAGCGGATCGATGACCCCGATGACTCCGGCCGGCTGCCCGTCAACCGCCACCAGCACCACGGTCTGCCCTTCTTTCCGCAACACGTCACTTTGCGCATTGATTTCCATCAATTTTTGCGAAGGCACACCCATGTCCCGTTCGAGGAACAGTCGATTGCCCAACGCCACGACCTTTCCCTCCACCTGACCTTCGACTCCTTCACCGGTCTGCGAACGAAATTCTTTGACCTCACTGAGGGAAAGCCCTCGCTCCTTGGCACCGGCAACGATGGCTGCGGCCAAGGGGTGTTCGCTCACGCGCTCGACGCCGGCCGCCAAGCGGAGCAGGTCCGCCTCGTTCCATCCCGGTGCGGGAACGACCGACCGCAAGACGGGTTTGCCCTCCGTCAACGTGCCGGTTTTGTCCACCAACAGCACGTCCACCTTTTCCAATCGTTCAAGGGCTTCGGCATTCTTGATGAGCACGCCCGCGGTGGCGCCTCGTCCCATGCCGACCATGATCGACATGGGCGTCGCCAATCCGAGCGCACACGGGCAGGCAATGATCAGCACGGCCACGGCGTTCACCAAGGCATAGGCCAGACGCGGCTCCGGCCCGATACTGGCCCACACGCCAAACGTGACGGCCGCCCCCAACACGACGATCGGGACAAAATACCCGGCCACCACGTCGGCCACCCGCTGGATGGGTGCCCGACTGCGCTGAGCCTCGCTCACCATGCTGACGATCTGCGCCAGCATGGTTTCCTGACCGACGCGTTTGGCTTCCATCAACACGGTGCCGGTTCCGTTCACGGTGCCCCCGATCACCCAATCCCCTGTCCGCTTTTCAACAGGAATAGCTTCGCCCGTGACCATGGATTCGTCTACCGAGGTCGAGCCTTCCAGCACCTCGCCGTCCACCGGGATTTTTTCGCCGGGACGAACACGCAGACGTTCGCCGGCGTTGACCCGTTCCAACGGGATTTCCTCTTCCCGGTTGTCGTCCCGCACGATCCTCGCGGTTTTCGGGGCCAACCCGAGCAGGGTCTTGAGCGCACCCGTAGTTCGACGGCGTGCCCGGAGTTCCAAAACCTGGCCCAGGGCCACCAGGACGATAATGACGGAGGCGGCTTCAAAATACACGGGCACGTCGCCGGCCGGGGTACGGAATGCCTCCGGGAACCGGCCTGGCAGAATCGTTGCCAGGGCGCTGGAGAGATAGGCCGCTCCCGTGCCCATGGCAATGAGGGTGAACATGTTGAGGCGGCGGGTGACGATGGAGGCCCACCCGCGCTGAAAGAACGGCCACCCCACCCAGCCCACCACGGGCGTGGCCAGGACGAACTGCAACCAATTCGACCATCCAGGAGAAAGGACGTCCTGCAAGGGCCGGCCGGGAATCATCTCGGCCATGGCCAATACCAGCACGGGCAACGCCAGCACCAACCCGACCCAAAACCGGCGGGTCATGTCCACGAGTTCCGGATTGGCTTCTTCTTCCATTGTGACCGTTCGCGGCTCGAGCGCCATGCCGCAGAACGGGCAAGCCGCAGGTTTGTCCGAGACGACTTCGGGACACATCGGGCAAATGTATTCGGTCCCCGGCTTGGCCGGCGCTTCCTCCATGGACTGCGTGTACTTGCCGCTCAGATGCCCGTCCGGATCGCTACGAAACCGTTCGACACACCTGGGACTACAGAAATAATACGTTGTCCCGGCGTGCTCGTATGTTCCCGCGGCGGACAGCGGATCCACCATCATGCCGCACACCGGATCCCGGGCCATGGGGACACTGGCCATCATGAGTTCGCGGCGTTTGGGTTTTTGAACGGATGGGTCTGGCGGCATCGCGATTGTTTCTCCGAACCAATAATATATAGACCTTAACGGTCTTCTATGAAGATCATACCGGTTCCCGATAATTTTCTCAGCTTCAAAATCCTGCCGGTCGTTCAGGTAAGCCCTATTTTAGTGATTGGCAAACTTTCTTCCGTAGCAGTAAAATAATGACGTTCGACCTCAAACGAGAACACCTGTGTTCCCTTCAAAAGGAGTCACCCATGAAACGAGCTTCCCATCTTACGTCGCTGATCGGCTTTGTTTTATTGGCCCTCGTATTCGGCGCCTGCAAACCGGGTTATGCAGCCGAAACCTCTACGCATGGTGAGGCCATGGCCCCTGTCTATTCTTTCACGTTAAACGATATTGACGGGAATCCTCTGGCCCTGCACACCTTTACGGGCAAAGTCATGCTTCTGGTGAATACCGCCAGCATGTGCGGCAATACGCCTCAATACGAAGGCTTGCAAACGTTGTATGAACAGTATCGGGAGCAGGGGCTGGAAATTCTGGCGTTTCCGGCGAATAATTTCGGGAAGCAGGAACCCGGCAGCAACGAGGAGATCAAATCTTTTTGTTACACCAAATACGCTTTGGAGTTTCCCCTATTCAGCAAAATCAGCGTCAAGGGGCAGGACATGCATCCCCTTTATCACTACCTGACCACGCAAAGTCCGTTCCCCGGCGAGATCGAGTGGAACTTTCAGAAATTTCTGGTGAATCGACACGGAGAGATCATTGCCCGTTATAGACCTGGACTGAAACCACTCTCTTCCCAAATCGTTCAGGATATTGAACAAGCGCTCGACAAAAGCTGAGAGGAATCAGACTTCAAACTGCACGACCATTTGCTGTTCGACCATCCAATCCTTGAGCCTCAGGCCGAGCCCATCCGGACCGCCTCCCGCGGCCTGCCGATAGTAGAACTCGACGAGACCTTGCAATACCTGAAGGTTCAACGGCCCATCGTAGCCCTGCGGGGGCGTGACGGATAGCGGCGAATCCCCTTCCCGGTCCGCCTGCACGTCCGCATACACGTCAACGAACTCCTGGCCTTCGATATTCAGATCGAAGAAGACTCGCGAACCGACGTGCCCTTCATCACTCCCGGCTTCGGAAGCATTCAGCAGGCAACGTCGAAACGTCACCGTCGCGACAGCCATAAGAAGGCTCGCAGGGGCTTAAACGAATGATTCGGTTTCTTCATCAGGCCGGGGTCGAACTCAGACCGAATTTTTGCCATAACTCATCCCAGCCGGATACCCTGGTCACGCCTTGGGCCGAAAACGCCCGGTTCCATGGTTGATCCATCAGAAAGACCCGGACCCCTCGACCCAAATAGTCACTCACGTGCTCGGGATGATCGTCCACCGCCACGACAATGCCCTCCGCCACTTCCGGCTTGTCCTTGGTGTGATGGAGTTCATCGAACGGGATGCCGTGTTCTTCCAGCCAGTCCAGGGTTTGCGGTCGCGCCGTCGGTCGACGCGCCGTGATCAGGACGATGCGGTAATCTTCCTGAAGTTGTCGCAGCACCCGTCGCGCACCGGGAACCAATGGAAGCGTTGGGATGCTGCGCTCATGAAAGTAATCGAAAATCCGTTCAATCAGATCCGGATCCAAATTACTCGTATCGAGCCCGCCGGCACTGGCATACGTTTCGGAAGGCCACGACTTGCCGGTTAATTCATGAAAAATGCGCTGGACTTCCTGTTCGGCCTGAGCCACGACATTGTCGATATCAACGGCAAAACCAGGTCGCATACGCGTTCAACTCCTCTTGCCCTTGAGAAAGATCCTGGAACGACTCACTCTCTCGCTACATACCGTGGAGCACACGCCTCGCGCAACCTGATCGCCGCCATGAGGTTGGAGCCGATGGTCAAAACTCGTTGCTACGCCTATTATTTGATCCGAAGCGTGCGCAGGCGGTTCAATGCCGCGGCAATTTCAAAGGCACGGGGCCGGGCGAAATTCCCCGGATGCCGTTCGCCCTGGTGATAGGGGTCGAGCCCATCCAAACCGGCGTCGTTGAACTGTTCGACAAGGCCTTGCACGATCGCTTTCAATCCCCTCCCCTCCATAAAACGGCGGGACGCCAGATGCAGCGCATACCCGATCGCCCGGGTTTGGCTGGCGTCCACGAGTTGTTCCACACCGCTCATATCGATCACCTCATGCCCGAAGGCAATGGCATCCACGGATCTGGCCTCGATCTTCACCTCGCGTTTACCACGGGAAGGATCGAGACTCTCCCGCACGGGAATCCTGGCCGCGACCTCGGCTAAGGACGAGGTCGTTTCGATTGCCCGTTGGGTTCGGAACTCTCGTGCAATGCGTTGGGCTTCTTTTGTCACGTCGAGCGGCTGATAGGCCTGCATCGCGATAACCGTGTCGGCCACGTCGAAATAATCGCCGCAGCCTCCCATCACCAACACCGTGGATACCCCATGCCGTTCATACAACTCACGGACCCGATCCACGAACGGCGTGATGGGTTCATGCTCCTTGTGAACCAACGTCTGCATGCGGGCATCCCTCACCATGAAATTGGTCGCGGACGTATCCTCGTCCAGCAGCAGCGTGTTGGCCCCGACTTCGACAGCTTCGAGAATCGAGGCGGCCTGACTGGTGCTTCCACTGGCATTGTCCGTTGAAAACCGCCCGGTCTCCTGCCCGTAGGGCAGATTTTTGATAAACCCGCTGATGTTCACCCGTTCGATAGAGCGGCCGTCTTCCGCCCGGATTTTCACGGCCCGTTCCGTTGTCACCACGTACTCCCGTCCGTCTTCCGGCACGTGGGGATACACCCCGCGCTCCAACGCCCGCAGGACCGTAGACTTGCCGTGATACCCGCCTCCCACGATCAACGTGACGCCTTGAGAGATCCCGCAACCCGTTAACGAGTTTACGAGCCTGCCGTCCCGGGGAACCGGATGCGGGATGGAAATCGACACGCGGAGCGAATCGGGCGTACGAAACGAGTGTGCCCGTTCCCGGGAAAGCGGGCGATCGGACGCCCCGCTGCTCCTCGGAAGAATTGCCCCGTCGGCAATGAAGGCCACCAACCCCAACGAATCCAATTGCGCGCGGATGGATTCCTGATTGTCCACACAATCGACAAAGACGCGGGCTCGTTCCTGATCGACGGATCTCCACTTCAAGGCCCGTTCCGCCATCTCCGGCACTTCCCGGCAAAGCATGGCCTCGGCCTGCCGGCCAAGGATGGTGCGACCTTGTGCCGGCAACCCGATCGACAATCGGGCTTCGACCCACTCCGGCGTCACCACCATCGCCGTTCGCTCCAACACTTCCTGACCGCCCGCGTCAATGGCAACAAGGCCGCTTTTTCCGATCCCCCGATTGCCTTGGCACACGTGATGAATCGCATGATGCACTTCACGGATCAAAAAATCCTGCAACGCCACCCGGCGAACGCGACTTGAAAAGAGATCGGGAGGGAGTTTGGCGACGGTAGCGGGAACCCGCACTCGAATTTTGGAAGGGGATGCAAAGGGGTCGCCTTGCACATGATCGATGAAGAGGGTGAACCGGGGATAGGCATAGGCGCCTTGCAGGTCCTTGTACGCCTTGTACCCCCGGCCATCGATCCGGGCGAGGATTTTTTTGAGATCGTCGAGGGTGCGCATCGAAAAGAGGATGCTACGGTTCGACCGGCTTGGCGCTCACGTGAACGTTCGACAATTCCTCCAACGCCACGATCAAGGCATGCGTGCCGGAGCGTCCATGCCCATGAGCCTGAACGGCCAGATAGAGCTCATGCACCAATGACAGCCCTGGAAGGACAAGCCCCATGCGTCTGCTTTCTTCAAGGGCTATGCCCATGTCCTTCACAAAATGTTCGACAAAGAACCCCGGTTCGAAGTTTCGAGCCAGGATTCGAGGGGCCAGGTTGTCCAGGGTCCAACACGCCGCTGCGCCGCCCCGGATGGATTGCAACATGGTGTCCAGATCCAACCCCGCGCGATAGCCGTACACTAACGACTCGCACACCCCGATCATCGTTCCGGCGATCGTGATCTGGTTGCAGAGCTTGGTGTGCTGGCCGGCGCCCGTGGAGCCCTGATGCACAATCGTCCGGCCCAAGGATTCAAACAGCGGCCTGATCGTTTCCACGACCCCGGCTTCTCCACCCACCATAATGGACAACGACGCGTTGCGCGCCCCCACGTCCCCACCCGACACCGGGGCATCCAGGAAAAACGCGCCACGAGCCGCGACGGCTTCGGCTATCCTGCCGGCCAGACTCGGCGGAGCGGTCGTCATGTCCACAAACACTGTTCCCGCTCGCGCCTGATGAACGAGGCCTGCTTCGCCCAAGTACACGTCGGACACATCCTGAGGGAACCCCACCATCGTGAAGACCACGTCGGACTCATCGGCCACTCGTGCCGGCGACTCCGCCCATTGCGCCCCTTGTCGTAACAGTCCTTCGGCTTTTGACCGCGTTCGTGAAAAAACGGTGAGCGCATGGCCCTTGGCCAGGAGATGTCCGGCCATGGCAACTCCCATGACACCCGTCCCGATCCATCCGAGGCGAAGCGGAGAAGAAAGTGTGATTGGTCCTGACATGGAGTTACGAGAAATGTTTACCCGGCGGGCAAGGCGGGTTGTTGTTGAGTCAGACAATGCAACGTCCCGAATCCCCACGCAAGATCGACCGCGTGGATCCCGACAACCTGGCGGTCTTGAAACAATTCGCTCAAAATGCCCAGGGCTATCCGATCATTGGGATCATTGAACGTCGGCACCAGGACCGCCGCATTCGCAATATAAAAATTGGCATAGCTCGCCGGGAGCCTCCGGCCGTCAAAGTACAGGGGGGCCGGCATGGGCAAGGGAACCACCTCGATTTTCGTACCGTTCTCCAGCGTGGCATTTTCTAGGCGCTCCCGATTTTCAGCCAGCACGCGATAATTGGCGTCACGGCTGTCCCGCTCCCGGCACAACACCACGGTTGTCGGATTCACGAAGCGACACACGTCATCCACGTGCCCGTGGGTGTCGTCCCCGGCGATGCCTTTGTTCAACCAGACTACGTTGGTGACGCCCAGGGATTCTTTGAACACCGACTCATAATCCGCAGCCAGAAACCCGGGATTTCGGACCTGGACATGAGGATCGAGCAAGCATTCTTCGGTGGTCAACGCGGTCCCGGCCCCGTTCACGTCGATGCTGCCCCCTTCCAGGACAACCTTGTGCCCTTTGTGGACGATGGGAAAGGAGCGGCATTTCAGCCGGGAAGCCAGTTTCACCGGAACCCGATCGTCCTTTTTCCAATCAGGGTAGCGAGCCCAAGCGGTAAAGCGGAAACGTGCGATAGCCACTTCGGAAACCGGCCGGTCCCGCGTCACGAAAACCGGACCGAAGTCACGAGTCCATCCGCGATCCGTTGCAATCCGAAAATACTCGACAACGGAAAGATCGGCCCCGGCCCGTATCAACACGCTCCGCGCACGATCCTCATGGGCCCGTGACTGAACGAGAATACGGACCCGTTCTCCTTCCGCCAACTTCCGAACAATCTCCCCATAGACCCAATGGATGGCGGACATTTTCCCGGGCCAATCAGAGGCGTTATGGGGCCATCCCAGCCAGGTAGCCTCATGCGGCTCCCACTCCGCCGGCATGCGAAACCCCGATTGAGTAAGGGCGTGATTCGATGCCTTCTTTTTGGAAGGGAGAGGACCACGCGGTGAGAAATCCGGGCTAGCACTCGCCATCGTCGCTCTGGTCGAAGAACCGCTTCGTGAGGCCGCCATACGCATCGACCCGGCGGTCACGGAGAAAAGGCCAATTGCGCCGGACTTCCTCAACCCGGCTCACGTTCACTTCAGCGAGGAGAATCTCTTCCTTGCCGATCGATGCTTCGGCCAAGACCGCGCCGAACGGGTCGCACACGAACGAACTTCCCCAAAATTCGATGCCGTCTCCACCCGCATCGGATTTCTCATGACCCACCCGATTCACCGAGGCAACGAACACGCCGTTCGCAATCGCGTGACTGCGCTGAATAGTCTGCCAGGCACTTCGCTGCGACTCGCCCTCTTGTGCTTTTTCCGATGGATGCCACCCGATTGCGGTTGGGTAGAACAACATCTCGGCACCTTGCAACGTGGTGAGGCGAGCGGCTTCGGGATACCATTGATCCCAACAGATCAGGGTGCCGATTTTACCCGCACTCGTCTGAATCGCCTGAAAGCCCTTATCCCCTGGCGTGAAATAAAACTTCTCGTAATAAGCCGGATCATCGGGCACGTGCATCTTGCGATAGAGACCGGCAATGGATCCGTCGCTGTCCACCACCACAACCGAATTGTGATAAATCCCGGCCGTCCGTCGTTCAAAAACCGGGACGATCATCACCACGTTGAGCTGACCCGCTACCTTAGCCAACGCCTCGGTCGAGGGCCCGGGAATCGACTCGGCCAGATCAAACAAGGCCGCATCTTCTTTTTGACAAAAATACTGCGAACGAAACAGTTCCGGCAGACAGACAACCTTGGCTCCACACCGTGCCGCTTCTTCAACTTTCGCAATAGCAGCGTCGAGGTTCTCTTGGGGAACAGCCCCACAAGCCATCTGGACCAGAGCTATCGTCAGATTATTTCCAGGATTCATGAGAGAGGAGCCTACCGAAACCTCCGTCATCCTACAACCTTCCTCTCCAGGACATATTAAGCATCATGAAAGGTCAACAAAAACCGTCACGAGACAGGTTGATCCGCGAAGACGGAAGACGGTTCTGGCGAAAGCAGGGCCACGGGGTCTTGGGTGGCGAGTGTTGCCAGCGTTACGCCGGCCAAGGCCTGATGGACGGCTTGATCGCGTTGGCGTAGCAGCGCTCCAATGGAGTCGTTGCTTTGCGGCAGCAGCTCGGTCTGGTCTTTATGCGCGACAAGTTGAAGTACTTCCAGCACGGTGATCTGTTCCGGGGGACGCCCCAAGGTCATGCCCTTGGGTTCGGACGTTCGGTACATCAGGCCATGGGTCACGAAGTTTTCGACGAGAGCCTCCAGCGCGGAGAGAGGCACCCCCAATTTCGCCGCCAACTGTTGAGTCTGATAGGGTGGCTCACCGGCCGTATGCTGCCGCGCGACGTGGACCAGCATGGTCAAGGCCAGATGTTCCTGGAAGGCGGCGGTATCCTGTTTCCATCGAAGGCGCGTCAGGTAGGCCGCGGGATGTTGATGATAATAGGCCACTTGCGCGCCGACCAGGACAATCAGCCAGCCCACGTAGAGCCAGATAAGGAACAGAATCAGGATGGCGAAGCTGGAGTAGATGGCACTGTAGCGCGCCGCTCCTGCGACGAAAGTGGCAAACAGCATCCCGACGATTTTCCACAGAATCCCGCCCGTCACGCCACCCACCAGGGCTGAGGCGACACTGACTTGCGTATGAGGCACGAACTTGTACAAAAACGTAAACCCGAGACAAATCAGGACAAACGGCATGAGGGCCGTCATCCAGAGCACGGCGGTCCCCACGGGTTCGATTCGTAAGATTGTTTGCACGAGCCAATGGCTTTGGGCCGAAGCGATGGTGGCAACGGCCGTAAAGACGAGCACGGGGCCCACGAGCACCACACTCAGGTAGTCGGTAAATTTTCTCGTCAGGGGCCGCGCGTCGCGCACGCGCCAGATATAGTTGAGGGCTTCTTCGATCTTATCGATCAGGGAAAACGTGGTATAAAACAAGCCTGCCAGACCAACGGCCCCCAAGGCACCGACTTTGAGATTATTGACGAATTCAACAATGTGATCGGCGATCTCCGTGCCTTTTTCCCCCAACGGCTCCAGGCCTTGGGCGAGCAGCGGTTCGAATTGTTGATGCACGCCAAAGGCTTTGAGCACGGAGAACGTCACGGCCAGGAAAGGAACGAGGGACAGCAGCGTGGTCGAAACGAGACTCGTCGCCCGGATACTCAGCACGCCATCACGAAAATCCGAGATGGCGACCACGGTCAACCGCAGGGGTTTGATATAAAACGCTGATAAACCCTGGAGCGTGGCGGAGTCCTGAATCCACAAGTCCCGGCGAAAGAATTTCTCGATTCGATGCAGGACGTTCACGGGTTTTCCTTCATTGATTCCAATAGCTTCGATTCATCAGGCACCCTTATAATTACGTAGGCTACAGCGGACGATCCCAAAAGTCCAGACCGGCGGCTCTTTCACGAGACCGCAACGGTTGGCGAATCGATCGGATTCTCTTATGATCCCGTGATGATGAAACCGATCCTGCACAACGTGATGGCCGGGATTTTCCTGGTTCTCTTCCTCGCGGCTTGCGAAGAACAGGTGTCCCCGCCCCCTGCCTCAACTTCTGAGCCCGACCTGGTACGGGAGAGTGATGATGCCGAGAAGGAACTCGTCCTTTTGGAGGCACTTCGCCAAGCCGAAGCCCTGGAACAACCGGATAGCGCCCTTGCCGAGGCGTTGCATGACGTCGGTGAACTGTATCGGGTCCGGGGGGACTTGGCTGCGGCCGAACCCTATTTCTGGAGGGCACTTCCCGTATGGGCGACCTCGGTCGGGGCCATGGATCCCCACATGGCCATCACCTTAAGCAGCCTGGCGTTGGTCTTTGAAGCCAGGAAAGAATATACGAAAGCCGTCCCGTTGGTGGAACAGGCGCTCAAAGTCCGAGAGGCGGCCTTTGGCGTTGAACATCCCCGGATCGTTCCAAGTCTTGAACAATATGCCGGATTGCTTCGGCTTTTGAATCGTAGCGAGGAAGCTGAACGAATAGACGCTCGGAGAGCGCGTATTTCGGCACCGTGATGAAGGGACGAGCGCGGGGCCCAAGGCTTTTCCCCTTCACTCCGGTCCTCTCCAATTTCCCGCTTAATGCGGGAAATTGGAGAGGGTTCCAAAAGGCTATTTTCATACCGATGAAAGAGAGCACGGGCCATGCCTCACCCTCTAGTCACGGGACGCCAGGTTCACATCCATGGAAAAATGCGCTCGCCGATTGGACTTGAAACACGCTTTACTGAAAACGTGGCATAGCGGACGGTCCTTGCCATAAGAAACCACCGTCATTTGATGAGCAGGAACCCCTAAATGAAACAAATACTGTTTGGTCATCTCAGCTCGTCTGTCACCGAGGACGTAATTGTATGCCCGCGTTCCCCGCTCATCGCAATGCCCTTCAATGAGCACGCGGGCATGCGGATGTGCCTTGAGCCACTTGGCATTGGCTTCCAAAATCCGATGAGATTGCTCAGAGAGTCGCCAACTATCATAGGCGAAAAAGACATCCCGGAGACCCTGTGAATCATGTGTGCCTTTTCCCTCGACATTGTCCTGAACAACTGTATTGCCGGACGCCGTCAACTGATCCCGGGTCAGTGCCCGCGACGCACGTTTGTTATTCCCGATTTCATCGGCCCCCAAGGAAGAACCCGATCCTCTGCTGCTCGCCGAATTGGGAAAAATGGAAGAAGCACTCTCCTGCGCTTCTCCGACAAGCGTGGTCTCGCCCTTTCCGTCATGAAAATCGTCGGCCGATAGAGCCGCGACCGCTCCGGTGTCCCCGCCATTTCCCAATGCTGTCTTGTCAAACTGCATCGCGGGATCATCGGAAACGTCTTTGTCATTCATTTGACCTGCAACCTTGCCCTCGCTCGAATAAGAATCTTCCACTCCACTCACACCATGGATGGACTTCTTCCCACAAGCCGAAATCAGCAGGAGCAGACACGACAACGTGACCACAATGATTGACTGATGTGTTTTCATAGGATACCTCCTTCGCAGATGCTGCTTGTTACATATCTTTCCGTAACGGAATACTTTTTCCCTTCTCAAGATGAGACTTCTGTCTAGCCCTAAAAACGTTCGATGCAAGAACGGGGCCAATTTTCAAGAATTGCGAAGAGGTTAGCATGTTAAAAACGGCCAACGTGCCGATCATTAATGTCGAAAAGGCTTTCGGCATTGGCCAAAAGCTCTTTTCAAGAGGGAAATGTGACCGCTAGAGAAAACGTCGAAAAAACCGATCGAGCGAATACAACCAGGGTTAGTTGATGTTTTTTTTCAACAAACGTGGCTTTTTGTCAACGCTTTGAACCAGGGCCCTTATCCAACGTGAGCCGCTCAAACGCCCGCATGTTCTTTTCCTCGGACACGAATTGATAGCACTGTCCGCCTTTTTCTTTGGCGCGATACATCGCCCGATCTGCCTGCGCCAGCAGCGCATCGGGATCGGTGGCATCAAAGGGATATAACGCAATGCCCACGCTCGCCGTGACCGGAATCGTCTGATCGCCCACGGTTGCCGGCTGGCCGACTGCATCCAGGACCTTTTGCGCCACGAGCCCGGCGTCCTGCCCCCGAGCCAGATCCGGTAGCACCATGGCAAACTCATCGCCGCCGAGCCGGGCGATGGTATCCGTACTCCGCACGCAACGCACCAGACGATCCGCCACGATTTTGAGCAACGCGTCCCCCGTTTCATGCCCCAGGGAATCATTAATCGATTTAAATTGATCCAGGTCGACGAAAAGGACCCCGACTCCCCGGCCATAACGCTGGGCCCGAGCCAATGCCTGCTTGAGACGATCGGCAAACAGAATCCGGTTGGGCAAGTCGGTCAGGGCATCATGATGGGTCACATGAAAGATGCGTGCTGCCGTTTCTTTGCGAACCGTGGCCAAGGACAAGATGATCGAGACGTTCCTCGCAAGCGTTTCAATCCAGTGAATCGTGAACGGATCGAACGCGTCCCGATGTGCACCATAGAGGGCAAGGGCACCGAGCACGAGATCCCGCGTACGGAGAGGAACCACGAGTTGCGCCGGGTACGGTTTTCCTCCCACGAGACGGGGCGCCCCATCCGCCCGATCACGTTCCTCTCGATGGTGAAGCGTCCTCTGCGTATCCAATACGGATTCAACGCAATGCCGTTCCTCGTCAGTCAAACGTGACGGATCCGGGGTCAATCCAGGATCACCGGCCCGTGCATGCACGGAGATGTTTCCGTCAGCCTCTCGTATGGCCACCCACACCAGGGGATACGAACAGCGTTCAGCCAATTGTTCACACAGGCGCGATAGGCTTTGTGAAAGGGATTTTCCTTCGAGAAGCTGTTCGCCCAGATCCTGAAGCAGCGGGAGAAGTTCTTCAGGGATTGACGTCTTCATCACCGGATCTCATTCGGGAACGTTGATGATGCCCGCCTCGACGTCGCGTTGGATCTGCGCATAACGTTCGGGCGTTCCGACGTCGGACCAGTACCCGGAAAACACTTGCCCGGCGACCGTGGCTCCCCGTTCCAGCCACCACACGTAGGCATCGATAATCGAAGAAAAGCTCCCTTGCGGAACGTGGCGCAACATAACCGGATCAAGCACGTGGATACCGGCAAACATGCGACGGCACGGGGGCAGGTCGTCCGCTTGAGCCGCACGCCCCTTGCCCTGAATGCGCAAGACCCGGTCATCCTTATCCGTCTCGATCACGCCCCAACGTTCCACGTCGGGATCATCACGGAGCGCCATGGTGGCAAGCGCCTCTTCTTTATGATGACGCGCAACCAGTTCGGACACATCAAGATCCGCGATCGTGTCTCCGTTCAACACGAGAAATGGATTGTTCTCAAAAAACTCTTCGACGCGTTTGATGCCGCCACCCGTTCCCAGCAACACAGGTTCCTCCGAATACGAAAGGTGCATGCGCCATTGCGAACCGTCTCCTAACGCTTGCCTGATCTGCTCGCCGAGGTAGTGCAGGTTGATCATTACGTTCTCGACGCCATGACGACGCAGCAGGAGGAGATTCCACACCAGAAGAGGACAGGGTCCCAAGGGTAAGAGCGGTTTCGGAACGGATTCCGTCAACGGACGAAGCCGGATGCCGAGACCCGCTGCCAGGAGCATGGCTTTCATGGGATCGTCGTCACCGCCATTCGGGAATATAGGGCGTGAGGTGTTGGAGGAGCGATTCCAACTCGGGATATTTTTCCAGGTTCCGCCGCACGTAGCCCAACGTCCGTGGAATATCCGCCAAAAATTTGGGATTCCCTTTGACCTTATCAATATACACGAATCGGCCTGCGGCTTTCAGATTGCGTTGAATGCTCGTGAAATCAAAGAGCCGCCGAAACGCCGTGCGGTCCGTCAACAACAGACGCTCTCGTCCGGCCGGATCGAGTCCCGCACACATCCCGGTGACGTATCGATCGATCATCTCATCGACAAACGCTTCATCCAACGCCACGTAGGAGTCCCGGAGAAGAGAGGCCAGATCATAGGTTGCGGGTCCCAGCAACGCATCCTGAAAATCGATGACCCCCAGTCGATCACCATCCACCATCAAATTTCGCGAGTGATAATCACGATGCGTAAACACCCGGGGTTGCTTGGCAAGCCATTCGGCGATGAAGGCAAACCCGTTGCGAATCGCGTGTTCGTCATCCGCGCACATCGGCTTTTTCTCTCGCCTGACCCAAATGCCGTATTCCAAGAAATGTTCGAACTCCCACATCAACAGCGGCTCATCAAACGAGCGGAAAAAGGCCTGACAATCATCGGCATCGGCGCCGCGTAACGTCAGTTGAAGATGGATCCGGACCAACGTATCGATGGCCAGCGGATAATATTTCCGAACGGCGGATTTCCCATCTCGATGACACGCATGAAACAAGGTCAGGTCACCGAAATCTTCGAGATACAGAAGCCCCGCGGCTTCGTCATAAAAATGGAGCACGGGGACCGGAACCCCGGACCTGGCCAATGGCCGCAGGATATTCAGAAACGGGAGTTCCCGGACGTCCGCGACTCTCCCGCTCACGGCTTCTTCCGAAACCTTGAATCCCTCCGGGTCCGCCAACTGCATGAGGATCAGCGAAGAGAAAGGGGCGTTTTGCAACTCGAGCCGGTAATACCGCCGATTCGACGCATCCCCACACAACGGCACGACGTTGACCAACTCGGCCCGAAAGGGCAGCCGGGTTCGTAGCGTCGTCTCCAACAGCACCGGATCCGGTCGAGGAGGTGAAGAAACGGCTTCGGGCCCCATACCGGCAAATTATAAGGCGTCTCACCTGCCCTGTCACTTTGCAATATCGGACCCCCAAAGGTAAGCTAGAGTCCTTAGACAATGAGGACACGGGTCGAACCCTCTCGGGACAAACTACTTTTTCCCCATACGATGAATCTCCTCCCCGGAAGATCCTATTAAGGCGAAAAGGAAAGGACTGCGCATGGAAATCGGATTTATCGGACTCGGCAAAATGGGCATGAATATGGTGACGCGGCTCCGGCAGGACGATCATCGAGTGCTGGTCTTCGACCGGGCGCAAGACCTCGTGACGCAAGCTGAGAGAATCGGAGCGGTCGGATCCTCTTCGCTGCAAGACCTCGTCTCAAAACTGGCCAAACCGCGCGTCGTCTGGATGATGGTCCCCTCCGGCACGCCGACGGAAGAAACCGTCCAGGCCCTTGCAGGCCTGTTGGAACCGGACGACGTCATCGTCGATGGAGGCAACACCAACTTCCACGACGACGTACGCCGGGCCGCGGAATTGGCAACCAACGGGATTCATTACATCGACGCCGGAACCAGCGGGGGTATTTGGGGACTCCAGATCGGCTATTGTCTGATGATCGGCGGTGAAGAAACGGCCGTGCGCCGGCTTGCGCCGGTGTTCACCACATTGGCCCCACCGGACGGATGGGCTCACGTCGGCGGTCACGGCGCCGGACATTACGTCAAAATGGTTCATAACGGCATCGAATACAGCATCATGCAAGGCTATGCCGAAGGATTCGAATTGATGTCGAAAAGCGATTATAATCTTGATTTACCCAAGATTGCCGACCTGTGGATGCATGGGAGCGTCGTGCGTTCATGGCTGTTGGAACTCGGGGCTTCGGCCCTCAAAGACGACCCCACGCTTGCCGGATTAAAAGGACACGTTCAGGATTCGGGCGAAGGTCGATGGATGCTGATGGAGGCGATGGATAAGGATGTCCCGGTTCCCACCTTATCCGCGGCGCTCTTCACTCGATTCCGATCCAGGCAGGAAGAGTCATTTTCAGAGAAAATGCTGGCCGCCCTCCGTCGCGCATTCGGCGGCCATAAGGTCAAATCCTCAACATGAGTCGTAGGACATGACAAGAACCCCACAACACGAGCAGCCCTTGCCGAGACAGAACAATTCCAGCGCACGGGTCGAACCCTGTACCCTCGTGATTTTTGGGGGATCCGGGGACCTCACCAGGCGCAAGCTCCTGCCGGCTCTTTACAATCTGGGGCTGGACGGGTTGCTCCCTGCCAACTATGCCGTGGTGGGAATCGGGCGCAAGCCCTGGAGTGACGATGAGTTCAGGAAGATGGCGCACGGCGGCATTGAACAATTTTCCCGTCAGTCTCTCCAAGAAGACGCATGGGCGGACTTTGAGCGACGACTGCATTATTTTTCCGGGGCCAGTGAAGATCTCACGATGTATGAACGGCTTCGCGAACGAATCGAAGAAGTCGAGACCCGATTCAACTTGCCCGGCCATCGCATTTTCTACCTGGCGATTCCGCCCTCCTCTTTCGGACCTTCTTGCGAAGGATTACGGCACGCCGGGCTGATCTATCCGGCCGACCTGCCTGATCGCGTCTCCCGGGTCATCGTTGAAAAACCCATCGGTCATGATCTGGAGTCGGCCAAGGCCATCAATACGACAATCGGCGACGTGTTCGATGAATCTCAAATCTACCGCATCGATCATTATCTCGGAAAAGAAACGGTTCAGAATATCATGGTGCTCCGGTTCGCCAACAGTATTTTCGAACCCATCTGGAATCATAAATACATCGACCACGTCCAGATTACCGTAAGCGAAGAAGAAGGCCTGGGCACCAGGGCCAGTTATTACGAACACGCCGGGGCGCTCCGGGATATGATGCAGAATCACATCCTCCAACTCCTCTGCCTGATTGCCATGGAACCGCCGTATTCATTGGAGACGAACGTGGTTCGCAATGCCCGCATGGAGGTCCTCCGGTCTCTCCGACCCATCCGCGGCACGGACGTGGAGCGCGTCACGGTCCGTGCGCAATACGCTCCGGGCACCATCAAAGGCCAATCCGTTCCCGGATACCGGCACGAGACCGGCGTCCGACCGGATTCGACCACGGAGACGTACGTGGCCCTTCGGTGTTACGTGGAAAATTGGCGGTGGTCGGGCGTGCCCTTTTATCTGAGAACCGGGAAAGCCATGCCGCGTCGGGCCTCGGAAATTGCGGTGCAATTCAAAGACATTCCGGAAATTCTTTTTAACGCCGCCTCGCAAACGCGCCAGGCCCCCAATGTGCTGACGTTTCGTATTCAACCACACGAGGGAATGGCGTTGAGGATTATGGCCAAGAATCCCGGAAGCCGGGCAACAACCCATCCCGTGGACATGAACTTCAACTACGGCGATGCCTTTGCCGCTCCGTCGCCTGAAGCCTATGAACGGTTGCTGTTGGACGTGATGGCCGGAGACGCCTCGCTGTTCATGCGGCGGGATGCCGTGGAAGCTTCATGGGCTTGGATTACGGACATTCTCGACGGATGGAACGCCCAGGGCAGCCAATGGTTGCCCGAATACCCCGCGGGCACGTGGGGACCCGTTGAAGCGGATAAGCTGATCACAACCGACGGCCAACAATGGCGGTTGGTGTGACGCCGGCAATCTGTTCCAGCCAGCCTTCTTTACTCTATGAAAGACGCTGATCGTCGCAAGACGATCCAAGCAATGCTTCCTCGACCGCCTTCTGGATTCTCCTGAGTCCGTCATCAACGTTGCCGCCGAGATGAATCCGGATCACCCGCCGGTTGCGCGTGGAAAGACTTTTCAGATCCCCCAAAGCCTGGGCAGCCGCCAGCGTACCGAAGGAATAAGGCTCATCGGGAATGTCCAGATCCTCTCCCTGATCCGCAGTGATCTGAAAAAACACGCCGGAATCGGGACCGCCTTTATGAAGTTGACCGGTTGAATGCAGGAAGCGCGGGCCATACCCCAACGTCGTCGCGACTCGCTTCGCGTCACGAATGATGGCGCGGATACGCTGAAAGGCATCGTGTGCCGCGGGCGTCCGTTCAAGGTACGTGTTGATCGCCACGTAATCGCCGGTCCGTACGCGGGAGAGATGCGCGGCCACCACATTGGCCAGTGAAGACGCGCCGGCCAATGCTTGTCGATTCGCGTCATCGGCGAAAACACGAACGCCGCCGTCCGTGAACACGGGTGACTCCTCCGGCAATCGTCCGCTCTGTTTGAATTCTTCGAGATAGAACCTGGTAAAGTCTTTGCTTTCCTGGACATTGGGTTGATCGAACGCGTTGATTCCCAACAGTGCTCCTGCCGTGGCGGTCGCCATCTCCCACCGAAAGAACTCTTGCCCGAGATTCAGCAAACTCACACAATCAATGCGCACGACCGGATGTCCGGCCGATTCCAAGGCATCGACGGTAGCATCCTGCTCCGGAACGGCCCCATCCGCGTATCGGATATACACAAACACGCGATCGCTGTCGTAAACGCTTGCCTCCCCCAACGGTTCATCATCGATTGGAATGAGACCCTTGCCTTCTTTCCCCGTACTTTCGGCGATCAACTGTTCCAACCAGGCCCCCAAATCGCCGATCGCGGGAGAAGTGACAAACGTCACCTTGTCACAACCGGCTTTGGCCAACGCCCCCAGAACCACCCCCAACGTGACACCGGGATTGTCCTGAGCGGGCACGGTCGAATCGCATTGCCGACGCATGCGTTCGGCCTGACGCAGCAGAACCTCCACGTCCACGCCCATCGCGGCGGCCGGCACCATGCCGAAGTTGGATAAGGCCGAATAGCGCCCCCCGACGTCGGGCACGCCGGGGAAAATCGCTCGAAACCGAAGTTCCCGGGCCAGGCGTTCCAGGAGCGAACCCGGGTCGGTAATCGCGATAAAATTCTCACCGGCGAGGTCGCCCTTGACCTGGCGCATGCGTTCAAAGAAATATTTTTGGAACACCAGCGGTTCGGTGGTCGAACCGGACTTGCTTGCCACGATACACAGCGTACGTTCGAGATCGACTCTCTCCTCAAAACTCCTCACTTGCGAGGGAACCGTACTATCCAACACATGCAATTCAGGGTAGCCCCGGATGACGCCGAAGGTCATCCGGAACACTTCCGGGCAGAGGCTGCTCCCGCCCATGCCCAACAGGAGGATATGGGTAAACCCTGCGGTTTTTACTTCGTTGGCAAACGCCTGCAAGCGTGAAACGTCACGGATCTGTTGTTCGGAAAGGGACAGCCAACCGAGGGCGTTTCGAATGATGGCTTGATGGGCGGGGTCCTCGTGCCACAGCGAGGGATCTTTGGCCCAAAGCCTGCGGATAAAATCCTTGGCTTGCAAATCGTCAAGCGAGGCGCGCACGGCCTCGTCGCACGATCCCACCGCCCGGGTCTGGCGGTTCATGCCCGGGGCAAACGACTGCTCTTGACCGTTTTCACTCATATGTCCGATTCAATATTCAACCGAGGGCATTGGTATAAAAAAAACTCGAATCTGTCACTCCTATCCTCCTTCTGTCATTCCTGACCGCCTTTCTGTCATTCCTGCGAAAGCAGGAATCCAGCGTCGTTGTCTTGCGAACGAAAGAAAGAGTAAAGACCCTGGATCCGTCCCCGACATCCTTAATCGGGGATCCAGTTCTTTTTGCCGGGATGACAGAAGGGTTGTCGGGGGTGAAGGAGGGGTTGTCGGAGATAACCGAAGGATAAGGTTTTGCCATGGCATGTCCGTGACGAATCGGATTACCGAACCTCCGCGTTGACCGGCGTTGCCAACTGTTGTTTCGCAGCGGCTACGATACGGACCACGGTAAATCCGAAATGTTCGAGGAGAGCCTTATACGGGGCCGATGCTCCAAAGGTGTCGATGCCGAGACTCATGCCGCTCGATCCCACGTATTTACTCCAGCCGAACGTCGTGGCTTGCTCAACGGACACCCTGGCCGTCACCTCGGGAGGAAGGACACTGTCCCGATACTCCTGACTTTGCTGCTCAAAGAGTCCCCAGCACGGCATGCTTACGACTCGCGCGTGGATGCCCTGCTTTTTGAGTTCCTCTTGCGCTTCCACACACAACGACACTTCGCTCCCGGAAGCCAACAGCAGAACCTCGGGTTTGCCGTTCCCGGCATCGGCCAGGACATACGCGCCTTTGGCAAGGCCACTGGCCGGCGCATACCGCGTCCGATCCAGCGTGGGAATGGCCTGCCGCGTCAGGACCAATACCGCGGGTTGCCGTTGGAGTTGCATGACAACCCGCCACGCTTCCACGACTTCATTGGCGTCTCCGGGCCGGACCAGCACGAGATTGGGAATGGCGCGCAACGACGCCAGGTGCTCGATTGGTTGATGCGTCGGTCCGTCTTCGCCGAGACTGATCGAATCATGCGTGAACACGTAAATCACGGGAAGGTTCATCATGGCCGCGAGGCGGATAGCCGGTCGCCCGTAATCGCTGAAGATCAAAAACCCGGCGCCATAGGGCCGAACTTTGGAGAGCGCCATCCCGCTCAAAATTGAACCCATCGCGTGTTCGCGAACGCCGAAGTGCAAATTGCGCCCCCCCTCGGATTGAAACTCTCCGGCGCCTTCGAACGTCAGGAGCGTTTTGGTGGAAGGAGCCAAATCCGCGGAGCCTCCCATCAGCCAGGGGACTTCCTTGGCAATGGCATTGAGAACCTTTCCGGAAGCGGCCCGGCTGGCCACGCCCTTGGGGTCCGCAGGGAATTCCGGCAGGTCCCGGTCCCAACTTTCGGGCAGCTGCCGGCTCTCCATTTTCGAGAGTTGATCCGCGAGTTCAGGATACTGTTCCTTGTACGCACGAAACATGGTTGTCCAGGCGTCCCGTTCGGCTTGCCCTCGGGCTCCGATACCGGATCGGAAATGGTCCAGGACTTCCTCGGGCACCAGAAATTTCGCGTCTTCCGGCCATCCATAGGTTTTCTTCGCCAGGCGAATTTCATCTTCGCCCAAGGGTTCGCCGTGCGCGCCATGCGTATCCTGTTTATTAGGCGCTCCGAATGCGATGTGACTGTCAACAATAATGAGACTCGGCGCTTCGGTTTCGTTCTTGAACGACTCGAACGCCCTCGTCAACGCTTCCAGATCATTGGCGTCCTCAATGCGTGAAACCTTCCATCCATAGGCTCGAAACCGCGCGGCCACGTCTTCACTGAAGGCCAAGTCGGTTTTGCCTTCGATGGTAATCCGGTTGTTGTCGTACACCCAGCAGAGATTCGACAGCTTGAGATGGCCCGCAAGCGAGGCGGCTTCGCTGGAAACCCCCTCCATCAGACACCCGTCTCCACACAGCGAAAACACGTCAAAATCGATCACGTCGAAACCGGGGCGATTGAAATACCCGGCCATCCATCGTTGGGCAATGGCCATGCCGACGCTGTTGGCCAGGCCCTGTCCCAGGGGGCCGGTGGTGGTTTCCACGCCGGTCGTACAATGCTGTTCGGGATGGCCCGGACATTTGCTCTCCAACTGCCGAAACCGTTTAATGTCGTCCAGGGACACGGCAAGGTCATGACTCGATTCATGACCGTCTCCGGCTTCCTTGATTTCGCACAGGTGCAGCATGGCATACAGCAACATGGAAGCATGACCCACCGAAAGCACGAAGCGATCACGATTGGGCCAAGCGGGATCAGCAGGATCAAAACGCAAGAACCGGTTCCACAGGCAATACGCCACCGGAGCCAGGGCCATGGGGGTGCCCGGATGACCGGAGTTCGCGGCTTGTACCGCGTCCATCGCCAACGTCCGAATGGTGTTGATACTGAGCTGCTCCATCGATTGCTGCCCTGACATAGCCATTACCCTTTCATTCTATTCTTCCACGGTTACGATTCACGGACATATACGTAAATTTACCATGCACTTCGGTTTTTCCGGCGAACGTTTCGTCAACCGGAGAATACCCTTTTGAAGGGGGTCTTGCCAAATGAAGGCGGCGGTCATCGGAGGACCAACGGTTCATTGCAAACCGGCTTCTCCCGGCCTTATGATACGGCCTGTAATGAAAGTCCTTGTGACGAATCCACGTCAAGAACTTGAAGTGCCGGGACCCACCAGGGTCCAGCAACTCCTGAAACGACTCGACCTGACCCCGGAAGCCTACCTGGTCATCCGTGGGGACGAGTTGGTTACGGAAGATACGGTGCTTGAGGATTCGGACTCGATAGAAATCAGGTCGGTGATCTCCGGGGGATAGCCATATGCGTTGCCGAAAATGCACTCATCCCGCGGTCATCAAAATGGCCAGGCACAATATCTCGCTGTGCAAAGACTGCTTTACCGGATTCGTGCATAACCAGGTCCGTCGAGCCGTCAAATCCCACCGGATGTTCGCGACCGACGACCGCATTTTAGTGGCCGTATCCGGGGGCAAAGACAGCCTCGCTCTCTGGGCCATCCTGTTGAAACTCGGGTACAGAGCCGACGCTTTATACGTCGACCTGGGCATTGGTGATTACTCGCTCCAATCAAGACAAAAGGTCCAACGTTTCACCGACACCGTGGCCGCCGCCTACGAATCGAAACTCCACGTGCATACGGTCGAACAGGAGCAAGGCGCGGGCATCCGTGAATTGGCGACCTTAATCCATCGACCGACCTGCGCCACCTGCGGGACCATGAAACGCTACCAGTTCAACCGCGTGGCGGTCGAGCAGAACTACGACGTGATGGCAACCGGTCACAACCTGGACGATGAAGCAGCCAGGCTCCTGGGCAACGTCCTGCATTGGCAGACGGATTACCTGGACAAACAAACGCCGTCATTGCCCGCTTCACTGGACGGGTTTGCCAAAAAGGTCAAGCCCCTGTATCGCCTGATGGAGCGGGAAATCGCAGCCTATGCGGTCATCCATCACATCGACTACATCGTGGATGAATGCCCCATGGCCAAGGGCTCCAAGATGTTGGCCTACAAACACGCCTTGAATCGACTGGAGACCGACTCGCCGGGAACCAAGCATACTTTCTTCCTGACCTTTTTGGATCGCCAAGCCAAACAGCAGGAAACAACCGGAAAGATTGCCGAACAGGATCGTGAACGCCTCCACCCCTGCACGACCTGCGGACAACCGACATCCACGGAAGTCTGCTCGTACTGTCAGATGATGGCCAAAGCCAAAGCCCACGTTTGACAGCTAAGGAAACAAGAGACAGTCGCGAAGACCACTACTTAGTCGCGTTCGTTTTTCGTGAACACTTGAAGATGAAGCAATAGCTGGAGGACTCTTATGGTTTCGGATCTGAAACACAAAAGTCGTGAGTTGACGGAGGGACCCGGACGGGCGCCGGCCCGGGCCATGTTGCGGGCCGTGGGGCTCCGGGATGAGGATTTTGCCAAACCGCTCGTGGCCGTGGCGAATACCTGGTCCGAGGTGACCCCCTGCAATTTCCATTTGCGTGACATTGCGGACAAGGTCAAGGCGGGTATCCGTGAGGCCGGCGGGGTTCCCCTCGAGTTCAACAGCATCGTGATATCGGACGGTATCAGCATGGGCACCGAGGGCATGAAAACCTCTCTGATCAGCCGTGAAGTCGTGGCCGATTCCATCGAGTTGGTGGTCCGCGGGCATTTGTTTGATGCCGTGGTGGCCATCTCCGGGTGCGACAAGACCATTCCCGGTACGGTCATGGCTCTGGCCCGGCTCAATCTTCCATCGCTGATGCTGTACGGGGGATCCATTATGCCCGGCCGATTCCAGGACCGGAACGTCTCGATTCAGGAAGTGTTCGAGGCCGTGGGCGCCCATGCTCGCGGCATCATGTCGGATGCCGACCTGCACGATCTGGAGAGTGAGGCTTGCCCCGGCGCAGGGGCCTGCGGCGGGCAATTTACCGCCAATACCATGTCGATCGCCTTCGAGTTCCTGGGGATCTCCCCGATGGGATTCAACGGCGTTCCCGCATTGGATGCCCACAAGGAATCCGTCTCGGCCCAATGCGGGCGTCTCGTTCTGGACCTGTTGAAACGTAACCTCCGACCCAAAGACATTATCACGCGAGAGGCCCTGGAAAACGCGATCGCCGCGGTGGCTTCAACCGGCGGGTCCACGAACGCCGTACTGCACCTGTTGGCCGTAGCTCATGAAATCGGGGTGGCGCTGGACATCGACGATTTTGACGTGGTGAACCAACGCATCCCCCTGATCGCCGATTTGAAGCCGGGCGGCCGGTACATGGCCGCCGACCTGTATCAAGCCGGAGGCACCCGTCTCGTGGCCAAACGCTTGATCGAGGCCGGCTTGCTCAAGGGCGAGTGCATGACCGTCACGGGACGCACCATCAGGGAAGAAGCCCAAACCGCCTCGGAAACGCCGGGACAAAAAGTCCTCTATCGTCCGGAAGAGCCGATCAAATCCACGGGCGGCTTGGTGATCCTGCACGGCAACCTGGCTCCCGACGGGTGCGTGGTCAAAGTCGCCGGCCACAGCAAGCTGACCCATACCGGTCCGGCCAAGGTGTTTGATTGTGAAGAAGACGCCTTCGCCGCGGTACAGAACCGGACCATCGTGGACGGCGACGTGGTCGTGATCCGATATGAAGGCCCGCAAGGGGGACCCGGCATGCGGGAAATGCTGGGTGTGACCAGTGCGCTTGTCGGCGCAGGCCTCGGCGAAACCGTGGCCCTGCTCACGGACGGCCGGTTTTCGGGCGCCACGCACGGCATGATGGCCGGACACGTGACACCGGAAGCCACCAAGGGCGGCCCCATTGCCGTGGTTCGCAATGGCGATACGATTACGTTCGACGTACCCAACCGGCGACTCGACGTACAGATTTCACCCGATGAAATGGATGCCCGATTAAAGCAATGGACCGTACCGTCGCCGAAGTACACCAGCGGGGTCCTCGCAAAGTACGCTCGTGCCGTGTCGTCGGCGTCCAAGGGTGCGGTGACCTGACGGGTTCCTGGTGCAGGCAGCCGCATGAGATGCGGACCTTCTCCCCCTCACCCCAGCCCTCTCCCTATTTCCCGCTTAATGGAGGAGAGGGAGTTAGAGGAGGGGAATAAAAGGATTACGGCTGCAAGCATCGGCAGACGACACAAAAAAGGCGGGAAGGGCAACGACCCTTCCCGCCTTTCCACGGCAAATCATGCGGTTGCTTATCCTGCGGCTTTCTTGAACTCCTTCAAGAGAATATTCTCTTTATAGCGAATGATTTGGACGGGCTTGAATGCTCGGTCCTTTTTGCCCAGTGCGGCCCGTTGTTCGACTTCTTTGACGAATGCGTCAGGTCCGTAAATGGGGGCATAGGTCATGGTGACGATCACGTCCATGGATGGGGCGTTCTGAGGAGTCGGGAAAGTAAAGGTTTCGACGCGCCGCTCTTCGGGTTTGAGGACGTTGTCTTTCAGCACCTTGGCGGCTTCAAAGTCGAAGATGGTGGGTTTTCCGTCCTTTGTCCCGAACACCCGTTCATAGTAGCGTTTTTCCACGTAGGCTTTCCGCAAATTTTTCCCGAGAATCGTCAGATCAAGTTCCACGCGGGACCACCCCGGATGGGGTAACGGCAGATTATGCGGGACCAGACTCTGGACCGTGACCTTGACCTCGGATTCCTTACCTTTGACTGCAGTCTCGACTTTCACTTTCACGGCGTCGGCACGCACCTTGCCGAAACGGCCCGGAAAACTGTGGTTCGATATTTTTCGATTGCGTTCTCCGTTGGCCGATTCGCCGAAGGCTTCCGGCATATGGCATGCTTGGCACTGTTTGCCGGCCTTTTGGGTTTCGGTTTTCTGCCATGGACCCAGCAAATCCGGGAGTTTTTCATGGCCCGGCAAATTTTCATGACAGGTCACGCAATACTGTGACTGGCTGTAGAGTTCCGTGGGGACGGATTGATGCGCCAGATTGTCGACCGGTTTTTTGTAGCTCCCGAAAACGGTCCGTTCCAGTTGATAGATCGGGTGCGGAGGATGCTGTTCGGGATCCACGTCCTTGATCAGGTGGCATTGCGAACATCCCACCCCGTCCAACCGGGGATCGCCGGATTCAATTTCCTTGATATAGACGCCCGTATGATCAGGATACTCCAACACGCTGGGCGCGTGGCACCGGAAACACATTGTGCCTTCTTCGTCACCGGAGGCCGCCCGGTACCGTTCCAACGAGACACGAAAGGGCGAACTCAGAATCGACCGGGATTGGGCGGAAGCCTCCCATTCCTCAAACACGCGCAGATGACACCGCTTGCATTTCTGTGAATGGGGAAACGCTTTCGTCATCGGTTTCTTCGCGCTCTTCTCAGCGGCCACTGTTCGGGGCACGGGAAAATCGACGGCAAGCGTGAATACACTGACCGCCACGAACATGCCGATGACCCAACCTAGTGCTTGGAAAGTTTTTTGCATGAAGTCGCCCTCAATCGATCAGGTTGGCATTCCTGAAATAAGTGGCCGATTATAAGGATTTCGTCCGGAACGTCAGGAGTCGTTGCGATGAGTAATCCTTGATGATCTGCGCGGCTTTCTTTTTCTCCCGTTCGTGTTTCAGGGTCCCCAGATACTGATCGAGCAACGCTTGGCTCGGCTCGGGAATCAACGCGTAATTTAATGAGGCCTCCACGTAACTCGGCGCGGCGCCCTCCTTGACCTGAATGGAGAACGGCACTTTCCGCGTGGTTCCGCCGTTGACGAGCGGGTTGGGAATCGGTCCGCGAAGGATTTTCTCAAAAGGCAAACCGAATCGTTCCTGTTGCGTGCCGAGCACGTGCCCCTCGGCGTCCTTGACCGTGATTGTCACGAAGAACTGCTTCAGCACGGGGTCGCCGCCGGGGAACACGTGAGGGAGACTCCCGTTTCTGACCAACACCCTGCCTTCAACACCGTTCTCCGACTGCCCAACTTCAAGATCCACGCGCGGGAACCACTCGGCTTGCAGGTTTCGATTGCTGAGCATGATGCCCGGGATCACAATCCCTTGAAACCAATGTCGTCCGATAGGCCGAGTCAGCGAGCCGCGTTGCGAGGTGGAACTCCCCGTGGACCGCTCCATGTGGCAATCCTGGCAGATCGTCCCTTTCAGGATTTGTCCGGGCAATTCGGTCTTGGTTACGTCTTTGACTTTACTGAAGTGGCAGGAAGCACAAAATTGAGCGCCCTTATACACCTGAGCCTGTTTCGAGGGGTGCACGAGATTTTCTTCGGCATCGGCATAGGGGCCAAAAAAGGTCTCTCCCGGATTGATCTTAAACGCCGGGAACTCCCCGTGATTCTCTTTGACCGAATCAATCAGGTGACAGGATGAACAACTGATCCCTTCCACTCCATGAGTCTTCTTCGCTCTTCTGCCTCGTCTTTTGGGCTTTGCCGACAGAACCTGGTTAATGATGTTTTCTGTGTGTTGGGGAAAGACCGTTACCGCCGGAGCATGACACGAAAGACATCGGTTTTTTTCTTCCGCGGTCGGTTCCGTTTGCAACCACAGACCGAGGACGGTTTTGAACACGGGAGACGTGAGCGCGGTCCCATGCAACAGGGCTCCATCCACGCGCCCGAACGTTTTGAGGTCGGGAGTTTGCTCGCGCATCCCTTTCCATTCCTCGTAGTGACGATCGTGGCATTGTTTACAATGATCGGAAGGCAGGAAGATTTCTTCGATTTCCTTGATCCACTTGTGGGTTTCAGGGACCTGGGTTTCTTCCTGCGCCAACGCGCATGGAAGTGGAATCAACAGAATGCCCACCAGAGCCACCAGCAAACGGCTCTTCACCTGTCCTACTGTCCGGCTGTTTCGAAAAGATGGCATGGTTAATCTTTCTCGACGCGTACGAAGTGGAAGTTCAGCCCGCCACCGACGCCCTGGTCAGCGATGCCGGCCGGTTCAAACGTCGCCACCGAGAAATTCTGAGTCGGCATCGCCTTTTCGAGCGCCTTTCCCAAATCCAGCATGGTCCGGATGTCCTTGCCGTCCACTTCCTTGATGACAGCCTTGACCTTTATGCCGGCACGGTCCGCCGGGGAGCTTCCGATCACGCCAAAGACCACCACGCCTTCGGCCTTGGTCAGGCCGAGAACTTCCTTGATCTCTTCATCGACTTCGCCAACGTCGATGCCGAATTTTTCCGCCAGGGCATAGGCGCGATCCTCCGTCATGTCTTCGGCTTCGGACTCTGCGATAGAGAGAAATGGCGACCACACAAAGCCACCGATGAAAAATACCAGGACGGCACTAAGCGACCATCTGATCATCGTCTTTCGCCCTTCATGATATATGAGAGTCGGAGAACCACATGAAAACAACGTTGGGCCGGCTCATGATTTCGTCGAAGTCATCGGGCCGCCGACCGGATCAACCAGCAGTTGAAGCCAGGACGCCACGGCTTTTTGCCCATTTCTTTCTTTATTCTCGCCGTTCCAGACGGCAAATGCCACGGCTTGCATGCGGCCGGGGACCAGGATGGCTTCATTCTCCGTATCATCTCCGGCTTTGGTCAACGGACGCTTCATCACGACTCGCCAAAACCCCTTTTCCCATTCGGCTTCGCCTTTGACCTTGCCTTGCCGGGTCTTGCTCGTCAACGTGCTGAACCCGCCACCGATGAGATCTTCGACCGAGGAAGGACGTCGAGGAATCACTTCGAATTTGCGAATGCCTCTCTTCTTGCGTCCCCGTTCCTTGGCCCTGGCTTTTCGGCGATCCACGTCGCTTTGCCAATCCGCTTTCCAATGCCAGATGTTCACGTAGTGATCCAATTGGCCCATACAGAAAAACGCCGGGGCATTCCCCAAGGGAAGGGCCAGGGCCGCCCCGTCACGAAACACTCCGGGCGTCAGCCGTTCGTTCTTGGTTGCATCCTGCCACTCCACCAGGAAGGAGATGTTTTTGCCATCGTGAACCGACCGGACCGAGATGACTTTGGCGCTGGGTTCGGGCCAAACCGGTCGCGTGATGATCTGGCCGCTCAGCGGGATGGGAATGGGCGCGATGGTTTCCCATGCCGCGTCATCGGGCTTCGTGGGGAGTTCGCCTTCTGTAAAATGGGACCGGATGACGATTCCTTGAGAACTCACCGCCGGGATGCCGAGCCAGCCAAGCGCCACCGCCAGGAACACAATGCCTGATCCCATCAGGATCAGCGAGCGAGGAGGCTTTCGTTTCGATTTCACAGGACCGTGTCCATCGCTTAAAGGTACCGTTTCACTCATCTGCCATCCTTACCGGAGTTTGACGCGCCGGACTTTATTTTCGTTGCGTTCGCAGATATAGAGATAGCCCTGACTGTCAAGGGCCAAGCCTGACGGGGCATTCACCACCGCATCGACGGCGAGGTTCCCGTCACCATGTTTCAGCATCCCCGCGTCTTCTTTGGCCACAAAACGCGCGGCGCCGCAGCCTCCCATGTTCTTATCATCGTAACCGCTGTCTCCGTTCCCTGCGATGGTCTCGATCTTGCCCGTGGCGGGATCCACTTTGCGGATGCGATGATTCATCGAATCGGCAATATAGACGTTGGACTCTTCATCGACAATGGCCGCCTCCGGCACGTTCAACATGGACATCACCCCGGGTTTCCCATCGCCGTCATACCCGAAACGACACACCCCGGCCACGGTCGAAATCGTGCCCGTTTGCGCGTCAACCTTTCGAATACGGTTACTGGCCTTGTCCGTGAGGTACACGTTCCCGGATCGGTCCACGTCAATCGCCACGACGTCCCAGAGTTTCGCTTCAAGCGCCGGACGGCCGTCGTCCAGATAGGGGGACAGGTCCAAATTATCCGAACATTGCGGGCGAAGCCAGCCTTGATCATCGCTGAAATCAATGCCGATCGCGTCACCGGAAAGCACGACCAGGTTTTGTGCGGTCAATGGACTGATCCAATCTTCATCTTCTCTGGACCATGTCCCTGCAATGGTGGTCACCATGCCCGTTCGGGGATCGTATTTGCGAATACGGTGGGCTTGGGTATCAGCAATATACAGATTGTTTTCCGAATCGAATGCAATCGCCCCGGGATAGGTCAGGTTGACGTCCAACGCCGGGCCGTCGCCATTGAAGCCGGAGTCTCCGGACCCCACGACCGTGGTAATCACGTCGGTCTCGTGATCGACTTTGCGAATGCGATTACTACCGGAATCACAAATATACAAGTCGTTATTCGCGTCAATCGCCACGCTCAACGGCAGGTATAGACCGGCTTCGCTACAAGGCCCGTAATCGCCGCTGTAACAGGTCTCTCCGATCCCCGCATAGTTATGAATGGTTCCGGCTTCCAAATCGACCCGCCGCACCCGGTCTGACCCGTTTTCGGCGATGTAGAGCCAACGCCCTTCCTTGTCGACACAAATGTGATTGGGTAAGGGAATGCCGGCTTTCTTCGCACGTTTCCCGTCACCCGTACTTCGGGATTTGCCGTTTCCCGCAAACGTTTCAATTCTTCCAACCGGTGACTCTACGCTCGTTTCCATACCACGCTCCTGAATGTGTGCTCGCGCCGGAACCGCAGGCCATTAACTCTTCGACGTCTCAGCCGGTTCCGGTTGAGTGGCTTGTATTGGAGAAACCGTTTGATCACTTGGCGGCGCCGGCGCCGCGTCCGCACCTTGCGGATTCACCTGGGCCTGGGGTTGCTGCTCTGCAACATTCTGCGCCTCGAGGTCAACGGCTTCGGCTTGATTCACGGATTTTTTGAAGCCTTTGATCGCCTTCCCGACCCCCTCACCGAGTTGGGGCAATTTCCCGGCGCCGAATATGATCAACACAATGAACAGTATCAGAATCAACTCGGTAAAACCTAAACTCCCAAACATGATGGTTTTCTCCTTTTGAGACAGGAATGCCGCTATTCACGCGCCCGTTTTGCAAACCGTTGTTTCAACCGTTGCCGCGCCTCTTCAGCCTGCTCGAACATTTTACACTTTTCATAGGTATTGATGAGGTTGTAATACGCCAACGGCTCATCCGGGCTGTGGTCAACGGCTTCTTCCATGATTTTTACAGCCATGTCGGATTTTTTCAACGTAAAAGCAATATCCATGAGTTTAAAACTGGACTCCAAATGTTTGGGGTCGAATTCCAACACCTTCATATAGGCCTGCACCGCCATATCCAGGGTGTTGTAATCCGATATTTGCGGATTATCCAACTCTTCATAGACGCCTGCCAGATTATACCAGGCAATCGGATCTTCAGGGGTAATTTCGATTAATCGCTCGAAATATTCCTTGGCCTGCATATATTCTTTCTTGTCGTTATGGAGTCTTCCCAAATTGAACAAGGCCAAGACGTCATATTTGTTCAATTCCAACGCCCGCTCGAATTGAGGAGAGGCGTCGTCCATCATCCCCTTGGTGCCGTAGATCGTTCCCAGGTTGGAATAATACATGGCCAGGGATCGATCCATTTCCGTTCTCAAGCCTTCGGCCATTTCTATGGCCTTTTTGACTTCGGTCAGGGCCTCTTCCAGCTTCCCTTTTCCAAAATACAGTTCGCCCAACCGGCAACGGGCTTGAAAGTCGTCCGGCTCTTCACTGAGCAACTTTTCAAGTTCGGCAATCTCTTCATCCGGCGTCAACTGTTGCTCTTGGGCCTGCGGCTCAGCCACCCCGCCCTCTTCTTCTGTTGCGACACGTTCTGCTTCCATGATCGTTACATACCCTCTCAACGTATTTGACTGAATGCAGGAGTCACCGGGGTATAAGCCACGGTTCCTGTTTTATTGCGTAATTTCCCCAGGGTTCCCCGCTTATCGAGCGTCATCAGCATTAATCCGACAACCACCATTAACGTCAAGTGCGACAATTGCAGGGCATATCCCGCCATGAACATCAATCCCAAACCATATCCTGCCAAACGACCGATCAACACGAGTTTAATGACGGTATACGCCCAACAGGTAAAGCCTGCCATATAGAGGGCAAAGGGCAAATAAAAAGTATACCCCATGCCCATTTGAAATACCCAGCCGATCCCCTGCCCCGCCTTTCTCGCGTCTTCCGCAAGCGTGGGGCTATAGAGCGACAGGAAAAAATCGATGTAGAGCAACACGAAAAAGGTCGCGCCCCCGCTCAACAGAAGCGTGATAGCCCACTTCCGTTGGGTCTTATTTTTGGTAAAGAGCGACGTGCTGCCGTACGACCACAACACGAGGATACTCGCCAGGACCATGAGGGCCTCGCCTCCCCGGCTGATTTCATTCACGAGAGGCGGCGCAGAGACAATGCCCATTAAACCATAGGTGGTGGACACCGTCTGGTAGTAAATCCATCCCATAATGCCGAACAAAAAACACCCCACGGTAATACGTTGCGCCCACAGATGATGCGTCGCCAGAAATTCCGCCATCAGGATGGCAAGAATCATGAGGGACACGACATTATAGACAACCGACCCCAACATGGCGGGCGGAAACAGGAGATAGACGACCGTCAACACGACGAGCAGGGAGACGGCCGGAACCAGGAACCCGTCAAACCGCCCTGACCAGACCGATTGCCGTACTTTCTGAATCAGCAGAATGAACAGGACCAGGAACAGCAAGATGGAGGTGACGTTGAGAAGAATAAAACCCAAGGAGGAGAGGGTTTGAAACGTCAGCCTGACGGCTTCGGATTTTTCGGCGAGCTTGGCCATGTGCATGCCCAACCGGGAGGCCAAGCGATAGAGCACGAGTTCCAAAAACGCCGACAGCAGGAGAAACTTGAGCGCATATTCAAACAGGATACCGGAGTTCGTCCCGCTTTCGTGAGCCGCTGTCGACGCTGCCGTCATATCCGTTCCGCCTTTTCTTCTCTTTCCGGTCAGATCAGCACTGAGAATACACAGACGGCTCTTCGCGATTAAGAAACGGCAGTGAATTCCGGAGCATGTTGTCGTTTATGTCGAGCGATGTACAGCAAGCCGTCGGCCATGGAATAATTAAACGGCAATTCCACGACCACCTCGCTGATTTTTTCGTACACGTGTTGATACAGTTTTTCGGCCTGTTCGGGCGTCATGCCCTCCTTGACTTCATAGAAGAAGCCCAAACTCAAATCTTCAGCGGCCGGTCGCATAATGCGCTGAACCCCATAGCCTCCCGGATCGTTCATAATGGGGGCTTCTTTTTCAAGATCAAAGAGACAGGGCTGGCATGAAAACCCATACGACGAATTCAACTTTGTATTCTCCAACACGAAGTTCATGGTTTCCCGGGCTTCCTCTTCCGTTTCGGTCGGGAAGCCGACGATGACGTAGCAATGGACCCCAATGCCCAAGTCAACGCAATCCGCACAAATCCGGTCGACGTTCTCCTGGGTAATGCCTTTTTGCATAAAATCCATCATGCGCTTGTTGTAGGTTTCCAACCCGAATACGATCTTGTGGCACCCGGCATCCCGCATGAGGGCCAGCAATTCTCTCGAGAGGTTCTTTTCAAAACGCAGTTCGGCCGTCCATTGAATGTCGCATTGTCGTTTCAGGATTTCTTTACACAGCCGGCGCGTGGGCGAGAGGGCCAGACATTCATCGGTAAAGAAGAAAAACGGCGTGTCATATTTTTGAGCAAGCGCCTCGAGTTCATCCACGACTTTGATGGGATCCTTTTGGCGGAAATTCTGATGGTCCAACGTCAGGGCACAAAAGGCACAGTCCTTATAATAACACCCTCGTGAAAACTGTACCGGCAAAACCGTTTTGGGGGCAAGGTACCGGTCGAGAGGGAATCCATCGTAGTTGGGAGCGGGGTGTTCCGCCAAATTTTCGGAATAAAACGGCTGATTCACGATGACTTTTCCGTTTTCCCGATAGATGAGATTGGGAACCTTGGCAAAATTCTTTTTCCCTTCCAATTGATTCACCAACTCCAATAACGCCTTCTCTCCCTCAAAGACGATAAAGTCGTCCGCCACCTGGAACAGCCGGTCGCATCGACGCAAATTATCCACCAGCCGCGTAAAGATACTGCCGCCGACGGTCACGTGAATGTCGGGATTCGCTTCCTTGATGAGCCGGCACAGGGTCAGGCCGGGAATGATCTGGGACGTGGCGGTGATCGATACGCCGATCAACCCCGGATTATCATCGATAATGGAAGAGAGAAAATGTTGTCGATACAAGTCCAGATAAGGATTCTGCTCCTCATCATGAATCGCTTTGAGAATGTCTCTGGAGGAATAAATGGAATAGGAAAACTGGTTGTCGACCACGGTAATCCTGGTTGGGAAATAAATCGAAGACACGACTTCCAACCAGCGGTCGATTAAAAACAGGCATTCCCGATACCGCTCAATATCATAGAACTCCTCTCCACGCAGTGAGGCTTTGGCCGGCTCGATCTGATCGATCAAATGGGGAAACCGGTCCAGGGCTTCCACAATTCTACCGTAATGTTCATCGCTTCCCGGTCCCGTTTCGCGGTCACGTGAATGCTCCAATTGCTTCAGCTTTTCAATCAGCCTTTCATAGACTTCCAAGCCATACGTTCTCGAGAGAATCGTATCGAGGAGTTCAATGTTCAGGTCCCGTTGACTTTTGTCGACAATGCCGGCCTGGTCGAGAAAAGCCGTTAAGCACGGAAGACTCAGGTAGGGTTGTGAGGGATGCCAACTTGGAGGAAATAGCAAAGAGATTTTCACATTGCCTCCTTACATGAAGTGTCCCATGAAGATGGACCTTCCGATCATCATCGCCATTCGTCAAATCATGCGCGGAACGTTCGATAATGCTTATACACGGCTTCCGGTTTCTTATGCAACTTTACCGAAAGGATGGATACTGTTTCCACAGCTTACAGGGTCCTGCACAAGATAACCTTCAAAACACTCCATAACGTAAAAAGACCCTGACGTCCCCCCTCATTTCCAGGAGGACCCCAGGGTCTCTTCAATTCGTTACTGCAAGAATGTTCGGTACTGCTTACGGCATTTTGGCGGTGAACCAGGTGGAGATGCCCTTCATGCCGTTCCGTTCCACGTTCTGGCCATCCCACACCGCAAACGCCACCGGAATGCTCGCCCCGGCCCCGAATTGCACGTCGTTCGCGTCATTCGTCGCCAACGCCCGCTTCATCACCACGCGCCACGTCGGGCCGCTGCAGCACCCGCCTTTCAACGCGCCGTACGGTTCCCACAGGCCATTCCCCATCACGTCCTGCGACGCCTGCGTCGTCAACGTGCTGAACCCGTTCGCGTTCAAATCTTCCACCGAACTGGCCCGCAGATCCGGATCCGATAAAATGTTCCCCGACCAAATCCCCGGATTGAACGGCCCCAAACTCCGGCCGATCCGGTCCGGATAGGTCACGCCCCCCGCCGGCTCTTCATAGTAAAAGTCCCAGGCGATCGAGGGATATTGCTGATCCACGTCCCACATCCCGGCTACGCCCGCGCCCATGTCCCGTTGCCATTCCGCGTTCCACCGCCAGATGTTCACGGTGCCCCCGGATTGCCCCATACATTGGAACGGCGGCGCCCCGGACGTTTGGACGGGAAATTGTACCGCCACCTGATCCCGGAAATCCTGCGGCCCGATGACGGTGTTGTTCAGGGTTTGATCCCCCCAGTTGGCCCACACCCCAATATCCTTGCCGTTGGTGGCCATCTTGACCATGACGGTCTTCACCGAGATGTTGGGATGCATGGGAGTCGTAATCGTTTGGCCGCTCAAGGGCACCACAATGCCCGGAACCGTTTCCCACACCGGGTTGGCCGCATCCATCGGGATCGGCCCGCTGATGCTGCCCACCGGAATGGTCACCGGCTGGCTGACGGCCAACGGGACCTGCCCCATCGTCAACATCACGCCGACGACCAAGGCAGAGAGAAGAATGCCGAACACCAATCCTTTGTTACGCGTCTGCACCACTCTCATAATGACGCATCCTCCTTTGATAAAGATTAAAACAAAATGACTGCGGACTACCTACTTCCTCTAAAAAACTGCACTACGGATACTACTCACACGCGACAACTCGTCGCACACCTCACGATTTATGATCTACGCCGTACCGGACTGCCCCGAGTCCTGCTTCTCTTTGTCCAAATAGTTCTGAGCCCCAACCTCGTCCATCAAGAGACTGAGTTCATTGCCTTTATCCTGGGCTCCACATTCAAAGGATGTCCCCTCGGGAGAGACGAAATTAGCCGGACGATAGTCGGTTTCAGAGTATGGTTGAGGACTCACGCCCAAATAGTCAATTTCAAAAGCCACCCATTGAGCCGTCAAATCCGCAACGAGTTTATAGAATCCATATTCGGCTTTCTTCTTCAACATGCCGGAAAATAAAGGAACCCATCTTCCAACGTGTTCCTTCACGAATTTTTTTTCGGCCTCTATGACTGTTTTGAGTTTTTCCGGGCCATCATGGCACAACGCATACGATTCTTTGTAGGCCAGGAAATGCAAAAATTCGAGTTCCACGCTTAAATGATCAAGACGTTCATGGATGTCTTGAGAGAGCTGAACCCCAAAAGCCGAATAGAAGCCGGCAATGTCTCCCATGACGTAGGATTGGCCGAACACGTGATCATTCCCAAACAGGGTTTCATACGGTGGACAGTCCAAGGCGATGACGTTACTGAACACCCTGCGATGTTCATCCCGCAGGTCTTGCATATCCCAATTGACGCCCTCGGACGAGACCCAATTCTCCACCTCGTCGAAATGATCCGCGATCCCCTGTAGGACTTCTTCGGTTGGCTCATCGATGGGAGCCGGCAAAGCCGCTTTTAAACTATTGAGTGCGGCTCGTCCGTCCTCAACCAACTCTCCGCTTTGAAGATAATCCAAAAATTCATCGTCTTCGGGATACAGATAACTCCAGGACAGAAGAAGATATAGCTTGCTTCTGGCTAAAGCCCGCTCAACGGCCGGGGAGTCTTTTACCGACGACCCGACTGGTTGAGTGACGGAAGAGGTTGCTGACCCTCCGTTTTGTTCTTCCGTGACTTTCGTGGCCATAAACCTCCTCTTGTCTCAACAGGAACAACCTCTGTTCCCATCCATCAAAACAATTATAGCGCATCCGGGGACTCTTCTCCACCGGAAGTGCGGACAGATAATAGGACAACTGCTGATCGAAGTCAAGTTCTAAAACCAGCTAAAAAAACCAGGGCGGAACTCGCAAACGATTCAGGAGCAGTGCCCGTTCCCACTTGAGGCGTCGGAAAGACTACGCCTCTCAACTTAAGGTCATAACCCTAATCTCGCCGGGACGACCCTGATCGCCACATGATCATTCACAGTCTTACAAATATGTTCGCAAATCCCGCACCCGACGCAACTCTCCGCTTCAACCCGAATGGCCAGGGAAGCGAAATCCATGGCTATGGCCCTTGTCGGACACTGGGCCACGCAGGCGTTACAGCCTTGCCCGGCCGTACAAATCCTTTGGGAAACCACGGCGATGCCCATGTCAACGTCTTGGAGGTCGCCGACCGGTCGAAGCGCCTCCGGTTCACAGGCGGCAATACACGGAAAATCCTCACAAAGGTAACAGGGTTGTTCGTCCGGATAGATGACGGGGGTCTCTCTCCGCTCAGGGCCGCCGGAGTCGTGGTGGTCTTCCAGGACGCGGATGCTGTCGTGCGGGCATGCGTCGACACATTCTCCACAGCCCGTGCAGCTCTCCAGAAACCGGGCTTCTTCGAGCGCGCCCGGGGGCCGCAACCAATCGGTTCGTCTTTTTTCCGCTTGTTCCTCTTTGGCGTCTTCCGCGTCCCGGTGCTTGACGTACTCGTGCACCGTCACACCAAGGGAAACAACGCTCTGTTTGAGAAAATTCCTTCGCCCGTAGGACGGCTCAGGATGTTTGGATGACCCAGGAGGAGATTGTGCCATGCACCGGCCCTTCCTTCATGCGGTCAACTGATTGAGCACCGACGCGACTCGGGCTTTCGCTCCCTCACCGCCCTGCGAAAACGTACCGGCATGGGCCATCGCCTAGACGACGCCTGCGGCACGAAGCCTGTAGACCTCCACGCAACGGTCACAGGCACCATATTCGACGTCCCATCCCGGATGATTTTCCCTGATATAATCCAGCACGTAGGTTTCAACTTTTTCTTCGAGGTCTTCGACCCAGGAATAGGTGGGGAATCGACAGAGCGGACACGGAAACCCGGGCATCAGCAAGGGTTTCGCCGGCACGTCCGCGGGCAGTTCACCTTCCTCGACTTCCACCGCCCGCTCCATCACGCGGACGGTGTCTTGAGACATTTCCACCAATTCGGCATGGGTGAAATATTCCGTCTGCCAAAGCCCCTCAAACACCGATTCGACTTGTGTGGGTGGAATCTTCCGGTACCAGGAACGAAATTCCCGCAAGCGGTATTCCCGGCTGAACATCGGTTCCTTCCCCAACCGTGCGATCCGGCTGTCCACGTGCAAACTCCACAGGACGCGATAGCGATTCAGGAGGAGATGCTCTTCACCCGGATTCATACCGACTTTCGTGTCGGGATCATATCCGAAATCGGGATCGAGCATATCGGAGATGTGCGTAAATTCATGGCGGAGATACCGGTTAATGGCCGGATCGTAAAACCGTCGGGGAATCAATTTAATCCCGACGCCCTTCTGACCCTTTTCCTCAAATTGACGAGCCAGTTTCTCCTCCACGCTTCCCCATTTTCTGAGGATGTCCACACCTTCCTGATCCTCTTTCAGCACGCCTCGAACAAGGACGATGCCGACCTTTTCCTTCAAGTCGGGGAATTCCAAAAAGCCGTCTCTCAAAATATCGGCGAAACCCCACTTGGCAAAGAGGTGTTGATAGAGTTTCTTGAATTCCGGTTCCCGGTCGTCCAGGGAAAACTTCTCGTACACCGGATCGGCCAATTCATGAAATTCATTGTAATAGGTGGGGTCTCCCTCCCGCTCGGTTTTTTCGGCGAACGAATCAATGACCTCCTGAAGCAACGCCGGCTGAAATCGAATGTCCATTCTTTTGCTCCTTGCCTGTCTCGCTCTTGCGTTGAAGGATCGTGCCCATGGGAGGCGAAACCGTCCGGTTTCGCTTCCCGCGCCTGCTTGACGACGCAGGCAACGGCTCGCTAGTATCCTTCTCCGAAAACGTCACCGGCATTATAGGCAGGCCTTTTTTTTCTACGCAAGGCCCCGGCGACCAAGATCACGCTGAAAGGACGTTAGTTTTATGACTCAACCCCCGCTTCCACACATGGCACCCTTGGGGTTCACGGAAGAACCCAAACCTGAATTACCACCCATCGACGCCCTGGAATATTGGAAGGCAGGCATTCACGAAGTCCGGACCTTTCGGGGACATTCCCACGGCGTCTGGGACGTGGCGTATGCCCCCGACGGCTTGACGCTCGTCAGCGGAGGCGCCGATCGTTTGCTCCGCATCTGGGAAATTGAAACCGGTCGCTTGCTCAAATCCCTGAAAGGGCACACCAACGACATACGGCAGATCGCCTTCAGTCCGGACGGCCAGATACTCGCCACCGGCAGTGACGACAGGACCATCCGACTCTGGAACCCGCACACGGGGGAAACCATACGACTCCTGTTTACCCAATACGATCATGCGATCGCCAGCCTCTCCTTCTCCCCGGACGGCCTGATGCTGGCCAGGGCCGGGCAGAATAAAGACATCAAAATATGGGAAATCACCACCGGCACCGAAGTCATGACTCTCCTCGGCAAAGATCAATATGACCATCACTGGACGGTCTGCACCGCGTTTTCTCCGGACGGCATTCACCTGGTCGGCGGGAGCGACATCGGCAAACTGAAGTTATACGAAGTCCTGCCCAGCGGAGAAGAGAAACTCGTGCATGACGGCCATTGGCGTGATGAGCCCGACGATGAAGAGACCGAACAACGGGGATTCTATGTCGATGACTTTGGCGGGTTCCAAAAGCCAATGGAGTATTGGATCGGAGCAATTGCGTTTACGCCGGATGGAAAAACCATGATCACCGCAAGCCGGGACACGGCGATCAAATATTTCGAGATGCCCGACATGAAAGAGGTCCATACGGTGAAGGGGCATTCCGAATGGGTGCGGGGTTTGCTCGTTTCTCCGGACGGGAAACTCCTGGTGAGCTGTAGCGACGACCACACCATTAAGATGTGGGACATTCAGACCAGAAGGCAGGTGCGCGTGATCAAGGACCACACGGGCCCCGTCAGGGGCATTGCCTTTTCCCCGGACGCCCGGTATCTCGCCAGCGCCTCCTGGGACCGCACGGTAAAGTTGTGGAAAGGGGGAGACGGGTCGGAAAACTGAACGCGTTCCAAGCCCCTTTAGCCGGATGACTCGTCGCCCTCATCGACGTCGGGGGTGGCGAGGCCGTAGCGCTTGCATTTTTCCCACAGGGCTTTGCGCGAAAGGCCCAAGGATTTCGAGGCCGCGGTTCGACTCCACCCTTCCCGCTCCAACACGGCCAGGATATAGTCCCGTTCACAACGTTCCCGTACTTCGGCAAGCGTGCCTTGTTGCGAAACATTCGTGACGTTCGACAACCCTTCCTGACAAAACCCGCACCCGGATTGCAACGACCCTCCCAAGAAAGGACACCCGGTCTGGCCACAGAGATCCCACACCTGAATTTCACCCCCTTCCTGCGCTAGCGCCACCGCTCGTTCAATCGTATTTTCCAGTTCACGAACGTTGCCCGGAAAGGAATAATGCAGGAGCATTTCCCGGGCCGATGAAGAAAACCCTTTCATAACGCGCGAGGTGCGGCTCGTGCTCCGTTGCAGGAGATGCTCGGCCAGAACCAGAATGTCTTCCTTCCGTTCCCTCAGGGGTGGAAGGGCCACCTGCACGACATTGAGGCGATAGAACAGGTCTTCCCGAAATCGTCCGGCTTCGACTTCTTCCTTTAAATTTTTTTGCGTGGCGCAGACCAGCCGCACGTCGCTGTCGATCGTCTCCGTGCCCCCGACCCGTTCGAATCGCTTTTCCTGCAGAACCCGGAGGAGTTTGACCTGGACCATCGGGGAAACTTCCCCGATTTCGTCTAAAAACAAGGTGCCTTTATGGGCCAATTCAAACCGGCCCAGCCGTTGTTTCAAGGCTCCGGTAAAGGCGCCTTTCTCATGTCCGAACAATTCGGCTTCCAGCAGGGTTTCCGGCAAAGCCGCACAACTCACTTTTATGAGGGCCTGTCCACAGCGCGGGCTGTTTCGATGAATGGCATTCGCAATGACTTCCTTCCCCGTTCCGCTTTCACCGAAAATCAACACCGTGGCATCCGTGGTGGCCACCAGTCTGACTTTTTCCAAAACCTGCCGCATTTGTTCGTTTTTGCCGACCATGCCGTCGAAATTGAATTTTCCTTCGAGTTCCTGTCGAAGGGCCGTATTCTCCTGCCGCAACGCCTGGACCTTGGTGACTCGATCCACGATTAGCAATAATTCATCCATGGAAAACGGCTTGGTGACGTAATCATGGGCCCCGAGTTTCATCGCCTGGACCGCCGTGTCAACCGAGCCATGGGCGGTGATGACTATGACCTCGGTTTCAGGAGAGGTTTCCTTGCACACCCGGACGACCTCGAGACCGTCACTTCCGGGCATTCTCAAATCGGTGATCACCAAATCGTACGGACCCGTTGTGATTTTCTTAATGCCTTCCTCACCGTTGGAGGCTTCCTGGACGTGATACCCCTCGGCTTTAAGCCCATCCAACATGGACAACCGCATCAACGGCTCGTCATCGATAATAAGGATGGACCGGCTCATCAGGAGACCTTGACCAACGCGACCCGGTTGGCACTCAGGGGAAGGCTCACGGTAAAAACGGTGCCCTTCCCGACTTCGCTTTCCACGGTCAAGTGCCCGCCGTGTCGTTCCACGATACCCAAACTCACCGACAATCCCAGGCCCGTACCCTCGCCCGTGCCTTTCGTCGTAAAAAACGGATCGAAAATATGAGGCCTGACCTCGGGGTCGATACCCGATCCGGTATCCCCCACGTCGATCTCACAGCGCTCGTGGGCGACCCGGGTTTGCAGGATGATCGACCCGCCCTCGTCGGTTGCCTGCACGGCATTGAGAATCAGGTTGGTCAATACCTGCTCGATCATCTGCGGATCGACAAACAACGGCGGCAGATCATGATCATAGACTTTGTGCAACTGCAGCCGTTTCTCGGCAATGGCATGGTTCGTCAGCACCAGGACGCGGTCGGCCAATCCGTTCATGTCATTCATGGAAAATTCCGGCTCGTGTTGTTGGGAGAAGTCCAACAACTGCCGGACGATTTTTTGGGCGCGCCGAAGCCCGTCTTCCATGTAGGTGAAATATTCTTCCTGGCGTTCGGCCGGCAACGTGCCTTTCCTGATGTTATAGAGACAATTTAAAATCCCGCCCAACGGGTTGTTGATCTCATGCGCCACCCCGGCAGCCAGCTTACCGACGGAGGCCAGTCGCTCGGTGTTTCGAAATTGCTCTTCCATGAGCTTTCTGTCCGTAATATCCCGGGCAATGCCCAGAACACCGATGACGCTGTGCCGTTCGTTTTCCAGTGGCGACACACTCACCAAAACCGACCGGAGTTCCCCGCTTTGACTGATCACTTCCACTTCATATTCCTGTTTAACGTCCAGTTCGAGAATGTCTTTCAGACGACGACTGCGATGACGCTTGGCGAGTAAGGTCAAAAACGGCCGGCCCAGCAGGTCTTCTTTACGATAGCCCCAATTCTCCACCTTGTTGTTCACATAGGTGAATCGTTGATCACGATCGAGGGTGTAGATCACGTCATTGGCGTTTTCGAGCAGGCTTTCCAGATATTTTTGCGTTTTCTGAATCTCCAGTGTCCGGGCCTGGACTTTCTCTTCAAGTTCTTCGCTGTGCCGCTGGAGCTGTTCTTCCAACAGTTTTCGCTCCGTAATATCACGAAGCTGTACCATAATCGAAAGCGTTGAACCTTCTCCCACGCGAATCACGTCCATTTCCATGGATCGTAACGTCCGTCCGGCGTCGAACACTTCCAATTCGGTAGCCGGGACCTTGTCTTCGTTGGACACCACCGTTTGCAGTAACTGCATGACCGTCTGCTGGCAGGCGTCCGGCACGAGCATCAGCAAGGATTGGGAGAGCAAGGTTTCCTGCTTATAGCCCAGCACCTCCTGTTCGCGTTCATTCACCGCCACGATGACACCGGCCGGGTCCACCATGAAGATCGAATCCGCTGAACGATCAAAAAGCACCCGATACCGTTTTTCCGATTCGGAGAGTTGATGCGTTTGGGCGGCCACCTCCTGCTCCAAGTGAGTGGTATACCGGTCGATCTGTCGTTGCAGCACCTTCCGTTCAGTCACGTCCCGCACGAACGCACGCGTGTACACCAGGTCGCCCGTTTCCGAATCAATCAGGGCCGTGGAGTGAATCTCGACGTCGATCGGGTCCCCGCGTCTCGGGAGGAACACCGTCTCAAGGGAACTCCGTGGTTGCGTATGTAACCGGTTGACGTATTCGAGCGCTTCCGCTTTCCTCTCCGCAGGAAGAATGTCCCACAAATGCATGGATAGCATTTCAAACAACGTGTATCCCAATTTTTCCAATTCGGTGTTATTGACGTGAACAAAACGGCCGGTCTTGTCGATTTGATGAATCATTTCCGGAGAATTCTCAATAAGATCACGATACCGTTCCTCAAGGAGACCGATTTCTTCCATTTGCGTGTTCAACTGCGAAAACGACTGTTTCAGGTTGACCGCCATTTTATTAAAGGCATGGGAAAGCGCTTCAATTTCATCGCCGGTCTTCAGCACGAGGGGATGATCCCAATTGCCCGCGTCGATTCTCTGCACGCCCTCATGCAAGGTTTGAATCGGGCTCACGAGTTTTCGAGCCACGACCAGTCCCGCCAACCATAAAATGCCCAACACCACGACGCCGTACATCGCCACTTTCACCAGCAACTGTTGCAGGGGGGCATAAGTCTCCTCGGGATTTTGACGCACAATCGTCAGCCATTGTCCGCCACGGAAACTTGCAGAAGCCAAGGGTTCCGGAATCCGCAAATGGGCGTACCCGACCAGAGAATCCTTCGCGCCATGGGTATCCTGCGTCACTTGAACCCATCCGGCCCGATCTTCGTTAATGGCGGCCACCATGGCCGGATTCGCGGTATGTTGCTCCAGCGACAGAACCGGACAAATCAAGGGAGTCCCATTCGCGTCGATGAGCATGGCATGGCCGGTGACGCCCGCGGTCACCTCGGAAATCGAACGAAACAACGAATCCCGGCGAAGCAAAATGCTGACGGTCCCCAACGCCCGATCACGGCCTTGATCGAAAATAGGAACCGCCACGTTCAGGACGTGGGTTCCGAATGAGGGATCGAAGGTCAAATTACTGACGTAAATCTGACCTTGTCCCTGCTGGAACGCGGCATCCCACCATTCCGTGTCACCATGGTAAAATCTCACTTGAGGCAGGGAGCTGAGCACCAGGGCTCCCTGGTTATCGGTCACCAAAATCCCCAAATAGTCGGACTTTCGGACGGCGTGCCAGTCAACCAAATAATTCGTCGCTATCCGGTTCACAAAGGCGGGAAATTCATCGGGATCTTTTCGCGCCAGCCATCGTTCTTTCCATTCTTCGATAAAGGCCTTGATTTTTTCGGGATCTCTTCCTTCGTAACTCCGGTTCGCTTCCTTCACCGCGGCACGAATAAAGGGGATGGTGGCCAACTGTTGCGCCTCATTGATACCCCGCATGATTTGAGTCTCGATTTTTCGCGCCACTTCAACGGCAATACCCTTAAAGTTCGACCCGGTAATTTCCCGAAGGGCCCGGCGCTCTTCCACGTAGGTGAGGAATAACGAAAGGGCAAGGGGGAGCAGTCCGACCAGCACCATTCCCAAAATCGTTTTGCGCTGGAGACTCTGTGACCAAAGCCACCGTTTCATCGCTGTCATACCCCACAAGACAAACTGGTGCGTCACCGCTGAATGTTCAGGAGAATGTTTTCAAAGAGGGCACCCCTTGTCAAGGAGCGCCACACGAGACAACGGTGCGTTAGGCGCCTCGACTCAAGAGACGGCCTTTGCCGCCCGGCCACACCAACAGGAGAGGGCTGGCCACGAACACGGAGGAATACGTCCCGATGAGCACGCCCAATAACAGCGCGAGCGAAAAGTCATGGAGCACTTCCCCCCCGAACATCGTCAAAGGGACGAGCACCAACACTACCGTCAGGGTCGTGATCAGGGTTCTGGTGAGCACTTGATTGATCCCGGCATTGATAATATTCAAGATGGTCTCACGTCGCCGGGCTCGAAGATTTTCTCGAATGCGGTCGAAGACCACCACGGAGTCGGTCAGCGAGTACCCGGCCAGGGTCAGCAACGCGGTCACGACCAACAAGGTGATTTCCTTGTCGAGGAGAAAATAGATGCCGAGGACGGCCAACACGTCGTGAAAGGTGGCAACCGCCGCTGCCACGCCGAATCGCAGTTCAAAGCGCGTGGCCACGTAGAGAATGATCCCGATCAGGGAAATCGTGATCGCCAGCAAGGCGTCCTGTTGCAGCCGGTGCCCGATCGTCGGACCGATTTCCGTGCTGGAATCGATCACGAATTTGTTCTGGCTGAATTCCGTTTCGAATACCTTCACGATTTGTTCCGCAATTTTTTGTTCCAGCGTGTCTGCCGTTTTCACGCGAATCAGCAGTTTATGATCCTGGGTAAATTCCTGGAGTTCCGCATCCTGTAATCCATGTTTACCGAGTGCACGGCGGGCCTGCTCAATCCCGATCGCATTCTCAAACTTCAATTGGACGGCCGTACCGCCGGCAAAGTCGATGCCGAGATTGGCGGCACCGGTCCCGATCTGAACGAGAGCGATCAAGCCCAGCAGGACCAGCAGGCCGGAGACGCCGAAGGCCACGTGGCGTTTCCCCATGAAATCGATATTCGTTTTTCCAATAATTTCCAACATGGTCAACCTCAAGACGGGCTAAATGCTCAACCGTTCCAGCTTTCGTCGATTGATGAGATCGAAGACGACTTTGGTCCCGATTAACGCGGTAAACAGATTGATCGCAATACCCAGACACAGGGTCACGGCAAACCCTTTGATGGGTCCGGTGCCGAATAAAAACAACGCCAATCCCGTAATCAGGGTGGTGACGTGGGAGTCGACGATCGTCAAGAAGGCTTTGTCGTATCCGGCATCGACCGCCAATCGAACGGGGCGCCCCTGCCTCAGTTCTTCCCTGATGCGTTCAAAGATCAAGATATTGGAGTCGACCCCCATCCCGATCGTTAAAATAATGCCCGCAATTCCAGGCAACGTGAGCGTGGCATTGAGCCCGGATAACGCACCCAACAAACAGAGGAGATTCAACACCAGGGCCGCATCCGCAATCATTCCCGACATCCGGTAATAGATCACCATGAAGATCAGCACGATCAGGCCGGCAATCAGCGTGGTCTTCAGGCCTTTCTCAATGGAATCCTGCCCCAACGAAGGCCCCACGGTCAGGTCCTGTATCGTTTTCATCGGCGCGGGAAGCGCACCAGCTCGAAGAACGATGGCCAGGTCATTCGCCTCGTCCGTGGTAAAGTTCCCGGTGATCTGGGCCCGCCCGCCGAGTATGGGTTCGTTAATACGCGGCGCCGAGTAGACCGTGCCGTCCAGGACGATCGCCATGAACTTGCCCACGTTGGCGCTGGTAATCCGCCCGAATTCTTTCGCGCCTTTGCTGTCGAACGTCACCCCCACGTAGACTTCGCTGAATTCCGTATAATTGACGCGTGCGTCCTGCAACACGTCCCCGGTCAACACCGCGCCTTTTCGCACAAGATACGGCCGGCTGACTACCGGGGGGCCGCCTTTGGAATCGGGAATGGGTTCAAACAAAATTTCCGAACCCTCGGGAACCTTGTCCGCAAATTTCTCTTGAATGCTCGCCTCTTCACTGCGTTGGACTTGCACGGGCAACCCGAGCGCCGGTTGATTGTCCTCATCGAGCATTTTGAATTCCAGCAAGGCGGTATCCTGGATCAGGCTTTTCGCCCGCTCGGGGTCCTTGACGCCGGGCAGTTGGATCACCAGTTCAGTGCGCCCCTGGCGTTGCAGCAGCGGTTCCGTGACGCCGAATTGATCGATCCGATTTCGAATCGTCTCCAAAGCCTGATTGATGGCCGCGTTCTTGATCCGATCCACTTCGCTGTCGAGCAGTTCGACAATCAAAATACGGCCCTCTTGGGAAACCTGGAAATACGAGGGAAACTCATCACGAATCAGCTCCGCGATTTCTTCGACCGTCTCCTCCTTCGACAGTTCAAGCCGGACTTGGAGGCTGCCGACCCGCTCAACGGTGTCGAAGGCAAGATCCTTGTCGGTCAACAGGTCCTGCATGGCTTTGGCGGCGCGATCGACGGCAATTTCGACGGCCCGCTCCTCTTCCACTTCCAAGACCAAGTGAATGCCGCCTTGCAGATCGAGCCCGAGCGAGACGCCGCGCGGGGGAATCAGCCACCTGACGCTCTCGGGGATCCGGTCGTACAGCCCAGGCCAAGAGGGAAGGAAAAGATAAAACGACACCACGGACAGGAACAACACCAGAAACAAGCGACCACGAATTTTTTTCATGCTTGTCCTCTACCCTTCGTCATCCGTCCGTAACCGGGAAATGTTCTCACGTTGAATTTTCACTTTCGTATTGTCATCAACCTGCACGGTGGCGGTCTCTTTATCCAACCGGGTGATGGACCCCCACATGCCAGCGGACGTAATAATCTTATCGCCCTTCTTCAACTTGGTTAACATCTCCTTATGCTGCTTTTGTTTCCTTTGCTGCGGCAGGATCAACAAAAAATAAAACACCACAAAAATCAAAATGAACGGAACCAGAGAAAAGAATCCCGCCGCTCCCTCCGGCGCCCCTGCCTGTGCCCAGGCTATCGAACCCATCTCCATCCCCATTTACCCATCCTTTCCGGTTGTCGATCCCTCGGTCACGACCGCGGCACCGACCAGTTCGGCATATGCCGCACTCTTCTCATACTCACGGCGTTGTTCATAGAAGGTCCGGCGAAAGGCAAGAAAGGTTCCGGCTTGAATCGCCGAACGCATGGAATCCATGAGCGTTCGATAATACCAAAGATTATGAATCGTGTTGAGTCGCACCCCCAACATTTCATTGGACAGATACAGGTGCCGCAAATAGGCTCGGGAAAACTTCCGGCAAACCGGACATTCGCACTGCGCATCGATCGGGGCATCATCCTTCGCATATTGCGCATGTTTGATCAAGACCCGTCCCTGAGTCGTGAACAACCATCCCGTCCGCCCGTGACGCGACGGGATCACGCAGTCAAACATATCCACCCCGCGCATGACGCCTTCGACAAGGTCTTCGGGAAGACCGACACCCATCAGGTAACGAGGGTGGGAGGGAGGAAGTTCGTTGACTGCCACCTCAAGCATGGCCAGCAAGGCAGGCTTATCTTCCCCCAACGATAGCCCACCGACGGCGTACCCATCAAATCCGATCTCAACCAGCTCGCGGGCGGACTGCCTGCGCAAATCGGCATCCAGTGCTCCTTGCACAATACCGAACAGCGCCTGTTGCCGGTCACGCGCAGCCACGGCACACCGTTTCGCCCATGCCGTCGTCCGTGCGACCGCGACCCTGGCCTGCTCGCTTGAACATGGATGTGGCGGGCATTCGTCCAGCGCCATCATCACATCCGAGCCCAGGGCCATTTGAATTTCCATGCACAACTCGGGCGTGAGATGATGCGCGGACCCGTCCAAATGCGACCGAAAGGCAATCCCGTCGTCCGTGATCTTCCGCAAATCCGCGAGACTGACCAATTGAAAGCCCCCGCTGTCCGTTAAAATCGCACCATTCCATCCCGTAAACCGGTGAAGCCCGCCCTGCTCCTGAATGAGTCGATGACCGGGTCGCAAGTACAAATGATAGGCGTTGCTCAGCATCAACCCGAACCCCAAACCCCGAAGCTCATCGGGCGCTATTCCCTTCACCGTCCCCAAGGTACCGACGGGCATAAACGCCGGGGTGTCAATCGTGCCGTGAGGGGTGGACAGCACCGCGGCACGGGCCGCGCACTGCGGATCCTGCTGAACAACGGAGAAAGCAATCACGATACGCCCTCAACCAATCGACATGTCATCAACGAAAAGCTCATCACTTCTCAAGATCCGATTCCCGATCAACGTTGCCGAAATCCTTACATTTTTTCCGGAGCGCTGACGCCCAATAACCCGAGCCCGTTTTTGATCACCGTTTGAACCTGTTTTAACAACACCAGTCTGGCCATGGTCAATTCGCGTGACAAGTCCTCCCGGCCCGATTCACTCGATTCCCCGTCATCACCGGCTTCCGCTTCCTGGACGCCGTCGATCCTGGGCGGAAGGACACGATGCTTGTAATAAAAGACGTGGAGCAAGCCTGCAAGTTCGTGAAGATAAAACGTGATGCGATGCGGCTCCAATGCCTTGGCACTCGCTTCAAGCAACCCGGGGAAACTCGACAACTGCTTCACCAGCCTGAGTTCTTCCGGCTGGACCAACGCGGCCAAAGGCGTCTCGCCAACCGGCGATACCGGAAACCCGCGTTCGCGAGCCGTCCTGAATAAGCTGGCTAGTCGCGCGTGGGCATATTGGACGTAATAAACGGGATTTTCAGAGGACTGTTTCTTCGCCAACTCCAGATCGAATTCAAGATGAGTATCCGAACGACGCATCAGAAAAAAAAACTTGGCGGCATCGGCCCCCACCTCATCGACCACGTCCTGTAGCGTGATAAATTCGCCTGCCCGCTTGGACATCTCGACTTTTTCCCCGCCCCGCAACAAACGCACCATCTGGACCAAAACCACCCGCAAGCAATCCTCGCTCTGGCCGAATGCTTTGATTGCGGCTTGCATGCGCGGGACGTACCCATGGTGATCCGCACCCCAAATATTGATCAACCATCCGTAGCCCCGGCGCAATTTATCGAAATGGTACGCGATGTCCGAAGCCAAATAGGTATAGTCACCATCCTGCTTGCGGACCACCCGATCTTTTTCATCCTGAAATTGAGAAGACCGGAACCACGTCGCCTCGTCACGGGTAAACACCAGATCCCGCTGTTCAAGGTCATGCAAGGCCGCCTGTATGCTCCCCGAAGAAAACAACGACGCCTCGCTGTACCACGTCTCGAACTCCACCCCGAATCGCGCAAGATCTTCTTTAATGGCTCGCACGAGTTGGTCGGATGCCCATTGCCCGCATTCCCGTCGAGCGGCTTCCGGGTCCAGGGTCAACAGATGCGCGCCCTTCTCCCGATCCAGCTCCTGCGCCAGGACTTTGATGTAGTCTCCATGGTAACCGTCCTCGGGAAACGAGAACTCCCGGCCATGAATTTCCAGATACCGTGCATACACCGAGTCGGCCAACAGCTTCATTTGGCGACCCGCGTCATTGATATAATATTCTTTATCGACTTCATACCCCGCGGCGCGCAGCAATCTCGACAAGGCTTCACCCAGGGCAGCACCACGTCCATGTCCCATGTGAAGCGGGCCCGTGGGATTGGCACTCACAAATTCCAAAAGAACCCGCTGCCCTTGTCCCGCCGTGCCGTGGCCGTACCGGTCGCCCGTCCGCTCAATCTCTTCGAGCACCCAGAACCAACAGTCCGGACGAAGCGTGAAATTCAGGAATCCGGGCGGCGCCACCGACACGTTTTCCAGAAAAGGACAGGAGGTCCGGAGTTGATCCGCGATCACATTCGCCACTTCCAACGGCGGACGTTTCTCCTCTTTCGCCATGCTCATGGCCACATTCGATGACAAATCTCCCCATTCCTCCCGCTTGGGAAAATCAATGACGGGCTCGGGAAAATTCGTTGATTGCAAGGCCCCGCGTTCCCTTGCTTGCAGCAAGGCATCGGTAATGGCAGAGGCAACCTGTTCTTGAACGATTCCGGCAGACATGATGGTATCGAAAAAAGTAAGTGGGAACTCAGGGAGAAGAGGATTGGAAATCTAACACAGGCTTTCCGGGCCCCGCAAGCAAAGAGGGGGCTCGAGTCATCGCCGTTTGTTGCATGCGTGCGTCTCCGGACGCCGGGGTGGATAACGTTGCCGTTTGATACATTGCCGGTGAATGAAAACTAGCCGGGGTTGATTTTTTGCGCGAGTTCAAGATCGGCCGGTGAATTCACATTCAGAAAGGAAAGTAGTTGGGGATCCAGACGTTTAATCTCTGTTTCGGGAATACGGTGCACGGCCAGACCCTGCTGGTCGGCAATATTTTGAAGACGCAAGTCCCGGGCATCGATCATTGCCTTCAAAAACGGTAGGCAGTGTTTTGAATACAGCCCGTGCAAAGGCTGAAGCCCGGTGACCAATTGCGCCAGGACAATATCCGTTGCATCAGCCTTTTGAAGAAAAAGCTCAATGACGGCCGGATTGATGAACGGCATATCGCAGGCCACAACGAAGACACGGGGATGGCGGGAGTGATACAGGCCGGTATACAGTCCCCCAACGGCTGCGCATCCCGGCACAAGGTCGGTGACGATCCGTATTCTATCGTCCTGCTTTGAGATGTCCTCTTCAGCCAACACCAGCAGTACTTCCGGGAACAGCTCGAGCAGAACGGAAGTGACCCTGTCCAAAAGCGGTTTCCCATGAACGGACAGATGGCGTTTGTCCATCCCCATTCGTTTGCTCTTCCCGCCGGCCAACACCACACCTGAGACTTCTCCAATCACCACTCACACCTTCTTTTTTCCCTATGTGGCCTTTATCTCACATGTGGCCAGAGACGGCCTTCTCATGAGGGGGAAATCATTCAATAAAAAAAGGGGGTGGACGCCGGTCCACCCCCTTCCGTGGTCTCTCTCTCGGGCGCGTGAGCGTCAGGCTTGGCCCTTTTCCTTCCGCCGGTTGGCGCGCCGGCCCAACACCCAGCCCTCGATAATCACGATCCCGACCGTGATCAAGCCCGGATACACGTACGTACTCAGCGGAATCTGCGGCTCCATCACCAGATAATAGAAGGCCGACACCGCCATCTTGCGGCCCACGTCCCCGTTGTGCCCGTCCCAGGCAAAAAACACCATCGGGATATATTTGCCAGCCTCCAGGTACGCCACTTCTTCGTAGTCGCCTTTGAGCGGCCGCTTCACGATCACGGTCCACCGGCCATCGGCCCACTCCGCTTTCACGACCTCCACTTCTTCCTGGAAGTCCAACTCGGTGAGGTCCTGGTCCCAGCCCGTGCCTTCATACACGCCCAAGGTCCCGTCCGCCGTCCATTTGGTCAGGTCCACGGCAAACGTCTCGTCTCCCCAGAAATACCGCGGCTTCCGCGGGGCCGGGAGTTCCTGCCACTTGAGCGGGAATTGGAACGCCACCCCGTCGTTGTACACGGCATACCCGTCTTTTTGTTTGGCCGCAATCGATTCCTGATGGAACGGGTCTTCGGCAAAGGTCGTGCCCTGCGGCGCTTGTTCTTCCACGCCATAATCTTCCAGGTTCACTTCCGTGGGATCCCAGTCCACCTCGTCTTCCTGAATACTCTTCGTGCGGTCATCCCACCGGAACATGAATTCGATGTGGGTCTCGTTATACAGCGCTTGCACCCACATGTCGTCGATCCGGTTCACGAAGTTCCGCGGCTTGTGCGTGATCTGGCCGCCCATGGCCAGCCAGCGTCGCGGGATCAGATTCCACCGCTCGTCGTGTTCGTCCGCGGGGAGATCTCCTTCCACGAATTTCGACGGAATCACGAAGTTACTCTTGGGTTTATCCGTCAGCGGGTCGATGGGTAAGGGCGGCGCCGTGGCGAACGCTTGCGCCGTTTCGTCGCTCACCTGCCCTTGGGGCGCGGTGATCTCGTGCTCCCGCTCACAGAGCGAGTTGACGTAGTTGGCAATGTCCCACCGCTCGTCCACGCTGGTATTGTCCGCAAACGAGGGCATCGGCGTCCCGTTCAGCCCCGTGGAGAACGTCCGGAAGATGTTCCGCACGTTGTACGGGTCCTGCCGGCTCCCCCGGAAGTTCCAGCATTTGTGCCAGTCCGCCGGTTGGATGGAAAAGCCCCAGTCGTCCTTGAGATTGAACGCGTTCCCGTCACCCCGGCCTTCCAAGCCGTGACATTCAATGCATTTTTTCTCCACCACCAGTTCGGACCCCCGTTTGATGGATTCCGGGGTGTTCTGTTTCGGGGTGAGTTGATCCAACTGCAACACAAAGAGTTCTTCGAATTCTTCGTCCTGCCACGACCGATCCTCCACCAGTTGCGTGGTCACGAAGGCCAGCACGTCCTTGCGCTGCTGTTCGGTGAGAATGCCTTCCCACGACGGCATGGCCGAGCCCGGCAAGCCGTGCGTGACCGTTTGCAACAGGTCCAGGTCAATCAGCGGCAACTGCCCGCTGGCCGTATGCCGGATCTTGAAGGTCCCCGCATTGAAGTTCCGCGGCCGCGGCCACAACCGCACCGCACCCGGGCCGTCCCCGGCCCCGTTCACGCCGTGACACCACACGCATTTGGTAAAGTACACCCGCTTGCCCGCTTCGATCTGTTCGGCCGGCGGGGGCGACGGCAGCCCTTGCTGTTTGAAGCCTTCCGGGAGGTCTTCCTGGGCGCCGCTGCTCAGCGGCAGCCCCACCCCCAGCAGGGCACTCACCCCCAGACACACGCCCCACCGGGCCCAGGTCCTTCCATATCTGCTCTTGCTCATGGCTCGTCTCCGCTCCTCTTTGCTTAATCCCAGGTCCGGGGATAGTAGCCCGTGTGCCAGTATTCAAACATGACCACTTTCCAGATTTCGTCCACCGTCAGGTGCTGCTCCCACGGCGGCATGACCGACGCCCACGGGAAGCCTTCGCCCGGCAGTCCGATCCCGCCTTTCGACACCCGCCAGAACACAAACGTTTCTTGCAACTGCGCAATCGTCCCCGCGTCCGTGAAGTTCGCCGGAATCGGGTTGAAGGCGTACGCCCATAAGCCCCGCCCGTTCAAATTGTCCCCGTGACAGAAGTGGCAGTTCTGAAAGAAGATCTCGCCCCCTTCCCGCACGTATTTGGTGTACCCTTCGGCATTGGGATCCCACGGGTTGTAGTTGGGGTCATTCACGTCTTTCATCAACCGCCCCATGGCCTGCTCCACGATCCGCGCGTCCGTGTAGGCCTGGTCGTATTTCCCCTCGTTGTTCACCCGATAGGGGTTCTCCACCACTTGCAGCACAAAGGTCTTCCCGTGCACTTTCGTCGTGGCCGGCGGCGCCGGATGCACGGTCCGCAACTCGATAGGTTCTTCAAAACTGGGCAGGAACGAGTTATAGGCAAAGCCGCCCAACGCCAGCGGAATGACAATCAACGCCACGGTGCGCATGCCCTTGTGAAACCCGCTGATGCCGTCCATCACGTTGATCACCGGCCGCTTGAACTCCTGCCACGCGTCTTCCGACCCGGACACCCACATGAAAATCCCGCACGCCGACACGGTCCCGTAAATGGCGCGCACGCTGAACGGAATCGGCGGATAAATGCGGTACTTCAAATAGAGCTGGATGTAAATCCACACCCCCACCCCCGCCCAGAATTTGGGAATCCCCATGCCCGCCCGATTCAGCGCCCAGTTCACTAGCGCAAACACCAGAATCGAACCGGCTAACTCCGAAATCATCTGCATCGGCATGTAGCCTTCAACTAACTTTAACCAGGTCATCGTATTAAACTCCTGTTTTCTGAATCACAGAGTTTAAGGATTAATTAAAATCTTCCAATGCCGGTAGATCCTGCCCTTCTTTTAAGCTGGACAGATAATCCACGATTTTGTTCACGGCTCCCGCACTGAGTTTGAGTCCGAAATCTTTCGGCATCTGGTTGTCCGGAAAATCCTTCACCACGTACATGCTGGGATTCAAAATCGACTCGGTAATGTATTCACGGGCCGATGTGGCGCGACCTCCATACCCCGGATCCTTCAGCCGTTGTGGAGCATTGCTGCCTTCCATCAACAAGGGACCCACTTTTCCGGTTGCCCCTTCAATCCCGGGAATCGTATGACAGGCGGGGCAACCCGCTTTCATGAAGAGATCCGTAATCGGCTCTTCACCGGTCGCCAACACGCCGCCCGCGGCTTCATCCCCGTCGGCACTCGCCTGAGGCCGGTCAGCTTCAGGAATGAATTTTTCATACGACGCTTGAATTTCTTCGTACGTGGGTGCTTCTTTCCCTTCCCGAACGTACAACCAGGTATCCACCGCCGCCAATTCCCCGAGGGTCAGCGAAATCGGTGGCTTGTGAATCCTCGGCATGGGGCTTTCCGTATCGTTCGTGCCTTTCACGCCAAAGCCCGGCACGACGAAACAACTCGGACAGGCATGCGACTCGGCGATATATTCCTGACCGGTCGTGGCCGTCCCCGAGCCCTCAAACGCTTCCTTTTGCACGGTGTCCCGCGCACCGGGATCGTTCATATGATATTTTTCGTGTTTCAATCGTTCTTCGGCTCGAGCAGGAACGTCCCACAGATTCGGGGCCCGTTCACTCAGGAAGCCCTGGTTGAAACCATGACACAAGGGACACTGGCCCTTGCCTATCGCCCCTTGCACTTTGCTTTGGCCGAGACCGCCAAAGATTATTTTTTCACCCTCGTCGCCCAGTTGTTGAGCCGTCATGCTCTGGAAGTCCAACTTGACTTCCGGCGGCGGGAAGCCCCCCTCCACCTGAGGCAACCAATTGCCGTACCCGGAGAGCGCCGCGGCCACGAAAAACATGAAGCCGCCGATTTTCATGAGAGCCCCGATATTGGTGAAATAGATCCCCATGATATAGGCCAGGCAGGTAATCATCACCAATGACACGGGCAGCAGGCGACTTTCTCCATAGAAATTATTCTTGTAATTCGCAATGGCGATAAAGGCCATGAGCGCGCACAGCATGCCGATAAACGTCTTGAACGTGACATTCTTTTTTTGAACGGGATCGGTCGATTTGGCTTGAAAATAAAAGAGCAGCCCTATCAAAAAGGCGAATGCCGGCCATCCAATCGAGATTGCTTCCGTAATTAATTCAACCACCTTGCCCCTCCACAAATGAGGCTACCCCGACCGTTACGATCAGGATAGCCTCATCATCACGTATTTCATGCAAAGTTAATGATTAAGATTAATGACCAGTTGCAGGTTGCGGCGCGGCTCCCGGAACGGGCTGCGTCGCAGGCACGGGCGCTTTCTTGGCCCCCAGTGCCCCAAGCCAAAAGACAAACATGATCGTGATCCAGAAGAACAACACGTTAAAGGAGATCACGTTGGCCCCAAAGCCAATGGTGTGCGTATACGCCCAGGGCGAATTGTCACGCATAATTTCATTGACGTGCCAGAACAACCTCACGGACGACCGGATATATCCCATCAATCCCATCATCCAGGTAAAGGCCGTCGCCAGCATAATCAGGGCATATTGTGAACGCGGTGCGATTTGACCCCACCGGATCGGCCCGAGTTCCCTGGACTGCTTCAACATCGCCAGGTTCAACGCCGACCCGAAAAACAGGCACGACAGCGTGCCGGCGACCTGTGGTACAGAGAGGCCGATTCGCACGTTAGCAGGGATGAAATACCCGTAACAGGCCACCCAAATATTGTTCAGGTGGGCCACCACAAAGAAGGTGATCAGGAAGATATTGCCGAATTTGGCCCATTTCACTGCCGGCACCCTGTTGCCGCGCTGATACCAGATGAAACTGGCGATCGTGGTCATGATAATCGCATTAATGCCGCCATTCTTGGCCGACATCACGCCGTAGTTCCCCAACACCGGATGCTGCTGACCGCCCATGGCTTTCAATTCAGCCGGCGTCATGACGATAGTGTGTGGAGTGATGAAGACCAACAGACCCACGACCAGAATAAATACAAAGTACTTGATATAGCGTTGGAACCGCTCACCTCCGGTCATTCTTCCGAGTGCCTGCCAGAGATAGTAGTTCGTCGTCAAAAACAGGATGCCGATCATTGTGGCCTGAATGATGAACAACCAGGCCAACAACCCGCCCATCAAGGTAATGCCCATTTGTTGACGGTAGGCATACACTTCGCGCATGAGCCAATAGCCGGCAAACGGCAGGGGAATCAGGAAGGCAACCCCGAGCGCCATTGCGATATACCCCATCCAATCGTAATGAGCGCGTTCCTCATCATTCTTCGCTGACAGGAACCGGTACGCCGCATAGGCCGCCACCACGCCGCCGCCAAAAGCCATATTTCCAAGAATCCGATGCACGTTCAGAGGATTCCAGAGCGCCGTATGGATGACGTGCCAAATATTTCCCAAATATCGTCCCTGTTCATCCACCCCCGCGGGCGACATCATAAAACCGATCCAGGAATTGGCCAGGAACATCAACACCGTTCCGATCACGTTCAGCACCACGGACATGCTGGCGTGGAGCCATTTCAATAACCCCTCTTTCATCTTGTCCCACCCGTAGTAGTAGATGTAGAGGGTTCCGCTTTCCGCCACGAACATCAAGGCGTAAATATGCATCACGGGACGGAAAATGCTGGAAAGATAACCGAAGAAGGCGGGATACAACGTCAGGAACGTGAAAATGAGAATACCACCGAGGATGGCCGTCAGCGAGTAGGCGGTCAAGCTGATCTTAATGAAGTCATAGGCCAATTGGTCGTATTTCTTCGCCATCGCCCTGTCTTTACTCACTAACCCGGCAAACTCGATACACATACAGAAAATCGGGACGGCCAACACAAAGCTGCCATAGTACAGATGCTGCTGGTTGGCGACCCAGAGAAGAACCCGGCTTTCGAAGTTGTATCGGGGATAAAATTCCGCCGTATCTTGAGTCTTGGGAGCCGGCGCACCAACGACCGGACCCTCTGTTTTGTAGTAGACGTCCCTGCCGATTTCGACTTTGGCTTCTTCGCCTTCCGCGCCTTCGGCTTCCTGGGCGGCTACGACATCCGGAGGCGGCCCGCCTGCTGCGGGAGCACCCCCACCGGCCAAGGCCGGCAGTGCCACGAAAATCGGGAGCAACAACATGACTCCCATTGCAAAAAGACCAGTGACCGCCAGAAATTTCTTCCCGGCCCGTCCACTTGTGAGGCGACCCATGACCAACCTCCTTCTTTCTTTGAAATTATTCAAAGAACAACTCTTATAGTGATGTTTTTCAAGATGACGACTGCTACTTTTCATCTCAGGATGTAGAAATAATCCAACCCCTGCATATCCATCAGTGCCCAGTCGATGAACTGAAAGTATGCCACGGAAATCACGATCGAAATGATGAGGTACAGAACGGTCTGCATATAAATTCCTCCTCTTCAGTTCCCTTCTTCAACAAGGACATTGAACGCCAGCAAACCAATAAAAAAACCACAAGCTCACGGCACAGGTCACGTAGAATACCGCCTTGCCCAGCTTGATCGGAAGCGGATCACTTTTTGCCATCTCAATTTTCCTTCTAAAGGTTTAACCTTAATAAATTATACTCTTGACACATTTCTACGAGATGTGATACTCAACAACCACTTTTCGTGAATATGGTAAAATCATGCGCAATAATGCAAAATTGTTCGACATTATAGTGTTGGCCGGAATGGTTGTCAATATTCTTTTGGCCGTCTTTCTGATCCTCTATTACTTCGACTTTCTCTAGCCTTCGCTAAGGACCCTCCGGCTTATTGCACCATCGGGCGCATGGCTGTGTTGGGTCCTCGCTCAACCCTCGACTATCCACCTGATATGTCTCGGGTTTCGTTGCGGGACGCCTTGCCCTGCATCCCGCTATCACAATAAATCAGAGGGTCGCTAATCCCGGGGACCGGCAGCCAGCGTGCGGACAGGGGGATTTTGCTCCGACGCCACGCAACGAAAGCCTATGGTTTCGTCCCGAAAATCTGGAACCATGAAGCTCCGGGCCGTAATTCTCAAATCGTTGCCATAACTGGTATACCCGGCACCGCGTAGCGTCTTATACCCCCCACGATCGGCAAAATTGGCTTCTTCGGGTTCGGGATCGTTGGGATGGCGGGTTTGCTCTTCATACCAATTCCTGGTCCATTCCATCAGGTTTCCAAAGCCGTCATGGACGCCATAAGGGCTTCGATCCAATGGGAACGAGCCAACGGACGCCGTGGCTTCATAGCCGTCCTCCACTCCTCCCAGATTGGCCTTGTGAATTCTCGGAGAGTTTCCCCATGGCCATAACCGGCCGTCTATCCCGCGCATGGCTTTTTCCCATTCGGCCTCGCTGGGCAGGCGTTTCCCCTTCCATTTGCAATACGCATCGGCATCATGCCAGGAGACGTAGGCCACCGGCTGATTGGACCCGCGCAATTGGGCCAACCGTTTGGCATAGCGGGACGGAGGGCCCGGTTTTCGATGACCGGTCTGCTCCACAAACTCAAGATAATGGTGGTTCGTCACCTCGTACCGGTCAATCCAAAATCCATCGAGGGTCACGAGACGTTCGGGGCGTTCATTAAAGCCGCCCTGGCTGGTTCCCTGGACGAACTCTCCGGGAGGAATGAATACCATGTCATCAGGGATGATCGGTTGGGAGGGATCGGCCTGAGAAGCGCCGGTCGTCTGAACGGGTTTGACGACCTCCGGAAGCTCGGGGTCAGGAGGCGGAGCCTTGGTCCCTCGCAGAATTCCCGATACCGGCATGCCCACCATGAACAAAATCACGGCAAGCAGGATCAGTTTCAATCTCCCGTCCATGGTCGGGCAACCTCGATAGCCCCCGCTCCGACACCGTCAGGATACTTGTTCGACGGCCTCGACGTCTTGGGCGCAACGGAACCCAATCGTCGCGTCGGTTCGCCACATCTTGGCTGAAAACCGTTTGGTCAATCTCGCGTTGAGTTTGGAATCACGCCAGGTGCCGCCTCGAATGACTTTGAATTCCGTGCTATCCGGACCGGGAGGATCACGAAACGGCGAATTTTGATAATATTGGGCGTCATAGGTATCCGCAACCCATTCGGCCACGTTGCCAGTCATGTCGTAGACACCATACGGACTCCGCCCGCCTTCAAAAGAACCGACCGGCGACAGATACTTGAACCCGTCGTCTTCTCCGTCGATATTGGAAACCATGTAGCTGAACTCATTCCCCCAGGGATAGAGTCGTCGCCCTTCACCGCGAGCGGCTTTCTCCCATTCGGCCTCGGTCGGCAATCGTTTCCCGGCCCACCGGCAATAGGCAAAGGCATCGTTCCAGCCGATACCCACGACGGGAAAATCCGGGTCGACGAGTTTGGAAATGTCTTCTTCGAAGACCGGCACCTGCGGTTGTTCCCGTTTGATCATCTTGACGAAACGCGCGTATTCCGACTGGGTGACTTCCTTCAGATCGATGAAATACGTCCGCACGTACACCGGATGAGCCGGGGCTTCATCGGGATCCCCCTGATCATGCCCCATGGTAAAGGGGCCTTCGGGAATCTCGACCATCTCGCGCCCTTCATTGCCGACTAACGTCCGATACATGGAAAAATCCTGGACTTTCACCGGAGCGATGACCCGGGGTTTGGTCGTCTGCGACGTCGAAACCAGCCGGTCCAACTCCTGTTGCCCTTTATACGTTTCATAGATCAGCATGACCATCATCAAAATAAACGAGGCAAACACAAAAATGATGGAACCGATGAGCACCCCGCGATTTTCCATAACCCTGATCCCCGCTAAACGTTCAACCGTCTCCGCTTCCCGTACCGGCCTTACGCTTCATGGTCGGACGTGGTCTGCACCGGTTTTCGCCAAAACACGTCAATCAACATGGAAATCCAAATCCCCAAAAAACCGCCCATCGCCGCGCCGGACCCCGCACCGACCGTAATATTTTCGGGGCCGGAAACGGCCCAGGCCAGCGCGCCCCCCAAAAGCGTTCCGACAAAAATACCGAGAAAAAACCGCCGTCCGCCAATGAGACCGATCCCGACGCCTAACATGACTCCGAGCCCCCCTGCGAAATAGAGAAAGGAGCCGCCCAGAAGAATGCCGATGAGCACTCCGACCGTCCCCATGACCGCCACGCCAAGGAGCACGTCTATCATGGTTCCTTTAGAAATCGAAGGACTCCTTTTTTCAGCGCGACCGCAGGGCGTTATTCCGCCCGCACCTGGATCGAAGCGAAATCGATTTCCACCCCCGGGCCGCTTTGCAGTGAAATGCCCCACGCCTGCGGAGCCGGTTCATGGTTATGAATCTCTTTGAAGTCCTTATATGCGTTGACCTCTTCTTCCACCCATTCACCCACCGGTTGCACGCCTGAACGCACCACGACCTCCGCCGCGCCGAAAATGCCGCCGTCCGTGACGGACCCTTCGGGCTTCGTGCCGCTCCAGACGTACTTCGTGGACACCGGAATAAACATCAAATCCGTATCCAGATTCGCAAAGACCGCCGCAAGGAATTCAGCCTTCTCCGGGACGACGTGCAGGCGCCACCGCCACGCTAAAATGGGATGGGTTCGGGGATCCCAATCGATGTTCTTGGTATACACCCGCTGATTCGCGCCCTGGCCCTTCAGAAATGCGGTGCCCCCTTCTTGGTGAATGGCATAGGCCTCTTTTGCGGTGATCGTACTTCGGGACCCGTCCCATCCTTTCGGAAACTGCTCCTCATCCGGACGTTCGAAATTTTCGAGCGTCACCGCCTGCGAGAACGCCGTTCCTCCCGTCATGGGAACACAGAACACAAACAGGACAAGCCATATGACGAGTATTCTTCCCGTCCTCATACCGACTCCTCTCTCGAGAACGCCTGCACGAACGACATGCTCGGTGCGTCCTTTTCCACGACGGCCGACCTGTCCCTGGTGGCCAGCCAAAACATGAAAAACACCGAAACCCAAAACAACACCATGTTGATGGTCACCATCTTGGCCGCAAACGTGATGGCAGGGGTAAAGGCCCACGGGGAAACGTCCGCCATCAGTTCATTCACGTGCCATCCCAACCGGCCGGCCGACCGGATATACCCCATCAACCCCATCACCCAGGAGAAGGTCGCGGCGACCCCGAACAACGCCACCATCCCGCGTACGGATATCCTGCCCCATTGGATGGGGCCTAGAAGCTCGCTCCCCTTCAACAGAAAATGATTGATCAGCAACCCTCCGAGCAAGACCGTCGCCGTGGTCGCCCCCTGCGGAATGGACAGGCCCACCCGAACGTGGGCGGGAATGAAAAACCCGTAAACCGAAACCCAGACGATATTGGCCATACCCGCGACAAACAAGGTCCCGATCGCGACGTTTCCCGCCGCGGCCCACGGCACGGTAATGATCCGGTTGGCGCGGCGATACAACAGGTAGCTCAAAGCGGTCAGGCAGATCATGATATTGATCGCGCCGTTTTTGGCCGACATCACCCCGAACTGTCCGATGACGGGATGTTGCGCCGCGCCCATGGCTTTCATTTCACTGGGAGTCATGGCAATGGTATGAGGCGTGAACCAGACCAGAAACGACACCATCAATCCCACGAGGATGAATTTGAAATAGGGATGATACCGTTCCCCGTCACGCAACCGCCCCAAGGACTGCCAGATGTAATAATTGATGCCGAGAAACAGCGTGCCGATGGTGGTGGCCTGCACCACGAACAGCCAGGACAACAGCCCACCCATCATGGTCATGCCCATCTCCTGACGAAACTCGAACACGGAACGCATCAGCCAATACCCGGCAAAGGGCATGGGGAGCAAGGCACACACCACCACGACGATGAACACGTAGCCCACCCAATCGTAATAGGCCCGCTCTTCCTGGGCCCGGGTCTTCAAAAACCGGTACGCCGCATAGGCCACGACCACGGCTCCCCCGGACATGATATCCGCCAGGAACCGATGGGCATTGAGCGGATTCCATAACGGTGAATGCAACAAATGCCAGACGTTCCCCAGGAACTGTCCCTCGGCGTTCACCCCCGCGGGAGCCATCATGAAAGACGCCCATGCATTGGCCAACAGGAGCAACAGCACGCCCATGGCATTCGCGACCACCCCGATCGACAGGTGCACCCATTTCCCGGCTCCTTGGGCCAAGCGGTCCCAACTGTAGTAGTACAACACCATGAGGAAAAATTCCCCCAAAAACACCGCGGCATAAAACGGCATCATCTGTTTGAACGTGGATCCCATATACGTCATGAAAACAGGATAGAACGTCACGAATGCGACAAGCATGACGCTGCCGAGCAGGGCCGTGACCGAGAGCGAGACCACCCCGACGCGAAGAATATCGCGACCGAGGCCATCGTAGCGTTGGGCGGCCTGCGGGTCACGGCGCGTGAGGCCAAAGAATTCCAGGAGAAACGCAAACAACGGCAGGGCCAGGACGAACCCGCCGAAATAGGTATGCTGCTGCGTGACGAGCCAGATGATGATCCGGTTATTGAGCGGTTGCCATTGGGGGTAGGTGGATCCGGTTTCCGCGGCAGAAGGACCTTGAGGGATTCCGTCGGTCTTATAGTAGACGTCCTCGGTCGGGACAGAAGCCTCCGGACCGGCCCACCCAGACATGGGAGCGGCGAGCGAACAGCTCAAGACGCACAACAGAAAAATCGCCGCACCGATCTTCATGAAAGCATCTCTCGCGAGGGCTCTCCCTGCCTGATTTCGACGGAGCCGGGCTTCGCTCCCGACGTCACCCACCCGGTTTTGGCTAAAATTTCCATCACGAACGGACAACGTTTCAAACCTTCGGAGATGCCGCCTTGTGTTTGCGCTTCGACAAACACCCGGGCCCCCAGAAAATAGCCATACCCCGCCATCATCCCCGCGGTCACTCCACCGATGACCAGGTGAACGAACAGAGCCGCCTCCTCAACCCGAAATACAAACGCAAGAAGGCCAAATTGCACTAAATAGTAAGTGAAGGCAAAAGTCAAACACGGCCACGCCCAGAACCGGCAGGCTTCCCACCACGATTCTATTTTGAAGCGATCCGCGAAGTCTTCGAGGGGACGTTTCCCGGACAAAAAGGCTCCATGGGCGCAACACGCCGCCACGAGACAAACCAGAATCGCCGGGCCGACTTCCCCCCCGTTGCCGCTCCAGCCGAGCAGGGACAGGACCGCCGTCGTCCCCCCGGCAAGGATCCCCGCTCCCACCCATCGGGCCAGATGCGGAAAGTCGCGTTGGAGCAACTCCCGAAACGATCCGCCGTCGGGAAAGGTCACCATCCGCACGCCCTGGGATTCCATGCGGACCACGTGCCCGATTTCAAAGGCGTCACGAGTGACAGACGTACAAGGGATAATCAAGGCCATCATGGCCGGACCTTCGGGATGAACCAAAAAATTGTAATCGACAAAGAGAGCCAGGAGCGCCAACACCAACAGCGAAAGCTGCACGCCATAGACAAACCCGATCCATCCACCGACCCAGAGAAGACGACCGGGACCATCGGTTTGGCAAATCAGGGAAAACGACTCCGCACGCCCCATTGTATAAGCCCAATACGCGGTGAACGTCGAAAGGAGGCCACTGAACGCCAACAATGCCAGCGGGTCGGATAACGGCAGAACGTCCTTCAAGAGACGGTAGAGAACAAACGCCACGAACCCCGGAATGAGCATCACCCAACGCTTCCGCCTTCGAACGTCGGGTTCCGTAACAACCGCGTTCAGTTGGGGAATCACCCGGAGTGAGAGTCGATGCAGCATCGGAATTTCTCGAAGGACGGAAACATCAAATAGTCATTGATACGAAAATCATCTTACTCAGGCGCCCTCTTCTGTTCCCCTCCTTTGCCTGCCCTGCCTGTCCTGAGCCTAGCCGAAGGAAGCACGGCGAAGGGTCTGAGGAACCAGGGGAGGTAGAATTTTGCCGGCACGGAGACGCGTTGTACGTTACGACTTCGGGGCTGTCATGCCGAAATAGCGGGCCTTGATTTCTTCCATGAGCTCTACCGTGACTTCAGGGAGGCCCCTGTCCTGAGCCGTCCGCTCCAACTCCACGCGCGCCATCGCCCGAACTGGTCCCGGGACCCGGGACAAACGACGTTTCGCCTCGGGATGCCAGGACACCATCCCCTGGTTCCCGGCTTCCGTCATCAGGTCGGTCGAGATCACGGTAATGCCGTTTCGACTCGCATAGTCTTCCACCTCCTGCCGGACAAGAGGCTCCACGTACGGCGGCAGCCTGTCCAACCGATGCAGCGCTTCATCCGTCCAAGCCGGGCAATCGAACAGCACGCCGGCCTTTCGATGATCCGTCTCGATGCCCACGCGGAACCCGCAACGGTTACAACAATAGCGAAGAAAGACCCGGGCGTCATCCCATTCTTCAAGGGCCTCACATCGGAAATCCGAGCCGCAGGCGCACTGCATCACGGGCCTACCCGATTCGTCCGGGATACAAAATATACAGCATGGTATAGGTAATACTGCCGGTCAGGAACAAGACGCAATACACGACCATGGTAAACCGGCCCAGGATCTGGTGACGTCGCGCCCCGTTCGGCCACAGGCGTTGGATGGCCACCTCGATACCGAACACCAGGGCAATGAGGATGAGAAGTCCCAGATAGACGCCGAATTTTCCCATGGAAAACCCGCTGGAAGCCACGCGACTGAAAAACAACAGCAGAACGAGCGCCGTTACTCCACCGAATATGATCGCGATTTTCTTCCCGGTGGTTTGCAGGACGGCCTCGCGTAACTTCCGTTGGCCGTTGATAAAGGCTTGAGAACGAAAGCCCAGGACAATCATGTAAATGGCCATGATCAATCCGATCACGACCAAAAGAATGTGAAAGGTCAGGAGGGGAACGAACACGTTGTCATACAACGCCTGCGACCCGCCGAACCCTTCCTTGCCTTCAAAAGCCAACACCCCGAGTTGGCGAAACAAATAATAACTCGTAAAAAATGCCAGCATGGCAACCATGCCGCCGAGCATCAACCAATGATGACCGCTCCCTTTGTTGTTCTTGGCCTGGATCCACCCGACAATAAACAACCCGGTGAACAACGTCGCCATCAACTGACTGATATCGGCCCCCATGGTGGCATGCGTCCCGACAAAGCCCGGCTCTCGTAACCATTCAGCCATTTAATCCTCTCCTGATTTGATTCCCTGAACAATCGCCCGCGGTTCCAGTTCCGTGACGGATGCAAAGCCGGCCCGGTTCATCCATTCCATGGCCTCCTGGGTCGTGAAACACTGTCCCTCTTCCGTATTGACCAAAATATGCACGGCAAACGCCGTGGTCCAAGCCGGACTCGTCCGGTCCGGATCCAAAAACCGATCCTTGATCACCAACCGGCCCGTGTCCGTGAGATGAGCAAAGGCCTTACGCACCAATGCGGCGTTCGCGTGCGCATCCTGGTAATGGAGCACGTCGGACAAGAGCACCAGGTCATAGCGCCCGCCCAGGGAATCCGTATTGAAATTGCCGGGCACGAGGGCAATACGATCCTCCAACCCGGCTTCCTTGATCGACCGTTCGGTCACCTGGAGTGTCGACGGCAGATCAAATACCGTGGCCCTGAGCCGGGGATTTTCCCGGCAAAAGGCAATCGCATTCGTCCCGGCTCCCCCGCCAACGTCCAGCATATGTTCAACACCGTCCAGTTGCATAACCTTCGCGAGGGTGACCCCGCTCCCCCGGCCGATCCGATCCAACACCGCCAGCACGTTGGCGCCCATTTCCGGATCGGTTTCAAATACGTGCCGGCGAACCGGAGATACGCCGGTTCGGATGGTCTCTTCCAGTTTTCCCCAATTCGTCCATTCCGAATCGTGAAGCACCAGGAGGTGCCCGACGTAGTCCGGGCTGACTTTCACCAGATGTTTCCGGGCGACGCCGGTATTCGCGAATCGGCCCTCGTGTTTCGTCAGGACCCGCATCGCGACCAATGCGTGCAAGAGGAGACTCAGCGCCCGTTCATCGAGAGATAACCGATGGGCTAAGTCGGAGGCAGAGTCGGAACGGCCATCCAAGGCTGAAAACAGGTCCAGCTTGATCGCCGTGAGGAGAATTTTCGTCTCCCAGTAATACCCGATCTGAAATATTTCTGCGAGAGAGAGCTCCCGAGGCACAACAGATCCTTTCCCTCACCCTGGCCCTCTCCCAAGGGGAGAGGTAAATATACTGAGATAGTAGCGGGCGGGCACCGGCGAACGCAAGAAAAAGCAAAAAAGGGCGGCAACGAGAAGCCGTTGCCGCCCTTTCAATGTTCCCGAAAACGAAAACGTCACTTACCTTTGAACTTATTTTTCTTTTTGATGTCGAAGTTGGCTTCAGCGGTCGCGCCGTCCTTGACTTCCACTTCCATGGTCACGTTACCGGCCACCGGATGCCAAGCCAGGACCTTGTGCTTGCCTGCCGGGACGTCCGTAATCTCAAAAGACCCGTCGCCGCCGGACACGCCAAAATGACCGTTGGTCACGGGCAGGAACCAGGCTTGCATAAATTCGTGCTGGTCACATTGTAACCGGAGAACGGAACCTTTTCTGGCCATCCGCATCTTGATTTTCTTATCCAGCTTGTCGCCTTTCTTGGCCAACCCGATATTGAACAGGGTCGAAGATTTCGCACCAAGCACGTCAAAGCTATGGGGATTATGCAACACCCCTTCCTTGGACTTGGGATCATTGGGGTCCGCATCGGTATTTTCCACGATGAAGTTTCCCTTGTTCACCAACACCCCGGTAAAGGGCAGGAATTCACACAGCTTGGCAATCACGTGCGGGGTCGACTTAAAGCCTTTGACCTTAATGCCGCGAACCGACACGATCGCATTCTTGAGCCCTTTGTTTGCATCCACTTCGACTTCCTTCAACAAACGCGTGTCATCCCCTTTTTGACTGGGATTCTGTTTGCAAAAAGCCGGGTTGGGAAACTTGGAAAAGGCAAACTCCTTTGCCGCAATGGGTTTGCCGGAATACATGACTTTCCCCTTAATGGTTCCGCCGGCTTGAGCAATGAGTGGCATTGCAACCAGCAACCCACCAAGGCACAAAGTAAGCAACTGACGATTCCTCATAGATATTCCTCCTGGTTGAAAATAATTTTTGTCCGACTCGGGGGGAGAGGGGAAAAACCTGAAGGCTTTCAACTCCCTAGCCGCCTCAAACTCATACAACAGGCGAGAAATTCCTCGAATCTTCTTCTACACAACAAATGGCGTTTATAACAACCTGAAATAAGGGTGTCAAGTCAGCCTCTCCCGACAGCTTCATTTGCCATATTTTTTGTGTTTCACAGGACATTAAATAGTGCTTCAGCAGGCCGTAAAGGCGGACGGCCCATTCCCCACTCAGAAGGGTTTCCTCGCCTCCGCGAGTGCCGTGAATATTTCCCGGAAACGGTCCGGCAACTCCTCGGCCCGCGCAATGGGGCTGGAGCACAATCGCTCGGTGCACACGTAGGCAAACGGACCTGCCACCTTGGGAAAAGTGACCTCGCCGATGGAAAGGGAATCCACACGGGGATCCAAAAACCGGACCAATTTCCCGGGGGCATACATGGCCAGGCTGCGGTCAAAGAGACGCCGGGCCGCAGTCTCAGATTTTTCACCCACCACCACAATGTGAACGGGGTAGTAAAGGAACCGGTGCATGGCGCGACCCATTTGCGCAACCGGCAAAGATCCGGCCTTCACGATCATTTGCAGAATAGACTCGGCCTTTTCCCGGTATCGAGGGTCTTGGGTAAGATAAAACAAGTCGGAAAAAACCAGGGACAGCGCGGCATTGACCGGGAGATCCTTATGGGGAAATTTCAACAATCCCAATGAGGAAGAAGACGGCGTCCGGTCGAAATATCCTCCTCCCTGGCTGTCTTCGAACAGCCGGATGACATCTTCGATAATGGTTTCAGCCCGGGCCAGGTAACGAGAAGAACCGGTGGTCAAATAGGCTTCGATCAAGGCATCCGCAAAAAAGACCTGGTCGGCCAGCAACCCGAATTCCGCGGGATGCCCCCCATGCAGCAGATGCGCCAAGCCGCGACCGGGTTGATAGCGCTCCTTGTACAGCCGCCCGAGCGTTTTGAGGGCAAACTCCCGCGCCTGCGGGTCTCCCAGGACCTGCGAAACCCTGAGAGCAGCCTTGCTCATCATGGCATTCCAGTCTGTCAGCTTCGTCCGGTCCACAAAGGGAATGCCGACGGCCAGGCGTTGCGATTCGTCCAAGGCAAAAAATTCGTCACCGGGTACGTCGGTGACTGAACGGTCCGGGTTCCGGACATCGGCATCCTGGCTGGCATAAAAGCCCCCATGTTCCCGGTCGGCAAGAAACCGCATGACGTACTCCATGGTCCCTTCCACGACCTCGCGGTAATGCTCCGCACCGGTGACCTGATACGCCTCCAGATAATTCAACAGGTTGGACGCTTGGATTGAAAGCAACTTTTCATAATGCGGGTGTGACCAATCCGCTTCCTCGGCATAGCGAAAAAATCCGCCCCAGACCGGGTCATGGAGTTTCAACTGCTGATCCAGTGTAAACAACGCCATCTGTTGCCATTCCGAATCCCGGTGCCAAAAGTGCTGGGAGAAGGCCAACTCGATGGCCTCGGGTTCAAAAAATTTTGGAGCATCCCTGAACCCGCCGGACACGGGATCATATTGCTGCTTCATCATTTCGAGGATCTGGGCCAGCATCGCCGGGTGAATGCGTTCGTGAGGCTGCCGGCTTGCCCGTTGTGCCGATTCCACCTGTTCCCATATTTGGGCGACCCGTTCAGCCATATCCCGTTTGTTTTCCCGGTAAAAGGCGTCTGACGTGCGCAACACTTCGAGCATGGCTTCAGGGGGCAAGGCATTCGCCTGGAAGAGATTTTCCCCTGAAGGGAGCAGGACACTGGTGGTTGGCCATCCGCCGTGTCTATACCGGGCCGCAATATCCGGACGCTGATCCGTATCGACCCTGACCGGAACGAACGCGGTATTCAGCAGAGCAACTACCGCGGGATCGGTGTACGTCGTCTCATCCATCACGTGACAGGCATGACACCACACGGCCGTCAGGTCGAGCAGGATCAGCTTGTCTTCGGCCTGGGCACGCTCAAAGGCCTCGGCTCCCCATGCCGCCCAGTGGATTACCGGCGCAGAGGGCTCGGGTTGCTCGCTCGCCAAAGCGGGCATTGAAAGCAGGACGATCATCCAGACACAAAAGAGGTGACGGACGACCCACCGCCCCTGAGAAGAACGAACACCGGGATGCTTCATGGCCGATTCTTTCAGATAGAGGTTGTCACCCTGTTCACGCATCCGTTGACAATCCCCCCTCACCCCAACCCCTCTCCCAGTGGGAGAGGGTCGAGGAAACGACAAGAAAAACCAACCCGAACGTCAGGCCTCGGGCGAAGCCGAGAGGAGACGCGCAATGGCTCCCGCTACTGTGGCCCGGATGGCTTCGTTCTGATCTTTCATGAGCGGTTTGAGACGGGGGATCAGTTCCCGTCCGCCTACCCTGCCCAATGATCTGACCGCTGATATTCGAGGTTTCGGCACGGGATCGTTGAGCAGAAGCAGTAATAGCCCCGTCACGTCGCGCGCACGCCCATGACCCAACGCCTTCGCCACGGAGGAACGCAGGCCCGGATTCTGGTGCCCCATCAATTCCCTCACGGTTCCGGCCACGACACTGAACGGACTACTCAATTGCAGCAATCCCGCGATAGCCGCGGCCCGTACGCCCATATTGCGATCCTGCAAGGCCCGCGTCAATGGAGAGACCGCCCGTTCGGCCCTGAGCTTCCCCAACGTCACGGCCGCCACGCTACGAACGGCCGGAACGGGATCGGCGAGCGCCTTGATCAGGGAAGGCACGCCATCCGCGGAACCGAGTTTCCCCAGCGAGGCGGCCGCGGCCGCGCGAATCGACGGTTGCTTGTCGCGAAGCCCCTGCTCGAGAAGCGGCAACCCTTTGGGGTCTCCGATTTCGCCGAGCATCCGCAACGCCGCCCCTCGTTCATAGCCCTCCGGCACGTTGGTCGCCTGCTCCACGGTTTGCCAGTGTTCCTTCTGCCCGAGTCGATACAGGGCCGCGGCCGCGGCAACCTGCACGATCCGATGCTCATCCTTGAGCAACGGGACGATCAAGGAAATGGCCGCGGGGTCTCCCCACCGGCTCAAGGCTTTCAAGACCGTGACCCTGACCAGTCCCGCCTTATCCTTGAGCGCGTTGCGAAAACTGTTTGCTTGTCGCCCTGCCAGCAACTTTCCCATACCCTCGGCTACCAACACCCGGATCATGCCCGACCCGTCGCTGAGCCCATCCTGAAAATACGGGACCACTTCATCGGACGGAATTTCCTTCAACGCCGAATAGGCCGCCCCTCTCACCTGCTCGCGCATATCCGACCGAAAGGGGAGAATACTCTGGACAACGAGTTCCCGAAGCAGCCCTTCGTCCTTTCCGTTCGCAGCGACGAATTCATCGTAGGCATCGATACCCTCGGCGGTTTTGCCAAGCCGCGCCAAACCCAACATCTTCAGCCGCGAGGACGCCCGCTGCCATTGTGCGTCATCGAGAAGAGGCTCGACGAGTTCCAGGGTCTTCTGAAAGTCGTCTCGCTCGAATGCCTGTTCAGCCAGAGTCAACCGCTCTTCGGGAGACGTTTGTCCTGCAACGAGCCCGCCTGCCAGCAGGACACTACAGGCGACGCCCATGAAAACCGCTGTCCATTTCCGCACCGTCATATCCGTTTATCCCTCATCAGCCTGTTTTTCGGTGGCCTCGAACGTGCGATACCCCAACGGGGTTTCAAAAAAATAATCCGGTTGTGTTGAGAGAACGACTCGCCCGTATTCCACGGACCAATCCCGATCCAGACTCACGAGCTTCAACAACAACTGCCGCGCTTCATCAACCCATTGATAATACGTCTCCCGGCGGTCGTGACGATCCACCGCCACTTCATACAACGTGGCCTCCTGGTTGCCGACCATGGCATCGCCGATCCGGGTTCGGGATACCTCCCCGTCCAACCTCACTGCCAAGGGGAGCACGTAATCCAAGGTCAAGGGAACCGCCATCACCAAACGACGCTGGGAAAGAATGTACCACACCTGCTGTTTGTCCAGCCGTACGATCGTGACCGTGGCATAGCCCAAATCCGTTTTGACCCCTCCTCGATGTTCGATCCGGTAGCGATCGCCCTTCACGAACAATTGGGCGTGCGAGGTCTTTCCGTTGGTTCGCCACGTCAGACGGGCTGAAAATTCCAACCCGTCCACGTTTCGGGAAGCCTGAACGCCGGCGCCGGAAGAGGAAACCCCGGAAAAGGGCATGAGAAAAAAACAGAACAGGAAAACGGGAAGGAACCGGTACCACCGCGTCCGGGTGGGACGGAAAGTCATGACAGCCATGAGTTACTGGCGCTCGAGAAGCGGTTCGATCGTGAATTCCCGGCCCAACGCCGCGGGGGTGAACCGGGGAGGCGTCCGAACCGTGAGCGCCGTTTTTCGCCGTCCCGGCGAAGGCAACTGAAAATCGATCGTCAGGTTCCCGCCCGGCTCGATGGTCACCGGATTCTTCATGACCTGTTTGATACCGGGATGCCACGCCCGGAGGTCATACGTCCCGGGCGGAACGTCTTGGAGGGAAAACCGCCCATTCTCGTCGGTCAGGACGTAGTATGGATTGTCCACGGCGATGGCCCAGCTTTGCATATACGCGTGAAACCCGCATTGCATCACGAACGTCCGGCGTTTTTTGCTCAACTGGAATTGCCGGACCAGCGATGTTCCGGGTCTGTGGTCATGCGTCGCGTGCAAATCGCCCCGTCGATGACGTTGGTTGAAAGGCAGCGGCGAATTGAACAGCACCCGGGTCCCCATGGCGGTCGAGGTCTCGTAGGCCTGGATATCATGCATCACGGGATCCATATTCACCACTTCGATACCGTGCCCGCTCCGCACGATGGTCGTAAAGGGCGAAAATCGACAATCCCGCGCTTCGACCCGAGGAACGGAAAGGGAGAACGGTTTGCCTTCCTTCACTCCCTCCAACAACACCACGACGTTCATGACCCGGCCCTGCTCGTTCACCAGAAAATCACGAAGCAGGCGCCACCCGTTCCCGTTGGAGATCCGTCCGCAATATTCGGGGTCCGGGAAAATGACCAGGTTGTACGCCTTGGGATCCGGTACCGCGCCGGAAAGCGTGACGGTTCCTTCAACCGTTCCGCCGTCGGCAATCTCTTTCACGGCGTAACCCCACGCGGAGGAAGCCGAAAAGATCATGCACAAACCGGTGATCAAAAAAACCTTCATCAACACTCCGAATCGTCAGGGCTGCTGCAGCCTGACCGACGGGATGATTTCCACGCCTTCCCCGAGCAACTCCAGGCCGAAGTGCGGATTCTCCTGCATTTCATGCACGCTTCTTCGCTCTTTCACGGATTCATATTGGAAGTCGTGGCTGACCGTACCGTTGGCGGGAACGGTAATCTTCTGATCCAGGTATTTTTTCATGCCGGCATGCCAGACCGTCAACGTGTACTCGCCCGGAGGCACGTCCGTCAGTTCGAACCGTCCATCTTCTTTGGTAATGGCATAATAGGGATTCTTGACCACTACGCCCCAGGAGAACATGTAGGGATGAAATCCGCATTGCATGACGAAAATGTTGCGGCCTTTCCTGAGATGCACCTTTTGAATCATGGGCTTGCCCGGCAAATGTTTATGACTGTGTAACATACCCAGGACCTTGTGAAACGCGTTCATGGGTAACGGTCGATTGAACAGCACCCTCGCGCCACGCGCCCGGGCGGTTTCGTATCCCTGGATATCGTGCTCAACGGGATCCATGTTGATCACCGTGATTTCGTCCTGGTCGCGCAACACGTTCACAAATGGCAGGAAATCGCAGTCCATGGCTTCGATCAGCACTTTGGGCACATCGAACGGCTTTCCTTTTTCAATCCCGTTCAGCATCACGACCGCGTCTTTGAGGCTGCCGTCCGCCCCGATGATGAAATCCTCCACGATCCGCCAGCCCGTGCCGGTGGAAATGCGTCCGCAATACACCGCGTCCGGGATCGTCACCAAATTGAAGGCCATGGGCCGCGGAGCGTCTCCGGCAATCATCACCTGCCCGCTAACGGTTCCCCCGTTCGTGACCGCTATTTCCTCATACGCCCATCCCGAAGACGCAAACAACCCCAAGACCAGGCACAACGTCCACGTCCGTACTGCCATGAATGCCTCCCTTTACCCTCGAATACCCCGGTATACGGAAAACTTACGCCGCCGATCAATACTCACGGAAAAAAAACGGGGAAGCCGACACCGGCTTCCCCGCCCTTTCCATCCGCTTTCGTACCCAACCCCGCGTTATTGCTTGAACGAGATCGGTCGAACGCTACCTTGTTCAGGTTGCCCCTCCTTGGCTTCCTTGACTCCCGGGGAAGCCCCGCTCAGCGGGAGGATTCTCTGATCGGTCTTGGACAGCACGCGGAAATACCCCCATTGACCGGATTGGGAATACGGCAAGCGTGCATTGCTGTACACGTAATCCCCCGGCATGGAATACGGGCCGCCGGCCGAGGAAATAAACGCGTCTATCCCCTCGGATCCGGAAAATTCCACGACGCTGATCTGGTCGGCTCCTTCCATGAACGGCTCGATGGGCCACTCATGTTTTTCCAGCGTGAACATACCGTTTTGCTCATTGCTGGCGCCGAACACGTGGATCCGAACCGGATCACCGGCATGGGCCTCGATGATCGGCGTTGCCGGTTCATTTGGTTCGTCGACGTTACAGGGTTGGAACATCCGTCCCAACGAGCATCCTTGTTCTTCACGGTACAGATAAGGCTCGTTCCTGTAATTGACTCCGACCAACCCGGCCACGTTTTGGACGTACGGCATAAAGCTGGTGCCGATAATGTTGTCTTCATCCTGGAAGTACAGGGCCACGTCACGATAATTGGCCCGATGCTCATTTCCGGGGATCGTCCGGTCGACAATCACGTCGGCGATCCAGCTATTCTTCTCGGAAATGTCGGCCCCGGTCTTCGGATCACGATACTGGGAGCCCTGGGGACCGATCACAACCCCGCCGAACAACCCGTTGCGCGGGTTCATGGCCACGTTACCCCAATCCCACACCAAGGACTGCGTTTCCCCGACGGCCGGGTCCGCATAGTAGGTATAGGTCCGGCTTTCTCCGGGAGCCAAGGTTTGATCCCCGGGATTGTTGCCGAGATTAACCCCTTGAGAATCCTTGGGATCGAACGCCAGGGAGAAGGCCGAGAACGAAGCCCGGCTCTCTTTCATCTTGTTGGTGAGTTTCACTTTCAGACAATCACCCACGTTGGCCCGCAAGGTCAGCGGCATGGGCTGGAATTCTCCGGACACTTTGGCCACTTCCTCTTCCAGGACGTAGATCTTGGCATCCGGGTTGCGAACTTCAATGGTCCGTTCAAAGTCCACTTCAATGGCTTCTTCCACGTTGGGATTGAACGCCATTTGCGGATAATCGATCGCCACCACGTTGAAATTCTTCACCGGGGCATCGGCGGGACATATCGGCAACTGCTTCTTGATGCCCGGCGCGCCGAACGCCGCATTCGGCAACGGTTTCAAATCCGGCACTTCCTCATCCAGGACCCGGATCAAACCCCACGAACCTTCGGACAACTTCGAACTCCGGCCGTTGAAATACATGTAATCCCCGGCTTGGAGTCTCGTCCCACCAGCCTGCGGCACGACCAGGTCGTACCGTTCGGCAATGCCGATGTGAATGGAATTCTTCCGGTTGGCGTCACCGGCGTAGCGTTCGGTCAGGAAATTATGACCGGACACCGTAAAGACGTTACTTTCGTTCATCGTCACGTCGATAAGCCGGAAGACGATGGCATCACCCAGGTACGCCCGCAACGTGACCGTACTCGGATCCCCGTGCGTACCGCTGCTGAACAATTGCGAGGTTTCCGGATTATTGGCCAACCGCTGCGCAAAGGGTTCGGCCCGGAAATTCAGGGCGCCACCCGTGGTATGCGTCCCGCCGTTGAGGAACGGCATCGGCGTCATCTTGATCAGGTCGTTCGGCGGCATTTGGAAGGACACGGTTCGTCCGGCTTCCAACGCCACTTCCACGGGTTGTCCGGGAGGATTCCCGGCCGTCACCACGTTGACCGTATGAGGCACCGTATCCATGATTTGAACCATCAATTCACGGAAACTTCCGCTCACCCCATACCCCACGGGTTCCACCGTATGAATATCCATGAGCGGACCGGTCCGTTTGGCCTCACCAGTCGACGGATCATGCCAGGTCGATCCGAACGGCTCGATCAGGAACGAACACACCGCGCCATGGGGCCACGTGGTCCCGCCGAACGCGTGGTCATGACAGAACACGGACCCCACGTCGGCATCCGCCCAAAAACGTTGCCGCACGAATTCCACGGTCACAATGTCCCCGACCGGATGATCATTCTCCAACGGGGTCTTGAAGGTGAGCGTCTGCGCTCCACCACCTGCCGCGGCTTCACCGCCGCCGGCACCGGGCACTTGTAATTCCTGCCCGACGCTAAGCACGTTGGCGTTCTCCAGGCCGTTCATGCTGACCAACGTCGCCACGTCGGTGCCGTGCTGCATGGCGATCGCCCCCAGGGTGTCCCCGGGATTCACCGTGTACATGCCGCCACCGCCAGCCGAGGCGGATTCGCCGGAACTCCCGATGGCGACGATACGCTTCACTTCCGAACCTTCAACGTTATCCGCCCCCACGAGAATCACCGTACCCACGTGATACTGTTTGGCGTTCGTGACGTGAATGGTTCGATCACCCTTACTGGCGGCCTTGGTGAATTTGGCATTCATGGGCACCGGCAACCCCTTCTCCTTTTTCTTTTCGAACAGGGTAAAGGGCCGCACGGACTGCTCATACGAAAACCCTGAAATCACACCGTCGGACGCCTGGTTATCGAACTGCACGAAATGGAAGTGCGTGTTGATCTTTGACGATTGGAAATTCGTAAAGTCGTCGTCCGGCCATTCACTGGTCAACATCCAATCCATACAATCATAAATATTGGAACGGAAGACCAACGGCACCTTCAAATCATTATTGTTCCGAATCGCTTCCTCTTCTTCGTGCACCACGTACAACAATCCGTTCGGATCGACCACGGCCGGCTGATCGCCCTGGGCCGCGGACAACTCGATCGGCAGCTTGATGAAGTGGATGTTGTATTCCTGGGAACCCGCCCGGTCCGGGCACAGGCTCCACCGTCCGTTTTCTCCCGGTTTCGCCGGCTTCACGGACGGCTGACCGTCTTCATCCAGATGGATCATTTCCAACCACGGAGCTGGATTCCGGTCCGGAGCAAAGGGCACCCGTTTGCCGAAGTGAGGCGTCAGCCACGGCCACGCCACTTTGCCCGTGGTCGGTTCGAACCAGATGGGCCGCCGTTTCCCCGCTTCATAGCCCTGCCATTCCGGATGGTATTTGGGATTCTCGGTCGTGCTTTCCTTTTCACTCATCGCGCGATCGCCGTCCCAAACCCAATCGATCACGGTCGCGTCATACGACTTCAACTGGCCGATCTCGTCTTCCGTATGACCGGGAAGACCACGAGTCACTAATTGCATTTCGACCCAATCGTAAATCCGGACCACGGCCGGGTCGGCGTTCCAATCGGTTTTTTGGCTGTTATCGACCAGATTGAACTTCTTTCCGAACCAATTCACGGTGGTACCCACCAATTGGTCGGACGTCACCGGCCTCGCAATACGCCCGAGACGATCCGGCAACTCACGGAGCGGGGCCATCACGTCGTTTTGGATGCCGGGCACTTGCAGGGTATTGTAGACCCGCCAATACCCCCACATGCCGGCCACGTAATGGTGGGCCACGTGACAATGGAACAGGAAGTCCCCGGCCAGGTATTGACACAGCCCGGACCCGCATTCGGTTTCCAGGTCCAGCGCTTCTGATGGGCCGATCACTTCCACGTCCACCCGGTCTGATTTGGCGCGAATGAGCGGATACTTCACGGGTCCGTTCTGGCCCTTGTGCCACATCGGCATCTGATCGACCGCCCGCGGGCTTCGGGCCCATCGAATGGCTCCGCCGTGCGGATGATGCGAATGGAACACTTCAGACCCGCCGTGAACCAGCCGGTACTTCGCGGGATCACCCAAATAACTCCGGGGGATCGTGGGACCGGCATCACCGAAGGTGTAGGAACTGTAGGCCATGGATTCATCTTCAAAGCCGAAGTACTCGTGTTGCACGTGCATGTTGTTAATACCGAACGGTTCGCTCCGGTAGTTCAGCGCCCGGGCTCCCGGACGGTAGGCATCGGTCAACGGATCACGTTGCGGAAGGAAGTCTCCGTGCTTGTTCACCGGCCGGAAGGCTTCGTCACCCACTTCATGATAAATCAACACGAATTCCCGGAAATCCGGGCCCATGCCGTTCTGAATGATGGCTTGCCAGCCGCTCGGCATTTCGGGCGCCGGCCCCATGCCCAACGGATCCAGATAATTCGAGCCGGCCGGTTCGACCACAAACACCCCGAACAGCCCCATCACGGTCAACTCACGGTCATTACTGTAACTGTGGAACTGCCGCCCACCTTCCTGGGTATCGGGATGGATGTACCATTCCATCTCCACGGGCGTGGTTTCACAATTCTCTTCGCACTCTTCATCGGGCCCATAGGCAATGGCATCGGGGTTCGTCGTGGCCGCGGGTTGACCGGTCGCGCTGACCACCATGCTGGACCCGTTGATGTGGAGACTCACGTCCTCACCGAATTCCAACTGGTTCCGTAGCGTGACTTTCACGCAATCACCCTGGTTGCCGCGAATCACCAGGGGTTGAATATACTGCCCCTGGATCCCGTTCTTCACGCCGCCGGGATTATGGTGTCCCTCTTCTTCGCGCGCTTCCGCGTTCTTGGCTTCCTCTTCCCGGACGTTCTCGATGTTTTCCGACAGCACGTACATGTAGCCGGGATAGTAATCCAACCATTGATTCAACGTGATTTCCACGTTGATCGCGGAAATATCGTAATGCTTCACCGGAGCCGTGGCCGGACATTTCCCGCCGCCCGTCATCGCGACCGGTTCGATGTCGTTATCGGAAGCCAACAAGTAGTTACCCTTGCCGGCGCCGTATTGATGCATCATGGACATCGTGTCGAAGCCACCGGAGCTGGATTCGGACATTTCCTCCTGCATTTGCTGCATCAACCGCTCATGCTGCTTTTCGACAAGCGCGGCGCGCTCGGCTCTCCCCTCTTGGGCATTTTCAACAATGGTCTGCCCTTTGAGGCGTTCGGCCCAGGCAGGCGACTGGTGATTCATCCCTGCTGTCTGAATTACTGATGCCGAATCGGTAACGTCGGACTCGGCATTGGCAAGAGGAAGCAAAAAGCACACCAAGGCCAACAGGCTCCCCCCGGCCAGAAAAGCAAATCGCTTCATGGATAAAGGATTGAAATGAAACATGGAACCGCCTCCTTCAGAAAGTAAACTTCATCTCCAGGCAGGAAAATTATGCTTGAGTCCTAATCTGCTCACAATGGAAAAGAAAAAATTACTGAAAACAACGTGGAGGTGTCAAGGGTGTCCCATCTTGAGAAAAAAGGTGAAAAATGGCGGGCAAGGCATCCTTACCCCTGTCCCGTTTCGGACAGAATGCAGCGCCGGAAGGCCTCGCTTACCGCTTTAGTAACCGGTCCCGGGATGCCTCCTCCCACCGGAACGTTGTTCAGCGTGGAAACGGGCAACACCTCGATCGTCGTGCCGATCAGAAACAGCTCATCGACCCGGGTCAATTCCTCTTGCGGAACCTCCCGTTCATCCACGACGATCCCGGCTTTTCTCGCCAACTCCAACACGACGGCCCGGGTGACGCCGGCCAACAACTGGTCGCTCAACGGGGGCGTAATGATCGTCCCGTCCCTGACCAGGCACACGTTGCTTGAACAGCCCTCCGTCACCAACCCGTCCTTGACCAAAATCGCCTCCATGGCGCCGGCATCGTTCGCTTCCTGTTTGGCCAGGACATTGGCCAACAAATTCAAGCTCTTCACCGAGCACCGGCCCCACCGGAGATCGGGCAGGGTGACGGCCGGAACGCCTTGCCGCCGAAGAGCAGCGTCCCTCCCGGCAATTTCCCGAAACGTCAGCACGACGGTGGGATTCGCCGCACTCGGAAAGAGATGGGCTCGCGGAGCCATGCCGCGGGTCAACTGGATGTACACCATACACTCGGCATACTGACTCCGTTGAACGCCTTCCCGGATCAACGCCTCCCATTCGGTTCCGGAGAGCGGCACCGGGATGGAAACGGCCCGGGCGCTCGACTCCAATCGCAAGAGGTGATCATGCAGCCGGAACGGAACACCCCCATACGTGCGGACCACTTCATAGACGCCGTCGCCGAATTGAAACCCTCGATCTTCGATCGAGATGGTCGCCTGTTCAAGAGGAGAAAATTGACCGTTGACGTATGCGATATTGGGCATAAGAAAAACGAACGTCAGGAACCCGGCTCCTGCACGTGGACCAGGAACACGCGCCGGGCTTCGGTCGTAAATTTCCAGGCCATCCGTTTCTGAAATTCCAAACGGTGCGTCCCGGATTGGAGCGGCTCGAATTCGAATTGACGCTTACCCGAATCCACCGCGTTATTGCTGGTGGTCCGGAAAAACTCATCCGCGGTCAGCACGAGTTGTGTCGAATCATAAGCAGCCACCCACTGCTCGCCCCGCGTCCGGTCCTCCCACAGATTCACGGTCAACGGCACGCCGACCGTGGCATACAGCGGTTTGCAATCAGATTCTTGTGCATCCATCAGGCTGTCCATTCCCGGTTAAGGTTCACCTTAAAATTCCCTGCACGCGGAACTGACGAAAATCTCACCCTCCCGAACCCGCACGTCATAGGTCGCGACGCACTGCCCGCCGCCGTCCGTCCCGAATCCGTTACGCACGTCAAATTGGAGGTCATGCCAGGGACATCCCACCACGTGCCCTTTCAACTTGCCTTTATGGAGCGGACCACCCTTATGCGGGCAGATGTTGTTGATCGCAAAAAACGTCCCGGCCACGTTGAACAGCGCAATGGTCTTGCCATCGACCTTGACGGCCTTCGATGCTCCCGGCGGAACATCCTCAGCCTTGCCGATTCGCACGAAATTGTCCGGTGCTGGAGAGTCCATGATAATCTCAGGCCGTCCCGGCGACGAACGCACGCCTTCCCGTCAATCCCCTTTTGGATAGTCTACATCCGCAAGGCAAAAACGAGTTCCTGCCCCTCGGAGACTTGGGCGCGATCCACAAAACCGCTGTTCGCCTCGATCAGATACCGCGCCCGTTCAGGTGGCGGCCCATACCACTCACAGGGATCACTCGCACAAGGGACCGCGGTTTTCACGATATGAACCACGTGCTTGCTTTCATTCACCCAGATCAAATCCACGTTGAACTGATACTGCTTCGTCCAGACCTTATGAAGATCGGACTCTTCGAAAAGAAAAATCATGCCTTGATCGTCCGGCAGCGTTTCCCGGAACGCCAACCCGAACAACAACTTTTCCGGAGTCTCGGCCACCTCTGCCTGCAGCTTGCTCCCGTTGGGAAACCGGACTTCGATAATTTCCGTTCCTTTAGGGGCATTAAACATCAGTGCCCCGGAGACCAACAACAACGACATGAGCACCAGAAACAGGATGCGCTTCCTGTTCGGGGTCAACGGGGCGTCCGCCGCACGAGTCTTTTTAGAACCCATATGGCCCTACTATCCAGCCTTCCGGTCTTGTCTTCCGTCATTCCTGTGGAAACAGGAATCCAGTGACTTTATTATTGCATTTGTCGCCGCGCCATTCCATCCTTTCACCCCCATTTACCATTTGGCCCATATAATTTATAGTGTCATATAGAGACTTCTCAAACTGCCCCCCCACCTGCGACCAGGAGGATCTCCCCATGAAGAAGAAAACGCTCAGAGTCTTGCTCATTGCAGGCATGGCCCTGTCCCTCTCGTTTTCCATTTCGACGGGCACGTCATCCGCGATCATGCCCATTACCATCGACCATTTTGTCGCCAAGCTCTTCCCCGAGGCCAGTCACTATTTTTGGGTGGTGAACGACAGCAAAAAGGAAACCCAACGGGAGACCATCGTCGACCTCAACACCTTCGTCACGCAAAAGGAAGGTGAGCCTCCCGTGGAAAACCGGTTCTTACTGCTTTTGCTTGATGGGAAGATTCTTGCCGCCCAGAATATCCCCCTCAACGCGATAGTCGAATGCGGGCCGGATGAAGAAGAGGTATGAGACCCGGATATCAGACGACAAAAAGCCCCGTTCCCTTAATGAGGAACGGGGCTTTTTTGTTGTCCACACTCAAAAAACTGAGGATTACTTGAAGATCACGAGACTCGAAGAAAGATGAGCAGCATGAAGCTGACATTTGACCTTCATGTTCCTAGCGGCCGTGACAAACGTCAGGTCGACCATGGGGATACCGATGTACTTGGTTTCCCCAGGCTTCAGCACGGTCTTGACCTGCAACGAGGTCGGGCCGGCAAAGGCCGAATCGGCGGAAAGGCTGAATCCATGATCACCATCCAAGGTATTCGTGACTTTGATCAGGACGGGCTGACCTCTCCGACCCAAAGTTCCCTGGTTTCTCAGATCCAGAATCGAGGTTCCAGGATACCAGGCTTTTTTCCCGCCGATCATTACGGCGAGGTATTCAAGATCGACGTCGAGAGTTGAAAAGGGTTGACCAATGACAGACCCGGTTTCAAGATCCCCAATGACCGCTCCACCGGCCTGTAAGGCAAGGGCGACTGAAGAACCGGCTGCTACCAGAATGAGACTGAAAAGGACGGATAGAAGCACCTTGTGCATTGCCTACCTCCTCACTATAAAAATGACGTTAATAAAAAGTGCCGCATAAAACCTCAAGGCCACTCACGTTTTCCTAAAACCTCACTTGTTTACACCATTTTCCTGCACGGTGAATGCGACTTATAGCATATGCCGCCATAGGACGCAAGGCTGTTTTTGAGGTGCATGTCGAGAGGAATATACCAGAATAATCAGGACAAGGAAATAGGTCTGGCAAGGCTCTGCTCCACGCTCCCCCAAACAGCCCTCTGACTTGGCGGAAAAAAACGCATTTGGGATTCGATTTGCTCTTTTCTGTTAACCAATTGTAAATGTTCAGTAATTCCCTTCGACAGGCTCAGGACAGGCGTTGACAGAATGATGGAACGGACAGCACGATCGTGGTCATGACATCTGAGAAGTATTGCGCAGGCTGCCTATTTTGATGCGTATCCCCGATCCGATAGGGGATCAAATCGAGGAACGGCTTCTCTCTCATGCCAAGCGGAAACCGACGGACAATGAAGCCACCCGTTCCTGCCGAAGGTTATAAACAAACAACGCTGACGAACGACGATAGACTGGCTGAACGGATACGTCCGCTCCTTTCACGGCGGAAGGGATTTTCCGAGAAGAACATGTTCGGCGGCGTCTGTTTCATGATCAACGGAAACATGTGCGCCGGTACCTGGAAGGGCTCACTCATCGTGCGACTCGACAAGAAACAGCACGACGAGACCCTGGCAAAACCGCACGCGAAGCCGGCCAACATCACGGGAAGAGTCATGAAAGGATGGGCGCTGATCGAACCGGCGGGGATTGAATCGGACCATGATCTGAAAACATGGCTGCACCGGGCGGCAAAATTTGCCGAATCGCTCCCGATCAAGCGACGACCGTTCTCGTCCTCAGTCCCAAAAACCCGCAGGCCCGCCAGGTGACGGCGTTCAACCGCCGACTTTTTCCTTGCATCGTAATCTTTCTCGAAGGTAGAGTGAAGCCGTGAGTCACGCGTGAGACGGCAGCCATGACATTCCCCTTTTTCGTTGCTCTGAGCCTGCTCTTCTCCTTTGCCCTGCCTGTTGCGGACATGCCGGAGGCCGCAGCCTTTTCCATCGTCCAACCCCAAAACGGCAGTAGCCACGCATCCAATGAAGACGTGTCCGTTGTCATCGCCGTGGGGACGGTCACGGGAGTGACCAAAGTCCGGTTCTATTGGTACGAGGAACGGGAAGACATGCTCAAGGCGTTCGTGGATGAGAAGTTGGCGGGCGTCGTGACCGACCCGCCGTTCGGTGCGAACCTGCGACCGCCTCAAGCGGGCACGGGGCTCTTTCGCCTGCTGGCCGTGGCCGAACAGGAAAACCGGCAAGCCGACGACGAGGATTGGGCGGTCTTCGACGAGGTGCTCCTCCTCATCCAACCCCATGGCTCGTTGGAAGAAATCGATTTTGAGACGGACAAACCCCTGAAATTCGGGCGAGCGAGCGCCGTTCGGGTCTATGATCAATTGGATTTTCTGGGGAAGTATATCGACCTGCCCGTGGTGGGACGTTACTCGGACGGCGCGACGCGGTCGATTCGGAGCGCCGCCGCGGGGACAACCTATCACGTGGCCGATGAGTCCGTGATCACGATCAACAAAGACGGACGGCTACGACTGGTCGGCAACGGCGCCACGACCGTGACCGTCAACAATGGCGGGGTCGAACGGAAACTGGACGTCCTCGTGGAAGTCAATACCGACCCGAACCTGCCCCCCATGGCCGACCCGGGTCCGACCCAGACCGTGTATTCGGGCGAACGGGTTGTGCTCAACGGTCTCAAAAGCTATGACCCGGAAGGCGGTTCCCTGAAATACTCCTGGGCGCAAGTTCAAGGCAGCCGGATCGCCCTGCTCGATCCCGATTCGGAAAAAGCCCGGTTTTTCGCGCCGTTCGTGGTAGAACCCCGGCTCTTTCGTTTCACCCTCAGGGTCACGGACATCCAGGGTGCCGACAGCGACCCTGCCGTTGTCGATATCATGGTGGAACCGTAACGTCACAACTCGATTTGCGAATCTTTCGGCGGTTGCCCTTCTCGGGATTTTTCCAGCAACGTTTCTTCGACGAAAATGGGCGTGCCGAAGTGAATCGCCAAAGCAATCCCATCTGACGAACGACAATCAAACACTTTGGTTTGGCCGCCCACGGCCATCATTAGCTCACCGTAATAGACCTGCTCTTTCAGGCTGATCCGGACCTGCGCGACCGTCATGCCGTAGGCCCGTAAAATGGTGTGCATCAAATCATGAGACAACGGGCGTGGTGATTTTTCTCCGGTCAGCGCCCCATGAATGGACCCCGCCACCGTTCGGTCCACGAAAATCGGGATGACGGCGTCCCGTGCCGTCAATAAAACCACGGGCCCTACCTCGGACCACACGACCTTCACGTCATCGACTTTGACTTGCCCCGAAGGAGACAGAGATTGCGCCTGAACCTGGGCGGTGCCGATTGCCGAACATCCGACAAGAAAAATGAGCAGTTTAAGGAGATGTCGCATAACATGCCTCTTGAGTTTTTATCCCGCCACAAACGGGTTGGATTCCCGTTCAAGTCCGATTTGCGTCGCCGGTCCGTGCCCCGGAATGACGCGGGTGTCGGGATCCAGAGAAAACAGTCGCTCCCGAATCGAAGACTGGATGGCACGCGCGTCGCCTCCCCACAAATCCGTTCGCCCGATACCACCGCGAAACAGGGTATCGCCCGACAGGAGCAATTGCTGGCCGGCAAAATAGAAACTGAGGGAGCCCGGCGTGTGTCCCGGGGTATGCAACGCCTGTCCGGAGACGCGCCCGAACGACAGCGTCTCCCCGTCCTGAATCCAACAATCCGGATCCGGTGCGGGGACATACGGCACCCCAAAAACCCGGCATTGCACGTCGAGCATCTTCCACAACGCCTCGTCATGGGGATGCAGACACAGCGGCGCCTGCGTGGCTTTTTGAATGTCTCCGGACGCCAGAAAATGATCGAAATGGGCGTGGGTATGCAGGATACGCACGACCGTCAGGCCGAGAAGCCGTACTTCAGCCAGCAGTTGTTCGGGATTCCCGCCCGGATCGACAATGACCGCCTCGTGGGATTCCGAGTCCCCCAAAATAGAACAATTGCACCCCAGGGGAGGCACCGCGAACGTTTTCTGAATAAACTGCTGCATGAATTGTCTTCCCTTTCCTGATGCGCGACCGACACCGCCACGCGGCAGGCTCATGCACCGCCACGATCATGCCACCACCGGATTGGCCTGAGCCTTTATTTGCATTCGGGCTTGAAGAGACCTACAATTCAAAAACGAAGTTGAGTTTCGCAGTGAAGTGTACCATTTCCCTTTGGAGAAAGCGCCCACGAGAAACTGATACCCCGTTGTGATGCTCAAGCGACCAGTCATGCCAACCTTGAACCGGCATCTGATCCGGATCTCCCTCATGAGCCTCGTCCTGTTGACCGGGTGCCCTCCCGACAACACGCCCCTTATCGAGGAAAACGAACAACTCAAAGATCGAATCGTCAAGCAAGAAAGCATGATGACGACCCTTCAAGAAGGAAACCGGGTCCTTCAGGAGCAGATCGACCGGCTCAATCAGGAACTTCGAGCCAACGAGGACGAATTTGGGAAAAAACTCGAACTCGCGCAACAAACAGGGCAAGGCCTTTCGACGGAAAAACAAAACCTGCTGCAGCAAGTCACGGGCATCACCAACAAAAACCGGAAGCTGCAAGTGGAGACCCAAAAACTGCGCAAAAAACTCGAACTCGCGCAGCAAACCGGACAAGGCCTCTCCACTGAAAAGCAGGACCTCATCCAACAAATCGCAGCCCTGACTCAAGAAAATCAAAAGTTGCAAGCGGACGGTCAAAAATTCAAAAACGACGCACAATGGCTGCGCAAGCTACGGGATCGTTTCCGGCAATCCATGCGAGTCAACAACCAGACGGTGAAGGCACAGACACTGTTCCATAACCTGCCGGATGTGACGAAAGCCGCGTTGCAAGCCTTGGCGAACAACGGTTACACGTTGATGGCGAAAATGGAGACCGATCAAAAATCGGTCTTCATTACCGAACGCAAAACCTACGCCTCGCCCTCGATCGAGTTGTCCGGTTACCGGAACCAGTACCTGATGGAATTGGAAGCACAACCCGACAACCAGACGGCTCTCAAGGTCAAAGCCCAGTATGAAGAGATGACCCCGGGAGGAACCATCATCGAGGTGGGCGAAGACGAAGTCGCGGTCATCGAACGTCGATTGATTCAGGCTATCCGGCAAATCCTCGATCATCCGGAACAAAAGACACCGCCCAAGGGGATCCACACCCCCCCGGAAGATGACTCCGAGACTTCCTGATCCGAATCTGTCATTTGTATGAAAAGAGCCCCTTCTGTCTGTCATTCCCGACGGTAGTAATCGGGAATCCAGTGTCTTTTGTCTTCACGGACGAAGAAAAAAGAAAAAACCCTGGATCCATAAAAACACTGGATCCCCGATCAAGTCGGGGACAAGCGCCGAGGATGACAGGAGGGGGAGTCGGAGATTACAGGGAGAGAAAATCAGACACGCGAGCGAGACGCAGCAGACAAGCTGTTCCCTGCCTTGAGGTAGGCATCGATACCGGTGGCGGCCTTGCGGCCTTCAGAAATGGCCCAGACGATGAGCGAGGCGCCGCGTTTGGTATCCCCGGCGGCGAAGATCCCTTCTTTGCTGCTCATAAAATTCCCGTCCACCGCCACGTTCCCTCGAGCGTCGTACTCCACGCCCAGGCTGTCGAGCAGCCCGTTCTTGACGGGTCCGGTAAAGCCCATGGCCAGGAGCACCAAATCGACGCCCATCTCGAATTCCGTTCCGGGGACCGGGATGAATTTCCCTCCCTCAAACGAGACTCGATGGGCGTGAAGTGTGCTCACCCGGCCGTTGTCGCCTGAGAACTTCGTGGTCGAGATACTCCATTGCCGGTCGCAGCCCTCCTCATGGGCATGGGAGGAACGAAGCTGCATGGGCCACAAAGGCCACGGCGTGGAGTCCGCACGCTGGGGAGGTGGTTCCGGCAACAACTCGAACTGGTGTACGGACTGACACCCCTGGCGATGTGCCGTCCCCAAACAGTCGGAGCCGGTGTCACCGCCGCCGATGATCACCACCCGTTTGTCTTTCGCGGTGATCTGTTCGACGGCCAGGCCGTCGCCGGCATTCACCTTGTTCTGTTGGGTGAGATAGTCCATGGCAAAGTGGACCCCGTCCAGGTCACGACCGGGAACAGGTAAATCGCGCGGCTGTTCGGCCCCCAACGCCAGGCATACGGCATCGAACCGGCTGGCCAGAACATCGCCCGTGAGGTCCACGCCGACGTTCACGTTGGTTTCGAACTTCACGCCTTCCGCGATCATCTGGTCCAGCCTCCGGTCGATGACCCACTTTTCCATTTTGAAGTCCGGGATGCCGTAGCGCAGCAACCCGCCGATGCGATCCGCTTTTTCATACACGGTGACGCCGTGTCCCGCCCGGGCCAATTGTTGGGCCGCGGCCAGGCCCGCGGGGCCCGATCCGATAATCGCCACGGTTTTGCCGGTCTTGGTTACCGGCAGGACCGGTTCAATCCATTGTTCATCGAACCCGCGATCGATGATGTTCCATTCGATGACGCGGATGGAGACCGGATCGGAATTGATCCCCAGCACGCATGCGGATTCGCACGGCGCCGGGCACAACCGGCCGGTGAATTCGGGAAAGTTGTTCGTCGAATGGAGCGCCTTGAGAGCGTCTTTCCACCGGCCGCGATGCACCATGTCATTCCATTCGGGGATCAGGTTGATCACTGGGCATCCGGTATTGCTCTGGCAAAACGGCACGCCGCAATCCATGCACCGCCCGCCCTGGTTGCGCAGCTTCTCCTCGGGGAACGGTTCATACATTTCCTTCCAATCCAACACCCGCAGTTCGACCGCGCGCCGGGTCGGCGTCTCCCTCGTAAAATGCATAAACCCGCGGGGATCAGCCATGAGCCACCGCCTCCTGGGTGCTTTTCTTCAGCGCCGCCTTGCGTTCCGCCAGGACCCGCTTGTAATCCAGCGGCATCACCTTGACGAAGTTCCGAAGCATCATCGGCCAGGAGTCCAAAATCATCCGGGCCTTGCGACTACCCGTATAGCGCACGTGATTCTCGATCATGGTCCTCAGGGTTTGCACGTCTTCGGGCTCTGCGACCTTTTCCAATTCCACCATCCCGAGATTGCACCGGGATTCGAATTTCCCGTCTTCATTCCAGACGTAGGCTTCCCCGCCCGACATGCCGGCGGCGAAGTTTCGACCGGTGTTGCCCAGCACCACGACCACGCCCCCCGTCATGTACTCGCACCCGTGATCCCCGGTGCCCTCGATCACCGTGCGGACGCCGCTGTTTCTCACCGCAAACCGTTCGCCGGCCGTCCCGTAGAAATAACACTCGCCGCGCGTGGCCCCGTAGAGTGACGTATTCCCGATCAGGATCGTACGTTCGGGTTCGAACGTAACGCCCCGGGGCGGGGTCACGATGATCTTGCCGCCGGAGAGTCCTTTGCCCAGATAATCATTGGACTCGCCTTCGAGATGGAGCGTGATGCCCTTGCTCAAAAAAGCGCCGAACGATTGGCCGGCCGACCCCTTGAAATTGATGGTAATGGTATCGGCGGGCAAGCCCTCTTCCGCGTATTTCCGTGCGATACGACTGGACAGGATGGTGCCGGTGGTGCGGTCGGTGTTGCGGATCGGCAAATCCAGCGTGACCTTTTCCTGCCGTTCAATGGCCGGCTCACACAGTTGCACCAATTTCATATCCATCACTTTGTCCAACCCGTGGTCTTGCGGTTGGACGTTGTACGTCGCCACGTCGGCTCCGACGTCGGGGCTCCACAGTAGGGCCGAGAGATCCAGGCCGCTCGCCTTCCAGTGGTCGATGGCTTTTTGCACTTTCAATTTGTCGGTACGGCCGATCATCTCCGGAAACGTTCGGAATCCGAGTTGCGCCATCAACCGTCGCACCTCTTCCGCCACGAAGAAGAAGAAATTCACCACGTGGTCCGGCTGGCCGGCAAATCGCTTCCGGAGTTCCGGGTCCTGGGTCGCGATGCCCACCGGACAGGTGTTGAGATGACATTTCCGCATCATGATGCAGCCTTCGACAATCAACGGCGCGGTGGAAAATCCGAATTCCTCGGCCCCAAGCAACGCGGCCACCACGACGTCGCGACCGGTTTTCATCTGCCCGTCGGTTTCGACCTTGATGCGTCCCCGCAGGTCGTTGAGCACAAGGGTTTGATGGGTCTCCGCCAAGCCCAACTCCCAGGGAATCCCCGCGGACTTGATCGACGACAAGGGAGACGCCCCCGTACCGCCGGAATCGCCGCTGATCAACACCTTGTCGGAATGCGCCTTGGATACCCCCGCGGCCACCGTGCCCACACCGACTTCCGAGACCAGCTTCACGGACACGTCCGCGTCCGGATTCGAGTTTTTCAAATCGAAAATAAGCTGGGCCAGGTCTTCGATCGAATAAATGTCATGGTGCGGCGGGGGGGAAATGAGGCCCACGCCGGGCGTGGAAAACCGCATCCTGGCGATGACTTCATCCACCTTGTGCCCGGGCAATTGGCCGCCTTCGCCGGGCTTGGCCCCTTGCGCCATTTTGATTTGCAGTTCCTTGGCGTTGACCAGGTAATTGGCCGTGACCCCGAACCGCCCGGAGGCCACCTGCTTGATGTACGAGTTCTTGGAATCGCCGTTGGGCAACGGGATAAAGCGTTCCGCGTCTTCCCCTCCCTCGCCCGTGTTGCTCTTGGCCCCGATCCGGTTCATCGCCACCGCAAGGGTTTCATGGGCTTCTTTGCTGATGGCCCCATACGACATCGCGCCGGTGGTGAACCGTTTCACGATTTCACTTGCGGGTTCCACTTCCTCCAACGGCAGGGGATCCGGCAGGCATTTGAAATCAAACAGCCCCCGCAAATTCGACCGGCGTTGGGTTTCGTCGTTCACCAGTTGGGCATAGGTTTCGTAGGTCCCGGCATCGTTGGTGCTGGTCGCGTGCTGCAACGAATAGATGGTCTCCGGATTCCAATTATGGTGTTCGCCCTGAATGCGGTAATGGATCTCGCTGCCGAAGTCCAACTGCCGGACGGGAACCGGTTCATACGCCACCCGGTGACGCCGCAGGGCTTCCACGGCAATCTCCCGCATGCCCATGCCCTGAATGCGTGAGGGCGTGCCCGTGAAATACCGTTTCACGAGTTCCTCGTTCAGCCCGACGGCTTCGAAGATCTGCGCGCCGCAATAGGACTGCACCGTGGAAATACCCATTTTGGAAAAGATTTTGAGCAGGCCCTTGTTAATGGCCTTGATGAATTTGCCCGACGCGGTTTCCGCGTCGATGCCTTCCGGCAGATAGCCTTCGCGTTCCAGGTCCTTGTAGGTTTCAAACACGAGGTACGGATTCACCAGACCGGCACCGTATCCGATCAGACAGGCAAAATGGTGCGTGTCCCGCGGCTCGCCGGTCTCAAGAATCAGGCCGACTTCCGTGCGCGTGGCCTCACGCACCAGGTGATGGTGCACCGCGGAAATCCCCAACAAGCTGGGAACCGCCGCCCATTCCTCATTCACCCCGCGATCACTCAGGATCAAAAACTTGAAACCCTGCTTAATGGCCTTGGAGGCATCCCGGCACAGTTGATCCACGGCCGTCCCCAACCCGTCGGGCCCGTCGGCCACGCGGAACAACAGGGGCAACGTCTTGCTGACGAAATGGGGATCTTCGATCTCCCGGATCTTTTGCAACTGCGCGTTCGTCACGATCGGCTGCTGAACCTTGATCCGGCGACAGGCCTCCGGGGTCTCGGCCGTCAGGTTGGGCTTCGGCCCGATGTTCGTGACCAGAGACATGACCAACTGTTCCCGAATGGGATCGATGGGCGGATTCGTCACCTGGGCAAAGAGTTGTTTGAAATATTTGGGCAACAGTTGCGGCCGGTTGGACAGCACCGCCAAGGGAGTATCCGTGCCCATGGACGACACGGGTTCTTCGCCGTTGATCCCCATGGGCGACAACACCATCTTGATTTCCTCGATGGTATAGCCGAACACCTGCTGCCGCTGGCGGAGCGTCGGGTGATCCGGTTGCGGCACGCTCAACGGCTCCGGCAGCTCATCCAACGATACCCGATACTGGGTCACCCAGGAGCGGTAGGGCTGGCGCCCGACCATTTCCGCCTTGATTTCTTCGTCGTCGATGATGCGGCCTTGCACCGTATCCACCAAAAACATGCGGCCCGGTTGCAGCCGCCCTTTTTCACGAATGTTTTTGGCGTCGGCCGGCAGGACCCCGGCCTCGGACGCCAGGACGACCAGATCGTCCGTGGTCACCTGATACCGGCAGGGCCGCAACCCGTTCCGATCCAGCGTCGCGCCGATCAGTTTGCCGTCCGTAAACGCGACGGCCGCGGGGCCGTCCCAGGGTTCCATCATCGCGGCGTGATATTCATAGAAGCCCCGCCGGTTCAAATCCATGTGCGGGTTGCCGACCCACGGTTCGGGAATCAACATCATCATGGCATGCGGCAGGGACCGACCGGCCATCACGAGAAATTCCACCGCGTTATCCAGACACGCCGAATCGCTTTGCTCCTCATACACGATGGGGTAGAGTTTTTCGAGATCGTCGCCGAACAGGTCGGACGCCAGGCGCCCCTGCCGCGCCCGCATCCAATTGACGTTCCCGCGCAACGTATTGATTTCGCCGTTGTGCACGACGTACCGGTACGGGTGCGCCAACGACCACGTGGGGAAGGTATTCGTGCTGAAGCGGGAATGCACGAGCCCCAAGGCCGAAACCATGCTGGAATCGGTCAGGTCCGGGAAGAACGCGCCGAGTTGCTCCGGCAACAACATGCCCTTGTAGACGATGGTGTTGGCGGACAGGCTGCACATATACACGCGCCCGCGTTCCACCAACGCGGACTCGCGAATCGCCCGGGCAATCCGTTTCCGGACGACGTACAATTTCCGTTCGAACTGCGCCTCGTTCAGGATGTCGCGGGCGATGAAAAATTGACGGATGTGAGGCAGGGTCCGTTGCGCCAAAGTGCCGACGTATTCCAGTTTCACCGGTACGTCGCGCCATCCCAGGAAGCGCAGCCCTTCTTCACGGACGATGGATTCGAAGAGACCCTCACATTGCCGGCGAAGCGGTTCGTCCTGCGGCAGGAACACCATGCCCACCCCATAGCCGCCCGACTCGGGCAACTGAAGGCCGGCGTCCAGGCACGCCCGCCTGAAAAATTCATGGGAGATTTGCAGGAGAATCCCCGCGCCATCGCCGGTGCACGGATCGCATCCCTGCGCCCCGCGATGGTACAAATTCTTCAAGACGTCCAGTGACTGTTCGATGATGTTGTGGGACCGGTGCCCTTTGATGTTGACGACAAAGCCGATGCCGCACCCGTCCTTCTCGAACCGCGGGTCATAGAGCCCCTGTTTGGGGGGCAGTCCGTATGGGGGTCGTCGATCGACTCATCAGGGGCATTCCTCGCAAACGGCTTTCCACGAGCCGGGGCTCTCATGCTGCCTCAACCCCGCCTCAATTCGCCTGGCTCATGACACGAAGATAGACTTCCGAGGAGAAACGGTTACAAGAAGGAAATCTACTGGATACGGAAAAAAAGTGTCAAGGCAGATCCCGCAAAACCCCGCATCCATTCTTGCCGGATCTCGTTCATGCGTCGATGGTCGTGAACACGCAGATTGCCCCGCCAATGCAGGGAACACGCAGGTTCGCCTCTACCTTGACAAAGACCGGACCCTCCCATAGGATCGCTGCAATGGGCACTGGACCACCAGTCATTCACGGTTCCCTCACGATGGATGAGGTCTGGGACCTGTATCGCCAAGACATCGAAGACATTGAATCGCACATTCGCCGGAATCTGAATTCCGAGGCTCCTCTCATCAATGAAATTGCCGCCCACATTCTCGACGGGGGCGGCAAACGCATTCGCCCGCTCCTGTTGAGCCTCTGCTCCCGGCTCACGGGCTATATCCCCAAAGACGACCTGGTCCTCGGCAGCCTTATCGAGTTCATCCATACGGCGACCCTGCTGCATGACGACGTGCTGGACGAAGCGGCACTTCGCCGGGGACGACCCACGGCTCGCCGCATTTGGGGCAACCGGGCCAGTATCCTGGCCGGAGACTACCTGTACTCACGGGCCATGCATCACATTGCCGCGTTCAAGAACCACGAAGTGAATGACGCCATGGCCTTGGCCTGCAAGCGTTTGGCGGAAGGAGAAATTCTTCAACTGTGCGCCAACCGGCAACCGCTGTTATCCGAATCGGAGTATCTCCGGATTATCGAATACAAGACCGGCGCCTTGTTGGCGGCCGCGTGCAAGGTGGGGGGCCTGATGGGCGGCGTCTCGCCCCGTCAAGCGGAAGAGTTGTATCGCTTCGGCTTGAACGTGGGCATTGCCTTTCAATTGGCCGACGACTGGCTTGATTACACGGCCGATGAACAGAACCTCGGGAAAACCCTCGGACAGGACTTGATGCAAGGAATGGTCACTCTGCCCCTGATCCACGTGTTGCCGCGTCTGCAGGCGGACGACCGGCGAAGCCTGGTCGCCAGAATCGAACGCAACGCCGTCGAGGAAGGTGATTTGCTCCGGCTCACCGCATCCATGCACGAGCACGGATCCCTGGACTACACCCGGGCGCGTTCCCGGGAATACATCGATGCCGCGCTTTCGAATCTCACCACGTTTGACGATTCCTCCGCCAAACGCGCCCTCATCGTCGTAGCCGACTACATGGTCAACCGCGACTGCTGACGCGTTTCCATCGATCTGAACCGACATGGCTGAAGACGAGGACTTCATCTTTGGGCAAGCCGGGCCTTTCAACGCTCCTGGCCGAAATCCCTGAAGCTCGTTGTCGTACCTTATGAAGTCTGAGTCAGCGCAGCTTTGTCCCGGAGCACGGCCAGAAAGACGAGCCCGATGAGAATCCAGAAGATTTCGCGAATCCGGCGGATCAGGGCAAAGGTGATCCCCGTCACCTCGCCATACCCCAAGGCCATCAATAAAAAAAGATAGCCGCCTTCCTGCGCCCCGAGTCCTCCGGGAACAAACGACACGCTTCCCTTGATCAGCGCCGCCATCGCGGCGATCGCCAAAGACGACAACCAGCCGACCTCCGCTCCCAGGAAATAGAGAATCGCGTACACTTCAAACAACTCCGTCAACCACGCGGTGAAATGGACACCCATCGACAACAGGAACGTCCGGCGGCGCTGTCCGTAAAAGGTGCGGATCGTCCGGTCCAACTCCAACAACTGCGGTCGATAGGCCTCCAGGCGTCGAGACCGGATCCGGCACGTTTCGGCCACCGTCAACAGCCCTCTTCCGATCCCATAGCGCTGGACCACGAGAAACAGGAAGACGCCGAAGCCAAGCAGGCCCACGCTGACGAACGCGACCAGGACGTTGTGCTCACCGCCTCCGACGAGCCACAACGTCACACCCAGTCCCGACAACATGAAGAGGATCTGGGCAAGGGACATGATGGTCTTGGCCGTCACCACGGATGCCAACCCGTCAACCAAGGGAATCTCATAACGCGTCAGCAGGTACGCCTTCATGGGCTCACCGCCCAGCATAGCCGTGGGGGTCGTCACGTTAATGGCTTCACCGGCCATCCTCACCATGAACAACCGGACAAAACCCACCCGGCTTGCCCACTGCCCCAGGGTCAGGGACCATCCATACGTATCGAGAAGATACACGACCAGAAACGGGGTGAGAATAATGCAGAACGCGACAAACCCGACGTGCCCCACCGTCGCCCAGACCTGGAACGGGCCGATATGCCAGAGCAACCCGCCCAAGACGACAAGACCGACGGCAAAAAACAACCATCGAATCATGGGATGAACTCAGCAGGTGTGGGAAAATGATTTGTCAATGTTTACGAATGTGCTGCCAATTCCAACTCCCTCTCCCCTTGAGGGAGAGGACTGGGGTGAGGGGAGGAAAAGAGCGTGGCAATTCCCCTGGGATCACGGTTCACGAACCGGTCAGGAACGCTGAAAAGCGAACACCCGATACAGACTCCACGCCATCATGACCGCAAACACACTCGTCCCGGTTGCCACGAGCCATAAGAACCAGGGCAGCACGCCCAAACAGGCGCATGCCAGCACCACGATGGAAAAATCCCGATTGGCCACGCGTCCTAGGATGAAATCGAAACGGGTTCGGTCGGCTTGACGCATCCGTCGCCAAAGCAAAGCGTTGGCTTTCAGGGATTTGACCCGGTTCACACACCACAGAGACGCCCCGGTGGAGAGAACGGCAATGCCTCCCAAGAGCAACGGAAGATAGCCGGAAGACACGAAATTGTCCTGATACGTCCCCCAGGCAATCCCCACAAACACGGCTACGTGGACGATATTGTCCGAGACAAGGTCCAGCGCCTGTCCCAACCGGGATTCCGCAAAGGTGAGCCGCGCCACTTCTCCGTCGCAACAATCGAGAATCACCGCGAGTTGAAACAGAAGAGCCCCCGTATGATACCCTGCCCGATACGAGCCCGTCGCAAAACACGCCGCCCCCATGAGGCCGGTCACCATCGACAACAGGGTAATGAGATTGGGAGAAAACCTCAGCTTCATGAACAGCCGGCTCAACGGCCTGGAGACCCGCCGGTTCACGCAGCGATCAACAACCCCGTCCAGGGTGCCTTCCACGCGTTGCAACGAACGGAACAGGATGTGTTCCGCTTTATGGAGTCCATCGGCCTCCCGGGCGTCCTGATAGCCATGGGACGACGCGGACAGGGTTTGCACGACGCCTTCCGCGGCCGCCTGCTCCAATGCCAACCGGATCGGACTCGTTTCCGGTGTCCTCCAGGACCCGGATATCCCCAACAACCGGGCCGGCAGGATAACCAGGTCCGCGACCCGGGCAAGCCCCTGACCTTCGTCAAACTCCACGGGTCTGTCGCTTTGCCGGTCCCAAAACACGACTCGAGGGACGTGCCCGCCCGTATGGGGATCAGCCCGCATCACCACGCCCGGATTCCCGCTCCACCCGGATTCGCCGGGCCGGCCGACCGCCACCACGGCCCGTCCCTCTTTCCCTTCTTCCCTGAGCGATTCGATCAACGACGGAGAAAATACCATGTGACAACCAAGGATGAGACACGATCCCTTCACCTCGTTTGCCAGGGTTTCCCACGTCTCAGGATCAAACGGCGGGAACTCCCGAACAGGGAGCCAGCGAATCACCGTGTGCAGACGAGGATCGCCGTCAATCAGCGAGCGAAGGGGTTGTTCTTCTTCCTGCCCCACCAACGTCAGAATTTGTGAAATCCCGGCGTGCTGAAGGGTGAAAACGGTTCGCTGAAAGAGCGTCATCCCTCCGACGCGGGTCAACGCTCCGATGGCGGGGTCCTCGTCTCTCCCTACGAGATCAAAGACGCCCGACGAGGCCAGGACAATGGCCGTATCAATGGTACCGGTTATGGCATAGGCGTGGGATTCTTTCATCCCCCCCTCACCCCGGCCCGCTTCCGCCAGGGCCTCCCAAACGGGGCAGGATGTCCTGTTCCGCTCGTTCCAGATCTTCGGGGAAGTCGATCTCGATCCACGGCAGCCCCCCGATTTTCTCGACCCCGACCGGGACTTCGCGAAAAAAATCCTCCAACGCGTCTTCGTATTCCATGTCCAGCAGGCCTTGGTTCACGCACGTTTCCACCGAGCGCAGCAACTGCGGCACGGCGGCCTGCTCCACGCGCAAAAACCCGACGCCTTCACCCACCAGGTCATACGCATCCGGCACCTGTTTGGACAACGCCGTTACCCGTCCCTCCCGCATCACGACCATACATTCTTCCGTGTGTTGCGTCACCGTTTCATCCATCAACAGGGCATTGGCATGCGAAGAGGTGACCAATCGCTCAAGCACGGCGGGATGGAACAGCACGTCGGCATCCATGATTACCACGTCGTCATCCATGGCCTCCCGGGCCGTCCACAGCGAGCCGATGCTCCCGCGTTCGAAGTCGGAATTCACCAGGAACGTCACCTCCACAGGGGAGGGATAGGACGCCACCGCCTCGCGAATGTGTTCCTGCTTGTACCCGACCACCATACAGATGCAGGTCACGCCCAGATGCGCCAAGACATCGAGATAGCGATACAGGAGCGGCTTTCCTCCGACGTCGATCAAACACTTGGGACGATGCCTGGTCAGCACGTCCAGCCGCCGCCCGCGCCCGGCAGCCAGGATAACCGCTTTCATGTTGCCCGGTGCTCGTGCGTCAACACCTCTTCAAACGCACCCAGAAACCCTTCGACGTCAGATTCCTGCAAAGCCCCCATATTGGCCACGCGGAAGATCTCCGACTCCAGGTGGCCCTGTCCGGCGTAAATGACGTAGCCGCGCTCTTTCAGGCGGTCGTGCAGCACGGCATAGGTCAGGCCTTCCGGCAAATAAAAGGCCGTCAACGAATTCGACTGGCGCTCGGGGGGCAACACGGCTCGCACCCCGAGGGTCGCCATGCGTTCCCGGATCAGGGCGGCCATCCGCCCGTATCGTTGGATTCGATCGGCCACTCCTTCTTCCAGGAGTTCCGACAAGGCTTCGTTGAACGCGGCATACACCTGCACGGCCGGCGTAAAAGGAACCGTGCCGTTTTCCTGCGCCGTGTAATAATTGGCCAGGTTCAAATACCACGTGCGTTTGGGGTACTTCAGCACGTTTTCCATGAAGCCCTTGCGAACCAGAACAAACGAAACCCCCGGAAATCCCTGGATACATTTGCCCGCGGTCCCGGCCACCATGTACATGTGCCGACCGGCAATATCCAAAGATTCCCCGCCCAACCCGCTGACGGCATCCACGATAAAGACGCCCCCGCGGCTATCCACGTGTTCGGCAATTTCGTGAACCGGGTTGAGAAGCCCCAGCGTGGTTTCATGATGCACCATGACCACCCCATGCGCCGACGGCTCTTGCTTCAGGGATTTCAGAATCATTTCCGGGTCGGGCGGGGTATCCCACTTACACTTGATTTCGGCGATGCCGAGGCGTTGCGTCGCGATGATGGAAGAAATTCGTGCGCCATACACCCCGTTGTTGACGTGAATCAGCCGCTTCCCCGGCGGCAGGGAGGACATAATGGAGGCTTCCACCGCAGCAGTGCCCGAGCCGGTCAGCAGAATCGCGGTGTAATCCGATTCCGCACCCGGGACAAAGGCTTCCAGCAGCTTCCGACGAATAGTGCCGATCAATGCCGCGCATTCGGATTCCCGATGACAGATGTCCGGCCCCATCAAGGCGTTTCTGACGCGATCCGAGACGTTTACCGGACCCGGGTTGAGCAGTATCATAAGCGTACCATCATCCTTTGTTCCTTCACCCTTCTTTCCCTCACCCTGCCCCCCGATTAAAAACGTCGGGGGCTTCGCCTAATTTCGGACCAGGGGGAGAGGGTTCCATTGTTTAGCCTTGCCCCACGGCCGCACGAAAGCGTTTGGTAATATCGGCCGGATCCAGCGCCACCCGGTCCGCGTCTTCGATCTGCTCGTTGACTTTGATCAGTAGGAAATGCGGACCGTCGTTGGCGAGCATGTGTTTGAATTCATACGTGATGTCTTCCCGTTCCCAGACCCGTTCGACCGTGGCGTACCCGGCCGCCTTGGCGACCTGGTCCAGCCGCACGACGCGCGAATAGGAGGGCTGATTGCCGGTCGTCCCATACACCTCATTATCGAACACGACGTGCGTCAGGTTCTTGGGACGTAAGGCGCCGACCGTGGCCAACGTGCCCATGCCCATGAGCACGTTTCCGTCGCCGTCGAACACCACGACCTGCCGCTCCGGTTGAGCCAGGGCCAGTCCTAATCCGATGGACGCCGCTACGCCCATCGACCCGATCATGTAAAAGTTGCCGCTCCGGTCCTTGATCTTCTGGCTTTCCCGCGAAGGAAACCCGTTACAAATGATCACGGGTTGATCGTCCAGGATTTCAAACAGCGCTTCAATCGCCTGGGCTCTGCTCTGCATCACCCCTTCTTCAGGTCGCATGGTTCCTGGCCTTCCCTAGCTCATCACCCATTACGGTTGAATTGTTTTTACCACGCCCTTTTTCAAGAACAACGCCACGGGGATGCGTTGATCCATAAAGGTCTGCGCGGTCCATCGCAGATCCTCGACCAGGGTTTCCGAAGACAACGTTCGAGACGGAATCCGGATCGTCTCCATCAACTGCGGCATGGTTTGCCCCATCACCAGGTGTTCGGGCGCGTCTTTCCCTTCAAAGCCTCTCCAGGAAATGATCAGCAGGCACGGAATCCGGTAGATCAGATGGAGCGACATCAGTACGTTCAAGGCGTTCCCCAACCCCGAATTCTGCATCAGGACCACGGGGATTTTTCCGCCCAAAAACGCCCCCGCGGCCATGGCCACCGCCTCGTCTTCACGTACCGACGGCGTATACAGCCGGCGGTCGCTCAACACTTCGATGATCCCGCCCAGGATGGTGTCCGGCACGCCGGTAAAGAAATCAAACCCCATATCCTGGAGCGCCTTCACAAAATCATCGCTCTCAATCACGGCCATGACGTCGTTCCCCGGCTCTGGTCAGTCATTCGATTATTCCCGCTTCAGTCATTCCCGTGGTCCCGTAGGTCGGGTTAGCCGCGCCATCTTTTGCGCTCAGTTCCGAGTGGTCAGCCTGAGAAAATACCAGACGCTTCCCCCGCTTCTCAACACGTCGATGACTTTTTGAAAACACCTCGCACGATTGCAGAGATTCGGTGCGGCAAGGTAGACTCCGATGCACGGCTTCGTCCTATGAACAAGCCGACACGAGGAGCGTGGAGTCCATGAAACGGGGACAGGAAAAGCGATATACGAAACGACATGCCGAAAGCGGGATTGCCGCGCCACTTCCCCCTTTGGAAACCTGGCCCAACCAATTTCCCGGCTATGAGATCACGATCGAGATCCCGGAATACACCGCCATCTGTCCGAAAACCGGGCTCCCGGACTTCGGCACGATCACGCTTCAGTACATGCCGCAAAAAGCCTGCGTCGAACTCAAGTCGCTGAAACTCTACATCCATGCCTATCGCAACGTCGGCATCTTTTACGAAAACGCCGTTAACCGGATTCTTCAGGATTTCGTGAAAGCCTGCAAGCCCGAATGGGCCGTCGTGACCGGCACCTTTACGGCTCGCGGCGGGCTCAGCAGCACCATTCGCGCGACATACCCGCAAACAAGACGCAGGGCATGATCGGTTGACCACGATACGGCCAGAATTCCGGCCCCTTCAGATGGTTCTTGTATAAAATCGGTTCAGCGGCCGCCGTAGAACTCGCTGATCCGCGTCACCACCGTTTCCATCTGCGCGTCGGTGAGCTCGGGATACACCGGCAGGGATACCACTTCCTGGGCCAGTCGCTCGGAAACCGGAAGATCTCCCTTGGCGTAGCCGAGGGGTTGGTAACATTCCTGAAGATGCAGAGGGACGGGATAGTAGACTTTATGGCCGACGTCGTGTTCCTTTAAATGGGCCATCAACTCGTCGCGATTGTGCGCACGCAGGGTATATTGGTTGAAGACATGCACGTTGTGCGGATCCGTAGGCGGCAACGCCACGTGTTCCAGTAACCCGGCTTGGGTAAACAGTCGCTCGTAGTTCGCCGCGTTGCGGGCGCGTTTTGCATTCCACTCGTCCAGGTGTTGCAACTTGACGCGCAACACCGCCGCCTCCAAGGCATCGAGCCGGCTGTTGAGTCCGATGTGGTCGTGATGGTAATCCGACCGGCTGCCATGCACCCGCAACGCGAGCAACAGTTCGTAGAGGTCCCCGTCGTTCGTGACGATCAACCCGCCGTCACCCACGCCTCCGAGGTTTTTGGACGGGAAAAAGCTGAAGCACCCCGAGTACCCGAAGGTCCCGGCTTTTCGACCGTGCCGGCTGGCGCCGATGGATTGGCAGGCGTCTTCAATGACCTTGACGCCGCGTCGATCGGCCACTTCCATGATGGTCTCCATATCGGCACATTGCCCGAAGAGATGCACGGGAATGATGGCTTTCGTGCGGGACGTGATCTTTTGTTCAAGCTGTTCGGGGTCCATCGTAAAGGTATCGGCCCGGACGTCCACGAACACCGGCACCGCGTGCAAACGCGAGATGCCGCCGGCCGTGGAAAAGAAGGTAAACGGCACGGTGATGACTTCATCACCGGGGTTCACACCAGCCGCCATCAGGGAGAGCAGCAAGGCGTCGCTGCCCGAGGCCACCCCCACGGCGTGACGGCATTCGAGATACCCGGCGATGGCTTTCTCAAAGGCCTCGACCCGTGGACCGAGCACGAAGCCCTGTGCCTCGCAGACCTCTTCGATCGCCGACAGGACGTCGGCACGGATCTGCCGGAATTGGGCTTGTAAATCCAACAACGGAACCTTCACGAATCGCATCGCTCCTGTTATCATGGGTCAATTGTGGGCCGCGTATTCAAGCATACCCGACGGGAACGAGCAAGTTGGCAACGTCAGGCCTCTTGCCGGCCCGTTGTCTCTATGCTAGCGACACCATGAACTATTGCAGCGCCTGCGGCGCCTCCCTCGTCATGAAAATCCCCGAGGGGGATACGTTGCTCCGGTTCGTCTGTGAACGCTGTCACTCCGTGCATTACGAAAATCCCAAAATCGTGGTGGGCTGTCTTCCCGAATGGGAGGATCGAATCCTGCTGTGCAAACGCGCCATCGAACCGCGTGCCGGGCTTTGGACGTTTCCCGCGGGATTCATGGAAAAAGACGAAACCCTGGAAGAAGCCGCTGCGCGTGAGACCCTGGAAGAAGCCGAAGCCGAGGTGGAGATCTCTCAACTCTACGCGGTCTTCAGCATTCCGCACGTGAGCCAGGTGTACGTCGTGTTCCGCGGGACCATGAAACGTGCCGCATTCGGCGCGGGAACGGAAAGCCTGGAAGTCGATCTGTTCAAACGGGAAGATATTCCGTGGTCGAAGCTGGCGTTTCGGGTCATCAACGAAATACTGGAGCGCTATTGCCAGGACGGAACAAACGCACCGGTTCACGTGGGGACGATCCTACCTTCTCCTCTACCCTGACCCGTCGCGTGTTGTTGGTAGGGGACGTTCAGAGTGTTGGGCGGCCACACAGCGCCGCCCCTACAGCGCATACACGATGACGCCGTACCGTGCTGCCTTCCCGATGGCGATCCATACCAACGCCGCCAGCCACGGCACACGGAGCCACCCGCCGACCAGGCACAACGAATCGCCCACAACGGGCACCCAGGACAACAGCAGAGCCGGGCTCCCCCATTGCCGCAACCACCGGATCGGCCGGTCATACTTGGGGTGGGTGAACCGTGAGGCCGGATACCGCCACCCGAAAAAACGCCCGACGGCCCACGTGCTCATCCCGCCCAGCGTATTCCCCGCCGTGGCCACGGCCAAGAGAAGCCAGGGATCATAGTCATCCCGGACGGCCAAGAGAGCCAATACGGCCTCGGACCCACCGGGAAGCAGGGTGGCGGCCAGGAAGGCGCTGACGAACAGGGCCCAAAGGCCCGGCGCTTCAACGGTCATGACGCCGGCTCATTCACTCCTCCACCCAACACACCGGATCCCCGACCAGAATCTCGCCATCGTCCAGAACCTCACCAAACGCCCCACCGGCCCAAGCCCGGGACATGGCTTTTTGCAGGCCGGGGCAGGCTTCTTCCATACGTTCACACGGTCTGGTTTCACCCAGGATGCGAATGCGACACGACCCGATACGCAGGATACGCTTCGCAGACCGGCGCAGGCTGAGGCCGCGGATCAACAGGTTCGCGCGGCGCGCGGAAGGCGGCAACGTGCCACCGACCTCCGTCATCAACTCCGCCCAGATTTCCCGTTCGAGAATGGTGACCTGTCGCCTGCCGCCTTGATTCGCATTACCGATCAGCCCCTGTCCCGATTGCACCATCGCCTGCTCCACGAAATCCATGGGCCCGCGCTTCATGCGCTTGATCCATATGGCTTCGAGCCGGCCTGTGGCTGCGCGCGTCTTCTTGGACACGATGCTGCTCCCGTTTTTCCCGGAATTCGTTTTGACTCTCCGATGCCAACGTTTTATAGTAAATTATGGTCCGACAGAATAGCCGACACCGACCTAAAATCCAAACCGCCGAAACAAGGGGCATGCGGCCGCTCGTCCTCCTGCTCGTGCTGGGCGGAAGTCTGTGCGGACTCTGGTCCGGACAGGCCGTAGCCGAACATCCTTCTGCACTTCCGATGCCGTTTGAACTGGTCAAGGAACTGGTGGGGACCTGGCAGGGCAGCAAACAGGCACTCGACGGGCAGGAGACCATCACCGTTGAATATGTCTTAACGTCAAGAGGCACGGCGGTGATCGAACGCATGTTCCCCGGTACGCCCAAGGAAATGGTCTCGATCTATGCACAAGACGGGCACGAGATGGTCATGACGCATTACTGCGCGTTGGGCAACCAGCCGCGTATGCGAACCAGCAGCCCGGTGACCGACAATTCCATTACCATGGCCTATATCGACGGCACGGGCATGCGCTCCCTACAGGACAAGCATATGCACGAACTCACCCTCACCTTTATCGACAACCGCCACATCAACCATGAATGGACGGTCTTCGAACACGGCCAAAAACAAGTCACCCACACGTTTACCTTTGCCCGGCAATAAGCCCGCGTTTCCTGTCTTTGCTGTCACCCCCGACCCGATCGGGGATCCAGTGTCTTAGTCGTTGGAACCTTCGCGCCCGGTTAGACGACACGCAGGTCGTCTCCTACGGCCGGAGACAGCCGACCGACCCGCTTCAAGCAGTATCCGCCGCATTCAAAAATCCAATGACTCGACCACCTGCCAGTCCTGCGGGTTCGTTGAATCGGCGCGAATGAGTTGGAGGCGGGAGGCGGGAAAGGTGCCGGGTAGGTCAGAAGGCAAGGACGTGATGATCTCTTGCTTCACGCTTTCGGGAAACAGCCCGTACAACAAGCTGACGTGGGGGTCAAAAGCCCTCGTCGATTGTGAGGCGAAGATCTGCGTGGCCCGTCGATGAACGTCCAGGAGGGACGGAGACGGCTCTGCCGGCAGGAAGAGGCAGCGGAAGTAGTGCGGTTCATAGTCCGGCTCCTTGAGTCGAAGCTCAAACGGATGAAGCGCGCGCGCGAATTGTTTCGTGAGGGCGACGAGGGATTCCTGCTCGCCTTCGAGTCTGCCGAGCAGGGTGAGATGGGGATCGAACGCCGGGCCTCGATACCGGACGCTCAAGTCGGCGATCACGCCGGCGAGCCGGTCGTAGACCGTCCCCGTCGGGACAATCCAAAGATGGAACATGCTCACGGGCGATCTTCGATGACCTACTCCACGGTCACGCTTTTCGCCAGGTTTCGCGGGCGGTCCACGTCGATGTTTCGCAGGGTCGCGATGTGATACGCCAATAATTGAAGCGCGGCCGTGAAGGGAATCGGTGAGAGCAAGGCATGGGTGTTGGGAATCCTGAACACGCAATCGGCCAGGGCTTCCAGTTCCTCTTCGCCCTCGCTCACGAACGCAATGACCGGCGCGCTTCGCGCCTTGACTTCCATGAGATTGCTCACGGTTTTTTCGTATAACCGGTCCCGCGGGGCCAGCACCACCACCGGCATGTCTTCGTCGATCAGGGCGATGGGGCCGTGCTTCATTTCTCCGGCCGCGTACCCTTCCGCGTGGATGTAGGAAATCTCCTTGAGCTTGAGCGCGCCTTCCAACGCGATCGGATAGTTGATCCCGCGTCCGAGATAGAGAAAGTTCTGTTTCTCGTAGAACCGTTTCGCCATCGCCTCGAATTCGGCTTCCCGTCTGATGACGCCTTCCACGTGTCCGGGCAGGGCCATAAATTGATCCAGCCACCATTGCCCATCTTCCACGCTCAAGACCTCCCGCACTCTCCCGACGTGCAGGGTCAGGAGGTACAGGGCCATGACCTGGCCGGTGAAGGCCTTGGTCGAGGCCACGCTGATTTCCGGGCCGCAACGGGTGTAAATCACGCCGTCGGATTCCCTGGCCAGCGTGCTGCCCACGACGTTCACGATCGACAGGACGTGCGCGCCCAAACGCCTGGCCTCCCTGGCCGCGGCCAGCGTGTCCGCGGTTTCCCCGGACTGCGACAGGGCGATAAACACGTCCCCCGCCTGCACCATCGGGTTGCGATACCGGAACTCCGAGCCGATATCCACCTGGACGGGCTTATGCACGAGTTCCTCCAACAAATATTTGCCAATCAAACCGGCGTGCCAGGAGGTTCCGCACGCGACGATCCAAATCGACCGGGCGTCCCGCAACTGTTCGGGCGTGATCGCCAGATCCGGCAGATCCGCTTCGCCCGAGTCGTAACTGTAGCGACCGCGCAACGTATCCAGAATGGCCTGTGGCTGCTCGTGAATTTCCTTGAGCATGAAGTGGGGATACCCGCCCTTTTCCGCGGCTTCCGCGTTCCAGTCGATGCGAATCTCGTCCCTATTGACGGGTTGGCCATCCGCATCGGTCACCGTCATGCCGAGCGGCGTCAACGTCCCGACGTCCCCGTCTTCCAAATACGTCACGTTGCGGGTGTGGGCGAGTAACGGCGTTACGTCGGAGGCCAGAAACGCGGCTTTGTCGCTTTGCCCCAGCACCAGCGGGCAGCCAGACTTGGTCACCACCAGAGTCTCGGGTTCGCTCACGCACATGCCGGCAATGGCATAGCTCCCATGGAGTTGCCCCGCCGTCGCGCGAAACGCCTGTTCCAGGGAGTGTCCCCCTTCCATGTGAAACGCCAGCAAATGCGCGATCACTTCGGTATCCGTCTCGGATTCGAACCGGTATCCCGCGTGTTCCAACTGCCGTTTGTGAGCCAGGTAATTTTCGATGATGCCGTTATGTACGATGACGACGTTGCCGGAACGATGCGGATGGGCGTTCTGTTCTGACGGTTTGCCGTGCGTGGCCCATCGGGTATGCCCGATGCCGACTGTCCCGGAGAGGTGTTCCTGTTTCAGCGCGTCTTCCAGGTGCAGCAATTTGCCGACGCTTCGCCGGATCTCGATCCGGCCATGCTGCAGCACGGCAATCCCCGCAGAATCATAGCCACGGTACTCCAGCCGCCCCAGGCCCTGCATGAGCACGCCAGCGGCATTGTCGTCCCCGATATATCCTATAATTCCACACATGCGCCGTTTGTCACCTTTTTTGTTCCATTTTTGCTCTATTTTGCATCATTTCTGCACCATTTATGATCTTTTTAGCACCATAATTGCATCTTTTGTCGCCATGACCAACTTGTCCCCCCTCACCCTACCCTCTCCCACTGGGAGAGGGTGGCCGCCCCTTGGAACCCTTTTTCTTCCCTCGGGAAGAGGGGATGGGCTTTGGAGCGGGTGAGGACTGTTCCGAATTATTGGCTCGCCGGCGGGCGGCCCATTCTTCTTGGGTGACCTGCGGGCTGCGCGATAAGGCCAGCGCATCCGCGGGAACGTCTTGCGTGATCGTGGAGCCCGACCCAACCACGGCACCCTTCCCTACCCTCACGGGCGCGATCAGTTGCGTGTCACTGCCGATGAACGCCTCGTCCTCAATCGTGGTCCGGTCCTTTTTGTAACCGTCGTAATTGCACGTGATGGTCCCCGCGCCGATATTGACCCGTTTCCCCACGGTTGTATCACCCAGGTACGTCAGATGATTCGCCTTGGACCCGGCACCCAGTTCCGTATTTTTCAATTCGACGAAATTACCCACCTTGGATTGCTTTCTCAGCACCGAGCCGGGACGGACGTGCGCAAACGGTCCGATTGCGGCATGGTCTTCGACGACCGCATGGTCCACCACGGAACTGTCCTGGATGGTGACGGCTTTCCCGACCACGCTGTTCGTGATCCGGGAAGCGGAGCGAATGACGCAGCCGGCCCCGATTTGCGTTTGACCTTCCAGGATCACGCCCGGGTAGAGCACGGTGTCCATGCCGATCGTGACCGTATCATCGATGAACGTCGTCCGGGGATCGCGCATGGTCACGCCCGCGTTCAACCATCGCGTCCGAATGCGTTCCTGCATGATCTGTTCGACCCAGGCGAGATGCTCACGGGTATTGACCCCGAGACATTCCGAGGGGTCGGCGATTTTCAGACCCGCCACCCGGCACCCCTCGGCCACGGCTAAGCCCACGATATCGGTCAGGTAATACTCCCCTTGCGCATTCTGCGCGCGCACCCGGGCCAGGGCCTTGAACAGGAACGCCGTTTCGACGACGTAGGTGCCGGCGTTCACTTCACGGATGGCGCGCTCGGCACGAGTGGCGTCCGCTTCCTCCACCACCTTGAGGACGTGGCCCTTGGGGTCCCTGACCACGCGGCCATAGCCGCGGGGCTCGGGCAACTCCGTACTCAGGAGGGTCAGGGCGGCTTGTTCCTTTTCATGACGGGCCAACAACCGCTGCACGGTCGCTCGACCCAGCAGAGGCGTGTCCGCGTTCAGGATGAGGCAATACCTGCTCGCGGCTTTCCCGTTGGGCATCAGCGCAGCTTGGGCCTGTTGTACCGCATGCCCCGTACCCAACTGGTTGGGTTGCAGGGCCACGTCAAACGGCTCGAATTCAGATTTGGATTGGTCCAGAAACGCCAGGACCCGGTCGGCCTGGTGTCCGATGACCACCACGCGCGCATCCGCTACCCGTCCGGCCAATGAGACCATGTACCAGAGCAGGGGCCGCCCGGCCACGAGGTGTAACGCCTTGGCCGTTTTGGACCGCATGCGTTTGCCCCGGCCCGCTGCGATGACAATCGCGGAAAACTTTTTCATTGATGGTGCCTCATAGTGAGGCGTCGCGAAGAACGCGGAGGCTACCCCGTCCTGACTTCGACCTTTTGTTCGGGAAAGGCGGGGGACTCGCGTGCCGGATCGAAGGTCGGCACGTTCATGGGTTTCCCGGAAGAATAGAGCCCGCCCGAGACGATCAGTTTCATGGCTTCTTCCACGCTCATGTCCACGGACACCACTTCCCGCTCCGGGACCAACAAGAAGTACCCGGACGTGGGATTCGGCGACGTCGGGACGTACACGTGGACCAGGGGTTCCGGCGCCAGGCTTTGCACTTCCTCCCTGGTCTCGCCGGTCACGAAGGCCAAACAGTAGTTCCCGTCCTTGGGGAATTGAATCATCACCACTTTGTTGTACTTTTTCCGCTGTTTGAACGACAGGATATCCATCATCGATTTCAGGGTCGCATAAATCCCCCGGACCACGGGCACCCGTTCCAGCGACTCTTCCCACCGTTTCACCAACCGGCCCCCGATGTAGTTCGTCCCCATAAACCCCGCGAACAGGATTAGGAAAAGCAGCGTCAGGATCCCCAGCCCGGGCACGTAGTAGTCCTTGGTCACCACTTCGGCCAGCATATTCCCCAGAATGCTGTCCACGGTGACGAACAGGGTCTTGAGCACGAGGATCGTCCCCCAAATCGGCGTGACCACCAACAGGCCCGTCAGAAAATATCGCTTGAATCCCGTGCTGGACATGGTGACTGGCATGTTACAAACCTGGTGGCCTTCCTGCAACCCCTTTTCTTGCGAATATCAACGGGTTAGATTACGATGCGCCGTGGCAAGCAAACGATCGCAAGGAACCCCGTCCGGGTCGAAACAGCCCCGTCGAAAGGGCCTCTTCATCACGTTCGAGGGGATCGAGGGCAGCGGCAAATCCACCCAGGCCCAAGCCCTCGCCCAATATCTCCGGGACAAAGGCTTCGAGGTGATCGAAACACGTGAACCGGGCGGCACACCCGTGGCCGAACACATCCGGGAGGTGTTCCTTCGGCCCACGCGTGAACTGCGCACGGTCGATCCGCTGGCTCCGGAATGCGAAGTCGCCTTGATCCTGGCGGCGCGCAGTCAACACGTGGCCGACCGGCTCCTGCCGGCCCTGGAACACGGAGCCGTGGTCATCTGCGACCGCTTTTCCGACTCGACGCTGGCGTACCAGGGATTCGGCAGAGGACTCCCGTTACGCGAACTCCGGTCACTCACGCGTTGGGCCGCCAAGGGCTTGACTCCCGACGCGACCTTTTTGTTTGATCTGCCCGTGTCCCAAGGGTTGCGACGGCGATTGAACAGCACCGACGTGAATCGCCTGGATCATGAAACCGCGGCGTTCCATCAACGCGTGCGGAAAGGATTTCAGGTCCTGGCCCGGCAAGCGCCACGACGGATTCATACGATCAACGCCCGCCGGTCGGCCGAGGCGATTGCCCAGGAACTGATCACGTTGATCGACCCCCTGCTCGAACAGGGCCTGAAGAAACAACGCCTGACGGTCAAGCGTTCGTAAATCCCCTATGCCGTTTGCAGACGTCATCGGTCAGGAAGGACCGAAAAAGAAAATCCGGACGGCGTTGGCCCAGCAGGCCATCGGCCATGCCTGCCTTTTTTCGGGAGACGAAGGCATCGGCAAGCGCCTCATGGCCTTGCGCTTCGCCCAAGCTCTGTCCTGCGAAACCCCGCCCTCGTCGGCCCAACCGGACTCCTGCGGCCAATGTCGCGCCTGTGAGCAAATCGACTCCGGCGTCTATCCCGATCTGTTGCTCATCGAACCGGAACAGGACAAAGCCAACCCGCAAATCAAAATCGACCAGGTCCGCGAGATCGAACGTCACGTGATTTACCGGCCGCTGTTGAGCGCGCGCAAGATCTGCGTCATCGACGATGCCGACCGCCTGACCGCCAATGCCGCGAACGCGTTTTTAAAAACGCTCGAAGATCCGCCCGACCACAGCCTGTTCATCCTGGTGACCAGCCGGCCTCTGCGCCTGTTGGCCACCGTGCGGTCCCGCTGTTTGACGCTCAGGTTCTCGCCCGCGACTCCCGCACAATTCGAAGGGGCCCTGGCCCTGAAACAGGCCATGGCGACCGAGGACGCCCGATTTCTTGCTCGAGTATGCGGAAACCGTATCGGCGTGGCCCTGCGTACGGATCTGTCGCAACTGCGCAGCCTGCACGACCGGTTTTTTGAATTATGCCGACCCGAAACCCTGGCCCATCCCACGGCCGTGCTCCAACAAGCCGAAGAACTCTCGAAAACCCAACCCTTCCCGGACGTGATCGACTGGCTCTCACACGGACTGCGTGACGTGCTGCTGATGACCCTCGGGACGGAGCCGGACCTCCTGCTGCACCAATCGCAAATCCCGGCGCTGCAACAAATCGCCGAATCCTTGACCCCGACGGACGTGGTGGAACTCCTGGATGTCCTACACGTCCTGGAGCAGGCCCCCACGCAAAATTTGAATCTCCAAATCTGCCTGGAAAATTTCCTGTTTCGCTTTCACCAAACGATTCACCGTGACGCCGCCTGAAGAACATGATATGAATGACCATGCCTAAACCCTTCTATATCACCACGCCCATTTACTACGTGAACGACGTGCCGCACATCGGGCATGCGTATACCACCATCGCGGCGGACGTGTTGGCACGCTGGCATCGGCTCATTGGAGAAGAGGTCTTTTTTCTGACGGGCCTGGACGAACACGGCCAAAAGGTCCAGCAGGCCGCGGCAAAAGCCGAAGTTTCACCGCAAGAGCACTGCGACCGGTTGACCCCGCAATTTCAAACCCTTTGGCAGAAGCTCGACATTTCCAACGACGGGTTCATTCGGACGACGGATGTTCGGCATCAAACCGTGGTGCAACGATTCCTGCAGCGACTGTATGACGAAAAACTCATCTATCGCGCGGAATATACCGGCTGGTATTGCACGTTCGACGAACGGTTCTGGACGGAGAAGGACGTGGACAACGGTCGCTGTCCCGACTGTCAGCGGCCGGTGGAACAACTCAGCGAAAGCAATTACTTCTTTCGCATGAGCCGGTTCCAGCAACGACTCCTCGACCATCTCGACGCCAATCCGACCTTCATCCGCCCGGAATCCCGCCGCAACGAAGTGCTGGGATTTTTGCAAAAACCCTTGGAAGATCTCTCGATCTCGCGTCCCAAATCCCGCTTGTCCTGGGGCATTGAACTGCTCTTCGATGCGGACTACGTCACGTACGTGTGGTTTGACGCGCTGGTGAATTACGTTTCGGCGCTGGAATATTTGCCGGCCCGACCCTCTGTGGATCGCCTATGGCCGGCGACCGTGCACCTGGTCGGCAAAGACATTCTGACGACGCATGCAGTGTACTGGTCCACCATGCTCATGGCGCTGGAAATCCCTCTCCCCCACACGATCTTTGCGCACGGCTGGTGGACGGTAGACGGAGAAAAAATGTCCAAAAGCCGCGGCAACGTGATCGACCCGTACGCCGTGGTCGACCAATTCGGCGCCGATGCGTTTCGCTATTTTTTGCTTCGCGAAATCCCGTTCGGCCAGGACGGGGATTTTTCGCGCGAGTCCTTTATCGGCCGCATCAACGCCGACCTGGCCAATGGGCTGGGCAACTTGTTGAGCCGGACCGTGACGTTGATCCAACGGTGTTGTCAGGGCATTGTGCCCGACTCGGATCCGTCCGTTGTCACCGAACTCGAAACCGATTTGCAAGCCGCGGCCGAATCCCTCATTCAAGAAACCATGCCTCGTCATTTGCAGCGAATGGAATTCAATCGCACGCTCGAAGCGACGTGGGGATTGGTTCAACTCGGCAATCAATACATCGACAAAACCGCACCATGGGTGCTCGCCAAAGACCCTGCCGAGGCCACGCGACTTCGGACCGTGCTCTTTCACGCGGCGGAAACCCTCCGGTTCCTCTGCCTGGCCGCGTATCCCTTTATGCCGAAGACCGCGCAGGAAATGGCCCGGCAACTCGGGCTTTCCCTTGATTTTTCACAAGCGCCTCTGAAATCCCCCATCGCCTGGGGCGACGGAGGCTCCGGCGCCACCGTGGTCAAGGGAAGCGCCTTGTTCCCGAGAGTCGACGCAGCCGCAACGCCATCTCCAGCAAATTCACAAGTCGAGACATCCGCTTCTTCGACGAAAGATGAAGACAACCGAATCAACATCCAGGACTTTCAAAAAGTCGAGTTGAAGGTCGCAAAAATCCTCACGGCCGAACGCATCCCGAAATCAAACAAACTCCTGAAACTCCAGGTCGACCTAGGCACCGAACAACGACAGATCGTGGCGGGAATCGGGAAAAAATACAGTCCGGAAGACGTTGTGGGAAAGACAATTGTGGTAGTGGCGAATCTCAAACCGGCGAAACTGATGGGCGTGGAATCGCAGGGCATGGTCCTGGCGGCGGGAGATCAGGAAGTCCAAGGCTTGGTCACGTTCGAGGACGCTGACCTGCAGCCCGGCACGAAGGTGAAATAACCGGACTCCTCTCCCTACAGCCCCCGGGCCACGAGGTCATGGAGATGGATCATGCCGACGACCTGTTCTTGGCGATTCAAGACCGGCAACACGGAAATGGGTTTTTCCCGTTTTTCCATTTTCTCCAGGGCCGCGTACGCGTTCTCGTCCTCGAACACGGATTCAGGGGTCGCATTCATGATGGCCTGGATCGTCAGCCCGAACACGTCCTTTTGTGCCTCCAGCACGCGGCGAATGTCATAGTCGGTCACCAGGCCCACCAACCGTTGCTCATCGTCGATAATCGAGACGGCTCCTGCCCGTTGTCGCGTCATCTCCGCCAGCATGAACCGGACGTCTCTGGCCTCGTGCACAACCGGATTCGCCTCACCGGAACGCATGAGATCACCAACCGTCAGCAGCAATCGCTTCCCCAGTTGGCCGCCGGGATGATTGACGGCAAAATCATCGGGTCGAAAATCACGCAACTTCATGAGCGCTACGGCCAGGGCGTCGCCGACCACCAACGCCGCTGTCGTACTGCACGTCGGCGCCATGTTGAGCGGGCAGGCTTCTTCCTCTATCGGCGTAAGCAGGATCAGATCGGAATGCCTGGCCATGGTCGAATGCGGTTGGGCGGTGATCGCAATGACCTTGGCGCCGATTTTTCTGGCCACGGGGAGCATCGCGGTCAATTCATCGCTTTCACCCGATTTCCCGACGGCCAGCACGATATCCCCTTTCTTGATGATCCCGACGCCGCCATGCAACCCGTCCGCACTGTGCAGGAACAACGCAGGCGTTCCCGTGGATACCATCGTCGCCGCAATTTTCTGCGCGATAATGCCGGATTTTCCCACACCCGTGACCACGATTTGCCCCTGACAGTCGAAGATCCATCGCACGGCTTCTTCGTACACCGGACCCAGGGTCGGCTTGAGGGCATTGATCGTCCGCACTTCCAGATCGATTACTCGCTGCATTTCAGCCAGGATGTCCATGAAAAACTCTCGTAGAAAATTATGCTTGAGATTGCCTTTTTGCTGTGTAACAAACAAAATACTTCATCATATTCTCTGAATGAGAGTCAACGTCACCTCGGCTTTTCAACTTAAGTTGTTCTACTCTATATGCGAAACGCCCACGATCGCTCACCCCAGAGCCGAACCAGGCAAGTGATCAGGGAAGTTTTTTCCAAGCTGGACTATACCGTGCTTGGCGACGTGTATTGTGAGGAAGGGGGCGAGGCCTTTTGGAACGTCCACAGAAAAAAATGCCAAACGATGGGTATCAAAATCGGCGAAGCGCTCAAACGGCGTCTCTCTCAAAAGGGAAAAAGCCTCTACGTGGGAGCGGGGGTCGCCGAACTTCCCATGCTGGTACTGGAAACCCTTGAAATGAACCGGACCATTCAGGCCCATAATCTTCGAGAACGGGAAGTGGACATTCTCAACCGGGCGTGTCACGGCCTGCCGTTGACCATTCAGGCAACCGGTGCTCAAACGGCCAGCGGCACTTTCGATCACCTTTGGATCGCCAGCGTGCTCAATGACCCCGAATGTTTTCCGGAAACCTCGGCTCTCGCCTATGGCCGGGCAGATCCCGTGAAATTCGATCCCGAGGCCTTTGGACGGGAGCGAACCCATATCAAGGGGCTGTTGGATGCGTGTCTGCCCAAACTCTCACGCCCCGGCCTTCTCTCCACCACGATCGAGGAAGTCACCTGGATGACGGATTGGCTCACCCGCCATCGAATCCCGTTTCACGTCGAAGAACAACTCTACCCCACCGCCATCGTCGGCGATCCGCTTTGCTTTATCCACCTTGAGCCGGTTAAGAAAGCGCGAGGAAAGGGGCAAGGGGGTTAGGGTGGGAGCTACTTCGCGCCCGGCATGGATGCGCGTTGGGTGGCGAACACCGCATGCACCTGCTTTCCTTGTTTGAGAAGCTGCTCCCTTGCTTTGGCAAACACCTGCTGGACCAACTTCCAATCGGCCGTGGTGACGTTATACGCGTGGAACAACTCTGCCAAACGCGGTTCATCCGCCGGGGATCGCTGCGCGGAATAGTCCACCAGCGCCTCGAGCGTCTCCGAGGTCCAACCCGTTGCGGCAAACGCCTGCGTCAACGACGTGGCCTTCTTCGCGTTGAATTTTTCGGACAGGGCGGAGACCAAAATATCCCGCACAATGGGATCGGGATTTTTGAGAAACACCGACTGCGACTGGATCAGGGCATGGATGAGTCGATCGGCTTCACGACTGGATTCCGGCGGTAACACGCCGGCCTCGTGAAACGTGGCCAGGAGCGCCATGATTGATCCGATATGGGCAGCCGGCGTCCGTCCGGCTCGGACCGGGCGGGAGGGAGAAGGTGGAATAAAGATCTCATTGAGCCGGCTGTACGATCCTCCGGGTCGCGGGCCGCCGCTCAACACGTAGATGTGTCCGGCAACTGCCGCGGCACCCAGCCCGTGGCGTGCCGTGGGCATGGGCGCCATCGTCTGCCAGCGATTCAAGCGCGCGTCATACCGTTCGTTCTGATGAAAGGTCCCCTCTCCGGATTCTCCCCCAAAGACGTAGACCCACCCGTTCAACACGCCGGCGGCAATGCCACTCCTGGGCGTCGGCATGTCGGCCTTGGGGAACCATTGATTCGACTCAACATGATAGGCTTCCACCGTGGGCAGGTTTTCCCGATAGTTCAGTCGGACCCGGCCTCCGATCGCATAGAGAGTCTCGCCGACCGTGACCGCAGCCAAGTGATCGCGGGGAGTGGGCAAGGGCGCCACCGCGGTCCATTGATCCAGGGCCGCATCATAGACTTCCACGGCCGCAGGGTTCTCTCGGCCGTCATAGCCGCTGACGGCGAACAGTTTCCCCTGTAAGGTCGTCACGGCCAATCCCCCGCGAGCCGTGGGGAGCGGCGCCCGTTCGGTCCACGTTTCGCCGGCCGGATCGAACCGGAACACCCGGTCGGAAGGACTCCACAGCGTGTCGTCGGATACGGTAAACCCGCCGACGACGTACAAGTCTCCATCGAGCACCGCGGCGCCGGCGTGATGCAGCCCGATTGGAAGATCCGGCTTTGAAGACCAGCGATTGGTGACCGGATCATACGTCTCGACTTTGGTGCTGACGGACGATTGCCGGATCATCCACGAACTGGATTGTTCAAATCCTCCGACGACGTAAATCAAACCATCCAACGCCGCCACGGCGACCTCGGTTCTGGCCGTCGGCGCCGGGGCCCCGGTCATCCAATGCCCTAACCCGACTTCGCCGGCCGCATGAGGCTCGTCCTCGGCCATGACCCGTGATGCAGGCGCACACAGCAAACAGGGAATCAACAGTATGATGGTGTACAACCAAACGCTTACTTCGAGCGTTCGAGGCCTATCATGTTTCCGAGATGTCATCACCTGTCCCTCAGGAACGTTGAATTAGACCTTTACGTTGAAAACACACAAAATCCACAACTATAATCATCGCGCGCTCCGCGTTTCATTTACCCCTCACACGAGGCAGCCGTGCTTGCAAAAGTCTTCAGTGCCGGACTGCTCGGACTCGACGCCCATTTGATCGAGGTCGAAGTCGATATCGGCGGCGGCCTTCCTCAATTTTCCATCGTGGGCCTGCCCGATGCAACCGTCCGGGAAAGCCGGGATCGCATCCGCGCGGCCCTGAAAAATACCGGCTTCGCCCTTCCTCCCAAAAAAATCACAGTCAATCTGGCGCCCGCCGGCTTGAAAAAAGAGGGCGCAGGACTCGAATTGAGCATGGCCGTCGGCATGTTGGTGGCCGAAGGCATCATCGACCAGGAAACGGCGCAACGCTACGTGCTGGTGGGTGAACTGTCCCTGGATGGTCGAATCAAGCCCATCAGGGGAGGACTATCCATAGGGATGTTATGCCAGAACCGTCATCCGCTGATTCTCCCCGCTGAAAACGCCCGTGAGGCCGCGGTCATCGACGACGTCGAGGTCTATGGCGTCCATACGCTTCCCGAAGTCGTGGAGTTCCTGACCGGAAAACAGCACGTCGCTCCTCTCGGCATCGATCGACAATCGCTTTTCCAGTCCGCTGGCGCACCGGAAGAAGATTTCGCCGAAGTCCGAGGCCAATTTCATGCCAAACGTGCGTTGGAAATCGCCGCGGCCGGCGGGCACAACGTCCTGCTGATCGGACCACCGGGTTCAGGGAAAACCATGTTGGCGCAACGCCTGCCCGGAATCCTGCCTCGCCTCAGCGTACAGGAGGCCCTGGAAACCACGCGAGTCCATAGCGTGGCGGGCACCTTGCTGACGAACCAATCGCTGATGACCACCAGACCCTTTCGAGCCCCCCATCACAACGTCTCGGACGCGGGCCTCATAGGAGGCGGCACGATTCCCAGGCCGGGGGAGGTCTCTTTGGCGCACAACGGCGTGCTCTTTCTGGATGAAGTGCTGGAATTCAAGCGACCGGTCCTGGATGGCTTGCGGCAACCGCTCGAAGAGGGGACCGTGACCGTCACGCGGGTGAATGCGTCGCTGCAATATCCGGCGCGGTTCATGTTGGTCGTTGCCATGAACCCCTGCCCGTGCGGGTATCATGGCGACCGGACTCGTGAATGTATCTGCAGCGCTCAGCAAATCCGGCGGTATCGGGGCCGTCTGTCCGGCCCGCTCCGCGACCGGCTCGATATTCACGTGGAGGTGCCTGCGGTTCCGGTTTCGGACCTGGGGCACGATCAACCGGCCGAACCCTCGGACGCCATTCGGAAACGCGTGGCCGACGCCCGTCATATCCAGACAAACCGGTATGCGACCGATCATCTGTTTGCCAATGCCCAACTCAAACCCAGACACATGAAGACCCATTGCCGGCTCGACCAGGCCGGGAAGCAACTCCTGGGTCAGGCCGTGATCCGTTTGGGGCTCTCGGCCCGAGCGTATGGGCGGATACTTCGTGTTGCACGAACGATTGCGGATTTGGCAGACTCAGGGGCTATCGAACCATCACATCTGGCCGAAGCCATCCAATATCGGAACCTGGATCGAACGACCACTTTCTCGTAAGGATTCGCATGGACATTCAGATCGGAGCTCATCTCTACCGCAACAGCAACGGCACGATTGAAGTCGAAGGCGTGCCGCAGATCGACATCGAGCCGCGTGCCTCCGGCGGATTCCCGAAAGTGAATTTTGCCCTGTTTGAAAATGGGAAAATGCCGGCAAAACTCACCAACAGCACGTTGGCGATTAACGAAGGCCAGGCCTATGCACTCGAAAGAAGTCCCACGAGCCTGGTGATGCGGCATCAGGACAGCGGGAAGGAAATCCTCAACCTGACCCTTGAGGAGAATGGCCGGCTCGTGATCTCGCGGGGCGAGTTCAATACCCTGAAAGGACACACCCTCACGATTACGCCCCTGGAATGGACCCTGGAAAAAATCACGGTGAAGGAAGGGGAAACGGACGTTCAGGGGAAAGCCGTTCCCTTGGAATAGCCGGGCGGCAGGCTCCTCAAATTTCCGCAGCAGGGGCCTTCTTCGATCCGTTACAATTCACACACGTTTGACTGTGAATCCCTTCACTGGCCACAGCCGGCCCGAGGGCCATGTTCCGGTCCAAGGCGACCACGTCAGGACCCTGATACGTCCAGAGCCGCTCGCAACCGGGACAAAAAAACCAAACCGTATACCCCGGCCAATCTCGATCACGTGTTGCCATAACGGAATATAGTTGCCGGGATTTGTATTTTTTTGATCATCCTAGTCGGCTGCCAGCACTTTGCCGATCTTGTGCGTCGCCTGTTCAACGTCCGCATTCGACACGTCCAAATGGGTGACCGCACGAAACAGGTGATCGCCGATGGCATTCAACAACACCCCGGCTTCCTTGAACGCGTGCAGGAGTTCTTGCGTCGAGCGTTCGCTTCGCACGACCTCAAACACGACGATGTTCGTCTCGACGCGGTCGGGGTCCACGTACACCGTTGGAATCTGTTGCAGTTGCAGGGCGAAACTCTTGGCATTGTCGTGGTCTTCTCGAAGCCGGGCAACGTGGTGCTCCAATGCATAGAGGCCCGCGGCCGCGAGAATGCCCGCTTGCCGCATGCCGCCACCGAACATTTTTCGCAGGCGCCGGAGTTTGGCAATCCGGTCTTTGGTCGAGGTGATCAATGAGCCGACCGGAGCCCCCAATCCCTTGGACAGGCAGAACGACACGGTATCGAACGGCTGCGCAAACTCGGCCGCGGCCACCCCGGTCGCCACTGCGGCATTGAACAACCGGGCGCCGTCCAAATGCAACGCCAGACCCTGGTCTCCCGCCAACTTCGTGATCTCCCGGATCGTGGACAGGGGATAGACCGACCCTCCTCCGAAATTGTGCGTTTGTTCCAGGCACAACAGCGTCGTGGGCGGATTGTGCACGTCTTTCGGCCGGATGGCCGCCAGCACGTTGTCCGCCGTCAACAAACCCCGGTCGCCGTCAATGCAGCATAATTGGACCTGCGACAAGGCCGAGGCCGATCCTCCTTCATAGCGAATGATATGGGCCGTGCCTTCCACCAGCACCTCGTCGCCCGGACGGGTGTGGAGACGAAGGCACAGTTGATTCGCCATCACCCCGGTGGGCACGAACAGGGCCGCGCCTTTTCCCAGCACACGGGCAGCCGTGGCCTCCAAGGCATTGACCGTGGGGTCTTCACCATACACGTCGTCGCCGACCTCGGCTTGGGCCATGGCTTCTCGCATACCCGGAGTCGGCTTGGTAACGGTATCACTTCGCAAGTCAATCATCGTCGGCCCTCCAGTGAGCGATGTCATCCCGCTCAACGTTCCTCTCTTTATTCTACGGCAGTCTCCCTGACGGGAACAAGAAGCCCGATTTTCGATAGCGCGGATTGAATCTCGTTGGTGGAAACGGGTCCTGCCCGGAGGATGGTCGGCTCATCCACCACGCTCAACAGGGTGGACGGCCGGTTCCCCGGAGACGGGCCGGTATCCAGAATCAGATCGACGTCACGACCCAATGCTGCGTCCACCTCCTCGGCGGTCAAGCAAGGGACTTGCCCGGATCGATTGGCGCTGGTCCCGGTCAACGGACCCGTGTGTCGCAATAGGGACCGCAGGAACGCCGGCGCGGGTTCTCGAACCCCGATGGTCCCGGTCCCGGCCGTCAACACGGAAGAAAGCCCGGGTTGTGCGGGAACAATCACGGTCAACGGCCCGGGCCAGAATTCGTTGACCATCGCGTGGACCCAGGATGGAATGGACCCGGCCAGGGTCTCAAGTTGGCTCCGTTCCCCGATCAGCACGAGAAGGGGTTTTCCGGAAGGCCGTTTTTTTGCATCGACGACGCGATCCAGGGCATGGGGCATTGACACCGATGCGGCCAACGCATACGAGCTTTCCGTCCCCACGGCCAACAGGCCGCCGCGGCGCACGAGGTCCGCAATCGGAACAAAAAAGGAAGGAGGGGGATCTGATGGAACCGGAAGGATTTTGGCCACGAGCGTTTTACTCGAACGGGAGATGGCTTACGTCAAGACTCGTCCGGCAATATCGGTGCGGAAATATTGCCCTTCAAACGTGATGCGCCTCCCCGCTTCATAGGCCCGGTCATGCGCGGCCTTGAGGGAAGATCCACGAGCCGTTACCCCCAACACCCGGCCTCCGGCCGTGACGACGTCCTGACCTTTCCGGGCTGTCCCGGCGTGAAAGACCGAGACACGGTCTCGGGTAGAAGCATCCTGGAGCCCGGTGATCGGCAGGCCGTTCGCGTACTTGCCCGGGTACCCGCCCGACGCCATGACGACACACACCGCCGACTCCTCGGACCACTCGAGATGGATCTGATCCAACCGATGTTCTACAACCGCTTCCAGGACGTCGGCGAGATCCGTTTTCAACAGCGGCAACACCACTTGGGTTTCGGGATCGCCGAACCGTGCATTGAATTCCAGCACGTAGGGCGTCCCGTCCTTGACCATGATTCCCGCGTACAACACCCCGAAAAACGGACTGCCCACGCGCGACAGGCCTTCGATTGCAGGGTGCAACACGTCTCGCATGATCGCATAGCGTAACGCCGGCGTGGCCAGCGGCGCCGGGGCGTAGGCTCCCATGCCCCCGGTATTGGGTCCCGTATCCCCCTCCCCCAACCGCTTATGGTCCTGGGCCGCCAGCATGGGCACCACGGTCTTTCCATCGGCAAACGCCATCAGGGTGAGTTCCTCTCCTTCGAGACATTCTTCGATGACGACCCTGTTACCGGCGTCGCCGAAGGCTCGATGCTCAAGCATGTTGACCACCGCGTCCTTGGCGTCCTGCGCGGTCCGGGCCACCACCACGCCTTTCCCCTGGGCCAACCCGTCCGCTTTGACCACGATGGGCAACGCGCATTGTGCCAGATAATCCAGCGCGGGCCGGACGCTCTCGAAGGTAGAGGCGTCCGCGGTCGGAATCCGCTGGCGCATCATCAGGTTCTTGGCGAACGCTTTACTGGATTCGATCTTGGCGGCGTTTTTGGTGGGGCCGAAGACCTTGAGTTTGCTTTCCCGAAACAGGTCCGCGATGCCCAGCGCCAACGGCGCTTCGGGGCCGACCACGGTGAGATCCACGGCCTTCTCCTCGGCAAACGCTTTCAGGCCGGCCAAATCCGTCGCCGGAACAGGCACGCACGTGGCGAGTTGGCTGATTCCCGCGTTCCCGGGAGCGCAATAGAGTTCGCTCACCCGAGGGCTCGAGGCGAGTTTCCAGACCAATGCATGCTCGCGCCCGCCACTACCGATAACCAGGATCTTCATAGGGTTCGCCGTACGGCCCAGAGGTTTTTCAATGTCTAAAATGCCTCATGCCCGTCAATATCATCGCCACGTTCTGTTCATCGGCGGCCTTGACCACCTCTTCGTCCCGGATGCTGCCTCCCGGTTGGATGACCGCGGTCACGCCTGCCTGGACTGCCGCATCGAGCCCGTCCCGGAACGGGAAAAAAGCGTCCGAGGCCATGACGCAGCCCTTGATCGGCAGATTGGCCTTCATCTCGGCCAATTTGACGGAATCCACGCGACTCATCTGACCGGCCCCGACGCCCACGGTCTGTGTGGCATTGGCAAACACAATGGCGTTGGACTTCACGTGCTTGCACACCTTCCACGCAAATGCACAGGCCGCGTATTCGTCATCCGTGGGTTTTCTTTGGGTCGGCACCGTCAGAGCTTTCACGTCCGCGAGGGCGCCCAGGTCACGATCCTGCAAGATCAATCCCCCGACGAGTTTTTTCAAATCATAGCCGTCGCGCGTTTGGCTTTCGAGCGAACCCACCGTCAGCAGCCGCAAGTCCTTTTTCCGTTGCAATTCGGCCAGAGCCTCGTCGGTAAACGAAGGCGCGATCAGGACTTCGACGAACGTGGACGTCACTTCCTTGGCCATGTCCAAGTCCACGGGCCGGTTGCAGGCAATCACGCCTCCGAAGGCGGACACCGGGTCGGTTTCCCTGGCCTTCCGGTAGGCTTCGACCGGAGTCGCCCCGAGGGCCACGCCACAGGGGTTGTTGTGTTTGATGATGACCACGGCCGCGTCGGGGAATTCTTTCGCCAACTCCAGGGCCGAGTTGGCGTCCAGGTAATTGTTGTAGGACATGGCCTTGCCGTGCAGTTGGCGGCCCAGGGAAATCGAGGGTTCCGTACTGCCGGTTTCCCGATAAAACGCGCCTTCCTGGTGTGGATTTTCGCCGTATCGCAGGATTTCGGCCCGTTCATACGTCAGAGACAGGGACGCCGGAAATTTGTCGGCCGTCCCGCCCTGGCGGCTCAAATAATTTGCAATGAGGCCATCATATCGAGAAGTGTGTTGAAACACTTTCCTGGCTAATTCACGACGCAACGACAGAGGGACCGTCCCTGACTGCAAGGCCTCCAGCACGCGACCATAATCGCTTGGATCGACCACCACCACGACGTCCTCGTGGTTCTTTGCAGCCGACCGGAGCATGGACGGGCCTCCGATATCGATATTTTCAATGGCATCCTCGAAGGTACAATCCGGTTTGGCAATGGTCGATTCGAACGGGTAGAGATTGACGACCACCACGTCGATGGGTTCAATCCCCTGCTCCTGCATTTGCCGGACGTCATCGGCTCGCCCCCGCCGGCCCAACAAACCCCCGTGAATCCTGGGATGCAGGGTTTTGACCCTGCCGCCCAGAATCTCCGGAGACCCGGTATGTGAAGAAACCTCCGTGACCGGCACGCCGGCCGTGCGTATGGCGTTGGCCGTACCGCCCGTGGAAAGAATGGTGGCCCCCAGTTCGACCAGTCCCCTGGCAAACTCCACGACACCCGTCTTATCGGACACACTGATCAACGCATGGTTCAACTTGCCCATTGTTCGCCCCTCGATAGTCAGTTCAACGGTGAATGAAAGGAAAAAACGTGGAAATTGAGATTACCAAATGTATCTCATCAGCATCAACGAGACTCCCCCGAACACAGATGGCTCACGCCGAAAGGCACCGTTCATCCTGGAATCCCGGGGCTTTCGCCTCGGGGTGTACGTCAACGGCACATTCGGTATATACTCAAGAGAAACTCTTCGATACGTCCACGGGTGTTGACCAATGCCCTTTTCATTAATCGCGACCCTCGTTATCGTCTTTTTGACCGTTGCCTTTTCACTCCAGAACGATCAAACGGTTTCCATCCAATTTTTCGGGTGGACGTTTGAAGGGTCGCTCGTCCTGGTGTTACTGACCACCCTTTGCCTGGGCATCCTGATTCATATCCTGGCTTCCATGCCGGCCCGCATTCGGAAGTCAAAAGAAATCGCGGAACTCAATAAACGTGTGACGGAATTGGAAGGGACGCACCCATCCGACGTGTCCCGGCCACCGCAGCACCAAACACCATATCTCGACTGAACGTCCATCTGACCCCAAACCTCGATCGGAGACCTTGACACGGACCCGGGAGGCTGACACCATATCGGCGCAATCAATCAACGATGCCCACAGTCATCATGGAGCTAATAGCATGACGTCTTTTACTTCAGGATCGATGAATCAGGCCGACCATCAACCATCGGAAGAACATCCCACTCTTGATGAAGCCCTGGGCTGGGAGGGGCACGTCAACATCCCTCCGTCTCCAATGTTAACCAAACTGCTGCGTGATTGGTCTGAAGTGCAAACCGGCCTGGTTTTCGGTATGGTGTTCGTGGTTGGCGTGTTGGTCGGAGGCGTCCTGTTTTCCGCGCTGGGGTCCGGCAAAAAGCACTCGGACACGTAACCTCCGCACGACGAGTCGCGGCCTTCAAAAAAACCGATCTTTGAAGAACACCCGCTGCCAAAGTCCGGCTTTGCGCAGACGAGGATCACCGGGCGCCAAGGTGTGGCGCTTCCCGCGGCGGGTCTCGACTTCAATGGTGTCATCCTCAAAGACCCGGAGCACCTTCCAGAATTTCTTGATCACGTACGAATAGGTGTCGCCGTGGCGAGAGGGAAAAACGTGCTCGGCTCGCGGGCTGGGGTGTGTTGAGGTTTTTACTTTCTCATACACGACAAAATTGCCGGCTCTCAATTTCATCGAGATCCCCTTCCCCACGCAATAAACAAGACCTAACCACCGTGAAACGGCATGTCGTCTTACCATGCCAGACTTATTGTAAGCGTTCTTCGTCGGTGAGGCAACGGGGACAGGCCACCCAACGGGTGAAGGGTATGGAGCCGGCGAGTGGGATTGAACCACCGACCTGCTGATTACGAATCAGCTGCTCTACCACTGAGCTACGCCGGCCTGAAGAACACGCATTGAGGATTTGGCGGGAGATGGCTGCTTCCAGCCCGCAGGCCATCTTATTTTCTGAAACGAATCGTGTCAACTGCGGTTCAGTTCTTGGCCGGATGAGACGCGTCTCCGCCATGATTGACAGCATTTTTCCTCTAGGCTACCGTGACGCGATGTCCTCCCCTGCTGGCAGATCTACTCCGGCATCGATCCCCCGGTTCTCGTTTGCTGAACTGTGCTCTCTGATCAGGCTTACGAATCAAACTGGAACCATCCTGCTTATGCTTCCGGTTTTGTGGGCCTTGGTCCTGGCGGCACAAGGCCGTCCCTCCGGTCTGCTGGTCGTCCTTTTCGTTGCGGGATCGTTCGTCATGCGAAGCGCCGGGGTCATCATCAACGATTTGGCCGATCGCTCACTCGACCGGCAGGTCGCCCGCACCAAAACTCGCCCGCTGGCCAGCGGGACCCTGCGCCCCTGGCACGCCGTTCTTTTTCTCGGCGTCCTTCTTGTCGTAGCCGTGAGCCTTCTTTTTTTCTTGAATCCCCTGGCCATACGGCTCGGCCCGGTCGCATTATGCCTGGCCGCGATCTATCCCTTCACGAAACGGTTTTTTCGTGTTCCTCAACTCTTTCTCGGGCTGGCGTTCGGGTGGGGCGCCGTGATGGCCTGGGCTGCCGTTCGCAATCAGCTCGATCCAGCGGTATGGATGCTCTTTGCCGCCACGATTTGCTGGGCCTTGGCCTACGACACCATTTATGCGCTCCAGGACGTTGAGGACGACCTTCGCATCGGGGTGAACTCATCGGCGATTCTCTTCGGTTCTCACGTGTGGATTGCCGTGGGAACCATCGAGACGGCCATGTTGGGGTTTTTGGCAACGGCGGGTTGGCTGGAGAATCTCAATCTGGCGTTCTATGGGGGGCTGGCCGGAGTCGCGGGGTTTTTGAGTCAACAAGTCCGTCGCCTGCGCAACGACGTCTCCCCCTCGGAGGCCTTTGCCATGTTCAAACAACACACGGGCGTCGGCATCGTTCTTTTGGTTGGGATTTGGGCGGGTACGCTGTAGTGAACTGTCGGGTTACGCTGGGTTGTCGGATTATGGGATGCTAATCCGACCTGCGGTCTCGGTCAGGCCCCCTCACCCTACCCTCTCCCACAATGGGGAGAGGGTTTTATAAGAGCGTTGACACCGTTATTCAGGCGGAGGGATGGGCTTGTCCGGTTTTAGCGCCCGCTGGGTTTCGAGATACGCCGTTACGGCTCGCGCATCCTGATCATTAAGACCCAGGTTCGGCATGCGCGTGTGCTTTTTCATGCCTTGCGGGTACCGGACCCAGCGATAGACCCAGGTGTCATTGAGACGGAATCCGGCACGGTCCAAGGCTGGTCCGACCAGACCGCCGACGTCTCCGATACTGTGACACCCGTTACACCCGTATTTGTTGTAATACAGGCTTTTGCCTTTTTCTTCCATGGCGACTCTTTCCGGCTCCGCCACGGTTAAGTCGGGACGCGCAATTTGTGTCATCCTCGGACGTTTTGAGAAATTTTCCCAGGCGGCCTTGGCGGCTTCGAATTGTTCCGCCACTTTTTCATAGGCCTCTTCTTCGGGAAGCACGATTTCCTCTTCTTCCTCTTCGTAGTCCTCTAGATCGTCCTCTTCATCTTCCATGTCCATATCTTCGTCATCTTCTTCGGCTGCTTCCTCTGCGGCGGCCCTGGCTTCTTCTTCGGCTTCCTGTTTTGCCAAGGCTTCATCCATGACCTGTTTGGCTTGATCATGTTCCGCCGTTGCCGCTTGCAACTGGGACTCCAGCTCGGCTTTCCGTCCCTCAACGTCGAACGTCAACGACCCGCCGTGAAGCGTTCGCACGTATCCGACCACGGCCCACAGTTCTTCTTCGGACAGGGTATATTTGAAGGTCGGCATCGTCGAGACCGCGAAGTAATTTTCATCGTCGAGCACTTCCTGCAACGTGGTATCCCGCATGTCCCTGGAGATCGTGTCGAAGATTTCCTTGTCGGAAAAGGTCGACATCGCTTCGGATTCCGACAAGTCGCGAGGGCGGGGATCCGGCATGCGGCCCCAATTGAAGCCTTCCTGCTGTTGTCCACTTTCGCCGTGACAATGCATACAGTAATGATTATAGAGTTTTCGGCCTTTCGCCGTTCTTTCATCTTCAAACAAGGCACACCCGCTCGTCACGGCAAACACGGCGACGACAACGACGGCGACCATGCCCAGTACCCGCTGCACGCCTTGTTCTCCCTTCATGATTCGTTACCCTTCCGAATTCTTCTCAACAGGAAAAACTCAAAGCCGGCGGCAAGCACGATGCCCAACACGACGTATCCATAAATGGAATTGTCCGGTGGCGGCTCGGCCCGAAAATACCACCATGATGAAACGGCTTTCTGTGACCCCTTTTCCTTTACGGCTCCATCCACGATTTCCCCGTCCCAAAACGCGAACGCCACGTTTCGCCATTCTCCGGGCGTGACTTGGACGTCCTGCTCATCACCGGTTTGTAGCGGCCGGGAAAAAACGACGCGCCACGTTCCGTCCTGCCAGGCTCCCGTTGCCGAGACGTTCTGGTTTTCCTGCGGCCGAAGCGTTTTGAACCCCTTGGCCGTCATATCGGTGGCTTTGCCGTGTTCTTTCTTCCAGTACCAGATGTTGACGTCTCCCCCCTCGACCTGGAGCATTTCCTGCCCATGGGCGAAGTGGGCCATTTTATCGCCTACCATGAACTCGATTGCGGCGGCATCCGCGGCATCGTCAGACGGGTCGGCATACTCCAGCAGGATCGCCAGATCCTCACCATTATGGATCCCGCGGACCTTGACGGACTTCACCGTGACTTCCTGAATACGATCAGGCCAATGAACCTGTGGGGCCAAATTGAATTCCGCCGGCTGGATCGTATTCCACACCGCGGCGTTCGGATCATCCGCAGGCACGGCACCGTCAGTCAAATGCAGACGAACAGCCACACTGCCGCCTCCGTCGTCCGGCGGCGGATCGCTCGCGAACACGCAGGAAGCCCCGGCTCCCGTCACCATGAGGGTGAGCCCAAGCGCGACGTTGAAAATCTTCTTATATCCCATTTTCCTGCTCCTTGGATCCTTCCCTTCGACACGTCCGACGATCGTCGGACCTACGAGAGCGCAACCTCCGCCCGTTCCTTATTCCTCTTCCTCCCAGGTCCGTGGAGACTGGCCGGCGCCGTCATATTCACCCATGATGATTTTCCAGATCCATTCGTCCGGCAATTCCACTTCCCATCGCGGCATGGCCGATTTCCAGGGCATGGCTTCGACCGGAAGCCCGACGCCGCCTTTTTTGATCCGCCAGAACAGGTAGGATTCCTGCAATTGGGCGATGGTGCCGGGATCGCTGAAATTCGCCGGAGGCGGATTGAAGCCCACCGCGGCCGGGCCTTTCCCGTCAAAATTGGCTCCATGACAGGGCGAACAAAACGCCGCATAGAGGCCTTTCCCCATCATGATGTTTTCCGGCGTTGTCGGATACGGGTTGGCTAGCCCGACAAACTCGCCCGGAGGCGCGGGATGAATGGTTCGATTTTCCGCCGGCGGCATATCACTTGGGGCGAGCCTGGTGTATGTTTGCCAGCCCACCAACAAGGGAAACAACACGAACACCAGAATACGCGCGGTCCCGACGATGCCCACCTGCCCCGTGCCGGTGAGGAACCGCCCGATGGGTCCCATGAATTCGTCGAGACTCCCCCCGCTCATGGTATAGAAAATCATCGCAGAGGCAAGGGTCAGCGCCAGGTACAGGAAAATCAGACTGGCCGGGAGGGGTGCGGTAAACAACGGGAGTATGAATTTGAGAAACACATACATTCCCACCAACAGGATTGCCGTTTTCGCAAGGGGGCCTTTCATAGTTCACCCTTCTGGTTAGTGTGCTCCATGGAAGCGACCTGCACGTCACCTTCTTTGCCGATATTCATCACGTCTTCGACTTTGACGCTAATGGGTTCCCCGCTCATTTTCTGGAGAAAGGAAATGACCGAATAAATCTCTTGTTGCGACAAGGCAATCGGATTCTTGTGGATATAGGGCATCCGTGCCGGATATTCCTTGGGCAGGCCTTCATGCCTGAAATCCAGATAAATATAGGCTTGAGGGTCGGTAAGGCTTTCATAGATGAATTCCGGAGCGAGTTTCGCCCCGATGCCTTTCAAATCCGGACACCTGGCCGATTCACTGGGACCAATGGAATGACACAAGGCACACTGGCCTTTACTGAAGAAAATCTTTTGACCGATCGAGGCCAGGTCATCCGGCGTTTTGACTTCGGCAATGTCAAAGGTTTCGATCGCCGGAGGCAGGGAGGCCATCTGCGGCACGCCCAACGCAATCAGGGTAAACGTCCCCAATACGATCACCACGAAGCCGACCACCCTGAGGAATTTCGACTTGATGAAGAGCAGGATGCAGATTCCGAGTCCTACGACCGTGAGACCGATCAATTGGAGTAATGCGACTTCACTCATGGGTCATCTCGCTCCGGTTAATACCAACGTCAATAGTTTCTCAAGCACGCCCCGTCTCCTTTTCAGTCCTGCTCCCGCGGGGAACCGCCGGCCATGGCCGGTGTCACACCCGCCGGGATCTTCGCGGGTTCGGGTTCTTGCTGGTCCGGGGTTTTCTTCCCCTTGTCACCCATCGTGGCGACCCAAAAGATAAACGCCACCAGCAAACAGAACACAAACGTGTTCAGGGACATGAAGGCGGCCGCGTATCCCAACGCCGGAGAATAGGCGTAGTCCGAGGTGTCTCTCATGACGCCGTAGATATGCCAGTGAACCCTGGACGATGACCGGGCATAGCCCATCAGCGACATTAACAGGATCACCATGACCGCGTTGGATACCAACGCATACCCCGCCCGGATCGGCATTTGCCCCCAGACCATTTCCGTCGTGGTTTTGGCGCTTTTCATCAGGATGGCCGTCAAGGGCGTAAAGGTCACCATGATAAACAAGACGATCAAAACCTGGGCGACGGAGAAATAATTGATCCTGATAATGGCGGGCACGAAATACCCCCAGACCCCGAGCACGATGACCGCGATACCCGCGAGCACCAGCAAGGCGCCCATCACGGATTTGGCGATCTTTGCCCACCCGGCCGTTTCCTGCTTTCCCGCACGCCAATACATGATGAAACTCATGAAGGTGACCAGGATCATGAGATTGGCCACCGTCATTTTTGCGGACATCACCCCGAATACCCCAAGCAGCGGGTGGTGGGTCCCTCCCATTTTTCTGGCCTCTTCAAGACTGGCCACCAGGGAATGGGGAGTCATCCAGACGCCCAGACACACCATGAGCACGATCAACATGGCCAGGATCGGTCGTCTGTACGATCGCTCGGATCCCGGAATCCGGTAGGTAATGCCCATCCAGAAATAATAATTGGCGCCGAGGAACAACACCCCAATGAGCATCGCCTGGAGAATAAAGAGCCAGGCCAGAAATCCGCCCATGAGGGTGATCCCCATTTGCTGATTGTATTGATAGATCTCGCGCATGAGCCAATACCCGGCGAAAGGAAGCGGGAGCATGCCGAACACGCCGATGAAGTTTCCGACGTAGCCCATCCAATCATAATGTTCCCGTTCCTCCTGGCTGGCCGCGAGGAGATACCGGATACCGGCATAGGCGCCGCAAATAAACCCGCCCAAGACAACGTTCGCAATCAGTCGATGAATGTTGACCGGCCACCACGTGGGATTCCACGTGGCCGCCCATGCTCGATCAATCGCCGAGCCCTCCGCCACCACGACGGGGCTCGCCTGGAACGTGGCCCACGCGTTGGGGACGACCATGATACCCAGGGCAAAGACGTTCAGCAGAAATCCCAAAAACAGGTGAAACGTCTTTTTGTTTCCTTGCATGGCGTCCCATCCGTACCAGTACAGGTACAACGTCACGGTTTCCAACAGGAACAACAGGCAGTACACGATGAAGGACGGGAAAAAGATATCGGACAAATACGCCATGAGTTTCGGGTACAGCCCGATCAGCAGAAAGAGCAGGATGCCTCCGAACAATGCCGTCGTGGCATACGCGGACGTCAGGAGCTTGGTAAACTCTTTCGCCAGTTTGTCGTACCGGGCTTCTTTGGTCCTCCATCCGACGATTTCGCACACCCAGGCAAAAATCGGCACGCCCAACACGAACCCGGCGAGCAGCAAATGCTGCTGGGCCACGACCCAGACGACGTTCCGGCTTCCGACTCCCGGAATGTCCCGATATTCTACGGACATCGCTTGCGTAGCCGCGTCCTGGGCCCAGACAAATGCAGGCAGAAGCACGAGCGCCCAAAAGACACTCCATCCGAAGAGAGACGAGGGTTTCACCGTTGGCACCAGGGACTTGAGCTTTTCGATTATGCCGTGGTTTTTCATGTGTGAGCCCTCATTGAACAGGTTCATCGTTCCCTCAATAGTTGTGTGGTAACAGCGGCGCGATGCCCTGACAGGTCGCCCGCAAGACCATGATCTCCCGTGAGTACGCCCCATACTCATGGCTCTGCAACGGGCGCTTGAACGACGGTTGATTGCAGGCTCCATCCAACACGCTATTGAGCATCAGGTGCATATCATCAAACGTCGAATTCCCCACGCACCCGCTCAGCGCCATCGCTAAGCACATCGCCGCCAGTCTCATAATCTTTGCTCAAACATATGTGCTCGTCAATGCTTATGATCGGCAGGGTCGTGCGCATTCTTGGAGGAACCGGGAGTAGCCGCCGGTTTTTCCGCAGCCGCCGGCGTCGCTTGGGCTGCCGGCTTCTCCTGGACCGCTGCCTTCTCCTCCGCTTTCGGCGTTTCCGCCACGGGATTGTCTTTTTCCAATTCTTTCAACGTGGCTTCGGCACGCGCCAGAACCTTCTCCGCGCTTTGAATGACCTTTTTGGGCACGACCTTTTTTTCCACCTTTTGGACGTCCACAAATTCGTATTCTTCATGAGGATGCGGCGTACTCACGGGGAGCAAACCCCAAAACAACATGATCAGTACGATGCCGGTTCCCGTAAAGGCCGTCAGCAAGAGCGGTTGATCTCGAGGAATCCTAAGAAGGTCCCATTTGGAGACGATGTCCTGAAATGCTCCGTCAACGGGCGTGGACGCGCGAACAAAGCGTTGCGCCAAGGCACCCAAGCCGAACAACCAGCCATACACCAGGACGATGAGGACGATGGTGGCCGGCAGTCCCCACATCACCAATTCCAGGCTGATTTTTTCCGCAATGGGAATCACGATGACGTTGGTTTCAACGAAATGCAACGTGGCATGGACCGCGGATTGAGCCAGGGACTTGACGCCACTCAGGATCATGAACAACAGGGGAAGATAGATCACGGAAAAGATTGCCCACAGCCCCCACAAGCGAAGGCCCGTCCCCTTGGGGGGCTCCACGCTCAACCGTTCAAGAAAAACGGTTCGGGAACACAGGCCGAGCGCCCAAATGTCGATGGGAATGGAGAGGACCAGCAACGCTTCCAGACCGACGCCTTCCCAGGGATGCACGCCGGCGGCCAACATGAGCAACGCGAAGACCAATTTCAGGGGAAAGCCCGTCCAGAAGGTTGGCCATGCGACCAGGAGACCGAGTTTCGCGTTCGACATGATCGTTAATCCAGAAATTCTCTATTCAGAATCGCGGAAACGGTGAAAATCAAAATCATCGCCATAATGGCAATCCAGCCGATCAACGCAATCGGCCGTTTGAAAATATTCCGCTCCGGATTCCTGTCCAGAAAAGGCAACGCCGCCAGGAACCCCATAAATGCTCCGGGAATCGCGACGGCTCCGAGAAACTGGCCGAATTCTCCGCCAAAGATCTTCAAGCGCAACAACTGGAAGAGAAAGAGAAAATACCATTCGGGTTCCGGATGATAGTCCCCCGGGTCCGGCGTTGCTTCTTCCAACAACACCACCGGCTCGATAAACGCCAACGTACAAATAATCAGGAAGACTGTGGCCATGGCCACGATATCTTTCCAGATCTGTCTGGGGAAGAAATAATCCGTCTTCGCCTTGATTTGTTCGGGAGTGCCACGGAACGGCCCGGCCGGCCCGGCCTTCCGGAACAGGAAGAGATGGAGACCGGCCAGACCCATTAACGCCGCCGGCAAAATCATCACGTGAATGGTAAAGAACCGGCTCAGGGTCATTTGACCGGGGGTCGGTCCCCCTTTCAAAAATCGACTCAGGAAATCCCCGACAACCGGGGTCTTATCCATGATCTCGACACCCACGACCGTGGCCCAATACGCCCGTTGATCCCATGGGAGCAAATAGCCCGTGAAGCCGAACGCCATGACCAGGCCGAAGAGGGCCAGCCCGACCAGCCAAATCAATTCCCTGGGTTTCTTATAGGCTCCCCACAAGAACACTTGAGACATGTGGGCGAACACCATCACCACCATGGCCGAGGAGCCCCAGAAATGGTAACTCAGCAGAAACCATCCGTAATCGACTTCATGAATGATGTATTGCGTGCTCGCATACGCGTGATCGGTGCTCGGGACGTAGTAAAACATCAACAGGATCCCCGTCACCACCTGCACAATGAAGATGAACAACAAACACGACCCGAACGCATAGGCCCATCGAGACCCGCCGGGAACGGGCTCATTCAACATTTTGGCCTGAATGGTTTTCAGGCCGACCCGTTCATCGACAAAGTCGACGACTTTTTCAAATGCGTTGGGTTGGTTGGTGGTATCGCCGTTCATAAAGACGCTACAGCAGCCGGATTTGGCCCTTCACCCCGGCCTTGTATTCGACGTCAATGATTTGCACTTCCCCGGCTGCATTGATTTGCATCGGCAGGACGTCGAGCGGCCGCGGCGCCGGGCCGTCCAGCACCTTGCCTGCCTCATCATAGATACTCAAATGGCAGGGACACAAAAAGACTCCGTCGGGAAAATTCTTCGTTCTACGCCACTTGTACCCGCATCCCAAATGCGGGCATTTTCCGGAAAATCCGATGTAGGGCGTCTTGGCTTTATTGACCCACACCAGATCTCCCTTATGGTCATAAAACTTTTTATCTTTCCCGCCGTAGACGGCTTTTTGCACTTCAGGCGTGGCTTTCACCACCCAGATGTTTTTTTCGATCTGCTGTTCGGGCATGAAGGCTTCCTTGAAGCCCCGTGTAAACTTGAACTGGTAGCCGATGTTTTCTTTTCTTATCTTGCGGACGTTCCCCACGGAAAACCACGAATTGTCGAACGGCTTGTACATGGGCTTCATGAGATATTTTAAAACGGGAAACGCCAAAGGAAGGGCGATCAACGTCCCGATGGCATGCGTCATGTTCATGAAAAAGCTGCGGCGGGGCACCCCCTGTTCGAGCTGGGGCAAAGGCACGAGAATTTCACCGGGCTCCACGTGGAGACGATCCTCCAGGTGGGCGATTTCCACGTCATGATGACTGACGTAGGCGTCGCGATCCAGCACGGGACACGTCCTGAATTCCTCCAGCGACCCCCGTAGAACAATTTCTTCTTCATTCGGGATTTCCTGGACCTGGCCGATCGGGACCTGTCGATCCACGCCTTGCCCGCCACCTTCCCTGACCACCACGTGACTGATTTCAAGGGAAAGCGGATCGACGATGACCTTGGAAATACTGCCGACTTCCCCGTCGGCACACCGCGCTTTGGCCTTAATTTTCGGTTGCATCGGTATCCTGAGATGAGCTTATTTCATTTTGATGGGCTTCGGTGTGTTCACCGAGGCATCTTTCAAGGTCGCCAAAAAGGCCACCAGCGCGTCGACCTCTTCATCGAACATCAGGTCCTTATATTTGTCCGGCATTTTGCCTTTCTTGTACTGCTTGTCGAATCCTTCGGCCTTCCAACTTTTGGGGTCGAGAATCTTTTGCCGAAGGGCTTCAGGCGTCATGAGATTGCCGATGTTGTCCAACTCCGGCCCCCGCTTCTTTCCGCCTTTTCCAAAGAGTTTGTGACAGTTGTAGCACTCTTGCAGTTCCCATTGCTCCTGGCCCAGCGCTACCAGGTTGCCAGCCGCGGCCGATGAGACGGGAGTCGCGGCTTCTTCCACCACCTGAACGCCACCGCCCAAGGCTCTCAATTGTTGCTCGATCGAGACGGCTCGCTCATTCAGGGCTTTCGCCCGCGCGATCAGCTCTTCGGCTTTCCCCTGTTGGGTCCTGGCCCGACGCGCTTTCAGGAGCTTTTCGATTTTTCCTTTTTCAATTTCCGGGTCGTACTGCGGCAGGCCGGACGCCCCGCCGATGTACACTCCAGATAGCACAAGGTAAAACAACACCAGCCCGATGATAGCCTTGATGCCCTCGAGACGATTCAGGGAAGGCGCATCAAGTAAAATAAACACGGCGGCGCCGAGCATGGCATAAATAAAGAACATAATCTGGAAGACGAGGGGAAAGTGCGTGGCCTTTGCCACCGCCACCAGAACAATCCCCAGGATGACGCCCACGACGCCTTTTTTGATGATGTTTCGAATCAAACTTTGCTCAGCCATACTCGCTTCCCACCTCCGTTACTCCGCACCGGCAGGCACCGGAGCCCCCTGAGGGGCTTCGGCCTTTTGGCCGGTGTTTCTCAACGTCACGACAATGGCGAAACTCACGACGAGATAAAAGACCAGGGTCACACCCGTAATCCACCACGCGGAATAGGCCAGCGTGGGCGTAAAGGCCTCGGGGGTAAAGTCCGGCACCAGGTTATACACGTGAAAGTATTTTCTCGTGAGGGATCGAACCGTCCCCATCAAACCCATGGTCCAAATGGCACTGAACGCCAGGAAGATCAGGACGAACTGGGACGTAAAGTCGATCTTCCCCCAGATAATCGTTCCGCTCCTGATGGCGCGGTTATAGAGGATATAGTTCACGACGGTCAGAAAGACCAACGTAAACGCGGCCGCGTTTTTCGCCGGCATCAGCGCCAACTCACTGGCCCAGGAGGGAAGCTCCAATTCTTCGGTGGCCAACCCCTGTGTCGCCACAAATCCGTGCGGCGTCATCCAGATGGCGTTGGCGACCACGATCATCAGGAATCCCACCTTGATCATGGTGAAGGAGGACACGGTAAACCGCAAACCCGGAAGCCTGCTCAGTATCGGCGGAAGCACGATCAGCAACGCCAGGAAGATCAGCGACTGCCATTCCGGCGGCGGGAACAGTTTCCAGGCAACCCCCATAACCACCGGAATGAGAATGACGGCGAGCATGACCATCCCGGATATCCGAACCTGCTCCACGCCTTGAATCCGCTTCATGCTCAGCCAGATATAATAATTGCTGGCCAGGAAGATCAGGCCGACCATAGCCCCCTGCATTTCAAAAAACATCGAAAGTTGGTCCGCCATCATGTACGGGCAGATGGACGCGTCATAATCACAGAGTTCATAGGCCAGGAGATACCCCATGAAGGGGAGAAACAAGAGGGCGCCCACGCCGATCATATTCCCCACGAACCCCATCCAGTCATAGTAAGAGCGCTCTTCATCCGTCTTGGCGCCCATATACATATACGCCGCCACCAGTCCTGCAATAAACCCGCCGAACGTCACGTTTCCGACCAACCGATGGAGATTCAAGGGCATCCAACTGTAATTGGCGACCTTGTCCCACAAGCCCGCGCTTTGGACGAATTGAATCAGGGAGACCCCCTCCGCGGATTTGGCAGGCGTATTCATAAACGACGTGGGACCGTCAATCACGAACAACGTGACCGTGCCCACGATGTTCAACAAGATCCCCAAGGCAATATGCCGGGCTTTATTTTCGCCCTTGAGGGAATCCCAGGAGTAAAAATACGCATACAGCACGATGGTTTCGAGAATAAACAGGAGTGGATAGACCACGGCGAAAATCAGGAAAAAATGTTGGATGAGCCAAGTGGTGAAATCAGGATAGGTGGCAAGCAGGACAAAAATAAACAGCCCGCCCGTGAGGGCCGTCATACTATAGAGGATCACCGTAACTTTGGTGACTTCCTTGGCTAATCGATCATATTTCGGGTCCTGGTTTTTATAGCCCAACCATTCCGACACCACGGCGAATATCGGGGCACCCAGAATAAAGGCGGCAAACAATATATGGAGTTGGGCCACGATCCACACCCCTGTCCGATTCCCGGTATAGGGGAACTCCACGGGTGGGGGAGCCGGAGCTTGGGCATAGGCGACGGCGAGCCCCCCAAACACAAGTCCTAGCAGAATCACAAAACTGCGGGTTAAGGTTTTCAAGGGTGGTGGCCCTCCTTATTCCTTATTGTTTATGCCGCAAAAAGAACGTGGCAATCGCCCGGGTTACTGGGAAGATTCTCCTCCGGCCGCTTCTCCATTTGGAGCGGCTGCCTCTTCAGCCGCCGGAGCCGCCGTTCCTTCAGCCGCAGGGGCCGCTTCACCTTCTGCAGCCTTATTCCTTTCAGCGGCCACTTCCTCAGCCGTCTTGGCCGTCCCAGCGGGGACCCATTTCTGCTCAGCGACACTATATTCCTGGCCTTTCAACCCAAAGGTCGACTCAAACGCAATCACTTTCCACCGATCATCCTCGGTAAGCTTGGATTTCCAGGCTTTCATTTTGGTTCCCTTGACCCCTTCGGACACGCGCCAGAACCATTGGGAATCAGAGAACAGCTTCATGAAATCACCTTTACGAAAATCTCGAGCCCCAGCCTTCACGGGCTTCCCATCTTTCCCGTGACAACTGGCACAATTCACGTCGATATTTTCCACGCCGGTAAAGATCGCCTTCCCTTGCTCAATTATGTCCGGATTGTTCCAATAGCCTTCCGGCATATGCTTATCGGCATATTCCGGGGGCGCGGGTGGCGGTGGAGCCGGCGGCTTGGCTTCTCCACAGGCTGATAACGTCCATCCCAATGCCACAACGGCAACGACACCCATCACTTTTTGGCATGTATCCTTCTCCATAACCCCCCCTATATTCGCTTTCAACAAACGATCTGAGCGTGAAAAAACCTGGCTTTGTCTTTCTTCTCCCCTGAGAGACGTTCTCTCCGCCTCACCAGGGAAATTCTTTCTGCATCCAATACATTTCGGACAAACTTTTCCCTTGGCCTTCTTCCTCCTATCTGCCTGCACATTCGGGATGACCGACGGTCATGTTCTCAAGCGCCATGGCCCCCTCGACGAGCCACAACATGGTGAAAACAGGGCGGGATAGCGTGTGATGCGCTGCCTAGAATCGAGTCCGGGACTTGCCACTTCGGAGAGCCTGTCCAGATAATCCGCTTTTCCTTTGGAGAGACCACACCTCAATCCTTAAGCAACGATTTTACAGGAAGGAAAATTCCAGGCAAAAGGTCCGTGACTTCTAGCATACGGGGCTTTCCTCTGTCAATAATCAGGCTCCTGAAAAGGTCCAGCCCGCATTTCTCACGAGGCTTTGTCGCGAGAAATGCGGGCTAAGGTTGCGAGAAATTCAGATCTTCGTTCTTCTTCTCCTCCTGGCGTTTTCGAACCCAAGCTTCCCAGGATTCTCCAGAGGCGGTATCGTGCCCTGTAAAATGGAATGCGTGAATCTCTTGGCAGGCAATTCTTCGAGGACCGGGATGACCGGGTTGAAACATCTCCACGTAGGAATGCGGACCATCCAATACGCGATTAAACAGATAGCCGTTGATGCATTCCCGGGACTTCAATTCCAGGGTAATGTCACCCCGGTAGCCGAAAGCCAATTCAATGACGTTCAGCACCTCCTGCTGAGAGATTGGACGAAAAACCGCTCCCTGCAGGCTTTGTTCGGAAGGATTTTCAAGTCCGTCCTGAGACATAGGCACCGTGAAATGAAAACCGGCAAGAAGGCCGTCAGGTCACGTGGGGAACAGCATGGCCTTCACGGTTCCGGTCAACCCGGACCACGAACTGAACGTTTCCTCCACGGCTGAGGCTTCGAACCCGCAATGCACCATGCAGTCCCGACATTTCTCATTGTGTCCGACGCCGTACCGGTCCCACGCCGTGGTCTCGAGCAATTCCTTGAAACTCGAGACGTATCCGTCCTGCAAAAGGTAGCAGGGCTTCTGCCAGCCGAAAATATTATAGGTGGGATTTCCCCATGGGGTGCATTGATACTCACGCTTGCCCATGAGAAATTCCAAAAACAGGGGCGATTGGTTAAATCGCCACCGGCGTTTTCTCTTCGTGAGCACGTGAGAAAACAGTTCCTGCGTCCGATGTCGCTTTAAGAAGCCATGCTGGTCCGGCGCTTTCTCGTAGCTGTAGCCCGGGGAGATCATCATCCCTTCCACCCCGAGTTCCATCATCTCGTCAAAAAAAGCCCGGACCCGCGGAGGATTCGCATCGTTGAACAGGGTCGTGTTGGTGGTGACCCGGAATCCTCTTTTTAACGCAGTTTTGATTGCTTTGGTCGCGACGTCATAGACTCCGTCACGACACACCGCGAGATCATGTTCATCGCGCAACCCGTCCATGTGGATACTGAAGGTCAAATAGTTGGAGGGTTCATATTCCTCAATTTTACGTTCCAGCAGAATCGCATTCGTGCACAAATAGACGTATTTCTTGCGACGCATCAGTCCTCGAACGATTTCCGGCATCTCGGGATGAATGAGCGGCTCCCCTCCGGGAATGCTGATAATGGGCGCTCCACATTCTTCGGCCGCCGCCCAACATTGTTCAGGCGTTAACCGCCGATCCAATACGTGCTCGGGATATTGGATCTTTCCACACCCGGCGCAGGCCAAATTACACCGAAAGAGCGGCTCCAACATCAACACCAGAGGATAGCGTTTGACGCCCTTGAGCTTTTGCGACAGCACGTAGCTGATGACGGTCATCATCTGGGAGACAGGAACGGCCATGCTTTCCCAAGGATCCTTTCTATTCGACTCACGAGATGAAATGGTTTTGGAGGCGCCGAGCGGGATCGAACCGCTGAATCGCAGTTTTGCAGACTGCTCCCTTAGCCACTTGGGTACGGCGCCCGCACGGTATTATAACGAGAGCCCCAAACCCTGACAAGGCGAGGGAGAAGGAGGGGGCTGTGGGGTTTCGCGCCGGGAGATGACAAGGAATGTCGGGGAATGACGGGAGGGGGGGTGCGTCAGGAAAGCACGGGAAGTTCGCGATTGGGGGATGCAGCAGGAGCGGCAAGCCGGGAGGCATCTGAGGAGGAGGAGGAACTTTCTTCACGTGAGTCATGCTGTTCCAACGCCATCAACTCGACTTCTTCGATGAGGACGTCCATCAGTTGTTCTGACGGCACTTTTCTGACCAGTTTCCCTTTTTTGAACAGGATTCCCATGCCCTGCCCGCCCGCAATGCCGATATCCGCCTCTTTCCCCTCGCCAATACCATTCACCACACAGCCCAGGACGGACACGTTTAAGGGCATTTTAATATGACTGAGGCGTTTTTCCAGTTCCTCGGCCAGTCGCACCACGTCGATTTCGACCCGGCCACAGGTCGGACAGGCAATGACATTCACCCCGCGATGACGAAGCTCCAGGGACTTGAGAATTTCAAAGCCGACCTTCACTTCTTCCACGGGGTCGGCGGCCAGCGAGACCCTCAAGGTGTCGCCGATCCCGTGGGACAACAACCAGCCCAATCCGATGGCGGATTTGACGGCGCCGGTGCTGGCGGTTCCCGCCTCGGTGATCCCGATGTGAAGCGGATAATCCGATTGATGGGCAAACAACCAATACGCGTCAACGGCCATGTGCACGTCCGAGGCTTTCAACGACACCTTCATGTTCGTGAAGCCCATATCCTCAATGGCATGGACGGCATTCAACGCCGACTCCGCCAGGGCCTCGGCCGTGGGATACCCGTACTTCTCCAACAGGGGGCGCTCCAACGAACCGCCGTTGACGCCAACCCGAAGGGGAATGCCCCGGTCTTGCACGGCTTTGATGACTTCGGCCATTCGCCACCACGGCCCGATGTTTCCGGGATTGATGCGAACACAGTCCACGACTTCGGCCGCTTTGAGCGCCAGACGATGATCAAAATGTACGTCCGCTATTAAGGGAATCGAAATCTGAGCTTTGATTTTGGGAAGTGCCTCCGCAGCCTCTTGATCGGGTACGGCCACCCGCACAAGCTCACAGCCGACCTCTTCCATCCGATGAATTTGCTCGACGGTTCCCCGGACGTCGCTGGGATGCGGGACGGTCATGGACTGGACCGCAATGGGAGCCCCGCCCCCAATTTTGACGGAACCCACCCGGATCTGTCTGGTCTTTTTTCGCGTGATCCTCATCGCAACGCTTCTTCAGGTCAACATCGACCCAACGGAGACACGCGCAAACAATTGCTTGGCTTGTTGATAAATGCCGTCCGCCGTCAAGCCGTATTTCTCGCGGAGTAAATCCTGAGGTCCCTGTTCAATGAACCAGTCAGGCAACCCTATGCACTTCGCCGGCACGTTGACAATGCCTTTCTCGGAGAGGACCTCAAGAACCGCGGATCCGAACCCGCCCATGGCCGAGCCTTCCTCTATGGTGAGCAGGCATTTGACCTGCCTGGCCACGGTTCCGATCAAATCGGCATCGATCGGTTTGACAAATCGGGCATTCACGACCGCAACGGAAATTTCTTCCTGCTCCAACCGCTCGGCTACATCCATCGCTTGATGCACCGTCACACCGATCGCAATCAGGGCAATGTCCGTGCCCTCTCGCAACAACTCACCCTTACCCAGAGGCAGCGCTTCCGGGACCTGGTCCATTTTTACGCCCAACCCCGAACCCCGAGGATACCGAACGGCGGCAGGCCGATCGTAGCTGATACATGACTTGACCATATGCTGTAATTCATTTTCGTCCCTGGGGGCCATGATCACTATGTTCGGCATATGCCGGAGGTACGCAAAATCAAACACCCCATGGTGCGTCGTCCCATCCTGCGCCACGAGTCCGCCTCGATCGATGCAGAACGTCACCGGCAGGTTCTGCGTGGCCACGTCATGAATCACCTGATCGTAGGCACGTTGCAGGAAGGTCGAATAGATGGGAATCACCGGCCTCATGCCCCGTGTGGCCATTCCCGCGGCGAACGTCACGGCATGTTGCTCGGCGATCCCCACGTCATAGAGCCGATCGGGCAAGGCCTCCTCAAAGGCGGTTAATCCCGTCCCTTCACACATCGCTGCCGTAATCGCCACAATGCGAGGATCTTCTTTGGCCAATTGAACAAGGGTGTTGACGGCAATGCTGCTATACGAAGGTCTGGAGGATTTGCCCTTGGGCTTTCCCGTGTCGAGGTCAAAAGGTGAACTGGCATGAAACCACACGGGATCGTTCATCGCCGGTTTATACCCCAATCCCTTTTTCGTGAGCACGTGCAATAACGTGGGGCCTTCCAGCTTGAGCACGTTCTCCAGGGTCGGCAGCAAATATTCAAACGTATGGCCGTCGAGGGGCCCGACGTACCGAAATCCCAATTCCTCGAACAGCATCCCGGGCGACACCAGCCCTTTGGCCAACGATTGAGCCCGACCGGCCACTTTCTTTACCTGTCCGCCAATGCGAGGGATCGTCTCCAGGAGCCGATTCGCCTTTTCTTGTAAGCGAACGCCCAACTCGCCGGTAATAGTCCGATTCAAGTAGGCGGATATCGCCCCGACGTTTTTCGAAATCGACATTTGATTGTCGTTCAAGATCACCAGCAGGTCTTTCTGGCTATCGCCTGCTTGTTGAAGCCCTTCGAGCGTCAGCCCCGAAGTCAACGCACCGTCTCCCACAACGCAGACAACCTTGTGAGATTGTTTTTGTTGCTCTCGGGCTTCCACAAAACCCACCGCGGCAGAGACACCCGTACCCGCATGCCCGGCATTAAACGTGTCATACACACTTTCTTCCCGCTTGCAAAACCCGCTGATTCCACCAAATTGCCGAATGGTATGAAACTGTTCCCGACGCCCGGTCAACAACTTATGGGCATAGGTTTGATTGCTGGTATCCCAGACGATCAGATCCTCGGGAGTGTTCAACAGATAATGAAGCGCGACGGTCAATTCAACGACGCCAAGATTGGAAGCGAGATGGCCGCCTACGTTCGAGATCACGGCAATAATCTGATCGCGAATTTCCTGGCACAAATCCGGAAATTGTTCGGGCGACAATTTCTTGAGGTCAGACGGCCCTTCGATTCCGTTCAGGAGAGACATAACTCGATTCCCCCTTCCGAGCAATGCACTGAAATGCACTAACAGTCTTCCGACTCAGGGAAATTTCAGTGACACGGAAACTCAGTTTCGCAAAATCAGGCCGGACTGTCAAGAAATCCCACTAAGAGATGTTACCGTCATATTCCGGTCCGTTTCCGCCCAGAAACCCCGCTGACGCGGAAAGAACGGCTGCGGTCGACGACAGGGCACCCTAGGACTTGGGCTTGGCGGTCTTCGTACGCAATTTCTCAAGAAGACCCTCGACCGACTCGGCCTCGATGATCCGTCCAAATTGGCTTCGAAAATTCTTGACCAAACTGACGCCGTCCAAGACCACATCATACACTTTCCAGGTATTCGAGCTTTTCAGCAAGCGATAATAGATGGAGAGAGTCGACTTTTCGGAGGTCACTGCGGTTTGAACCTCTGCAAAATCTCCTTTTCTCCGTTCTTTGAGATACTGAACCTGTTCACCGGAATAGCCATCAACGTTACCGGCATATGTTTTAGAAAGAAATCGCTGAAAAAGGCGCACGAACTCTTCCCGATCGGCTTCACTGAATTGCTGCCAATGTTTCCCCAAAGTTCTTTTCCCCATTTCCCTATAATCGAAGCGCTTTCCGATAATTTCTTCCAGGATTTCCAACCGTTCCCGGGATTTGTCCGGCGCCTTGAGAGACTCATCGCTCAAGACCTTCAAGGCCTGATCAATGGTTCCTTTCATAGCCTCCATGGCGGAACCTGTCTCCACCGCCGCCGAAAGGAACGAAGACAATCCAAAAACCGACAACCCAAGAATGAATGCGCCGATCAGGGTATGGACTCGGAGTTCAACCGTTCTCGCAATTCCCGGAAATAACTGAGACATGACGATTTCCTTTCTTGGCAACCCATCCGGCCGATACGGGATTCCTCAACTTTGACTCACATACCGTCGTTCGTTCAGTTTCCATTTTCCGCTATCGAGAAAAAGATTTCAAAGAATTGAGTCAGCCGGGCCGAGGCCACGTTTTTTTGCCGGCGCAGTCGATTCAACCCCGGCCATATGCCCGGGGTTTTGGCAACGACCCACACCCCTTGCAAGACTGTGCCTGCCCGGCGAAACAGATTGAGGTCGAGAGGTAAATCTTCCTCCACGCGGTCAGAAACCGACCGGATCACGCAGAACGGGATGCCATGCCGGGCAGCCATCGTCCCGATTGCCGCACTCTCCATATCCAGGCTGCTCGCCTCAAAAGCCCGGCCAATGGTCCGTTTGTCTCCAGCCGACCAGACAATATTTCTGACCGTGACCAACCGTCCGGAGAGAACCGCGTTCTCGGTCAATTGCGCCGTTTGGCAAGCTTCTTGTCGATACAAGGCGCTGCAGACAATCGAGGAATCGGGAACGGAACCCGTGATGCTCGAATCCTCACAGACGACCTGCTCGGGAATCACCACGTCGCCAATTTGTGAAGGAACCAAGGCGCCCGCAAACCCCGATGAAATAAATACGGTCCAAGGTCTTTTCGGGAAGACCGCCTCACACGCGGCCTGGGCATTGGCCAATCCAATCCCGGTTTGAATGACGGCAACGAAACGGGAAGCATTCGCCCAGCGACGCCATTTGACCCCGCTTATCCGCTCGAGATGGCTCGCAGGCAACGCGCGCCCAATGGCGTTAAACTCCCAAGAGGTCGCGGCAAAGACGGCGATATTTTCCAGGAAGGACTCCGGAAACCGTTGAAGTGAGAAAAGACGACGCCCAATCAGGCTTGCCGTTGCCTGGCTGATTGCGCGATGTATTGCAACGCTTCAGCTTTCGTCTGACCGTACATCCGAACGTTACGATACATGGCCAGCGCCCATATGGGGAAGTACTTGCTGTAGCCATGATAACGGAGATAGAACACTCGGGGAAATCCGGTACCGGCATGGAACGGCTCGGACCACGTCCCATCTTCCAGTTGACGGCGAAGCAGGAAATTGATGCCCCGCGCGACGCTCAAGGAATCGGACAGGCCGGCGGTCAATAGGGACAGAAGGGCCCACGCCGTTTGTGAGGGGGTACTTTCGCCCTTTCCGGCCCACGCCTTGTCGGCGTACGACAAACAGGATTCTCCCCATCCGCCGTCCATATTTTGTTTGGATTCAACCCAGGAGACGGCACGTCGAATCCAGGGGGCGGACATGTCCTCGCCGATAGCCTGAAGTCCGACGATGACGCACCAGGTCCCGTACAGGTAATTGACTCCCCATCGCCCATACCAACTGCCGTCGTCTTCCTGCTCCCGTCGAAGAAACTCAAGCGCCGGGGCCACGGCAGGGTGGGACCGATCATAGCCCAAGGCGCCGAGCATCTCCAGGCACCGACCCGTGAGGTCAGCCGTGGGAGGATCGAGCAAGGATTGATGATCCGCGAAGGGAATCTTGTTAAAAATCAGTTGGTCATTATCCCGATCATAGGCTCCCCATCCGCCGTTAGAGCTTTGCATGGCCAACGCCCACTTCAGCCCGCGCTGAACGGCCTCATCCCGGTCGGCAGGCTGAAGAGGCGACACTTTCGCCAGGGCGGTCAGGACGGCGGCCGTATCATCGACGTCGGGATACAGTTCATTTTCAAACTGAAAATACCATCCGCCGGGCGTGGCCTCGGGAGAAGACACGACCCAATCTCCCACCTTGTCCGTTTGTCGGGAGCGCAGCCAGGAAGAGGCGTGTGAGAGCGCTTTATGGTCAACGGGGAGACCCCTTTCAATGAGCGCGTTGATGGTTAACGCCGTATCCCAAATCGGAGAATGACATGGCTGCAGGTGAAGCGTGGACGGTCCATCGACTGAAGCCGGGGTGTCGATTTCCAGGGCCTCGATTTCCCGAAGGGCTTTTTGAATGAACGGATGCGTCACGGGGTATCCGAGAGCTATTAAGGCAAAGATCGAATTGGCCATGGCCGGATAAATCGCCCCAAGTCCTCCTTCACCCTGCATGTGTTCCAGCAACCATGCCTCGGCTTTCCTGATTGCTTTTTTCCGTACGGACCGAAGCGGATGTTTTTCATAGACCTTCAGAATCCGATCGACCCAGACAAAGAAGTTCCGCCAACTGATGAGTTTGGGATCTTTTTGAAACGGCGGCGCGTGGCGATAGTTGATTTGAGCCCGGGGCGTGCGGAACAACTCTTCAACCCCTTGTTCCGCGGAAATCCGGCATTCCCGGCGAACGGCAAACACAATCAGCAGAGGAATGACGACGGCTCTGGACCAGTACGAGATGGCATACATGTTAAAGGCAAACTTCTTGGGCGCCAGCACGACTTCGGGAGGCATGCTCGGAAGCCCTTTCCAATCGTATTGACCGAACAGGGCCAACGCAATTTTCGTAAATACGTTGGCTGACACCACGCCACCTTCGTCCAGGATCGCCTGTCGGGCTCGACGCATCCCCGGATCATCTTGGGAGACCCCGGCCAATTTCAAGGCAAAGTAGGCTTTGACCGAGGCGCTGACGTCCATGGGGGCTCCGGTATAAATCGGCCACCCGCCGTCTTCGAGTTGGGCGCCTTGAAGATAGCGAACCATTCTGGCTTCCCTCTCTTTATCAACGGCCCCGATATACCGGCGCAACATCATATACTCCGAGGTCAACGTCGTATCCGCCTCCAATTCCTGAACCCAATGGCCTTGTTCAGGGTGCTGTTGTTCGAGCAGCCATCCCGTGCTCCGCGCCAAGGCTTCTTCTACGGCTTCCGCATGTCCAACCGTGGACGGGACGGACCGGCCCTGCGCACATTCCACCGCTCCCGCCACGGCACGGTTATTGGAGACAAGTTTCAGGGAAGGGTTGTGTGGCTTTCGATGACGAAGTTGGGCACTCCGGGGGGCAGAGGGGAAAAAACTCTGGGACAGCCGTCCCAGAAAATTTATGAGAAGATCCATTTGGAAACTAACTGGTATCGACAGGGTACGTCGAGAGACGTGTGCAGGTCCAACGACTAGGAACTTGACTCGTTCTTTCCCATGATCAGGGGTTGGTGGCTTATAACAGACCCCCTTGAAGAGAGTCAAGGATATTACTACTGGAAGAAGGAATACGAGGGGGTAAAAAAGCCGTCACGGAACAACAGTTCCAGATATGGTCCCCTCGCTCCTCAGGCCGTTTTTTTCAACGGACGAGCGGTTACAAGGCCACGTCATTCGTGACGTTCAACAACGTTTTATTCTCATCAATGGTCCACACGTCACAGGTCGGATCACCATCGATATTGGCGGTTGCCGCGGCCGTAAATCCCGTCGCCGACACGGCATCCAAGGTCGAAGCCGTACATCCGGGCGGGAGGGTGCCGGAACTGCTGTTTCCCAACTCAAAGTAATACAATTGAGAGGAGCCCGTCACGGCAAACCCTATCGCATTGAAATCATCGACGTAGGTATTCTTCTCGGCAAAATAAGCCGTCTCGCTGGCATGAATTGCTACCAGGTTGGTTTTAGCTTCCGATTGTTTGGCCCGGGCTTGATATTTCAGAAAATTCGGAATGGCGATCACGGCCAAAATGCCGATGATGGCCACGACGATCATCAACTCCGTCAGACTGAACCCTTGCCGATTGCGAACGGCCTCAAACATACGTGCCTTCCTCCACCAGTCCTGCCTCGATTCGGACATCAGGCCATGCCTCAGGTGCTTACTCGCTGAACGTTGCCCGGGGAATGGACGATCCGGAAACGACGGGATCCGCGTATTGGCTCACTTGAGCGTCGTCCTTCAACGGCTGCCCTTGCAAATGGGGCGGATCACCAAAGCCCACTTCACGAAATCGTTTGATGAGTTTATCATTGTGAGGATCCAATTCCAGCGCCCGGATCCATGCAGCCTTGGCCGCGTCCTGATGCTCTTGGATCAGATAAATTTCTCCCAAATGTTCAAAAATCACCGGATCGTCTTTGACGAGTTCGGACGCTCGCTGAATTTCCCGAAGGGCTTCAGCCACCCGCCCGACCTTGAATAGCGCCCACCCCAAGCTATCGACGTACGCGCCATTGTCCGGCTTGAGCGCGACGGCGCGGCGCGTCAATTCCACGGCCTCTTCCCCATTGATGCCTCGATCGGCGTAACTGTAGCCGAGGTAATTGAGCGCGTCGGTATGATCGGGGTTGAGGGCCAGCACTGCTTCCATTTCCCGAACAACGTCGGGGAACCGATCGAGCTTGTCATACGCGGCACCAAGGTTGAATCGCAAATTTTCATCGTCGGGGTGATATTCCAATCCTTTTTCAAACGCAGACGTCGCCTGTTCAAATTCATCGGCTTGCAGGTAACTCAATCCCAGCATCAGATGCGTCTCCGAGTTACTGGGTTTCAGCCCGGCTGCTTGGGTCAAATGCCGCACCGCTTCATCATAGCGCGTGAGTCGATACAGTAAAATGCCGAGGTGAATGCGACTGTCGTAAAACGTCGCATCCAGATCAATATTGGTCCGATATGCGTCAAGCGCCCCTTCGACGTCGTCGATTTGTTCATACAACCATCCCAGGTAATCTCGAACTCGAAGCTCGGACGGATGGGCTTGGAGGATTGCTTCCAACTCCGTAACGGCCCGGTGGGGTTCTTTCATCTCGACGTAGACCAAAGCCCTTTGGATCTGCATCTGCACGTCCTGGGGCTCATCCGCGATCATCTGCTCCAGAATATCCAAGGCTCGCTCGTAGTCTTTTTGTTTCACCAAAAAATGGACAAAATCCTTACGGAACGTCTCGTCGCGGGGCCTCACCGATGCCACGAACTGCTCGTAGAGTTGAATCGCTTCCTGAAGGTCCGCGTCAAACTCATACAGTTTCAGCAGGGCCTGATAGGCCGGTTCAAACCGCTTGGCTCGTTCGATCGCTTGGCGGTAGGCTTCCTTGGCCTCCGTTCTTTTCTCTCGAGCCTCTAAGGCTTTTCCTTGGTAGAAGTATCCGAAATGAGACTCCGGTGCATGGGCGATACCCTGGGCAAAGACAGCTTCGGCCTGCACGGGGCGCTTGAGATTCAGCAGCAAGACGCCTTTGTCAAAATAGGTCTCCCCCCGTTCAGGATTCAAACGAATCGCTTCGTCATACAACTCCAGCGCGCGGTCAAATTGGCCTCCGCCTGCGTAGATCTTGGCCATTTCAACGAACACGGCCGCATCCCGCACCTGCGCTGACTGGATTTGATCCAACATTGCCGTGGCTCTTTGCATATTCCCCGACAAGAATTGCAGGGCGGCCAACCGCACGCGCAGAAATGCCGATTTCGGATCGAATTGCAGGGCGGCTCGATACTCGGAAACGGCCTTGGGGACATCGTTCGCGAGTTCCGCCAGATAGCCTTGCAAAAAATGATAATACGCCGGAGAGGGAAGTGGGACGGATTCGGGTTGGATGACGGTGCCGGGTTCGGAATCGGGCACCGCGGCACAAGACACCACCAGCAGAGGAATCAGGAGGAACATGACCAGCACCCGTTCCTGCCATCTGCCTGGCCCTATGCCGGCTCCTCCGGAACACCTTCTTTGGGTTAGTCCTGGGTATCGCATTTCCCCTCTATCCATCAATGACATCAGGAGTGTTGAGTCTCAAGATCGGCGAATTTCGCATATTGCTCCAAGAACGTCAGTTGCCGGTCACCCGTCGGACCATTGCGATGTTTCCGAATCAAAATATCGGCAATCCCCTTTTTTTCCTCTGTATCCGGATTATAAACCTCATCGCGATAAATGAACATCACCACGTCCGCGTCCTGCTCAATGGCCCCGGATTCCCGGAGATCCGAGAGGACGGGCCGTTTGTCAGTCCTGTTTTCCACGGCCCGGCTCAACTGGGACAGCGCGACCACGGGTATCTCCAATTCCTTGGCCAGGGCTTTTAACGATCGACTGATATCGGAAATCTCCTGCTGGCGCGATTCGGAATCACTGCGTCCCTGCATGAGTTGAAGATAATCGATGATCAAAAGATCCAAGCCGTGCTCCGCCTTGAGGCGGCGGGCCTTGCTACGCATTTGTTGGACCGTGAGCCCTCCGGAATCATCGATGAAAATCTTGGCGCCTTCCAAGCGATCGGCCGCCGCACATAACGCATGCCAATTTTCAGAAGTCAGTTGCCCCGTCCTCAGGGCATGAGAATCCAGGAAGGCCTGGGAGCTGAGCATCCGAAGGACAAGCTGGGCTTGAGACATTTCCAGGCTGAAAATGCCCACGGTCAGATTCGCGCGAATCGTGGCATATTCGGCCATTCCCAGAGCCAGACTGGTTTTCCCCATGCTCGGGCGACCGGCAATAATCACGAGATCGGACGGCTGCAGCCCGGCCGTAATATCATCAATGACGCGATACCCCGTGGGCACGCCCGTAATGCGTTCCTTCCGGCTGAAGAGTCGATCGACAATCTCAATGCTCTCCTTGACGATTTGATGCATCGGGACAAACGAGCGGCCCAAACGCCCCTGGGCCAGTCTGAAGATCTCCCGTTCCGCGTATTCCAAGAGGTCTTCCGACTCCCCCAGTCCGTCATACCCTTTGGTCACGATTTCCGTGGCGGTACGGATCAACCCGCGCAACAGGGACTTTTCCCGCACGATTTTGCAGTGGTGGCGGATATTCGACGCACTGGGCACCGCCTGCACCAGTTCAGCCACGTACGCCGCGCCGCCCACCTGCTCCAATTGGCCCTTGGTTTTCAGCAGGTCCGTCAACGTGATCTGATCCACCACTTCATTCCGATCAGCCAGTTCGATCATTCCCGCAAAAATGGTGCGATGCGCCCCTCGATGAAAGTCTTCTTCGACAATCACCTCAAGCGCCTTGTTGAGCGCGCTGTTTTCCAGCAGAACGGCTCCGAGGATGGATTGCTCGGCATCGAGGTTCTGAGGCGGCAGCCGGAGATCGGAAACGTCAGACGTGAGCATGCGCACCTTTGAGGATCAGGTTAGGAAGGTCTTGGATGCGGACGGTTCGTGAGGTTTTTGCCTGTTTGGCCATGACCACGACTTCCCGGCTCGAGACGGAAGGCACGCCCACCATCACGGCCCAGGACGCGCCGGAAGCCCGGACACGGGTTCGAATCCGGCGAAGTCGGGTCGAATCCCACCGGGGCATGGTTTCCTGATACACCACCAACCCGTGCGAGCGAAGAAACTGACTCGTTTGAAACGCCGGTCCAAAGTGAGAAGCAGGCGCAGCCACCAACACGCTGGGGGTTTCCAGGGCCCATTTCTCTCCTTCTTTCCCAAGCGCCAGGAAGAGGCGATCAAGATCCAAGGCAAAGCCCGTAGAAGGGAGATCCTGTCCGAATTGCCCGATTAAATGGTTATAGCGTCCACCCCCGCCCAGTTCACAACCGACGTTGTCGGAAAACACGTCAAACACGACGCCATCATAGTAGTCAAAGCCTCGAAACTCTCCCAGGTCCAGGAGCAGGTGCTCCTTGACGCCGGCCGAGTCAAGCAGCGCATAGACGCGGCTCAACCGTTCAATGGGGGCCAGCAACCGCGCATTGCGACCGGCGAGGGCTCGGCCCCATTGCAACACTTCTTCCCGCCCGTAACGCCCCGGGGCTTCAAGGATCGGCCGGGCCTGTTTGGGTGAGACGCGTTCGGCTTTCAGGATTCGTTCCAGCTTCGGCAAGTCTTTATGCGCCGCGGCGAGTTCCGCTTGCTTGCGACCCTGTTCCGAGAGTCCCGACTGCGCCAGCAAGGCCTGGTAGAAGCCAACGTGTCCGAGTGAAATTTTAAAATTGGACAGCCCTACGGCCTTCAGGGACTCGATGAGCAAGGTCAAAATTTCGGCATCCATCGACGCGTCGTCGACCCCGATCAGTTCGACCCCCAACTGAAACACTTCCCGCTCCCGGCCGGCATGTTCGGGCTCATAGCGAAACACAGTGGAACGATAACTCAACCGAATGGGAAGTTGTCGCCCGGCCATCCCCATCGCCACGATTTTCGCGATCTGCGCGGTGACGTCGGGACGAAGAACGAGAATGCGTCCGGTCGTCCAATCGGCGACCTTGTAACATTTTTCGAGAATATCGGCCGGCAGCCCGGCAGAGAGGACGTCCAGGTATTCAAAGGTCGGCGGGATGATTTCGCGATAACCCCATCGGGTGAACCCCTCAAACAACGCGCGTTCCAACTGACGCACGCGTTCCGCGGCATCGGGCAACAGGGTCGTCATCCCGATCGGGATAAGGGAACGGGGCGTTGTCCCTGAAGAAACCGTGTGGCGCTCCGGTCGTGGTTGAAGACGGCGAGCCATCGAACAAAAGCGGACCGTTACGAAACGCCTGACAGATCAACCAGGCGAGCCGAAATGATGTCCGATTCGGCTTTGATGTTGTCCAACACGTCAAGAGGCGGCGGCTGGTCCAAACTCAGGATCAATAACGAACTGCCGCCTTTCTGCCCACGAGAACATTGCATCTGGGCAATATTAACGCCGTGTTCCCCAAGAATGCGCCCAACCGTGCCGATGACACCGGGACGGTCGATGTTATAGATCAATAGCATATGACCTTCGGGAACCACCTCGACTGCGTATGCATTGCTTTCAACGACGCGAGGATCCTTCTTGTTATACAGGGTTCCGGCCAATTGATGCGTGTGCGCGCCGGCTTTCACGTGAAGACGAATCAAACTCGTATAATCTCCCGCGTCGCTCCACTTCACTTCCTTGACCTCGATCCCGCGTTGCTTCGCCAGAACGGGCGCATTGACGGCATTCACCGTATCTTGCAAAATCGGCGTCAACAAGCCTTTCAGGATCGCAACCGTCAGGGGCGCCAGGGAGAGCGCCGCCACTTCTCCGCGATATTCCACCGTCACCTCTTCGATGCCTTCATCAATCAATTGCGCCTGAAACAGGCCCATTCGCTCGGACAACCCGATGTAGGGATGGAGTTGAAGCAAGGTGTCCGGGGGCACCGACGGCACGTTCACCGCGCCGCGCGCCACGCCTTTGTTGAAATAGTCGACAAATTGTTCGGCAATCGAGATGGCGACGTTTTCCTGGGCTTCCTCGGTCGAGGCCCCGATATGAGGCGTGCAGATGAAGTTGTCCAGGGTCAGCAAGGGATGATCCGGATTCACGGGCTCGTCCACGAACACGTCGAATGCCGCGGCGGCGACTTTTTTGCTTTTGAGGGCTTCGTAGAGATCCTGCTCATCGATGATCCCGCCACGCGCGCAATTGACGATCATGATGCCGTCTTTCATCTGCCGTATGGCTTGGGCGTTAATCAAGGACCGGGTCTCATTGGTCAACGGGGTATGAACCGAGATGAAATCGGCCCGTCTGAACAATTCGTCCAAAGCCACGGTCTGGATGCCCATTTCCCGCGCGCGCCCCGGGGACAGGTAGGGATCATAGCCGATGACCTGCATGGCCAAGCCCTGCGCCAACTTGGTGACGTAGGTGCCGATCTGCCCCAACCCCACGAGGCCGAGAGTTTTGTTGTACAACTCCGTCCCCATGAATTTGGTTTTCTCCCACTTACCCGCCTTGGTCGAAACGACGGCCTGGGGAATTTTCCGACTCATGGACACCAGCAAGGCGATCGTATGCTCCGCCGTCGTAATCGTATTCCCACCGGGGGTGTTCATCACGACGATGCCCCGGCGGGTGGCGGCTTCACAATCGACGTTATCCAGCCCCGTCCCGGCGCGCCCGATGATCTTGAGACGGCTGCCGGCGTCGATGACGTCAGCCGTTACCTTCGTGCCGGACCGAACGACAATGCCGTCATAGGCCCTGATCTCTTCCAGAAGCTGCTCTTTGGGCAACTTGGTTTTCACGTCAACGCGAAACCCGCCTTGTTCAAGAACGGCTACTCCTCGTGGCGATAAACTGTCACTGACCAGAATGTTCATGGAATCGTCCCTACGCTTTCCGCTTTTCAAAATCCGCCATATAGTCGATTAATGCATCCACGCCGGCCTCGGGCATGGCATTATAGATGCTCGCACGCATACCGCCCACCGAACGATGCCCCTGCAACGTGGTCAAGCCGGTCTGGGCCGCCCCCGTGAGAAACTCGCCATCCAATTCCGGATTGGCCAGGACGAACGGCACGTTCATCCATGACCGACAGGACGGATCCACCGGGTTCCGATAAAAATCGGAACCGTCGATCGCGGCGTACAGCTTCTGGGCCTTCCGTTCGTTGCGTTCGGCCATGGCCGAAAGCCCCCCTTGCTCCTTCACCCATTTGAAAACCAGTCCGGCGATATACAGGCTATAGGTCGGCGGGGTATTCAGCATGGAATCCGCCTTGGCCTGTTGCGCGTAATCCCACACGCCGGGGGTCATCAGTAAGACGTTGCCGATCAAGTCCTCCCGCACGATCACCAACGTGACGCCGGCCGGACCGATGTTTTTTTGGGCGCCCGCATAGATCAGCCCGAACCGGCTGATGTCGACGGGACGGGACAGGATGGTCGAAGAAAGATCACCGACGAGCGGAACGCTACCGGTTTCGGGAATCCAGTGAAATTCAACGCCCTCGATCGTTTCGTTAGGCGTGTAATGGACGTATGCCGCATCGGCATTCAGCGCCCAATGGTCAAACGGGGGGATCGTCGTGAACTTCTCGCTTTCGGAAGAAGCCGCGACGTTCACTTCGCAATATTTCTTGCCCTCGCCAATGGCTTTTTTGCCCCAGGACCCGGTCAGGATGTAATCCGCCTTGCTTTTCCCGCGCAAAAGATTCATGGGAATGGCGGCGAATTGCCCGGTGGCGCCTCCTTGCAAAAAGAGCACTTTATACGTCTCAGGAACGCCCAATAAATCACGAACGTCCTGTTCAGCCTCGGCATGGACCGAGACAAACTCTTTCCCACGGTGGCTCATCTCCATAATGGAGGCCCCGGCCCCGCGCCAATCCGTCAATTCAGCCTGGGCTCGTTGTAAGACGGCCTCAGGCAACATGGCCGGGCCGGCACTGAAGTTATACACTCGCGACATGAAAGACTCCCGGATGAGATAACGTGAATGGACTCACCGAACGATCATGGACGTTCAACTGCTCTTAGAGTAGTGGACCTGGAGACTGGCAGATCAGTCGTGAAGATGAAGACCCAAAAAGGGCTACGCTATCATATGGTCTATAGGGGGTCAAGAATCATGAGGACTGGGTCTCTACATCGCAAGCCTTGCCCGGGCGGTGACGTGCGGCGCCAGGACGACCGGGTGTTTCGAGGCGACGACTTCTTTTCGAACCCGCTCAGCCAGCGTACTGACGTCAACCTCCTCAGCAGTGGCAATCCCGAACTCTTCCAGGAGCGGGAGCAGACTTCGAAAGGAGTTGGCGATGTATGGATACCCTGCCCACGTTTCCGAACCGCCCATAGGAGCCTCAAAATGCAGGACTGGCTCGGGCAGACCGGCTTCGACAAACGTCCGGTGCAGGTCGACACCCATGGCCACGTGCGACCCTGAACGCTCAAACACGGCGAGCAACCACTCCGCCAGCTTATTCATCAGGGGTGTATCCGGACGAGAAGACGACCGGTAAAACGTAAAATCGACTTCTTCAAAGGCCACGATGCCTCCCGGACACAGGCGCAGGGCCAGTTGTTTCAAGGCGGCTGCGGGGTCCGCCATATACATCAGAACCAGCCGGCCGACCACGGCATCGAAATCGCCTCCCACGTCCAGCGTCCGGGCGTCCCCTGCCAGGAATTCGACGTTGGAACATCCAGCTTCTTTCGACCGTACCCGGGCCGTCTCGAGAATCTCCGCATTGCCATCCACGCCTATGACTCTTCCATCCGGACCGACCAATTCGGCCAGAATGAGCGAGACGTCTCCGGCACCGCTTCCAACATCGAGAACCTTCATCCCGCGCCCGATGCCGGCCACGTTGAAAAAGCGCCGGGTCAAGTCATCGTACAGTCGTGACTGCTGAATCAAACGATCCGTTTCCTCTTGGTCGCGTCCCATCGTATATCTGGGGTCGTCGGTGAGCTCATTCATGTGAATCCATGGTCCTTTCTCAGGTTGTAGCTTCCCTTCAACGATTCACGGAACGCCGGCGCCCCGGCCGTCACCCGCGTCAACGATGGCTGTATTTCTCTGCTTTGAAACGAACGTTTCCGCACGTGCAGTGTCTCCTGGAACCATCACCGAAATCAAGGCCGTGCCTGCGGGTCCTGCGTACCAACACAGGGTTTGATGACACACAGCGGCACGACATTTGCTATGACACGACTGTCGAATCGCAGATGGACACTTTGTCAAGGTCGATGAACTGGTCTGGGGGCTTATCACCAACGCGATGTCAGAGAGATCTCTCCTATGATCAATCGATGCGTTATGCCATGTTGTGGCAATTCTATTGACAAACAGTCAATTGTTGTGCATAATTCATTTTGCGCTACAACATGCTACAACATAGAAAGGAGCATAATATGGCCGACCAGACTTATACCGCATCAAAATCTCGTACCAATCGTCCCGGATGGTCTATCAGCTTCCGCCATCCCCTACGTAACGACGCCAGAGGCAAGCCTGGCCTTAAAATGCGACGTGGATTGAGTACGGAAAACGAAACTGAAGCGGATCATCTCGTCGCTGAAATGAACATCATCCTGTCTGATCGATCCTGGTGGAACAGCACCAAGCGGCCTGAAGCAGAGCGGCATTTCTCAAAGGTCATCGTTAATGCATTCTATGATGCAATCCAGGCTGGGCTAGACAAACCAGAAGACCTGCGAGAGGCCCATATCCCGCTTCCCCAAAAAGAGGATGGCTACTCTCGCGTCTTGTTCGTTGGCACAACTGGCGCCGGTAAGACTTCGCTGCTCCGGCAGCTTATCGGATCGGACCCCGACAAGGATCGATTTCCGTCGACAGCCCCTGCCAAAACCACGATTGCTGACATCGAAGTCATACAAGCGGAGGGGAGCCTTGAGGCCGTCGTTACATTCTTTACCGAGTTCCAGGTTCAAGCGAACATCGAAGATTGCATCATTGATGCCTGCCTCGCCGCATACAAAGATGCGCCCAGAGACAAAATCGCTGAGCGTTTCCTTAATCATCGCGACCAAAAATTTCGACTCAGCTACACTCTCGGGGCATGGCAGAAAACCACTGAAACGGATATTGACGAGAATGAATTTTCTTTCGATGCCAAACCGGAACCAAGCATTGATGAAGAGGCGAGGCTTACGGACGTTGAGAGAGTTGAAAACCGTAAAGTTCTCGAAGGGTTCATCGATCAGATCATTCTGTTGACCCAGAGAGCCAAAGAACGACTAGCAACCGACCTTGATACTGATGTCGATAATCCTACTGCCCCAGACCACGTGACAGCAGAGCAGTTAATTGAGGAAAATCTCGACAACTACATCTACGACGACGAGCGTTTTCATGCACTTGTTCATGATGTGTTGGATGCGCTCCGGTCACGGTTCGACCGCGTGAAGGTAGGAAAGGGGCCTCGGTATCGTTCGGGCGGTTGGCCTATGTCTTGGCCGTTCAAAACCGATGATCGAGATGAATTCATTCGTAGTATCCGCTGGTTCTCCAGTAATTTTTCTCCGGAGTTTGGCCGACTGCTGACGCCGCTCGTAGGAGGAATTCGCGTCAAGGGACCGCTTTTTCCTGATTTCACCGCCGACACACCAAAGCTCGTGTTGATGGATGGGCAAGGTCTGGGACATTCGGCGGACTCTTCCTCCAGTGTCACTACTCATATTACCGAACGATTTCACCAAGTAGACGTCATTCTTCTCGTGGACAATGCGCAGCAGCCGATGCAGGCTGCCCCGCTTTCAGTCCTCCGCGCCGTTGCTGCTCGTGGCTACAACAGCAAAACCGCTATCGCTTTCACTCACTTTGATCAAATAAAAGGGCAAAATCTTCCAACTTTCAGAGACAAACGAAATCATGTCATGGATTCCGTCAGGAATGCCCTATCCAGCCTGCGGGATATCCTTGGCGGTCCTGTCGCAAGAAGTATGGAGCACGACATTAACGGCCGGTGCTTCATGCTCGGCGGCGTCGATCAGAAACTCTCCCAACTGCCTCAACGGGCAAACGAATTCATGCAAGAAGAAATGAAAAAACTGATCCAATTCTGCAAGCAAGCTATCTTGCCGCCGCCGCTTCCAAAAGCCTGTCCTGTCTATAACACAGATGGCATTTCCCTCGCGGTACGTGAGGCAATAGACAATTTCCGATCTCCTTGGCTAGCTAGACTCGGGTTCGGCAGCTACGAAGGCACAAAGAAGGAGCACTGGACTAGAGTCAAAGCTCTTAGCCGACGCATCGCAGGCGAACTTGACATCGAATATGACACGCTTCGCCCCGTTGCCGATCTTGTCGCCCGATTGACCGAGTCTATCTCCCGGTTTCTGGACCAACCAAGCAAGTGGCTCCGCAACCCCGAAAACGAAAAGGAAGCACAAACCGCGATCGCGGGCATACGAAGAGTCGTTTCCGAGGCTATTTATAATTTGGCAGTTCGTCGTCTGCTCAACGAACACCTTGAAGATTGGCGTACTGCCTATGATCATCGCGATAGCGGCTCTACTTCCTTGCGAGCCCGAGACATTCGCAATATCTATGATGAGGCAGCCCCGCTTCCCGACGCTGTGATGCCCCCTCCTTCCAGAAAGTTTCTGTCCGAGGTACGGAAGATCGTAATCGAAGCGATTAAAGCTAGCGGAGGGCAAGTGCAATCTGACAACGTTGAGTAAGGTAGCGACAAGGGTTACAGCGCTTGTTCGGCGGAGGGTTATGCGTGACACAAGAACGTCAACGCTCTGGTGAAAGCGTTCTTTCCTGCATACTTCATGGAACATTATTTTCCATGGAGGCCCGCAACAGGTTGTGAAACGGTTCCGTATCCTTCCAACGATAGGTGTCGAAGTCGCGCCGGTCCGTGGAGAGAATGCGGCCCTCTCCAAGCTGAGTTGCCGCGAGGACAAGCGAGGCGTCTGCCAAATCCATCGGCAGATGCGCGTATTGTTCCATCAACGCACGGATGGCGCCGAGATGTTCCTGCCCGATTTCATGGATCCTCACGTTTCTCGACACCTGCGCGACGAAGCGTAACTCCGCCTGCACGCCCAGCCGAGTGAGCATCAGGTAGCAGGTTTCGGTCACGACCGGCCACGTGACGACGAGCGCTTCATCCAGGCGCTGGCTGGCCGTGACCGCGGCCTCGTGCCAGCGATCCCGGGCATTGGCCAACGCAAGCCAGTAGCCGGTATCAGCCAGCACCATGTTTGTGCTCGAGATCCCGCGTCAGATACTGCTTGTATCGGCTGGCCAAGTCTTCGGGGCCTTCGGCGCAACCCACGAAATCGCTCGACAACAAGGCATCGAGCTTTTCCCGTGAACGCCCTGACTGTTGCCGGTACAAAAGATCAATGGCGCGCTTCACGATTTCGCTCACGCCGAGCCGCGTCAGCGATTGGAGTTGCTTCAGTTTTTCAACTCGGGCATCATCGAGTCTGGCATTGATTCGCATCCGGCTCTCCCTCCGATGTCGTTATACTACCACGTATGACAACGTCATACAAGCCTGCAGAGATTGTCCCATACTCCTCCCCCTCACCCCAGCCCTCTCCCTCGGCGGGGCGAGGGCGCATCCTCCCTTGTCATCGCCTGGTCGGTTTGCATACAATGCGGCTCGCTTTATGAACCTGAGGAGCTGAAGACACGAACATGGATGGGTTACGATTCGAGCGTCGCGGCCAAGGAGACTACTACAAAGTCATCCTGCACATCGGGAGCACGTACGTGCCGATCAGTGACGAGGACGTAGAAGAATTAAAAAAGAACAGCACGTTGTTGGGTGGTCAATTTCTGGAATTTTTCCTGGACCGGATAGGCTATTCCTCTTACCTCAAAGACCAAATCAAAGCCGAATTACTGAAACTCGGCGATTCCTCCCAACAGATGTCCATGCTCCGGCAATCGCTCCAAGAACTCTAAAGAAGGGCGGCACGAGCCCACTTTCCTCAATCGTGATACCCGCCCACGATCTTGTCGATGAAATTCAGGATGGCGGTTTTCTTTGCGGGATCCTTTTCCAGTTGCAGGGCTTGTTGATAATGATCTCCGGCAATTTCGGGTTTACGTTTGAGATCATAGACGCGCCCCACGCCGAACGTCGCCCTCGCGTCGTTGGGATTGGCCTTGATCGCCACGCTGAAACTATCGAGCGCCGAATCCACCTGTCCCTTGTCCATTAGAATCCACCCGACTTCCGTTGCCGCCGGTCCGAAGTCCGGCTTGATGCGCAAGGCTTCCTGATACTCCCGCATGGCCAGGTCGCGCCGGCCTTTTTGTTCATAGACCCCGGCCAGCGCATAGTGGACCTCGAAGTCTTCCGGATTGAGTTGCACCGCGGTTTTATATTCACGAATGGCCGCGTCGATCTTTCCCTGTTCGGCCAGCGCACAGGCCAAATTCACGTACCCCAAGGCATCCTCGGGCGCAAGTTTGATCAGTTCCCGATACTGGGGAATGGCCATTTCCAACTGACCGTGTTCCTGATACGCCACGCCCAGATTCAACCGGGCGGCCAAATAGGCCGGATCCAATTTGACGGCTTGGCGATAGGCCTTGATGGCTTTATCCGTTTGGACCATCCTTTGATAAATCTGAGCCAGGAAAAAATGAGGAAAGGGCGAGTCCGGGGTCAATTCAATTGCTTTTTGGTAACTCTTGATCGACTGTTCCGATTGGCCGGACTGCGCCAGAAACATCCCATGCAGCAAGTACGCGTAGCCCTCCTCCGGATACGTCTTGCTCAGGCGATCAACCCATTCGCGGACGTTCGCAATATCCGCCTCCTCTTGTAGCGACTTGGCGTACATCTTCCACGCCAGGGCAAACTCGCCTTTCAACAGATACACGACGTTCAAGGCAAAAAACGCCCTGGGCCCGGCTGTTTCACTCTGTGTCCAGGCAGTCGCGGCTTCGAGCACCGCGTCCCAATCCCCCCTGAGGACGGCTTGTTCGATGGTCTGTTCTTCACTCATATTTTCACTCATAGCCCCTGCGCGCGTTCAGCTTTCGCACCATGCCGGAACGACACGCCGGGCTCACGCGGTTCAGCGCGTCAGCGTATCCTCGACGTCGGGTGGAGTGGCGGCAATCAATTCGCCCAGATGAGGATATTGTTTCATGATTTGCTGCTTCATTTCCCAAGCCACCGTGCGGTAAGACCAATGGCCTTTGACCCCCGACCGGAGCTGGCACATGTATTCCGCTTGGGCATAGTCCATTTTGAAGACGCACCGGACCTTGAACCCGAAGGGAATCGCGTAAATCGAGGCTTCCTGATCCATGCCGCGCAACCGCTCGATGTCCTGTTGAACCGCGTCCATGGCCATTTGATATTCCCGATCCAGTTTGGCCTCATACAACGGGTGCGGGATCTCATAGCCGTGCATGGTGGTAAAGTTCTGTTGGATCTGCTGGCACCGTCGATGCCGGTGCAGGTCACGCCACCCGCCGATGTCCATCAACACGTCGAAGATGAGGGGATAGCCGCATCGAAACTCCTTGATCAATTCGTCGTAGGGCCCGCGACGACGCAAGGCCACTTCGAGGGTCTCCTGCTTTTCCTTCTCCGACCATTCCCGCACCAATTCCAGAATGCGGCGATACGGCGCATGACTCACGCGATACAACACGCTCGTGACCAGTTCATCCATCAGCGAATGCGGTTCGATGAGATCGACCGGCACCGTTTGATCGGCCCAAGCCGACGGCTCATCCAAGCCCGCCTTGCGAAAGATCTTCTTGGCGTGCCTCGACAGGTCCCGATAGACCTCGGTTTGGTACTCGTTGGCCTTGGCGTGACGGGCCAGCGTCGGCGCCAGCGCTTCCGCGGGTTTGCCCGTCTCCCCGCACAATTCTCCCCACACGTTGGAAGGAGCTTTGGCACAGGCTTCTTGCAACTCCTCTCCAAGGGCTTGGAGTTCAGGCAGTTGCGTCGACAAAAACCGGGTGATTTGTTTTTCCAGCGTCCGGATACTCACCACCTCTCCGACGTTCGTCGTGGAGGCCAGAGGCAGCAGGTACCGGGTGATATCGTACACGCGCGCGGCCAGCGTTCGCCCGTAACCCGCCTCGCTCATGGAATCGGGTCTGGGATAGGCCCGTCGCAAATGTTCCAGCAGCGGATCATGGAACGTACGATAGAGATTGAACAGGCTGCCGAGAATCCCGCGATAGAACGCCTCGGGTTCGGAATCCTGGATGGTTGACGGCACGTAACAGCCGGACACGGCAAAGTTCTGATACCGGCTGGACTTGGCCTGTCCATCCCACAGCGGTTCATCCTCCAGGCGAATGGCCGCCAATTCGGAAATGCCTTCCAGGCACACGGTCACGTGCCCGAGGTCGGCGATCGACGCATGACCGTAGGCAAAATAGAACTGTTCCCAAAACTTCTCGGACGAGTGACCGTGGACCCATTGCAAACTCTCTTCAATGGAATCCGGTGAACGGCTGTACCGCGCCAGGGCATAGGCCGCTTTCTCGGGCGGCATCGGCGAAAGGACGATCACCCGGCGTTTGTTTTTTTTCTCGACGGTCACGTTCTTTATTCCTCTCCGGTGTCATGCAACCCGCCGGAAGCGATTCACTATAGTCAGGCAACCAAGCCAATCTCAAGTCTGCGCGCGATCATCACATCTTCACGACAAGGTAACAAAAACCTCTTGAAACGGCTCACCACGATGTCTACACTCGACCGCCAACACAACAGATGCCACGCGGGACGACCCGAGACGGAACTGATCCGGCACAGGGAGCGGCCCCCACTGAAAGTCCACCGAAAGAACCGAAAAGAACGCGGTTATGATCACACATGACCGACAATCCATCCACGGCCAATGGTCCTCCCGTCTGACCTTTATCATGGCGGCGACCGGCGCCGCCGTCGGACTCGGCAATATTTGGAAATTTCCTTATCTGACGGGCGTCCACGGCGGCAGCGCCTTTGTATTGGTGTACATGCTCTGCGTGGCCTTCCTGGGCATTCCCATGATGATGGCCGAGGTCATGCTGGGCCGCCGGGGCCGGCAGACGCCGGTCAACACCATGCGGACGCTGGCGGAAGAAACCAACGCCGGCCGGGGCTGGCAACTCATCGGGTGGTCCGGCACCCTGGCCGGCATCCTGATCCTGTCGTATTACAGCGTCATCGGCGGATGGACCATCGGGTATATTGTCCACGCGGCCGCCGGTGATTTCTCGGGCCTCAGCGGAGACGGGGCCTCGAGCCTCTTCGGAGACTTCGTCGGCAGCCCGCTGATTCAGGTGGGCTGGCACACGGCCTTCATGCTCATCACCATGGTCATCGTGGCCCGGGGCGTGCAGAGCGGTCTGGAGAAAGCCGTCACCTATCTGATGCCGGCCCTCCTGGTGCTCCTGCTCGTGCTCGTGGGCTACGCCATGACCACCGGCTACTTCCTGAAAGGACTCGCCTTTCTGTTCACGCCCGACTTCACCCATTTTTCGAGAACCAGCATGCTCACGGCCATGGGGCAGGCGTTTTTCAGCATGAGCCTGGGCATGGGCACGATCATGGTGTACGGCTCCTATCTCCCGAAGGATGTCTCCATCACCGGCACCTCCGTGGCCGTCGCCCTTTCCGACACCATGGTGGCCCTCATCGCGGGCATGGCGATCTTTCCCATTGTCTTTGCGAACGCCCTCACGCCCGGCGCCGGCCCCAGTCTCATCTTTGAAACCATTCCCGTGGCCTTCGGGCACATGGCGGGGGGCACGTTTTTCGGTACGCTCTTTTTCATCCTGCTCCTGATCGCGGCTTGGACCTCGTCCATTTCACTGATCGAACCGGCGGTGACCATGATGGTCGAAAAGTTCAACATGACCCGCCGCGCGGCGGCCGCCTGGACCGGGCTGGTCACGTGGCTCCTGGGACTCGGGACGGCCTTTTCGTTCAACGTCTGGGCGGACGTCAAGGTGTTGGGGCTGACCTTCTTCGAGCAGATCGACTTCCTCACGTCGAATCTCATGCTGCCGGTGGGCGCGATCGGCATGGCCGTCTTCGCCGGGTGGGTGATGTCCAAACACATGAGCCGGGAGGAACTTGCCATGAAGAGCGCGGTCAACTATTTCATCTGGCACGCCCTGATCCGCTTCATCGCCCCGGTCGCGGTGACGATTGTCCTCCTGCACGCAGTCCACGTGTTCTGAAACCGCGGGCGACGACCCGTATTCATTGGTTCGTCGCGTTGCGAACGCAATAGTCCAACAACAGCCGGATTTCCCGGGCTTGAAGGGTTACGAGTGTGGGGCACAGTTCAGAAGAGTCACAATCAACATTCCCAACGCATACATCAATAAACATGAAAGGATCCCACGAGCCGGATGGAATCAGCTTGCTGAAAGCCTGCTTCACGGGGGAAGGAAAGCTGCTGTCCCATTCGCTCAATTGGGCAAAGATGGGGTGAGTCCCGACTCGACGAAACCAATATTTTGCGTTTCCCGCGTCGGGTTCACGACGATGGACGATGCCGTGCCAATAGCTTCCTTCCACCGAATCCAAATCCTGGGCCACCTCATGCGCTTCGTCCCACGCATCGGCCACGAGCAATAGTCCCGCTCTCACGGCCTGCGCCATGAGCCGGTCGGACACCTTGGCGCCCAACAAATCTTCAAGAGTGATCGTCTGGAGTTCTTTGATCAAAGACCGGGGATGCTTTGATGATGAATGCACGAGAGGAAGCGTCTCCAGTGAGGGTTCAAGACCGGCATAGAATTCGAACCCTTTACCGGAAGATGAAAACGGATTCACGAGACGATCATTCATGGGAAGCCCGATCCGGCCTTGCTTGCAACGACCGGTAGTTTCCCCTACTGTACCGTCTTATGTCAAAAAAGCGTGTGTGGTTCCATTGTTTGCTCGCGGGCACGGCCTATTCGCTTTCCGTTTCCAATCTGGTCGGAGAGTTTCCCTGGGGTCTGTTTGCCTGGATTGCCCTCTTGCCTCTTCACCGGGTTCTGATCGGCGCCACGACGGGTCAAGCCTTTTGGCGCGGCTGGCTGGCTGGCTTTCTGGCGTTTACCGGCACGATGTATTGGGTGGTGACCGCCATGCACCTCTATGGCAAAGTCCCCCTCCCCGTCAGCATCGTGCTTATGCTTGTCCTAGCGGGGTATCTGGGCCTGTACGTTGGCCTGTATGCCTGGGGATTTATCCGGCTGGAACAACGATGGCCTGCCGCAACCTGGATTGCAGCCCCCTGTTTGTGGGTCTCCCTGGAGTACATGCGCACCCACGCGTTCAGCGGATTGCCCTGGGGCCTGATAGGTTATTCCCAATTTCAATGGCTGCCTCTCATCCAGATCGCCAACATCACCGGCGTCTACGGCGTGTCATTTCTCATCGTGCTGGTGAACGTCTCATTGTTTTTGCTCATCCGGTGGGTGTTGACCGAAAACCCGCGACGCGCCCTTCGGCCCTGGATGCCGCTCGCCGTAGCCGTTGCGGCCATCCTCGGGGTCTGGCTCTATGGAATGAATCAACTGCATGTGCCTCCTTCGGACAGACTCACCATCGGGATCGTTCAAGCCAATATCGATCAAGCGCACAAATGGGACAAGGCCTATCGCGTGGAAACGTTGGAACGATACCGCCGGCTCACGGAAACCGTCAGCCCCAAGTCCGACCTGATCCTGTGGCCTGAAGCGGCCACGCCTTTTCTGTTCGAACAGGAGCCAAATTATCGATCGCTGGTGACCGAGCTGACGAAAAACGCCGACGTGCCGCTCGTGTTCGGAAGTCCGGCCCTCCGGCGCCAAAGCGACGGCACCCCGTACCTGCTGAACAGCGCGTATCTTTTAAACCCCACCGGGGAAATCTCCGGCCGGTACGACAAGCAACATCTCGTTCCCTTCGGCGAATACATTCCGCTGCAACGGATACTTTTTTTCCTGGACAAATTGGTCGTCGGCATCGGTGATTTTCAGCCGGGACCGGGCCCGACCCTGCTGGACTTTGCACGTGGACCGGACCGGATCCGGTTTGGGGTCGCCATTTGCTTCGAGGTCATTTTTCCGGATCTTGTGCGGCGACTCGCCCGCGAAGGCGCGAATTTCCTGGTCACGATTACCAATGACGCCTGGTTCGGGAAAACCGTGGCCCCGCATCAACATTTCGGGATGGTCGTCTTCCGCGCCGTGGAAAACCGGATGGCGTTCGCCCGCGCCGCCAATACCGGCGTGTCTGGATTGATCGATCCGACCGGACGCATTGTGACGGCGACGCCCATTTTTACCGAACACGCCATTATCGGATCGATCCCCCTGAGCGCACCCTCGACGGTGTATACACGATTTGGCGATGTGTTTGCGTGGGCCTGTGTTATAATGGCCTTGTTTTTGTTATTGTTCGCTCGTTTCATCGACGGGCCGTCCGCGGGTGTTCCCCGCTTTTCAACGCGACGCAAAGGAGCCAGGCATGCTTGAGGACATTCGAACCCGTTTGCAAATCACCGGAGACCACATCAACGAGTTACGGAGGCGTCTTTGACCTGCCTCGACTGCGCAACGAACTGGAGGAACTCGAGCAGGAAAGCGCCCAACCCGATTTCTGGAAAAATGCGCAAATCGCCACCAGGGTAGGACGGCGCAAAGCCACGATTGAACGGGACATCGCCCGCGTCGCCGACTTCGAGCAAAGGCAGGCCGATCTTGAAGCCACGCTCGAACTCATCGGGACGGAGGATGACGCCGAACTCCACGCCGAATTGACCCAAGGCATCGAAACGCTGGAAACGCTCTTGCAGCAACTGCGCACGGAGCAATTGCTGGCGGGCGAACATGACGGACGCTCCGCCATTCTGGGGATCAACCCCGGGGCCGGCGGCACGGAATCGCAGGATTGGGCCCAAATGTTGATGCGGATGTTCGTGCGATGGGCCGAGGATAAAAAGTTCAAGGTCGGCAGCATCGACATCCAACCCGGCGATGAAGCCGGCATCAAAAGCGCCACGTTGAGTATCGAGGGACCGTATGCCTACGGCTATCTGAAATCGGAAGCCGGGGTGCATCGTTTGGTGCGGATCTCTCCGTTCGACGCCAACAAACGTCGCCATACGTCGTTCGTCGCCGTGTCGGTGTATCCCGAACTGGATGACGACGTCGAGGTCGAGATCGACGACAAAGATCTGAAGATCGACACGTTTCGCGCGGGCGGGGCCGGCGGGCAAAACGTGAACAAAGTCGAAACCGCCATTCGCATGACGCACATTCCCAGCGGGATTGTCGTGCAATGTCAGAACGAGCGCTCGCAGTTGCAAAACCGCATGGGCGCCATGCGCGTCCTGAAAGCGAAGTTATTCGAATTGGAGCAACGCAAGAAGGAATCAGAATTTCAAAACATCGTCGGCGAAAAAAAAGACATCGCCTGGGGCAGCCAGATCCGGTCGTACGTGTTCCAGCCGTATCAAATGGTCAAGGACCACCGGACGAATCAGGAATCCGGGAACATCGCGTCGGTCATGGACGGGGATCTCGACCCCTTTATCGAAGCCTATCTGAAACAGGCCGCCGCGAGTTCATAGCGACCCCGTTTCAATGCGACGTATGGGAACGATCTGATGGATGAATCGAACGAACAGCGCGCGCAACGCATTCAAAAACTCGACGTGCTGAAATCCATGGGGGTTCAACCCTACGGCACCCGCTTCGAGACGACTGACCGGGTTGAAGGCATTCTGGCCGCGCACGGGACAACGGGCAAAGACGAACTCGATCAACGGACCACCGACTGTTGCATCGCGGGACGCATCGTGGCCCTGCGCCGGTTCGGGAAGGCCGCGTTCGCCTCGCTCCAGGACGGCGCAGACCGGCTCCAGGTCTATTTGAAAAAAGACGTGCTGGGTGACGACGCGTATCGCCTGTCGCGAGAATTGGATCTGGGCGATTGGATCGGGGTGGAAGGCCGGTTGTTCCGCACGAAAACCGACGAGTTGACCGTTGAAGTCCGCACCCTGACGTTTCTGTCGAAAGGGCTGCGCCCCCTGCCTGAAAAATGGCACGGCCTGACGGACATCGAGACCCGGTACCGGCAACGCTACGTGGACCTGATCGCCAACCCGAACGTCCACGCCGTGTTTGAAACACGCAGCAGGATTATGGCAGGCATCCGCACCTACCTCACCGGACACGGGTTCCTCGAAGTGGAAACCCCGATGATGCAACCCATTCCCGGGGGAGCCACGGCCCGCCCGTTCGTGACGCACCACAACGCGCTCGATCGGGACCTCTACCTGCGCGTCGCGCCGGAACTCTATCTCAAACGGTTGATTGTCGGCGGGTTCCCACGCGTGTTTGAAATCAATCGGAATTTTCGCAATGAAGGCATCTCGACCATCCATAATCCGGAATTCACCATGTTGGAGTTTTACCAGGCCTATGCCGACTACCGTGACCTCATGGCGTTGACCGAAGACCTGTTCGGCGCGCTCGCGCGGGATCTTCTCGGCGCGGGCACGCTGGAGTACCAGGGTGAGGTGATCGACCTGACTCCCCCGTGGCGCCGGCTGCCCTATTTCGAAGCCATCGTCGAGTACAACGCGCTTGAGCGAAACGTGCTTGAAGATCAGGCTGCGGCAGCAACAGCGGCCCGACGACTCGGGTTGGACGTTCCCAAGGACGCCTCACTGGTCGGAATCCTGAACCTGATTTTTGAAGAAACCGTGGAACTCCGGCTCACTCAACCCACGTTCATCACGGACTACCCCACGGAGATTTCTCCGCTCTCGCGCAGGAAGGATGCGGACCCGCGCCTTACCGATCGCTTCGAACTGTTTATCGCCGGACGCGAACTGGCGAATGGGTTTTCCGAATTGAACGATCCGCTGGACCAACGCCACCGTTTCGAAGCCCAGGTCGCCCAACGGGAAGCCGGCGACGATGAAGCGCACTACTTCGATGAAGATTTCCTGCGCGCCCTGGAATACGGGATGCCGCCGACCGCGGGGGAAGGCATTGGCATTGATCGCCTGGTGATGTTGTTCACGAATCAAGCCTCGATCCGCGACGTGATTCTCTTTCCGCAACTCCGACCGGAGAAACCATCGTGACCCTGCCGTATGAAATTTTCGTGGGGCTCCGGTATCTCCGGGCCAAACGGCGAACCCGGACCATTTCGCTCAACACCTTCATTTCGATCACCGGCATTACGCTGGGTGTCGCCGCGCTCATCGGGACCCTCGGCATCATGACGGGTTTTAAGGAAGACATGCAGGCGAAGATTCTGGGGACGACCTCACACGTCGTGGTACAGCCGCGGGGGAAGCAGACCATGGCGGGCTATGCGGAGGTGATCCGGCAGGTGGAGAACGTGCCGGGCGTGGTGGCGGCCACACCCTACGTTTACCAGCAGGTGCTGCTCACCTCAAAAACCGGGGTGCGCGGGATCGTCCTGCGCGGCATTGATCCGGATAAAGAGCCGGAGGTCACGGAAATCACCAAGAACGTGAAATCCGGCACCGTGCAGGACTTGGCCGTTCCCGCCGCTTCCGCCCAAACCGGTCCGAAACCCGGCATCATCCTCGGCAAGGAATTGGCCAGGCGTCTTGGAGTCGTCGTCGGCAGCCGGATCAACGTCGTCTCCCCAGTGGGCCCCATCAGCGCGTTGGGGATGACGCCGAAAATTCGCCCGTTTCGAGTCGTCGGCCTGTTCGAGTCGGGCATGTACGAATATGACGCCTCGCTGGCCTACATCTCGTTGGCGGAGGCCCAGCGGTTTTTCAGCCTGGGCAAGACCACAACGGGTATCGAAGTGAAAGTGGAAGACGTGTTCGCCGCCGACGCCGTGGCCAAACGGATCGCGGAACAACTCGGGACGGGGTACATGGCGAGAGATTGGATGCTGTTGAACCGCAACCTCTTTTCGGCCTTGCGCCTCGAAAAGACCATGATGTTTCTGCTGCTGGTCCTGATTACGCTGGTCGCATCCTTCAACATCGTGGGCACGCTCACCATGATCGTCAACGAAAAGCAGCGCGAGATCGCCATTCTGAAAGCCATGGGCGCCACGCCTCAAGCCATCATGCGCATCTTCATGTTGAACGGCGTGGTCATCGGCCTCACCGGCACGGCGATCGGCATCCCCCTGGGGTACACCTTTCTCTACCTCATCGAAAACTATTTTACCTTCGATCAGACCGTGTATTTCCTGTCGAGCATTCCGGTCCACGTGAAAGCCCTGGACGTGTTCATGGTTGCGTTTTCCGCCATCCTGATCAGCTTTGCCGCCACGCTGTATCCGTCGTGGCAGGCTGCCAAACTGGCGCCGGTCAGCGCCCTTCGATACGAGTAACATCCATGAGTCCTTCTCCAGATTCAGCATCGCCCCTTCTGGAAGTGAACGATTTGTCCAAATCGTTCCTCTTGGGAAATCAAACCGTCGACGTCCTGAAAGGCGTCAATCTCGAAGTCCGACAAGGCGAACTTCTGGCCATGCTGGGGGCTTCGGGAGCGGGGAAAAGCACCCTGCTCCACATCCTGGGTACCCTGGACCGGCCGACGCGGGGCACGGTGTGCTATGAATCCCGGGACATCTTCCGTTTGTCGGAACAGGAACTGGCCCGGTTTCGCAACCGACGCATCGGGTTCGTGTTTCAATTTCATCACCTCCTGCCCGAATTTACGGCCCTGGAAAACACCTACCTCCCCAGCCTCATGCAGAAACGACCGAAGACACAATGCATCGAAGAAGCAAGCGCGCTCCTTGAGGAAGTCGGACTGGGACACCGCTTGCACCACAAACCCGGTGAGCTGTCCGGCGGTGAGCAACAACGCGTGGCCGTGGCGCGCGCGCTGATTCACAATCCCGATCTGGTCCTGGCTGACGAACCCACGGGGAATCTGGACACGCACACCGGTGAAACCCTGTTTGCCCTGCTGCGAAAGCTCAACGAACAACGCAGGACCGCGTTCGTGATCGTCACCCACAACGAACGCCTCGCGCGGCAAGCCGATCGCTCGGTCCACGTGGTGGACGGACGGATCGTGAACGGGCGCGGCGAATAAAAGCAGGCACGCCTGACGTGAGCACGTGGCGGCTTGTCAGGCGTGAATCTTTTAACTATCCTACGGTCGTCAAATTTAGCGGGTCGCCTCAGAGAGCGGCGAAGCCGGGAAAAAAGGAGACGACACCCATGCGAAACGATCGACACTGGATACCCTCAATCATGTTAGCCATGCTCCTGGCGCTCCCGATCATATCGGCCCAGACCAATACGGCGTCCGCCCACGAGGGGCACTTGTTCTACGTCGGGGTACAGGTCCCGGTGGAACGGGTCGATGCCTCCTACGACAAAACCGTCGACAATACCGACCCACGCTACGCCGGTCCCGAGGTAAGACGCGGCGACGTGTACAATGACCAGGACTCCGACGATACCTTCGCGTACGGGATCGGTTTCCTGGTCGGTCACCGGATACCACTGCTCACCAAGGAAGACGGGTTTTACGTGAGCGGAGAACTCGACCTTGCATTTCACGGCGGCCAGGCGAAGGGACAACTTCAGGGGGTTGGTACTTCCGCGGGACGCAATCAGCCAGGGGAAAGCTGGCCGGACCGCTGGTCCTTTCAAAAAAACAGGAGCTACGGCTTTACGATCAAGCTGGGCGGCAGTCCCGGCGTGCTGCGGTCATGGGACACGAGCGTCTACGTCCTCGGAGGCATCCGCCTGATCCAGGCGCAGTTTCAGAATCACTATCGAGGCTGCCTGCATGTCGTGAACTGTACCTCGACCACCCAGTCCGAGTTTGTCTCGGGAACGGACAGCAGGAACCTGGATTATACGGCCTGGACGTACGGCGCCGGCGTGGAAAGGATGCTGAGCGAACACCTCGGGCTCCGCGTCGAAGCGCGCTACACGCAGTACAACAGCAAACGCTGGGTCGAATACTTCGACACGGTGGGAGTCAGCGTCCCGACGCGTATCGACGCGGATGACGTCGGCATGCTGATGAGCCTGGCGTGGTATTTCTGAAGCCCCGGACCTATCCACCGCAGCACCGGAAGGCCGCGTCTCCCATATCCGGCTCCCCATTGGGAGCGGTGCAAGGCTGGCTTATTTGGGTTTAGCCGTAATTCTGTCTTTGATCACGGCAAAGGTCGCCTTGGGCACGACTTGTTTGGAGACCAGTTCTCCGCGAAGCCGATAGGGGCGATTCAAAACGACCTTGTCGGCCTCTTCCTTGGTTAGCCCTAAAAACAACTCCAGATCATCCGCGGAAGCCGTATTGATATTGACTGGTGTCACCGTCTCATTGAACGGAACGGCGACCGGAGGCGGGACTGGCTTGGGTGAAGATTTCTTGGCTGACACGGGCGGCGCCTCAGCGCCGGTTTTTTTCGAGGCCCTGGAAGCCTGCGCCGCGCTTTTCGCTACGGCTTCGCGGGCTTCTTTAAGGTCTTTCTCATAGCGGCGCACCGCATCACGCAGCGTACGGTTCTGGCTTTTCAACTGCTGATGTACATGCTGAATTTCTCGCAGTTTGCTCGCCATTGTCGCACGGTCTCTCTGCAACTGCGCCTCGCGATTTGCGAGCACGTCCCGTTCACTTCTTTGACCTTCCTTAATTTGCTGAATTTCAGCGCTCAGCATTTCCAGATCAAAAGCCGCCTGCTCATGCCCGGCCCGTAATTTGTCATTTTCTTGTTCAAGGTCGTCATACTGCATCCGTCTTTTTCTCAGTTCCGTTTTGGTAACTTCCAGGGCCGCCAGGATTGCTTCATGTTTGCCCTTGGGGACGACACAGCCTCCCAAAAACAGGGCGGCACTACAGAGAAGGCTCACTCCCCACATGCCGTATCGCCAACTTCGCCCGGCGTTCTCGTCAGTTCTTCTCAGTATCAAAACCGCCTTTTCGTCCGGCAGGCAACGTGATTGGCTTCGGCCTTTAGACATGGCATTTACTATGAAACCCCTGGTATGTTTTGTCAACAATTCACGCGACGAGGAATCGACCTTCATCGGCGCACCATTCCCCACGGACTCACGCATGATCCACCGCCGTCACCCATGGAACAATTCGGACCAGGTTTAGCCGTTTTGCTCGGCCTCGTGGAGGGACTCACGGAGTATCTCCCCATCTCGTCGACCGGCCATCTCATTCTTTTCGGGCACTGGTTGGGATTTACGGGTCACGTGGCGGTCAGCGTCGAAATCTGCATCCAGTTGGGGGCCGTGTTGGCCGTCGTTGCCTACGAACGTGTCAAAATCCGTTCTTTGTTGAGCCAGGCAAACCAGGAACGGCACAGTTTGCGACGGCAGCTCCAAACTTCCACATCTTCCCGGATGGCTTTGATCAGAACGTCAGCCAATACCCATAGCCATCTCTGGTTTCTCATTGGCTTGGGCGCAGCCTTTTTGCCCGCGGCCTTGGTGGGCTTACTGGCTCATGAGTGGATCGAGGAGCATTTGTTCTCTCCTCGGACAGTGGCCCTGAGTCTCATCATAGGCGGGATCGTGATCCTCATCGTGGAAACCTGGCCCAAACCGGTTCGTTGCACGGTATTGGAACGCATCGGCCTGTCGAAGGCCGTGGGAGTCGGCTTCGCCCAGTGCATGGCGTTGATTCCGGGCATGTCGCGCTCGGGCTCGACTATTGTGGGAGGGCTGCTCCTGGGGTTGGACCGGAAAGTCGCCACGGAATTTTCCTTCTTCCTGGCGCTTCCAACCATGTTCGCCGCCACCGGCTACAAATTCGTGCAATCCTATCATCTCTTCAACGCCCAGGACGTCCTGGCGTTGGGCATCGGCCTGGTAGTGTCCTTCTTGGTGGCCTGGGCCGTGATTGCGGCGTTTCTCTCCTACGTCAAACGACACACGCTGAAGGTGTTCGGCTACTACCGCGTGGGCCTCGGGACGATCATTCTCTTTGTGGTTTAGGAGGAATAATGCCCGGGGCGGCGGTCTTTCAATAACTCATTGTACGGATTAATGGACTTGTTGCGTGCTTCGTTGACGTCGATCTCGACCACCGCGAACTCCGGCGCATCGACAGCGGCTCGGGAAAGAATGCGGCCTGTCGGTGAGACGACTTCACTGTTCCCGATGAAGGTCAGGGGCGGTTTGCCTCCCCGGGCTTCCTGGCCGATCCGGTTGGCCGTGATGCTGAAGACCCGATTTTCCAGTGAACGCGTCACCATGGCGTCGGGGCAGTGCGGCAGGACCAGATTCGACGGATGGCACACGATTTCCGCCCCTTGCAAGGCAAGGGTACGGGCGGCTTCGGGGTAATACCAATCAAAACAGATCATGACCCCGATGCGAGCCGGGCCGATGTCCCAGACCAGAAATCCTGAGTCGCCCGGGCTGAAAAACAACGTTTCCTCACAAAACAAATGCGTTTTGCGGTAACACCCCAGAAAGCCCGAAGGACCCACCACGATCGCCGAGTTGTAGCACTGCCGACCGGCCTTTTCCGGCAACCCCACGACCAAATGCATCCGGTGTTGGCGGGCCAGTTCCAGACAGGCTTGGGTCGTCGGGCCCTCCGGAACCCGTTCCGACAACTCGAGGACTTCCTTCTGATCGACGAATTGGTACCCGGTAAAAGCAAATTCCGGCAGGACGATTAGTTCACATTCCACCGAACCCAGGCGGGAGGCCACCTGCTCAAGGTTGCGGTCCACTTTCCCGAATTCAGGGTGAGATTGGAAATAGCCGACTTTCATCAATGGCCTCTTTGAACGCAATCGGCCTCCAAAACAAAAACGGGCAGGAACTTCCTGCCCGTTTTTCAGACCGCCTTGACCTGTTCGATACAATCAATGGACTTCCTTCAGATGCATGACGGCGCTCTTCGCGTGTTTGGTGGCCACTTCGGCATGACCTTGGTTGCCGTGCGCGATGGCTTCCTTCAATTGGCCGACGCCTTCATCAAGATGAGGATTCTTGACTTCTTTCTGGGCCATTTCAGCATGGCTCAACGCTTCCTGGGCATGGCCGACCACGGCATCGGCATGGCCCATGCCGCCATGTTTGGCCGCTTCTTCCGCGTGCGCAATCGCTTCAGCAACGTGCGGATTCCCATCGGCAAACGCCGGCGCAACCGCCAATACGAACAACACCGACATCACCAATGCGGCAAGAAAAAACTTCTTCGCCATTCGACACCTCCTTGTTAATCCGACTTCCCTTCGACTGCCTCCGCAGGTGCGGCCTCTTCAGGCGCTGCCTCCGCAGGTGCGGCCTCTTCAGGTGCTGCCTCCGCAGGCGCGGCCTCTTCAGGTGCTGCCTCCGCAGGCGCGGCCTCTTCAGGCGCTGCCTCCGCAGGCGCGGCCTCTTCAGGCGCTGCCTCCGCAGGCGCGGCCTTCTCAGGCGCCTTCTCTTCGGAGCACCCCGACGTGGACACCAATGCAAACACTGCCAAAATCAATAACCCGCCAAAGAGAATATTTTTCATCATTTTAGATCTCCTGGCTAAAAGGTTAGATAAACAAATGTTTGTTCTAATTTTTGCATACCTTCCCGGTTTCTTCAAGACGCCTCTTCGTCGGCTTTGCCCGTCACCTGATAGAGCAATTTCATGTCTCTTTCAGCGGGGGCCGCAAAATCCCGGCTCCACTCCCACCAGGATCCGGGATAATTCCGCACCCGCTCGTATCCGGCCAACTTGAGCAAAAAATAGACCCATGCAGATCGAAGGCCGCCCAAACAATAGGTAATGACTTCCTGTTGTTCGTTCATGCCGAACGCGTGAAACATTTCCCGAACGACGGACAGGGGTTTGACGGTGGCATCCTGCCGGAGAAACCCGCTCCAGGGAATATTGACGGCGGACGGGATATGCCCGGACCGCGGCAACCCATCGATTTCCTTGCCCGCGTATTCCTCCACGCTTCGGGCATCTACGATCACCCTGTCCCGATGGGGACTCTTGACCATTTTTTTCAGTTCCTGTTTGTCAATGATCACGTCCGGCTGGACCGACGCCGTAAAGTTTCCCGGCTTGGGCCGAACCGGCTCATGTTCATAGCGTCGATGTTCCGCCGTCCACTTGGGCCAGCCGCCGTCCAGGATTTTGACGCTCTTGTGTCCGAGATACTGCAACATCCAAAACATCCGGCCTTCGTCACCCCAATTATCAAAAGGATTGCCGTACACCACGACGTCGCTGGAATTGTTCACGCCCAGGGCCTGCAGCCGCTTCTCCAACCGGGCGACGTCAGGATCCAACAACCCCTTGGCCGTGGCTTGAGGATCGCTGTATTCATGCCAGGTACTATGCACCGCCCCGGGGATGTGCGAGGTGTACGCGCCCTGGCCGCGGACGTCAATAATCACCAAATCCTCCCGGCCAAGATTGAGGGCCAGGGTTTCCGTATCGATGAGGTACGTGCTCCACATAAATCAACCTATGGTTAAAAGATCGTGATGACCCCTTGCAGGGGCGGGTTTCACGGGATGAACCCCGTTCTCCGGAGCAGCGCATCCCAACCGTGTCTCGACCGGCGTTTCCGCATGCAACGCCGTTTTCAACTCGTCATTCAGCGGAAATCGCCGCGTATAGATCGTATACCGGTACGGGTCATCCGACCGCAACCCATAGGTCTCCCGCAACATGGCATGCTGGCCGTCGGTCAAAATATGGTACCGGACCCGAGCCTCCACCACCAAGTCGGACCGGGCTTCGGGGATTTCATACGAAAACTCATAGTCGCGGCTGGCCAACGGCAGCAGGCGATTGTCATATACTTCAAGGATAACGGGTTGCCAGAGAATCCACCGGCCCATGGTGTCGGTTTGCTGCTTGAGAACCCGGCCCGACCGATCCTTGACGACAAATTCCACGGTAAAATGGCGATCGGGGTCTCCCGTGGGAATCTTATGCCCTGCCCCGGCATTGATCAGGGTCAGGGTCATCGTGACGGTCTCTCCCTGTTTGGGGTTGGGGGGATCGGCCCGGACCTGGATCGCGACGGCCCGTTTGATCATTTCCGGATCATGCCCGCCACGCCACAAATGCTGCCGGCCCTGTCGAATGGGCCCGCCCTCTGCTACCGGACGTGAAATTTCCGGCATGTGGCAATGCTGGCACGTGAATCCCTGCTCTTTCATGAAAAACTCGCCTTCATATTCCGCATACGTACCGCACGGCCCCACGTTATAAAATTGAAAAGGCCCGGAAACCACGTTGTGACAACGATAACAAACCGCAGTGGTGCGAAAGGCGGGATCGTATTCCGTGGGATGCGGAGCCGCCGAATCATCGAACGGCCCCAGGATCTTACCGTCGCGCACGTGACACGCCGCGCAGGTGACGCCTTCCGCCTGATAGGCCATGTCGTAGTGCGGGTTATCAACCTCGACCGCCTTTTCGACGCGGTTGTCCGGGATCTCCTTGATGAGCGTGGGCTGCTGATTCTCCAACGGCGTGTGGCAGTTGAGACAGACCCAGACGTACCCGTCCTTTTTCCAATAGGCCTGGAAAAACGGGTCCCGGTAGGCATGGGCATGAATGCTGGTTTTCCATTCTTCATAAATCGCCTGATGGCATTCGCCGCAGGACTCCGCGCTCAGAGAGTCCAGGCCCGCAGGGACCTGCTGAAACGGAATGGCATGAGCGTAATCGTCACGCAATCCGAAAATCACGGTAGGCCGGACTTCCGTATAAAAATAATAGAACACGCCCGGGACGAGCATCAGCAGCGCCAACAAGGCATACAACCGGCCTCGGCCTCGTCGTCGTCTTCGTAGCGGCCTTGCCATAGGTTACGTTTCCATCAAAGCGAGAACATGGTGTTCAACCGAAGCGGCCAGCGCCCGGAGGTCGTAACCGCCTTCCAGGCAAGCCACGATGCGACCCTGACAATGAGTTTGGGCAATGGATGCCACGATGCGAGTAAGTTCCCCGTAGCCCTCATCCGTGATTGCCATGCTCGCCAGAGGATCATCCCTGTGGGCATCGAAGCCGGCCGAAATCAACACGAACTCGGGCCGAAACGCCGCCGCCGCCGGAACCAACACGTTGAGAAAAATTTCTCGATACTCATCCGTCCCTTGCCCCCCATACAGGGGCACGTTGATAGTCGCCCCTTCGCCCTTGCCCCTGCCACGCTCCGTCTCCGCCCCTGTGCCGGGGTAATGGGGATACTGGTGCGTGCTGAAAAACAGAACCGAGGGATCGTCTTCAAACGCGTGTTGCGTGCCGTTACCGTGATGTACGTCCCAGTCCACGATCAGCACGCGCTTGAGACCATAACGCTCCTGAATATACCGGGCCGTAACCGCTACGTTATTATACAGGCAAAACCCCATGGCACGATTAGCTTCGGCATGATGCCCGGGCGGACGAACCGCACAAAAAACCTGATCGACCTGGTTGGCCATGACGGCATCAACGGCCGCCAGCGCCCCGCCGGCGGCGAGATGCGCGGCAGGCAATGAACCGGGCGACAGGGACGTGTCCAAATCGAGCGAGGCATAGCCCGTGCTCGGGGCCTTGTCTTCCAGCCGCTGCACGTAGGCCGGATCATGAACACGGGTAATCCACTCCTTTTCGGCTTGTCGTGGAGCAATCCGGGTCAACTGCGACATCGTCCCGGTGGATTCGAGTCGAGCGACAATGGCCCGCAGCCGTTCCGGCGACTCCGGATGCGACCGGCCCATATCATGTTCCAGATACGCCGGATGCGTCACGATTCCCACGCGTCCCATACAGAATCCTTAGGAATGAGGTTCTTCGTGCAAGCCGGTTTGGTCGCTTTCCCTCTCCCCTTGAAGTCTTTGACCCTCGCCCTTTGCGGGTGAGGGAAGAGTGAGGGGTAAAGGATGCAAGATGAGGGGAAACCGGGAATCGGATGGTAACACAGGGTCCGTGGTTAGACAACGCGAAGACCGCTCTGCTACAGTCCGTGACCGGAAAGCGCACCAAGAACATTCACACACATTCAACAGGACACCACATGGCAGATCCCAAAATCGACAAATTTAAAAAAGTCCTGCAAATGGATCCCAATGACGAAACCCTCTGGTTCGGCTTGGGAAAAGCGTACATGGGGGATGAAAATTGGGAAGAGGCCGTCTCTGCCCTTGAGAGCTGCCTCAAAGTGAAACCCACCTACTCCGCGGCCATCCTGGCCTTGGCGCAATCCCTCAAACAGGCCAACCAACCGGATCGCTGCCGCACGGTCTGCGCGCAAGGCATCGACGTCGCCACCGCCAACGGCGACCTGCTCGTGATCAAGAACTTGGAAGAACTCCGGGATTCGCTGCCTCAAGCCTCTCCTGAATAAGAAGCTCAGAAACTCGACAACCCCTCGAAGTAGAGAGACAGATCCACGTTGCCGCCGGAGATGATCACGCCCACGCGCTTGCCTTGCAGCGCGGGTTCCTGCCGGAGCAGCGGCGCCACGGCCACGGCACTGGCCGGTTCGATCACCAGTTTCATGCGTTCGTAAACGAACCGCATGGCCGCGACGATTTCATGTTCCTCCACCACAAAGAAGCCGGCCAAGTGGTCGCGCAGGATAGGCAGCGTGAGGGTCCCCACGCTCGTCCGTAACCCTTCCGCGATGGTCCGCGGATGCTCCTGCGGCACAATGCGGTTTTCCCGCACGGAATTCAGGGCATCCAAAGCCCCGGCCGGCTCACACGCGTAAACCCGGATCTGGGGATTGAGGCCATGAGCCGCCAAACACGTGCCGGATAACAAGCCCCCGCCGCCGATGGGACCCAGCAGAACGTCGAGATCCGGCACGCGGGCCAGCAATTCCAACGCGGCGGTTCCCTGCCCCGCTATCACGTCGGGATCGTTAAAGGCTTCGATCCATTCACCCTGAAGCTCCTGAACCAGATCTTGGGAAAACGATTCCGCATCCCAGGGACCGGGAGGCACGTGGACAATACCCCCGTAGTCCTGCACCGCCGCCCGCTTGATGGGGTTCACCGGTTCCGGCATCACCAAATGCGCTTCTTTTCCCGACAACCGGCAGGCCAGCGCAACGCCCTGGGCATGATTCCCGGAAGACAGGGCTACCACGGGCGCCGACGAGAGCCGCTGCACAACGGCGTTGTGCGCCCCGCGAAACTTGAACGCGCCCACGCGCTGAAAGTTTTCGCACTTCAGGAACACGGTGGCGTGCGAATGGTCATCAAGCTGTCGAGAAGTCTGGATAGGGGTTTCGCGGGCAATGCCCTTTAAGCGGGCCGCCGCACGTTCCACGTCATGAAAGGAGGGAAGAGCCATGATTGGCCCGTACTCGGATCAGCGCGCTTGCAGATCGTGTCCGATCAAGGATCGTGCCGCACCCAATTTTCAACCTTCAACCTCGGTGCCTTGCTGAAATGCTTGACGTTGTTCGTGACGACAATGGCGTCCCGACTCAAAGCGTGCCCGGCAATCATCGTATCGTTCAGCCCGATGGGTGAGCCTTTCTTATACAAATAGGCCTGCAACGTGGCGAATGTCTCTGCGGCTCTGGCATCCCAAGACAATATGTTATCCAGACGCTCAACGAACTCGGTCACTAATCTCCGGTGTTTCCGTTTATTGTCGGAACGCTCTGCCCCAAGCAACAATTCGGCATACGTAATGGCCGAAATCGTGATGTTGTGTCCTTCCCCTGCCGTCACCTGCATGGACGCCAAGAGGGACTCGGGACGTCTTCTGATAACGTAACTGCAGGTATCCGTGTCCAACACGTACAAACTCAAAAATTCACTCTCTTGTCATCCAGCAGTGAAGGACGCGCTGCCATAAAATCAGCATCGGCGGCTGGCAGCACGGCATAAGATATCCAGCTTTTTCTGACGGGAAGCAACACTATGGCGTTACCTTCCTTGCGGATGCTGACTTCGTTGACGCCTCCAAACTCGAATTGTTTGGGCAACCTGACCGCCTGGTTTTTCCCATTCCTGAACAACTTGGCCGTTCTCATCACAGACACCTCTATCGAAACGATTGACCTTGGCCCAGCGTAAGCTCAATCGAGACCTATGTCAAGCATATGTCTTAGCGCCGAGCGTGCCACAAATGACTGGCTTTACCGCGTCGGTCTGGCCTGCTTCCGGTCGGGGGTCAGTTCCTCCAAACGAAACTGCTTGGGGAGCAGGACCGGGACCACCAGGGCAACGGGATCGCCGCGTTTCAGCGTCGTGGGTTTTTCCAATTGCAGGAGCACGTTGGCCACAAACGCGTCGTAGTCCGGAAGGAAATCGTACAAATTGGGCGTGAGCTTGTATTCCTGTGATTTGATCCCTTCCCACACGGAAAACGTGCGTTCCGGGTAGTGGTAAAAGTGGTTGGGAATATCCTTCAGCATAATGCCGATCTGCTTGGGATAGTAAAAGCGGATCCCGCAACAGAGTTTGGCATAGCCGCTGTTCAAGATCGTGTCCACGTACATCCCGGAAAAGGACTTGTATCCGAGCAGTCGTTCTTCGGGAAGAATTTCGGGCGCTTGCCATTTCAAACCGTCTTTCGTCCGGCGAATCTTGCAATCCACCGGGCACCGGACCAGCCACCCGTACTGGCCCACCATGCGTACAGGCCCGCAATCATCCGGAAGCACCTTGTAGCCGCTGGCGGCCAATTCCCGTTGTTCGTGCAACGGCATGTTGGTCATCAACGGCCGGTGGGGCTGGAAATCGAGTTTCAACCGTTCCGGCGCAATGGCGGTCGTGTATTCGCGCTCCCAATACACGGTCCACTGAAAGTGATCAGGCAGTTCGCTCATCGCATCGTTTCCGTTTCGTCGAACTCCCGCTTTAGGACACCAGCGCCATGACCGTTCATTCGGCCCGCGCCGGCCTGATGAAAATCACGAGAACTCGACCACGGATGGCAAGAGAAACCGGACATGTATGGAGTCGTACCAAAAGACATTGGAAGGGAACGGGAACAACTCGCGCGCCACGCGGAGGTAGAAGGCAACCGTTCGATCGTCAGAGACGTTCGGTTTCTTCTTCCATGTGTTCTTCCACGGAAACATGGGTGAGGGTGCCGCGATAATCACAGCGATGACAGCGCACGCGCCACTCTTCAATCCAGCGTTCCTGAACAAAAGATTGATTGCACTTGGGACAGACAAAGACCCCTTTGACGTAATGGACCTGTCGCTTGAACTTCATCTTCTTCCTCCTTCAGGCGGACGGCGAATGCAACCGGCGATCAAGCCTGCCACAGGGGATTTCTCCTTTGCAACGTAGAGGTCCGTCCTTGTGCCGTCTCTTAAGCGACGGCGCTTATTCTTGAGCGGCGGGTTTGCCGGACGATCCGCGGCGTTGTTTCCTGGGGAACCGCTCGTCATGGACCTGCTTTAATCGCTTGTGCTCCACGTGCGTATAAATTTGGGTGGTGGCGATGTTGACGTGGCCCAGCATCATTTGCACGGCGCGCAAATCGGCACCGTGTTCCAGCAGATGCGTGGCAAACGAATGGCGCAGCATGTGCGGAGAGATCGGCTTGTGAATGCCGGCTCGCACCGCCCGCCGCCGGAGAATGGTCCAAAAGCTCTGCCGCGTCATGGCTGCCCCCCGTCTCGTCACGAACAACGCCGTGGCCGATCGACCTTTCAGCAAGGCCGGACGGACCTCCCGGCTATAGGCCACCAGCTTTTGGCGCGCGACTTCGCCGATGGGCACCATGCGTTGTTTGTCGCGTTTGCCGGTGGCCTGCACGTATCCCACTTCCACGTTTACCGCCGACAGGGGCAGCGAGATCAATTCGGATACCCGGAGCCCGGCCGCATACATCAACTCCACCATGGCGGAATCCCGGATTTCCTCCAACTCTTGTCCGACCGGCAATTCCAACAAGGCCGTCACCTCTGATTCGGTCAGCGTCTTGGGCAGTTTCTCCCATTGCTTCGGCGCCCCGGGTAATTGTGACAGGACCTCCGGGGCCCCATGCTCCGTACTGAGAAACCGGTAAAACCCACGGATGGCTGCCAGACACCGGGACACCGAGGCCGGCGACAATTGTTGCGCGCGCAGGTGCGTCAGAAATCCGGTCAAATGCGGAGGGACGTCCAGCGGATTGGTCATGCCCTCCAACACCAAGTAGGCGCGCAATTTTTCGAGATCGCGTCGATAGGCCTGGACGGTATTGCGGGCGACGCCCCCCTCGACTCTCAAATTGGTCAGATACTGGTCGATCAGGTCTTCAATGCGCCACGGTTGCAGTGTCGGCTCGTCACTCATACGCGTCTCGCCTTTCTTGACAGTCAGCGACCCTGGCTTTATATACCACAATGCGCAACAATGTCTCATGATCATCGCCAAGTTCTCTTTTTCCTCCATCCTTCTTTGGTTCCTCCTCGTCAGTACCGGTTTATGGCCGGGGGCGACACTTGGTAGGGACACCCCCCCGTGGTTGTCATCGCCCGATGAACTGACCGAGGAACAGGCTCTCGCCCGGATCAAGGCTCAACTTGAACAGGAACACAGTGGAGAGGCGCTACAACTGAGCGAACGGTTTCTGGATCAATCCAACCCGCCGATCTTCATCGAGCAATTCACTTTTTTGCACGCCGTCGCCCTGGAAGCCGAAGGGCAAGGCAACCAGGCTATCACCACTCTCGAACAATTCCTGGAAGAATATCCGGGCTCTGCGCTAATCCATGATGCCCGATTGAGGCTGGGCACCCTCTATACCGCATTAGGACAGCCCAACCGGGCTATTGCCATCCTCTCCCGCATCCTGGACCTGAGTTCGGACGAAACCATACGCGCCGAGGCCCTGTATCGATTGTGCCTCGCGTACGAGGCGAACGGTGAGTACCTGCGGGCGGTTGAAACCGCATTGACTCACGCCGAACAATCGGGGGCAGACGAACGACGCGATCTCCGGGACTACGTTCAAAGTCTCATCCTGGAAAAAATGAACGAGCCGTCGCTCGGTGAAGTCATCGATGCCTTTCCGAGCACCTATCCCGGCGATCTGGCCTTAATCCGCCTCATTGAACTCCACAAGTCACGGGACGACGAGACGTTGGCCGACCGGGACATCCGCGCATTCCTTCAACGTTTTCCCGATCATCCCTATGCCCGGACCGCGACCGCGCTTCTACGGACCGTCACTGCCGGAATCAAAGCCCATCGCCAGGTGATTGCGGCGATCTTGCCTTTCTCGGGAAAAATGAAGCCCTTTGGGACCGAGGCGTTCAACGGCATCCGGTTGGCCCTGGAAGAGGATAAGGCCTTTGGGAGTTCCAATGCCGTCGGTCTCGTGGTGAAAGACAGCGCCCTGCCGGCGGCTCAACTCCGTAGCGAGGTTCCTCAACTGCTCAACGAATATGCCCCCATCGCCCTGATTGGCCCTTTATTGGCCCGGGAGGTTCAACTTTTGGCCGATACCCCGGACCTCGCGTCCGTGCCCTTTATTACACCCACCGCGACCCTGCGTAACGTCAAGCAATTCGGACGGTATTGGTTCAGCAGCGCCATGACGCCTTCCCTCCAGATCAACCGGCTGGTGGACTATGCCATGCGGCATTTCGGGTATACCCGCTTTTGTATCCTGGCCCCTCAGACGCCCCATGGCAAAAAGTTGCTTCACATTTTTCAACAGGCCGCGGTTCAAAACGGGGGGGAGGTGATTGCCGCGGAGTGGTATCAACCGGGAACAACCGATGCGTCGAGTCAAATCATTCGCATGAAAGAGACGGACTTGAGCCTCTATGGAGAAATGTTGCCCCTGGAAACCGAGGAGCCGGTCGATCCGGAGAACGATCCGGTCAAGGCGGACGAAACACCTGAGGACGGGAAGGAGGACGCGCCGTTGGTGTATACTCCCGGATTCGATGCCCTGTTTCTCCCCGGCCATCCGACCGACGTGGCGTTTCTTGCCGCGCAGCTCGCCTTTTTCGACGTGAACGTCCCCCTGTTGGGAACGAATACCTGGAACCACCCCAATCTCCTGAAATGGGGACGCAGTTCAATCGATGGGGGGGTGTTCGGCGATGCCCTGTTCCTTGAGACCGTCGATCCGAAAACCCGACGTTTTATCACCGCCTATCGTGAACGGTTTCAGGGCGACCCATCCATTTTTGCGGTACAGGCTTACGATGCCATGCATGCGGTCCTTGACGCGATCCGCCGGGGGGCCACCACCGGGCCTGACGTCCGAATCCAACTCTTTGTCCGGCATGATATTCCCACCCTGGGCGGTTTGGAAAAATTCGATGAGGGTGGCATCCTCACCCGCAAAGTGTATATGATCAAAATTCAGAACGGTCGATTCGTCCAACTGAATTAAGTAGAATTAATTACCCATGGTCCAATTTTTTCATACCCTGTCCTATGTGATCCTCCCGCTCATGCTGGCCGTAGTCCTGCATGAGTATGCGCACGGTTGGGTCGCCAATTATTACGGAGACGGCACGGCTCGGGAGCACGGCCGGTTGACGCTCAATCCACTCGTCCACATCGACCGGTTCGGTACTATTATCGTTCCCCTGCTCTGCCTGTTGATGCCGGGAGGCTTCCTGTTCGGTTGGGCGAAACCCGTTCCCGTGACTCCCGGACGATTACGCAACCCCCGGCGCGACATGGCCCTCGTGGCGGCAGCCGGTCCGGCGATGAATTTCGTCCTGGCCATCCTGAGCGGTATCCTGTTGAACGTCCTGCTCACCATCGATCCCACGCTCCAGGAGAATTGGCCTCCGCAGGCAGGCGTCAACCCGAGAACCGACCTGCTGGGGATGCTCCTGTTGCCGTTGGTCGCCATGGCCCTGTTTTCGGTGATCATCAATACCTTGCTCTTTGCGTTTAATCTGCTTCCGATCCCTCCGCTCGACGGAGGCCGGATCCTGTTGAGCAGCCTGCCGCTCAAACCGGCCGTCCTGCTCAGCCGGCTGGAACCCTATGGCATGCTGGTGATCCTCGGCCTGATCTTTTTCGATTCGCGGATTCACGTGGTCAGCGGCTTTATCGGGACGATCTTCCAATTCATGACCGGCAGTATTCTCTCGAGGTTGGTCTTGTAACGCCTTGTGAAGGAGTGAACGATGCGCGTGTTAAGCGGAATGCAGCCCAGCGGACGCCTGCACCTGGGTAATTATCTGGGGGCCCTCACGAATTGGAAAACCCTTCAGGACAACCATACGTGTTTCTTCTTTGTGGCGGATTGGCACGCGCTGTCCACCAATTACGAAGACACCGGCCAGGTCACGACCTACGTCCGGGAATTGCTGATCGACTGGCTCGCGGCGGGAATCGACCCCGAACGGTCCACGGTCTTCATTCAATCCCACGTGCCGGAACATGCCGTGTTGCATTTACTCCTCTCGATGCTGACCCCGGTCTCGTGGTTGGAACGCAATCCGACGTATAAGGAAAAACAGGAACAACTGGAGGGACGTGACCTTTCCACACACGGGTTTTTGGGGTATCCCGTCCTGCAAGCCGCGGACATCCTGCTCTACAAGGCCGATGCCGTGCCGGTCGGCAAAGACCAACTCCCCCACCTGGAACTGACCCGCGAGATCGCCCGGCGGTTCAACAGTCTCTATACCCCCGTGCTGGTGGAACCGCAGGAACTGCTCACGGAATTTCCCAAAGTCGTCGGCACCGACGGTCGCAAAATGAGCAAGAGTTACCGGAATACGATCAATCTTTCGGACACCGAACCCACGGTCCGGCAAACCCTCAAAACCATGGTCACCGATCCGGCCCGGGTGAGACGAACCGACCCGGGGAACCCCGAGATCTGCCCGGTGTTCGAATTCCACAAGATATATTCCGACCCCGCGGTCATTGACCAGGTCAACCAGGAATGCCGCACGGCCAAGATCGGCTGTATCGACTGTAAGAAATTCGTGGCGGACCGCGTCGTGGCGCAACTTTCGCCTATTTGGGACGCTCGCGGCTCGCTCGAAGCCAACCCCGCGCGGCTCGACGAAGTGGCCCAGGCCGGGTGCGAACGCGCTTCCGAGATCTCCCGCCAAACGCTCGGAGAGGTCAAGGAAGCCATGAAGATTTGACTTCACCAATTCCTGTAAGTATCATTTGAGTTTTCCCCTCTCCTTACGGATTTTTAAACCATTTTACAAACGGAAACGTGATGGCTATTCGTGTCGGAATCAACGGGTTTGGACGTATCGGCAGGAACTTTTTTCGAGCCTCCTTGGGCGACCCGTCCATTCAAGTCGCCGGGATCAACGACCTGACCGACTCGAAAACCCTGAGCCACCTGCTGGCTTTCGACTCGGTCCATGGTCGATTTCAGGGAACGGTGGAAGCCGGAGACGATCACTTGCTTGTCAATACCCAACGCATCAAAGTCTTCGCGGAACGGGACCCCAAGGAATTGCCCTGGAAAAAGCTGGAGGTCGACGTGGTCATAGAAGCCACGGGTCGTTTCACCGACCGGGAAGGAGCGAGCCAGCATTTATCAGCCGGCGCTCCGCGTGTGGTGATCTCGGCCCCGGGAAAGAACGCCGACCTCACGGTCGTGTTAGGGGTGAACGAACAATCGTACGATCCCCAATCCCACCACATCATCTCCAATGCCTCCTGTACGACCAACTGTTTGGCTTCGGTGGCCAAAATTTTGCTCGAACAGTTCGGTATCGACCACGGCTACATGACCACCATTCATTCGTATACCAATGACCAGCAATTGCTGGATTTACCCCACAAGGACCTGCGGCGCGCCAGAAGCGCGGGACTCTCGATGATCCCGACCTCGACCGGCGCGGCCAAAGCCTTGCACCTGGTGATCCCGGAACTGAAGGGCAAGCTGGACGGGGTCGCCATTCGCGTCCCCACCCCCAATGTTTCTTTGATAGATCTGGCCGTGGAGACCGAACGGGATTGTGACGCCGCCGAAGTCAATGCCGCCTTTGCCAAGGCCGCCGAAGGCCCGCTCAACGGTATTCTGGGGTATTCCGAAGATCCCATTGTCTCCATCGATTTAAATGGGAGTTCCTATTCGGCGGTTGTCGATGCGCCCCTCACGACCGTGATGAATCGCCGGTTCGTCAAGGTCTTTGCCTGGTACGACAACGAGTGGGGATATTCATGCCGGTTGAGGGATCTGGTGAAATTTCTGGCCTCGAAGAATTAACCCTCCGGGCTTGTCCCGCACCATGTTCGGAGGAAAGGACGTTTCATGCACATTACCAAACAAACCATTGATCAGGTTGACCTGCAAGGGAAGCGGGTCATTATTCGCGTCGACTTCAACGTTCCTCTCGACGAGGACCGGAAAATTACTGACGATTCCCGGATTCGCGCGGCGATTCCCACCATCAATCACGTGGTCGACGAAGGTGGAAGCGTGATTTTGTGTTCCCACCTGGGGCGGCCCCAAGGAACGGTCTGCCCGGAACTCAGCCTGGCACCGGTGGCCAAACGCCTGAAACGCCTGTTGGGGAAGGACGTGACGTTCGCGCCGTCCTGCGAGGGCCCGGTCGTCAAAAACCTCGCGAGTCAATTACAACCCGGCGGCGTCCTCTTGCTGGAAAATCTCCGGTTTCATCCCGGAGAGGAATCCAATGACGAAAATTTCGCATCGGAACTGGCCTCGTTGGGTGACGTCTTCATTAATGATGCGTTCGGGACCGCGCATCGGTCTCACGCCTCCACCGCGGGCATTCCCTTGTTCATCAAAACGTCAGCAGCCGGCTATTTGATGAAACGGGAAGTAGAGTACCTCGAAGGAGCCGTTGAAAATCCCGTCCGTCCCTTTGTGGCCCTGTTGGGGGGCGCGAAGGTCTCGGGGAAAATCGGCGTGATCAAAAACTTTGAAAACAAAGTCGATAAAGTCGTGATCGGCGGCGGCATGGCCTTTACGTTTCTGAAGGCCATGAACCTGGAAATCGGCCGGTCCCTGGTCGAAGACGAGATGCTTGATTTCGCCAAAGGCGTGTATGAACGATCTATCGGGCAAGGAATCAAATTCTATCTTCCGGTGGATTGCGTGGTTGCGGCCAGCCTGGACCCCGGCGCCGAAACGAAAATCGTTCCCATTCAAGAGATTCCCGAAGGATGGTATGGACTGGATATCGGCCCGGCCTCCGTCAAACTCTTTACCGAGGCCGTTGAAAATGCCAAAACCATCCTCTGGAACGGGCCGATGGGCCTGTTCGAACGAGACGCCTTTGCCCGGGGCACCCAAGCCATGGCCCACGCCGTCGCCAATGCCTATGCTCTCACGATCGTCGGGGGCGGCTCGACTGCCTTGGCCATCCACCGCGCCGGCGAAACCGACAGCATGTCGTTTATTTCAACGGGAGGTGGGGCAGCGCTTACCCTGTTGGAAGGGGGAAACATGCCCGGGCTGGCGGCACTGCCGGCTCGGTAATGGATCCGTCGCTTCCCTGTTACCCTGATCGCTTACGGTCACCGCTGTCGTGAATCCCCGACTCATCGCAGGAAACTGGAAGATGCACAAAACGACAGCCGAGGCTGTCGAGTTTGTCCACCGATTCCGGCAAGTCCTGGGACATGACGTCTCCGCGGAGATCCTGCTCATCCCCCCGTTTACCGCTCTGGACGGCGTCCGGCAAATCCTCCTCGCCGCTGATCCGTTCAAACTGGGCGCACAGGACCTGTCATGGGAAGAAGAGGGGGCGTACACGGGTGAGGTTTCCGGTCGCATGCTGAAAGACGTGGGGTGCCAAGCGGTCATTGTCGGGCATTCGGAACGCCGGCAATTCTTCGGGGAAACCGATGCACAAGTCAATAAAAAGCTGAAAGCCGCGTTGCGGCATGAACTCGCTCCCATTCTGTGCGTGGGGGAAACCCTGGAAGAACGAGAGGCCGGGCATACTCAAGACGTGGTCGAAGGGCAAATGCTCGGTGCCCTGCGCGACGTTCCAGCAGAGCAGATGACGGGTCTCGCCATTGCCTATGAGCCGGTTTGGGCTATCGGCACCGGGTACGCGGCTACCGTCCGACACATTGAAGAAATGCACGCCTTTCTTCGCTCCATCCTGAAGAAGGAACGGCCGCAAATCGCACACACCGCGCGGATCCTCTACGGCGGAAGCGTTGCCCCTGAAAATGCCCGGGAACTCTTCGAATCGGATGAGATCAATGGGGCCCTTGTCGGAAAAGCTTGTCTTGATCCTGATGGCTTTGCTAAGATCTGCGGGATGGCCTCCTAAACTCGTTACCAAATAGCCGTCAAGAAACATCCATGTATACTGCCACTGTCATTCTCCATCTCATCGTCTGTTTTTTGATGATCGCCGCGATCCTGCTTCAGGCAGGGAAGGGGGCCGAAATCGGTGCGGCATTCGGCGGATCCAGTCAAACGGTGTTCGGTAGTCGCGGTCCCGGGACGTTTCTCAGCAAGGTCACAGTGGCTGCGGCAGTTATTTTCATGCTGACTTCGCTCAGCCTGGCGTTACTGTCCAGACAGGAGAACGTCGCTTCGGTAATTGACGTCCCTGCCGCGTCCGGCTCCGCTCCGGAAAGCACGGAAGCCCCTCCGGAGTCGGCTTCTCCCGAGTCGTCGGAGATGCCCTCCTCGGCACATTGATTTTTCCCTGAAAGACACATGAAAAACGAGGCTGGCGTGGAGTCGCCCGAACGCCGTATGACTCGATTCAGCCGGACGGGTCTGGACTATCCGAAGAAACAATGAGGCTCAGACGGGCGTCAGCCAATGGGCATGGGAATCGTCTTCGCCCTTCACAATGTCGAAGAAGGCCTTCTGGAGAAGATCCGTGACGGGGCCCCGTTTACCTGTTCCGATCTGGCGGTCGTCGATTTCCCGAACAGGCGCCACTTCGGCGGCCGTTCCCGTGAGGAACACTTCCTCGGCCACGTATAATGCATCCCGGGTAAACCGTTCTTCCACCACCGGAATGTTTTTCTCCCTGGCCAACTCCAGGATGGAATGACGAGTGATCCCTTCCAGAATGGAAGTCAAGGGCGTGGTTTTGAGCACGTCCTTTGACACGATGAACACGTTTTCTCCGGTTCCCTCGGCCACGTAGCCCTCCGTATCCAGGAGAATGGCCTCGTCGTACCCCGCGGTTTTCGCTTCACACTTGGCTAAAATGGAATTCACGTAGTACCCGGAAACTTTTGCGCGGGTCATGGAGACGTTCACGTGGTGGCGCGTAAATGACGACACCTTGGCCCGGATTCCATGCACCAGGGCGTCCTCTCCCAGATAAGTGCCCCACGGCCAAGCGGCAATCGCCAGCTTGATGGGATTGTTCCCGGGATACAGGCCCATTTCCCCGTACCCCACGTACAGCAACGGACGGATATAACAGGATTCCAGTTTATTGATCCTGACCGTCTCCACGATGGCTTCGGACACGTCCTTGCGACTGTAGGGGACGTTCAGCGCCATAATGTGCGCCGACTCGAACAGCCGGTCCACGTGCTCGCGCAAGCGAAAAATCATTGACCCGGTCTTCCCCCGGTAGCAACGAATGCCTTCAAAGGCTCCCAAGCCGTAGTGCAAGGAATGCGTCAACACGTGGACGGAGGCTTCGTCCCAATTCACGAAGGTTCCATCCATCCAGATTTTTTCACTCGGCGTCACCATGACCCACCTTTCTGCTTTCGGCTCGGTTCCCGGAAATACGTCCCCATACTTATAGCTTATAGCGAGGCGGTCTCAGCCTGTCAATCCGGCTGTTCCGACCTCCCGGCACGCCTTGACACCTCTTTCGGGTGCATGATACATCTGCGGGCAATGAAAGGATGACGCTCCCATGTACGCGATCTTGGAAACCGGTGGAAAACAATATCGGGTCGAACCGGGTTCGATCCTTCAGGTCGAAACGCTTCACGCCGAAGTCGGCGAGACCTTGCAATTGAAGCCCGTTCGCTTCATTTCGACAGGCGAGGAACTCCTTCGCGGACAACCGGTGATCGAAGGGGCGCACGTGCAGGCCACGGTGATTCGAAACGGCCGAAGCCGATCGATCACGGTGTTCAAGAAGAAACGCAGGAAGAATTACCGGAAAACCCGCGGACATCGTCAATCATTCACCCAACTCCGCGTCGATGACATCGTCACGGGCTAGAAAGAGGACCGGGCATGGCACATAAAAAAGGTGGCGGTTCATCTCGAAACGGACGCGACAGCAATCCTCAATATCTGGGAGTCAAGCGGTACGCCGACGAACGGGTGCAACCGGGCAACATTCTCGTTCGCCAACGAGGCACCAAGTTTTATCCCGGCTATAACGTCGGGATGGGCAGAGATCATACCCTCTTTGCCAAAGTGGCCGGAACCGTGAAATTCGAGGGAGGCGAAGCGCGACGCAAGATCAGCGTGTATCCCTCCTCAACATAAACGACTCATCTTCCTTCCCGGGCTCTTTCTCTCCCATCTTCCTATGGAACCTCTGATTTATTGTGATAGCGGGATGCAGGGTAAGGCGTCCCGGAGCGAAACCCGAGGCTTATCAGAGAGATAGGTGAGGGTTGAGCGAGGACACAACGCAGCCATGCGCCCGATAGTGCAATAAATCAGAGGTTCCCCATGACAATCGTGGTGCTGCATGTTCATCGACCACGCAAAAATTTTTGTACGGTCCGGCAACGGCGGAAACGGCGGCTGTAGTTTCCGGCGCGAAAAATTCGTCCCCCACGGCGGCCCGGATGGCGGTGACGGCGGGAACGGCGGGAACGTCGTGGTTACGGCGTCGACCCGCGTAACCACGTTGCTCGACTTGAAGTACCGGCGTCATTATGAGGCCGAATCCGGAGCGTCCGGGCAAAAAGCCAATCGTCATGGCCGTACCGGCGCCGACGTGACGATCACCGTGCCGGTCGGGACCGTCATCAGACGCGCGGAAACCCGCGATCTCCTGGCCGATCTGGTGACACCCGAACAACGCGCGATCGTGGCCAAGGGAGGAAAAGGCGGCAAAGGAAACGCCCGGTTCGCCACCTCCACGAACAGGGCGCCCCGGACGTTTGAAGAGGGGATACCCGGTGAAGAATTGCAACTCGACCTGGAGCTGAAACTCCTGGCTGATGTCGGGCTCGTGGGGTTTCCCAATGCCGGAAAGTCCACGTTGATTTCCACACTCTCGGCCGCTCGACCGGAAATTGCCGATTACCCCTTCACCACCCTGGAACCGCATTTGGGAGTCGTCCCTCTGGGCGAATACGACAGTTTCGTCATGGCCGACATTCCCGGACTCATTCAAGGCGCCCATAGGGGCAAGGGCCTGGGGCATCAGTTTCTCAAGCACATTCAACGGACGCGTTTCCTGTTGTATCTTGTTGATATTTCCGAATGGACCACGGATGATCCCGTGAACACGTTACGCGTGCTCCAGGAAGAACTCTCCGCATTCGATCAAACCCTGGGGCAGCGTGCCTTCGCCGTCATCGGGACAAAAATCGACAGCCAGGGCAACGGCCAACGCCTCCGGGAGATCGAACACTATTGCAAGGAACGTCAGATGACCTTTTTCCCGATCTCCTCGGCCACACGTGAGGGGCTGGACACCCTGCGCGCGTTCCTGGCGCAGCGCCTTCAGGAAATCGAAGCGGCATGAGAGATCTCATCCTGTCACAGGCCAAGCGGCTCGTCATAAAAATCGGCAGCAGCATCCTGACCGCCCCGGCAGGCTTGCGGCTCGACCACATTCAACGCCTCTCCGGTGAAATCGCCCGGCTCAAGCAGGAAGACCGGGAAATCGTCCTGGTGTCGTCAGGGGCCATCGTGGCCGGCATCGGAAAGCTCGGCCTCAAGTCCTATCCGCAAACCCTCCCCTTGCAACAGGCCGCGGCTTCAGCCGGACAAAGCCGTCTCATTCATGCTTATGAAACCTGTTTCCAGGAAGCCGGGCAACACATAGCCCAGGTGTTGCTCACCCATGAAGACCTGGCCGACCGGAAACGTTTTCTCAATGCACGGCACACGCTGACGACGCTGCTTAAGTTGGAGAGCATTCCCATCATCAATGAAAACGACGCCGTGTCGGTGGACGAGATCCGCTTCGGCGACAACGACACCCTCGCGGCACAGGTCGCCCACCTGGTCGATGCGGATCTGTTCATTATTCTCTCGGACGTCGACGGGCTGTTCACCGCAGACCCGCGACGCGACCCAAAGGCCACGCTGATTTCCCACGTGACGGACATTACACCCGATATCGAACAAGGAGCGGGAACCTCGCAGGGCAGGGAAAGCCGCGGGGGCATGGTGACGAAAATCCAGGCGGCCAAACTGGCCCGGCAATTCGGCGTTCCCACGTTGTTGCTCAACGGTGAAACCCCGGGCTTGCTGACGGAGGTCTTTGCCGGGTCCGAACACGGCACCCTGTTCTTTTCCCAAGGCCGGAAACTCCCCAGCCGCAAACATTGGATCGCCTATACGCTCCGGTCCAAAGGACAACTCGTGCTGGATGCCGGCGCCGTCACGGCGCTCACCACTCGAGGGAAAAGTCTGCTGCCTTCCGGGATCGTCGACGTGAAGGGAACGTTCGCGGCGGGCGATCCCGTTTCCTGCGTGGATGCCGACGGCAAAGAGTTTGCCAAAGGCTTGGTGAATTTTTCATCGGACGTCGTCGCCGGGATCAAGGGGCGTCGAACCAAAGAGATTTCCCAGGAGGCAGGCACTCACGAATATGAAGAAGTCATCCACCGGGACAACCTTGCGTTGTTGGGCTGACCGCCCCATCCCCGATCCTGCTTCGTGACGCGGTGAGCGATTCCCCCTTCACGCGGACCGGGTTACTGGGCGGCACGTTCAACCCCGTTCACAACTGTCACCTGTCGATTGCCCGGCAGGCGCAACGGGCATTGGCGCTCAACCGGGTGATCTTCATCCCTTCGGGCACTCCTCCCCACAAATCTGGCGAATCGTTGGCCCCTGCGCACCATCGATTGAACATGGTGCAACGCGCCGTCGCGAGTCTGCCGGATTTTACGCTTTCCGACGTGGAAGCCAACGCGCCGAAAACCTCCTATACCATCGACACGGTCAGAACGCTTCGGGAAACCGTGAACGGTGAACTCTGGTTTATCATCGGTCTCGATGCGTTTCTCGAGATTGCGGAATGGAAAGCGGCCGACGCCTTATTGGCCTCGATGAACTTTCTCGTGCTGTCGCGGCCGGACGTTCCCTTTTCCCGGGTAGCGACGCTGGCGCTGCTGCCTCCCCTGCCGCCCGGGCAACTTGAACGTTTGGACGCCGGTCAAGAACGTCGGCTGGATCTCCCCCTTGGCCCGCAAGCCACGATCACATTCCTGCAAATCGACCCTTGCGAGGTCTCCGCGTCCGCAATTCGAGAACGAATCCGGAAGGGCGAGGACGTTGCGGACTGGTTGCCACCCCCGGTCCATTCTTATATAATTCAACATAGCTTGTACGTCCCGCGTTAAGGAGCCGCCCTATTTCAGACATCAAACGCAAAGCGTTGCTCATCGGAGGAGTCGCCCTCGACAAAAAAGCCTCCGACGTCATGGTCCTTCAAATAGGACACCTCACCTCGATTGCCGATTATTTTGTCATCTGCTCCGGAAATTCAGGACGCCAGGTCAAAGCCATTGCCGAAGCCATCCGGCAGGAAATGGCGCATCGTTTCGGGGATCACGGCACCATAGAGGGAGAAACCGCGGCGAACTGGATCCTTCTCGATTACCGGGACGTCATCGTGCATGTTTTCCGGGAAGAGCATCGCACGTATTACGGCATTGAGAACATGTGGAGAGACGCCCCGCAAATCCCGTCAACGGAATATGATTCGCAAGCCCTTGGGCACCTGTTGTCAGAGGCTCCCGAATCTCCGAAGATGGTTCCTCAAGCGAGCTGACACCATATTTTTCCCAACCGAGGGAGTAAGCGCATGACTCGATTCGACGTTCTCGCGGAACAGGTGCTGCAAGGCCGTCCGGTCACCCGTGAAGAAGGCTTGGAACTGCTTCAAACCGACGACGCCCAACTCTTACCCCTCGTCAACGCCGCGTATACGATTCGCCACGCCTATTTCGGTCGAAAAGTCACCATCCAGATGTTGTTCAACGCGAAGAGCGGCGCCTGTCAGGAAGATTGTCATTATTGTTCGCAGTCCAGTATCTCCACCGCTCCCATCGACCGCTATGCGTTGGTAGCCCCGGAAGAAATGCTCAAGGCCGCCCGCCGGGCCCATGAGGCCAAAGCGGAACGCTACTGCGTGGTGATCAGCGGACGAAGCCCGCTCGAAAAAGAAGTGGACGACATCGCCTCCGCGGTGACGCGGATCAAACGGGAACTCCCGATGCAGGTCTGCTGTTCCCTGGGACTGCTCACCGAACCCCAAGCCAAACGACTCAAAGCCGCTGGCGTCGACCGCATCAACCACAATCTGAACACCAGCGAGGCCTATCACTCCTCCATCTGCACGACCCATACCTACCAGGATCGAGTGACCACCCTGCAAAACGCGCGAGCCGCGGGACTGGAATTGTGTTCGGGCGGGATCGTCGGCATGGGAGAATCCGACGAGGATCTGGTGGATCTGGCCTTCGCCCTGAAGGACCTCAACCCCGACTCAATCCCGTTGAACATGCTGCATCCGATTCCGGGTACCCCCTTAGCCGACGCGAGACACTTGACCCCGCAACGGTGCCTGAAAATCCTCTGCCTGTTCCGCTTTGTTCATCCGCAACGAGAACTGCGCGCGGCGGGCGGGCGAGAGTTCAATCTCCGATCCCTGCAACCCATGGCCCTGTACGTGGCGGACTCGCTGTTCGTCAACGGCTATCTGACGACACCCGGACAACCCGCCCGCGAAGTCGAACGGATGCTCGCAGACATGGGCTTCGAAGTGGCGGGGGAAAAACCTGCCGTGACTGCTTCCCCTAGCCCGGCCACCTAAAGGCAAATCAGGACGGGCTTCGTAATCCGATCCTCATTCGTACCGTAACCCGTCGGCAATTGTGCCGCGGGTGGCCCAGCGAGCCGGAAGATACCCGGCAAGCAGCCCGGTGATTCCCGCGACGAGCACGGCTTCCAGGATGGTCTTGGCGGGAACGGTCATGTGAATGGTCCAGCCGAAGGACTGTTTGTTGATCACGCTGATCAGCAGGGTGGCCAGCAGGATCCCGGCCAGCAACCCGAGTCCCAACCCCAAGAATCCCAGGCAGAGTGATTCGCGCACGACCAACCCTTGCACTTGCCTGCGGCTGCCGCCGATCGCGCGAAACGTGGCAAACTCCCGTTGCCGTTCGACCACGGTCGTCAGGAGCGTATTGATAATCCCCAGCAGGCCGACGATCACCGTGACGAGTTCCAGCCCGTAGGTCAACCGAAAGGTCCGATCGAAAATTTCAAGAATATGCGCCCTGAGTTCCGTGTTGCTGATGATCGACACCGGCACGAGTGGGCCGAGCGCCTTTTTCAGATCGCCTCGCACGCGTTGAGCGTTCGCGTTCGGCTCAAGGTACACCGCCAACACCGTTGCCGTGCGATCACCCCACCATTGTTCATAAAGCGACCGGTCCAGCACGATCTTTCCGCCGTCCGTGGCATAATCGTAAAAGACGCCGACCACGGGAAAATCATGTTCCCCGTCGCCGGTCGGCAGAGACAGCACGTCGCCCACGTTGACCCCAAGCCGGTGGGACAACACTTCCGAAACCACCACACCTCGTTCGTCAACGGCTTGGCGGAGCCGGCGGGACGAATCGCCGTCCACGAACAGGTATCGACTCCGTTCCGCGTGAAGGGCGAGATCGCGTGCCGCGACGTGGGCTTGGGTGGCTCCCACTTGCATGCGGACCTGAAGATAGGGATCAACGGCTGCCACTCCAGGCACCGCCCTGGCGCGTCGGACCATTTCCGGGGAAATGCGAAAGACGTTCTCGCGCGGGTCGGCGTCCAATCCTTCCTCATGGGGCGTCACCACCAGGTCCGCCATGAGGGTTTGGTCGATCCATCGCTCAACCGTATCCCGGAAACTCTCGATCATCACCCCGACGCCCACGACGATCGCAATGCCGACCATAAAAGCCGAGAGCGTGACGCTGTTTCGACCCGAAGACCGGGCGATCTGATCCACGGCCAGGCGGGCCATGGACGCTGGATGAAAGCCCGGCCCCGACCTCCGGCGAAGAATATCGAAGGCGGGCATTTTTAAAGCCGCCAAGCCCAGCAGGTGAATGCCCAGAGGAGAGAGCAGCGTGCATCCCAGCAGGACGCAAAACGCCGCGGCATATCCAAAAACGGGAAGGCCGTTCACCGGACCGGGTAAGGAGAGAAGCCCGCCCAACCCCAGGACCCCCACGGCCAGGAAAGTCCAGCGGCCATGATGATGCCGCGTGGATTCATATTGTCCGGGCGCGATGGCCAGAGCCGGCGCGGTCCGGCTCGCCTCCAGGCACGGGCCCAACGCCCCGATTACGGACAGCACCACGCCCAAGCCGCATCCACCCAACAACACGGGCAAAGTGAGCGGCAGTTCTCCCAGCGTCGCGATGCCATAGAGTTCGGAAACCGTTTCCCGTTCGAGCCCGACGAGCCAATGCGCCAACCCACTCCCAAACACGGACCCCAGGCATCCTCCAACAATGCCGGTCATGATCGCTTCACCCAGAAACAACAGGGCAATGTGTCTCCGAAACATGCCGATTGCTCGCAGGATCCCGATCTCTCGTCGATATTGAACCACGGAAAATCCCACGGCGTTATAGACTAAAAACGTGCCGACGAAGAGCCCGACCATGCTGAGCGTGGTGAGGTTCAACTGAAAGGAGGTGAGCATCCGTTGCACCTGGGCGTCACGTTGGGACGGACGATTGACCAGGACGGAAGGCCCCAGGCGCGCCTGCAATTCCCGGATCACGCGGTCCACGGATACGCCGGGCGCCGTCACCAAATCCACTCCATCGAGTTGGCCGAGCCGTCGCAATTGCACCTGGGCGGCGGCAATATCCATGATGACCATGGAATCCCAGCGTGTTTCATCGTCGGGGAACGTCAACACCCGGCCCACGAACGCCTCGAATCGATGCGGCCCGACGTGAACAGTCACGGGATCACCCCGGGCCACGCCCAGGCCGGCAGCCAACTCGCGATCCACAAAGATCGCGTCCGGACTGAGCAAGGGATCCAGCGAGAATTCCTCTTCACCGGAAGATTGCCGCATACCCGTCTCTTCACCGAGTACCTCCAACAAATCCAGGCCCCACACCATACTGGTCCGGATGTCTCCGTCAGCCGTTTCAAGCGTGACGGATTGTGAAAGATACGGATGGACTCCTTGGGCGTCAGGATGCAGGCGAATCCGTTCGACCAGTGTTTCATCGATTCGACGTTCCGCCCCTGATATGTGAATCGTGGCTTCGCCGACGACCCGGGTGACCGCTCGCTGAAACGATTCGAAGACGGTTTGATTCGCCAGGTAAATGGCCAACGCGGCCGCCACGCCAACGCCGACCCCGATCACCGTGAGCGTGGTTCTGAACGGCCGGCTCGTCAAATGTTTGAACGCCAGCGTTCCAAATAGGAATATCCGTTCCAAAAAATGTTGTCTCCCAAAATCCAGTTATGGTAACGTATAAAAACTCCAATCAAGAACTTCCGTCAAAAAGCGCGCGCGAGTCTCTTATGGCCAAAGTCAAATCGGCTTCTCGGGAGAGCAAAGTCAACTCGAAGGAAAAAGCAGGCGAAGTTCTCTCGCTGACTGCCCGTCAAAAGGAAATTCTTCGCCTCGTGGCCCAAGGTCACACGAATCGGGAAATCGGCGAACAACTGAACATCAGCGTACGGACGGTCGAAGTCCACCGGTTTAATCTGATGCGACGACTCCGCGTGCGAAACGTAGCCCAACTTCTCCGGCAAGCCATGCTCTTGCGACTTATCCCGAAAACAGCAGTCCCCGCAAGTAAAGTCCACTGAACGAAGCTTCTCCCTTCCGTCTTCACAAAACCCTGCTAAAGTGACGGCTTGCCGCTGTCATCTTCAGGCCTTTTTTCTGTCGTTGGAGCCGCGTGTCCGAGTGGCTGCCGGCCTCTCAGTTGATCAACGACACATCCGGCGGGCAAACATGAACCTCGATGGCGATATGGACAAGGCCAAGGTTCTTGGGAATGCGCTCCTTGTATTGTACGGGGGTTGCGGGATCGTAAGCCACAATGGCGATAACCACGGAATAGATATTGGGACCGATAGACCACAAATGAAGGTCGGTGACTTTACTGTCCTCATCCTGTTCAATACTGTTCCTGATTCTGTCCCTTATGCTTTCCGGCCCTTGCTTGTCGAGCAGAATTCCACTGGTGGTTCGGAGCAAGCCGAGCGACCAACTGGACACGAGGATGGCGCCAATAATGCCAACCACCGGATCCATCCACATGAATCCCAGGTATTTCGCGCAAAGCAAGGCAACGATGGCCAGAAGGGACGTGAGCGCATCCGCCAACACGTGCAGATAGGCTGCCTTCAGGTTATGGTCATGGTGGTGGGTGTGATGGGATTCGTCGAGATCGTGATGATCCTGGTGGTCGTCCACCTGGAGGATAAAGACGCTGGCTCCGTTGACCGCCAACCCGAGAACGGCCACGAGAATCGCTTGATCGACGATGATGGGCACCGGGTGCAGAAGCCGGCCGACACTCTCCCAAGCCATCAGAAGCGCGAACAAGGCCAGCAGGACCGCACCGGTGAACCCTCCCAGGGCGTTGACCTTGCCGGCACCGAAGCTGAAATCCTCGTCGTGTGCGTGGCGGCGCGCATAGACGTACGCAAGGGCATTGAGGCTGAGGGCCCCGGCGTGCGACGCCATGTGCAGGCCATCGGCCAATAACGCCATGGAGCCCGTCAGGACTCCCGCGATGACCTCCACGACCATCATGGTGCCGGTGAGGGCAATGACGATCAGCGTCCGCCGCTCCCCCGGACGTTTCAGCTCCTGTCCGAACGTATGGCTGTGTTTCCAGGCACGATGGTCGTCGGTGTGCATGCTTCCGTCTTTCTCGAGGCCGCCTCAGAGTTCCTGTAACCTGCCTCGGCATTCCGAGAGAGAGGCGTAGCCTTTCCGTTGCAAGAGTTCGCCGAGTTCCTGTTCCAGCCGTTGAAAGACCCCGACCCCTTCGTCGACGAGGGCCGTTCCGATTTGCACGGCGGACGCCCCGCATAACACATGTTCGAACACGTCCGTGCCCGAGACGATCCCCCCCGTCCCGATGATGGGCATTTGGCCGTCAAACAACTTCCAGAATGCCCGCACGTTGGCCAGGGCCACAGGCTTGATCATGGCGCCGCCGAGCCCCCCGAATCCGCCTTTCGGCTTGATCACCACGCGTTCCTTGTCCGGATCGACCACCAACCCGTTTCCCACGGAATTGATGAGCGACAGAAAATCGACGCCAACGTCCTGTAACATCCGGGCCGTGGCCTCATGGTGCACCGGATCGAAATACGGAGGAAGCTTGACGCCCATGGGCACGGTGATAATGTCCTTCAATTCCAGGAGCAACGCGCGGGAAGCCTCCACGTCATAGCCGATTTGCGGCTTTCCCTCGATATTCGGACAGGAGAGATTGACCTCGATGAGATCGGGGGAAACGGCCGTGATCGATCGGGCCGCTTCGAGAAAATCCGGGGGGCTGAGCCCGGCGACGCTCGCGATAATGGGTTTCCCGAATGTCCGAAGGGTCGGAATGATGGTGGCGTAGGCCGGGTAGCCGAGATTGGGCAACCCCATGGAATTGATGGACCCCCCGGGAAAGCTGTAATACCGGGGCTCCGGGTTGCCTTGCCGGAACGCCGGCGTCATGGACTTGGTGACGATCGCCCCGCTCCGGCTGCGGCCCAAGGCTTCCAGTTCGTCCTCTGTCACGCACAGGGCCCCCGAGGCATTCATCAGGCAGGTCGAAAAACGGACGTTGGCAATCGTGGTTGAAAGATCCATCTCACGTCGTTCCAGGGACATGGGCCATCCGATGCAATTGCCCGCCGTCCAGTTCGTATACGTGTTCCCCGACCCGCGCGGCGGATTCCGAATGGGTGACGAAGATGACGGTTTGGGAGGCTTCTTTGGACACGCGCCGGATCAACGCCACGATCTCTTTAGCGGTCTGAGAGTCAAGATTTCCCGTGGGTTCGTCCGCCAGCAGGATGCGCGGTTGATGGACGAGGGCGCGAGCCAAGGCCACGCGTTGTTGTTCTCCGCCGGATAATTCCCAGGGCCGATGCCCGGCCCGATGGGAGACTCCCACCTGCTCGAGCGTCTCCGCAACGCGTTCTCGAATGACTGCCGACGACGTCTTTCGGAGCCGTAACGGCAACCCGACGTTTTCAGCGGCGGTCAACCCTGGCACCAAATGGAATGCCTGAAAGACCATGCCGATCCTCTCCCGTCGATACCGCGTCCACTCCGCGTCGGAAAACCCGTGCGTGGGTTGGTCATCGAGACGAATGGCCCCGGAAGTCACGGTATCGAGACCCGCAACCAAATTCAGAAGCGTGCTTTTGCCGCTCCCGCTCGGGCCCATGACCACACAAAATTCTCCGGAGGCAACGTGGAGGTCCGCGTCCCGAAGCACGGACACGGTGACGCTGCCCCGTTCATAGACTTTGCAGACGCGATCCAAGGTGACCGTAGACACCGATACCCCTCTCGACACGCCGGGCGTGTGAAGGCGGCCTTGTCATGACGATTCCCTATAGCACATGATAGAAACGTCCAACAACACGAGCTGACGGGACGTGGAGTCGTTCCCGGAATTTCGAGTGCCGCTCACGTCCCAGACCGGGCCGAACATGACTGCCGGATTGCTTCGCCGACTCCTCCACACGGTGTTTCCCATGAATTGTCGGACATGCGACAATGCCTTGGAGGACGATCCCGTTCCCTTTTTCTGTCAACACTGCTGGAATCTTATCACGCCGATCCGTTCGCCGAGTTGTCCTCGCTGTGCGCATCCCTTCCCTTCTCCCCACGTGCCGGCCTATAGTCCCGATCACCTGTGCGGGTCTTGTCGAAAACACCCGCCGGCCTATCACCAAGCCTGGACGCCTTATGCCTATCAATCCCCATTGAAGGAAGCCATCGGGTTATTGAAGTACCGGGGCAAGACTCAGTTGGCCCCGGCCCTGGCTCGTCTGATCGCCCAAACCCACCCTGTTCCGAAGAACATCGATGTCTTGGTCGCCGTCCCGTTGCACCCTCACCGGCTGCGAGAACGGGAATACAATCAGGCGCTCCTGTTGGCCCACCATTTGGGCCGACAATGGAATCTTCCCGTTCTCATCGACGTGCTCAGGCGGACGAAGCCCACCTCTCCCCAAACGTCCCTCACGCGACGGGAGCGTCTGAAAAACCTTCGCAAATGCTTTGCCGTGACGCCTCCTTCCGCCGTTGAGGGGAAAACCACGCTGCTCGTGGATGACGTGTTCACCACGGGAACCACGGTCAATGAATGCGCCAAGGCGCTCAGAAAAGCCGGCGCACAGGCTGTCTACGTTCAGACCCTGGCCAGGATGGTCGCCCATGAACAGTGAGCCGTCACGAAAAGAACCCCTTGACTTTATAGATGGTTTTCTCTAGTCTAAATTCCTGAGGACACGTGCCGTTTCCGATACACGGCCTCCAGAAAGGAACAACACCATGTTTGCCGGACAATATCACTGTAAACTCGACGAAAAAGGTCGTTTTATTTTCCCGACTCCCTTGCGCGAACAGATCGAGGGAGACCGCGTGATTTTCGTCAAGGGGCAGGACCTTCCGTTGTCGGCATACTCGGTCCAGGAATGGGAAAAAGTCCTGGCGCGCGTCAAAGAAACGTTCGACGAAGATCAAAGCCGACTCTTCATGCACTACGTGGTGGCTGAAGCCGCGTCTTCTGAAATCGACAAGACCGGCCGGGTCCTCATCCCCGGACGTCTGAGAAAAGTCATCCCGTTGGAAGACGACCTGGAAATCGTGGTCGTGGGCATGTTTCACCGGTTGGAAATCTGGAATCCTTCCGAATGGCGTCGCTATCTCATGAAGCATGATGAGCTATTGGAAGAAAACCTCGGGAAAATGGTCAACCTGCTCTAGGTCGCCGGTGCCCACACGTTCCAAGCACCCGCTTGAGTTTCTGCAAACACCCTGCGAACCGTAGCCGTGCCCCACTCGGATCGACCGATAACCCTGCCTCAAAACGTGTTGAAAAACAGTCGCGGGGGATCAACCGGCGCCTCCATCGCTCACCTTTTGCGGGACACGACCATTAACGCTTCCTCGGGATCACGCAAGCAACGCAAATGGCCTCGCCGCTCCACCGAAGCCGCCTTGCAAGCAACACATTTCTCCCTGACCGGCAACGCCCTTTCGCTGACCCTGCCTCTTCCGCCCAGCATCAACCGGCAATATGCCACGGTCAACGGGCGCCGCGTGTTGTCGGCAACGGGGCGTCGCTACAAAGTCACGGTCGGGCAATTGCTCATGACGGCCGCCTCGTCCTCCGAATGGCACATTTTTTTGCGGAAGGCCCAGGAACATTTCCTGGCCCTGACGATCCATTTTTACTTTCCGACGCTCCTGCGGCGGGATATTGACGGTGGGCTGAAAATCGCTCAAGACGCCCTCTGTGAAGCCATGAGCCTCAATGACAATCGCATCATGGAAATCCACCTGTATAAAACCCTGGACCGGGACAATCCGCGACTCGAATGCACCCTGGCCCTGGCGGACCCCCTGAGCAGGGGGATTCGCAAATCCTCCCGGCGCTCCGGCCGGTCCCTCGTCAAACCCCTTCGCAAAGCTCCATCTCGGAACCGCAAGCGGTAATTACCCTCGTAATGTTCCCTTGCATTTCGTTCGTTCTCCTTGGTATGCAGGACTGTTCCTCCTGAACCTCAACGGAGCACTTCGGACATGCGCATCTCATTATCCTGGTTCATCGGTTTCGTCCTGTTAGGAACCTGTTACGTACCGCAACACGTTTTCGCCGAGCGAATTCTCTTCAACCCGCAGCAGAAGTTTCAACTCCAGCGAGTCGAGACGATTTTCGTCAAGGCGGTCACGCTGACGGAAAAGGGGTTGGTCGAGCCGACCCTTATCGAAACAGCAACGGCTGAACGGCTGACCACAACCGGATTCACGGTCATCACGGCAGGGAGCGAGCCGCATGACGTGGTGCTGAAAGTGAGGTGCGATGAGCGAAAACCGTGGGGAGGCGTCAGGAAATCCGACGGAGAGATCCAGCAAGCAGGTGCGCCTTCTCGACATTGGAAAGGACCGGCTTGTCAGTTAAGCTATTTTTTCGACGGCCAGAAGGGACCCTGGCAGTATGAGGTTCGGACCACTTTCGACAATGCGTGGGAGGCATCACGAGCCAACGGACACGGCGACCCCGGGCAATTCGCGTTGCAGCACCTGAGTCAAGCGTTACGGGACAGTGACTTCCCGCTTGATCTTGCGGCAGAATGGAAACAGGCCAAGCGGCTCTCTTCCCTGTTGACCGATCCCCAAACCGACAAGGCCACCAAGCTCAAAATCCTCTCGCTCGCCGGCCACATGCCGGGAGACACCATGCTGGAAGCCCTTCAACGCATCAGAACCCAGGCCGAATTCGCCGCCCCCGCCACGGTCGCCTTGGGCTTTATGGGCGAACCAGCCATTCCGACACTCTTGGACCTCTTATCCGATCCATCGGTGGACATTCAGGCCGCGGCAGCGGAAGCACTCGGGGAAATCGGAGCCCACAGCGGCAACGTCGAAATCCTCACGCCCCTCCTGGCCATGATGCAAGCACCCGACGTTCACCTTCGCGTGCAGACGGAAATCGTGAGAGCCATCGGAAAGACGCCGGATCTGCGGTCGCTCGAACCGCTTGAACAGTTCGCCCTCAAAGTGTGGACCGCCCGTTCAAACGATCCGCTCATGCAGGAACTCCGAGAAGCCGTGGATTGGAGCCTCTGGCAGATCAACCCCACCGCTCACACCGACGAATAGGCTCCGTCTCGGCGAGTAACAAAATGGCGCGCCCGAGAGGAGTCGAACCTCTAACCTTTTGATCCGTAGTCAAATGCTCTATCCATTGAGCTACGGGCGCGATACCTGGCCGTTTGAAGGAAGTGGTCCTTGGGACGACTCGTTCCAAGGGAGTTCATTATATACAAGGCCCGGCGAATCCGGGTCAACTCGGTCGTTCAGGTGAGACACCAATGTCTCATTGGATTGCCGCAATGATTTCAGCCAACGAAGGCGAGTGAGGAAACAGGGGTCCCGAAAAGCGTGGAGGCCGAGGCATCCTCCACCTTGATCGTGATCCGGTCTCCGAGGGAAAGAGGGAGCACGTCTTTGTCCCAGACGACGGTCACGTTGCTTTCCGTGTGCCCCATCCATTGCCGGGAAGATTTTTTCGCGTTGCCTTCCACCAGCACCTCCACGTCCGTTCCGATCAATCGCCGGTTCTTCCCGGCGGAAATCGTTCTCTGGAGGTCGACCAGTTGCGTGACCCGTTCCGATTTGACCACGTCGGGAACGTCATCGGGAAATTTTCGATAGGCAATGGTGTTCTTTCGTTCCGAGTATTTGAATATATAAGCCGATTGAAATTCGATCTCCCGCACCAGATCATGGGTCTCGAGAAATTCCTCGTGGGTCTCGGTGCAAAAACCCGCGATGATGTCCGTGCTGAGGGTAATGTCTCCCTGCTTCCGGATTTCAGCCGCCAAGGCTCGATACTCCACCCGCGTATACGAACGTCCCATCAGGTCCAGGATACGGTCGCTTCCCGCTTGAAGGGGAAGATGAATTTGCCGGCACACGTTCGGGTGATGCGCCACCACCTCGATCAGGTCGGACGGAAAATCCTTGGGGTGCGGGGACGTGAAGCGGACGCGTTCAATGCCCGGCACGTCGGCCACGTCCGACAGGAGCCTGGCGAACGTGACATCGTCGCTCCGATACGAATTGACGTTCTGTCCCAACAGCGTGACCTGTTTGTACCCTTGAGCCGCGAGAGCATGCGTTTCTTCAAGAATCCCCTGCGCGGGGCGAGACCGTTCTCTCCCGCGGGTATAGGGCACCACGCAGAAACTACAAAAATTATCGCAGCCCCGCATGATCGCGATCCAAGCGTTGACCCCGGGTTTTCGCTCCGGAAGAATCGATTCGTAGGTTTCGTATTCCGACAAATCCACGGCCATCGACGGTTCACGGCGTTCCAGGGCCTTCGTCAACAGATCCGGCAACTGTCGATAGGAATCCGGTCCCGCGAGCACGTCGATGACGGGTTGCGACTCCATCAATTCTTTTTTGAGGTTCTGGGCCATGCACCCCAGGACGCCGATCACCACGTGCCGTGATTGCTTCATCGCCTTCCACTCAGCCAAATGGCCATAGACCCGGTTATGCGCGTTTTCCCGGATCGCGCAGGTATTCATCAGCACCACGTCGGCCTGTTCCGGATGTTCCGTAAACGCGAACCCCCGGTTTTTCAACAGCGACCGAACCAATTCGGTGTCATACTCATTCATCTGACAGCCGAACGTTTGAACGTAAACGCGATAGGACACCTGAGAACCTCTTGAGCCGTTGCTTGGGATTCCGTTACGCATGCAACGAGGCTTCCGGTTCAAATGACTGAAACACAGGAATCGGAAATCGTCCAGGCCGCGGCGGCTCCTCATCCACCAATTTCCCCAAGGCCGAATGCTCCATGACCCCGGTCAGCCTGACCCGCCGTATCTGATTGGCCAACGAACCGGAACCGGCCACGCCCACCCGGATGAAATTATCCGTCAGGCCGGTCCATAGGCCATCTTTGCCCATGGATTCAAACAACACCAGGCCATCTCTGTCCAGAAACCGCTGATAGAACTGCGCGCGTTTGGCCGCAGACAGTTGCGATAGCAGACGGCTCCGGTTTTTGATCACCGCCGCAGGCACGGGATTGCCCAAGCGGGCGGCCGGCGTCCCCGGGCGAGCGGAATAGCTGAACACGTGAGCATAGGCCAACGGCAGATCCCGGACCAGTTCGTAGGTCACGGAAAACTGGCGATCCGTTTCCCCGGGAAACCCGACGAGCACGTCGGTGCCCACGCAGACGTCGGGAATCTTTTGAACGACGTGCTCCACCCAGGCCCGGTACTCTTTCACGGAGTACCGACGGTTCATGGCCGACAGAATCTCGTCATGCCCGCTCTGCAAGGGCACGTGCAAGAACCGGCACAGTTTCCGGGAGGTGCTCATATACTCAAGGAGCGCGTCGGGGATGGTCGTCGGCTCGATGGAAGAAATGCGGATCCGGGCCAACCCGGGGATGCGTTCCAATTGTTGGATCAGGTCCAGAAGCCCTCCGGAACCATTGGCGAATCGCCCGATATTCACCCCGGTCAGGACCAGTTCCCGGTGGCCCCGTTCCACCAGGCGTTCAGCCTCTCGAACCGCGTCGCCGGACAACCGGCTTCGTTCCCGTCCCCTGGCAAACGGGATCAGACAAAAGGAACACATGAAATTGCAGCCGTCCTGGATCTTCAAATTGGCTCGCGTCGTCGCGTATTCCCCCACCCCACCCTGAACAAAATCCTCACGGCTTATCGATCCCGAATGCCGGACGAACGTCGACGCGCGTTTTTGCACGTGAGGCATCTCCTCCAGATAGTCCGGCAGCAACATTTTGTATTGGTTGCCCAACACCAGATCCACGCCCGGAAGGTGCTGCAAGGTATTAAGCCCGGTTTGCGCATAGCATCCCGTCACGGCCACGAACGCCCGGGGAGAATGGCGCAACGTCCGGCGAATGACCCGTCGACAATCGGCCTCGGCGTTCTCCGTCACGCTGCACGTGTTCAACACGAGCACGTCGGTCGGCTCTCCATAGGCCACCTGTTGGTACCCCATATTCGTGAACCGGTCGGTCAGGACAGCGGTTTCCGATTGATTGAGGCGACAACCTGCCGTGTAAAAGGCGACTTTTTTCTTCATGCGTCCAGATCTCGTTGAAAGAAGGATATTATAGAGAACCCGCCCTCACACCCACAACCGTTGACGGGTAAAGAACAAATTCCCCGTCAATCACAAAAACGAATTGCCCAAGGGAAGAGTTCGGAGTAGAATGAACAGGAGTTGCTGAAGGAATGGTTGTTCGACGTCTCTTCTCAGGTGCCGTATGACTCACCCGTTTCCGATTGCACCGGTCGTTCTCTCATTGCTGCTCGCTCTTTTCCTGCCGGGATTGAGCGGAGCGCAGCCTACCCTGCCCGTCGAGCCGGACGAAGAAACACGGCTGGAGGAAATTTACGACCATGAATCGCGCATGGTCATCTTTTTGTACTCATTGAAAGGAACGGAAGAAGTCGATTACGTGGTCGGGAGAAAAGTCTGGGATCACCAGAGAAGCGTGTATGGCAATCCCGTGTATTATCTTGAGCCCTACCCCCTGTTTTACTGGTGGAACCATACGATGTGGAATGATCCCGAACAGGACGGAGTCAATGGGAACGAATTCGTCTACAAAGAAGACGTTGATTTTGACGCAACCCGCTATAAACCCTGCCTGTTTAACGGGCAACGCTGCTGAACGCTTCCGCCCTCCGCTTGCCCGTCAGGAGATGACGGCATTCTCCCGGATGCGAACAGACACCATCAGACCCACGCGATACCGGCCCCATGCCAGTTCTTGAACGGTCCCAAACGGCCTCATCTTCCCTTCGCAGCCGGCTGGCGTCCATTCGATTGTTACCCGGTCAGATCGTGGCATTAGCCGCCGCGGCCCTGATTTTCATCGGCGCGGCCCTCCTCATGCTCCCGTTCGCTACCCCGGACGGGATAGAATTACGGTTCATCGACGCCTTGTTTACCGCGACCTCGGCCGTGTGCGTGACCGGGTTGATCGTGATGGACACCCCGCATGAATTCACCACCTTCGGGCAAATCGTCATTTTACTGCTGATCCAAATCGGCGGACTGGGCTATGCCTTGCTGGCGACGATCATCCTCCTGGCCCTGGGGCACCGCATCGGGTTACGCGACCGGATGATGCTAGCCGAATCGCTGAGCACGTTTGACATGGCCGGCTCGATTCGCTACGTCAAAATCGTGGCCATCGCCACCGTGGCGTTGGAAGGATTGGGCTTTCTCTTTCTGGCCCTACGTTTTTCACGGAACATGCCGTGGGGGGAAGCCCTTTACTCCGGCCTCTTCCATTCCATCTCCGCCTTCAACAACGCGGGATTCGCTCTGTTCTCCGACAGCCTGATTTCCTATCGAACGGACATCTCCGTCAACCTGATCGTGACGGTTCTGGTCATTCTGGGAAGCATCGGTTTCCTTGTCTTTCAAGACGTGTGGGACAATCTCAAAGGCCACCGCTTCCGGCTCCAGACGCATACGAAACTCGTGGTCGTGGTCACACTGATCATCCTCGTATCAGGCACGCTCGGCATCACGATTCTCGAATGGAACAATCCACAGACGTTTCAACCCTTGAGCATCGGGGAACGCCTGGCCACGGCGCATTTCCACGCCATGTCCCGTACCGCGGGGTTTACGACCATGGATATCAGTGCGATGAATGACGCCACCCTGTATTTCCTGCTGCTCCTGATGACCATCGGCGGCTCACCCGGCAGCATGTCGGGAGGCATCAAGACCACGACCTTCGCCATCATCTGGGTGACCATCTGGGCGGTGCTTCGACGCCGGCAGGACATTGAAATCTTTCACCGGAGGATACCCAGAGAATTGGTGATCCGCGCGTTTTGTCTTGCGATCCTGGCCTTCACGGCCATCACCCTGTTCACGCTCGTCCTCGACTTTACGGAAGAACGCCCGTTCTTGAGCATCATGTTCGAAGTCACGTCGGCCATGGGCATCGTGGGCATGTCCCTCGGCGACGGGGATGGGCGAAGCTTCTCCGCCCTGTTCACCGACTTCGGCAAGCTGGTGATTATCGCCTCGATGCTGATCGGGCGGTTCGGGCCGCTCCTGATCGGCCTGTTCGCCGTTTACACCACGACCACCCCCCGCTACCGCTTCCCGGAATCGCGGGTCATGATCGGATAAGGAAGACCTCCCTTACTGCAACCGTCGCTGCAGGATCAGGACAAACGCCATCAGGGTGGGCAACGGGGCAACCAGAAGAGGGAGCAACCAGACCCACGCATTTTTCCCACGGACGCGCGTCTGATCGAACATCCAGACGAACACCCACACGACCAGCAGGAAATAGTTGACCCCCAACCAGTGCGTGGTGCGCGTGGCGAGTTCACTGGTGCTCTCACCCGTCGCGGTACTCCAAAAGACAATTTGCAAGACGCCGAACAGCACCAATAAGGTGACGACAAGCTGTTTACTCCACACGTACATGATTCACGCCTCCTTTTGTGAGAGAGATCATGTTTCGAATCCGATGATGAACTGTTCCCTTTCGGGAATCGGCAGAATAGTATGGATCCGGGCAAAAATCGAGATTTAACGGCAACGGGATCTCACATTTTTCCCTTTTTCCATCTCCCGAGGCAGGGCCTCCGAAAGAACCCTGTTGATGAATGAAAATATCCTTTTTCATCCTGTGGACAACATAAAATTTTCGTTATAATGTATTGAGTTACATGGGTTTTGTTCGTTCCCAAGCTATCCACTGTATCCCCAGTGGTCAAGATTGAAAACACAATATTTAGTATTGACAATTCTGCTTCTACTCTATAAATTGTGGAACCTTAAGAAACGCCCTCGAGAGTCAAAATCCTTAGGTTCCCTTCTCTAGGTGCAGCAATGGATCGGTCATTCGTCAGACTTCGCAACGACCATCTGATCATGCACTCAAGTCGCCAGAGGCAATTACGGCGATATCCTGGCAGCGACGAGAGAAGAGCCATGCTGCCCCATCACAGAAACCACGTAAAACCGACCTCCGGATCTGGTACAGGTCCGGCATGCGGGAAATTGTCGTGAAAATCGAACGCCGTTTTACCCGACCAGAAGAATCACCATACGAAGGCATTCCCTTTTCCACCCGGTCTTCGGAAATCAGGAATCCGGACGGCTCAGTGGTGTTCCAACTCGATGGCATTCAGGTTCCTGATCAATGGTCTCAACTGGCCGTGGACATTCTGGCGCAAAAATACTTCCGAAAAGCCGGTGTACCGCAACTCGACGCCGATGGGCAGCCCATCAAGGATGAACAAGGGAACCCGGTCACGGGCGGCGAACGTGACGCCCGGCAGGTGTTTCATCGCCTGGCGGGTTGCTGGACGCAGTGGGGCGAGACCCATGGATATTTCGATACGGACCAGGACGCCCGGGCTTTTTATGCCGAACTGTGTTACATGCTGGCCAGACAAATGGCCGCCCCCAATTCACCGCAGTGGTTCAATACGGGCCTGCATTATGCCTACGGCATCACCGGCCCATCGCAAGGTCATTTTTTCGTCGATCCCCACACCCAAGAACTCAACCTGTCCCAAAACGCCTACGAACGGCCTCAAGTTCACGCCTGCTTCATCCAGTCCGTGGATGACGACCTCGTCAACGACGGCGGAATTATGGACTTGTGGGTCCGCGAGGCCCGATTATTCAAATACGGGTCGGGCACCGGGACCAACTTTTCCCGGCTCAGAGGAGAAAACGAGCCGTTGTCGGGTGGAGGAAAATCCTCCGGGCTGATGTCCTTCCTCAGGATCGGGGACCGGGCAGCCGGCGCAATCAAATCGGGAGGCACCACCCGGCGGGCCGCCAAAATGGTGTGCCTGGATCTGGACCATCCCGATATCGAAGAGTTCATCGACTGGAAGGTCATCGAGGAACAAAAGGTGGCCGCCATGGTGACCGGTTCCAGGATCTGCGCCGGTCAGTTGAACGCCGTCCTGAAAGCCTGTCGTCAAAAAGATGCCGAAGGGCTCGATACGGTCGAACTCGACCCCGAACGAAACCGTCCGCTCAAGGAAGCCATCCGCTCGGCTCGCCAAGCCAGCGTGCCCGAAGCCTATATCCAACGGGTCTTTGCCTATGCACAGGAAGGCTATACCCATTTCGTGTTTCATGAATATGATACGAACTGGGACAGCAGAGCCTATCAAACGGTGTCCGGGCAAAACTCCAACAACAGCATTCGTGTGCCCAACGGATTTTTTGATGCGTTACGGCAAGACGGCGAGTGGCAACTCACCCGCCGGACGGACGGAGCCATGGCCAAAACGCTCAAAGCCAAGGATCTGTGGGACCGCATCTGTTGGGCGGCCTGGATGTGTGCCGACCCGGGCATTCAATACGATACCACGATCAATGAATGGCACACCTGCCCGGACGACGGACGCATCAACGCCTCCAATCCGTGCAGTGAATACATGTTCCTGGATGATACCGCGTGCAACCTGGCGTCTCTGAACCTGGGCACCTTCATTACGCCGGACGGTGAATTCGACGTCCCGGCGTATCGACACGCCATCCGGCTCTGGACCATCGTCCTGGAAATCAGCGTGCTCATGGCCGGATTCCCGAGCAGGCCCATCGCCGAGAAAAGTTTTCACTTTCGAACGTTGGGGCTGGGGTATGCCAACCTCGGATCCCTGCTCATGCGAAAGGGCATTGCCTACGATTCTCCCAAGGCGCTGGCCATCTGCGGGGCACTGACCGCCATCCTGACCGGCGAAGCCTATGCCGCCTCCGCGGAAATGGCAGCGGAACTCGGCCCATTCCCCGGGTTTGCGAAAAACCGCGAGCCGATGCTGCGGGTCATGCGAAACCATCGAAGGGCGGCGTATCAGGCCAAGCCTGACGACTATGAAAGCCTGACGATTACGCCGAAGGGCATTGACCCGGCTGCCGCTCCCGCCGCATTGGTGCATGCCGCGCAGGAGACCTGGGACCGCGCCATCGAATTGGGCGAAGCCCACGGATTCAGGAACGCGCAGGCCACGGTCATCGCCCCCACGGGCACGATCGGGTTGGTCATGGACTGCGATACCACGGGGATCGAGCCCGACTTCGCGCTCGTCAAATTCAAGAAACTGGCCGGCGGAGGCTACTTCAAGATCATCAATCAAAGCCTGCCACCGGCGTTAAAGGGACTGGGCTATTCCCAGGAACAGATCCACGACATCATCACCTATGCCACGGGCACCCGAACCCTGAAGCAGGCTCCGTTCCTGAATCACGAATCTCTTCGCGCCAAGGGGTTTACCCCTGAAGTGCTCGATCGCCTGGAATCGACGTTGGACGAGGTCTTTGAAATTCAATTCGCCTTCAATAAATGGACGTTGGGCGAGGAGTTCTGCCGGGACGTCCTGGGCTTCTCCGACGCGCAACTCGACGATCCCCAGTTCACGATTCTCAACGCGCTGGGCTTTACGCAGGAAGAAATTCTCGCGGCCAACGACTTTTGCTGCGGGACCATGACGGTAGAAAAGGCGCCGCATCTCAAAGACGAGCACCTCCCGATTTTCGACTGCGCCAACCGGTGCGGTCGCATCGGGAAACGATACATTTCCACGCAGGCGCATATCCGAATGATGGCCGCGGCTCAGCCGTTTATCAGCGGGGCCATCAGCAAGACCATCAATATGCCGTCGGACTCCACCGTCAGGGACGCGGAAGACGCGTACCTGATGGGCTGGGAGCATATGCTCAAGGCCGTGGCCTTGTATCGGGACGGGTCCAAACTGAGCCAGCCCCTCAACGCCTCGGCGGACGTGACCGATAAATCCGAACGTCACGACGACGTCATGAAGGCGGCCCAGCAAGTGACGGAACGGGTGATGGTCCGGTATCTGGCCAAGCGTCGCCCGCTGCCCTCACGACGCGGGGGGTATACGCAAAAGGCCATGATCGGCGGCCACAAAATCTATCTCCGCACGGGCGAATACGAGGATGGGACGCTCGGAGAAATCTTTCTCGACATGCACAAGGAAGGCGCGGCGTTTCGCAGCCTCATGAACTGCTTTGCCATCGCCATTTCTCTGGGCCTCCAGCACGGCGTGCCTCTCGAAGAGTTCGTCGAGGCCTTCCTGTTCACCCGCTTTGAACCCAACGGCCCGGTCAACCTCAATGACCATATTAAAATGTCGACGTCGATCATCGACTACATCTTCCGCGAGTTGGCCATTACCTATCTGGACAAGAAAGAACTCGCGCAGGTCAACCAGGACGACCTGCGTGGGGATTCCGTCAAGCAAGACCCCGAATGCACGGATGATGAACCCGCCGATCCCAGGACCATCACGACGACGGCCATCGACCCGGAACTGTTTCCCGCCCGGCAACGGATTCAAGGCGACGTCGGGACCGGAAACGGCCAGGGCAACGGGAACGTGGCGCACAAGATTGAACTCAAGCGGGAAACCCTCGCCTATGCCGCTGAAATAGAGACGGCGTTTCAGAAAGGGTTTGAAGGCGACCCCTGCCCCAATTGCAAACAGTTCAAATTAGTCCGCAACGGGATGTGCCTGGTCTGCAGAAATTGCGGTGAAACCACGGGGTGTTCGTAGTTTTATTTCTTCGCGTCCATCACGCAACGAAATCCAATAGTCAAATCATTCGCGTCAATGGGGAAATTCGGTTCGGCGCTTCGCCGGGCTGTCACTTTCAGCCATTTCGGAGGATCTTCCCACGACCCGCCTCGATAGACTTTCCGCTCTCCCTCTTTGGGCCCGGGTGGATTTTTCTCCGGACTCTCTTCGTAATACGTCCGATCATACCAATCCGCCACCCATTCAGAAGCATTCCCCGCCATGTGGTATAACCCATAGGGACTCTTCGTCCCCTCCTTCAATCCATGGCGGATACTCATGCCGGTCACTCCGCTTTCCACGGGCGCCAACGTCGTTTCATAGCTGACCCATCCGGTCGTCCCGAAGTTGTACCGGGCAATATCGACGAACGGCTGCATGTGTCCCCACGGATACCGGCGACCGTCGGTCCCCCGGGCTCCTTTCTCCCATTCGGCTTCAGTCGGCAGCCTCTTGTCCGCCCATTCGCAGTAGGCTTTCGCGCTGTCCCACGCCATGCCCACGGCCGGACGATCTTTCGCCTCTTCAAGAGCCGCATAATCATCCCACAAGGGAGGCAAATCATGATTGGTTTCATCGAGGAACTTCTGATACCGCTCCATCGTCACTTCAAATTGATCGATATAATAACTGTCCAACCCGACCGTGTGTTCCGGACGTTCATTCCTCGACCCGTCATTGGCCCCCATCAAAAACTCCCCTTCGGGAATCTTGATCATCGGAGCCCCATCCTTTCCCTCGATCATTTCAAATTGGGATTCGATCGGAGCTTCGCCTGACTCATACTTCCATTCAGCCCCTGCCGGGTGCCATCCCAGGACCATCCCCGCCAGTCCGATGACCACGGTCAACCATGCTCCACGCTTTTTGTGCCGATTCATGATGTTCCTCCGTCCACAACTGCACGTCGTTATGGTGTTGAATTCCGTTGGCCTGCCTGCGCCCCATCAGGGCTGCTTCCCCATTGTACAAAGTGACATGGGGGATCACAACCGGTAAAACCCCGTCTTCTCGACGAGGCTCCCAGGACCGAATCGCGCCGACCCAAAAAAAGAGCCGCTGAAACAGGGTTCAGCGGCTGCTCTATGGTGGCGTCCCCAACGGGATTTGAACCCGTGTTGCCGGCTTGAAAGGCCGGCGTCCTAGGCCAGGCTAGACGATGGGGACACAAAGCGAATTCTCAGAAAGAACGCATGGTAACAAGGGGGATCGGACCGAGTCAAACCTCACCCTCGTTTTCGAACGGTCAAATGCACCACGGTGCATTCAAAACTGGTATGAAAAAGGTATGAGGGTGGGTCGATAAGCCGGATTCTGTTCCGTATCAAGCGTGCATACGGCGGTGACCATGTCTCTACGGCTTATGTTACCATAAGCCTCCAGCAACCTACCCGAGAACCTTGGCCGGGCCGACCTTTCCCGAACGTCACGACTCATCCTCACAAACGGCTTTCGCCGTGCAAAGCCGAGCAGGCCGTTCGGCGCGTCCTCCTATTTGGTCTTGCTCCGGGTGATGCTTACCCTGCCATCCACGTCGCCGCGGACGCGGTGGGCTCTTACCCCACCATTTCACCCTTACCCCGAACCCATCCGAGGATGATTCCGGGGCGGTTTGTTTTCTGTGGCGCTCATGTCGGATTGCTCCGCCTGGGCGTTACCCAGCACCCTGCCCTGTGGAGTCCGGACTTTCCTCTCACCTGAAACAGGCGAGCGGCCACCTGACCCACGCCCTCATACCGGGAACTATGATACGCAATGCCTGTGTTGGAAACAAGAGACTGAACGTTCAGGATACGGTCATCCATCCATCTGTTCTTGCGCCACGGGTTCTTCGGTCGCCAAGGGTTCGGGCGTTTCATTGAGCGCGGCTTCATAATACAAAATGCGATGGCAGTAGGGACAGGTCAACAGGTCATCGGCCCGCTTCACGCTGGCGACCAACTGGGGGGGAATTTGCAATTGACATCCCTGGCAGGTTTCACCCTGAACGGTGGCAACCACCACGAGTTTCAAGGAAGATTTGAGCATCGAGTATCGATGATGGACTCGTTTTTCCAACGAGGCGATCAGGCCTTGCTTTTCTTGTTCGATCAGCGCGACCTCATCCGCCAGTTTGGCCGATAAGGACTCCAGTTCGCCCTTTTCCCGCTCCAAGGTTTGCGTCACGTCCTGAAGCAGCTTTTTGACCTCTTCCAATTCCTTCTGTTTCTCTTCCCCTCGCTCCATGGCCAGGAGGACCCGTTCTTCCAGGGAATCCTTTTTCTTGTTGGCCATTTCAATTTCAAACAAATGGGCTTGATACTCTTTGTTCGTTTTCAACTCGTTCAACCGCTCCCGCATTTTCTGGACGTGACTCTCATGCGCACTCAAGTCATCTTCACTGCTGCGCCGCTCCGCCGCAATGGTCTCCAGCAAGGTCTTCAGGTCTTCGGCGCGTTTCCGGGCCTGGTCGACCGGCGACTGTGCCGCGTGTAGCCGTTCAGGGATCTGTTGTTGCTGTTTTTCGAGATCATGCAGCTTCAGGTCAAGCTGCTGGAGTTGCACCAGGAGGGAAAGTTGAAAATTCAAAAACGCCTCTGCGTATGAGAAAGAAGTAAACCATCCATGATCGGATACCTTACCTGATCTGCCTCATAAATAGCAAAGTTGGTGGGCCCACCAGGACTTGAACCTGGGACCAACTGATTATGAGTCAGCCGCTCTGACCAACTGAGCTATGGGCCCCGGAGAACGTTCGGTCACGTATCAAAAGCCTTCGGCAAAACTGCGCAGTTTCTTGCTCCGGGTCGGATGGCGAAGTTTGCGCAAGGCCTTGGCTTCGATCTGCCGGATCCGCTCCCGCGTCACCTCGAAGTCCTGCCCCACTTCTTCCAACGTGTGGTCCGTCGCTTCCCCGATCCCGAACCGTTTCCGCAACACCTTCTCCTCCCGCGCCGTCAGCGATTCCAACGATTTCCCGATGTGCCGCTGCAGGTCGTACCGCACCGCCGCCTCCAACGGCGACACCGCTTTCTTGTCCTCGATGAAGTCCCCCAAATGGCTGTCTTCTTCTTCTCCGATCGGCGTCTCCAAGGAGATCGGTTCCTTCGCGATCTTCAGAATCTTCCGCACTTTCTCCAACGGCATCTCCATCCGCACCCCGATCTCTTCCGGCGTCGGCTCCCGGCCCAATTGTTGCACCAAATGCCGGGAGGTCCGTACCAGCTTGTTGATGGTTTCGATCATGTGCACCGGGATCCGGATGGTCCGGGCCTGGTCCGCAATGGCCCGGGTGATGGCTTGCCGGATCCACCACGTGGCATAGGTGCTGAATTTGTACCCCCGCTGGTATTCGAATTTGTCCACCGCTTTCATCAGCCCGATGTTCCCTTCCTGGATCAGGTCCAGAAATTGGAGCCCCCGGTTCGTGTATTTCTTGGCAATACTCACCACCAGCCGGAGATTGGCTTCGATGAGTTCGGCTTTCCCCCGCTTCATCTTTTCTTCCGCCCATTCCAACCCCACCAGCGCGCTCTTGAATTCCGCGGTCGGCAGCAACGTCAGGCCCCGCTCCACCTGTTTGAGCGTGGTCCGGGCTTCGTGGCTCCGGGTCACCACTTGCCGCAGCACGGCGTCGCTGAGGCCGAGCTGCCGCCGGAGGGGGGCCGTCTGGGTCCCGGCCCGGCTCAGGCGCCGTAAGAGTTTGAGGCCGTCCTGCAGGGGGTGCCCCAGCCGCTGGCAGCAGTCCCGCAGGAGCCGTTCGGCCTGCCGCACGGTCCGGCCCGCGTCTTTGATCTGGCTCACCAGCTCGTCCCGCACCGCCGGTTGCAGGTGCAGCCCGTCCACCCGGGCCCCCAATTGCTCTTGCACGCCCCGCACTTTGGTGCTCCACCGCGGCTGCTGGGCTGCCGGGGCCGTCCGCCGCCGGTCGTACAGCCGCAGCAGCGTCTTGCCCAACCGCCGGACCTGGTCCAACTCCGCCAGGGCCTGTTGGCGTAATTCTTCTTCTTCCTGGGCTTCGGCCAGTTCGGCTTCATCCAGGTCTTCGTCCCCGGGGTCATGCACCAGGACCACGTCCCCCACGCTGACTTCCCGTTTCTTCAAGCGGCCCCGCAGGGCGTCCAGGGTCTGCAGGGTCATGGGCATCCCCGCAATCGCCCGCGTCATCTCGTCCTTGCCTTCTTCGATCTTCTTCGCCAGCTCGATCTCCCCTTCCCTCGAGAGAAGAGAAACGCCGGCCATCTCGTTGAGGTATAAACGAACGGGGTCATCTATCCTGTTGACAGTACCGGGAGTCAGATCGATTTCTTTCTCGGCCTCGGGTAGCGCTTCGCCAAGTTCATCGACCGGCGTCACGGGCTCCGTCTTCAGTTGGGAATCGGAGCCTTCATTTTGAAATGTAGCCGTCTGCTCAACAGTCTCCTCTTCCAACGCGGCAAACAACGTGGAAAACTCTTGCGAAGATCCCTTCTCCGCCGGCAAAGGTTCTCTCATCCCTCCAAAATTGGTTGGTTTTTTCCCTCTACCCGCAATCGGTTTCATATTCCGGAGGCCACTGTTTTTGGGCATCGCTTAATCCTCATCCGCGTATTCAGCAATGAATAATGACTTCGTTCTCGATGCAGAACGAAAGAACGCATGAAAAACTATAACTCTCTATCGTATTGAAAAGGAAACGATGATTGCAAGAAACGCGACGAAACGGAAAACGGACCTACGGCACCGGCGTGGTCATTGTTGACTTCATTCAGTCACTCGGCGGTTCAAAATGGCCGGAGGGACGAGTCTGCCAGGGGACCGTCATCGTCTTGGCCTGCTTGAGCAGACTTCGAAGATTGACTTCGGCGGCACGGAGGAGTTTGGGTTCGCCATGGCGAAGCAAGGCCGTGAGGAGCACGTATAAATCCCGTTCGACTCGACTCCCCCGGAGAATCCGTTCGGTCACGGGATCAGGAGAATCAAGATCAGGATAAAGGGAGTCTTCTTCGTCGGGATCACCCAACAACAAATCGAGAGCCTGAGGGGAACTGTACAACCAGGAGGGAGGAATCGCGAGAGCCCTGGCCAATGCCTCCACCGTTGAGACGGCGGGATCTTTTTCTCCGGCTTCGATCGCTTCGATAATGGAACCTTCGACGCCGGACTCGGCGGCCAACTTGACGATGGAATATTGTCGAGCTTTCCGCCACGCTTGCAATGAAAAAGACATGTTCCTGATCATAGCGAAGAAGCCCGGCCCTGTCTATCGCGGAAACGGATGACCGCAGGCGCTGAACCCTGTGCGTGCCCCACCCTCTCGAGATACTTTACCGCTCCTCTTGAGACAAGGGCAGCCGAAACTGATGGACCCGCCCTGCGTCGGGCATTGCCTCGAGGTCGCCATAAGGCGAGCCCACGACCAAATCATGCCCTGCGCCACTCAAGGACAGTCCGAAGAGGTCGGCTACGCCGGTTGTTGCCGATGGATTGGAAATCACGGTGTGCAGCGTTCCGCTTTTTCGGTCGAAGACGAAAATCGCCCCGGCATCGGTTCCGGCGGAATCATGTCCGGGCGCGCCGACGATGACGTACTCAGGGAGCAGAGCCACGGCTTCCCCGAAGTGATCGTCTTTCCTGGGTTCCGGGGCTTCCAACGTTCGCAGGTATTCGCCGGTATTCGTATAGAGATACACCGCTCCGGCCTCCGGTTGCGTGGTCCCTCGTCCCAAGGCACCAACCACCAACAACTCCGCGTCACTCGCCAATGCCCATCCGAAATACTCGCTCGTCTGAGGATCGGGCGATACGAGCATACGTTGCAACCTTCCGCTTTCCCGATCGAAAAGAAACACCTGTCCGTGATCAACCGGGTCCGTGCCCCCAAGCGGGGCGCTCACCGCCAGCGTGGAACCCAGAAACGTCACCGCATGTCCGAACCCATCCGAATTGCGATCTGCCGCACTTGGAGAGACAAAGGTCCGGCGGACTTCTCCGGTGGTCGCATCAACCAGATAGGCTGCCCCCACTTCAAACTCCGTGGCCGTACTCGCTCCGGGATCGCCGACGGCCACCAGCCGATTCCGGGCAGCCAAGGCATGCCCAAAAGCCGCTGCCGTTTGATTGGGACTGGCGATCACCTGCCGTAATTCTCCGGTGTTTCGGTCGAATACCGAGACCGAGCCCACCGACCGGCGTAACGTCCCTTTCCCCCTCGGGGCGCCTACAATCACGTGGTCCGTGGTGAGGCTCACGGACAGGCCGAATAAATCATTACCCATCGGCGAAAGAGGGGCGAACTCCCGGAGCAGTTTGCCGGACTTTCGCTCGAACAAAAAAACTTTTCCCGTTTGCCCACGGGCCCCTATCGCATGGGGTGCGCCGACGAGGACCTGATCCCCTTCAGCGGATACGGAGAAGCCGAAGCCGTCCAACAACGTAGGCTTGGAAGATTGGAGACTGGGGCCCTGCTCCAAGGCCGTCTGGCCGGAAACGTTCCCGCTCGAAAGCCACAAGAACAGAATCAGGGGAAAAAGGTGGACCATGACTCAACGAACCTTCACGTGCGTTCCGTGGTTGAGATTCACGAGGCTTCCTCTTGTTCGGCATGAAGCGAAGGCAAATCGATGACGTGACGCGTCGGTCCGTCTGACTCCGAATCTCGCTGATAGAGTTCAAACGGCGGGATATCGACTTGTAGGCGCTTGAACAACCGTCGCATGAATTTTTCTCCCGGGGCTTCGCAGATCCACACGTACATACCCGTTTCCAATTCGTGCAGATGCCGCTTCACCCGAAAGCTGGGATCTTCCATGAAATAGGCCGACAAAAAGCCCGTAATCGCCTGCATGACCCATTCATGCTCTTGCGCGTACCTGAAACTGACCCCGATTTCGAAGAGATTTCCTTGCCCGTCCATTGTCTTGTCCTACGCTGATACTTCAGAAACTCACGTCTGCGCTTTCACGTCCAACTCATGCGCTTTCCGGCCTCCACGGGGAAGCCGCCGTTCGGGAACGTGCCCGGCAACCAGCAACCTGGCCATGTCGACTGCCCGGACGACCAAGGCCTCGGCGCCTTCACGCAACGCCTTGCTCCGTTGCACGTACCGAACGTTGTTTTCCATGTCCTCGGCACTCCACCCACGAGAATGAGCAATGAAAGGAAACTGCGGAAACTGACACCCCACTTCCGCAAAGAACCCCAGCAATTGCCCGGCCACCCCCTGCACGTTGTCCTGCCCACCGGTGATGAGGAAGGCGGCGACTTTGTTCTTCAGTAAATGTCTGTTGGCAATGGTCTCCTGATTCTGGATGCAATTCATCCGTTCGACCATCTTGTAATACAGGCTGCTCGCCGCACCCCACCGAATCGGCGTTGCAACGAGAATGACGTCGGCCCAATGCACAAACGCTTCATAGACACGATCGAGTTGATCGGAAGGATCCATTTGCGTGATGGAACACGGCCACGTGCACGCACGAGCGGACTTCGAATAGAACCCCTCGCACGGTCGAAACTGCAGTTCTCGTAATGCAATGCATTGAGTTTCCGCCTGAAGGGTGCCTTGCGCGTACGCTAACGCATGTTTCAGCAATGCATCGGATGTGCTGTAGCGGGGATGCGCCGGGTCCATCACGGTCGTGGAAATGCCCACGACGCGAATCGGTCCTTCCTGTCTTTCAGGGGGACGAGCCAACGGATGAGGGGCATGAGGTTGTTGGCGACGCTTGGTTGGAGAGGACAAATCAATCCATACCCGATTATTTTCCACCTTGACCTGATAAGAAGGCACTTGGTCTTCCTCATATCCAGGTTCCCCCTTTCCCGTCTTCCGGTGAAATTTCCAGTAGTGCCACGGGCACACCACAAATTCGCCGTCCAACGTGCCCTCCCCTAACGGTCCACCGACGTGATTGCACGCGTTGGAAACGGCACAAAACTCGTCGTCCCGATACGAAAGAGCAATTTTGGTTTTACGCGCGGTGACTTGCTGGAGGGACGAAGTGCGCAGTTCATCGACGCTTCCCACGTCGACCCAATCCGGTTCAGCCATAAAGCCTCCTTCTCTTCGCGGTGGCAGGAACTCGTTGATATGGGACACACGTGTCCCAGGGTGTCGTCATGGAACTACCTCCTTTTAAAAGATTGGCAGCATGCGTTTCAAACCGAACGGCCCGGCGTGTCTGAATGTATTCTCCAATTCGTTGCCGCCGGTGACGAGTTGTGGCAGAATACCGGGCACCATTATGGGAGACCGAATGTGTCGTTCCTGACCCAGCCCAATATTGTCATTGCACGTGTCATCGGCATTATTGCGATCGCGGCGGGATTCCTGCTCGGAATCGAAGGCCTGAATCAACCGGATTCGATCTGGTTGCCCATTGCACTGACCCTCATCGTGACGGGCTTGTGCGCCCAAGTGTATGCGTTCTACCGAACCATCATGTACAAAATGCCCTCGCGAAATACCCCTGACCGATGACTGCGACTTTTCGAAACGTCCCTCTTTTATCGGCACGGGTGCTTTGGCCCATTGTGCTCTGCCTGCTCTTGTCCCTTGCAGCCTGTAGCTCCGGGCGAGAGTCGTATCTCAACGGGGCCCTGAAGAAAGCGACACCACAAGATGTCGTTGAACAGCTCGGGGAACCGTGGAAAAAAAAGACTTCGGTGTTAAGAGGCCAATCGACGTGGATCTATCGCTATGCGCTCACCCAGGATGAACTCGACCCCATGGGCGTCAACAAGCTGGGGCGGAGCGTGTTCAAAGCCACCGAAGGCGTGACCGCCATGATGGGACTTGGTGGCGGCGCCAACAACCCGCTGGATCCGGGTACCAGACCTTACTGTTATCACTACATCCTCACGTTTGATGACACCACCAAGATCCTCCAACGGTGGATGCGAGAAGCATGCGCTGACACTGATCTCTGAGACCGCGCCGCTACGGGGACGAGTTCGCATCCGGGCAACCGATTCTCTCTTGACCTGACCCAATCTCGCTCCTGACTCCCGGATGAATGAACATCAACAAAGGGTAAGACCGTATGGGTAACGTTTTTCAGTCCGGCGCATTTTTGCAACAGTGCTTTTCCGTTCACCCCCTTTCGTTGAATTTCAAATTGTTCACCATGCCCGACACCATCGGCATCTTTTGCATGAACTGCAAATCCCGGCATCGTCTGACCGTTGGAACCATTACGCGCATCATCGGGGACGCGGAATGGAGCGAAGAAGGCGCGAGCACCAAGCTGGGGACCTGTGCCAGCCGCCATCAGGAAGCCCTGCACGTCACGGAAGTAAGCGTGGATCGAGACGTCGTTCAATTTCGTTGCCGCGAATGCCGCGTCGGCTTTCAGACCACGGTCTCCCTGTTCGAAACCTACCAGCCGTAACGAAGAACCCTCGAAAAAAAAGAGCCGCCTCCGAGGAGGCGGCTCTTTTCCGGAATGAACGAGGCCTGCGCGAAGGCCTTATCTGTTAGGCTGTGGCGTGTACCGAAGATACGGCTTAACCGCCCGGTGGCCCTTGGGAAACTTGGAGGGAATTTCCTCATCCTTCACCGCAGGGACAATGATACAATCTTCCCCGTCCTTCCAATTGGCAGGGGTAGCCACCTGATGCTTGGCCGTCAGTTGCAGCGAGTCCACTACACGAAGAATCTCATCAAAATTCCTTCCGGTCGACGCCGGATAGGTGAGGGTCAACTTGATTTTTTTATCGGGCCCAACAACAAAAACCGAGCGTACGGTCATATTGTCCAGCGCGTTGGGATGAATCATGTCGTACAAGTTCGCGACTTGTCGGTCGGGGTCAGCGATGATCGGATATGAAACCGTACATTGCTGCGTTTCATTGATGTCGTTGATCCAGCCTTTATGTGAATCCAAGGGATCCACGCTCACCGCAAGGACTTTGACGTTACGCTTGCCGAATTCATCGGTGATTTTCGCCACGGTCCCCAGTTCCGTGGTACATACCGGGGTAAAATCTTTGGGATGGGAAAACAAAATACCCCAGCCATCACCGAGCCATTCATGAAAATTTATCGTGCCTGCCGTTGTTTCAGCAGTAAAATTCGGGGCCTCATCACCTAAACGAAGTGCCATGGTGTCTTTCCTCCTCTTAAAACTTTCGGATAAGCGTTGCCGGTAAAAACGACTCCGCGCTTTTACCATTCTTTAAAGGTGGAACTATACGCCTCCCGGAAAAAGGCAGTCAACAAGCTAACACTCCCTAGGGAAATCCCGCAATAAAAAACCCAAAAGAGCGGGATTGACCGCCCTTTTGGGTTCCACGTCGTTTTCTGAAAGCCGATTCTTAAAAAAAAATGGTATCAGGCCGATTGCTGAGCTGCGGCTGTTTTCACCACGTTGGCCGCCTGGGGACCTTTGGCTCCCTCCACCAGATCAAATTCAACGGGTTCGCCCTCTTTTAGGGTTTTAAAGCCCTCACCCTGAAGAGCCGAATAATGCACAAAGACGTCCTGCTCTCCTTCGACTCGGATGAATCCAAAGCCTTTTCGATCGTTAAACCATTTGACGGTTCCCGACTTACGATCACTCATGGATGCCTCCCTCATTACGGACCAAGGAAAACCACGGGTTTCCCCTAAAAGGCCCTAAAAAAAAACCGCAGACAGCTTTTTCGCCTTCTGCGGCAGAGCTAATAATATAAATGCCATGTATGAAGCCCTATCTGGAATAATAATTCTGGTATCGTGTATCACAAGAGTACGTAGTCTGTCAATAACATTATGTGTGCCGTTGTAGACTACGAATGGTATGCCGAAAAAAATGGCGGAAAAACACGGGAAACGTCACCCAGGCAGACGAATCAAATCTGAAACTGCGCTTCGTACAAATTGGCGTAGAGCCCTTTTTCGCCCAACAATTCGGCATGGGTTCCCTCTTCGACCACCTGGCCCCGCTCGAGCACGATGATCCGGTCAACCTGTTGCAGGGTGGTCAGACGATGCGCGATGAAAATGGTGGTGCGACCCTGGGTGAGCACGGCCAACGCTTCGCGAATTTTGACTTCCGTCTCCGTATCGATATTCGACGTGGCTTCGTCGAAGACCACGATAGGGGGATTCTTCAATAACACCCGGGCGATCGCCACGCGCTGTTTTTGGCCGACGGACAACTTCACGCCCCGTTCCCCGATCCGGGTGTCATAGTGTTCCGGGAGTTCCATGATGAACTCATGAGCCCGAGCCGCGATGGCGACTTGTTCGATGTCGTCGTCCGTCGCCGTAAGGTCGCCATAGACGATATTTTCTCGAATGGTCCCATTAAAGAGAAACGGTTCCTGTTGCACCAGGCCAATCTGTGATCGCAGAAACGCCAGCGGCATGTTTCGCACGTCGATGCCGTCCAACGCCACCATGCCGCCCGTCACGTCGTAGAACCGCATCAGGAGTTTGATGATCGTACTCTTGCCCGCGCCGCTCGGACCCACCAGGGCTATGCGCTCTCCCGCCTCCACCTCGAAGGAGACATCGTGTAACACCTGCACCTCCGGCTTATAGGCAAAGTTCACGCCGTCGAACTGTACGCTCCCGCGAAAACGCGCGGCGGGTGCCACCACCCCGGGGCGGTCCTGCACGTCGGGTTCGGCATCCAACACTTCAAAGATGCGTTCGCTTGAAGCCAGGGCGTGCTGAAGCATGTGGTTGACGGAATGGATCTGGTTCACCGGCACGTAGAACAGGGCCAGATACGACACGAACATCACGAGCTCTCCCACTTTCAGGTGCCCTTGCGCGACTTCCACCGACCCCACCCACAAAATCAGCACCGTACCCATGGCCCCGAGAAAAATCATCGCCGGTGAATAGACGGACCACAGAAACATGGCTTTGAGATTGCTCCGGCTGACTTCGCGATTTCTGGCGTCGAATCGTTCCCGTTCAAACGCGTGACGATTGAAGGCCATGGTTTCCCGGATGCCCGACAGGGAGTCCTGGAGATAGCCGCTCAATTCGGCCGTGTTCTGTCGAATTTCGTGGTAGTACCCGTGAACCCGGCGGGAAAATTTCACGGCGGACACCATCAAAATCGGGATGGGCACCAGCGCCAGGAGCGCCAATTGCCAATTGACCGCGAAGAGGATCACGGTGATCCCGATCAACGTCAACGACGCGGTCAACATGCCTTCCAGCCCGTCGATAAAAATACGCTCCACGTGTTCGGTATCATTCATGATGCGCGACATGATTTCTCCGGTCGAGCGATCCTCGTAAAACCCGACCGAAAGCCGCTGAAGCGCGTGAAATACCTGCTGCCGGAGTTGCACCACGACGCGCTGCTCCAGGACATTGTTGAAGCGGATTCGCAAGGAGTTTGCGACGTTCTTGAACGCATAAGCCAGCACCAATCCGCCCAACACCCACGGCAATAAGGAGAATTGGTCCGCCTGGATCACGTCGTCGATAATCACCTTCACCAGCCAGGGCGGCAACAGATCGAACACGGTTGTCAGCGCGGCGAAAGACAGGGTCGTCAGGGCCAGGGAACGGTGCGGCCGCAAATACCCGAGAATGCGAAGGAGAACGTTCACTGTGTTTCACACCAAGCGACCGGTTTTAGAAACGGCCGCGTGAGAGAAGATAAATGTTGACGGAAGGAGAACAAAGTGGGGGGGACGACTTCTAGCCTAGATAATTGTCGCTGGTTCTTGTTTCCAATACGCGTTGAATTCCTTCAACTGCGTCAGCGTGGAGAGATCCGTCATCCGGTCCACGAAGAGTTTGCCGATCAGATGATCCATCTCATGTTGAATACACACGGCAAACAAACCCGTTGCCTCGAAATCCACGGCACGGCCATCCCGGTCCAGCGCCTGGACCCGAATGGACGACGGCCGTGTCACTTTCCCCCGCAGCCCGTCCACGCTTAAACAGCCTTCCCACATTTCGGCTTGCGCCGGGCCATAAAACACGATCCGGGGATTGATGAGAACCGTCTCGGGAAATGCATCCTGGCCGTCACAGCGCATCACGACGAGTTGTTCGGACCGTGAGACCTGAGGGGCCGCCAACCCGATCCCCTCGTGCGCATCCATCGTGGCGAACATGTCGTCGATAAATTGCTGGTAGGCACGCGTGGGGATGATCGCCGGATCAACCGGCTCGGCCATTTTCCGTAAGACCGGATTCCCTATTTTTGCAATCGGCAACGTGGCCATGACTATTCCTTTGGTGGTACTCCCTCGCCGTCAAGGTTCTGAACGTCAGGAAACAGGCTCGGATGAGGGCTCCTTCGGTACGGCTTTGCGCTTCTTGAGTTCTTCGCTCCACTCCGCCTGCCATTCCTTGGCCCACGCGCTACGCTGTTCATGGGTGGACCCCTGCCAATCATGCGGCGAACCCGACCATCGGGTCAAATGCCAGAGCGAGTCGCGGGCCGTGATGGACACGTATTTTTCCTGATCCGCCAACAACGCGAACAGGAGAGAAACTGATTCCAGATGTCTGACGTGACGGCACTCAAACGCCACGGCTCGCCGAACGGTATCCGCCGGATCCTTCACCAACGTATGCAGGATCGGCAGCGTCTCCAAAGGCGCTAACCTGACCGCGACGCGCAAAGCATGAGCCCGCACCCTCGTGATTTCCTCGCCATTCCCGGCCACGTCGAGCAGATTCGGCACGGCCTGCGGGTCCTTGATAATCGACAGCGTTTCAATCGCGTTATAACGGAGCCGGCTTCCGGGCATCTTGAGGGCTTTCACCAGGACGGGCACGACCGGTTTTCCCAAGTGGACGAACTCGGCGATGATGTAGAGTTCCTGGCGTCCTTCCAACAACGGCAACAAGGCTTCCGCCCGTTGCAACTCCTTGTCGGACAGGACGTCCGGCGCAGGGGTGGCCTGTTCGACTTCCGGGAATTCCGGCTCGGGCGGCGCGTTATAGGGGATTTGGACCGGAATAAGATACGCGGGTTGAGCCGGCGGCGGAGCGATTTCCGCCAAAGAGATCGATGCGCAGCACAGGACCCCCCACCCCACCACAACCCATACGAAACTCACTCTCATCCACCTTCTCTCCTTCTTAAAGCAACCATGTTTTAGTCTAGTGGGTTTTTCTCAAATAGGTCAAGGCACGGAGTGTTAGTGCGGTGTTGATCACTCCCCTGCCCGCTCCCGGTCCACGGAGCCGAATCAGGCTTCATGGCCCTGACATCCGGTTCTTTCATCTTGATTTCATGAATGGTAAAATAGAGTTTTTGATCTGAACGTAATCATGACGACTGTGAAGGAGGGCTCTCTATGAAACCGGTGCGATTGCTCCTTGGCTTGGGATTGGCGGTTGGACTGAGTGCCGGCCCGAGTTGGGGATATGAAGAAGTCCCCGTCTCCGATGGGGGAACCTTACAGGGGATGGTCACGTTGATCGGGAAAGTCCCCAAACCCAAGGGGTACAACCTCGTCACCTTACCGGACGCCGTGTATTGCGGCCGCATCTCGACCGGAACGGGATGGCGTCTCCTGCAACCCTTCGTCGTCGGCCCCAATGGCGGATTCAAAAACGTCGTCATTTACATCGAAGAACTCCGCAAGGGGAAACCCTTCAATTACGACCCGCCCACGGATTTCGGCAGTCGATTGCAAGTTCGAGCCGTACATCACCATCGTCCGGGACAAGCACGACATCGAAGTGGTGAACGAGGACCCGGTGTTTCATGATATTCAAGGCTATGAAACCTCGAAGTTCGGCGCCCGGGTCCTCTTCAACGTGCCCCTGCCGATGAGTAAAAAACTGCGCAAGGAAGTGTTGATGGCCGGCAAGACGGTCAAGGATCGGGCGGGCAAGGTATTGACGCAACACATCAAGATGGGAAAACAGCGCAACCTGTTCGTGATGCAATGCGGATTTCACGCGTACATGGAAAGCTGGGGGTTCGCGGTCAAAAACCCCTACTACGCGCTCAGCGCGAAAGACGGCTCGTATGCCATTACCGGCATCCCCCCGGGTACCTATAAGGTCCAGGTCTGGCATCCCATGGTGAACAAAGAGTACACCATCACCATCGATCCCAACGGCACCACGGAATTGCCGATCAACATCGATGCCCCGAAAGGCCGGCTCTACGCCAATGAAGTGAGTGAAGGCACGCGTTTCGGCATGGAACTGCTCGGGGACGTCGCCGTCAAACCCACCGTGGAACTCCAAACCTACGAGCCGTAAACTCGCATCCCCGGTTTGCATCTCGTCGTGTCCTTTTCCAAGGTGCCAGCCGACCCCCATGTTTTTCACGGGCTTTCCGGGCTTGCCCGAATTTACCACGGTCCCCTGCCGTTCCAAGTCACCTAAGCGCCATCAACGGAACGGAAGCCGCTCACCACTCTTGAGGCACTATCCACAGACGATTCATTTCCGCCGGGGAAAGCACTATACTGTAAGCAGAAAGCGGGTTGCGCGTGTCCCTCATATCCAGAAGAACGTTCGGGAAAAGTCTGTTGGCCTCGTTGGGGCTGGCTGTCTTTCGTCCCTCTTCGCTCGTTCGTGCACAGTTGTTCGGCTTGTTTCTCGGCAAGGGCCGCGAAACGCCGGCCATTACCTCCAATGCAGATTTTTACGTGACCTCGTATGACCTGACGCCGGAGATCGACCTGGAGCAATGGTCGTTACACGCCGGCGGAATGGTCAAACGCCCGACCTCGTGGTCTTTCGCGGATTTGTTGAAACGCCCGCAAACGAAAATGATTGCGACGCTGGAATGTATCGGCAATACGGTCGGCGGCTATTCCATCGGCACGGCCGAGTGGGAGGGCGTGAAGCTGAATCACCTGCTCGACGAAGCCGGATTCGACCCCAAGGCATTCGACCTCGTGCTGCGCGGAGCGGATGACTATTCCGACAGCTTTCCCCTCTCCCGGGCCCTTGAGGAAGACGTCCTGCTGGCCGTGAAAATGAACGGCGTACCCCTGCCGCCCGATCACGGGTATCCCGCCCGGGTGATCGTACCGGGCATTTACGGCATGAAGAACGTGAAATGGCTGACCGGCTTGAACCTTGTGCCTCACGACTATAAAGGACATTGGCAACAACAAAGTTGGTCGGATACCGCGTTGGTGAAACTTTCCTCACGCATCGACGTGCCGGGTGACAGGGAACTCATCACGACGCCGCGTTACACGATCAAAGGCATCGCCTTTAATGGAAGGAACACCATTCAAAAAATCGAAGTGAGTGCGGACGCGGGGAAAACGTGGAAGCCGGGCACGCTCCTCCCCCAACTTTCTCCTTATACCTGGACTCCATGGAAGTATGAATGGCGCATTCCCGAATCGGGGGAATACACGCTCATGGTCCGGGCCACCAATGCACACAACGCGATGCAGACGCTCACCACCAAGCCCTCCTCCACCGAAGTGATGGAGATTCACGCCATTACCGTCAAAGTCGACGTGTCGTAAGAGTTGCGTGGAGTGTATTGACGCATGCGGCAACCTTCCCCCTCACCCTGCCCTCTCCCACCAGGGGAGAGGGAAATACGAAAGACCCTGGATCCCCGATTAAAGATGTCGGGGATGACAGGAAAAGAAACTGCAGGTCCTTCACTTCGTTCAGGATGACAACTGGGGCAGGCCAGCTTATCGTCAGGGCAGCGCGGCGGTGGCGGTGAGGGAAACGAGGGGCCATGGATAGATCCCGAACAGCACGACGCCGGCGGCGGCGAGGGCCAGGACCACGGTGGCGGTGGGCGATAGGGCCAGACGCGTTTCGCCTTCCTGGTCGGGGGAAGGTTCGCGCATGTACATGACCATGACGATACGCAGGTAGTAGAAGGCGGACACCGCGGCGAAGATCAACCCGACTACGGCCAGCCAGGTCAGGCCGGCGTTGACCGCGGCCATGAACAGGTAGAACTTGCCGATGAATCCGGCGGTCGGCGGGATGCCCGCGAGCGAGACCATGAAGAGCAGCATCAGAAACGCGGCGCCCTTGTGACGCTTCGCCAACCCGGTGAAGTCGTCCAGTTCTTCGCCTTCTTCCCCTCCTCGTCGAAGGATCGCGACCATGGAAAAGGCCCCAAGGGTCATGAAAGAATAGATAGCCAAGTACAACATCATGCTGGACACACCTTGTGACGATACCCCGGCTCCGGTTCCGACCCAGCCTGCCACGACCAGCCCGATCAATGCATAGCCGGCGTGCGCGATGCTCGAGTAGGCCAGCATACGCTTGACGTTGGTTTGCACGATGGCCACGAGGTTCCCCAGGATCAGGGTCAAGATACACACGCCCAAAATCAACCCGCTCCAGTTCGGTTTCATGCCTCCGAAGCCTTCGAGCATCACACGGAGGAACGCCCCGAAGCTCGCGGCCTTCGACGCCACGGCCATGAACGCGGTCACCGACGTCGGCGCCCCCTGGTACACGTCCGGGGTCCACATGTGGAACGGCACGGCCGCCACCTTGAAGCCGAAGCCCACGATCACCAGCATCAGGGCGATGAGGATCATCGAGTCGTCCAGGCCCCGCGCATCGACCGCCGCGGCGATTTCGACGAGACGCGTGCTGCCCACGGCGCCGAAGATGAGGGAAATGCCGTAGAGCAGGAGACCCGACGAGAACGCACCCAGGATGAAATACTTGGCCGACGATTCGATGGACTTGGCTTCAAACCGCTTGAAGCCCGCCATAATATAGAGCGAGATGGACATCAACTCGATGCCCAGGTAGATGACCAGCAGGTCGGCGCCGGAAACCATGATCATCATGCCCGTCAGGGAGAGCAGCACGAACCCGTAGAATTCGGCCAAGTCGATGCGCTCTTCCTTGAGGTACCCGATGGAGAGCAGGATCGTCATGCCGCTCACGACGTAGAGCAAGAGTTTCCAGAACGAGGCATACCCGTCCACCACCACGAGGTCGCTGAACGCAAAGACCCGGTCGCCCATGCTCCCGGCGGTCACGATGAAACACACTGCGAGCGCGGCGACGCTCATCCACGCCAGCAGGTCTTTCCTGTTCAACGGGGTGATCGGGTCCAGGACCAACAGAAGACAGGCCACGGACACGACGATCAGTTCCGGCAGGATCGTGACCAGATCTGCGAGAGGAATCATCATCGCGTATCAGCCTTTGTGGTGCCGGTTTCCGAAGAAGACGTGCTGGCGACGATGGCCGGCGGTGATACGGAAGACCCGGCGTCCACCACCATGACCTTGGCCTGCTTTTGCACGAGGTGATCGACGCTGGCGTGCATCACGTCCAGCAGGGGCTTGGGATAGAGCCCGATCCAGAACACGAGGAACGCCAGGGGCGCCAGCATGCCGATTTCACACCAGTTCATATCGTAGAGCTTCGACGCCATGTGTTGCGCCGGTGTGCCGTACACCACGCGCTGCAACATCCAGAGAATATAGGCTGCCGCGAGAATGACTCCCAGGGCCGCGAGCGTAGCGACCGCCTTGTTCCACATGAAGGTCCCGACCAGCACCAAGAATTCGCCGACAAAGCTGTTCATGCCCGGCAACCCCACGGAGGACAACGCGAAGATCACGAGAAACGTGGCGTAGACCGGCATGGACGCGGCGAGCCCTGAATTGTCGGCGATCTCCCGGCTGTGCGTCCGCTCGTATACGATGCCCACGCACAGGAAGAGCGCGCCGGTGGTGATGCCGTGGTTGACCATTTGCAGGATCGCGCCCTCGATCCCCTGGGCGTTCAACACGAAAATCCCCAGTGTCACGAATCCCATGTGGCTTACGCTGGAATAGGCGATGAGTTTTTTGAGATCGGCCTGGGCAAAGGCCATGTACGCGCCGTAGATGATGGCCACCACCGATAGGAACAGCACCACCGAGGTGAATCGCTGCGTGGCGTCCGGCAGCATGGGTAACGAGAAACGCAGGAACCCATAGGCGCCCAATTTCAGCAACACGCTCGCCAGCATCACGCTGCCCGCGGTCGGGGCTTCCACGTGGGCGTCCGGCAACCACGTATGAAACGGAAACATCGGCACTTTCACGGCAAACGCGGCGAAGAAGGCCCAGAACAACCAGGCTTGCAGCCAGGGGGGATATTCGGCGTTGCTCAGCGTGAGGATATCGAACGACTCTTTCCCGGCGTAAAAATAGAGCACGATAATCGCCACGAGCAGCAGGACGCTGCCGGCCAGGGTATACAGAAAAAACTTGATGGCCGCGTACACGCGGTTGGGGCCGCCCCAGATCCCGATCAACAGGTACATGGGGATCAGCATGGTTTCCCAGAACACGTAGAACAGCACGAAGTCCAACGAGACGAACACGCCCAGCGTGGCGGTTTCCATCACGAGCAGGCTGATCATGAATTCCCTGACGCGCGTCTGGATCGCCGTCCATGACACCAGGACGCAGAGCGGAGTCAGCAGGGTGGTCAGCAACACCAGGGGCAGGCTGATCCCGTCCACGCCCACCGTGTAATTGATGGAGGGCGACGCAATCCACTGGTGCGTTTCCACGAACTGCATGGCCGGCGTGGATTCATCGAACAGGATCCACGGTGCGAGAGAAACCCCGAACCCCAGCGACGAGATTCCCAAGGCCACCCACTTGGCCAGGGCTTCTTCGACCAGGAGGATCACGGCCACGCCCAACAAGGGCAGGAAAACGACCAGGGTCAGCCATGGAAATCCGCCGGAGGACACGTCGATCAAGATCCCTTCGTTAGAAAAGCAGGTACGCGGTCAGGATAATGACCGCGCCCATGGTCATGCTCAGCGCGTAATTTTGCGTTTCGCCGGTTTGAATCAGGCGGGCCATCCATCCCCACCAGGCAAACCCGCGAGCCACGCCGTTCACCGCGTTGTCGATGATGGCCACGTCCACCTTTTTCCACATCCGGTCCGCCAGCCTGAACGTGGGATTCACGAACGCCTTGTCATAGGCTTCGTCTACGTACCATTTGTTGAGCGAGCCGCGATACAACGCCTGCCACCGGTTCATCAGGCGGTCGGGATAATCGGGTGACTTCACGTAGACGACGTAGGCCGCGGCAATGCCGAGCACACCGGCCAACGTGGCCGCCAGCATGATGCCCGTTGCGGCCGCGCCATGGTGCCCCGCTCCTTCACTGCCGGGGAAGGCCTGTTGCAGAAACTCCGGAATGCCCAGATACCCCGTGGCGATACTGAGGACGGCCAACGCCACCAAGGGCGCGGTCACAACCAGGGGTTGTTCATGCACGTGATCGGCATGATGCGGGTCGATCCGGGATTCTCCCCAAAAAGCCACAAACACCAGCCGGAAACTGTAGAACGCCGTCAGCCCCGCCGTGAGGATCCCCGCCACCGCTAAGGTTTGACCCAGTGCCCCCGCGTTCCAGGCGGCCAGCAGCAATTCATCCTTGCTGAAAAATCCCGCGGTGAGGGGAAATCCGGCCAGCGCCAACGACCCGATGATAAAGGTCCAGTAGGTGACGGGCATTTTGTCTTTCAGCCCGCCCATGCGACGCATGTCCTGCTCGTGGTGGACGGCCAGGATGACGGACCCGCACCCCAGGAAGAGCAACGCCTTGAAGGCGCCGTGCGTCAGCAGGTGATAGATGCCGGCCACGTATCCCCCCAACCCGCACGCCATCATCATGTACCCGAGTTGGCTCACGGTCGAATAGGCCACCACGCGCTTGATGTCGTTTTGCGTCAGGGCGATGGTGGCGCCGACGAACATGGTCAGGCCGCCCACGATTGCCACGACGGCCATGGCCGCGGGAGACACGTTATACAGTGGGGCCAACCGCGCCACCATGAACACGCCGGCGGTCACCATGGTCGCGGCGTGAATCAAGGCGGAAATGGGCGTGGGACCTTCCATGGCATCCGGCAGCCACACGTGCAACGGGACTTGCGCGGACTTTCCCACCGCGCCGACGAACAGCAGCAGGCAGATCAGGGTCATCGCGGAGACTTCCCACCCGCCGCCGAACGCGCCCAGCAGGTCGATCATGGCACCGGCTTTGCCCGCGGCCTCGGCGAACACGGGTTGGTACTGCAAGGTCCCGAAGACCACGAACACCAACAAGACGCCCAGCAGGAACCCGAAGTCGCCGACCCGATTGACGACGAATGCCTTGGTCGCTGCGGCTCTTGCCGTGTGCCGCTCATACCAGTGGCCGATCAGCAAATAGGAACACAGCCCCACCGCTTCCCAGAACACGAACAGTTGGAGGAAGTTGTCGGACATGACCAGCATCAGCATGGAGAACGTGAACAGCGCGATGTTGGCGAAAAACCTCGCGTAGCCCGGTTCGCCGTGCATGTACCCGATGGTATAGACGTGCACCAATCCGCTGACGATGGTCACCAGCAGCAACATGGCCGCGGTCAACTGGTCCACGTAGAGCCCGAGCCGGATGGTGAGATCGCCGGAAGCCGCCCAAGTGTACAAGGGAATTTCCAGCACGCGCCCGCTTGCGACTTCGGAAAAGGCCAGGATCGACAACAGGAAGGACAGCCCGACCGCGGGCACGGCGATCAGGTGTGCGCGCGCCTTCAGCACGTGACCGGCCAGGCCGAGCACGATGAAGGCCAGAAGGGGCAGGAGGGGGATCAGGGCATACAGCATGGCGCTACCATTTCAACAGGCGGAAATCATCGACGTTGATGCTGGCGTGATGGCGGTAGAGGGCGATGATAATGGCGAGACCCACGGCCACTTCGGCGGCAGCCACGGTCAGGGCGAAGAACACGAAGACCTGCCCGGCCAGGTTGCCGAAATGGGAAGAAAAGGCCACGAAATTGATATTCGTGGCATTGAGCATCAATTCAATGGACAGCAGGATGATAATGAGGTTCTTCCGGACCAGGACGCCGACGAGCCCGATGATGAACACCAGTCCGCTCAACACCACGTAAAATTCCACGGGCACGCTCATTTCGATTCCATGATGCCTTTCTTGGATAGAATGACCGCGCCGATCATGGCCACCAGCAGGATGAGCGAGGCGATTTCAAACGGAAACAGGTAGGTGGAATACAGGACCTCGCCGATGGATTCCGTGTTCCCCACGGCCGCGCCTTCGCGTCCGGGGTCCGGCGCCGCCACGGTAAAGCCCCGGCTGACCGTGAGCAGCACGGCTTCGGTCAGCAACACCACGCCGAGAAACAACGCCACGGTCCCCTGCTGGTTGAACCGCTCCTCGCGTTTCACGTTCAGGAGCATCACGACGAACAGGTAGAGCACCAGGATCGCCCCGGCGTACACGATGATTTGAATGGCGGCCAGAAACTCGGCGTGCAGCGTGACGTAGAGCCCGGCCACGTGAAAGAACATGACCAGCAAGGACAGCGCGCTGTAGATGGGATTGCGGAGTACAACGACGAGCGACGCGGCCATCACGATGACTGCGGCAAAATACAGGAAGACGAATGTAGCCACCGTTACACGTAGCTCCCGTTAACGACGTCTGCGCGTCGCGCGGATAGAGGAATAGGCATCGGGACAGGGGAATCGGGCGAAATCAAAATTCCTTTTCCGGAATATCCTTGAAGGAGACGTTGAAATAGGCAACGTTGGGATGCTGGAATTCCAACCGTTTTTCCCGTTCCGGAAACGCTCGATCTCCGATTGCCAATAACTGTTCTTTATTCAAGTGCAAATTGCGTTTGTCGTACACGGCCCACTCGAATTCCTGCGACATGCCCAAGGCGTCCACCGGACAGGCGTCGACGCACAACCCGCAGAACAGGCAGCGCGTCATGTCCATGTAATATTCCTTGGCGAACCGCTTGGTGGGTTCCCCGGGCACCTCGGCGCTCACCACGCGAATCACGCGAGAGGGACAGGCCGCCTCGCACAGGTCGCACCCCACGCATTTCTCCGTATCATCGTCGTATCGCAACAGCCCCAACATGCCCCGGTAATTCTCGGGCAGAGGTTTCTTCACGTGGGGATACTCCAGGGTGATGGGGCGATACTTCAGGAAATGCTTGAGCGTCTCCTTCATGCCCAGGAGGATTTCATAAAAGATCAGCGACTGAATCCACTTCTTGAGTTTCATCGACCCGGCTCCTCGGGGCTTGTCCCCGACCCGATCGGGGATCTAATCTAATTGGGGAAGATGTAAGCGAGCAACGACGTCACCACGATGTTCCCCAGGGCAATGGGCAACAGCACCTTCCACCCGAACCGCATCAACTGGTCGTACCGCAACCGCGGCAGCGTGGCCCGTATCCAGAAAAACAGGAACAGGAAAAAGTAGACCTTCGCCGTAAACCAGAAAATCCCCGTCACCCAGGCGAAGACCCCGGGCGCCTGCAAGACCGGCAGGGGGGCGTGCCAGCCGCCGAAGAACAGGACGGTGGACATGCACGACACCAGGATCATGTTTGCATATTCCGCCATGAAGAAAAACGCGAACCGCATGCCGCTGTATTCCGTGAAGAACCCCGCGACCAATTCGCTTTCCGCTTCCGGCAGGTCAAAGGGCAGCCGGTTGGTTTCGGCCACGGACGCGATCAAAAAGATGACAAAGGCGATGAACTGCGGAAAGGGCACGGGATCGAAGGCGAACCAGTTCCAGAACCCGCCGGCCTGGGCTTCCGTGATTTCCACCAGGCTCAGGCTTCCCGCCAATAACAACACCCCGACGATTGCCAGGCCCACGTTGAGTTCATAACTGATCAACTGGGCTGCCGACCGGAGACCGCCCAACAACGAGTATTTGCTGTTGGAGGCCCACCCGCCCAGGATGACCCCGTAGGCCCCGATGGACGCAAACGCCAGGATGTACAGCACGCCGATGTTGATGTCGCTGATCACGAAGGGCTTGAATTCCACTCCCGCGACGTCGATTGTCCAGTTCGGACCGAACGGGATGACGGCAAACCCGATCAGGGCCGGCACCAACACGATAATGGGGGCGAGACTGAACAGGATCTTGTTGGCGCCGGCCGGGATGATGTCTTCCTTGAAAAACAACTTCAGCCCGTCGGCCACCGGCTGCAAGACCCCATACGGGCCGACTTCCATCGGGCCCATCCGGTCCTGCATCCAACTGAGCACTTTACGTTCCAACAGGGTGAGTACCGCCACGGTCAGCAGGACCACGCCCATCACGACCCCGATTTGCGATAAAGTCAACGCCAATTTAATGCTGATATCAAACACGGGAACACTCCTCTATTGATCGTTTTGCACATCTTCACTTTGTAATAGTGACGTGAGTCGTCTTCCATACGGGCACGTGGGTCTGCGGATCAACCCCCGCTTTCGCGGGGGTAGGCTTTTTCAACGAGAACAACGCCCGCACGGATTGATCGAAATGTTCGGGAAACCACGCCACGGCATCGGGCACGCGGTCGTTCAGTTTCACGGACACGGTGGCTTCCCCGCCATCGTTCGAGAGCCGGACGGCATGGCCTTCCTCGATCCCCAACCGCCGGGCCTCGCGGGCATTGACGTGAAGCCGGCCTTCGCCTTCGATTTCCATCAATCCCTTCGCGCGCGTGCTGTATTTGCCGGAATGATACAGGGACTGGACCAACCGCAACGTCATCGCCCCTTCCGGCGCAACGGGCGACGCATCCAGCGCGTACCGTTGGTCGACGTCCTCCTTGAACCCGCTCGTCACGTATTGCGCGACCGTACTCTCGTCGACTTTGGGCGGCATGGAAGCCGGACCCAGCAGGCCATACCCCGGAATCACGCCGCGTATTTCCTTGAAAATTTCCTTGACCTCATTGTATTCGATGGGATGTTCCATCAACACCGACAGGGCCGAGAACATTTCCCAATCGGGACGGCTCTCGCCCAGCGGCTCGGTCGCCTGGCGAACGGGCTGGACGTGGCCTTCCGTATTGGTAAACGTGCCGTCTTTTTCCATGGCCGAGCACGCGGGAAACACCACGTGCGCCCGCTTCGCGGTTTCCGTCAAAAACAGTTCCTGGCAGACCAGAAACTCCAAGGCGTCGAGCGCCCCGGTCACGTCGGCGTCACCCGGCAACGATTCGACCGGGTTGTCTCCTATGATGAACAACGATTTGACGGCGCCGGTCCTGGCCCGGTCCAACAGCTCCGGCAACGTGGCCGAGGCTCCGGCCGGGACAGCCTGCCCCCAGGTCCGCGTCAAGGTTTTTTGACTCTCTTCGTCGTGAAGATCCGCGGGACCCGGGAAATATTCGGCCACGGCTCCCATTTCCACGGCGCCTTGCTCATTGTTTGCCTCGGCCAGGCAACCCAAACCCGAGCCTGACCTCCGGACATGTCCCGTGAGGATCTGAAGATCCAGGAGGTTGGTCACCAGCCCCTCGCCGCCCAGCGAACGAAGCACCTCCCGCCCGGTCAACATCACGGCGCGTTCAGCCTGCGCATACGTCCGGGCCGCGGCTTCAACATCCGTTTGCGAGAGACCGGACTGCTCCCGGATCACATCCCAGGAAACCTTGGCCACGTTGGTCCGTATCGTTTGCACGAACTCCGGCGCCTCGCGGATGATATCCTCATGCACGAGGTTCGACTCGACAACGGCCTTCAACAGCCCCAGGATGGCCGCGCCGAACTGCCCGGTCCGCACCGTCAGGTGATGCCGGGACAGCGTCGCAACGTTGCTCACCGTCGAGCGTGCCGGAAGCAGTGACTCGAGCGTGACCAGTTGCGCGCCTCCGCGCTTCACGGCCTGCTTCACGTGCAGGGCCGTAATGGGATTGGCCTCATTGAGGTTGGTGCCCACCAGCATGATCACCTCGGCTTGGCCAACGTCCTCGTAGCGAATTGTCCAGCGATGGGTGCCCTGCACTCGCCGGAGCGCCCGCACGCCGTTGATATATCCGTACCGCGCGCTGCTGTCGATCTGATTCGTTCCGATCACGACGCGCATGAATTTCTGGAACAGGTACAGATCCTCGTTGGTACAGCGAGTCGTGATGAGACCGCCGATCGCGTCGGCCCCGTGCGTGGCTTTGATGGCCATGAACTGGCGGGCAACGCGTTCCAATGCTTCCTCCCACGTGACTTGAGCAAAGGAGCCGTCGGCCTGGCGCACGAGCGGATGTTGCACGCGATCGGGATGGACCGCGGCATGGTACCCGAAATACCCGCGGACGCAGAGATCCCCGTTGTTCCGGCCGGCGCCCAACGCCGAATTCACTTCGATCAACTGATCGTTCTTTCGCTGGACCGTGATCTGGCACCCGTCCCCGCAATAGGAACAGATGGTCTCCGTTCGTTTCAGCATCCACGGGCGATAGTCGTACATCGACAACCGGCTGGTGATGGCTCCGACCGGACAAATCTGGATGCACCCGCCGCACATGTCGCATTCGAGTTCATTGCCGGACCAATGCGTAATCTGCGTGAGCGTGCCGCGCCCTTCGGCTGCCAGCGCCTGGGCGTCCATCACTTCGTCGCAATACCGCACGCACCGCATGCACGACACGCAACGGTTCATCTGCGTTTCGATGACCGGGCCGAGGTATTGCTTCGGAAAGACCCGTTTCAGTTCCTTGAACCGGCTGACGGTAGGCGTGTACTCGTGCGAAAAATCCTGCAAGTCGCAACGGCCGCCCTGGTCGCACACCGGGCAATCAAGGGGATGGTTGCCCAACAACAATTCCAGCACAGATTTCCGCGCGGACTCGACGTGGGGCACCGACGACCGCACGACCATGCCTTCGGCCACCCGTGTGCTGCACGAGGTTTGGAGTTTCGGAATTTTTTCGATTTCCACCAGGCACATCCGGCAGTTCGCGTCGGGTTCCAGCTTCGGATGGTAGCAAAAATGGGGCACCATGATGCCCACTTGCCGGGCCGCCTCGATCACGAGCGTGCCTGCCGGAACCTGCGTGCGGATTCCGTCGATCGTGATCGTCACCATGTTCGGAGCATTCGACATACCGATTCCTACGCCAGGCTCAGGACGGGGATTTCCTTCCGGCTCCCCTTGAGCGCCTCGGCCTCCTCGATCAGGATGTCATACTCGTTCCGCCAATATTTCAACGTGCTCTGCACCGGGGCGATTTCCGCGTCGCCGAACGCACAGACCGTTCGACCGCCGATGTTTTCGCAAATTTCCGTGAGCGTCCGTAAATCTTCCGGTCGTCCCTGTTTGTTCAGGATCCGTTGGAGGATTTGGACGATCCAGGAACTGCCTTCCCGGCAAGGCGTACACTTGCCGCACGATTCATGATAGAAAAATTCCATCAAGCGCAGGGCCGCCCACACCATACTCGTGCCTTCTTCCATCACGGTGATCCCGCCGGACCCCGACATCGAGCCGGCCAGGGCCACCGATTCGAAATCCAACTGAACGTCCACGTGGTCCGGGGTCAGAAACGGCGCCGAGGCCCCGCCCGGAATAAACGCCTTGAGCGGCTTGTCCGACCGCATGCCCCCTCCCAACTCATAAATCAGGTCCCGGAACGTCGCGTTCACGGGCAATTCATAATTCCCCGGACGTTTTACGTGGCCGCTCAAACAAAAGACCCGCGTGCCGGTGCTCTTGGGCGGCGCGCCGATGGAGGCAAACCATTCGGCTCCCCGGTTCACGATGTGGGGAACGTTCGCCAGCGTCTCGACGTTGTTGACCACCGTGGGTTTCTGGTAGAGCCCGTGCGTGGCCGGGAACGGCGGCTTGGTCCGGGGTTTCCCCCGTTTCCCTTCCAGAGATTCGAGCAGCGCGGTCTCCTCACCACAGATATAGGCCCCGGCCCCCGCGTGCACGGAGACGTGCACGGTAACGCCGCTGCCGTGAATATCGGCACCCAAGTGCCCGGCCTTGTAGGCTTCGACAATGGCACGCTCGAGGATCTTCGTCGCCAGCCGGAATTCGCCCCTTATATAGATGTAGGCCGTTTGCGCGCCGATGGCATAACAGGAGATGGCAATGCCTTCAAGGACCTGGTGGGGGTCCCGCTCCATCAATTGACGGTCTTTAAACGTGCCGGGCTCGCTTTCATCGGCGTTACAGCACAGGTATTTGGGACCGGGATGGTCCTTGGGAATAAAACCCCATTTCACGCCGGTGGGGAACCCCGCCCCGCCCCGGCCCCGCAGGCCGGATTTTTTCACCATTTCGATAATGTCATTGGGCGGCATTTTCCCCAGGACGCTTTTCAACGCCTTGTACCCGCCGGTCCCTTCATAATCGGCCAGCGACCCGGTGTAGCCGGGCCGCTCCATATTGGTCAGCAGAATTTTCTCAAAGGTCTTCATGACGATACGACGCCCTCGCCCCGTTCGGGCACCATAAAGGGACCGCTTTTCAGCGAACAATCGCCGGATTCCCGCAAGTCCCGCACAATCCGCCCGACTTTGTCTTCCGTGAGCCGCTCGTAATAGTCGTCGTTGATCTGCATCATCGGCCCGGTTCCGCACGACCCCAGACATTCCACCGTGCTCAGGGTAAACATCTTATCCTCGGTGGTCTGACCCAGGCCGATATCCAAATGTTTGCGCAACCATTCGATCAGGGGATCGGCTCCGACCAGCGCGCACATCAACGACCGGCACACCTGGATATGGAATTTCCCGATGGGCTTGAGGTTGAGCATGGTATAAAACGTCGCCGTCTCGAACACCTGGGGCGGGGTGAGATCCAGGATCCCGGCGATCTCCCGAATGGCCGCCTGGCTCACGTACCCCTCTTCCTTCTGCGCCAGGTTCAACAACGGCAGCATCGCCGAGCGCTTGACCGGATACCGGCTCAGAATGTCGTTCACGGTCTCTTGATGCTTGTCGAAAATCATGCCTGCTTATCGGGCCTCTTCAATCCACAATCCGCAATCCAAAATCAGCAATCAAAAATCCACAATTCCCCTTCACCGATCACACTCGCCCATGACGATGTCATAGGTGCCGAAGATGGTGATAATATCAGAAATCAGGTAGCCGCGTGCCATAAAATCAAACGCGCCCATGTGGACAAACGACGGAGAGCGGATCTTCATCCGGTAGGGCCGCGGGCTCCCGTCGCTGATCAGGAAGAACCCCAGTTCGCCCTTGGGCACCTCGGTCGCGCAATACGTTTCCCCCTTGGGCGGCTTGAACCCTTGCGTAAAGATGATGAAGTGATGGATCAGGCTCTCCATGTCCCGCATGACGTTGGGTTTGGCCGGGGGAATCACTTGGGGCATATCCGCCATGATGGGGCCTTCCGGCAACTGGTCCAGGCATTGTTCAATGATGCGAGCGCTTTGCTTCATTTCCTCGACGCGAATCCAATACCGGTCATAGGTGTCCCCGCCCTTGCCGACCGGCACGTCCCATTCCACCCGGTCATAGACACCGTACGGCTCGATCTTGCGGACGTCATAGGCCACTCCCGACCCGCGAAGCGTCGGCCCGGTGAGACCGAAGTTGATCGCGTCTTCCGCGGAAATGACCGCCACGTCCTTGGTCCTGGCTACCCAGATCCGGTTCCGTTGCAGCAATGTGTCGTATTCCTGCACGTGCTCGGGAAACGTCTTCAAAAATTCGCGCAAGCGGTCGACCAGCGCCGGGGTGAGGTCGCTGTCCACTCCTCCGATCCGATAATAGTTCAGCGTCAGACGCGCGCCGCAGAGTTGTTCGAAAAAGTCGAGCAGGACTTCCCGTTCGCGGAACGTCCAGAAGAACACCGTCATGGCCCCGATATCCAGGGCTTGCGTGCCCAACCAGAAGAGGTGGCCGACGATCCGCTGCACTTCAGCCACGATCGTCCGGACGTACTCGGCCCGCTCCGGTATCGTCACGCCGACCAATTTTTCAACGGCGCGCACGTAGGCGTAATTGTTCGTCATGGCGCACACGTAATCCAGGCGATCCGTATGCGGAATGACCTGCATGTAATGGAGCCCTTCGGCGAGCTTTTCCACGCCGCGATGCAAATACCCCATATCGGGAACGGCTTTGGCGACTCGCTCGCCGTCCAGTTCCAACACCACCCGCAAGACGCCGTGCGTGCTGGGATGCTGCGGTCCCATGTTGAGCAGCAGTTCGGTCGTGCGCTTGGCGGCTTCAGGCTGATCCTCGGCCAGAAAGACGTGTCGCTGGTCCTGCGGAATTTCGTGTTCGGTCCATTCACTCTCCGGTTCATCCAAACGGGGAATAAAATCGAAAGTACTTCTCCACCCCTTGCCTTCGGTGGGAAAATCCTTCCGAAGCGGATGACCCTCCTCGTAATCCTCGGGCAACAGAATCCGGCGCAGGTCCGGGTGCCCCTCGAACGTGATCCCCATCAGATCGTAGACTTCCCGTTCCAGGAAATTCGCGCCTTTCCAAATGGACGTCACGGTCGCGAGGGTGGGATTCTCCTCCGGCAGCCGGGTTTTCAGTCGAATCCGGGTGTTATGCGGGAGGGAGAGAAAGTGGTAGATGACCTCAAACCGTTCCAGGTCGTCGGGATAGTCGGCCGAGCAAATGTCGGTAATATGATCGAAGGCCATCCCGGGATCATCGTGGAGGAACCGCGCCACGTCCACGAGATCCTGCGCTCGCACCTGGGCCGAGAGGTCTCCCCGTTGCGGGTCCTCGCGTACGGACAGCACGGCCTCGGGAAAACGCTCGTGTAGGGTTTCAAGAACTCGATGCATACCGGAACTTTATCGGGAACGACGCGTGGAAAACGGCTTCCACGCTATTTCACGAACACCTTTTCCTTCTGAATCTTCTCCTGCAACTTGATCAAGGCATCCAACAACGCTTCCGGACGCGGAGGACAGCCCGCCACGTAGACGTCCACCGGCACGATCTGATCCACTCCCTGCACCACGCTGTAACTGTTGTAATGATTGCCCGAGGTTGCACAGGACCCCATGGAGATCACGTAGCGCGGTTCGGCCATTTGATCATAGATCCGCCGGATCACGGGCGCCATCTTTCGACACACGGTTCCTGCCACGATCATGACGTCGGACTGTCTGGGCGAGGCCCGAAAGACCCCGGCCCCGAACCGGTCGATGTCGTACCGGGAGGAGACCGACGCAATCATCTCGATGGCGCAACAGGCCAGCCCGAACGTCATCGGCCACAAGGCCGACTTCCGGCACCAGCTCACCAGGTAATCCAGATTGGTGGTAATAATATTGGAATCAAACTGGCGTTCGAGCATGCTCATGGTTGTTTATCCTTCGTCATGCAAACAAAGCGTGGGGGATGGATTCCCGCGTTGCAAGAGCCACCCGACTTGATACCCTGTGCCGCGAGAATGACAGAAAAAGCCGTCCCACCGACGCCCGAACTACCCGCCCCGCCACGGCAATAACGAACGGTGACGCTCGTTCTCGGGGCGGAATTCCACACGCTCCCGAACGCAGTACGACTTAATCCCATTCCAACGCACCTTTTTTCCAGACGTACCAAAACCCGACGACCAAGATGGCGATGAAGACTCCCATTTCGATGAGACCCAACAGTCCCAGCTTGTGGAACACCACCGCCCACGGGAACATGAAGACGATTTCAATATCGAACACCACGAACAACATTGCGATAATGTAATACCGCATCGGAAATTGAACGCGGGCGTCCATGAAGAGCGGGCTCCCGCTCTCATAAGGAAGCAGTTTCGCGCGATAGGGCTTGCTGGGCCGCACGATCCATCCCGCCACCAGCGACACCACGCCAAAGCCCAGCGCAATCACGGCAAAGATGGCGATGGGAATATAATTCAGAGGAACCGATTCGCCGCCCATCCTGGTTTATCCTTTTATTGCGGATTGCTGATTGTGGATTGAGAAATCAAAAATCAGCAATCAAAAATCTACAATCTTTCATCCGGCTCCCGCCAACACCGCATCGAAAAACGGCCGGTGGCGTAAGCCACAAAGCGTCGAGACGTCAAGCCTCTTGTGCTGCATCAAAACTTTAAACGTAGTGCCCATGCCGTGCGGTCGCAACAACTGAGCTGCCGCCTGGACCGATTCCGATTCCTGATCACACCCCTCGATCAATTCCTCGATCCCGAGGCTCATCAAAAAGTGCTGGAGATTCGTAAACCCCGTCGTGGTCAATCCGACACGTTCGCCGGTGTGGGCCAGACTCGAAAAATTCACGTGCGCGGTCAAATCCTGCTCTCCGACTCGTGTATAGGGATTCGTCGAAACCGTATGCCTATGGTACCCCATCAGGGTCCCGTCCTTTCGTTCGGGTGCAAAATAGTCCCGGGCGGTATGGCCGTAATCAATCGTGATCACGACGCCACGATCGAGAACCCCGGCGACCTGTATGATCCACTTCACGGCTTCCAGGCTGATTTCCGTGGTAAACCCCACGGGCAACGTCACGTCCAGGTCGGACAGAAACGATGCTAATTCAGGCGTGGACGGCTCTCCCCATCGTTCCTGCAATGCATGATCGCGGCTGGTCACGTACAATTCCTGGAGACCGTCCTCCCCCATGCGAACCCTGTGGACCGGAAACGCATCCACCAATTCGTTCGAGAGCAACGTGCCGGTCAGACTGCCGTCCGGAATCGACTGAAGATCATCAACCCATCGAATCCCGACTCCCTGCTCCTGCCAGGCAACCAGGGTTTCCTGTTGGCGGCAGCGAAAGGCCGGACTGCGTTCGACCAGGATGCACGACAAACGGGGAAGGAGCGATGCCTGCTGCTCCCGACATTCCTGCAACAGATCCCTGAGCAACGTCCCGTCTCCCGGCCCCATTTCCACGAGATGGAAAACCGGGGGATGCCCGAGTCGTTCATCAATCTCCGCAAGCTGACGGACCAGACACTTGGCCAGAACCGGGGAAAGACTCGGGGCGGTGAAGAAATCACCCCCCTCCCGACCAATGAAAGAAGTCGCGGTAACGGACCGTCCGCCGCCCGTCGTATAGTACCCGTGCTCGTCATCATAAAGCGCGAGTTCCATAAACCGCGCAAACGTCAGCGGACCCGTCTCCCGAATGAGCGCGGTCATGTGTTTCACTAAAGGAGAATCCGGCGATTCCATAGCTTTGTTGTCATCCTGGGCGTCACGAACGAACTCTCCACAACGTCGTTTCCCTGACACCAATCCCAAAGGACCCAATGGAATCGCTTCCATGGGCCAAAAGATCTATAAATTAGCTATCCTTCCACTGTTAGTCAAGGGAGCTTGCTTGTTCAGAAGATGATCAGGCAGGAGGCCAAATGATGCACTAGGATGAGGTGGCGTCAGGAGGCTCGTGCGGAATGGGAAACCAATTTTCTGCTATCACGCCCCATGACATTTCTTGTATTTTTTGCCGCTGCCGCAGGGGCAGGGTTCGTTGCGGCCGACTTTGGCCTGGGACCGTTGGACCGGCCGTGACGGGGATCCGTCGCCGCCGCGGTTGAAGGTCATTTGGGGGGGAAGGGCCGCGTCTTCTTCAACGGGTGGGCGTTCGCCTTTGACGACCTGGACTTTAAACAATCGCTCCAGGGAATCGGACTTGATGCGGTCCATCATGGCGGCGAACATGTCGAATCCTTCCCGTTTATACTCCGCCAGCGGATCTTTCTGTCCATACCCCCTCAGCCCGATGCCGTCCCGGAGTTGATCCATCCCGAGAAGATGGTCCTTCCAATGATGGTCGATGACCTGTAACGCCAAGCTCCGTTCGAGCTGCGAGCGAAGTTCGGGACCGATTTGTTCTTCGCGTTCCTGTTGCCGTTGCCGGAAAAGCTGCTGAACGCGTTCCAGCAATTCGTCACGCAGGCCGTCCCGTCCCATTTCCGACATGTCCCCGGTCGCCATGACGTCCGTCCCGAATTGCGCGAGCACGGCTTCGTGCAGCCCGGCCAGGTCCCAGGCTTCGGCATAGGCTTCTTCCGGACAGTGGACATTGATCAAGGCGTCCACCACGTCCACGAGCCATTCCTCCGCGTCGTCCTGAATGGAACTGCCCCCAAGCACGCCGGCCCGGTGGGCATAGATGATTTCCCGCTGTTTGTTCATGACGTCATCATATTCGAGAATATGCTTGCGGATATCGAAATTATGTCCCTCGACTTTCTTCTGGGCGTTTTCAATGGACTTGCTGACCATCCGGTGTTCGATGGGCACGCCTTCTTCCATCCCCAGCTTCAACATCAGGTTGGAAACCCGTTCCGACGCAAAAATACGCATCAGGTCGTCTTCCAGGGACAAAAAGAAACGGGACGACCCCGGGTCGCCCTGGCGACCGGACCGGCCTCGCAACTGGTTGTCGATCCGGCGACTTTCATGGCGCTCGGTGCCGACGATATGCAATCCGCCCAATTCCAGGACTTCCTCTTTTTCCACCTCGCATTGTCCTTGAATCCGTTCAAACGCCGCGCGCTTCTGTTCGTCCGTCAGGTCTTCGCCCCGGTAGACCACCTGCTGCTTGTAGAGCGCATCCGGGTTGCCGCCCAGAATAATATCCGTTCCCCGCCCGGCCATGTTGGTGGCCAAGGTCACCGCGCCCTTGCCCCCGGCCTGGGAAATGATCTCCGCTTCCTTTTCATGAAACTTGGCGTTCAGGACGTGGTGCTTCACGCCTCGCTGCTTGAGAATCTTGGCAAGCCGCTCCGACTTTTCAATGGAAATCGTGCCCACCAGCACGGGCTGGCCCCGCTCGTAGTACTCCATGACTTCCTGGGCAATCGCCTCGAATTTTTCCTTCTCCGTGCGATACACCACGTCCGAATGATCCTGGCGAACCATCGCGCGGTTGGTCGGGATCACGTTCACGTCCAGGTTGTAGATCTTGGCAAACTCCGCCGCTTCCGTATCCGCCGTTCCGGTCATCCCCGCCAACTTTTCATACATCCGAAAATAGTTTTGAAACGTGATGGACGCCAGGGTTTGATTTTCGTTGGCGATTTTCACGCTCTCCTTGGCTTCGACCGCCTGATGCAACCCGTCGCTCCACCGCCGGCCCGGCATCAACCGGCCCGTAAACTCGTCGACGATTTGCACTTCCCCGTCCTTCACCACGTAATCCACGTCGCGTTTATAAATGGCATGGGCCTGCAAGGCTTTGATGACGTGGTGCACCACGTCGAGATTCTTCGGGTCATACAGGTTATCGCCCGCCAACAGCCCCTCCGCGGCCAGCAATTTTTCCACGCGGGCGTTCCCTTCTTCCGTCAGCGCCACCGTCCGTGATTTTTCTTCGATGGTATAGTCCCGTTCGGCGTTGAGCCTGGGAATGAGCCGGTCGATCCGGTTGTAGAGTTCCGTGCTTTCTTCGGCCGGACCGGAGATGATGAGCGGGGTTCGCGCTTCATCGATCAGGATACTGTCCACCTCATCCACGATCGCGTACGACAAATCCCGCTGGACGCGCTGGCGCAGATCGTTGATGACCAAATTATCCCGAAGGTAATCGAACCCGAACTCGTTATTCGTGCCGTAGGTGATGTCGGCGCGATAGGCTTCGGGTCTGGTACAGGGACGAAGATAGTTCAACCGTTTATCCGTTGCCTCGTATTCGGGATCGAACAGGAACGAGGATTCATGCTGGATCACGCCGATTGTGCAGCCCAACGCATGGTACACGGGGCCCATCCATTGCGTGTCCCGTTTCGCCAGGTAATCATTGACCGTCACCAGGTGCACGCCCTTTCCCGCCAAGGCGTTCAAGTACGTGGGCAGGGTCGCGACCAGCGTTTTCCCTTCACCGGTCTTCATTTCCGAAATTTTTCCCGCGTGCAACACCATGCCGCCCACGAGTTGAACGTCGAAGTGGCGCAGGCCGATTTTCCGCCGGGAGGCCTCCCGGCACACGGCAAAGGCTTCCGGCAGCAGCGCATCCAGCGTCTCTCCCGCGTCGAGGCGCTTTTTGAAAAGCTGGGTCTTGTCCGTCAGCGCCTCGTCTGAAAGAGACTGCAAGCCGGGTTCCAATTCGTTAATCCGCACGACGATGGGTTGCAACGCCTTCAATTCACGGTCGTTTTTGCTTCCAAACAGAAGATTGAGCAGTCTCACAAACATGGTGGAATCTATACCTCTTGAGAAATGGAGATAATCTTGAGTGTGACCTGAACAGAACGAATCACTTGGTCCAGAAGGCTTTTTCGGCTAGTATACCTGAATGGGGCCATGAAGCAACTCGAGAACCTGATATGGAGAAGCAACAGGCAGGTAGCATCTGTTAACAAAAAAGGTTTAAATCCCCTTTTTTTAATGATATATTTTTAATATCTTTTTAGTGATATATTTAATCACCACTTTATTTAATCACTACTTTTTAGTATTATTTTCTGCACTCTGGGAAACCAACCAAAGTGGCTTCCATGTTTTCAAAGGCTGCGGGGGCAGTGTTTGTGCCGTTACTGGGATGTGTACTCTGTTCTCCGGCTGGGGCACAGGGCTCGCCTGACCAATCAATCGAATTTCTGGAGACCCTCGAAATTGCCGACACTTTGGCCGATGAAGAAGAGCGGGAATTCAGTATACCCAAACCCGATACCACGACATTGGTGCCGTTCAAAAGCCTGTTCAAAGGCCTCATTGTCTCCACGATCACCAAAACTCCCCTCGTCTCGCAGGCCAAGCGTGAAGTCGCGCGGGATTCCATTGCGGACCGCAAGGGATTGTGGCAATCCGTCCGATTGATGGCTCCGCCGCCGGAACGCCGCTTCAGCCTTGCCGCCCTCGACACGACCGCGCTCGCGCCGTTCAACGGCCTCCCGGTCACCATGATTTCCAAGAATTCCGTTGTCCCACAGGACAGACCTGAACCGACCCCCCCTCGGGATTCCATTGCAGACCGTAAAGCGCTTCGGAAAACCGTCAGACTCATCAAATCCGAACGTCCCCCGTATCCCCAAGTGGCCCGCAGGCAGGGCTGGGAAGGTACGGTCGTGTTACGCATAAACATCGGTCCGGGCGGGAACGTGGAAAACGTCGCCACCCAAAAAAGCACGGGCTATGACGCCCTTGACGAGAGTGCCGCACAGTCCGTCAAACGATGGCGATTCGATCCGGCGAAAGATGGAGAATTTCGCATTGCCACCGTGGTCGACCTTCCCATCAGATTCGATCTTGACGAGTATGGAATCCAAGCCCCGCGGGAGGAACCTGAACCCGAGCCTGAACCTGAACCCGTGCTGGAGAAGAAACCCGCCAGACTGGTCAAATCCGCACGTCCCGACTATCCGCAGACAGCGCGCCAGCAAGGCTGGGAAGGCACGGTCGTACTACGAATCACCATCGGTACCGGCGGAGACGTTGAAAACGTCAAAATTCAAGAAAGCTCGGGATTTCCCGAGCTTGACGAGAGCGCCGCACAGTCGGTCAAAACGTGGCAATTCGATCCGGCGAAACTTGGAGACGATCCCATTTCTTCTGCAGTCGACCTGCCAGTCACATTCGACCTCGAAGAATATAAAGAGGAATAGCTCACCTAAGGAGATCTGCTTATGAACGCTTATCGAATCATCCCATCAATTTTCCTGTTGTGTCTGCTGGCTATTCCGATGCAACAGACTCTTGTGCAAGAAGCCGCGGCTCAGGACGCGGAGGTGGTCAAACTCGAAGAAGTGATCGTAGTCGGGTCCCGTGTTCCGACCCGTTCGGCCCATGATTCTCCAGTACCGGTTGACGTGATTGAAGGGAAAGACATGAGAAACTACGGGGTCAGGGACATGAACTCCCTCCTGAGGGCTACCGTGCCGTCCTACAACGTCAACCAGCAACCCATCGGCGACGCCGCCACGCTGGTGCGCCCGGCGAACCTGCGCGGCCTGCCTCCGGATTCCACCCTGATTCTGATCAACGGCAAGCGACGTCACCGGGGATCCGTCCTCACGTTCCTGGGGGGCGGCATTTCAGACGGGGCCCACGCGCCCGACTTGGCCGTAATCCCGGCCATTGCCCTCAAGCGCGTGGAAGTGCTGCGGGACGGCGCGGCCGCGCAGTACGGGTCCGATGCCGTGGCCGGCGTCATGAATTTCGAGTTGAAAGACGCTCCGGACAGCGGCACGGCGGAAACCCGCTGGGGTCAATATTATGCGGGAGACGGCGACACCGCCAGTATTGCGGCCAACTTCGGCGTGCCCCTGCCGCTCCCGTTCATCCAATCCGGGTTTGCCAACTTCAGCTTCGAATATGGAGCGTCAGACTGGACCAGCCGCAGCATCCAACGCGACGATGCGCAGGCCCTGATTGACGCGGGCAACAAGCACGTGGTGAACAGCCGGTTCACGCGGAGTCCCACTGCCATGGTCTGGGGCGCACCCGAGGTTCTCTATGACTACAAACTCTTCGGAAACTTCGGCATGAAGCTGAACAGCAAGGCCGAACTCTACGGCTGGGGCAACTTTTCCCAACGCAAAGTAGAAGGCGGGTTCTACTACCGCAATCCCAATACGCGCGCGGGGGTATTCGACGGACCTGGAGACACAATTAAGGTCGCGAACCTCGACCCGAACCAAGGGGACTGCCCGGTCGTGCCGACGAACGATGCGGCCGACTACAGCGATGTGTCTCTTCCCGGGAACTGCTTCATTTTCAACGAAAAGTTCCCGGGCGGATTCACCCCATTCTTCGGGGGAACGGTACGCGACTGGAGCGTTGCCGGGGGTATCCGCGGGGACCTGTCCAGCGACAATCCCTGGCTGGACGACTGGCACTATGACTTCAGCGCCGTGCTCGGTCAACACAGCACGGACTTTTTCATGAGGAACACCATCAATCCGCAACTCGCCGCGATGCGAACCGATATTCCGACGGAATACAATCCGGGCAAGTACACGGAGACGGATCACGTGTTCAACCTCGATCTCTCCAGGTCTTTGCAGACCGCCATGTTACCCTCTCCCCTGAACCTCGGCCTCGGCCTGGAGTATCGCGTGGAGCAATTCGAGGTCACGGCCGGCGGGAGGAATTCCTGGTTCATTGACGACAGTCCCGGAGGTCTGGCAGAACAGGGCTTCGGCATCGGGTCCAACGGATTTGCCGGGTTCCACCCCGATATCGCGGGGACAAACAACCGGGGCAGCTACGCCGGCTACATCGATTTGGAAACCAACCTGAACAAGGACCTGCTGGTCGGCGTGGCCGGACGATATGAGAGATTCGAAACCTTCGGAGATACCCTCAACGGCAAGTTCAACACCCGTTGGCAGGCCACGTCCGTGATGGCGCTTCGCGGCTCGGTCAGCACGGGCTTCCGGGCCCCGACCGTGGGACAGGCTAACATTCAGAACGTGACCACGGCGTTCGTCGATGGGAGACTCGCTAACGTAGGAACCTATCCGACGAGCCATCCGATTGCGCAACGAAAAGGGGCTCAGCAGCTGAAGCCGGAAAAATCCTTCAACCTGTCCGCGGGCACGGTATTGGACGTCGGCGACCTTTCCGTGACCGTCGACTACTACCGGGTCGCGGTACGGGATCGTATCGCACGGAGCAACCAAATTGATTTGGATCAATCTGATATAGCTTTCGCCCAATCCTTGGGGTTCACAGATATCCTCCGGGTAGCCTACTATGCCAACGCGTTCGATACCACCACGAATGGGGTTGACATCGTGGCGACCTACCCGATGCAGTTCGCCGGAGGGACCACCCTCTGGACGTTCGCGGGCAACTATAACCGGAGCGAAGTCACCGGCATCAATAATCGGGAGGCCGTCAATGCCAAGCGGGTGATACAGTTGGAAAAAACCCTGCCATGGATCCGATTGACGTTGACGGGCGACCACAGGCAGGGGCCATGGCGGTTCCTGGGCCGGCTCTACATGTACAACGGTTTTACGGAGTTTACGACTGACGGTGGAGATAATACTCGTGTCGACGCCGGTCCACAGTGGATCGTGGACTTTGAAACGTCGTACACCATGAAAACCGGGCTGACGATCTCAGCAGGGGCGCAAAACCTGTTTGAGTCGTTTCCGGACAGATCACAGCCTGGGGTTTCGGGCACGAAGTATCCGGAGTATGCGCCATTTGGATTCAACGGAGGATTCTATTACCTGAGGGCGTTGTATGCATTTTAACGACCTTGGCCGACCCTCACTTTACTCACCCCCTCACCCCGACCCTCTCCCTCGTGGGGGAGAGGGAGGAAGGGGGTACAAACTATATAGAGGCGTTATGAACAGACAACTCTTGCGAATCATGTCTATCGGTGTCTTGGGCCTCGCGCTGGGGCTCACCCTTCCTCTCACAAGCCCGGCGGCGGATGAAGCCCAAGCCTTGTATAACCAAGGCGCTCTCCAATCCAACAATGGCGAGTTCCAGCAAGCAGCCAAATCGTTGAAACAAGCGTTGGAAGTGTTTCCTCGTTTTGCAGCCGCTCATCATCTCCTGGGGGTCGTCTCGTTTACGGGCCTGCAACAACCCGAACAGGCCGTCACCCACCTGAAAAAAGCCGTTGAGTTGCACCCCAATTTCGCCAGGGCCTATTTTGACCTCGGGTTGGTCTATCAGCATCAGAAAAACCTGGATGCAGCCAAAACGGCGCTCAAGAAAGCCATGGAGATCTATCCGCGTTTTGCCGACGCGCAGTTGAACCTGGCGTTTACCTATGACCAACTGGGTGAACGCAAACAGGCCATCAGCGCCTACCAGGCCGTGCTCAAGGATGATCCCAAACAACTCACCGCCCGATTCAACCTGGCGACTCTCTATGATTTGCAGGGCGACTCGGACCAAGCGACGAAACAACTGCAAAAGTTGACGAGCCTGGACCCGCAGGACGCCAACGCCTGGCTCCTGTTGGCCCAGTTGTCCGAAAAGGACCAGAAAGAGACGCAGGCGATCGACGCATACAAAAAGGCCTTGCAAATCTCACCTGACTTGCTCGACGCCCATTACGCCTTGGGGTATCTCATGCAAGCTCAGGACCAACCTGAACAAGCGGTTAACCACTTCCAGGAGGTAGTCCGCCTGAATCCTAAGCACGCCGAAGCGCAACTCAACCTGGGTGTGCTCCTGGCGAACCTCGACAAGCTGGATCAAGCCGAGCAGGCCTATCTGGCTGCCCTGAAGTTGAACCCGAATCTGGTCGAAGGCTATTACAACCTGGGAGTTTTCTACGAGTTTCACCGCAAGGATACGGATCGCGCTCTGGAACAATACCGTAAGTATATTGAACTCGGCGGTCAGGATGACCGGGTGAAGAAACTGCTGAAAAAAGTCGGGTCGTGAACCACGTCGCCTCTATGAATGAATTCGAGCAGGATTCGTCCTTTCTGCGATTCGGGACGTGGTCCCTTGTACTACACGTCCTCTTCTTCGTGTTCGTGAGTTTCGTGCATTTTTCTCTCCAAGTGGAAAAACCCCCGCCCACGGTCAAGGTCACCTTCGTTGAAGTCCCGGCGCCCCCCCCTCCACCCGAACCCGAGCCCCAGGCCCCGGCCATGCGCCAGGCTCAACGGCTGCAACCGCAGCCGATCCAACGGAAACAGATTCAGCCTACGCCGCAACCGCCCGACATTTCTCAACCGGTGGAGATGCCCAAGGTTGTTGCGCAACCGCCGCCCCAACAACCGCCTCCTCAGCCTTTGAAACGACGAGTCCTTCAGGATAACCGTGCCACGGACACCTTACAAGCACGCAACCTGACTAAAACCGCGTCACGCAAAACCACCACCAAAACGACAACCAAGGTTGCGGAGCCGCCATCGATGTTCGTCCCCGGGTTTTCGACCGTCGCCGCCTTGCAAGGAGCCGCAAACCGGCGGCACGTCGTACGCTCGTCTTTACCGCCAACGACTCCCGGCCGCGGAAGGAGAACCCTACAGGCCTCTGCCAGCGGCGAAGCTCAATCCACGACCAGCGTCGGGGTGTTGCGCTCCGTTCATCCGATATATCCACGGATCGCCAAAAAGTCCGGGTGGGAAGGAACGGTACTCGTTCGCGTGACGGTTGAGGCGAACGGCAGGGCCAGTCAGGTTGTCGTGAGCCGGAGCAGCGGACGAAAAGTTCTGGATGACGCAGCGGTCAAAGCCGTTAGACGATGGTCTTTTCGCCCTGCACGGGACGGCAACATTCCCATTCGCAGCGTCGTGGTTATCCCCCTCAAGTTTTCTTTAAGCAAACAAAGCTAACCCCTCTTCAACCATAAGGATCACACGCCATGATTGACATGTCATTTGCTTTCATCAAAGTCCTGATGGCCGGCGGTTTACTCATGCTTCCCATCATCCTGTGTTCGCTGGTGGCCTTGGCCATTATTCTTGAACGAGGATGGTTTTTTTACAAGATGCCCTCCTCTGGGAAAGCCGATGAGATGATTGAGTTGGTCGCTCAGGGAAAATTCGACGACGCACTCACTGTCAGCGAGGAAACACAGCATCCCGTGCTTCGGGTGTTGGCTTCGGGGATTCGCTCGCGCTCAGTCGCTCCGGAGAAGGCCATGGAAGCAACGGGCATGGTCGAGGTGAGCCGCATGAAACGAGGCTTTCCTTCGTTGGACACCATCATTACGCTCTCCCCGTTGTTGGGATTGTTGGGCACCATCATCGGGATGATTGATTCCTTCGGCATCATGGCCATTGAAGGTATGGGCTCCCCGCATGCCGTCACCGGCGGAGTCGCCGAAGCGCTCATCTGTACGGCCGGCGGCATTACCGTTGCCGTGCTGGCCCTCATCCCCTACAACTACTTCGTGGCTCGCGCGGAAGGCATAACCGAACAGATCGAGCACTATGCCACGCGCAATGAGGCGGCCCTGCAAGCCACTGCCGTACAGGTGGCCTCATGAAGCTGTCTGCTGGCGACAAGAAAAAAGCCCGGATTGAGATTATTCCCATGATCGACACCATGTTTTTTCTGTTGGTGTTTTTCATGATCTCCACGTTGTCCATGACTCTCCAGAAAGGCATGGAAGTGAACTTGCCGAAGGCGAGTTCGGCGTCGGATGATCTTCCCGAACAGGTCACGCTTACGATCTCCGATAAGGGCGACCTCTTCTTCAATAAAGACAGCTGCACGATCTCGGAACTCGAGCTGCGGCTACACGATCTCCTGTATTATGGGGAAAAACCCGCAGTGGTGATCAACGCCGATGAAGCCGTTTCGCATGGTCAAGTGATCGAGGTCATGGATGCCGTGAGAGAAGCCGGCATTTTCGATTTTGCGATTGCAACCAAGCCGGACAAGACGACATAGTCGATCATGGATCTACCGCACCAGCCGAAGGCCTGTCATTCGTCTCAGTAGCCGTGTGGCGCCGTTTCAAGACGGGCACAGGCTTCTTTGCGCATTCTGTTCCTTCTTGCGTCGCGATGCCCTCTCTGTTCGGGGACGCAACCAAATCGGCAACGCAACTGTTATCCGGGGTAGTCTTGAGAAAACCCAAGAGTGGGAGTAGGCTGAAGACAGGAACCTATTCTCATGCAGAGGATATTATCCATAGCCCGTTTAGGAATGGTTTCGATGGCGACCTTCTTGCTGTCGTCCTGTGCCGGGCAGTCGATGATCCCGGTGGATCTCGAAAAACAGGTTGACTCAACACTTTCGTTTACTCAGGTCAAGGAAGCGCCGACGACTCATCTGGGTAAGGTCATTGTGCTGGGTGGTGAAATCCTGGACGCCACGCGCCTCAAGGAACGTACCCGCCTGACCGTGCTTCAGCTTCCAACGTCAAGAAATCACCAACCGGCGATGGACCGTACGAAGTCCCAGGGTCGCTTTCTTGCGTTTCAAACCGAGTTCTTGGATCCGGCCACGGTACCGAATGGAACCCGAATCACGGTCGTCGGAAAAATTTCAGGAGCCATGACCGAGTTGCTTGATGAAATGGACTATACGTATCCGACGGTCACGATTGAATTTCTCAAGGTGTGGCCTGAGGCCGGGCAACTGCCCCCCAGGTACGGGCGCTACGGCTTCCCCTATTATGGGAATCCCTACTGGTACGCCGGGCCCTACTGGGGCCCGTACGGGTTTTACGGACCGTACCGATTCATCTATTGGTAAGACTCCGGGCACTAACTAAGCCTGATCTCAATCGAAATAACGAGTGTTACCGTTCTTTCGCCAATCGGTTGAAGAACGTTGTTTCCATTCAGTCGAATTTCACAAAGGAGGTTTCGTGATGAAGCATTACTTCAGATTGATCCTGTTTATCGTGATGTTATTCGCCATGGTGGGTTTTGGCATCGGAACGGCCGTTGCCGGCGGCCCGCCGGCGCTCATGACCGCCGCCGACTCCAAAGCCCATGCTGCGAACAGTGAAGGCATCGAGCATTACAACCAGGAGCATTGGGACGTGGCGCTCGGCCACTTCAAGAAAGCGGTCGAGGCCGATCCGGGGTCGGCGGAAGCGCACTACAACCTTGCGCTCGCGTTGGACAAGACGGATCAGCACAAGGCAGCCGCCATGGAGTTCAAACAGGCCCAGGACCTCGGAAAAGGCAATCCCGACATTCAGAATTCAAAGATTTTACTGGGCCACATCAAGATGCTGGGGGGAGCCAAGTAACGGACGCTTTTCTCTTGCGGAAAAACGGAACAGGGTAAGCGGGCAGAAAATCCTGCCCGCTTGCGTGGCTTGAGAGAAGCCTGTTGAAAAATGGTGGGTCGTACAGGGATCGAACCTGTGGCCCGCTGATTAAGAGTCAGCTGCTCTACCAGCTGAGCTAACGACCCACGCAAGAGGCGAGACGTCTGTTATGGCGCGCCTGGCAGGATTTGAACCTGCGGCACCTGGCTCCGGAGGCCAGTGCTCTATCCACTGAGCTACAGGCGCCTTCTTTTCGGTGCAAGGCTAAACTGAAGTACAACTGAAGCGACGCTATCATCTTTGAATGATCCTTGTCCAGAGTGACAAAGGGCTGATAGGTTCAGCTATTCACACGGGAGCGTTTCGGCGGTGGTATCTTTGGTGGCTTTGATGACAAAGCCGCCTTCCTTGACGACGGCATCGGGTTCCTCCAACACGACGGCCAGTAAGAGTTCGGCGCCTTCCGGGGTCAGCCCATTGGAGGGCGCAATAAACCGTTTACGCGCCACCCGGCGTTCCTCCGGGTCATCCGGTTCGTAATAACCGAGCAATTCTCCGCTCGTATTCGCCCTAGACAGCAACGCCGCCCACGCATCAATCAAAAGATCGGTCCGTGGGTCGATCCCGTTATCCTGCTGTTCCAGTTTCGTCCAAATTTGCCATCCGACAAACACCGCCCAGGTTTCGTTCAACACTTCCCAGGAATCCTCTTCGGAAAGAAACCGGATTTCCGTCATGTCCCGCCTCTGGCGAATCGGATTGATGCGCACGAAACGGTAATGACAGCGCATTTGCTCCCGGGCAAACGCCAGGACGCGATTGGCCCGGGGACTCAACGCTTCGGGACCCGGCCCATTGAATATGTAATCCAGGTAGGAATGGAGCAGTTCATGATACAGGAGACTGATGTCATGGTGAGTCATGCGCTCCAGATCCATCAACGCTCCACCGGCCTTGTTGAACGACAACCGCAGGTTCAAAATCATGCGATGATCTTCCGGATGATATTCGGCGGCATAAGTCCGCAAATCTTCGAATGTCACCGAGACAAAATCAGGGTCGATCTCCTTGAGGAACCCCGTCGGCAAATGCAGGGCTTCGGCTTGTTCAATCAGGTTGAGCCAGGTATTCACGGTCCTGTCGGGACCCTGAGCACTATGGGCAAACCTGGTCAGGCCCAACACCGCCCCCAACAAGAGCACCGCGAGAATCCATTTCATCGTTCCCGGCATCACGACTGTTTACCTCCAGGGTTCGCCATCTTCAACCACGCTCCAAGGTTCGACCAGGGAAGCGGGCACGTCATCGAGAAATCGCGACGGTTTCGAGAGCACCGATCCCGTGTTTTTATCATACACTTGGACGGGAAACGTCAGGTAGAGGCACTGCTTGGCCCGGGTCACCGCGACGTACAGCAGCCGCCGTTCCTCTTCGAGTTCTTCATCGGTGAGAAATGAATAGGAGGACGGGAACCGGCCATCCACCAGCCAAATGACGAACACGCATCGCCATTCGAGCCCCTTGGCGGAATGGATGGTGGACAACACGAGCCGTTCATCATCGCGGTCCGGGGCCTCGATATCCGTCACGCTTTCGTCCGGAGGTTCGAGCGTCACGTCGGCAAGAAACCCTTCCAGGTCCCCATAGCGCTCCGCCATCACCAGGAGATGCTCCAAATCCCGAATGCGTTTCGGATAGTCGTCGTACTGCTCCTTGAGGATCGGATAATAATATTCCAGGAGATGATTGACCTGATCGGGCGGCGATCCATCCTCGACGCTGCCGACCGACTCCAGGGCCGCCGCCAGGTTGCTCAAACCCAAAGCCGCCCGCCCGCCTCCTTGCCGTAGCGTCTCGTACGGCGCCTCGCTGTTCGCGAGTTGGGCCATCAGGTCTCTCGCCCGCTTTTGCCCCACCCCGTCGACCAACAGCAACGAACGGTTCCAACTGACGGTATCCAGCGGGTTATGGACGACGCGCAAATGGGCCAGGACATCCTTGACGTGGGCGGTTTCGAGAAATTTGAACCCGCCTCGCTTGACAAACGGGACGTCCCGTTTGGCCAATTCAATTTCCAAATCAAAGGCGTGAAAACTGGAGCGAAAGAGGACCGCGATGTCATCCAACGGCACGCCCTCCTCCCGCAACTCCAGGATTTTCTGCGCCACGAACCGGGACTGGGGACTTTCCCCGACCGTTTGGACCAAAGCCGGTCGTTCACCCTGACCTTTTTGGGTAAACAACGTTTTGCTGTATTTTTCCGTCGCGCCTTTAATGATGTCGTTGGCCAACGCCAGGATGGATTGCGTACTCCGGTAATTCTCTTCCAGCTTGAAAACTCTGGTTCCCGGAAACAACTCGGGAAATTCCATAATATTCCGGAACGTGGCGCCACGGAACGAGTAGATCGATTGCGAATCGTCACCGACGACCATCACGTTCTCATGGGTGGCGGCGAGTTTCCGTACCACGTCCGCCTGAAGCCGGTTGGTGTCCTGATACTCGTCGACCAAAATGTAGCGATACGTTTCCGAGATCATCAGCCGGGCGCGTTCATCCACCGTCAGCAGCTCCAGGAGACGCGTCAGCAGGTCATCATAGTCGACCAACTGCCTCTGGCGCTTGGTTGATTCATACGCTTGTTGCAGTTTGGTCAATTCGCCGAGAAATTCTCCAAAATGATTGTATTCGGTGAAGAGCACGTCCTCGAGCGATTGCATGGTATTGGCGCATTTGCTGAACAAATCGGCAATCGTCTTCTTGCGCGGGAAGCGCTTTCCCGTCTCGGTGAGGCCGGTTTGGACGCGAACGAGGTTGACCAGGTCTTCGGAATCACCTCGGTCCAGAATCGTAAAGCCGGGTTCCAATCCGATGGTTCGGCCATAGCGCCGGAGCAGCACGTTCGCCACGGCATGAAACGTCCCGCCCATCACCCGGTCGCTCTGCGGACCGATCAGCAGGCCCACGCGTCCCAACATTTCCTGGGCCGCCTTGCGCGTGAACGTCAACAGCAGGATGGAGGCCGGATCGATGCCCGTATCGATCAACCTGGCTACGCGATACACGAGAACCCGGGTTTTGCCGCTTCCGGCACCGGCAATGACCAGGGCCGGCCCATCGACGACTTCCACCGCGGCAAGCTGCTGGGGATTCAGTTCCTGTGCGTAATCTCGGGAAAGAGGTTTGAGCGGTGCCTCGGCACGCTTCAACACGTAGACTTTGGAATCGGCATTGACGGAGTCCATCACGGGCATACGGGAAAATTGATAACGGGAATCCCTCATGTAGGCCTACTGCCTGCACACGAAGGGATGAAAAGAGGCACCTGTTAGGTTATTTTCGTATCAATACCAGAAAGGAGTCCTCACGCAACCAAGTTGTCATCCTGAGCGAAGCGAAGGATCTCGTCGTTGAGGCTGCTCGGTTCTTGAAGGAGAGATTCTTCACTTCGTTCAGAATGACAAATTCGGGGTGCCGTTGGCTCTTTTCATATCACCCACTCCATCCGTCGTGTATAACATAGGGCCTGCCCCCGTGCAATGCCGGGCCTAGCCGCCGGACGTCGTCTCCATCCCGCCGGAACACTTGCGAAGGCTTCCCTCCATTTGTTAGATACGCCTCAGGCTTTTCAATTCATGAAACATTCCATCCAAGAACACGAACCCATTCTCAAAGACCTGTCGAACACCATCCTGGACGTGTGCCGGGAATCCGTGACGCTGGTTAAGCGGAGCGATCCGTCCGTCACGACCAAACTCAGTCAAAAGCAGGAATGGGAAATTTACCTGGAATTCCTGAAGGTCCTGTTCAACCTCGTGGACCGCATCTCCGCGTTCCACGTGTCCATCCAACAGCAACCCGAATTCATGAACAGTCTGGAAGATCACGTGAGCGAGCGGCTCAAAATCCTGTTGGCGCCTTCGCTGAGTTCCGCTCAAATCGATGAGCAGGAAATCGTCGTGGCCATCGGCCGGACCATAGCTGAAAGCCGCGAGACCTACGAACCCTACAAATTCGTATGTTCGGATGACAGCAAAGAACGCAATGCGTTTTTCCAACACGTTGGGGAACGCGTGGCCGGCCGGATCGGTGCCGTCAACAACCAGGCCATCATGTCGACGACCACCCTCTGTATCAGTGCCGTCATTCCCGTATTGACGGCTCTCTTTGAAGGGAAAACACCGGAACCTGAAGCCCAAACGCCTCCTGAGGCTCAGCCCAAGACGGCAGGACAATCCTCAGATCCTTCCACTGGCCCTTCCGGCGCCAAAATGATCAAACTGATCAGCGTGGTGGCCTCGATTTCCGGCGAAGAATTTGAAACCCGGTGGGGACTGCTCCCGCAATTTCGACAGGATCTGAAGCCGGATCAGGTTGAAGCCCTCACCGACTATATGAACCGCGTGGCCCAAATCGTGGGCGACCGTTTTGCCATCGAATCCTCCAAGGTCTTAGGCAAGACCGACCCTCCCGCCGGGAACGCCTGATCAACGTATTTCTTTCTTTTTCCCAGGAAATCTGTCCCTCTTTTTTTCCTTCTCCTCGAAGTCTATAATGAGGGTCTCATCTGGAGCCGAATCCCATGGATAGAAAACATACGGGGAAAAAATTTGTGGCAATCATCCTGCTCCTGGGTGCCGCTTTTGGGGCAGGATTTTACGTGGGGCGACAACCACCGGAGGAAGTCAAAAAGCAGATCAAGGATTTGTCGCAAGAGGTAGTGGAGCAAACACAAGAGGTGGTGGAGCAAACGATCGGCCTGGGAGAAGGAGAGCTCCTCGCTCAAAAAAAATTCTTGCAAGCCAAATCAGAGTTTTTGGACGGCAAGGCAAAAATTCTGGACGGCAAACCTGACGAAGCCGTAGCCGAACTGGAGAAAACGCTCGATTACCTGAAAGAAGCCGTCAAGCTGGAGAGAGAAGAAACCTCGGACGCACTCTTCGAAACCATGTCGAAAATAGGAGATCTTCGACGATCCCTGGCCGACGGCCAAGCCGTCTCTCGGGAGGCATTGGAGGACGCACAAGCCAAGCTGGAAGCCCTCCTGTTGTAGGCATGAACGTGTGCCGATCGGGCAACAGGACGGGGGCTGGGATGAGGGGGTTCAGGCGTTGGCCGGCTGTTTTTTCCACGCGGCGAGAATACGTTCGACCCGTAGCCGAACCACAAGGTCCGGATCCTTCATCAAAGGCTTGATCGCGTCCCGGCCACGCAAATCTCCGATTTGTTCCAAAGCCGCCGCTGCAGTCAGACGCGTAAGCCAATCCTGATCCTGGAGCATGGCGACCAGGGGATCGACGGCTTCCGAATCCTTAATCTCGCCGAGCGCCAATATAGCCTGTTTGCGCACGAACTCTTCTCTGTCGGTCAGAGCCGCAATCAATTTGGGCACGGCGGGTTTCCCCAACTCAATAAGGGCCCTCGTGGCGTCGTCCTTAAACTCGTCGTTGTGCAGCATCGACATCAGGGGATCCAAGACCCGCTCGTCGTTGATCTTCCCCATGGTTTGGATCACGTACTTCCGGGCCTCCCAATCGCGCACATACCAGATCAACAAATCGACGGCGGGAGACCCCACTTCGGCGATAGCCTCAACGGCCGCTTCCCGAACCTGCCAGTCCCCGTCACGAAGCGCTTTGACCAGCGGCTCCACGCACCGTTCGTCTCCCATTTCGCCGAGGGTGACGGCCGCTTCGCGCCGGACGACCCAATCCGGGTCCTGAAGAAGGTCGATTTGGATATCGATCTCATCTTTGACCTTCTCTTCTTCTATGTCAGGCTCTTCTTCCTCCGCCTGTTCCTCGCCTTCCCCGTCCGCGGTTTCCGCCGTCGCAACGGTATCGCTTTCCATCAAGGATTCCGAGACTTCGTCCACGAATTCATCCGTCACTTCATCCTGCGAGACGGCCTCGGTTTCCTCATGTTGCGTTTGAGGATCTTCGGCGGCAGATTGCACATCGTCAGTCATGAATGTTCCCCTTTCACTAATGCAGCAGGCGTCACCCCGGGTTCCGGAGTTATGCCGCTTTGGCTTTGTTCCCGGCAGCCTGGGCTATCCGTGACGCCCTGAGACGAATTTTGCGCTGGACCCGTTTGAGGCGTTTTCGCAACTGTCGTGCGTCCGGGTCGCCCTCGGGGTTCTCGCTGCCGGCTCGTCTTTCCTTGACCTTTTTTTCGAGGACAGCTTTATCTTCCTCTTGCGTTCGCTTATTTGCCATTCTTGCACTCCCCTCAACACGTGAGACAATTCATTGAACAGTCGAGTCTAGTCAACGGTTCTCACGGGTGTCAACCGGCCGTCCGGCACCGTGCCCGGAGGGCCAATCTTTACAGAAGCTTCGTTCATAGGCCAATATTTTCCAGGCTTCTGCTTCGGTAATCGTCACCGGAATCATCGGCACCATGCCGGTCCCGGGGCTGCCGTTCTTGATGATCCAGAACAGTTCGCCGTCTTGCCGTCTCTTGTGAAACTTGCAATTGGTGAAATTACGAGGACCGGGATTCAGGCGCCTGCCGATCGGACCATCTCCCAAGCCGGTTTTTCCATGACACGAAACGCAGGCACCTTTTCCTTCATACAGGACTCTTCCTTGCTGAACGATCTCGGGCGAAGCCGTTTTCGTCGAACCGAAGGGCGGGACCAATTTCCTGACCCATGTTCTTTCACTCACGGGCACCCTGGGCCGTAAGGGTTGCACTTCTTCCGCCCAGCCCGGTGCGGGGCCGGCAACCCAACTCATCAGGCCCACGCTCACGACCAGCAGGCCTCTGCCCAAGGATGTGAATGAGAGAGTGTGTGGTACGGATTGCACGTTTGATCAAGAGAAAAAGCCCCGTTCAGGTTCAACCCTGAACGGGGCTTTGGGCAGTCACTCAAGTGACAAGACTACTTCTTTTTTTTGCGCCATTTCTTACAAAAGCTGCGTTCGTAAGCCAACACCTTCCACGCTTCTTCTTCCGTAATGGTCGCCGGAATCATGGACACCATACCGGTCCCCGGGCTGCCGTTCTTGATAATCCAGAACAATTCACCATCTTTGCGTTTCTTGTGGAACTTGCAATTGGTAAAATTCCGCGGGCCGGGATTCAACACTTTTCCGGCCGGACCTGTGCCGTCACCTTTTTTCCCGTGACAATTGACACACGTACCCTTGCCTTCAAAGATTTTCTTGCCTTCGGCCACGATCTCGTCGGAGGCTTTTTTCGTTTTCTTGTACAACTCGGCGGGTGGTTTGATTTTCTTGGCCTTCCCGCGATCAGACTTCGGAACCCGTGGTTTCAGCGGGTCTTTTTCGGCACCGGCAAAAGCCAAGTCGCCGCCGACGAAGGCAAATGCCGTCAACAAACTACAAATTGCTAAAAACCGCTTCATGAATCCCTCCTTTGATAATGATTGCATTCCCCGTCTGGAAGGCCGTTTGGATTGAGGGTACAGGCCCTCAGAACGTCGACGTTTTTATACTACACCCTCATCAAAATCAATATCAAAACCTGCAAACCTGCCGAACATATCAATGTGGGTTCCCCCTGTCAAGAATCCAAGGTGGGCGTTACGGTCTGATTTCCACATCTCGAACCACAACGCCGGATTCACCAAAGGGACCCTGCAACTGGCCATTGAGCCTGGCTTCGACTCCTCCGGCGTTCCCAAGCGTCAACAGAAACCGTTCATTGGCCTGCCACTGCACGATTTCACCGGGCTGCAATAAGGCTTCACGGGGTTCGTTTTCATCGGAACGAACCACGATCCAGGTCATTTCCAGGGTCCGTAGTTCAAGAACCAACGGGCCGTCTTCCGATCTGGTAGCGGGAGAGGAAATTGACGCGGGGTCCGGAGGGGACAAAGACGGTGTGGACGCCGCGTCGTCAACCGGCGATTCCGCAGGAATCGTAGCGACGTCCGTCTTTGGGGCTGTTTCCGCATTCGAGACTCCTGAGTCGTCGGCGTCAACTTGCCCTTCGATCGCAGAAGGTGGACGGTCCTCGGCGATGTCGTTTGCGTTACCGGGTGGCCCCTGTTCCGATAAGACCCCGTCGCGAGGTTCAACAAGCTGTTGCGAAAACCGGGAAAAGATGGATCTTGAAGGGGATTGTTGTTGGAGTAACACCATCCCTCCCAGCAGGAGAAGCCCTCCAACGAGCAGAATAACCATGGCGCGGCTGGTTCGCTCTTTCTGCGCGTCTTCCTTGCGCAGAAATATTTTCTGTAGCCCCTCGCCTTTTTTTTCTTTTTGGTAGAACGACGCGGAACATTCTTCAAACAACCGCAGGCATTCTTCTTCGTCGAGTTCGAGCGAGCGAGCGTAGGCCCGGACAAAACCTTTGGTGAAAACCCGTTCGGGCAACTGCCCAAAAGAATCCGCTTCCAAGGCTTTCAAATACGACTCTTGGATCCGGGTCCTCGAGACCATCTGCTCAACCGTGAACCCTTGAGTTTCACGGGCGGTTTGGAACTTGTTGCCTAGAGAAGCCATATAGCTCCAGCGCTGAACGTGACAGGACAATTTTGAGAAAACGTCTTGTCTGCTATACGAGAAATTCCTCTATTCGTCTTGTTCCAAAAAAGAAAACGCGATGGAACCGGCCAAGCGTGAGGAATGTTGAGTGTTCACGAAAGGTCCTCGAAATGGGTCAGACGCTTGAAGTCCCGGAAACGGGATTCGATGTCCTGATATTCCAGTGGCCGCAACCGGTCGAGACTAAAGCCCTCCACGGTAAATGAAGCCATCACGCTTCCGAAAATAATCGCCCGCCTCAAGCCGGCATCGGAGAAATCTCCCGTGGACGACAAGTGCCCCATAAACCCGCCGGCGAACGTATCACCGGCACCGGTCGGATCTTTCACCATTTCCAACGGAAACGCCGGTGCGCCAAAGACGCCTTTTTCATGAAACATCAAGACGCCATACTCCCCGCGTTTAATGATGAAATATTTGGGCCCGCGCGCCAGAACGTCTTTCGCAACTTTGACCAGGCTGAAATCCTGACCGAGTTCACGAGCTTCCCCGTCATTGATGACAAGCACGTCGATCTTTTCCAGCACCTTCCATAGGGCTTCGCGCTTCCCGTGAATCCAAAAATTCATGGTGTCACAGGCGACGATTCGAGGCCGTTCGACTTGATTCAGGACGTCCATTTGAAGCTCGGGGTCGATATTCCCCAGGAACAACATGTCGGGAGTCCGATAGTGGTCGGGGATTTTAGGGCGGAAGGACTCCAGCACGTTGAGTTGAGTATCAAGCGTATGGGCCTCATTCAGTTGATACGTGTATTCCCCTTGCCAGCGAAAGGTCTTGCCACTACGGCGTTCGAGCCCGGCCACGTCGATCCCTCGACTCTTCAAAAAGGTGACGTATTCATCCGGAAAATCTTCCCCCACGACCGCAATCAAATCGACGTCGGTAAAAAAACTGGCGGCCGTGGAAAAATACGTGGCCGACCCTCCCAACACTTCCGTGGCTTCCCCGAAAGGCGTGCGCACCGTATCAAACGCCACGGAACCTACCACCAACAATCTACCCATGTTGTCATCTCCCGTTCGATGTTTTCGCCGGTTTCAAAAAGAGGCCGTAGCGCCGCTTCACGGAGGCCGTCACGGCTTTCGGTGCCGTCACGATAGTCTGCCGAAGCGCGGTCGCACATGGACAGGCCCTTGCCCCCCCGGTCCGTTGAATCGCGTCCCGGAGCAGCGTTTTGGCCTGGGCCACGTTCGCGTGCATCACGCTCAAAATCGCTTCGACAGAGACGGGCTCCTCGCTCTGATGCCAGCAATCGTAATCCGTCACCAGGGCCAAGGTCGCATAACAGATTTCCGCCTCCCTCGCGAGCTTGGCTTCCGTCGCGTTGGTCATCCCGATGATATCCACGCCCCATTGCCGATACAACAATGATTCCGCTTTGGTGGAAAACTGCGGCCCTTCGATACAGAGATACGTTCCACCCACGTGGAACGTGGCACCCGTCGACCTGGCCGCCTCGCCCAGGTGATCCGCCAAGGCATGACAAACGGGGTCGGCAAACGTCACGTGCGCCACAAGCCCTTGATCGAAGAACGTGCTTATTCGCCTGGTTGTCCGATCGATAAATTGATCGGGAAGGACCATATGACCGGGGTGGATGCCTTCTTTCATACTTCCCACCGCGCTGACGGAAAAAATCCGCGTCACGCCGAGTGATTTGAGCGCGTACACGTTTGCCCGATAGTTGATCATGGAGGGAATAATGCGATGCCCTCGTCCATGACGAGAGAGAAACGCCACGCGCTTGCCGGACAAGGTTCCAAGCATCACGGCATCCGAAGGGCGTCCGAAGGGAGTGGACACGCGCGTTTCTCGCACGTGTTCCAAACCTTCCATTTCGTACAAGCCGCTGCCTCCAATAACGGCAATGTCGGCACGTGGTTTTGCTGGCACGGGCTTGATCCTTGTCGATTATACTTGTGGATTGTTCACAAATCCTTCAATAAGCGTGAGGATACGCTGGGAGACCGATTGAACGGCCTCATCCGGGTGTACCTCGACCCACGCCAGGCCGGGTTCTTTTCTGAACCACGTCATTTGCCGTTTCGCAAAATGACGGGTGTCCCGCTTCAATCGCCTCACCGCTTCGGCGAATGAATATTCTCCTTCCAGATACCCCGCCATCTGACGATAGCCCAAACTTTTCATCGAGACAAGACCTCTGGAGTATCCCTTCGCCAGCAGGGTCCGGGTTTCTTCGACCAATCCCTTTGCCAACTCCACGTCGACTCGCTGATCAATCCGTTGATAGAGAGCGTCCCGCTCCATGGTCAACCCCAACACCAGGGCCCGAAAGGGAGTTGCCCCTTTGGCGTGTTTTTCGTGGGCCTTCGAAAGAGGGGCGCCGGTTTGCCGATACACTTCCAGTGCCCGCAACACTTTCACCGTATCGCGCGGATGCAGGCGACGCGCCGTGACCGGGTCCACGCGTCCCAATTCCTGATACATCGATTCCCCTCCCCGGGCCCGTGCTTCTTCTTCGAGTTTTCCGCGAAGAGCGTGGTCGCTGGGAGGACCGGGCCACAACCCGTGCAACAACGCGCGGACGTAGAGCCCCGTCCCACCAACCGCCAAAGGGAGCAGGCCTTTTTCGTACAGACGTGAGATCTCCGGAAGAGCCTGCCGCCGGAACTCCCCGGCGTTAAACGGCTCATCCGGTTCCACCAGGTCAATCAACCGGTGCGGGACGCCCTGCCGCTCCTCTTCCGAGGGGGTATCCGTCCCGATATTCATTCCTCGGTAGACCTGGGTCGAATCCGCGGTCAATATCTCCGTTCCCAGGGCTTGAGCCACTTCAATGGCGATGCGACTCTTCCCGATGGCCGTCGGACCCGCCAGCACGACGAGGGGCTGTGACGCGATGGAAGCCTTTATGAGATTCCGGAGCCTGTGGTTCGAAGAAAGGCACTGTTCGAATGGTGCATTCATAGACGCCGAAAAATCCGATGCAGTTCTTCACTGCCAAAACGTAAAGAGATCCTTCGGCCATGAGGGCAGGTCATGGGGCTCCCTTCACGAAGCCAATCATGCACCACGTGTTTCATTTCCGGCTCCTCCATCCGGCGACCGGCCTGGACCGCACCTTGACAGGCCATCGACGCCAGGACGGATCGGATAGGTTTGTCGAGTGAATCCACGGAGTTCCACTCCGACAGGTCCTCCAGGATATCTTCGAGCAAGGCGCCGTAGTCCATCTGTCCGACCAGCGCCGGCACCGATCGAATGACAAAAGAGGACGGGCCGAAGCTCTCAAGTTCGAGACCTACGTTGACCAACTCCGGCAAGATTTCCGTCAACTGCGTTGCCACCGCGACCGGGACGTCCACCGGTTCGGGAATCAGGAGCGGTTGGGTCTGGATATCGCGACCCTCCCAACCCCTCCACAACCTTTCAAAAAGCACGCGTTCGTGAATCGTATGCTGGTCCAGCACGTGCAATTCATCGCCGATGCGCGCGACGATATAGGTGGCATGGATTTGTCCGAGAACCTGAACCTCGGGCTCGAGCGGATAGAGGACCGGCGTTTCTTTGACCTGGCCTGCTTCGCTTCTTTGCTCACCGCTGAAACTCGTTTGCGCGTCGTTCGCACCGGAAGGGGCCAACCGTTCGACAAACGACTTGCGTATCCCCCCGGGAATCTCCCGCTCCACGGCATCGGGCACCCGTTCTTCGAGTCCCGGTGAAAGAGTCGGCGCCCCCGTCACGTTTTTTTGCAATGGACCACGAACCGCGGCCTTGATCGCTCGATGGATCAAGTCCGGGCTGCGAAATTTCACTTCCCGTTTTGAAGGATGCACGTTGACGTCCACCTCGTTGGGGGCGACTTCCACCATGAGCGCAAACGTCGGATGGCGTCCTTTCGGTAAAAAGGAGCCATACGATTCATACACCGCATGCGCAATCGTCGCATTTTTGACGGGGCGCCGGTTCACAAACATTTCCTGGGGCGTGCGCCCCGTTTTCGCATGATACGGATTGACGATCATACCTCGCACGTGCAGGTCGGCCTGCTCGTAGTGAATGGGCAGCATCATACCCATGAGTCGCGGGCCATACACTTGGAGCAGTCGATCCTCCAACGTGGTGACCTTGGGATAGTCGAACACCACGCGGTCATTGTGTGTCAATCGAAATTGCGTGCGAAGGTTTACCAAGGCAGCTTGCTGGACCACGTGCGTAATGTGGGAGAACTCCGTGGCCGTGGTCTTCAAAAATTTCCGTCGACCCGGTGTGTTGAAAAACAATTCTTCCACCTCGACTCGTGTCCCTGGGGCGGCACCTCGCTCTTCGACCGATTGGACGTCTGCTCCCTCAATGACCACGGCGGTCCCTGTCAGTGAATGACGTCTGGCTGTCAGCATACGAAAGCGTGAAACCGCGGCAATGCTGGGCAAGGCCTCCCCGCGAAATCCGTAGGTGGCAATGCCCGTAAGGTCGCGTGGATGACTGATTTTGCTGGTGGCAAATCGCCGGCAGGCCAACGGAGCATCGGCTCGACTCATCCCTTCGCCGTCATCGATCACCCGAATAAGGGTTCTGCCGCCGTCGACAACGTCGACGGAGACCACCGTACTGCCGGCATCCACGCTGTTATCGAGCAATTCCTTGACGACTGACGCCGGACGTTCCACGATCTCTCCGGCGGCGATTTGGGAAGCCACGGATTCCGGGAGGACTTTGATTCTGGATTCAACAGACTCCATGGGGAACGCTTTGTGACGGAATCCCAGTGCTTCTGCTACTTCTTCGGCCCGGAGGGTGTGGTGCCAGTCGTTTGCTTGAACTTCTGGAGAGCCTGCTCCACATCGATGAGCTGGGACTCGTGTGCATCCACCTTGGACCCCAGCTTTTCGCCCATGGCTCTGACCACCTCTTTCAACTGCGCGACGGACTTGGTCAATTCATTCAGGTGCGTGACGTTGGCCTTTAAACCCTGCTGAAGATTCGAGACGGCAGCGGACGATTCCGTCGATTTCGACACTTGCCGGGCCTGGGCCTCAATACGGTCGGTCTGCTCTTTCAGCTTGGTGGACATCAGGTTCTTGAATTGCTCAAACGATTGCCCGACCGACTGCACGCTCGCCGTCACCTCGTTGAGATGGGTTGAGACGGTTTGGGTGTTCGTTGCCTGCTTGGCGGCTTCGGCTGCCTGCCCTTTCTCCATCTGTGCCATTCGTGCCGTCAACTGCCCGAGCTGATTCATGTGCTGATCGGTGCGGTTACCCAACATACCGGCCATGGAATCCAACACCTCTCGCATCCCTGCCACCGCTTCACTCAGTTCCCGAACGTGTTTGGCTTGAGCTTCCAATTCCTTTTGAGCTTGGGTGACGTTTGAGGCGCTTGTTTGTTCGACGCGTTGGAGGCCGGACGTGACCTTTATGAACTCCTGAGAGACTCGATTCTTTTCCTGGCCTAATGCTTTGGCGATCGATTCCAGGCTTGGCCGAACGTCCTTGTCCAAATACCCGTGCAGGCCCTTCAGGTCGGCGTCCAATCTTTTAGCCAGCGCCGCATACTGACCCTGTAACTGCTCAATCCGTTTTGCCGTTTGTTCCAGCCCTTTGCCCTGGCTGTCCAGTTTTGTGCCGAGTTGGGTTCCAGTCGTCCCCAGCACGTCACGAAGCTGAGACAGGGACAGGGTCACCTCCTCCAGATTTTTGCCGTGCAGAGTATCGGTCTGTCGGAGCCCCGTGAGTTCAGCGCCCAATTTGGCATTAAACTCGGAGAGGCGTGTGGCCTGGGCGTCAATGTCGGTCTTCAAGTTCCGGTTGCCCTCATTCAGTGCGGTATTGATGGATTCGATTGCCGTTTTGACCTCGGTTTCCAAATACTTCTTCAACGCCTGCGTATCGGCATCGAGTTTGGAACGAAAGACTTGCAAGTGCCTATCGAAATCTTGTCGTATTTTCGTCTCGGAACTCGTTGCCCGCTTCCCTTCCTGGGCCAATCGTGTATTGACCTCGTCCAAAACCTTCTTAAACTGGCCCAATGACTTTTGAAACGCGGCGAACTGCTTTGTCACCTTTTGACCCTGTTGCTTCAAGGCCTGATCAAAAGTCTGGTCTAAGGTGCCAAGTTGATCAGACAATTCGGCGTCACGTGTTTCCCGCAATTTCTTCAAGGCATTGAGCTCCTGGCCCTGCTGCTTCAAAACGTTCTCGAGCTTCTTACGTACCTGATGAAATTGTGCATCCAAATCACTGATTTTTTGAGGCAAGACCTCATTTTCCAAGCTCCGCAACTCACTCTTCAGTTGCGCACGGGCCTTCTTGATTTCCTTGTTCAATTGCGCACGGGCCTTTACGATTTTCTCGTTTAATTCGCCTTTTTGTTGCACCAAGTCATCGGCTATTTCCTGCTTGGCTTGCTTCAGGACTTGGGCTAAAGCTTTTTTCTCCTGATCCAATTTGGTGATTTTTCCGCCAAGGTCTTTTTCCACTTTCACCAGGTCTGACGGCTGGGCGCAGGCGGTCAGGCTGAATACCAGACAGGTCAGGCACAACCCCACTTTCAGGTCACGACCGGCTTTTCGTGTTGAGCCCTTTGGAATCAAGAAAGAAACACGATCAATCCACATGGTTTTTCACTCCCTCCATCTTTCACGGCCTCCTCTGCTCCTGACTCCGGGAAGGCGACTCGAGAAACTCGCCGAACTTCATCCATCGTACGTTCATATGTTGCCGATGAGCCGGTTCGGGTAATCATTACTCAGAAATTGGAGACCAGGCAGGAGAACTATGGTGTATCCCGCCTTTCGTCAACTGTTCCAATCCCGTGCCATCGAAATACATCATGTAAATGTGACTCCGCTTGTTACTCCCTCTGCCTCGCGTCGAACTAAAGACCAAATGACGTCCATCCGGTGCCCATGAAGGAGAATCATCGATTTCACTGGGTGGACCGCTTGTCATTTGAATACGCCCCTTCCCGTCAGGAGAAATCCGGCACAACTTAAACCCTTCCTTGGGCATACGACAGACGTAGGCGATCCAATCTCCGCGCGGCGACCAAGCCGGTGCAGCATTATATCTTCCGTCAAAAGTCAGCCGGCGGACGTTCTTGCCGTCGGCCCTCATAATATAGATTTGCGGTCGACCGGTCTGATCGGACGTAAAAGCCAGTTCTCGTCCATCCGGCGACCACGTAGGCGACAATTCCGCACTGGACTTTTTGGTCAATTGTGTTTTCTTTTCCGTAATCAAGTCCAACCTAAAGATATCGGAATTCCCCTTCTTGGCGGAATCCTTGGCGGAAGCATAGGCCAACAATCGCCCATTCGGGGAAAGCGCCGGAGTGATATTCAAAGTTTGAGGGGGCACCAGGATTCGTTTATTCCCTCGACCCAACCCTTTGCCCAACTCGAGCCGCACGATTTCCTGATTGTTGTGACGATAGGTCGTATACACGACGGAACGCCGGTCGGGCGACCAATGCGGCATGAGACTCAATTTGGGATCCGCCGTCACGCGCCTGGATCCGAACCCGTCGTAATCCATTTCGTATAAATGCCGTCTGCCTGCCTTGTCTTCGGAGACATAGATGATCCTGGTCTGGGCGATGCCGGGGTCCCCGGTGTAATGCGAGACTAATGCATCGGCCCACCGGTGCACCATCGACCGCAGGAGTCTCACGGTAATCCGATCACCGGCATACCGTTTCCCGATCGCGATCAAATCCCTCTCCCCGCCATCGTAGGCACAGGCCTCCAACAACAATTTTCCATCTTTTCGACCGATTCGTCCCCAGGTGACCACCGGAGCCGTACTTCCCTTGGCTTTCACGATGGGGGCTTTTGACTGACATCCTGCGTTGGAAAGCGGGAGCGTGTCCGTTGCTCGTTCAATGACCTTAAACACGTGGGTGCGCCGCAAATCAGCCTGAAGAATCGCGTCGACTTGCTTGCCGATTCCGGTGTCATCCCCTTGTGGGGTCTCACTCCCGGCGAACCCCATGATCCAGATGGGAATTTTTTGAAATTCCGACCGGTGCGTTTCCAAGAACACTTCGGCTTTCTTTTCCTCTGCATCCGCAACAAACGGCAGAACGGAAAAAAAGACAAGCAAGACCATGGGCGTGACGTATTTCATCATCGATTCAGCGTGGCCCTAAAGACGTGTTGGACCTGACAAGAGGGTTTGGTCATGTTCGCGGGAAAAGCTGGTAACGGGACGGCCGCCAAGACCGCATCTCGCGCAGCCGAGTCAAACCGTTTGTTGCCCGAGGACCGCACGACGTCCAGATCCGCCACCTGACCGTTCCGCATGACACGAAAAGTCAGAATCGCCGGGGATTCAACACGATGAATGTTTCTCCAATACTCTTTATGAATGTCATCAATCTTTTTCTCTACGTTCTCCCAATAGAGACTGCTTTGGGAACAAAATCCCGCCCTCCACAGACCACGTGTTTCCTCCACGCCACTCCCCGTTGGTTTGGAAACCGGCTGGGCGTCAAAAGCCAATAAATCGGGAATAGAAACATCAATCTCCTGTCTTGGAGAAGTATCCGGCTCGGACGCGGTCACGGGAACCGTGGGTTGAGAAGGAACCGGGTCTTGTACCTCGGCCAACTGTGGAGCTTGAGGGGGCACGATTTTGGGGAGCGATTGGTTCCGAGCCTCGGCTGACTTCGCAGAGGACACCGTTTCAGAAACGAGCGGAACCGCTCTTTTTACGGGTTGCGGCGTCTTGCTCTTGGGGTTTCTCTCGGGGATCCGCACCGATTGAATCGCCTCCTTCAACGACTCCACAGTGCTGCTCTTCCGCGCCGTTTGCAGCGGGGTCTCCTTTTTCTGCATCTCGGGCGGTGCGGCGGCTGCCAGGCGAGGGGCCCGGGAAGGCAAGGTAATGACTGGCGATTCAGAAGCCTTGGGCGTGTCCTGTTCCTGCTTACGTTCTGATGCGACGGTCGGGCTCACGCGTTTGGAAACCTGCTCCGGCTTCTTGGGGACGACGGTGGCGCCGACGGCCTGTTTCAGTTTTGGGGCCAGCAGGGCAACTTTCGGAGCGGGCGGGGGCGCTTCCGGCTTCCCGACCACCAATTTCGGAGGTTGCGGGGGCGCTTGGATTGGCGGCACGTCCATCTTCACGGGAGGCGACTGTTTGACAGGAGCAGGGACCGGAGGGGGGACGGACGCAGACTTTTGGGGCAATGCCGGGGCTTGAGGCTTTGGCACGACCACGGAATCAAGCGCGCTCATGAGCGAATCCGTCACCCGTTCAGGTTTGGGAACTTCTCTCACATCCGCCCGGGGCGGAGGGGAAAGCTTGTCCACGTTCTGTTTCAGAGTGGGTTTGGGGTCCACCGAAACCGGCGGCGTTACGACCTTGGGGGGTACGGCCGGAACCTGTAGCTTCGGCTCGCTCACGAGAGAATCCATCACCCGTTGGGGTACCCTCGGATTCACCGGGGGCCGGGAACTGGTAGTTCTGATTGCTTTGCTTGGAGGAATCACGGCTTTTCTCTGCGGTGCGGTCTTCGCCTTGGGAGGGAGAACCTTGTCGGCGTTCCCTTTTGGCCTCGACTTCTTTGCCGGTGAAGCAGTCGCAGACGCCGCGATTTCCGGAAGCGTGACGAGCGTAACCTCGTAAGACCCTGAGGACTGTTCGAGCGATGAACCGAAACGTAAACTCAGAAACGCGACGAACACGACCGCGTGAATGAGCACCGAACCGGCAAGGGGCCACGTAAGCCGTTCTGCTGCCACCGAGTCGTCATGATCCGGCAAATGAAACGACAAGAGACTGAAAGGCGCTGCATACGACATTGCTCATTCCAACTTACAGAGGCTCGAAGACCTCTTCTTCCACCACGGTCCCCTGGGGGTTCGTGACCATGCCCAACCGTTCGATTCCCGCCCCCTTGACTTCATCCATGACCTGGACGATCCGTCCATAGGGAACGTGTCGATCGGCTCGAAGATACACCGACACGAGGGGATTCAGAGCTTTGGCTTCATCCAGACGTTTCCGTAAATCAAGCAACGTCACAAGGTCTTTTCCCAGGTAAACACGTTTGTCGGGTTCAATGGTAATCACGAGACGCTCCATGGGGACGACGGTATTCGATTGCGAACGCGGAAGTGTAATATCAAGGCCCCGGTGCAGCATCGGCGCCGTCACCATAAAGATCACCAACAGCACAAGAACCACATCGACGAGAGGAACGATATTGATTTCAGAAAGAAACCGACCATGCCGGGGTTCAACAATCACGAGCGACTTCGACCTTTTTTGCCGGCAAGAACCGGCGAGTCAAGGGCATTCAGAAATTCGATGCTGAAGGCTTCTACGCCGAATATGGTTTTCCGAATTTGAGCAAGGTAGTAATTATACCCGATGACTGCGGGAATCGCAGCAAACAGTCCGGCGGCGGTGGCAAGGAGGGCCTCGGAAAGACCGGGCGCGACCGAAGCGATACTGGCCGTGCCTTCGATGCCGATTTGCTGAAAGGCATTAATGACGCCGACGACCGTTCCGAATAAGCCGATGAAGGGGGTAATATTGCCCGTGGTTGCCAGGAAGGGCAGGTACGCTTCCTGCCGCGCGATTTGTTGCTGAATGAGATACTGTACGACCTTCTCCAAATACTGGCGGTCCGGCCAAGGTCCCGTCTTCCGGGCCGCCACCGCGACGTCGCCCACGTTGTGAGCGGCAAGATGACCCATACGATTCAATACGTCCAGCAACACTGAACCGCTGGGACTATGAGGCAATTCTGCGGCCACGTGTTGAAGGAGATGCAGCTCTTTTTCGCTGAGTGCGGCTTCCTCCTGATAGGCCTGAAGGAACTGTCGCTCCTCTGTTTTGATCAGCCGGAACATGCGCCATTTGTACAGGATGATGCCCCATGAAAAGACGGAAAACACCAGCAGGATCAAGAGGACGATGATGGAGATGGTCCCCAGGGAACCAAACAGTTCAAGAGGGTCGGTTGAAAACATCGGATGTGACGCTCAGCCCGAAACGTGACGTAACGTGAAAAATTGAAAACTCACCCTGTAAGTGAGAACAGCCACAACGACGTGAATGGCGGGGCCGACGGGATTTGAACCCGCGACTTCCAGATTGACAATCTGGCGTCCTAACCTGGCTGAACGACGGCCCCATTCACGTAAGAGGGTAGCCTTTTGACTGTGATGTCGAAACAAGCCCTGTCCGGGCCAGGAAACCCTTCAGAGTTTACGTTCGACGTTCTCTATGGATAGTCTGAGATAGATGGTAGGCGGAACAGGGCTCGAACCTGCGACCTCTGCCTTGTAAGGGCAATGCTCTCCCAACTGAGCTATCCGCCCCACACTCCATGCATTCAAAAATCCAACGTTTTTTCATTATATCAGCCAAGTCGACTGTGTCAACCGTAAGGAGAACCGACCGTTACGACGACCCCGTCGGCACAAAAATCGACAACACCCTTGAGAAATACGGGTGCGACCCTTTAGAGTGCAACCTTTGTCAGAGGATGATTACCGAGACCGAACCATGACCTACAAAATCAGACACATCAGCAGACAGGTGGGGGCGGAGAACCCGCAATTGTTATCCCGGAGCGAACGGGTATGGCTCTTTGCCGAACTTCATCGCCGGGCGCTCATTACCGGAATCGTCGTCGCAATCATGGTGATGATCATTCTGGGAGCCCTTGTCTGGGTGCAGCACCAACAGGAACAGGAAGCACTGGCCCTTGAACATCAAGCCGCCCAAGCCTACCTGGACCGGTCCCTCGATGACGTCGACGCGGCACAAGAAAAGTTGCAAGAAGCCGTAACCTTGTATCGGCGGATCATCGAAGAATTTCCTGGTTCCGCCAGCGCCCGCTCCGCGTGGTATGTGATCGGAAACGCCTTAGCCGAACAAAACGACCACGCCGGGGCCATCGAGGCGTATCAACATTTCATTGACCAGGCGGGAAACTCTCCCGCCCTGCTCGGATTAGTCTACCAACGACTGGGGGCCAGCTACCTGGCAAGCGGGAACCGCGAAAAGGGATTCAACGCCTACTCGCAAGTGCTTCAAATGCCTCAAACGCTCAACAAGGACCAGGTGCTGTTCGAACTCGCCAAACTCGAGGAACATGAAAAACGCAATGACGAGGCGCTCGCCCGTTACAAACAGTTATTGGATGAACATCCGAACTCACCGTATGCGAGTGAAACCACCTTGCGAGTCAAAATTCTTGAACCGCCTGCAGAAGAACCTGATGCCGCGAAGGAGGGAACCGAACAAGATACGGTGCAGGAGGGGAAAGAAACCGGGGAATGAGAGACGGGACGGGCTCGCTCAGGACGTGATCATCAACATCCGCCCGGCTCGAATCAGACTGCTTCGCAAATTATTCAACACCTTCAAGTCCCGCACCGACACCCGAAACCGTTTGGCAATGCTCCAGAGGCTGTCGCCGCGCCGCACACGATACCACTTCACCTCTCCGACTTCCGTCACGCCTTTGCCGTCTCTGTTGACGCGCAACCGTTGTCCGATCCTGATCAAACTCCCCGAGAGATCATTGAGGTTTTTCAATTGCCTGACGCTCGTCCCGAAACGATGCGCGATTACCGACAGGCTGTCTCCCCGGCGCACGCGATACCACGTCCGTTGAGGCGGCGAGGGTTGCGTCCACGTCTTCATGCGGGATTTGGCCTGTTCCACGTGCCCTGCCCTGCCCACGGGGACCTTCAACAAATAGCCGTCCCGACCAGGTGGGGTGACGCTACGACGGAGTTCGGGATTCAGCCGGCGAAGCTCCTCAAAGGAAATTCCCGTCTCCTTGGCAACGGACCGCAAATGGATGGACTCGTCCATGCGAATCTCATCGTATTCGTGAACCGTTTGGGAATGAGCGTGAAAACCGAACAACGAGGGACGCGTCGCGATAATCATGGCAGCCATGAATTTCGGAACGTATTGCCTTGTTTCCCGGCGGATATAGCGAGTCTTCGCGATCCTCCAGAAATCACGAGTACCGGTCCTTTCAATCGCACGACTGATTTTCCCGGCCCCGGCATTGTACGCCGCAAGCGCCAAGGGCCACGAACCGAACAGGTCATAGAGGTCTCGCAAGTGAATGGCGGCCGCGACTGTTGACTTGATGGGATCCCGGCGTTCATCCACGTACCAATTGACCGACAAGCCGTAAATCCGGCCCGTGCTCTTGATAAACTGCCAAGGCCCGGACGCCCTCGCGCGCGAATACGCCCTGGGGTTAAATCCGCTTTCGACCAACGACAGGTAAATCAATTCCTTCGGCAAACCGACTTCAACGAAGATCTGTTCGACTAAGGGTCGGTAGGCATAGAATCTGGTCAACCATTCTTGAAAGCGGTCATGAATCACGTTTTGAAAGTAGTGAATATTGCGTTCGACCGCAGGATTGACGATAACGGGAATATCTTCATACCCAAGGTCCCCGCTTTTCTGGTGGGAGAGGGTTGGGGTGAGGGTGGCATGAGTGCCAGAATGGGGTCCGGGATCCGGGGGAAAATACAGGAGACCCCTGGGGCTGGCCGGTAAGGGCGGAGATGACGAAACCGCGGCATCCGGCGATTGAGGCAGACCGGAAGCGCGAACGTCGCCGGGACTAAAGAAAAACCCTGATAGGCAGACCGTGAAGACCGAAGCAACGGTCAAAAAAGAGCCATTTTCTTCCAACCAGTTGATTTTTCTCATATTTTATTCAGACTTTCAGGCGTGGTATGAAAATGTAACCGGAACGCACTCCTCTGTCAAGAACTTAATATGCTTAACAACAAATATTCAATATCTTGTAGACTGATTTCGACTTAACGACTGGTGACCAGCTACAGGTTGTGGTCGAAAAAAAGTCGATTCAAGTGGGAAAGTCTCCTTCATCCAGGTTGCATCTATCAGGTATTATAATTACATGCATTTACTGCCAACCCTGCACGGAGGAAACGCTAAGGCGTCGGGAGAGTGGCGGCACAGCGGAACCCGGTCGAATGATTCCGGTCGAGGGGATTGCTGGCGACCCGGGTAAAAATTCTCACCTGCGGGGTTTCGACCTGCCACCCGGAACTGCGAATGACCCGACGGGTCCCCGTCGAGGGCCCTTGAGGATTCCGGCGCGGGCTCTTGGAATAATACGTCGCGTCATACCAATCGGCGACCCACTCCCAGACGTTGCCCGCCATATCATAGACCCCGTAGGGGCTCTTGCCTTTTTCATAAATCCCAACCGGCACCAGGGTCTTTTCACCCTGCCACGACTGGTTGAAATTCAGATGCTTGTGCGTGGGTTCCACGTCTCCCCACGGGAACCGTCGATCATCGGTCCCTCGTGCGGCCTTCTCCCATTCGGCTTCGCTGGGCAACCGCTTGCCCGCCCATCGACAATAGGCGTCGGCGTCAAACCAATCCACGTTGACCACCGGCAGGGATGCAATGGATTCCGGCATGAGTCCTCCCTGCCAGAGATTTTTCGATGGGTCGGTCGGGTGCGAAGGCGTGCGATGACCGGTCGAGCGAATAAATTCCAAATACAGACCATTGGTCACTTCATATGTGTCAATGGCATAGACGTCCAGTTCGACTTCGTGATTGGGGTATTCATCCCGCCCGCCGTCCCGTGCCCATTTGGGCACGCCCATAAAAAACGGACCGGCTGGGATGACCACCATGGGCGCTCCGTCCTTGTTCGACACGGCCGCGTCCACGTGAGCCCGGTCGATGAGGGCATCGTTCACGCTCATTCCCATGAATACACACGCGGCGACAACCAAAGTCTTTACAATATTCGTCATCGTCTCTCCTACGCCAAAACGCCCAGAGCCTCTGTCAAACGACAGGGCGGGAAATGAACCACACTTTTCTTGTCAGCCCGAGTTTTCCTGTTCGGCCCGTCTCAACGCGCGCATCAGCACCGGGTCGTTCAACGCCATCTCACTCAGCGCGTCCATGACGTGAAGGCCCCTGGTGTCCATCAACTCCTTGGCCTTGGCGTACTGTTTGGCATTGAAGCGGGCCACCGTCGGCTGGTTATTGATCACCTGGCACGCCAGCACCCCGTCTTCGAGGTCCAGCGTCCCCCCCTGCTCCATCAACGTCTGCGCCTGCGCCACCGTAATGCCATGGAGTTCGGCAAATTCCCCGATTCCGCCGGTTTCGACCATCGACCCGTCCGGCATCGAACACTTGCGTTTGAAATAAGGGGACCAGTCCTTCCGAAAATCAATATACCGGATATCTCCCCCTTGAGCCACCGACCGCTCCAGTTTGTTGTAATCGAGCCCGAGATTCTTCTGGGTGAGACGTTCCTGCAATTCCTCGGAGAGTCCCCGGTAAAACACGCGTTCCGCGGCCTCGGCCAAGGGAATATCCGAAAACCTCACGAGCTGTTCGGCCTGCGCGGTCTGCTCCAAATCCAACACCCAGGTCTGCTTGGGCCCAGTCGGATCGACCCGGCACACGAACATCCCGCGCGTCACCACGCCCCCGGCTTCCGGATACGTATACAGCCCCCCTTCCGTCAACAGCCGGAGCATGTCGTCAACCGGGATCTCATAACTTTCCCCGAGAACCTTGGCATGATGTTCGATATTCTCCTCACCGGCCATGGCGCACACCATGACGTTCCCCGGAGGATCGAAATCCGTGTAATTCTCCAACACGTTGTAGAGTTGCGGCTCTTTGGCCGGTTTAAGCGGCCGCTTTTTTATCTTGAACATGATCGTGTCAGACAGGAAACGGCATCACGCCGATTTTCATCGTTGTCATACCTCATCGTCAAATGCTAGATCTGCTCTTCATGGACGCCCCACGACAACTGGCCACGTTGTTCTGGCGATACCATGCCTTTCAATGGGACCCTCGGAACGGCTTTGTCCTGGCCTCCGGAGAAACGAGCCCGTACTACGTGGACTGCCGGGCCCTGCTCGCGCATCCCGATGCCCGGTGGCTCGTGGCGCAACTCGCGTGTGAGGCCATCCGCGACCTTTCCCTTGACGCGGTGGGCGGCCTGGAAATCGGAGCCATTCCCCTGGCAACAGCTATATCCGATTATGCCTTTGCGACTCAACCGTCGAAAACCTACCGCACCTTTGTCGTTCGCAAACAGGCCAAAGAGCATGGGTTGGGGAAACGAATCGAAGGCGCGGCCAAACCCAATGATCGCGTGTTGGTCATCGACGACGTGCTGACGAGCGGCGGGTCGCTCCTGCAAGTCCTCCGGGCTTCTAAAGAAGCGAACCTCCACGCCTCTCATGCACTCGTGATCGTGGACCGGCAGGAACAAGAAGGTAAACAGAAAATCGAAGCGCAAGGGGTGTCATTGATCAGTCTCTTGACCCTGGACGATTTAAAAGCCGCCCAACCCGACACTTGAGTCACGCCCGGCCAATAGCTGATGTCGAGGATAACCATTGATGTCCGAGAAGATCGACGACAAGATCGAAGTGATCGCGCCGAATCTCAAGCGACGGCTGTCGGGCGTCACGGCAACGATCGTGCGGCTGTTGCCGTTGCAGGCCCAATCGATAGGGATCGTGGCGACCGGGCCGGGGCTGCCGTCCCAAGTCCCCTGTGTCCCTTTGCGGTCCGTGATCCTGATGTCCGGTCGGGCATATCGGGTCTGGCATGCGCGGCGCAACACCGAGATGCTTATGGGTCTCATCCTGCGTCACGTTCTCAGAAAGCGCCTGAAGCTCGTGTTCACCTCAGCCTCGCAGAGGCACCACACACGCTACACCCGCCTGTTGATCTCGGGCATGGACGTCGTCGTCGCAACGTCACGCAAATCCGCGTCCTATCTGCGCCGCTCGTCACGCGTGATCATGCATGGAATCGACGCCGGGATGTTCCACCCAATCACAGACCGGCGCGCTCACCGGCGCTCCCTCGGTCTGTCCGAGAACGTGACGATCGGGTGCTATGGGCGCATCCGGCGCCAGAAAGGCACGGACGTGTTCGTCGACGCGATGATCGAAGTGCTGCCCCAACACGCCGGTGTGACCGCCCTGGTCATGGGCCGCGCCGCGTACAAGCACGGACGGTTTCTACAGGACCTGCGCGAGAAAGTGGCGCAAGCGGGGCTCCAAGATCGGATTCTGTTCCTGCCGGAGGTGCCGGTGGAGGAGATGCCACGCTGGTACCAGGCGCTCGACCTGCTCGTGGCCCCGCAGCGATGGGAAGGCTTCGGCCTTACCCCGCTTGAGGCAATGGCGTGCGGTGTGCCGGTGATCGCGACGACTGTCGGCGCATTCGACGAGTTGGTGGTGGAGGGTAAGACCGGGCGCCTGATCTCCCCCGGTGACACGGGACGGATGCGCGCGGCGGTTGATGCGGCGATTGCCTCACCCTCCACGCTGCAACAATGGTCGACCGCGGCCCGGCGCCACGTTGAGGAAGGGTTTCGGATCAAGGACGAGGCCGCGTCGCTCAACGCGCTCTACCGCGAGTTGTTGGACGGTAGTTAAGACAGACAGACGGTGTGCGGTCATCGCGATGGGACCCGGTTAGAGAACGAATTCGGAGAGTAGCTGACTGCCATGCAAGTCCTTTGCATAAATTTGGCAAGAGCGTCAGACCGTCGTGCCGCCATGATCGAGCAATTCCGGCGTTTGGGCATGGAATTCGAGATCTTCCCGGCTACCGACTGGCAGGATCTCGACGAAGCGGACTTCGCGCTGGTTGATGCTGAAACACGACGGCTGCAGGGGCGTCGTCCGCTCTCCGACGGGATGATCGCGTGCGCACTCAGCCACAGACGGGCCCTTCACTACATGATTGCCAAAGGCTTCGAAAAAGTTGCCATATTCGAGGACGACGCAACTCTCGACCCTGACACGATGCACGCTCTCGAGACGATCGAGCAAATGGATTTCAGTGCCGACATCGTCTTCCTGTACCGCAACAAATCGGTCCATCGTTTCGTGCCGCTTGCGCACCTGTCCGACAGATATCAATTAGGCCTCGTTCGGTTTTCGGACTCGGGTACAGTAGGATACGTCATAACCCGCGCGGCAGCGTGCAGCTTTCTGGAACAGGTGCCCCGAATCGTCCATCAGGCGGATCATTCATTTCACGCATACTGGCTACATGGGTTGCGGACTTTCACCCTCAATCCACCGGTGGTTCATCATAGCAAGATTTTGGGTTCACGCTCTTTGCTGAAAGAGGCACCGCAGCGTTGCCATCAGCGGAGTATTGTGAACATGACAAGGCGCATACAGAGCACGATAGTAGAAGCCATTCAAATCCGTCTTGCCTTTCATCGCAGAACGCACGTCCGGAAGGATCGCTGATATGTTCTACTGCCGTTATGATCTTGTCTTTGCCAAGTCCTGGAGGCGGTGAGCATGGCGGTTCTAATTTATCAACCGACTCCGGTGCTGATACCGGAAGACTGTGCTTGCAGGAGAGAATTCCTATCCCCTCAAAGCACGGTTGACAAATCTCTTCTGACCGAGGTCGATTACCGAGAATACGATTCACGAACCATATTCTATGACGTGTTCCGATGCGACGACCACCGCAAAGTGGTGGCGATCGGTCCTCCGCCGGTCAATTTGCGGATTGAACTGGAGAACCTGAGGATCACCTGCGGCGGACGAACGATCTCTCACTTCAAGCGAGAATACACAAAACTTTGCGTCCTTGAGTTGACATGTGACCAAGCCGCGAATGTCGAGAAAAACCTCTCCCTCCGGTTTTCGTTCCCGTCCTTCGATGTGGAAGTCGAGGTGCCACCGCCCCCCCCGCCCACTCCAGAGGAAGTGCCCCATCTGGGCCTGATGACATTACAGCGGAATAATCCTCTCCCGTGGATCCTCGATTGGTGCCGTTGGCATCACCGCCTGCACGGCGTGTCCCGTGTCATCCTTTACGACAACGCAAGCGACAATCGCGATGACCTCGTGGCGGCCCTGGCCCGGATGGACGGGGCGGTCGACATCGTATTCGTTGACTGGCCCTTCCCCTATGGGCCAAGACGGAGTCATAGGAATTTCTTCTGCCAGACCGGGGCCCAAAACCACTACCTGCTGCGGTTTGGTTCGGCCGACGCATGGTGCCTGAATCTGGATATCGATGAGAACCTGGTGTTTAACGGGAAAAAGACGTTCAGACAATATTTGCATGATTGCGAAGGCAACGGCGGTGTCGCGGTGTTGTTCGACTCGTTCATGGTGCCACCGCATCAGGGACAACCGGCCATGGCAGATCGACGTGTCGACTCGTACTGGTTCCGGAACCGCGAACGTCGAGGCCGCGGGTTGAAATTTGCCTTCAAACCTCTGCACATCGAATACGTGAAACAGCACGTCGCATATCCCAAAAACCGGGGCTTTGCCAAGTTGATCGGATTCCCTCGTCTATACGATAAAACGCTCCAATCTCTCTACGGAAGCATTCTGAGAAGATTATCTTCCAAACGAATTTTCCGTTTTTTCTTTTCTAATCAGTTTGCGCTCCGGTATCCGGGCCCCGATGAAATTTTCTATTACCATTTCCGCGGTCTCAACACGAACTGGCTGCCGGAGAGAAATACCGGGGAAGAAGTCGAGAGCTTCGATGCAAGCCGGCACGTATCCGATACCCGCATCGGTGAGTTGTACGTCCGCGCCGGACTGAACGATGATAATGGATCACCCTCTCCGCCAATTGGCCGGAACGCCGCCCGTGGGAATTGAGGGAAAGAGTAGAGCAAAAAAGGACCCCTCTCTGCTTTTGGGCCAACAACCGATGAATAAATTTGTTGCCTACAGGAAGCTAGTAAAATATTCAGCGTTGCGCCAACTGCCCGGAAAGCTGGGTCGCCGCTACGAATACAAATATCTGAGGCTACAGGCCCTCATGGAATTTGAGGAGGCGATACACCGTTCCAAGGGCATGACGTGCATTGATCTGGGCGCCAACATTGGCGAATACACCAGAAAGATGGCCTTGGGAACCAAACAGGTGATCGCCTTCGAGCCCGATCCCTGGGCCCATGCGGAGCTTCAAACGAACGTTGCCGATCTAGATAATGTCAAAATTGAAAATTCGGCAGCAGGCACCAGCGAGTCGATGGTTCTGCTCTACCGGCACGCTCGGTTCGATGAGGACCCCACCTTGAATTCCCAATCGAGTTCCGTCATCTCCGGCAACAGCAATCTCAGTGAAGTGGGAGCCGTCGAGATCCAACAGGTCGATTTCATTAAGTATCTCGAAGACCTGAATGAAGACATCGGGCTTCTGAAGATGGATATCGAAGGCGCAGAGGTCGATTTGCTTGAAGCCCTGTTCGATAGGCCCGATATCCTGAATCGTATCGACCATATCTTCGCAGAAACGCATGAAAGGTTGATCCTGGGTTACAAGCTACGCGTGAACGCACTCCGCGAAAGGGCCAAACTGATAAAGCAACCGTACATCAATCTCTACTGGCATTGAGTGGCACGCTGACGCTGACAGATTCGTTGAATTAAGCCGCTAACCTGTACGAAACGGTGCAGCTACCTCAACAGAACTCCGCCCATGAATGACGATATTCGGTTTAATAGCAGTTCGCTATGACTTTTTTGTATCCCGTTTCAGCACGTCCATCAACGCATTGGAATACTAGTTGGCATTTAAGCGGGCGACCGTTGGTTGGTTGGTTGGTTGGTTGGTTGGTTGGTTGATCGCCTGACACGTCAGCACTCCTTTCAAGTAACTGCGTCCTCAATATAGATTCAAATCGAATTTCTACCTGTTTATACAAATGGCGGTGTCGTGCATGTCTCGGTTAAGGAAAATGTCAATAATCATTTGGTTGTGGAAACATCAAGATTGATATAGTCTTTCTGCATGCCATCGGAATGCGTGTTATGCAAAAGCGACAAGAGCAAAATTATTTCAGAGAAGGATCGTCGTGGCCGTCCGTTAACCACGAAAGTGTGCCTGACGTGCGGGCTACTCTTTAGCAATCCGATACCGACAGATGAAGAATTGGCCCATTATTATACCGAGAACTATCGACTAGAATATAAGGGGGCACGTCAGCCAGCCCGCCGCAACATTCTCCGGAATTTTCGTCGCGCCGCCGGCCACCTGAGACAGCATGCCGACGTCTGGAAGGGCAGTGATCGTGTTTTGGAGATTGGCGCCGGAGGGGGTGAATTTCTGTTCCTTCTCAGCCAACTGGGGTTTGATGTGCAGGGCATCGAGCCGGATCCTGCCTATGCTGCGTTTTGCCGGAATGAGTATCAAATAAATGTGGAGGCGCAATCGCTTCAGGCTTCCCTTTTCCCACCCCGCTCATTCAATCGGATTCGCTTCCATCACGTGTTGGAACATCTCAACGATCCGGTTAAGAGTCTGAGTATTATCGCCAACTGGTTGACGAATGATGGGTTGCTTTGGGTCGAAGTTCCCAACGCTGAGCACATGGCGCAAAGCCAGAAACCTCTACGTCGAAGTCATTTTCATGTGGCGCATATTTTCAACTTCACTCCCTACACGCTACGTGCGGCCGCCGGGCTGGCAGGTCTGACTGAATGCCCGATCACTAGCACACGTTGCCGCGATCAGACTTATGGATTCTTTCAAAGAGGTAGTAAACAGCCATGCAGTGAAATCGCGAATTCCGAACATGCAAACAAGGTTATACGGGCACTTGAAGGCGCCCATCCGGTTACTGGACGATTGGCCGGACCACAAGCCGCGAGCATGAAATTGTTCAAGAAATTGCTCCAGACATTGGAAGAGAGATGGAGTGCCAGAAAGTTCGACTCTCCCTATGCTATTGGCCGGCATACCTTTCACGAACTCAAATCTTCTTGGCCCCTGTGACTTGGCACTGGCCGTTTCAGATCTTACCCGTGTATTTTCTGAATGTTTATGAGATTGAGAGGGACGAAGCCCATTAGTTTTCGTAAACTTCCCGTTTAAGAGACATGTGACGAATGGAGCTTTCTGTTATATTCGACCTGCCTCGAATAGGCTTTTCCAACTTTTTCAGCCGCCAGTACCCCTAAGAAAAGAACAATGAATTCAGGCTCAGCTTTTTTGGTAGTTCTGATTGCCATCAATGTGGTCACGCTATTGTTCATGGCCCCGTTGAATAGTCTCATTTTAGCTCATCCCTATGAACCTGTCTGTGTTTCTTGTCTTTGCACAATCTACGGGGGTGGGATACTCGTCGTGGGCTTCTCCCTGTTTTTGGCGAATTGGTGGGGAGGTGAGAAGCTTGCTTTACGTGCTCAAAAATTTCTATCGATTGTGGCCCTCGTGTCTTTCTTGCACGTTATTCAATTGACTACGGTTCCTTCCTCATTGAATACCCTGTATGTCATTCTTTGCGTCGTGTTGCTTGCTCCGGCTGTGATAGGGTTTTTACGAGGACAGAGAAAAACGGTCATTCTTGTGCATCAGTTTTTTTTCATCCTTTTTTTGTATGAAGCATTGAATTTTGGTCGGGTCATTCTTCAGGCACATGAATTGGAAGCCAACATGGAGTCCACCCATAACAGGGCCGGACAGGTTGTTCTAAAAGAGGATGGGCATCATGTCTTTTGGATAATTTTCGATGAATTTTCGCTTGTCCAGAGTTTGGAGAGCGGTGAATTTGACGTAAACGTTGTTCCAAATTTGGCAGAATTCTCCAAGACCAGTACGTGGTATCCGCATGCGCGAACCCTCTCTCCATTGACCAAAGAAGCCGTCTCAATTTTGCTTTTGGGAAAGAAAGATGTCATCGACTTTTCTCACCACTTTATAGCCAACTTCGACTCAAAAAATTTTTTTTCTTTTATGGCCCGAAGCATGGACATATATATCCTCGGATATCATTTGTCCTATTGTCAGGCTTTTAAAGAGGTTGTTGAAGGATGTCGGATCTTTCTCGACTCAGGGTTTTCCGACTACGGCACACTGGTCAGGAATTTATGGCAGAGAGCTATCCCCGGGATGTTACGCAATACCCAAGGAGTAGTTTTTTTGCGAATGTTAATTACCCAACTATTTGATTCACCGATAAGTAAAGAACACCAGATCACTCTTGCGCTCAACCAAGGCCAATCTTTCGACCGTCCGACTTTTACATATGTTCACGAGCGTTTACCTCATTTCCCCTATATCCTTAAAAGTAATGGTGAAATTAGGAAAAACACATATGAAGCTAGACCGTCGAAACGTTTGAGCCCAAGCGAACTTGAAGAATTGCAAAATTTCTACAGAGAACAGGTGACACATACAGACGCCTTATTTGGAGAATTTGTTGCCCAACTCAAGGTCAAAAAACTATATGACCAATCGTTTATTGTGGTCATGAGCGACCACGGAACGAGTTTTGATCCTCAAAAGCCTGGCCGAGATACACTTGGGCATGAGCAGGTGGACCGTGTGCCGTTTTTGATCAAATCGCCCGGACAAACCCGGGGTATGGTGAATCCCCGACCTGTTCATACAGCCGAGTTTTTTCAGATTTTGCTGGACCAGATGGAAAGGGTAAAAGACCACAAATCCCTGCCCCCTGAGTGACTGTGACTTATACAAGGATGCAGACTATGCGAAAAACGATCGGCGCCCTCTTATTAGGAATAATTTTAATCGAGCCTGATTTTGCCCTGGCTTACATTGACCCATCGGCCGGAGGCTTGCTGGTTCAAATATTACTGGGAGGCATTGCCGGCATCGGGGTCCTGGTCAAACTGTATTGGGGAAAACTCACCAAGTTCTTTCGCAAGGAGAAAGATGACCAGCCCTGAGCCCATCCCGGATCTCGTACGGGCGTCAGGATCCTATCGTGATCCCGACGGATTTGTCTTTTTTCAGAACGATCGGGTATTTCGGGCACTCACGAAGGATGGGTTGGCCTCGTACCATGACTTTCGCCAAAGTCCTTTGAGTCAATGGTTGGAGGAGAAAGATTGGATAACCCGGACGTGGGAAACCGATTCAGCGTCTGTGGGCGCCGTTGCCGCGAAGTTTCCTGAGATTACAGGAGTCATTGAACAGAGTCGAATTCCCTTTATCAGCTATCCCTATGAATGGTCTTTCGATATGTTGAAGGATGCGGCTTTACACACCCTGGATCTTCTGCTGCATAGTGGGCGGCATGGGTTTACCTTGAAGGATGCGACCGCCTATAACATTCAATTTCTGGGATGCCGCCCGATTTTTATTGATATCCCCTCAATCGCAAAATATGTTCCCGGCACACCATGGCTGGGCTATACGCAGTTTTGCCAGCAGTTCCTGTTTCCCCTGGCTGTGACAGCCCATAAAGGCATCCCTTTTCAACTATTCTTGAGAAGCTATTTTGAAGGGATTCCGCTTGATGTGATGAAATCTCTTCTCGGATGGTTGGGTTGGAGAAAATCCGGCATGTTCAAGCACGTGTTTCTCCAATCCTTTTTCCAAACGGGGTTTCAGGCTGACAACCCGGAACTGAAGTCGAGTTTTCAATCACTGAAGTTTTCCCTGGATCATGTGAATGCCCTCGTTCGTGCCGTGAAAAAAGTCATCACCCAATTACACCCATCGTCTTCCCAACGTCACTGGGTCGGGTATTCCGACAATCGATCCTATACAGCCCCGGAAATTGAGGCTAAGCAAAGGTTCGTGGACAAGCATTTGGAGAACATACGACCTCTTTCCGTTTGGGATCTTGGATGCAATACGGGAGAATTTTCCTTAATTGCTCGAAAGTATACTGATTTGGTCATTGCGGCAGACGCTGACCCGGAATCGGTCAATCACCTCTATCGGCACTGTCGCCAAAACAGAATTTCTGGGATTTTGCCGCTGGTCCTGGATGTCACGAACCCCTCCCCCGGCTTGGGATGGAACAACTTCGCGCGGCAAGGTTTTCTGGACCGGGGCAAGCCGACGATTGTGCTGATGTTGGCCCTTCTGCATCATCTCTGTCTGACACACAATGTGCCCTTTGCGTATGTCTTTCATTTGCTGCTGGTTGTTGAAGCCAAGTATGTCGTAATCGAGTTTGTGCCGAAGTCGGATCCCATGGTGAAGAAGCTTCTTGCCAACCGGGAAGATGTCTATCCATGGTATAACCTGCCTGCCTTTGAGACCGAAGCCTTCAAACATTTTTCACTGGTGGACCGCCACGAACTGCCTACCGGCAAGCGCGTTTTGTACTGTCTGAAACGACATGGCTCTTGATCCACTCAGGTCCCTCCGCAAGCTTTCCCGTTTCAGCGCGTCCATGGCATGAGTTCACTCATTCGTTGACAGAGCCGGTGGCGGGGCCGAGTAAAGAGTCAGGCTCACAGTACTCGAGGGAGGAGAGTTCCGGCAGGCTGCGGCAGAACTTCTCTGCCGTTTTCCCCTTCTTCCATTCGTCCCATTGAAAAAGCCACATTTTGAAACGAGGGATCTCGTCGGTCTTCGTGAGCCCGGCTTCCGCTGTCTTTTCCAGAATGATTGTTCGTTCTTCTTGGTCAGGCCAATGGTGGAAGACAAGAATGATCCCTATGGCTTGAGGATTGTCCGGATCGAATTCAGGCAGGGGTTTCGGCAATTCTACAACTAAAGGTCGTTGCGAAGGCGAAGAATCAGCCCGGACAGGTCTTGTTTGACCGGCAGCGTCTTGCAAAGCAAAGGCCGTTCCACCGGCAAATAGAGCCACCAACACAAAACCGATGACAGCCGAATACTTGGGACTCATTTTGTACGGCAGACGTGCACGCCGGGATTATTGAATCCGGCGGATTCCTTCATGCGGTTGCTGAGAACCAGCGGGTGAAGCACTGATGCACTGCTCCTGAACCGTATCCAAAATACGATCGGCCAGGAGCCGTTTCGGCAGGCGTTCGACCTGAATGGGTGTTCCGTGACGAGGCAGGAGAATGACTTCATTGGTCTCGTTGCCGAATGCCGATCGCGGTCCCGTAATTCTGTTCACCACCAGCAGATCGAGGTCTTTTTGATGCAGTTTTTTGCGGCCGTTGGCGAGCAGGTCCTCGGATTCCGCGGCAAAGCCGACCAGCACGTGGTGCGTCCGTTTCCGCGACAAGGATTGCAGGATGTCCGGGGTCCGCTCGAGTTCCAAAGGCTCGCCGCTCCACTCGTGTTTTTTTGACTTTGCGGACGAGGGATGTCGGGGCCGAAAGTCTCCGACTGCCGCGGTCATTACGAGGACGGTAGCCCATGCAAACCGGGCATCCAGTTCTTGATACATCTCTTCAGCGGTCACCACGGAGACGCGCGTCACGTTGGGGGGAGACGGTAGCGCCGTCGGGCCGCTGACGAGCAGCACCTCGGCTCCCCGTTGGGCCGCGGCTTCCGCCATCGCGTATCCCATTTTTCCCGAAGAGGCATTCGTGATAAAGCGAACCGCATCCATCGGTTCCCGCGTCGGGCCAGCCGAGACGAGCACCCGCTGCCCGGACCAATCCCGCCGAGGGGCGAGACGGGAACGCACCGCCTCCATGATCACGTGTTCGGCAGGCAATCGTCCTTTTCCGAGCAGGCCGGATGCCAGCGGGCCTTCCTCCGGCTCCAGCACCACGATCCCGCGCTCGCGTAACGTCCGCACATGCGCCACCAGTGCAGGATGATCCCACATTTCGACATCCATGGCCGGAGCCATCACAATGGGACAGCGTGCGGCCACGAACAAGGTGCCCAGCAGATCGTCACCCAAACCCAGCGCACATTTGGCCAGGCAATTCGCCGTGGCCGGCGCCACCAGGATCAGGTCCGCGTCTTCCGTCACCTTCAGGTGCGGCATGGGTTGGTTATCGGCAAAGAGCCGTTGCAAGACCGGCCGGCCGGACAACACTTCGAAGGTCAGCGGCGCCACGAACTGCGTGGCGGACGACGTCATGACCACGGACACCTCCGCCCCGTCCTCGACCAGCGTCCGAAGCAGGGACACGGCTTTATAGGCCGCAATACTGCCCGTGACGCAGAGGACAATCCGCGTGCCTTGTAACACGTTCTCGCTCATACTTCGGGCTCTGCCTCCACGGCGGTTTCCTTTGGCGAATCGTCAACGTAGACGCTGAGTTGCTGCTTGATTTCCTTGGCATCTTCATCAGCCTCTGTCAACAAGGCCGGTTCAAAATCACCTTCCAGGCTTCTCCTGGCTTCACGAAGCGCCTCACGCGCTTCTTGTCCCATCAAATACTCCACGTTGTCTCCCAACACTTCCTCGAGCGCAATGGAGGTTTCTTTGGTGAATTTACTCGTTTGAGCGTGCGTGTTTCCACGCATGAGCTGTTTCGCCCGTTGGGCGGCGACCAGCACGACTCGATAGCGAGAATCGAATTTGCCGGCTCTATCGTCCGGAAGTAAGGGAAGCGTATCAATCATGATCGACACTCCTTTGGTGAATACGGTTACGTGGCAATCTTCTTCATCGTCACGGATTCAACCAACCCGTTTTCCACAAGCACATCAGGGTCCAATCGGTCGGTCTTCACCCGTTCGGCCAGAATAATGGATTCCAATTCTTTCGTCGCCTGCAGGAGTTCGTCATTCCGAACGAAGTAATGATAGGCTTTGAAATTGGCGATTTCATCATTCGCTTTATGCAGACGACGCTCGATTTCCTCCGGGGGATCCTTGGCCCGCCGGCAGAGCCGGTTGCGAAGGACGTCGAGCGACGGCGGGGCCACAAACACGTACACGGCCCCGGCAAAGCGTTCCATAATTTGCTTGGCGCCCTGCGCATCAATATCCAACAACACGTCGATCCCTTTATGCAAGGCCTCCAACAGCGGTTGTTTCGGGGTGCCGTATTTATGTCCATATACTTCGGCCCACTCCACGAACGCCTCCGCCTGAACCAGATCCTGAAACGTTGCCTCATCGACAAAGCAATACTCAACCCCCTCGCGCTCGCCAGGCCTCGGTTTCCTGGTCGTATAGGATACCGACAACGTCGTACTCGGCACCTGGGTCACGATGTTTTTACACAACGTGCTTTTCCCGACCCCGGAAGGTCCCGATACCACCACCAATACACCGTCAGCCGACATCAGCCAAGCTTTCTCCGCAACTATTCCACATTTTGCACTTGCTCGCGAATCTTTTCCAGTTCACTCTTGAGCTGGATGACCTGTTTCGCGATTTCCGCGTCATTTGCCTTGGACCCGATCGTATTCACTTCACGACCCATCTCCTGCAACAAAAAATCCAACTGCCGCCCGACCGGCTCCCGTTTTTTCAGCATCTCCTCAAATTGTGCGCCATGGCTCCGGAACCTGATGAGTTCTTCCGTTACGTCACACCGGTCGGCCACGAGCGCCAATTCCTTGTTGAGCCACGTTTCCTGCTCGCCCCCGGCCAACGCGTCCACGCGCGACCGCAGGCGCTCCTGGAGGCCTTTGACCACGAGGGGCAGGCGGCGTTCGACCGATCGGTGAATCTCCCGCATCGCCTTCAGCCGTTCCGCGATATCAACCTGGAGGGCTTTCCCCTCTTTCGACCGCATGCGGTCAAGGTCCGCGAGCGCACCTGACGTGAGCCTCTTCACCACCCGGTTCAGGTGCTTGTCGTCGATCGGCGTCTCGGCAATGCGAAAAATATCACGGAACGAGGCCAACAGTTCGACGTCGATGTTCCCCCCTAACCGGAATTCCCGCTGTAAATCCTTGAGTGCCCGATAATAATGCCGCGCCAATGGACGATCAAGCGTCACGCGTTTGCCGCGTTCTTGGCTTTTTCCATAAACGACGACGAGTTCGATTCGTCCCCGTCGACATTTTCGGGCCACCTGCGCCTTCAATTCCTCTTCCCACTCAAACCCTCCCTTGGGTACCCGAAGGACGATTTCCCGAAACCGATGGTTCACCGACCGGACTTCCACGGCCACGGCCAGCCCGTGACTGGCTCCTTCCCGTTTGCCGAAACCCGTCATACTCTTCAACATGGCCGCAGAACCTTTCCTTCCCATTCACAGTCTTCATACAACACGCAGGCGGCGCATTGAGGTTTCCGCGCCAGGCACACGTAACGGCCATGAAGCAAAATCCGTTGAGCGCCGTCTGTCCAGTCCTTGGCGGGCCAGACCGCCTGCAAGTCAAATTCGATTTTGGTCGGGTCGGTATGCCGGGTGAGTTGCAATCGCTGGGCCACGCGTTTCACGTGCGTATCCACGACAATCGCCGGCACCCGGAAACAGGCGCCCAACACCACGTTGGCGGTCTTTCTGCCGATCCCGGGCAACGACGTCAATTCTTCCATGGTCTTCGGTACGGCCCCTTGGAACTGCGACACCAGGGCTTGACTGCACTTCATCAAATGTTGCGCCTTGTTCCGGTAAAACCCCGTTGGTTTGATCAACGCTTCCAGTTGCGCTTGAGACGCGCCGGCCAATTCCCGGGCACCCGGATAGGCCGCGAACAGCGCCGGCGTCACCCGGTTCACCCGTTCATCCGTACATTGGGCCGACAGAATCGTCGCCACCAGCAACTCAAAAGGGTTGGTGTAGCTGAGCTCCACCGGCGCGTTCGTTCCCTGCGTGCGAAGGCGTTTCAGAATCCGGCGGGCAAGGGTCATTGTTGTTTTTTGATTGTTGATTGTTGATTTTTGATTTTTCACCCTGCCTCCGCCACCGGCACTCCGGATTCCAAGGCGTCGGCGATCGCGTCCCGCAACAGGGCCAGGGTCTCTTTCCGGAGAGCGGAGACGCACAGGGCCCTTCGACTTCGCTCAGGACAGGCCTGAAAGCGCCGCTCCAGCACGTCCACGTCTTCCGGCGGCAAACGATCGCACTTGTTCATGACGAGAACCCGGGTCACGTGCTGCAGATCGAGATCATGCAAGAGTCCTTCGACCACGCGTATCTGCTGGTCACGATCCGGTGCGGTCGCATCCACGACGTGCACTAGTACGTCGGCTTGATGGAGTTCGTCGAGCGTCGTGCGAAAGGCTTCCAGGAGATCCTGGGGCAGGTCTCGAATGAACCCGACGGTGTCGGTCAGAATCACGTGCCGGCCTGAAGGAAGCCTGAACCGTCGATTGACGGTATCCAGGGTTTCAAACGGCTGATTTTTGGCCGAGACGCGGCTATGGGTCAAGGTGTTCAGCAAGGTGGATTTCCCGGCATTCGTATAGCCGACGATCGACACGACCGGAATACCCCTGCGCAGGCGCCTGGGGCGTTGCTGTTCCCGTTGACGACTCAAATCCTTCAACTCGCGTTCGAGGTGATGAATCCGATCCCGGACTCGTCTCAAGTCGGTCTCCAGTTTGGTTTCGCCGGGGCCTCGCGCCCCGATGCCGCCTCCTAAACGGGAGAACGCCGTGCTGGATTGAGACAACCGGGGCAACAGATACTTGAGTTGCGCCAGTTCCACTTGAATCTTCCCGGCGCGCGAATGAGCCCGGCTGGCAAAAATATCCAGGATCAACTGCGTTCGATCGATGACCTTCAACTCGATCATCTCGGAAAGCGACCGGACCTGGGTCGGGGTCAGGTCCCGATCGAAAATCAACAGGTCGGCCCCGCTTTGCAGCGCATGGATGATCACCTCGGTAATCTTTCCCACCCCTAACACGTACTTGGGATTGACCCGCGATAATCGTTGCATCACGGTTCCAACCACCTGAATGCCCTGTGACTTCGCCAAGTCCTGACATTCCCGCAGGCGTTCTTCCTGATCGGAACGCTTTTCCTCCGTGACGCTGACCAGCAGCGCACTGGGGTTGTCGTCCGTTCGACGAAGCGCCGGGGTCGCCCTGGAAATTTCAGCTTCCAACGATTGCACGAACTGATCACATTGGCACTGAAACGCCTGCAAGGGCTGCGGAGCCCAGGCCTCATAGGCCTTCCCTTGCGGGTTGGGCGGCAGCAGGTGGGCCAGCGAGATGGACACCGGTTCTCCTCCGTTTCCCACGCCGAGCACCGCCATCAAATCCAAGCGAAGCAGCGCCAAATCGGTCAGGTCGTCTTTGGTTAACGGTTGATCGTTGAGATGCGTGTGCACGAACCGAACGCCGCGCAATAACCGGGGGCCGGACCGGCTCCGCGCCAGTTCCGGGATCACCAACTGACGATCCGTGCCGATGATGACGGATTCGATGATGCCCCGTCGATTGATCAGCAACCCGATTTGCCGTCGAATCTCATGCGACAATTCCGTACAGGAACGGGCCAATTCCGGAGAAATGACTTTTTCAACGGGCACGCGCCGGCGATATAACCGTTCGAGCCGCGTAATCTGGCCGGGTTTCAACCCGGTCAGATGTCCAATGGCATGTGGAATAAAAGCTCCCCTTTCGAGTATGCCGACGCGCTAAACTGAAATGCCTGAACCGTTTCCGGGCGTCGTGGTCTCGATAGCCAGACCGGGCTGGGCATCCAAGTCCCACGAAGCCCACCGCTGTTCCTGGTAGGCCCACCATCCGGCAGCGGCCACCATTGCGGCATTATCCGTACAGAAATGCATGCGCGGCAGCGCAAGACGAATGCCTTCCTTTGCCGCGCGAGCCTGTAAGGCCGCACGCAAACGGGAATTCGCGCTGACCCCGCCGACCACCGCCAAGCCGGCGACGCCGTACCGGCGCACCGCCCGAAACGATTTTTCCACCAGCACGTCCACAATGGCTTCCTGGTATCCCGCGGCCACGTGCGCCGGTGTTGGTAATGACTGCTGATCCCTCAAATAATACAACAACGAAGTTTTAAGGCCACTGAAACTGAAATTGAACCCTCCCTTGTTCAGATACGGACGAGGGAACCGGACGATTGACGGATCCCCGGATTGCGCCAGACGATCGAGCGCGGGACCGCCCGGGTACGAGAGGCCCAGCATCTTGGCGCCCTTATCAAACGCCTCGCCCGCGGCGTCATCAAGTGTTTTGCCGAGGAGCCGGTATTCACCGCGTTGGGGAACGAGATACAAGTGGGTGTGCCCGCCGGACACCACGAGCACGATGCAGGGGGTCACGAAATCGGGATATTCCAACCACGCTGAGGCAATGTGCCCTTCCAAATGATGCACGCCGATGCACGGCACGCCCAAGGCATACGCCAGGGCCTTGCCGAAACTCACGCCCACGACCAGCGCACCGGCAAGTCCGGGCCCCTGCGTGACCGCAATCGCCCGAAGATCCGACCAACCGACACCCGCCTGCTCGAGAGCGGCCTGCGTCACCTCCTCAATCCTTTCCACGTGTTTTCTTGAGGCCAGTTCCGGCACCACCCCGCCGAAACGGCCGTGCACCTCGTGTTGGGACGCCACCAGATTCGACAACAGGTGCCCTTGGAGCGAGAACACCGCGGCGGCTGTTTCATCACAAGAGGTTTCGATGCCCAAGAGACTGGAGGTCGGCACGGACGAGGGAGGGCTCGTGGGAGTTTGGCCGTTTCGAGGCATCACCGAAGAACAATCGTCATAAAAAACAACGACTCTCGCCACGCGGGGTAACGAGAGCCGCCTATCAAGAGAAGGGAAACAATCCGTGAATGATTGGTTGTCTTACAATTCGTTGTCTTACACCAACCGCGAACGCTCAGACGCTCGCCATCGCCTCTTCTTCAACAAACACGGGAGCGTCGTCTCGAAGTACGACTTTGATTTTCTTGGCATCCTTGAAACGCCCTCGAATGAGTTCATCGGACAAGGGATCGCCCAGAAGCTTCTGGATGGTGCGCCGCATGGGCCGGGCTCCATACTGCGGTTGATACCCTTTCGTAATCAGCCATTGCTTCACGTCGTCGCCGATCTCCAATTGGACCTCACGCTCCGCCAACCGTTCGTTCAACTCGCGGATCAGGATATCGACGATGTTCAGCAGATGCTCTTTTTCCAACGGATGGAAGACTACGAACTCATCAATCCGATTCAAAAATTCCGGGCTGAAACTTCGCTTCAATTCATCCAGAATATCGTTCTTCATTCGCTTCCGGGTTTCCGACTCTTCGACCTTTTGGAACCCGAGGGACACGCCCTTCTGAATGAGCTTCGTGCCCAGGTTTGACGTCATCACGAGAATCGCGTTCTTGAAATCGACTTTCCGCCCCAGGCTGTCCGTGAGCAGCCCGTCGTCCAGGACCTGCAAGAGGACGTTGAAGATATCCGGATGGGCCTTTTCGATCTCATCGAACAACACCACCGAATACGGACGTCGCCGCACTTTCTCGGTCAACTGCCCGCCCTCTTCATATCCCACGTACCCCGGAGGGGCGCCGAACAACCGGGAACTCGTAAATTTCTCCTGGTACTCCGACATATCGATTCGAATCAGGGCATCCTCGGTATTAAACAAAAACTCCGCCAAGGCCCGGGCCAGTTCGGTCTTTCCGACGCCCGTCGGTCCCAGGAAGATAAAGGACCCGATCGGTTTGCGCGCCTCCTTGAGGCCGGCCCGTGAGCGGCGAATGGCGCGACAGACCGCGGAAATGGCTTCCTCCTGCCCCACGATGCGCTTGTGAAGAAAGTCTTCCATGTGCAGCAGCTTTTCCGATTCTTCCTCTTCGAGTTTGAAGAGCGGAATGCCCGTAATTTTGGACACCACAAAACTGACTTCCTCGGCCCCGATCACCGGCTTCTGCTGCTCCTGGTTCTTCTTCCAATCACGCTTGGCATCCTCCAGCAGTTTGCGGAGCCGTTCTTCTTCTTCCCGATACTTCACGGCTTCTTCGAAACTTTGCAACCCGATGGCGACTTCTTTTTCGTGCGCCACGCGTTTGAGTTCCTGTTCCAACGATTTCAACTCGGGAGGCAACGAATAGGATTGCAACTTGGCCCGGGACCCCGTCTCATCAATCAAATCGATGGCCTTGTCCGGAAGGAATCGATCCGTGATGTAGCGATCGGTCAATTTCACGGCTTCGACCACCGCGTCATCCGAAATCTCCACGCCATGGTGCTCTTCATAGCGATCCCGCAAGCCTTGAATGATCTTGATCGTTTCTTCCACGGAAGGCGGATTCACGTAAATGGGCTGGAACCGCCGTTTCAGGGCGCCGTCCTTTTCAATATGTTTTCGGTATTCATCCATGGTGGTCGCCCCGATGCAGTGAATTTCGCCCCGGGACAACGCCGGCTTGAGCATATTGGCGGCATCGATCGACCCTTCGGCCGCCCCCGCCCCCACTAAGGTATGCAACTCATCGATAAACAGGATCACGTTGCCGGCCTGCACGATTTCCTTCATGACCACTTTCAGGCGTTCTTCAAACTGCCCCCGATATTTCGTGCCGGCGACCAGCGACCCCAGGTCCAAGGCGATCACGCGCCGGTTCAGGAGATTATCCGGAACGTCCATCGAGACGATGCGTTGGGCCAACCCTTCGACGATCGCGGTTTTACCCACCCCGGACTCGCCGATCAGGGCCGGGTTATTTTTGGAACGGCGGCTCAAAATCTGCAACACCCGTTCGATTTCATCGCCGCGGCCGATGACGGGATCCAACATGGAGTCCTGCGCCAACTGCGTCAGGTCCCTGCCGAATTCATCAAGCGCGGGGGTACTGCTTTTCTTGTCCCGTTCCCGCGTTCCCGATTTCCGCAGGAAGGTCACGGTCAGTTGACGAGCCGTGAGCAGGTTGCCGCCCAAGCTGCGAAGCACCTTCCCGCCGATCCCTTCTTCTTCCCGCAACAATCCCAACAGGAGATGTTCACTCCCGATGTGATTGTGTCCGAGCAATCTCGCCTCTTCGACGCCGTATTCAATGACCTTCTTGACGCGTGGGCTGAAGGGAATTTCCCCGAAGGTGACGGTCGTCCCGCCACTGGGCAAACTGCGTTCCACCTCCAGACGAATCTGTTCGGGAGACAACCCCATCTTCTTGATGATCATGAGGGCAATGCCATCGGATTCACGGAGAATGGCTAGCACCAAATGCTCCGTGCCGAGATAGTCGTTCTGATGGCGTTCAGCCTCTTCGCGGGCCAGAATAATTATCTTGCGACCTCTGTCCGTGAATCGCTCGAACATTTTCCCTCCTTTTAGGGTAAGAGTTCACCCTTCGCGCGTCAGATCAATCCCACCGTCATACGCTGGTTAGTCTATCCATCCCTTCTGAAAACTGTCAAGGCAAGACCGCGGCTGGTACCGACAAGTAAGGTTCCATATTCCGACGCCGCCGTCAAGAGGAACTGACTGTTGACGATATTTCTTCATTGACTCCAGAACGCGGTGAACGATACAATTCCGGTTCCGGCACTTCAAAGCGGTGCGGGCACGCCTCAACGTTTCAGTTCCCCTTCACTGCCCCGTCTTTTTCATCAACGCATGAGTCGCTCGTGACAGTCATCGGCATCCTGACCAAGCCTCAATTTCCCGACATTCGCCCCCTCCTTGAGGAGTTGCTCGACTGGCTCGGACGTAAACAGAAGACCGTCCTGGTCGGCTCCTCTTCCGGGGACCATTTTCACGAAGGCCCACAACAAATCGATCAGCAAATCGCCGCCGAGGCCGACCTCGTACTCGTGCTCGGCGGAGACGGCACGATGTTGCGGGCAGCCCGGCTCGTCGAAGAACGATCCGTCCCTATCCTGGGCGTCAATTTGGGAGGCTTGGGGTTTCTGACGGAGAGCACGATAGAAACGATGTACGACTCCCTGGAAAAAGTTTTTGCGCAGGAATTCTACGTGGATCACCGCCTGCGCCTCGAAGCCCAGGTCCGTCACAAAACCGGAGAACGGCAGGAACAAACGGCACTCAACGACGCGGTCATCAGCAAAGGGACTTCGGGACGCATGATTACCACGAGCATTCAGGTCGACAAACAATTCGTGACGACGCTCCGGGGCGACGGTTTGATTATTGCCTCGCCAACCGGATCCACGGCCTACTCCATGTCCGCCGGCGGCCCGATCCTGGAACCCAGTCTCGAAACCCTGGTGCTGACGCCCATCAGCCCCCATACCCTCACCCACCGCCCCCTCCTTGTCCCAAGCCAGGTCTCGCTGGAGATTCAACTGACCAGTCACGAGGGGGGCACCGTGACGATCGACGGACAAATCGGGATTGCCATGGAGCATGAAGACACGCTCGCGATCAGCGCCTCACCCCACCGGACGCGCCTCATCCGGTTTCCCGACCGGACGTACTATGATGTCTTAAGGAACAAGCTCAAATGGGGAGATACCTGATTCCCCGAGGATCACGGCTGGCATTCGGGGCACTCGGTCCGTTCCTGCTCGGCCCGAAACTCATCCGACGTCAAAGGGAAAATCTGGTTGCACGTCGCGCAGGTCCGAATTTCAAAAAACGCTTCCCCATCCTCGTGAATCTCGCACGGCAGCAACAGGTCCAGCGGATCATAGCCCAGGGTTTTGCCATCGGGGAACTTCACGACGGCCAAGCGCACGTTGAAATGTTGAAAAACGCCTTCTTTGCCTTTCCGGTCGTCACCGGACCCCACGACGCAAACGGGCTGTCCGGGTTTGCGTGCGCGAAGATCCTTTAAGGTGCGATGGGAATCCAACGCCAACTCAAATTGGGTCGCTTCCGGAGCCTCTGGAGTTGCCATAATCGCGTGAATTTCGCACAAGAAGGTTAAGGAAAAGCCTTCCCGACTTGTAGCACGCGCAAAAAAAATCCGTCAAGATAACGCGCACATTTCCTGAAAGGGGGAGACGATGGCACCCATCACCATCTACCAGAAACCGACGTGTTCGACGTGCCGGCAAGTCCTGAAGATCGTCCAGGAAAGCGGGCACGCGTTTACGGCCGTCAATTATTACGAAACACCGTTGTCGAAAACCAGACTCAAAGAGCTCCTGAAAAAGGGTGGCCTCAAGGCCCGGGACGTGTTGCGCACGAAAGAAGAGAAATATAAAGCATTGGGCCTCGCCAAGACCGACAAGTCCGAAGATGAATTGATCGAATTGATGATTGCTTATCCGGACCTGCTCCAACGCCCTTTGGTCGAACAAGACCAAACGGTGATCCTTGCCCGGCCGGCGGAAACGGTGAAACAACTTTGGGAAAGGTCGTGAACAGGCGCCCTGACGTCGAACGGGTTTACCGTGCTTGGTTTTCCGTGCCGTGGGCTTCGGTACGCGGAATGCTGGAATCCGCCCTGAGAAACTGGTACGCCTCGATGATGCGCCGCAATTCGGGTTCGGCACTACGGTCCCCCTTGTTGATATCGGGGTGGAGCTTTTTGGCTTTTTGACGAAAAGCCCGGGTCACCGCCGTCATCGAACTTCCGAAGTCCAGACCCAAGGCCTCATACGCTTCCTGGTGAGAATTGATTTCCCCTTGAGAAGCCGTGACCTCGCCGCTGCCGGTCGCTTTCTTGAAGAAATCAAACAGATTGATCTTGCGCCGGCGTCGCTTGGGACGTTGATAGATTTCGCTGTCGAAATCCTCAAAGCGATCCTCAATGAATTCGAGACGGGCTTCCAGGCGTTGGGCGTGGGTCAGTTCCCGGACGTCATCCAATTCCTCTTCGATGAGCGTCACCATCCGTTCGACTTCCGTCAGACCGGTTTCAACCTTGAAGTAACTCTCGGCGCGTTCCAGCATCATCGTGTCGATGGCAAAATCCAGACTGCGTTCCGCTTGGGCTCGCAACTCGGCGATCCGGCGACGCATGCCCGAGAAATAGCGAGCCTTGGCCCGCTCGTCAAAAGGCATAGCTATGCCCCCAAGGTGTTCGTATCAGAGTCATGTTCTCGGCCGTAGGGAACGGCGCCGGTGCCATCCCGAATGAATCGCCCCGCATTCTAACATAAAACCTTCCCCCCTCACCCCAACCCTCTCCCACCTTGGGGAGAGGGAGCTATGAAGAACCCAGGGCAACCCCAGAGGGTTGCCCCTATAACAGTGGTTAGAGTAAAAACGTCCAAAGCCCTTGCATCATTCAATCAACTCATCGAGGAGGAAAGTACCGTGAGAAGAAGTGTGTTATGCGTCGCGTTGAGTGCCGGGTTGTGTGTGAGCTTTTCAGGAGTGGCCTGGAGCGTGAATCCGACCGGATACGGGCAAGCCGGCGGAGAATACGACATCAGGATTCCCCGTGTGCCGGCCGGTCACTTGGCCAAAGCCAAGAAAGTCAAACCACCATTTGAAGCGACGCCGGAAATCCTGGCGGAAGGTAAAGCCATCTTCCTGGGTGTCGGAGGGTGCATCAGTTGCCACGGCCCCGAAGGCAAGGGCGACGGAGCCGCCGCCAAAAACTTGCCGATCCAACCCCGCAACTTCACGAATCCGAAATTTCATAAATTGCGCACGCCCGGCGAACTGATGTGGATCCTGAAAAACGGAAGCATGGGCCAATCCGGGCGGGTCCCGGGTACCGGCATGCTCCCCGTTGTCCAACCCAAAGGGTTCATTACGGAAGAGCAAGGCTGGAAGGCGCTGTTATACGAACTGAGCTTGGGGCAATAGCCGAAACGTTCAAAAGGGGGGCGCAGGGCTCGAGTCGTCGGGTTACGCTAGGCTAAGACCTACGGGCTCCTGCCCCCCTCACCCTGCCCTCTCCCACCAGGGGAGAGGGTTCTAGTGAGACGGGCACCTTCATTGACAGCACCCGAACCCAGGGTTAGAATTTTTGCGGACTCCGGGAAGCTCTTTTAGGCCTGTCCTGAGCCTGTCGAAGGGCGGGCTGTCGTCAGCTAAGGAATGGTCTCCCCTTGTCTTCTCAATTCGTTCACCTGCACCTCCATACCCAATACAGCCTGCTGGACGGCGCGAATCAACTGAATCCGCTTCTCAAGCAGGTCCGGGACTTTCAACAACCCGCGCTCGCGGTGACGGACCACGGCAACCTCTTCGGCGCCATCGACTTCTATGAAAAGGCCACCGCCCACGGGGTGAAGCCCATCATCGGCTGTGAGGCTTATCTCGCGCCCGGCAGCCGGCGACAACGCGAAGGCCTGCTGGCCCACAACGACTACTATCATTTGATTCTGCTGGCCACCAATCTCAAGGGCTACCATAACCTCATCAAACTGTCGAGCAAGGCCTATCTCGAAGGGTTTTATTACAAACCCCGGATGGATAAGGAACTCCTGCAGGAACACCACGAAGGCCTCATTGCCCTATCCGGGTGTTTGAGCGGGGAGGTTCCCTATCTCATCGGCCAACAGGATATGGAAAAAGCCGCACAAACAGCCGGAGAATACCGCGAGATCTTCGGGAAAGATCATTACTATCTGGAAGTCCAAGCCAATGGGCTCGACCATCAACTGATCGCCAACCGGGGCCTCGTGGAGATCCACAAAAAGCTCGGCATTCCGTTGGTGGGGACCAACGACTGCCACTATTTGAAAAAAGAAGACGCGCGCCCGCATGAAATCATGCTGTGCCTCCAAACCGGCAAAACGTTGAGCGACACCAACCGCATGAAGTTCGACACCGACCAACTGTACGTCAAGTCCACAGCCGAGATGGTCGCGGAGTTTTCCGAACTCCCGGAAGCCGTGCTGAACACCTGTCACATCGCGGAACAATGCGGGCTGAACCTGACCGACAACACCTTATCGCTCCCCCACTACCAAGTGCCAGAGGGATTCACCCATGAAACCTATCTGGAAACCCTGGCCAAGGAGGGCTTGGCCGAGCGCTTGAAAGCCCGGCCGGCCGGCCTGCCGCCGGAGGCCTACCAACTCCGCCTTCATGAAGAATTGGCCGTCCTCACCCAGATGGGCTACGCAGGCTATTTTCTGGTGGTCTGGGACATTATCAAATTTGCCCGCTCCCGCGGCATTCCGGTGGGACCCGGACGGGGGTCGGCAGCCGGCAGTTTGATTGCCTATGCCCTCTCCATCACCGACCTGGATCCGCTCGCGTACAACCTGCTCTTTGAACGGTTCCTCAATCCCGAACGCGTGAGTATGCCGGACATCGACATGGATTTCTGCATGGACCGCCGGGGGGAAGTCATCAATTACGTGATCGACAAATACGGCGAAGACCACGTGTGCCAGATCATCACGTTCGGGACGCTGGGCGCCAAGGCCGCAATCCGGGACGTGGGGCGCGTGATGGACATTCCCTACGCCGAAGTGGACCGCGTCGCCAAACTCGTGCCGACGCAACTCAACATCACCTTGAAAGACGCCTTGACCCAGGAGCCGCGCCTGCAAGAGCTGGTCGACGGCGATGCGCGGATGAAGGAACTCATGGAGACGGCTCAAGCCCTCGAAGGCTTGGCGCGACACGCCTCCACGCACGCGGCGGGAGTGGTGATTTCACAGAAGCCCCTGATGGAACACGTGCCGTTGTACAAAACGGCCAACAACGAAATCGTCACGCAATACTCGATGACGGACATCGAAAAAGTGGGGCTGGTGAAGTTTGATTTTCTCGGGCTGAAAACCCTCACCATGATTCACCAGGCCGTGGCCATGGTGAACCAGAACCAAACCCCCGAAAAACAACTCGATATTGAACGGCTTCCTTTGAATGACGAAAAGACCTATGCACTCCTCGCCTCCGGCAAGACTTCCGGGATCTTCCAACTGGAAAGTTCGGGCATGCGCAATTTATTGGTCCGCATCAAACCTGAATGCTTCGAAGATCTCATCGCGATCCTCGCCCTTTACCGGCCGGGCCCGTTGGAAAGCGGCATGGTGGACGACTTCATCAAACGGAAACGCGATCCCTTGAAAATTGCGTACGACCCTCCGGCGGTGGAACCCATTCTCAAGGAAACCTACGGGGTCATGGTCTATCAGGAACAGGTCATGGCCATTGCCAATCTCATGGCCGGGTTCAGTTTGGGGCAAGCCGATTTGCTGCGCCGGGCCATGGGGAAGAAAAAACCCGAAGAAATGGCCAAGCAAAAAGAGTTGTTTCTCGAGGGGGCTAAGGCAAAGGGGTTCACGGAAAAGAAAGCCGAAAAGATCTTCGACCAGATGGCGTACTTTGCCGGGTACGGATTCAACAAATCCCATTCGGCGGCCTATGCCCTGGTGACGTTCCAAACGGCCTACCTGAAGGCGCATCATCCCACCGAATTCATGGCCGCGCTCCTCACGAGCGAAATGGGGAACACGGACAAGATGGTGGGCTATTTTACCGAATGTCGTGAACGCGGGATTCCCATCCTGCCGCCGGACGCGAATGAAAGCCAGAAAAACTTTACCATCGTGGAGGGGGGAATTCGATTCGGGCTGGCCGCCATCAAAAACGTCGGCGGCAGCGCCATTGAATCCATCATCGCGCGCCGGGAAGCCGAGGGGGCCTTCTGCTCCTTCTTCGATTTCTGTTGCCGGATCGACCTGCAAAAGGTCAACAAGCGCGTGATCGAGGGTTTGATCAAGGTCGGCGCATTTGACTCCATGGGGGCAAAACGGGCTCAATTGACGGCAATCATGGAACAAACACTGGATGAAGCCGGCGCCATTCAAAGGGAGCGCGCCTTGGGACAGACGTCCTTGTTCGGAACCGTGGAATCAGATTCTTCGGACTCGGACGCCCTGATCCGACCGCTGCCCGTGATCGACGAATGGCAGCAGGGCCAAATCCTCCAATTTGAACGGGAACTCACCGGATTCTACATCACCGCGCATCCGTTGACCCAACACGCCGAAGCCATTCGCCTGCTGTCGACGCATACCACGGCCACGCTCCACGAGGCGCACGAAGGCCGGGAAATCAAAATCTGCGGGGTGATCGGCAGCGTCAAAGTCACCACCACCAAAAAAGGGAACCGGATGGCGTACGTCCAATTGGAAGACTTGCAGGGGCTGGTCGAAGTCATCGTGTTTCCCGAACTGTTCCAAAATTGTGCGGAGTTTCTGAATGCGGATACCGTCATCCAGGCGGCCGGCACGGTGGATCACATGGATACGGGCGCCCGTCTCAAGGCCACCAAACTGGAGCCCTTGCACGATTTGCAAGCCAGGACGGTGAAACAGGTCGTGGTCCAACTCGCGGAAACGCCGGACACGTGGGGCAAACTCCCCAAACTGCACGAAGTGTTACACCGTCACCCGGGGCCGGCCCCGGTCGCCTTTCACTTCCATCTGGATTCGCAGGTGCACGCGGAGAGTGCCCCGTTGCCGAATTTAGGCGTTTTGCCGAGTTCGAACCTGGTGTATGAAGTAGAGCAAATTCTCGGGAAAGAGACCGTCACGTTTCATTGACGAGAGCCTGCCATGCGTGATTTTCTGGAATTCGAAAAGCCGCTGAAAGAACTCGAGGAACGGCTTGAAAAGCTGAAGAAATCAGGCTCCGAGAAGAAAGCCGTCCCGCGGCTGATCCGCATTCTCCAGGCCCGGCTGACCAAGACGGAGCAGGAAATCTTCGACAACCTGACCCCCTGGCAGCAAACGCAAATCGCCCGCCACCCCCAACGCCCGTCGATCCTGGACTATATGAAGCACATGTGCGACGACTTTTTCGAACTCCACGGCGACCGAACCTTCGGAGACGACAAGGCCGTCGTCGGCGGATTTGCCACGTTCCGCGGCCGGTCCATTTGCGTCATCGGTCATGAAAAAGGACAGAGCTTCAAGGAGCGGGTCAAACGAAATTTCGGCATGGCCAATCCCGAAGGCTATCGGAAAGCCCTGCGGTTGATGCAGTTGGCCGAGAAATTCAAACGCCCGGTCGTCACGTTTATCGATACGCCGGGAGCCTATCCGGGCGTCGGAGCCGAGGAACGCGGCCAAGCCAGGGCCATTGCCAGAAACCTGTTCGCGATGTCACGGCTGAAGGTGCCGATCGTGGCCATCATCACGGGAGAAGGGGGAAGCGGCGGAGCGTTGGGGTTGGGCGTGGCCGACCGGATCGTGATGCTGGAACACTCGATTTACTCGGTCATCTCACCGGAAGGCTGCGCGGCGATCCTGTGGGAAGATGCGACCAAAACGCAAGCCGCGGCCGCGGCCTTGAAAATGACGGGCGCGGAACTGCTCAAACTGGGGATTGCCGACGAAGTCGTGCCCGAACCACTAGGCGGCGCGCATCGCGACGTGGAAAGCGTCAGTCAAACCGTGGCCCAAACGCTCCACACCCAACTGAACCAACTCCTCGCCACGTCCACGGACCAACTCCTGGCCAACCGCTACGAAAAATTCCGCCAAATGACCGCACTGGCCGACGTCTGACCGCACCACTCTGTTACCGCACTTTGATGGGAAAGGAAGAAGGTCTCACATGTCCTTCCCCTTGATGGGAGAGGAGATATTTTGTTACGGGTTATGCCACAGGGCCCCTTCGTGTTCCGGGTTGAACTGGTGCGTTAATTTCACCACGTCGCCGTCGTTGACAATCGATTCCAGGGTGCTGATTTTTTGATTCACCGTGACCATCAATTCGCCTTTTCGCAGGAATTCCATCAACCCGCCCAGGGTTTCCGGGTTACCCTCCAATAAGGCCCGCACGCTGACAGGCTCGGAAATATCACATTGAATCTCGGACTCGTCCACGCAGGGGAGCAGGACCTGTCCGAACACTCGTATCGTCACCATGTTAAAAATCCTCCTTCTGCAAGACCCTTAACTACGCCCTTTCGGATTCCCGCGCCTCTTGGGCCGATTCGTCCAGGATCTGGGCAATATGCTTGACTGCCGTGCCGCCGGGCAAGCCGTTTTTCAATTGAATCATGCAGGCCGGGCAACTGGTCGCCACGATCTCCGCGCCGCTTTGTTCGATCGCCCGTCGCTTCCGCTCGAAAACCTGTTGTGCGGTGTCATAGTCTTTTACGATGTAAGTGCCCGCCCCGCCCGCACAGCGGTCGGCGTCCTGCATCTCGACGTAGTCGAGGCCCGGGGTCGTGGCCAGCAGATGCCGTGGCTGGGTTGTCACTCCCGCCGCGCGCAAGTGACAGGATGAATGATACGTGACCTTGCGCGTCCCCTTCGACCCGGCTGGTTTCGGACGATCAGGGTCCAACTCCATGACGTATTCCGCGATATGCTTCACGTGTTGCGAAACCCGCTTGGCCTGTGGCTCCTCGGGTTCACCCTGGAAGAGCCCGGCGTAATCCTTGAGCGCCAGCGTACAGGACGCACAGCCCGTGACGATCACGTCATACCCGGCAAGATGTTCGACGTTATACCGGGCCCCTTCCTTGGCCAAGGCACGATGCCCATACGTTTCAATGGGCGTCCCTGAGCAGCGTTGCGGCGGCAGGTCGGGCGTCACGCCGTATTGCTTCAGGACGTTGATCACGGCGTCACCAACTCCATCGTCGAAATAATTGGCGGCGCAGCCGTGAAAATACGCAACCTTCGTCGGGGCCCCGCCTTCCCGTGCTCCACCTGCGTCGCCCGGAACGGCGGCAGGAGGCGACACGCACAGCGCGTGATGCCGCTCACGCAACAGCGACGTTGCCAGACGCGGCAGTTTCATGTTCCAGGGCAAACGGGCCCGTTCGGAGAGACGCGCCAGGAACGGCCGCAACACCACTTCGCCGATTTTCCGAATCAGCGGCCGATCCCAGAGCGCCTGCGTTTTGGCAGCCAGCTTGATCAATCTGCCGAACCGCTCCTGTTGCGCGTGCAGGGCAAAGATTTTCCCGGCGAGGGCGTTCGGGTGTTCCGCGCGTCGTTGCAGAATCAGTTCGGACACGTCCACGTCCGCCGGGCAGACGGTCCGGCACGATTTGCAATTCAAACACGCTTCCACCACGCGCTTGGACTCCAAATAGCTGTAGTCCGGGGCGGTGACGATTTCATACCACCCCCGGGAACTCATGTCTTCGGATTGAAACACGTCGTACACCGGGCAGACCGCATTACATTTCGCACACGTGGCGCAGGATTTCCCCAACCGTTCAAAGTCGATGTGCTCGGTAAAGGCGGTCTCGCTGATTTTCACGCCGGGATTCAAAATTCCGGCGGGGTCCATGGCCTGCTTGACCTGCACGAAGAGCCCATACAACTCGTCGCCGAACATCCGCCTGACCATTTCGGCACGGACGCGGCCGTCCCCGTGTTCCCCGCAAATGGAGCCCTGGAACCGATCCAGAATCGTGTCGTGCACCTCGTAGTACGTGTCTACCATGCGCTGAAAATCGTGCTCGTCATTCACGTCCAGCAACGGCACGACGTGGGCATTGCCGTTGCCGATATGTCCGAAAATCGCCACCCGGACCTTCGCGGGACCGAAGACCTGATCCAGGTAGCGAATCAACTCGCCCATGTGTTCCGCGGGCACGACCACGTCATCGACGTAGTTGATGGGCTTTTTCCTGGCGTCGTACCGGTACAGCGTGGGATAGAGGGCTTTTCTGGCTTTCCAAAGATTCCGTTGGTGCTCCGGATCGGTCGCGACCACGGGATCGCCGGCCAGACGATAGGGCCGGCAGGCTGCGTGCAGTTGCGCAATCCCGCCGTGGTCGCCCTCGCGATCGAATTCAATGAGCAGGGTCGCCGCGGCATCGTCGGGAATCCCGTACTGCGACCGGCCGATGAGGTCCAACGTGTTGGCATCCATCACTTCCAAGGCCAACGGATCAAGCCGCAACAGGTGATGCACCGCCTCGCCCATTTCTTCGAGGTCCCGGAAATGAATCATGCCGGTCACGGTCGAACGCGGGCGATCCACGAGCCGGATCGTCGCCTCGCTGAACACACCCAACGTACCCTCACTCCCCACAAACAGCTTCGGAAGATCAAAGACTCCCTGCGTCAACCCCTCCGCCACGTCAAAGAGGTTATACCCCGCGCTGTTTTTACTCACGCGAGGGCGCTTGGCTTGAATGAGATCCAGGTTGTCCCGCACCAGGTCAAAGACCCTGTGCAACCCCTCAAAGTCCACCAGGGTTCGAGGGAACCCCTCCCCGTCCATGGGCTCGCGACCGGCGGTGAGCCACCCTCCAGGGCGGACACGCAGGTCCGCCCCTACAAGTCTGACTCGCATGGACACCACGTTGTCTTTGACAGACCCGTACCGCAGGGTGTGCGGTCCCGACGAATTATTGGCGAGCATCCCTCCCAACTTGCACATGTCGCCGCTGGACGGATCAGGACCGAACATGAGGCCGGTAGAAGCCAGTTGGGCATTCAATTCGTTAAGTACGATACCGGGTTGCACGCGCGCCCATTTCTCCTCGGGGTTCACTTCGAGAATCCGGTTGAGTCGCGACACGTCCACGATGATACCCGACCCGATGGCCGACCCGGTGAGGTTGGTGCCGGCGGCACGCGCGGTCAGGGGGATCCCCCGAGTCACGGCAAAATCCATTACCAAGTCGATATCTGTTTCATCTTCCGGAAGCACCACCACTTGGGGCGCCAGGCGATAGATACTGGCATCGACTGCATACGCACGTAATGTGGACGCGTCATCCTTGACCTTCGTCGGGTCAAGGAGGCGCTTGAGATCCGTTCCAATGCCTGAGCGTTTATCGGGGAACACGAGGTCCATGCGTCTTCCTTGTATGCGTTCACTCATTCGTTGACAATTTCTGCCTTATCTTTTCCCCTCCTTTGTAAGGAGGGGTGAGGGGAGGTAGAGACTATGACCAGGACATCCCTTCATGCTTCAGGGACGTTTGGTTCTACCCCACCTGACCTCCCCTTACAAAGGGGAGGGAAAGAATATGGATGCCCGTTACTCAGGCTGAACATCCTGTCAACGAATTATTGAATATTTACATTCTTTCTTCGGACTTGCGAGAAGCGAACACACTTCACGCAAGCGTAGAGGGCACTATATCCAGAAAGGCGATGGTTTGGAAAGAGAAGGGACCTGCTTCAGGAAAGTGACTGGCCGTCATGGACGGGATTCGCTTTGTTTATCTCATGAACACGGCTGTTTCCTGACCCGGGATTGGGACCGGTAAAAGTTCGGAACGAGTCTCGCGTTGGAGAGTAGAAGTCACGTCACTCATTGTTGATGAAGGAGACCGCAAATTCTCCGGCAGGAAAGGCAAACTCGCTCAAAAGTCATTTATCGACCGATTCTGGAAGCCAGCGCATAATGGTGGAAATACCGATCGAGGTCCGCCAGGTCGTTCCCGTCAGCGCCCCCCCCCAACATCGCATCACAGAGGAACTCTCGCGTACGAGTGAGTTCCTTCCGGCGCCCCTTCCAGCGTGGATCTTGTATGGTCAAGTCAAGCAGTTCCAGCGCCCGGTTGAAAGCCTTTTCGCAGGCCTGCGGATCCTTCTCTTGCCAACGCCTGATGCGTCCGACCTCACTGCCGACATGGGCCAATTGCTCCACCAAGGGCATGGTGAACCATCTCCCTGCCGCCAGGCTTGCATGCTGATAGGACATGCCGGTCAATCCTCAACCAACCGTTGAACAATCCCGGTGACGGCTTCGCGAATTTCCCCGCTTTCCACAAAACGAGAGCGATTTCCTCCGGACGGGCGCACGTTGATCATCGAATCAAACTCGATCCATTCTTCGGACGGCTTTTCCGGATACAGGTTGATTCCCCAAAGATTTGATTGTCGCGAACCGTCATCAAGCAGCATGGCCTCTTCATCTGAATGGAGTTCACCGCCAATCGCCATAATACCCGCTTCGACATCCACCACAGCCTTGACCATATCTCCGAACTGCAGGCCGGCCATGTCGCGTAACACTTCCCTGCGTATGGGATCTCGGACAATGATGATTTCCACAGTAGGCGCCCACTCACACAAAAGAGTCCTGAAAACACGATTGCGAATTCCGGGAATCGCTGTCAACTGCACGGCTTCACTGTACGGAAGCAGCTTCTAATCCGGCCAAGGACGGGGAGGAACCGCATTGGTCCCGCCGGGAACAGACGGATAAACCGGGAATTCAGGCGACGGAAGAACTGACGGGTTCGGGATACTCCCGGGCAGGCTCTTCGACAACGGGTTGGGCACCGGATTGATCCGGGTCAGCCGGCTCTTCTTCGAACAATTCGGGATTGTCTCCTTGCCCCAAAGCGGCGAAGTCACGAAGGGGCGGCAAATCCCGAAGATCCCGGAGCCCGAATTTTTGAAGGAAGGTCTTGGAGGTGCCATACAGGATCGGACGGCCGGGGATGTCTTTTCGCCCGACGATGCGGATGAGTTTCTGGTCAAGCAACGTCCGCAATACGCTCGACGTTTCCACCCCGCGAATCTGTTCGATCTCCGCGCGCATGGTCGGTTGCTTATAGGCAATGATCGCCAGCGTTTCCAAAGCCGACCGGGACACTTTGACGGACGCCTTGATCTTATTGAGCCTGGTGATCCACGGAGCGCAATCGGCCCGCGTGACCATCGCGTACCCACCGGCCAACTCGACAATCTGGAGGCCGCGGCCTTCCTGGTCATAATCATGCTGAAGGGCCTTCATGGCGTTATAGATCGCTACCTTGGGCGGTCCCGCCAATACCGTGGTGACTTTGTCGAGAAGAAGGGGCTCGCGGGACACGAACAACAGGGCTTCGATGATCCCCTTGAGTTCCTGCTCACTCAATCCGTCGGCAAGACCCGCGCCTTCATCAGGTTCGCCAGGAGCATCGCCGGCCGAGGACGAGAGAGAAGGATCCGGGGCCGATTCCACGGCATCGGTCCCTTCGACTGGGCTTCCTTCGACTCTGCTCAGGGCAGGCATGTCTGTTTTGTCAGAGGATTCCATTCCCATCGAAGCCTCCATTGTGGTCATCGTTGTTCATGATCCGGGGCGATGCCCCGTTCCCTTCCGGGTGCTCTTCGGAATGCCACGCGAGGAACGTGCGGGAGATCCGGATAGGTCCTCCAAAATTCACTTGCGTCAGGCGGACCAGTTTCATCCGCACGAGTTCCAACAACGCCAAAAAGGTGACGATCACGGTCAACCGGTCGGTCTCCCCCTCGAACAACGCGGCAAAGGTAAGGGCCGGGGTCTCTTCCAGGCGTTCGATCACGCTGTTGATACGGTCCTGGACCGTCAGGGTATCCGGCGTGAACTCGAGCCCCGGGGACATGGTGGTCTGGGCCAGGACTTCCTGCAGGGCGCTCAGGAGATCGAAAACCTGCACGTCCTCGGAAAACACTTCCCGGATCGGCGGGCTCGGTTCGGGCTCCCGTTGGTACACCTGCCGCCACAACCGTTCCTGCTCGGACAACCGGCCCGCGACTTCCTTGAACTGTTGGTACTCGACGAGCCGGCGCACCAACTCGCTCCGAGGATCTTCACCCTCCTCGTCACCCGGCTCGGGTCCCGGTTCCTGCGGAAGCAGCGTTCGGGACTTGATATGAATCAGGGTCGAGGCCATGACCAAAAAGTCACCGGCAAACGAGAGATTGAGTTCCTTCATGATCTGAAGGTACTCGAGATATTGCCGGGCGATCAGGGCGATGGGGATATCGTAGATGTTGATTTCGTGCTTGCGGATGAGGTGGAGCAACAGGTCGAGAGGACCATTGAAGGCCTCCAGCTTCACCTCGTATGCGGTTTCAACCTGTTCCATGATATCACCGACCGGACAGGCACGGGGCCCGCCCACCATCCATCCAGACATCGTAACACAATTGCATTAATATACTAGTTTTAGTGGCGAGAGGCAACAGAAACTTCTATATATTGTGGATATGGTATCGTGTTGGGACAGGCCTGCGTGCCTGTCCTCTCACAGTGATTTTTTCTTCCACACCACGAGCAGCAGCAACCACAGAACGGCCAGGATGAAGAGCAGGATGAAGAAATCGCGGTCCTGGCCGGTGGGTCCTCCCTTGCCGCCCAACTCGGAAAAATCGACACCCGAAAGCAGGTTAGGGTGCTCGAACACGGCCTCTCGAAAATCGACGGTTCCTTGAAACCGGGCTTTCGTAAAGTCCACCGTGTTCCGGAACAGCGTGCGGCGAAAATCCGCCTGCCCCAGGTACTCGGTAAACCGAAAGTACGCTTCACGGTCAAACCGGGCCTCGGACAAATCCAGCGTCTTGTGAAACCGGCTTCCGGAGAAACCCGTACCCTGAAGAAACCGGGTGCGCGCAAATTCGGCGTCCTCAGCAAAGGACACCTCCAGGAATTCCGCGAGGCCGTCAAACCGCGCTCCTGTAAACGTAGCCTTCCCCAGAAACCGGGCCCGGTGAAACCGGGAATGGGTTCCGAACGCCGTTCGGGTAAAATCGGCGCCCCTGACAAACATGGCTCGAATAAAGAATCCCTCATGGCCGATGTGCAGGTCGGAAAAATCGGCTCGATCCAGGAAGATCATCCGTGACAAGTCCATGGATTGCCGGATGGTGCTGCCCCGCAGGCTCACCGGCCCTCGAACGACAATGTACCCGGGCTCGATGAGGTTGGTCGCCAGAATGCCCTGCACCTCCACGTCCTCAAGCATGAACGGCCCGTCAATGACGCGGACCGCGGACACCTGTTCGGCTTCGATGCGTTCGACGATCGCCGAATGCTTGACCAACCCCGGTTCAAACGGCTGAAGGCTTAACCGGTCCAAGGGCAGGTCGCCCGCCAGCACGACCCCTTTCAACACCACTCCCCTGCCTTGGCGCAAGGCCGTCAACACATCATCAGCCGAAACGGCCAGCGCCTGCCGATCCTCGTCGCCACAGGTTCCTTTCAAGTCGCGAACCATCACCTGGGGATCCGTACCCTCATCGACCCGGCACACACCCCAGGACATGGCCGACGCCACGACCCAGACGACCACGCAGAAGACGCTTACGGACCACATGGACGCCGGCAGGCCCCTCACGCGTCGGACACACTCCGAGTGGTCATTCTGAACGAAGTGAAGAATCTGCGTTTCCAAGCGTTCGATTGTTGAGTGAAAGATTCTTCGCCTCCGGCTCAGAATGACCATGCTGGTGTGATCAGGAGACCGTAGGTCAGGATAGCGTGGCGTCACCCGACAGCGATACTTCCAAAAGAGGCCGGAGAAACGGCATTCTCCAATAGAGGGCGATCCGGCCTCAGACTTGCGGCTTCGGATCTTTCAGGGTGAGGTAAAAATCTTTGACTTCCCGGTCGGAATGACTGAGCCGTTCCTCAACTTCCTCAACCGTTCTGGGGGGCGGCACGACCACTTTTTCACCCTCTTGCCAATTGACCGGTGTCGCGCAGGAAAAGTTGTCGGCCGTTTGGAGTGCCGTGACCAACCGGAAGACTTCGTCCACGTTCCGCCCGGCGTTCATCGGATAGTAGATCAGGGCCCGGATCACGCGTTTGGGATCAATCACGAACAATGCACGGACCGTTGCGGTCGCACTGGCCCCGGGATGGATCATGCCGTAGAGACGGGCAACCCGCATATCGACGTCCGCCACCAGGGGATAGGGAATCGTCATGCCCAGTTTCTCCTTGATATTCGCGAGCCAGGCCAGATGGGCATGGATGCTGTCCACGCTGACTCCGAGCAACTTGACGCCTTTCTTTTTGAAGTCCTCGTACCGGCGGGCGAATTCCACCAGTTCCGTGGTACACACGGGCGTAAAATCCGCGGGATGGGAAAAAAAGACGATCCAGTCCTGCTCTTGCCAGGCGCTGAATTCAAAATCCTGAGACAGGGTGGTCACCGCAGAAAAATCAGGGGCATTCTCTCCAATTCGTGGTAGCCCTTCAGCTTCAGACATCCAATCCTCCTTTTAAGATACGCACCCTGTCACCCGGCTCTCGACGTTCGCTTTTCGGGAGCGCAGTCCCGTTACCACCCACGCGGCAAATCGTCGTCATCCAATCCCGCTTCCGCTTCCCTAAAGTATTTCTCGGCCTCCAATTCTTCGGACAAATCTTCGGTCAGATCATCATCGCGGTCTTCGGTAAGGGAACCGAATCCCGCGTCGTCATCGAAGTCGTCGGAAACGTCCCCGGTGATGTCATCCTCGAGATCGGAGGAAAACTCATCGGCTGTCTCATCATCGAATCCGGACAAATCCGATTCAAGTGACTCAAGAACCACATCCGCAGCCACGTCTGCCATTTCAGCGGGAGATAAGCTCTCCACCGTCGTGGCTGCCTTCGTTTCAGGTACCGGGGCAGGCTTCGTCACCTTTTTCGGACTCGGCGCGACCTGTGTTTTCCCTGTGGCCGAACGTTTTTGCGATGGCTTGACGGCGACTCTTTTGGGGGCAGCTTTCTTAGCGACCGGTTTCTTGGCGACCGGTTTCTTAGTGACCGGTTTCTTAGTGACCGGTTTCTTAGCGACTGCTTTCTTGGCGACTGCTTTCTTGGCGACTGCTTTCTTGGCGGCAATCTTCTTGGGCTTGACCGCAACCGGCGTTTTTCCTTTGGCCGGACGTTTTTTCAAGGGCTTGGCCGCCGCTTTCTTCACAACGGTTTTCTTCACGGCAGCCTTCTTGACGGCAACTTTCCTGACGGCAGCCTTCTTGGTAGCACCTTTCTTGGCGGAAGTCTTTTTTATCGTCGTCTTTGACTTCTTTTTCGGCAGAACCTGCTTCGCCTTCTTGGACTTGAGCGCAACTTTTTTAGACGGCTTTGCCGGTTTCGCTTTGGCTGAGGAAGCCTTTACCTTGGTCTTCGATGCCTTGGGCTTCGCCGTGGATGCGGATCGCCCCGACTTCTTTCCCTTGGCTTTGGGTTTTATCCGGGCTCTCGTTGCCATAGTCCTTTACCTCCTGATTTTGTGTGGCATAAGGATATAAGCCTCAAAGCCCTATACCGAAAGGTCCCTCTATCACGGACCACGACCAAGTTTCAACCAGTAACTTCCGTTGGCGGACGCACCATCTGGCATTCTCCTACAAACCCCGTTACAGTGCGCTCAACCGTGAGGAGAACGTTCATGTCCGAGCCCCCAGCCGAACTCAAACCGTCCCACACGCGCTGGACCATCCTGGCCCTCCTGCTTTTGATAAGCATTATTACCTATATCGACAGGGTCAATATCTCCGTCACGGCACGGCAGATGATCCCGGCCCTCGGGCTCACCAACGTCCAGATGGGACAGATTTTTTCGGCGTTCGTGCTGGGTTATGCCCTGTTTCAAATACCGGGAGGCCGGCTGGGAGACCGGTGGGGTCCCAGGAGGGTCCTGACCCTGGCCGTGGTGTGGTGGTCGCTCTTTACGGCGATGACCGCCCTGGCCCCGTCGTCGGTGCTTGCAGGAGTCGCGGGCATTTGGGGATCGCTGATGATCGTGCGATTCCTGATCGGCGTGGGGGAAGCCGCCGCATTGCCGAATTTCAACCGGGCCGTGGCCAATTGGTGCAGCCCGCATGAGCGAGGACTGGGTATCGCGATCACGATCAGCGGCATCGGGGTCGGGTCCGCGCTCACCCCCCCGGTCACGGCCTGGATCATGGTGAATTACGGCTGGCAGGCGGCCTTTTATTGGGCCGGGGGCCTCGGCGTGCTCATCGCCATGCTGTGGTTCTGGTTCGCCACGGACCGGCCGGACGAGCATCCACGGGTCAATGCCGGGGAAGCCGCGCTGATCCGCGGTCACGCGCCTGCGCCGAGCGAATCCAAAGCCGCGGCGCCCGTTCCCTGGAAAGCCTTTGTCCGAACCTCAAGCGTGTGGTGGCTGGTCTTGAGTTACACCTGTTTCGGGTACGTGGCCTACGTGTACCTGTCCTGGTTTTACCTGTACCTCGTGGAAGTCCGGAACTTCAGCGTGCTGCGGGGAGCCCTGTTCGCCGCCAGCCCCTTTATCGCCATGACGGTCCTGTGTCCCGTCGGCGGCTGGGTCACGGACCGCCTGTCCGGGCGATTCGGCGTGAATCAGGGACGACCCTGGGTCGGGGCCGGGGGAATGGCCCTGGCCGCCGTTTCCATCGTCGCCGGGGCGGCGATCGAGCATCCTTTCATTGCCCTGGCTTTCTTATCCCTGGGCGCGGGGTGGCTGTATTTCACCATCGGGGCGTTTTGGAGTTCGACCGTGGACCTGTCCAAAACCCACGCCGGCACCCTGTCCGGGGTCATGAATACCGGCGCCAACCTGGGCGGCACCCTCTCCCCCACGCTCACGCCCTGGATCGCGGACCAATTCGGATGGACCGTCGCCCTCGGGATCGCGGCAGTCCTGGCCTGCATCGGCGCAGTCTGCTGGCTCGGCATCCGACCGGCGGACGGCCTGGCGCGGGAACCCTTGGCCATTGATGATCCCATAGCAAAAAGCTGAACGTTTTCCGGCAGCCGGCCTCTTAGAAGGCGAGGCCGAGATTCAGGAAGCCCACGTATTCGGTATCGGGCGACCCCAGTTCCTGCCGCGCCGCCAGTTCCGCGCCGACCGCGAAGCGGCCCTGCTGATAGCCACCCCGCACGCCCACCAGCAGGCTGTTCTTCGTGGCCTCCGCCGTCAGCCGTTCGCCCGATACCGACGCGGTGGTTTCCGCGCCGCTGAACATCCGCTCGTAATCCACCGACCCCCGCAGGGCCACGGTCCCGTCCCCCCACGGGCGCGTCGTCTCCGTCACCACCCCCACCCCGCCCAGGACCCGGTCCGCATCCGCGACCGACACCGCCGCATTCACCGTATCCGTGAACCGGTCCAGGGACACCCGGGAGCCCACGACCCACAGCCGCGGCGTCACGTCCAGGCGCTCGCTCACCGCCAGGCGCCGTCCCACCTCCACGTCCAGGCCATAGGCCCGCGCGTCCACGCCGCTCCGGAGGAGGCCCGCGCCCGTCGACGCGAAGTCGACCTTGTACCCCATATACGAGAAGCAGCCCCGCGCGTACACGTCGTTGGCCCCGCGCCACCGGCCCCCCACCGTGGAGCCCAGCCCCCGCGCGTCGATCTCGCCCCGGCCCGAGGGCGCCGTCCCCGCCGCCGTCCCCCGCACGTGCCGGACCGAGACCCAGCCGGCGGCCCGTGGCCCGAAGGCCGCCCGCAGGCCGCCTTCCGTCTCGAAGCGGTCAAACTCGTACGTCGCGCCCACGGTCGAGCGCTCGGCCTGATACGCGCCCCGCCCGCCGGCAAACCGCACCCAGACCGGCTTGTCCGGCGCGGCGCGACAGGTCCGGGTCGGCCCCGGACTCGTCAGCCGCAGCAGAAAATCCGGCGCCAGTTCATACAGGGCCGTCCGGGGCGCATACTCCTCATGGAACGGGCCTGTTGGTGGTTCCGGCCCGGGTGAAGGCGGTGGCTCGGGTGAAGGCGGAGGCTGAGGCTGGGGTGAAGGCGGAGGCGAAGGCGTGCGCTGGAACTGGCGCGGCGGCGGGGGACGCCGGGTTTCATTGAAGTCCTTCACCGAAAAATCCCGGTCGGCGACGGTCGCTACGTCCGGCTCGGTTATGTCCCAGGGGTCCGTCGTGTAGTCCCTCACGTTGACGCCTTCCGCGCGCATCCGGACGTTCCAGGCCCCGTTCCGCGCCGTGTTGTCCGTGGCCCCCGTCGCGCCGTCATGCAGTACGACGTTGTTGACCGCGATGGTGGTCTCGCCCTCGTCGTTGATGATCCAGTCATTCCCGATGGCATCCCACACCCGGCGACCGCCGAGATTCAGATCGACGCGCAGCTTGGGCGGGATGGCCGGGATCACGTTAGCCGGGTCGGAAGCGTCTTCCTGTATCGTGCCCGTGGCGAGGATCGCGATGCCTGTGGTTGACCTAATTATCCCACTCGGTCCGATGATGACCCGCCCGCCGTTACTCAAATAGACCCCGGCTCCATTGGACTCCACGCGGCCATTGATCGTCACGGTATGCCTGCGAATGCCCTCGTCATCCAGTGAAGCCACACCGGCTGTTTTGGCGAGCACCCTGTCGGCCAGACCAGCCTGTCCAATGCCTATCCTGATGCCCTGGGCACCCGCACCCTTCACCTCGATGGCTCCATCCACCCTGACGGTGATCTCCCGGGTATCGGGGTCCAGAGATGCTTGCGCCCTTTGGAAATCAAATGCACCTTGCGCATCCAGATCCATACCATGGGCCATTTCGCCTGTCGTGGTCACTGAACTGCCTTGGCGGAGGGTCACAAAAACATCGCCCTCAACATGCCACGCACGCAAGGCATGGGCCTCCGCCCCCATCGTTGACACGACGGTTCCGCTATGGGCATCGATACGGATGTCGCCATCACTCTCATGGTAACCATAGACACCGTAGGAACCTGTACCTTCCGTTTTCACCATGACATTACGAAGATCGATGCCGATATCCCCATCCCCTTTCAGACGACGATCAGTCAAGCGGGCGTGAACACCATGCGAGTTGAAACCCCTCGTCAGGATCTCCCCGCCTTGAATATTCACGATTGCGTTACCCCTTGGGTTTTCAACGGCCTGGGAATTGGTCCTAAGAAGAGAAATCGCCGGCAATTTTGGGGCGTTTTGCGTGACATACGAGTTCATCATCAAGCTGACCTTCGCATCGCCTGTATGAAGTCCATTCACTGCCCGGATAGTGTACGAATCCGGATCAGGTAGCGGGGTGCTGCCGTCATTGCTGCCGTCATACTCGGTTTCGATGGTCGCGCCGGTGACCCGCACAAGGACATCCCCCGAAGTTCCGACAGATCCGGTGCTGCTGGCGAAAATTCCTTTGGCATTACCGCCTGATGTCGTCACGGTCCCCCCCGTAACCGTCACCGTATTGTCCCCTTGAACATTCGTACTGATAACAGATTCAATACCCGTGGCAGACTGACCGCCTGTCGTAATGTCGGTATTAATGACTTTCGCCTCAACTTCCCCCGTGATGACCTCCGCATTGGGCCCGTCCAGCCGGGCACGCACCCCATATCCAACCTGGCCCGAGGTGGTGATCGAACTCTCATCGACGTCCACTTTGACGTGATACGCGCCGTCAAAGGAGCGGTTGTCTTTTCTGAAAGTTATGAAAGACTGCGTAGCCGAGACACCCATAGCGTAACCGTCACCGGTCGTGATGATCGTGACGTCGTCGACGTCGATATCAATGCTGCCTTCGCCCTGCCCTGCAGCATGAATGCCATCCTTACCACGACCGCTCATAGAAATGGAGTTGCTGTCCGCCGTACCCCTGACAGTGATGCTGATGTTCCCTTTTCCCTTATGGGAGCCCTCAACGCCATGATCACGATCTCCATCGGGGGCGATGTTCACCCCCTCGAGATTGATGATGATGTCCTTGGTGGAATCGGCGTTCTCCGTGCATTTCACCCACTGGCCCGCTCCCGGCGTGTCACTGCACACCGCCTCCGCCCGGGTCTCCTCGACACCAAGCCGGCCCAGGGCTGCCAAGGCAACGACCCCAACTAAAACCAATACGAGCGCCGGGTATTTGGTGTCTGTGCGTATTAAAATGGGCATTAAAATGGGTAATCAGGGGGAACGATGACGACGGATCGACTCCAAGTTGAGGCGAACATACTTTATTTTGGAACAATCAGTCAACAACACTGAAAGAGGCGCCGGGCAAGAGCCTGCCGCGGGCCGGCGCGCCTCAGGCAGACCGGCTGACGGGGACTTTTTCCGAAGAGGGAAAAGTCGGGAGGGAGAGAGATCGGTCTGTTTTCGTATCAATGACAAGAATGCAACGGTTGCCGACCGGCCGACGGCCTTGATACAGTCGGCCGATGAGTGCGCCCCTGACCTTCACGAAAAAAAATCCCAAAGTCGTCATCTCCACCAGGTTCGGCAACATCACGATCCAGTTTTACACGGACGTGGCGCCCCGCCACGTGGACAACTTTCTGAACCTCGCCAAAATCGGATTCTACAACGGCACGGCGTTTCACCGTGTGATCCCCGGCTTCATCATCCAAGGGGGAGACCCGCTCAGCAAGGAACCGGACCGAACCCTGCACGGCACCGGCGGGCCGGGGTTCGGCCTGACCCCGGAACCCAGCGACCAGCCGCACCGCCGCGGCACGGTCTCCATGGCCAAAATGCCCCGGAACGAAGATCGCACCCGGGACGTCAACGACAACGGGTCACAGTTTTTTATCTGCGTGGAGGATACGAGCAGCCTGGACCGGACCTATACCGTCTTCGGCAAAGTCCGGAAGGGCATGGACGTGGTGGATCAAATTGTGGCCGTGGAAAGGGACCCTCTGGACAATCCCCTGGAACCCGTGACCATGACCATCGACGTGGTGGAGGAGTAGCCCGCCACAGTTCTTAGAAAAACGCGGCGCTGGCGTAGGTAATAGTGGAATTGAATTGATCCACGATCTCCCGGTCGTAGCGCAAGACCTCTCCTTTTTCCGCCTCGATCAAGCGCAAGAGCAGGTAAATCGCCGAGAAGCCCAACACGTGGCGACGATCCTGTTCCTTGAGGAGAAATTCGGCAAAGCCCCGGGCATCGACGTTTTCCACGTGTTTCAGCATTTCCAGGTCGGTTTGCATGCAGCGGTGGAACGAAAAATCCGTGGGGGCCTTGTCGTCGCCGTAGCGCAGGCCGATATGCGCGAGGTTCGCGCTGGCGAGGAAACAGACCGTCTGACCCGACGCGGCAATCGTATCTTTCAACAGCGACACGAATTGTTCAACCTGGTCGGCCACGCCCTTGAGGTCCGGATCGATCAGACACCCCGGTGGAAACGAAGACAGAACCGGGACCATGGAGATGGGCTGCCGCGTGCCCACGGTCTCCTGAAGAAACGGTAACTGGAATTCGATGCTGTGTTCGGTTTCATGCCGCAATTCATCCGCGAACAACGCATCGCCCCCTTTGGACCGTAGATACTCCATAAGCGGTCGATTGACCGGTACGACTCCCAACGGGCTTTCGAAATCCTTATCCGTCACGGCCACCGGTGCCGCCAACCCGGCATGGGCGGTCCCCAAGAGAATATACACGTCCGGCGCCTCCGCTTCACGCAATTCTTTATAGGCCCATGCATAGAGCGGCCCGGCCACGTTCACTTCGTAATTCGGAACCACCAACCCCTTGATCAATTTCCCCTGATGCTCGGAGGGATCGGGGCTTGGCCCTTCCTTGGATGAAAAGAATCCGGCAAGCTGTTCGCGCAGTTTCTGCGGATCGGCTTCGTAGCTTTTGCCGGCGAAGCGGGGTTTCCGCGCCGGCGCGTCACGATACGCCTTCACCGCCGCGGCTTTCGCCGCCTCATAGCGGTCGCCTTCGAGAAACAGCTTTTCGTCCAGGTCGGCAATGAGCCGGTCGATCTTATCCGGCATCAGAAACTCACCGTATTTTTTCAGGTATTCGACGCCGATTTGTTCCGGGGAATGCTCGCCGTCCATAAATTGAAACAAATGGAACAAGTTGAGCGGGATAATGAGCTTTTCGGCACTCAACCCGGAGGGGTCCCATAAGATGATATAGTGTTCCTCCCCCTGCATCATGGGCGAATACTGAATATTGCGAAGCGCGGGGTATGGTTTCGGATTGTTGCCCTGCTCTGTCATGCACTCTCCTGTCGTTCCGGCAGCATCGTGGTGCGAGGCTCTTTGCGCACGAAGTGGCGATTATACGGACCGGCTTTCTCCTCCCGCAAGGCGGGGCTTCGGCACACACTGATCGCGTTCTTTTCCTCCCCTTTGTAATGGGGCGCATTTCCGACGAGGGAATGCGGGTGGGGTAGACAGGTCTTTTTCCTCCCCTTTGTAAGGGGAGGCCAGGTGGGGTAGAGTCTTTCCGAGGTTTTAGCAGGAATTTATAAGTGTCTCCCTCTCCCCTGGCGGGAGAGGGTTGGGGTGAGGGGGAATTGGCAACGAATGAGTCAACACAGACGTGCATGACCCGATGCTCCACATGAACAGGCTCGATTGGTTTTCCGTTTTCAAATTTCTGGTGTACGCGGCGCTGCTCGCCAACGTGGCGCTGTTCTTCAAGGACGACTGGGAAGCGGCTGCCCACGTTTTTCAAGACGGCCTGCCGTTCGCGCGGATCATCGAAGGGTTTGCGGCCAGCATCGACACCGCCGCGTGGGTGATCTTGTTGCTGCTGTTCGAACTTGAAACCTGCCAGCTTTCCGAGGAAGTATTGGCACGCCCCATCGGCCTCGTCATCAGGGGCCTTCGTGTTCTGTGCTACGGGGTCATCGTGTACGCCTTTACCGGGTATCTCGGCAAGGCGCTCGGCTTTGGCCTGTACGTGCCGGCCGGCGCCGCGGACGCCTGCACCCTGGCGGTCCGGCAGTTCTCCCTGCTCGTTGGACTCGACGAATACCAAGCCCTGACCGCGGGCAACTGCGCCGGGATCACCGGAGCCCTGTTCGTCAACGAACAAACCGGGACGCTGGCCGAAGCCGGCGCGCTGGCTCAGGCGACGTGGCTGGCCTGGATTGACGTGGTGAACTCCGGCACATGGCTCCTGATCGTGGCCCTGTTGGAGCTTGACGTGCGGCCGGGCGTCAAAGGGTTGTTCCCAGGCTGGTTTGCCGCCGCAAGCCGGTTGGCCAAGTATCTACTCTACGCCATCATCGCATGTGCAGCGGGGTACTGGGGAATCTTCGGCGCCTTCCTCGATTTCTGGGACGCCTTTCTATGGATCGCCGCGTTTATCTTCATCGAACGCAACGTGTGGAAGTCGGATTAGCATCGCGTCATCCGGCACGTTTGCGGGAATGGCCTCATTTCCCTCCCCTCGCCCCTCCTTACAAAGGAGGGGAAGTCGAAGATGACAGAAAATAATGCAAAGGTGACAGAAAAACGTTTGTGATATACATTATTTTGTTTTATGTCAGCATTGCAGCGTCGGATTGACATAAAACCACATTCCACCTCTTTGGAGGTTGCCATGCATTCCTTAAGGAGAAGGTTTCCGGCCCCCCGGGCCGTTGTGCTGCTCCCCGTTATTCTCCTGTTCTGTGCTCCGGCACACGCGGCCTCGGATACTTTGACGGACAATCTCTATGCCAGGGCGGGCGGCGGCGTGTATGTTCTGGACCTGTCGGAATCGAGCCCGTTCATCAGGACAAACAATCGGGAAGAGGCCGTCGGTTTTCTCGACCACTACGACGCCTCATTCCAGGCCGGGCCTCTGGTCAACTTGGCGGTCGGCGGCGAATACGACGCCTTCGGGAAAAAGCTGTTCACCGAGGTGAGCGGGTTCCTCACGTTTTACAGTTCCACGCACATCAACGAATACAACGAGGATCCGGCCCCGTGGACGGAGGCACGGGCTACGTTCGACAGGCAGTGTCCTATTAATCCGGTAAACGGCAGGTGTCCTATTACCTCAGAGACGGAACCGCTTCTCGTGGCTCTGATAGAAGGCCGCCCGGATGCCAGGTCGGTCGGTTGGATCGGAAAGATAGACGGCGGCGCGATGCCTTTCGGCGCTCCCAATTTCGCGTGGGGAGATCCCATACGCATCAGCACGAAAAGAGAGGTTGCCTTCCACGGCGTGGATCTTGTGACCGGGATGTTCTTCGGTCAGTCGGGCCAATCCAGAACTTCCCTTTTCATGGGGCCGAGCTACAAGAGGCTGAATCAGGAAACCGAGACGTTCGCTTATGAATCCAACCGCGCGCCGGAGGCCAACAACCTGACTCTGAACGAAGACCTGGAAGCCTGGTATTACGGCGGGGTCGTGGGCGCCCGCTTCGATCTTCCGTTCAAGAAGCGCTGGAATTTCACGTTCGACGGCAGGCTGGGGGTGTATTACCTGGATTCCGAATACGACGGTTCCCAGAGGACGCGGTTGACGTCGGGAAACCCGGATGTGAACGAGCCGACCCATTGGACAACAAGCGATTCAACAGTCGCCACGACCCTGAATTTCCAAACAGCGCTGAGCGTCACGTGCCTTGAGCGCGTCACCTTTCAACTCGGGACAGGACTCGAATATCTGTCTCATGCTCCCAGGATGCGTTATGCGAGCTTGGGAGAGAGCTTCGCCAGCGGGGACACCCACGCGCCGGCACGCATCGAGTATTCAAGCGCGTTCGGCTTATTCAGCGCGTTCTCCATCGTCATCAGGATGTAACGGATGGGCCGTAGGGAACAACGATCGTTGTTCCCTACTTGTTCCCTACCAGTGTTTCGAGGGTGACGGTATTCGGGCCGGGAATTGCCTTGTAATAGAGTCGCTCAAATCCAATCACCTCGCCGTTCTGACGATCCTTGATCAGAATCACTCCCTCCCCGGTCTCCTCACAAACCTGGTCGGGTCGAGGGTCGGCAAAATACACGGTCAACGTCTCACCTCCGGGGTCATGAATCACACGGACGTGGGCCATAGTTGCTCTCCTTCTTTGATCGTATCCGTTATATAGGCTGTAATAATAAAACCTTCTCCATTCAAACGCTTGGCCACAACGCACAGATAGTAGTCCCTTTCAGGCCAATAAAACAAATGCACCTTCGGATCATGACGACTTCGACGAACCAGATTAGGCGACCTAAGAGTCTCTTGCACGACACGGTCTTTCCCAGAAATTTCCGGGTGTTTGAAAAGGAGAAATTGCCAATAGTCCTCCGTCGTTCTTACCGTGAACCCCAATGGGGTTGAAATCTCAAACTTCATCGCAAGATTTTGCCTTTCTCATCATGTTCGCAAATCATGAAACCAGATAGGAACTAACCCTAATACAAATGGCACCAGACTTTGTGACCGGCTTCCGGTTTTCCGATTTGGATCAGGGGCGGGTCAATGGTCTTGCACTGCTCCATCACGTGCGGGCAGCGGGTGTGGAACCGGCAGCCGGACGGCGGGTTCAGCGGAGTGGGTACGTCGCCGGGCAGCAGGATGCGTTCGTGTTTCACCGTGGGGTCGGGCAACGGGTTGGCGGACAGCAGGGCCTGGGTGTAGGGATGTTTGGCATCGGAGAAGAGGGTGCCGGCGGGCGCCACTTCCGCCAGTTTGCCCAGATACATTACGGCAATCCGGTCGGCCAGGTACTGCACCACGTTCAAGTCATGCGTGATAAACAGGTAGGACAGGCGGTACTCCGCTTGCAGGTCCTTGAGCAGGTTGATGATCTGCGCCTGGATGGACACGTCCAAAGCCGAGACCGCCTCGTCGCACACGATCAGCTTCGGGTTCAGCGCCAGGGCGCGCGCAATGCCGATCCGCTGGCGTTGCCCGCCGGAAAATTCATGCGGGTAGCGCGGGTAATGGTCCGGCCTGAGGCCAACGCGGTTGAGGAGCTGACACACCCGGTCCGTCAGGTCCCTGCCCTTGGCCAGGTGATGGACCTTGAGCGGCTCACCCACGATGGAGCCCACCGTCATGCGAGGGTTCAGCGAGCTGTAGGGATCCTGAAACACGATCTGCATGCGGCGGCGCGTGGCCCGCAACGTCTTGGCATCCATGGCGAACAGGTCCCGGCCTTCGAACGACACGTCGCCGCCCGTGGGTGCCTGCAACCGCAGCACGGTACGGCCCACGGTGGTTTTGCCGCACCCGGACTCCCCGACCAACCCGAAGGTTTCCCCGGGCTTGATATCGAACGTCACGTCATCCACGGCCTTGACCCACGCGGACACGTTGGAGAAGAGGCCGCTTCGGACGGGGAAATATTTCTTGAGGTTCGTGACCTGCAGGAGCGGACCTGCGTGTCCGCCCGGCTGTCCGTCAGATGGCTTCACGTCCACGGCGCTACGGTCTCCCGGGTTGATGTAACCAGCACACGGATTCATGACCCGGCGCAATTTCCACGAGCGGCGGTTCCTCGTCGGGGCAACGGTCCAGCACGTCCGGACACCGGGTGGAAAAATGGCACCCCCGGCAATACATCAGGGGAGAAGGAACCGTGCCCGGGATCGATTCGAGCCGGGTGTCCCGCGCACCGGGCTTGGGCAACGAGCGCAACAGCGCCCGCGTATAGGGATGGGACGGCGCGGCAAAGAGTTGCGGCACGCTCGCGCGTTCCACGATCCGGCTGGCGTACATCACGATGACGTCCTGCGCGAACTGCGCCACCACGCCCAGGTTGTGCGTGATCAGCAGGATCGCCATGCCCATTTCCCGTTGCAGTTCTTTCAGCAACTCCAGGATCTGGGCCTGGATCGTCACGTCCAACGCCGTAGTCGGCTCATCGGCGATCAGCAGGTCGGGCCGGCACGCCAAAGCCATGGCAATCATCACCCGCTGTTTCATGCCGCCGGACATTTCGTGCGGGTATTGATCGATGCGCCGGTCCGGCGCAGGGATCCGGACTTTCTCCAGCAGGCGAATGACCTCTTGCCGGATCTCGTGTTTGGTCAAGGTGGTATGAATTTGCAACACTTCGCCGATCTGATCGCCGATCGTGAAGACGGGATTCAGCGAGGTCATCGGTTCCTGAAACACCATGCCGATCTGGTTGCCGCGTATCCGGCGAATGTCCTTGTCGGGCAAGGTCAGCAAGTCGGCGCCCTTGAACACCACCTGCCCGCCCACCACCTTTCCCGGAAAATCCACCAATTGCATGATGGACAAAGCCGTCACGGATTTCCCGCACCCTGATTCTCCAACGAGCGCCACGGTTTGTCCCGGCTGCACCGAGAAGCTCACGTCCTCGACCGCGCGAATTTCTCCCTGGTCCGAGAAGAAGGACGTGGAGAGATGCGAAACCTCCAGGAGATGGGATGAGGCGTTCACGGTTCAGCGTCTCCGCAGTTTGGGATTGAGGGCTTCACGCAGTCCTTCCCCGACCAGGTTGAAGGCCAGCACCACGACCAGGATCGCCAGGCCCGGAATGAAAAAGAGCCAGGGGGCATCGAAGATGAACCCCTTGCCGTCGGCCAGGATATTGCCCCACGTGGCATAGGGCGGTTGCACGCCGAATCCGAGAAAACTCAGGCCCGATTCGGTCAGGATGGCAGTGGCCACGCCGATGGTCGCCGAGACCAGGACTGGTGCAATGGCATTGGGGACCATGTGCGCAAAAATGACGCGCCGGTCCCGTGCCCCGACCGACGTGGCGGCCACCACGAAATCCTGTTTGCGCAACGCCAGAAATTCGGCACGGACAAACCGGGCGGTCCCCATCCAACTGGTCAGCCCGATCACGATCATGATGTTATAGATGCTGGGCGGGAGCAGGGCAACCACCGTGAGGATCAGAAAAAAGGTCGGAAAACACAACATCACGTCGGTAAACCGCATGATGAGCGTATCGACCGTGACCACGCCGAGCTTGACGTTACCGTAAAACCCGGACAACCCGCCCAGCAGGATCCCGATCGCCAGGGAAATGCCGACGGCGATAAACCCGATGGACAACGACACGAACGACCCTTGCAGCATGCGCGCGAACACGTCACGGCCCAGCTCATCCGTACCCAACAGATAGATGCCGCCGAACGGTCGATCATGGGCCGGGACCTCGTCGGTGGACGAGAACGTCAGGGGAGGCAGAAATTTTTCAGGCAGGCGGACGACTTCGGGGTCGAACACCACCACCCATTCGGTCAGGACTTTTCCGAACACCGCCGTGAACAGGAGCAACACCAGGACATAGGCCCCCATCACCGCAAGACGGTCCTTGCGAAACAACCGCAGGGACTCCTGCCACGGCGTTTCCGAAGGCGGCAGTTCTTCAGCCACCTGCGCCGGGTCTTTTGTCAGAACGTCTTCCACGGTTCCCTCATATCACCCTCACCTTCATCCTCTCCCATCAAGGGAGAGGAAATGTCATCTCCTCCCACCCCAGACGGGAGGACTGATATTTCCTCCCTCTCCCCTGGCGGGAGAGGGCCGGGGTGAGGGGGCAAACACTATGCATCCCCTTGTAGCCCGGTTCTGATCCGGGGATCCACCACGGCGTACAGAATGTCCGAGAGCAAGGTTCCAGCCAACGTCAACACCGCGGCAATAAAGTTCAAGGTCAGGATCACCGGAAAATCTCGTGCGAGAATGGCTTCATAGCCCAACCGGCCCAACCCGGGCCACGCGAAAATCTGCTCGAAAATGACCGAGCCGCCGATGAGCCCCGGCAACAAAAACCCGAACATGGTCACAAACGGCAACAACGCGTTGCGCAGCGCGTGCCGGTAAATCACCACGTCCTCTTCCGCGCCCTTGGCCCGCGCCGTTCGCACGTAATCCTGGCCCACGACTTCCAGCATCTGGGAGCGCACGTACCGGGAGAGAATCGCCATCCCGCCCAGGGCGGACATCAGCGACGGAATCACCAGGTGCCAGATCCGGTCCATCGTTTGAAAGAGCGGTGGCGCCATGTCCATCCCGAAGGTCTTCAAGCCGATCACGGGTACCCCGAACAGGTCCACGACCCAGAGGATCACGATATAGGACAAAAAGAAGCCGGGCACGGAAATGAGGGTATACGCCGCAAAGGTGGTCGAGCGGTCGTACACCGCGCCTCGATGGATCGCCGCCTGGATGCCGGTGGGAAACGCCAGGGTCCACACCAGCAACGTGGCACAGATAAAGAGCGGCAGGGAATTCAGAAACCGGCGCCAGATTTTTCCCAGGACGGGTTGGCTGTCCTTGAACGACTTCAGTTCGCCGGACGCAAGGTCACGGACCCAATAGGCATACTGCATATACAGGGGGGCGTCGAGGTGAAACGCCTCCCGGATCTTGGCAATGTCTTCAGGTTTCATCCGGGGATTCGCCGGATCGACCTCGCTGGGTTCTCCGGGCGCCAGGTGGATCACCGAATGCGCGAGGACGGACACGACGAACACCAGCACGAGCCGTTGGAGCACGTTGCGAAGGATAAAGGCTTGCATCCGCGACTAATCCTTTAGCCGGACTTCCCGTCCCTCAAAACGACGGGGTCAATTCGAGCTTTCGCCATTGATGAAAGTGAAACGTAATGTCGCCGCTCGGGATCGGGTAAATTTTCTCATACCGTTCCGATCCGTCGTCGGCCCTGTGGACCAACACGATCTTTTTATCCAACACCCGCGTGCCCAGCGGCGCGTAGAGAAACGTATACGGCTGTTCCTCCGCAATCAGTCGATGCAATTTGTGGGTCAGGGCCCGTTGCACGTCCTGATCGTACTCCTGCCGGATGCGGACGATCAGGTCGTCGGCAAGAGGGTTGTTGTATCCGATAAAGTTCAATTGCTGGGGCCCGGCCTGACTCGAATGCCATAGTTGATACAGATCGGGATCGACGCCCATGCTCCATCCCAATACCACGGCGTCGAAATCCGCGGTATTGACGAAGTCCTTCAGGAACACCGCCCATTCAAAATATTGCGTGTTGCACTTCACACCGATTTTCTTCCAGGCGTTCTGCGCGATCGTCATGATGTTCTTGCGAATGGGATTGCCGCTGTTCGTGATGAGATTGAACTCGAAAACCGTGCCGTCCTTTTCGAGCCAGCCGTCGGCGTTGAGGCGCCAGCCTTTTGACTCCAGCAAGTCTCGCGCGGTTTCGGGATCATAGGGCAAAGGTTTTACGGACTTATCGTACCACTGGGTGTTGGGGGGATACGGACCGGTGATGTGTTCCCCTTCGCCGTACAACAGGTACCGGAGAAAATCTTCGACGTTGATCGCCATGCCCAGGGCACGGCGCACCTCCGGGTCGGCAAACAACGGCCGGCGGTTATTGTAACCGATGTAGCTATAGCCGAACCCCAGGCTCGAAAACGACTGGTACGTGTCGTCTTCCTTGTACCGCGCGACCTGGTGTGGTTGGGTCCCGTAGTAATCCACCGCGCCGGACCGGAATTCCATTTCCTGAGTCAACAGATCAGGCACGATCCGCATGTAATAATCCTGGTATTCTGGCGGCCCTTCCCAATAGTCGTCGTTGCGCCGGAGATGAATGAATTCATCGCTGTGCCACTCGACGAACCGGAAGCGGCCGCTGCCGAGGGGCTTGCGGTTGAATTCACTGTCGCGCATGCCGAACGCCGCCCGGGCGGCGGCGGAGAGGCCGCGGTCGTCCATCTCCCGTTGCATGGCCTCGGTGTTGAGCAGGTGTTCGGGAAGGATGCCCATGGTCCAGGCGTTGATCGCCGGGGAGAACAGCCGCTTGTATACGACGCGCACCGTATGCGCGTCGGCAACTTCAACCGCCTTGATCGGTTCGAAATCAGACGTGCGGGGAGACAGATTCTTGGGATTCATGATGGCGTCGTACGTAAACTTCACGTCGTCGGCGTCAAACTCATGGCCGTCGTGAAACCGCACGCCTTTGCGGAGGTTAAAATCGATGATGGGATTGTGCTCGGCCATGGGAAACAGTTCCGGCAATTGCGCGAACACCTGGGCTTTGATCTCCGGAGAAACCTCCTCGCGGAAGGCGAGGTAGCGTTCATACGGAAAATTTTCGAGGTACCGATCGCCGATCACCGGAAGCAGCCGTTGAAAAAAGTCCTGGTCCACCCGGTGCAATGAAAACGCCACCCGTTCGGGAACGTCGAACGTGATCTCCACTTCCCCGCGCGTGGGCTTGCCGTCCTTGTCCTGCGTTTGTACGGACACCGTGGATGCCCTGGTCGCGGGAGGCAAGACGTCGACGGAACGGACGTTTTCCGCCAACGCGGAAAACGCCTCGTCTTGCAGCGCGGCCCGAATCCGGCCGGCCAAGGCCTTTCCCGTGACCTCAGCGCCGTCGGGCAACCGGTTGGAGGGGCTGGCGAACAAATACGCTTTTTCGGAAATCGTCCAGTCCGTGGCCAACCGTCCCCGGAAGTTCAGGTTTTCGTCCAAATCCAGGAGCCCTTCAAACACGAGGCTCACAATCCCCGAACTGGCCGTATCCGCGTTCAAGATCGGATTGAGAATCTTGGCGTCGCCGGATGACGCTTCGATATACGTCACCAGGCGTGCCGGATTCCCCGTCGCCTGTTTCTCATACGTCGGCACCCAAAAGTAGGACTGCAGCAACAGGATCGTCAGCACCAGCGGAGCGAGGAGAAGCCAACGTTTCACGCGCATAAGAAATCTTTAGCCTCCAACACCCTCTCCCCTGGAGGGAGAGGGCCGGGGTGAGGGGGCACGCCTTCGCCCCTCCTTTGATGTAGGGACAGGCCTGCGTGCCTGTCCGGGAGGAGGTAGAGATGGCACCGGTTTGCTCAGCATAACAGACTCCGGCTCAGAATCGCTGTTTCTTTATTATAAGAGTACACGGTGCGTTTGTTGTTCGGCATGATACGAACTGCGCACCAAGGGCCCCGATTCCACGTGCCGGAAGCCCAGGGCCATTCCGTGTTGTTTGAGCTCCTCGAATTCATCGGGCTCGACATACCGATGCACAACGAGGTGGGCTTTGGTCGGCTGCAAGTATTGACCTATCGACACGATCTCACAGCCGGCTGCGCGGAGGTCGTGCAGGACCGACCGGAGTTCCGCGTTGGTCTCGCCCATCCCGACCATGAAACCTGATTTCGTGTTTGCCCCTCGCTCCTTGGCCCGGCGAAGCACCTGCAAAGAGCGGTTATAATTGCCCTGCGGTCGGACGGACGGAAACAACCGGGAGACGGTTTCGATATTATGAGAAAAAATTTCCGGGGTTGCCGCCAGGACGGTATCGACCGCGTCCGGTTTGCCCTGAAAATCAGGCACCAGCACTTCCACGGTACATGCCGGCTGAAGTCGCCGGATGGCATGAATGGCCGCCGCAAAAATCGAGGCGCCACCGTCGTCCAGTTCATCACGATTCACGGAGGTCAGCACCGCGTGCCGTAAGTCCAACGCGCGAACGGCTTCGGCCACCCGTTCCGGTTCCTCCCAATCCACCGCGCCCGGTCGGCCCGTCGTGACTGAACAATAATGGCACCGTCGCGTGCAGACGTCGCCCAACAGCAAAAACGTCGCCGTCCGGTTATTCCAGCATTCCCATTTGTTGGGACAGCGCGTCTCCTCGCAAATCGTATGAAGCTGTTTCTCCCGGACCAGCGACTGAATGCGCCGATAGTCAGGCCCCGCCTCGATCCTGACCTTGAACCAGCCCGGCAACCGGGCCGGTCTCGCTTGTCCCTTGGTCATTTGTATGTATTCAGTCATTTGTTGACCATTTCAGCGTCACAACCCCCTCTCCCCTTGAGGGAGAGGGCTGGGGTGAGGGGGTTCGTCTTTCCCCTCCTTTGCCTGCCCTGAGCGGGGCGAGGGATCAAGAGGGGTGAGGGAAGGTGGAGATCTTTGTAGCTTCGGCAACCTCTCTCGTCATTATGAAGGACAGGGGACCGATCTTCAAGAAAGGAGACGCGGTTGATTGTCGGATGACGCTTCGCTAATTCGACCTACTTGGCTGCCTGTTGACAAAAGGCACACAACATGAGACGGTTACCTTCATGCATGAATTTGACTGGGACGAAGAAAAGAATGCGTTTCTTGAGAGGACACGAGGCGTGAGCTTTGAAGACGTCATCTTTCACATTCAGAATGGCGACGTCCTGGATATTATCAGGCACCCCAATGAGTCACGCTATCCGAATCAGAAGATCATCGTTTTGAACATGGAAGGGTACGTGTATCTAGTCCCGTACGTGAAGAAAAGGGGGACACGGTTTCTGAAAACCATCATCCCGAGCAGGAAAGCAACAAAGGAGTACTTCCAATGAAAAACACCCTCAAATTAGACGAAGAAGAAGTGAAGATCCTCTTGGACTTTGAACGCGGGGAATTGAAAAGTATCAACAACTTCAAAGAAGCGAAGCGCCAATTGGAAGAGGCTGCCCGCAATTTCCTGCAGAAGGACAAGCGCATCAACATTCGAATTTCATCACGCGATTTGGAAACCCTTCAAAAAAAAGCGGCAAAGGAAGGGATGCCCTACCAAACCCTCATTTCCAGCACACTCCACAAATTCGTGACGGGGAAGTTGAAAAGCGTGGAGCAAGAAATTGCCAAAGCCGACATCAAGGCAGCGCGCCGCATTTTGCGAAGGCGCGGCGGTCAACCGCCGGAACCCGAAGACCGTTTACCGTGAACACGGCATTCGCATATCTCGAAATAATTGGCGATTATATGCTTAACACCCTCAAGAGTGGTATCTGCGCATCCAGACGATCCTATTGATCTGGCATTCTGATACGAAGGAGAACAGTGTGATCATCGTTTATTTTGATGCGAGCGCAACGTCGCCCGAAAGAGTAGGACAAGACCTAGTGACGCGAGGAATGACCGTAGTGACGGCCTGTGTAGCATCTTTGGATGCGTGGACGACCTATGAGTTGAAGTGGAGGTGCTACCTCGACAAGGTGAACGAGGAGCATCTGGGGCTAGTGCCCATCGATTCCATACGTCGAAGTGTGTTAGAAGCGGAGCGGGAGCCATGGGCACAGTGGTTGATCGCAGGGATGGCTGATCTTATGACTATCCATGTGCCCTATGTCGTGTCGCTGGGCGTCGATCCCACCGATTGGCCCAGGGCTTGCGAGCACAACGACCATCTCAAGACTCATACACCCTATTCCTTCTGTGTCCTCCAGTGCCTCCATGAGATCGGACTTTGGGCGGATCGAGAGGATCGGACGGACAGCCGCGTGTATATCGTTGAAGACGGGGATGGGCACGACGAGTTTCTTGATGGCATTTGCACCCATATCTTGCATGCGCCGAAGATTAAAGCACGGTTTCGCTGGCATGGTATGTACCTGATGACGAAAACCGGGAAAAAGCGTCCAGTCGGCGATAAAGATGATCCACTCAACACCGATCTTCCCATCCGTCCCTTAGAGTTATCTGATGGAATCGCCTGGGAACATCGGCGCATGAGCGAGCGTGAGGACTTGCGCGACGTGACGCCCACGAAAGACAGCGTCCCGCTGATTTGGACACTCCAACAGAAGGATCGCATCCTCGTAGGCAACTATGACCTCAACTCGTTGGCGACACTCAAACTCGATCCAGACGGAGTGGTGCTGACCCAATATGACTATCAAGGAGTGCAAGTGATCGCGGAAGAAACAAAGGAATAATAGGTTATCAAGCCAGCCGGCAGGTCAGGTTACGTATTGCTAACCTGACCTGCCGGGACGGCACTTGGACCCTTGGCTTTTTTGAGGCGTTCCGTCAAGTCTTTCAAGTATCGCTCCGCAAAAGGCCGCAATCTCAGATAATGACTTTCGAGATCACCTAATTTATCACCCTTCTTGTTCTTCCATCTCGGAAAGTCGGCGAGTTTACCTTTAACCAGTCGTTCGTGCTTTATTGCATTGTTTAGGCAGCGCAACTCGTCCACAGAACGAGCACAATGAATCTTTGTTTCTTTTATGTTTAATCGCAGAAGGTCCACTTTAAACTTTTCATGTTCAGATGCGCGCCGTGCAGCGCGTCTGCTCAAGGCGAATCGCATTGCACTTTTCCTGTACAGTTCAATACACCTCCACAGCCCGATGATTGCAAATTCTGCGTAAAGCCATGAAAACTCCTTAAGCTGTGCAACATCGTCAACCAACCAGTCGTCCGGAACATTTTTTCCTTTAAACCGCACTGCTATTTGTTCGAGATCGTGTTGTCCCTTCCTCCAGGCTTCTTGAGCTCGATCAAAAAAGTCCTCAATGGTGTCCATCTCGTGTTCCGCGATTCTAAGTAGCAGAGGAAAGGGAGAGCTACGTTTGTACTTGAATTTCACGGGGTTACCCTCTGGAATGTCGTCTCCCATGTTCCCCTGATCTCGGTTCTGTTGCTGATTATCGGACATCTTGCCCTCCTTGGTAAAAGTATATTAACCTGGTATATTATACTTAAATCTACCATGATCGTCCCAAACATGCAAGCCCCTCAGGGCCACTTCACATAACTTTTTGGATAAAGGGTTGTGTTGCGAGAAGAAAGGGAAAGACTCTGGATTCCCGATTACTAACGTCGGGAATGACAGATTCGGGCTATTTTCTCATAAATGGGAAACATGGTCAGAGCCGCTCACACCCGTCTGACGCAAGGGCGACGCTATCGCGTTTTTCGGCCGGAGGGCTGGTCAAGACCGAGCAGCTTGCGAGCCCGTTGCTCGAAGCCGGGGTCGACGCTGGCCGGGGCCAGGTCCACTCCATCAGCCAGTTGTTTGACGATGGCGCCGATCGCGGCAAGACGGGCGTAATGTTTGCTGTTGCCCGGGATCACGATCCACGGCCGGCGGACGGTCGAGGTTCGTTGGAACATCTCTTCAATCGCCACTTCATAGTCAGCCCAGCGGGCCCGGTTGCGAAGGTCTTCCACGGAGAGCTTCCAGCGCTTGAGCGGGTCGTTGAATCGCGCACGGAACCGCGCGAGTTGCTCCTCCGGTGTGATGTGCAGGAATATCTTGACGAGACGGACGCCGTCGTCTGCGAGCAGGCGCTCGAACTCATTGATCTCGGCGTACGCACGCTGCCATTCGGTCTGCGTGGCATAGCCTTCGATTCGCTCGACCAGCACCCGGCCATACCAGGAACGGTCGAAAACAACGAGTTGCCCGGCCCGTGGCATTCGTGTCCAGAAGCGGTACAGGTAGTGGTGTTCCAGCTCATCCGGGCTCGGTGCGGAGATCGGCCAGACTTTGAGTCCGCGTGGATCGAGCGGCCAGTGCATACGTCGAATGACGCCTCCTTTGCCTGCGGCGTCCCACCCTTCCAGCACGATCACCGCGCGCCGTCTCTGGGACTGGTAGGCCAGCGAGAGTTCCTTCAAGTGAACTTGAAGCTTGGCCAGTTTGCTCTCGTACTCCTTGTGGCTGACGTGCTTCGTCATATTCAGCTTGGCCAGACTGGGAGGACGACGCTGTAACCGGATCGGTTCCTGCCGGCTAAGCCGGTTCGTTTTGTTACTCATGTTGCTCACTACGATCGTATTCGATCACGGGAAAAAGTATGCATGGGTGTTGTATTTCAGGCCGGGGAAGCCGGTTCGAGAGAGACCTTGACTTCGTTCCCATCCACTTCCACGGGGAATCTGGCCACGCATGCGGACGGATTCGTGACACAGGCCCCGGTCGTGACGTTGTATTCCCAACCGTGCCAGGGACAGGTGACCACCTCGCCGATCAACTCACCCTCACCCAACGGCCCCCCACGATGCACACAGGTATTGTCCACGGCATAAAACGTGCCGTCGACGTTAAAAAGGGCAATCTCTTTGCCCTCGACTTCGGCGACGATGCCTTCTCCGGGTTTCACCTCATCCGTATTCGCCACTTTGACCATTTCTGCCATTGGGATCCTCCAGCGATTAAAACTACAGGCTCTTTCCCCTCTCACCTTAGCCCTTTCCCACGGCGGGAAGAGCGGATTCGAACCTGCGCCTCTTGTTATTCCATGGGTTCTTTCAACTTTTTGACCATATCACTCAGGGTTGCCCCCGTCGCTTCACTCGTGAGTTCCTTCACGCGCGTCTGCAACGCCTGGGCCGCACCTTGAAACGCCAGGGTGAGAGGAGAATCCGGAGTCGACGCGACGACCGGCATGCCCGCGTCTCCACCTTCGCGGATCGCCGGATCCAAGGGGATACGACCCAGGAAGGGAATCTCGAATTTTTGCGCCGCGCGCTCGCCGCCGGCAAACGAGAAGATTTCGGTTCGTTCTCCGCAATGCCCGCAAACGAAGAAACTCATGTTCTCGATCACGCCCAAGAGAGGGACGTTTACTTTCTTGAACATCATCAGGCCCTTGCGGACGTCGTAGAGTGCCACTTCTTGTGGCGTGGTCACCGTCACGACGCCGGTCAGCGGAACGATCTGGGAGAGACTGAGTTGGGCATCCCCCGTCCCCGGAGGCAAATCCACCAACAGGTAGTCCAAGTCTCCCCACAACACGTCACGAAAGAACTGCTGGATGGCGGTATGCACCATGGGCCCCCGCCACACGATGGCGGTTTCTTCCGGCACAAAGAACCCCATGGACATGATCTTCACGCCATGCGCTTCAGCCGGCTTGATCTTGTCACCCTCTTTCTCCGGGGGTTCCGGCACTCCCATCATCATAGGAATATTCGGGCCATAAATATCCGCGTCCATCAGCCCGACTTTCGCGCCGGTCTGCGCCAACGCCACGGCCACATTGGCGGAGACCGTGGATTTCCCGACTCCGCCTTTTCCACTTGCCACCGCAATAATATGTTTAACCCCGGGCAACACGGCCTCCTCGGCCGCCGGGTTTCCCTGAGAAGCATGCGTTGCAGCTTCGTCACTCATCTCTTGATCCTCCGTTTCCATTCATCGCGTGGGTGCTGCCGCAAACTCTACTCCGCCACCAACTGCGGAGGCAAATGCTCGACAAGGCGGCGTCCCTTGAAAAACCGGCAACGCCTCCCTAGGATGGTTTCGCAATTTGATAAGGGCCAAGCCGTGATCAGGGCGTTCTTTTCAACCGGATATCCGTTTTGAACTCTTACATCCCTCCGTTGTGGGTTTCCCTTTCCTTCCCCGAGATTGATCCGGTTTTTTTTCGGTTGGGGCCGTTGCAATTTCGCTGGTACGGGCTGATGTATCTGCTGGGGTTGCTGGCGGCGTATTTCCTGATCAAGCATCGGGCCGCCAGCCGGAACGTCGTGTTAAGCGCGAACCAGTTGTCCGACTTGATTGTGTATGCCGCGTTCGGCGTGTTTCTCGGGGGACGGTTGGGCTATACCCTTTTCTACAAGACGGCGTACTACCTGCAGAACCCCTTGAAAATTCTAGCCGTATGGGAAGGCGGGATGTCCTTCCACGGCGGGTTAATCGGCGTGTGTATAGCGCTTTCGCTGTTCTGCTATAGAAAGGGATTCGCGGCGTACACGATTGCGGACTTGGCGGCGCAAGTCACTCCGATCGGGTTGGGCCTGGGGCGCTTGGGAAATTTCATCAACGGGGAGTTATACGGACGACCCACGGACGTCTCCTGGTGCATGGTCTTCCCGAGGGGCGGGTCGGCCTGTCGCCATCCCTCGCAATTATACGAGGCGGCGCTGGAGGGGATGGTCTTGTTCGGAATCCTCTGGTTCCTGGGCCGGAAGGCCACGCCCCCCGGCACGGTCTTTTGGAGTTTTATCGCCGGATACGGTCTCTTTCGAAGCTTTGCCGAGTTCTTTCGAGAACCGGATGCCCATCTGGGATTTATCTTGGGTCCCATGACCATGGGACAACTTTTGAGCATTCCCATGATTCTCCTGGGACTCACGATGCTCGTGGTAGGCTACAGAACGCATGCAAACCGGCAGAATACCCCCTCACCCTAGCCCTCTCTCCCGGCAGAGAGAGGGCTTAGGAAAAAACCGGCTAAAAGCCTCCGGGTGGGGCCCCGCCAGGCCTTCCGCCGCCGCCGATTCCGCCGAGCCCCCCAAGGCCCGGGATGCTGGGTAAGACACCGCCTCCCGTTGACCCTACGTCACCATACCGGCGATAGATCCGCGAATTCCAAATGACCTGATGCCCGGGAGCGAAATTCGCGGCTTGGGTATAGTGTGCCTCGGCTTGCTTTCGCTGTCCCAACCGATCCAAGGTCAAGGCCAGATTGTAATGCGCCTCCGCCAAGGTCTCCTGGACGCCGATGGCTTTTTCGTACTGCTGCTTCGCCACGGCCCATTGCCCGGCGGCAAAAGCCTGGTTGCCGGCTTTCACGGCCGACGCCGCCTCGGGGTTGCTCCCGCCCGGGGCATTCAAGGCTGTGACTCTTACTTTCCCCGTACTGCTACAGGCGCCGATGAAGACGAGACTGCATATCAGGCATCCCATTGTCCAACTGCTCAGTGGCATGAACGTTCTCCTTTCTTCACGTGTTTGAAGGGAGCGAATTGTTCACTACGCTATCTTTCTGTCGTCCTGAACGAAGTGAAGGATCTGCTTTTAAAGGCGCTCGGTTTTAAACTACGAGATTCTTCGCTTCGCTCAGAATGACAAAGTAAAAAATTTAGCCTAACAGTGAATTGTTTCAACAAACCGTGTTTATCTATCCTACTCAAACCTCGACGCTGAGTCCACTCCGCAAAAAGATGAGTTGTGCCCGGATAGGACCCTGGCCCAAGGCCGACTCTGCCGCTCGACGATAGATCTCCATCTGTGTGCGGTATTCCTGCACCACCTGCGCCAGGGCATTCTTCTCCACCCGATTCGTCTTATAGTCGGCTATCCAAATCTGTTGATCCCGGCGATACATGACGTCGATCACTCCTTGCATCACGCTGGCCGGGGCGTACTCAGCCCCCATACTTTCCCAGGGAACGACAAAGGGAATTTCCCGTCCCAAAATATCTGCCTGGCAGAGCACGGCATACGGTTCGGACTCGATAAAGTGCGTGAAAAGTTCCTGCAATTCCGCACACAGGCTGTCCGACTCCGAGACCCATTCCTTGGGAAGGTACATCCGGCAGCAGTCTTCGATCCACGTTGGCATGGCGGCCGGATCGGCGGAAAAATCCCACCCGTGCAACACGCGATGGGCAAGTGTCCCCATGATTGCGCTTTGATCGGATGACCCGGACTGCGACGCAGGCTTCTTGCGTGGCAGAGCTACAGGTTTTACCGGTGATTTTTTCTTGGATTTTCCAGAGGACTTCCCGGTGGCCGCGGGGGTCGACGGCAACGATGGGTCGTCCCTCGTCAGGGACCGTGTCGCGGAAAGAAACAGCGGGGTCTCGCGGGCCGTCTCCATTCGCTGCATCCATGCATCCCATCGACGTTGGTGCTCCGCACCATCCGGCATGGTCGCTTTCCACGTGGGAGAAGCGGGCTTGGGCTTCTTCGTGGGCTGAGGAGCTGGTACAACGGTCAAGGTCACGGCCACGTCTCCGACAAGATGGTCGCTCCGGGCGCCTTCTTTTGCCGCCTCAACCATGGCCGGCAAATCAAGAGCCAGGCCGCGCGCGATCAGCGACAGGAACGTCCCCTTCTTGGTCGCCCCTTTCCCGTGCAGCGCCCCCGACAACACGAGCCGGCGTTGCGCGCGCGTCATGGCCACATAGAGCAACCGCACCTGTTCGGCCCGTTGTCGTTCGGCCACTTTGGTTTCGAGAAAAATACCTCCAAGGTCGGCGGCCTGGCCGAGCCGAAGGCCGACGGTGTCGGTCAGCCAGTCGTGGGACGTCCAGACCGAGGCTCTTCGATGATCCACATCCCGCTGCAGGCCCGCGACGATCACCATGGGAAATTCCAACCCTTTGGCCTTATGGATGGTCAACAACCGAATCGCGCCGCCCGGCCCCTGGGACGTGAACCCTTCTTCGACCAGGGGTCGTTCTCCCTCTTCCACCGGGTCGTCCACCCATTGTTGCACCTGGCGAACGATTTCCCGAAGCGTCAACCCGGATTGCACGGCCAGTGCCAGCATGACATCCCGGAGTTTGAGCACGTTTGCCAGGGCATGCTCGCCGTCGATGGAGGCCGCGGCCAATTCAGCCAGGGGCAGTTTTTGGAACACGTGCTGGATGGCCTCCGGAACCGGGAGCGTCCGGATCTCCAAGTGCAAGGAATGCAGGATCGAAAAAATCGGCGGGAGGTGCGTGAGGGACGACTCCTGCGCCCAATCATCCGGGAATCCCCGTTGCACGATCGACTCGATCTCGACGTCGGAACAGCCGCCGTAGGGAGACCGCAATACCCCGACCACGGCCAGTTCATCACGGGGGTCCATCAGGACGCGCCACACGAGGCTGCAATCGATCACCTCCTGCCGCTCATAAAAGTGTTTTTCCCCTTCGGCGAGGCAAGGCAGGTGGTGCCGCCGAAAGGCTTCCAGGCAGATTCGCAGATGGGCGAACGTTCGAAACAGGACCGCCACGTGGCGCGGCTGGATAGGCATTGCACGCCCTTCCAAAAGCAGGGATTCTTTCTCCAGGACGTCCTCCCGCAACCAGCGCGCCAAAGCATCCGCCTCCGCGCGGCTGGCTGCATCCGCGTCCGCATCCTCCTGCGCTAGGGTGACGACGCGGAGTTCCGCGCGTTCGTGAGGCAAGGGAAGCACGTCCGACGGCACGGGAAGGAGCGGTTCGTACGGAGGTTGCATCCCTTCGACGGAAGCGGACGGAAACACATTGGCGCAACAGCGGTTCACCGGATCGAGTAATTGGGCATGGGTCCGGAAGTTTCCCTGCAAGGAAAACCGCTCACCCTTGGCCGACGGCGCCAGGACGTGGTCCCGGACGACGGTGTCGTAGGCTTCGATATCCGCGCGTCGAAACGCATAAATGGATTGCTTGGGATCGCCCACGATAAACAGTTTGCCGGGCTCCGGTTGCACACGATGCCATTCCCTGGTTTCGGTGCCCTTGGCTTCGGCCAAAAACAGGATGATCTCGTATTGGACCGGGTCGGTATCCTGAAATTCATCGACGATGATCGCCTGGTACTGCGCCTTCAATTCGGCGCGCACGTGCGGGTGGTCCCGAAGCAGGGCCCGCGCCCGCGTGAGCAATCCGTTAAACGAGACCAGCCCTTTCTCCACGAACGAGGTCCGGCAGTGAGCCACAAACGGGGACAGGAGTTGCACGGCGTCCCACAACGATTCCGAACCCGACTGTGCAATCGCCTGGGCGACCTTGATCAACCCCTTGGCTTCTTCATGGTCCTCATCGGTCCAGGCCTTCGTCTTCGTTGGAATCGTCCGTTGAAGCGCCATCGCCCCGGAGCTCTCATCCGCGTCTTCAGGCCGCGATGTTCTCTCCGTTTCCACGCCCGCCAGCAACGCGACGGCGGCATCGAGCAGACGATTGATCGTCAGGGTGCCTTGATACTTCTCCTGCAACAGACAACCGCGCTTGCGTAACGCCGCCAGCCAGGACCGGAGGTGCGGCGTGACCGTGGGTTGCGGGCCGATGATTCCGGGCAATGGAATCAGTTCATCCGTCAACGCCTGCGCAAGTTGTTTCACGTCGTCCAGGCCGTAGCGCGTCAGTACCTGCCGCCAGATGTCATGCCGACGGCCGCCCGCGTCCAATTCACACTGCACCCACTGATCCCACTCGCGATTGAAATGCTCCTGAAATCGCGTGCCGTCGTCTTCCTGAAACGACGGATCCACGCCGGCTTCAACCGGATACAGCCTCAGCAGATGGCCGGCAAAACCGTGAATGGTTTCGATGTGCGCCCGTTCCACCTCACGCATGGCCTCGTCGCTCACCGCGGCCATCTCCTCGTCGGTGAGACCGGAGGATTCCTGAAGCATCCGGATTGATTGGATTTCGTAATCGGGAGGTTGAGCCCCGGGATACCGGCCCGTGGCGAGTTCCTTCATGAGCTGCAATCGATGCCGCACCCGCAACTTCAGTTCGCTGGCCGCCTTGTTGGTAAAGGTCACGGCAACGATCTGCGTCAATGTCAGAGGGTGGTGGCGCCGGGTCAGGACGTGGAGGATACGGTCGATAATCAGCGAGGTCTTGCCCGTACCGGCCCCGGCGGTCACCACGACGTTGGTCCCCGACGCCGTGACCGCGGCCTGACGCGCGTGGCTGTCCGGCAGATTCTCTTTCACGGCCTTGCCGCCTTCATGAATCATCATCTTTTTTGGCTGGCTTGGCAGGCGGCTTCGGAGGCTGCTGGCGGCGCACGTTTCGATGCGCGTTGATCTGCTGGTAATCCTCCCGCGCGCGCCGGGCGCTGGCCGGATGCGTCCGGTGACACACCGCCCGCACATCACACCACTCGCAATGTCGGCCCGGCACGATGAAGAACTTTCCTTGTTGGATCCCTTCGACCAGCGTGGTCATCAGCGTCTCCAATTGCGGGGCGACACCGGCCCGCGTGTCTGCTGAAAAGGATACGGGGGCGAACCCCTGTTCTTCCGGAAGTTCCCGGGGCGCCACGACGTAAAACCAGACGCCGTCACAGACGACGGGCTGTCCATCCCGTCCGGACATTTGCTCCAACAACGACGGGATCCCTTGCCCGGCCAATTCCATATAGAGCAGCGGCTGCAGGCGAGTTCCCTGTACGACCGATCTGGCCAACTCCTGGTCCGTCATCACGCTGCTTCCGGTAAATTTGTAATCGATGATCCGATACCGGCGCGTGGAGGGTGACCAATCCACCCGGTCGAGCTGACCCGTCAGGGGAATCAACGTCGTCCCCTTGGCGACCTGCACCGGCATCTCCCCTTTCAAGGGGACTTCAAACAGGACCGGACGCCATTCGTGCCCCAGTTCCCGTTTGTCCTGCTCAAGAATCCGTTCGAGCATGTTCATGATCTGTTCCTGCCGCATCTCCCACAACAGCGCAGGCCCGACCGCGTTCTGTTGTTCAAACTCCCGGAACGCGGACTCCGCCACCTGTTTCAGGATATCGAGAGGCTTGAAGTCGGAAGGAGCTTCCTGCTCAAACCACCCGTGTTCCGCCAGCCGGCCGTACCACTCTCTTAAAATCCCGTGGAGCAACGTGCCCACCTCCAACGAGCCCAGGCCCTGACTCCGAGGCGTTGTCCCCGGCACGTGGAGACCCAGAACGTTCCGGACGAAATATTGAAAGGGACAGGTGGCATAGCGTTGAAGGCTGGTCGCCGACAGGGCCAAACCCTTCCAATATTCCGGAAGGGGCCCGGTCAGGCCATCGTAGGCGTTCAGGTGCGGCCGGTCGCTCTCCTGATCGCGGAGTGCCGCAACCCCGTTTTCCAACATCCGCCACCACTCCGGTGTTTCCGCCACGGCCGGGGCCGGCTTGCGGCGATGCAGCAGGTGTCGGATGAGCCGCTCGCGCGGGGTCCATCGCGCTTCCTCCGCGTACGGCCTTGCCTGGGATTTGTGAAGCATGGACCTGGGCACATCCACGGGAGCAAGGCCCGGCATACAGCGCTCCACTTCCTGCAGGTACCAGGACGGGATGGTCGTCCGGCCCTCCTCGTCCGACCGCTGCGCCACCAGCGTGACGCCGTCCCGCGCCGCGTGCATCAACAGGTAGAACAGTAATTGTTCCTCGTCGTACCCCCTGGTCTTTTCCTGGATTTTGAACCCCAGGTGCACGTCCAAGAACCGGCGTGCCGAATCCCGGAAAAACCCGTCCTCTCGAATATGCCGGGGAAAGACGTGATCCGTGAGTCCGATCACGAACAGAAAACGAAAAGACAGGCCCCTGGCCGTCATGACATCCACGACCCGCACCCCGTTTCCCGATTGCGAAGGAGTCCGCACGAACCGGTCTTCCATGAACCGCTTCAGCGTCGCGAGAAACTCCGCATACCGGACCGGCCCGCTGACGTCCGCAAGCGCCCGTATCTCTGCAAAACACTCCCGGACCGCTTGATATACCTCGGATTGTGGATTGGGGATTGCGGATTTTTGATTGTTCATTGCCGGTTCCCAATCCACGATCCCCAATCCACAATCCACAATGTCCGGTGACGGGCTCGTCAGCACGCGATCCATGAGTTCCATGGCTTGGTCCGCGAAGGCATCCCAACTCGTTTCTTCCGGGAAGGCGTCAAGGAGTTGGTGTAAGCGGTCCAGCACGTGCCAAAGGTTCCGGACTTCCTCACCTGCAATCGTGTCCTCAGCCCGTTTTCGCTTGTGCGGCATGGGAACTCCGGTTTCAAAAAATCGATCCAGTCTCTCCCTCTCCCGCAAGCCGTGTTCGATCCCGACCTGCCGGCTCAATTGCTCCCACACGTCGGGACGCGGGGTCGCGAGGTCGGGGCAGAAGGCCTGCCAATTCACGAACGGAGAATGCAATACGTCAAAGGTGGCGTTTCGGTCGGAATCGGGAAGACGAAGCGCGAGGAGACGCAGCAGGGTTTGGGGAAACGGATACTGGCTCAAAGGCCGGCGCAGGGTCGCCTGAAAAGGAATGCCGTGCGCCGAAAAGACCCGAGGCAGCACGTCTTCGTATCCGGCCAACGTCCGCCCCACCACTCCGACGTCGTGAAACGGAATCCGCTGCTCGTGCACCAGGGCCAGAATCTCTTTGGCCACGACTTCAATCTCGTCATTCGCGCCCGAAACCGTGACAAAACGACAGAAACCTTGCGCCCCGGTGGCTCCGGCGCTTCGATTTTCGTTTCGCCACACGCCCGCGTCGGTACCGTCTTCGGCCGGCTCTTCGGTCACGCCGAACCGTGGCAAGCGGGACTCCCCTGACGGATCGAACAGATCTCGAAACGGAGACGCAGTCTCGACCTTGTGTTCGATTGATCCTGTCGCGAGCCCGCGGACGTGCTGATCGAAGAACTGCTGGGCGAAACGAAAGGCCGGATGCTGATCGAGTAACGGGAAATACAGCGTGGCGGGGTACTGCCTGACGATCATTTGAAAGAGATCGAGTTGCCCTTGGGTCAAATCATAAAATCCATAGTAAAAGATGTGGGCCTGTTGCCGGAGCCACGATGAAGCGGAGACCAGGTCAAGCGCCAGCACCGCGACGTCGTCGTGATCGTACAACGAGTGACGGTCTTGGTCTTCACACCAGGCCAGGTACAAGCGAACGACCGAGCGCAGCCTGTGATCCGTGGAGAACGGGCTTTGGCTGAAGGCCTCCAATACCGCCCACGCATCCACTCTCGCGTCCTTGAGGTCCTTGAGTGTAGCCCAAAGCGCCGCCCATCCGCCGGGCATCGAGGCCAGTTCGTTGAGCCCGGCGAGATCCGGATCTCGCGAGCGCAGCCGTTGGTGCACCCATTCCCGAAAAAAGGATTCGCCTCGCAGTCGGGCTGCAACCTGACGGCCCTGTTCTTCCAACAACCGCGCGGCCAACTGGTGAAACGTCAAGAGATGAACGTTGAAAAGAGGCTGGCGCTTCTCAATGCAGAAAGTCCATTTGAGATGCGTGCGTAGACTTTCAGAGGGAACGAGGATCAGGCAAGGCGACGAGGGCTGGGCGGTGAACGAGCGAATATCGGAGGCTAAGGCTTGTTCCAGATCCGGATGAAAGAGACCCGTAACGACTCGAAGCATAGCAGGCTGACGAAGAGAAGCGACGCGCGGGAGTACGCGTCACGGGAAAGGGGTACGGACCTGGGTCCGCTTTATCCCGTTTCCGGACCGATCAGTTCCCCGTTACAATCCGCACAACCCCATTCCGCATCGATAAAGGTCATGGGCTCTCCGCAGAACGGACAGTCGGGGGCAGCGGCGGCTTGACGGGACGGCAGGATCGGAAGCTCAAGCTCCAGATCCTCTTCATCCATTCCAAACGGAAGGGAGGTGCTCATTGGGAGGACCTATGACGCCGGCAAGCAGCGTGCATAACGGTTAACCCCGACGTTGACTCAACGCTTTTTCCGCGCTCTGCCGCGAGGGCACGCCGACAAAGGTGAGTCGTCCATTGATAATCGTGGCAGGAACGGCTCGCACCGCGTGGCGGTCGGCCAGTTCCTGACCATCGGGGGTACTGATATCGATTTCCCGGTAACTGAAACTGTGTTTCACCCGCAACTGCTTCCACAGACTCTTGGCTGAAGGACAGGCTGAACACGTCGAAGACACTAACAACGTCACATTGGCCATACCACGCTCTCCTTTTACTGCAAAGAATGGTAGCACCAACCGGAACGGCGTCGCAACCGAGGCGACTGAAGAAAACCCTGAATGAATGTACAAATTTCATGATCAGTCGTATAAGATGTGTAAGATGTCGCTACTCATGCGCGATCGCGTCATCCGGCGTTCGAAGGTTGTTCCGCTGCCTCGCGAGCCGACAGAAATAGGCTTTATGCGCGATTGCTGGAGCGCGCTTACCGCTACTGTAAGAAAAGACAGCGTCAAGGGTGCGGATCGAGTTCGATGATGCCTTTTCGGATGGCTAGAATTGCGGCTTGGGTGCGATCATAGACGTGGAGCTTGTGGAAGATGTTGCGGACGTGATTTTTTACGGTTTTCTCGCTGAGATCCAACACGTTGGCAATTTCCTTGTTGGTCTTGCCGTCCGCCACCAATCGCAGGACCGTGATTTCACGTTCCGTGAGGTCGTGTTCCAGTAAAGATTTCTTTTTGCCTTTGCCTTCGGCCAGTAATGAAAATTCGGCTAGAATTTTGCTCGCCACCGACGGATGGATCAACGATTCCCCGCGGGAAATGGCACGAATGGCCGCGACGATTTCCGTGGAATCCGAATCCTTGAGCAGATAGCCCGTGGCCCCGGCCCGGACCAGGTCGAAAATGTATTGATGATCCTCATACATCGTCAGGGCAATGATCCCGATATGCGGCATTTCCCGCTTGATGATCCGCGTGGCTTCCACACCCGTCATACCAGGCATACTCACGTCCATGACGATCACGTCGGGCAGCAATTGCCTGGCTTTTTCCACGGCTTCGCCGCCGTCCTTGGCTTCCCCAAGAATCTGGATTTCTTCTTTGGTCTCGAGAATAGCGGACAGGCCCTCACGCACGACGCGATGGTCGTCCGCAATCAGCACCTTAATTTTTTTTGCCATTTCGCGCGCCATCCTTTCTGGCCAACGGAATCGAGACCGTGACCGTCGTCCCCTCGCCTTTGCGGGACTCCAACGAGACTTCGCCGTTGAGCAACTTGGCCCGCTCTTTCATCCCGCGCAGGCCGAAGTGATCCCACTTGTCGGGGTTCTGAAAAACGGCTTTTACGTCAAACCCGTTGCCATTATCCTGGATAATGGCAGAGAGGCGATGCGGTTGAATGCTCAATTGCACGAGGACCTTTGACGCCTTGGCATGCTTGGACGAATTCTGCAGGGCTTCCTGGATGATCCGGAAGACGAAGACTTTCGTCTTGGGCAGCAGGCGGGCATCGCTCCCCGTATGGGAGAAAGCGACCTGGACACGATTTTGTTTTTTATACGATTCGAGATAATTGGTCAGCGCCGACAGTAAATCCAGTCGCTCGTATTGACCGGGTCGCAAGTTGAACACCACCTGTCGCGCTTCCTGAATGCCGTGTTTCAACTGATGCTTGGTCTCACTCAACAGGGAAAAGCACTTGGTCGGTTCCGTCTGAATCAGGTTCCCGCAGCGTTCCATTTTAAAATTCACGCCGACCAGCGTTTGAACCAACCCATCGTGGATTTCACAGGCGATGCGCGTCCGCTCTTCATCCACCGCGCTCTCGGCCTCTTCTTTCACGTATCGCCGGAACAAGGATTGGTACCGGCTCAGGGTTTTTTCGATTTCCGTCGTGGCCCGAATCCGCGCGTCGATGAGCTGCCACATGAACTTGGCGCTCGCGCCTCCGATGACCGCCACGCTCGGCGTTCGAATCTTGTGCAACGCCCGCTCGACTTCGGGACTGCCCGTTACGTCAATGATCAGGTCCACCTCTTTCATGTTCAAAATTTCACGATAGTCCTGCGTGACCGGAACCCCCAACTGCCGGGCCAGCTTGGTCCCGAGCGTTCGCGCTTTGGCCTCCCCCAATCCAACGATACGGGCCAGCGGGTCCTGCGCAAAAATCTCCAACAGCGCCCGCCCGCCGCGTCCTCCTCCCAGGATCGCCACCCGTGTGGCCGGGGCCGCTCGCCGGCGCACCGATTTGGCCGCCGCTTTGGACTTTCGTTGGGAAACGGAAGCCGCGACCCGCCGGGGTCCGGCTTTTTGAATGGAACGGCTAGCAGAGGGCATGAGCACGCACCACGGTGGCGTCGTTGCACATCAGGTGGTTCCTCGATCCTGCGCAAGGGACTTGATCGTTTCCATGAATTGATCGATGTCCTTAAACTCACGATACACGGAGGCGAACCGCACGTAGGCCACTTGGTCCAACTCATGAAGTTCCCGCATGACTTCCTCGCCGATCATCCTGGCCTGGAGTTCCGATTCACCCGAATCCTGCAGGCGTTTTTCAATCCGGTCCACCGCAGCTTCCAGCGCGTCGCTGCTGATCGGCCGCTTTTCACACGCCTTTTTCAGGCCGGCCATGACTTTGGCGCGATCGAACGTTTCTCGCCGGTTGTCTTTTTTGACGATCGTGGGAAGGTTTTCTTCAATCCGTTCATACGTCGTGAAGCGACGACGACAGCCGAAACATTCCCGGCGCCGGCGAATCACCTCGCCTTCCCGGGCCGTGCGAGAATCAATCACCTTGTCGTCGAGTCTATTACAGAACGGACATTTCATGACAGGCCCGGACCTCCCACGCGCATTCCCCGGAAAAGAGTCACCGTCTCACCGGCCGGAAGACTGGTGCGTAACGGCGGATTCCTCATTGGTTCCTTCGCTGTGCTCGGGACAGGCTCTGAAATGGAGTTACGAGTCAGAAAAGACCGGGAAGCGAGAGCACAGGGCCTTGACTTCCTTGCGAATCCTGCTCTGGATTCGTTTCTTCGTGGGATGTTGCAACACCTCGTCCATCCACGCCACGATTTGCGACATCTCGGTCACTCCCATCCCCCGAGTCGACACGATGGGAGTGCCGATTCGAATGCCGCTGGCCACCGCCGGCGGCCGTTCGTCATACGGCACGGCATTTTTATTGACGATGATCCCCGAGGCGTCGAGTGCCTCCTCGGCATCTTTACCCGTCACCCCTTTGGAATTGAGATTCAGGAGGAACAGGTGGGTGTCCGTACCGCCTGACACCACGTGATAGCCCCGTGCAATAAACCCGTCCGCCAAGGCCCTGGCATTGTCCAGGATGCGTTGCTGATAGGCGGTAAAACTCGGGGCCAGGGCTTCCTTGAACGCCACGGCCTTGGCCGCGATCACGTGCATGAGCGGCCCGCCTTGCAGGCCGGGGAAGACAATTTTATCCACGGCTTTCGCGTGTTCTTCTTTACACATCACCATGCCGGCGCGAGGCCCGCGCAACGTCTTGTGGGTGGTGGTGGTGACGAAATCGGCATAGGGAACCGGGCTGGGGTGCAGCCCCGTCGCCACCAGGCCGGAGATATGCGCGATATCGACCAGCAGGTACGCGCCCACGGATTTTGCAATTTCCTGAAACCGCGGGAAGTCGATGACTTTCGAATAGGCGCTCGCCCCGACGACGATCATGCGTGGGCGGACTTCTTCGGCCTTTTGCCGTACCGCGTCGTAATCAATCAACTCGGTTTCGCGATCAACGCCGTAGGAGAAGGCCTGGAACAGCTTTCCGGAAAAATTGACCTTACTGCCGTGGGTTAAATGGCCGCCCTGCGAGAGGGCCATGCCCAGGATGGTATCGCCGGGTTTCAACACCGCCAGGTACGCCGCCATGTTGGCGGTGGAACCCGAATGCGGTTGGACGTTGGCGTGCTCGCACCCGAACAACTGCTTGGCCCGGGCAATGGCCAACTCTTCGACCGCATCCACGTACTGACAGCCGCCGTAATAGCGACGCCGCGGATAGCCTTCCGCGTACTTGTTGGTCATCAGCGACCCCTGCGCGGCCAGGACCGCGAGGCTCGCATAATTTTCCGAAGCGATCAACACCAGCTTGTCGCGCTGTCGTTTTTCTTCGGAGCGAAAAGCCGTGTAGACCTCGGGATCTTCTTGTTGAACGGCTTTCAGGGTCCCGACGACGTAGCCCATCACTCGTCCTGCGACTCCGGCGTTTCCGCAGGAGCAACGGCGGCGTCGGTCGCGGCTTCATCGACTGGGGTCTCAGCCTCAGCCTGGGTCTCTCCACCCTGTTTGACGAGACTTACGGACACGTTCGCGACGATGTCCCGATGCATCTTGATGCCGACGGTAAACGTGCCCAATTCTTTGAGGGGATTTGCCAATTGAATCTTTCGGCGGTCCACGTCGAATCCTTCGGCCGACAACCCGGTTTCCAGATCCTTCGTGGTGATGGACCCGAACAGCTTGTCATCCTTTCCGGTCTGGACCGGAAACGTGAGCGAGACGTTGGACAGTTTCGTCGCCAGTTCCTGGATGTCGTGTTCGACTTTCTTCGCCTTATGGGCCGTTACTCGCTTGGCATGCTCCAACGCCCTCACGTTGCGAGGGTTGGCCTCCAAGGCCTTTTGACGGGGGAGTAGGAAGTTCCGCGCATACCCATCGGCCACGTCGAGCACGTCTCCCACGTACCCCAAACTGTCGATATTTTCTTGAAGAATCACCTTCATCGTCACCCTGCCTCCTCTTCTTTCTCAAAGGGTAGCATCATAAGGTCCGCATAGGGGAAATGTCAATTTGAAGCCAGTGCAACGAATGCCACTAACCTGCACTGCAAACGCACTGCCCGCGCTCATCCGTTTTCCATTCTCTCATGTGTAGCTGCGCTGTCTTACGGCGCTTTCTTTCCCAGCGCCTTGTGCCGGCCGCGGCCCTGCATAGACGGAGAGACCGCGGGCAGGCAACAATCGGGCGCAACGGTCGTTGCGCCCTGCCGGCTCCGTCACGCTGGACACGTCCCGCAAGCGTCCACTACAATGCCTGCATGCCGTGTAACAAGGTTATCTGGCGTCTGAGCGTGGGATTCCTCGCCTTGGCCCTGGTCATACCTCACGCGTTTGTCGCTCAACGGGCCGGGGACGTGGCCCAGGCGCAGGCCGCTACTCGGGACCTCCTCGACCTGACGTCCTTAAACGTCCGGCTGAGTCAACGGGCGATTCAACCGCCTAAGCACCTGGTCAAAGCCGTCGTGGAGTTGCCGCACGTTCAAGCGGCTCGCGCCAAAATCGCGCCGTCGCCGAAATCCGCTGTTTTGGAAGATGACAATCATAACCGTGCCCTCATCCTGTCAGTGCTGGACGATGGTCGCCTGCAAGCTCACGTGCTCGACGACCTCGATTTCGCACAGCACGTGCCTTTTGTCACGGCTTGTGCCGAGAGTCGGGGGTGCGCCTTTGATCGACGTCCCATCACGGGCGGATTGGGCTGCGTGGCCATTTGCATTCAGCAGGCACTCGATCCCAGCCGCGAGCCATGAAACTGCCTGACCTCCTCGACGCATTTTCCACCAGGTTGGCCAACCACAAAGACGCCGCGGGTGCGTCCGACACGTTGATAGAGTCCCGCGCGACCCAAGACCTCGGGACAGCCGGCACCCTGCACCTGTATGCCATGGAGGTCCCCGCCGGCACCACGTTTCTGGAAGACGTGCCCGTCACCATCGTGCCGCCCGGAGACCTGGAACCCACCGGCGGCTTTCTGCTCCGGCGCCAGGGCGACACCGCCCTGGTCCAGACCCAGGATACGCTGGGGCAATCCTTGCTCGACAATACGCTCGTGCCGGATGCCGATGAATTTTTTCGCCTGGCATCCGAGCGACTGGCCGACATGGCGGCCCACCCCGAATCCTATGCCCTGGGACCCGCCGAGCGGCTGGCGCCATGGCTGGACCCGGAACACAACGAAGCCGATGCTTCGGCGAGGACCGGGGCATCGGCGGCCATTCTGACGACCATATGGCACGATGACCAAGCCGCGCGTTGGACCAAACTGGGCACACTGGCGGTGAACCTGATGCGACACAATAAACGCGTGCTGCTGGTGGCGCCCACGCACGATGCCGCAGATCGCTTGCTCGGGTTTCTGGCCAAAACCCTGCGGAATGCCGCGCTGCCTTTTACCAGCCTCTTGAGCCGCTACGAAATTGCGGCGCTCCAGCAAGCCGAAGGGATTCCACTCGGTCAATTGGGATTCGAAGTGCAAATGCACAAATTTTTCGCGAAATCCCGGTCGCACAAGGATACCCTTCGCCAGAAATACGAGCGATTTCGAGAGCTCATCCCCATCCTGGCCTACAAAGGACAGAAACAACGGGACATGGATGAAGTCAAATTACTGGAATGGCGGCTCATGGCCCAGGTGAGTGAGTTCCAGGGCAAAATCAAGGACATCGATCACATTGTCGTCAAGTACGAAAGTCTGCCCATTTGGAAACGTCTTGGCATGCAGACCATGGGCAAAAACGTGGAAACCCTGAGCGAATATCGGACGCTCTATACCGGGAACATCGCGGCCCTGATGAAAGAGGTGGAGATCGCGCAGGCGCGAATCCGTGAATTGTCTCCCGAGGCCGCGATGCCGAAAGAGATGCGCCCGGAATACGAAGCGTTGAAAGACGACATCTCCAGGCTCGGAGGCACTCAAAAAGTTCGTGAAATGCTGGCCGCGAGCGAGGCCACCAACCGGCAGGCCTTCATGCAGAACAAACGGTTGGTCGTCGCGACCCCGGGGAGAATCGTGACCGATCCCTTATTCAAACGCATGCGCTTCGACGTGTTGATTGCCGAAAATGCCCCGCAGATTCCGGCCCCGTTCTTGCTCGGTGTCGCCGGACTCATTCGAGAACAGATCATCATCGCCGGAGACACTCAGGACCTTCAAGGCCCCCATCGACTCTGGCGCCAGGAATATCCGGAGCTTTCCGAACCTTCTCGTACGACTTCGGCGCCATAAGGCACATCCCTGCCTCGGTAGGGGACGGCCCCCGTGCCGTCCCGAATGGGTTGCCCGGCTTGACGCCCTTCCAAACAAAAGCTGATAATTGTCGCCGGTTCTTTCATCCCGTTCAGGACAAACTCCATGCCGAAGTGGCGAAACTGGCAGACGCACTAGATTCAGGGTCTAGCGCCCCTTGGGGTGTGCGGGTTCAAATCCCGCCTTCGGCACCAACCTCCCTTTTCTTACTTAGTCCAGGCGCGACCCACGTGGGCCCCATGCGGTCAGGGTTCTTCGATTAGCCGGTATTTTGCGATCCGATAGGCGACTTGACGCGGCGTCATGCCCAACAGTCTGGCCGCCTTCGCCTTGACCCATCCTGCTTTCTTGAGGGCCTCTCGAAGACGGTCCCGTTCGATCGCATCCAAGCGTGCGGAGAGTGTTTGTTGGGATGCAGGGCTGTTCGACTTGGTGGTGGGCTGAGACTGAACGGTCCGCATGTGGTCAAAATAAGGAGTGAGTGATTCAGGAATGGACTCCAAATTGATAAGCGACGTCTCTGCCAGGACGACCAACCGTTCGATGCAATTTTGTAATTCACGAATGTTTCCGGGCCAATGGTAGACACTCATCATTTGAACCATGTCCTGCCCCAATTGGATGTGCCGGCTATTGGCGCGATTGAATTTGTCGAGAAAATGCACAATGAGCAAAGACACGTCGTCCCGCCGGGCACGTAAGGGAGGGAGCGTGAGTGGCACGACGTTCAGCCGATAATACAAATCTTCTCGAAACTCGCCGGCATGGACCATGGCTTCGAGATGACGATGTGTCGCGGCAATCACCCGGACGTTCACCGAGAACGTCTCCTCACCTCCAACTCGCTCGAAGGTTTTGTCTTGAAGAACGCGAAGAAGTTTCACCTGTGTTGACAGGGGAATATCCCCGACCTCATCCAGAAACAACGTGCCGCCGGCCGCCTGTTCCAGTCGTCCTTTTCTGGCCTGATTCGCGCCCGTGAAGGCTCCACGTTCAAGTCCAAACAGGGTTGTTTCAATCAGGGTCTCCGGAATCGCCGCGCAATGCACCACCACGAAGGGTTGATCGGCACGCACACTCAAGCAGTGAATCCGTTGCGCCACCAACTCCTTGCCCGTCCCACTTTCGCCGCGAAGCAATACCGTGGCCGAGGTGTTCGAGATCCGCTGGATGGCAGCGTCCACCGCTTGCATCGCCGTGCTGTTGCCAATAAGGACCGGCGCCTGTTTCTTTTTCTTTCGGTAGCTGGAAAGTTGCGGTGAATCACCGGCTTGCTTGAGGCGTGGGGATGACTCGGAAATCTCGTAAGAACGGCCCGGAGCCTTTCCCGTTTCAGATTCTTGATTCAACAAGGCCAGGGCTTGGCCAATCCGGGTTTCGGGAGCATCCTTGCGATCTAAAATAGCCCACAGTCGGGTTATGAGCTTGTCGTCGTCCTTTGAAAGTTCTCGTTTCATCGCGCCACTCATGTCTTCCAAAAACAAAAGCCCCCGGCAGGGCCACGTGTCAACTCGTTGCTCCGTGGCTGCCGGCGCCTTTGCCTGGATACGCTATCGACTGCCCGAATAAGAAAACTTCCCCGTACTCGACGGATGTACGGCAACCGTTCTCTTCAGCAAAAAAAAACGCCCTTTCCCAACCTTCGTTGGGGAAGGACGTTCATTGTCCTCATATAACTCTGTCAGCGGAATGACGACTTTGTCTTTCGCAGGTTGTAGTTAACCGCACTTTTTTCTATTTGTCAATGGGGGCGCATTGGCTGTGTCAGTCGTTGACTCCACCCATAATGGGATAACGGCAGGAGATCCTTGATACGAAAAAACCTGACAGGGTGCCTCGCGCAAAACCTGACAAAATTGTCGGGTTCGGACAAAGATGTCATGACCCTGACAAAGATGCGGTGTACACTCCGTCTAACTTCAACTCCGAACTTCAATAATATTCAATAGTTGGTTATGAAAAAGAAGGTGGCATCGTTTTTGCTTACTTCTTGTTATAGAGACAGTGCGGTGGCGGTAGAAGCCCCGTAATGTGACAGAGAAGTCAAAGTCGTTCTGGCAATGACGCCAGGCCTGAGAGTTTTGAGAACTCTTGGCTTGGCGTTTTTTTTTGCGTTTTCGCGATCCACGGAAAACGCAGTCGGTACATTCACATTTTTAAACTCCCGGGAGGAACCATGGCACACACAGTTTACAATCACCGTTACGATCCGGTTTCATCAGAAGTCGCACCCCCCGAAGCCGTGAATCGGGAGCAACCTCTCACCTCTGAAGAGCACCTGTCCAAGACGCTTGAAGTCGCCGTGACGAAGGCCGTGCTGCAGGCAAGCGGTCCGACTCGACGACAATTGCTGGCCGGCGTCGGAAGCGCGGCGCTGGTCGGACTGATCAGCGAGTTTCTTCCTCTTTCCCAATTACAGGCATTGGCCGCGGACCCCGTGGGCAAACCGGAAAAAACGGACCTGGGGATCGGGTTTATTCCCATTACCTGCGCCACGCCGATCATCATGGCCGAGCCCATGGGGTTCTACAGCAAGCACGGCCTGAACGCCAAAGTCAAACGGGCGGCGGGATGGGCCATGGTCCGGGATTGGGCGATCAACAAGGACGTGGACGCGGCGCACATGCTCTCGCCCATGCCCCTGGCCATCACCCTGGGCGCGGGATCGCCTCAGGTCCCGTTCTATATGCCGGCCGTGGAAAATATCAACGGGCAGGCCATTACCCTGCACAACAAACATCAAGGCGTGAAAACGGCCGCGGACATGAAAGGGTTTCGCTTTTGCGTGCCCTTTGATTATTCCATGCACAATTACCTGTTGCGCTACTTCCTGGCCGACGGCGGCGTGCATCCGGACAAGGACGTGCAGATCCGCGTGGTGCCGCCCCCGGAAATGGTCGCCAACCTGAAGGCGGGCAACGTGGACGGCTATCTGGCCCCCGACCCCTTCAACCAACGCGCGGTGTATGAGAACGTCGGTTTTATCTACAAGCTCTCGAAGGACATCTGGGACAAACACCCGTGCTGCGCGTTTGCGATTTCACAGGAATTCGCAAAGACGTATCCGAACACGTTCCTCGCGTTGTTCCGGGCGATCGTCGATGCCACCCATTACGCGTCGAACCCGGCCAACCGGAAGGAAATCGCCAAGGCCATTGCCCCGGCGAATTACCTGAACCAGCCGAGAATCGTGCTGGAACAAGTGCTGACCGGGACGTTTGCCGATGGGTTGGGCGGTATCAAGAAGGTTCCGAGTCGCATCGATTTCGATCCGTATCCCTGGCATTCCATGGCCGTCTGGATCCTGACCCAAATGAAACGGTGGGGTCATTTGAAAGGGGACGTGAATTATCAAAAAGTCGCGGAGCAGGTCTATCTTGCGGCGGAGTGCGACAAGGTGTCCAAAGGTCTGGGCTATCCCACGCATGCCAAGACCATGACGAAGCACGTCATTATGGGCAAGACGTTCGATCCCGTGAAGCCGGAAGCCTACGTGAAGAGTTTTCCGATTCACAGTATGGCGTAGCCGGTGAATGTCCCCCTCACCCCAGCCCTCTCCCGCCAGGGGAGAGGGTGTTGGGAGGGGAGAATTATCAACAAATGAGTGAACACAGACGGGAATGACCATGGGCATCAAGCAGACACAGCATCCGTTTTTCATCTCCGTGTTTTTCCTCGGGCTTTTTCTGGTCGCGTGGCATCTCGCTACGATCAGTCCCCCGTTCGACCCCACGGGCAAGACGGACGAGGAATTGCTGGTCATGGAGTTCAACGGCGATATCATGCAAACCGACGACGGCCGGTACGTGTGGAACCCGGAAAAAGAAAAAGTGAAAGGGGTGCCGGGGCCCGTGACAGTGCTGGAGAAAGCCTGGATCGAATTGAACGAAGCCTTCGTGATTAAAGGGACCAATGATCATGGGATCGCGTTTCTGGTGGGCTATACGGTCTCACGATTTTCCGTGGGATTCCTCGCTGCCTCCGGGGTGGCAATCCTGGTGGGGATTATTCTGGGCTTGAACCAGATGCTGTTTCGCGCGCTGAACCCGTTCATTCAGATCCTGAAGCCCATCTCACCCTTAGCCTGGATGCCCTTGCTCCTGTACACGGTCAAGGATCCGAAATGGACGGCAATCCTGGTGGTGTTCATGGCCGCGGTCTGGCCGACCCTGGCCACTACGGCTTTTGGCGTGAACACCCTTCGGAAGGAATATTTGCAGGTGGCCGCCATTCTTCAGTTGTCGTGGTTCAAGCGGCTCTACAAGGTGATTCTTCCGGGAGCCGCGCCGACCATCGTGAACGGCCTTCGCATTTCGTTCGGGAGCGCGCTGGTCGCCGTAGTGCCGGCGGAGATGTTGCTCGGGGAACTGGGCGTGGGCTACCTGAGTTGGATTGAATGGAACAACCTGGATATTGCCGGAGTCATCTTCGCCATCCTGGTGGTGGGGACCGTCGGTGTGATCTTGGATTCGGGATTTAATAAATTGGCCGGTTTGGTCACCTACAGGGAGTAGCGTCATGTCTTTTCTCTCTATCGATCATATGAGCAAGTATTTTCCGAGTCATTCCGGGAACGGCGAGGTCTGCATCTTCGAAGACGTCACGGTCAAGATCAACAAAGGGGAATTCGTCACCGTGATCGGCCATTCCGGGTGCGGGAAAAGTACGTTACTCAACATCATCGCGGGGTTGGAGACGCCGACCGAAGGCGGAGCCATCCTGAACGGGCAGGAGGTCACGGGTCCGGGCTTGGACCGGATGGTGGTGTTTCAAAGTTTCGCGTTGATGCCGTGGATGACGGTCTTCGAGAACGTCGCCCTGGCCGTGCGTTCGGCCTATCCCGCCTGGAGTTCGCAGGAGATCAAAGCGCACGTGCAGAAATACATCACGCTCGTCGGCCTGCAAGGGGCCGAAACCAAAAAACCCACGGCCCTGTCCGGAGGCATGAAACAACGGGTCGGTCTGGCTCGCGCGTTTTCCATCGAACCGAAGGTCCTTCTGCTGGACGAACCGTTCGCGCAAATCGACGCGTTGACCAGGGGCGTAATTCAAGAGGAATTGGTGCAGATGTGGAATGCCACCCGCAACACGGTCTTCATGGTCACGCATGACGTGGATGAGGCCATCCTGCTCTCCGACCGCATCATGCTCATGACCAACGGCCCGTCGGCCCGGATTGCGGAGATCGTGGACGTGACCATCCCCCGGCCGCGGTCACGGGAAACGATTATCGAAGACGAACATTATTACAAGATCAGAAACCACATCATTCATTTTCTGGTCCGCCACGCCTCGCACGGACAAGCGGATGAGGGCGGGGATGACGCGAAGCGGTCCGGCCCCGTCGAAATTAATTTCCGCAATCAGGCGACGAACAAGTATGAACCCGTCGCATCACACTAGAAAGGAGCCATCCTCATGAAAGATGCCAAAACAGCCATAAAGGCCAAACGTCTGAAGAAACAAATTTCGATTGCCCAGGTCGCGAAAGCGGTAAAAAAAAGCCCGACCTTCGTAGCCGCCGCCCTAAACGGCAATCACCGGTTGACGCCGAAGGAAGCGGCGACCGTCGGGAAACTGCTGGATCTGGATCAGGAGTCCACCGCCAGCCTGAGCCGGTTTCCGGTGCGAGAGGACTTTCCGAACATGAGTGACCCCTTCAAGTATCGGCTGCTCGAGGTGATCGGGGTCTATGGTGATGCCTTGCGGGACATGGCCAATGAGATGTTTGGAGACGGCATCATGAGCGCCATTGATTTCTCACTCGATATGGAAAAGGTCAAGGGAGGCCAGGGAGAGGATCGTTGCAAGATCACCCTCAACGGCAAGTGGCTCGAATATAAAACCTTCTAGAGAGGATGACGCCACCTGCCCGGCAGGCGCACTCTTCAATTCCTCCTCCTTGTTAAGAGCGCGCCTGCTTCCCTTTTTGTCTTTGTAACCTAGCGATCCCCGCTATAGGTCGGGGGCATGCTTGCAAAACTCCCCCCTGTCATCCTTGCAGCTTTCAGCGAGGATCCAGATCTGTTTCTTCTGCCTCTTCATTCTTCAAAACACACCTGGAAAGATCCTGGATTCCCGATTAGATCCCCGATCAGGTCGGGGACAAGCGTCGGGAATAACAGAAGAGAGTTGTTTTTCCTTGTCTTACGGGGCATGATGAGGTCTCTTGTCTCTTTTAAAGGAGTTGCACCCATGACCAATCGTTTGAGAACGACCGCCCTGCTGCCTTTCGTGGCCTTCAGCCTCGTGAGCCTGTTAGCAATGACCGCTCCGCTTCAGGCTGCCACGATTCAGGGCTTCGGCACCTTGAAATTCGGCATGACCCCGGCGGAGGTTACGGCGCTTGAAGACTGCTCGAGTCAGACCGAATGCCTGTATGACCTCCTGGGGAAAAATCGCTACTTCACCTTGGGCTATGGCCGCGGCGTGGGCGCCGCCGCTCCATCCGGGGACGGAACTACACCGTCCACCCTAAGCCATATCGACATTGAAATGGGCACCTATACGCAGGAATGGTTCCTGGAAGTCTTTGACGTGTTGGCCACTCAATACCCCACCACGCACGAGCCCACCGACCAGGAACTGGCGGTCTTTCGAGATGGGAGTGCCCAGGAACTGGCATTCGGGTTTGCGGAGGGCTTTGTGCTATTGAAGCTGGTCCGGCGCCCGTTCGGGAATATGATCATTCACGTGGTCTACCAGGATGCCGCTCACGCCCAAGCCCAGCGAGACACCTGGAACGCGTCCGCCACCCCTTAGCCGAACAGAAAACCCATGTCGAATCCTGATCATCCCGTCGTCGAACGAACGGACGTGAATCCTTTTGCCGTTGTCACCGGAGCTTCTCGAGGGATCGGGGCGGCGTATGCCCGCCTCCTGGCAAGCCGGGGCTATGACCTGTTGCTGGTCTCCCGCGACGAGGCGCGACTCACGCACCTTTCCCATGAACTCGAGACGAACCACCGCATTCAGGCCCACGTGTTCGTCGCCGATCTGGCGCAACCTGACGCCGCTCATCAATTATTCGTGGAAAGCCGACAATACCGGCAGACCCCGGAGATGCTGATCAATAACGCCGGGTTCGGTTTGTACGGGGAATTCGTGTCCCACCCGCTGCCGCGCATCCAGGAGATGCTTCACGTGCACGTGCGGACCGTGGTGGAAAGTATCCGGTTGTTTCTGCCGGGGATGATTGAGCGCGGGTCCGGGACCATTATCAACGTGGCCTCCATCGCCGGCCTGCTCCCGATCCCGCATTTCGCGGAATATGCCGCCACCAAAGCGTTTTTGGTGTCGTTTTCAGAAGCATTGGCCGAGGAAGTGCGTCCGACCGGCGTGGTGGTCCAAGCCTGTTGTCCCGGACAAACGGAAACCGACTTTCATATCACTTCCGGCTTTCGTCCCCCTGGCCGCCTTCCCATGCAAACGGCTGACCAAGTAGTGCACACGTCACTGGCCGCGTTACCGAACAAGCACCCCGTGGTCACCATCGGCTGGCAAGGCAAGCTGGCGGCTTGGACGATGAAATGGTTGCCACGGAAGTTCCTCATCAGAACCGCAGGACGACTCTTCCGGCCGGGAACCCGGTCGGGAACCACCGCGTGACGCCGTTTCATTCGTCCAGGGCTTCCAAGGCTTCGAGGCACCGCGCGTCATCCACTCGCGGATCATTGACCCGCCGGCTGACTGCAACCGCAATCATGGCGTCCCCGGGATAAGGTGTCAGGAACGGAACAAGACGCGCCGCATCCTGCAACCCGGGATCCAGCCACGGTTCATACACCGCGGGCTGTAAAATGACCGGCATCCTGTCATGAATCGAGGCCAGGCGTTCGTTGGGCGTCGTGGTGAGGATCGTACACGATTCTATGGTCTTCCCGTCTTTCCCCGTCCACCGGTCCCACAGTCCGGCGAACGCAAACGGGCGTTCACTGTTCAACCGAATGTGGTAGGGCTGTTTTCGTGAACCTTCCCGTTTCCATTCATAGTAGCCGTCCGCCGGCACCAGACAGCGCCGTTCCCGGAACGGTTTTCGAAAGGACGGCTTTTCCGCCACGGTTTCCGCGCGGGCATTGATGAGCTTCATCCCCATGGCAGGATCCCCGGCCCACGAGGGGATTAAGCCCCACCGCAGCAGGACCGCCTCACGTTTCCGCGACCGGAGCCCTGCTCTCACACAGGCGACCCCTTGGGAAGGCGCCACGTTATAACGAGGGCGGAGGTCCGGGACGGCTTCGAGTCGAAATTCTTCGGCGAGGACTTCGGGCGTGCAGGTTAAGGTATATCGTCCGCACATCCTGCTTGCACCCTCAACTCTGCCTCCGCACTCTCATAATCCCCCAAATGTGCGCTCATCAAACTTTTCCACAACTTTCCATGATTCGGCACGGAAAAATGAAGAAGTTCGTGCACAATGACGTAATCCCACAGACTCTGCTTGAGGTCTAACAGTTCGGCATTGAAATTAAGATACCCGTTCGTTGAGCAAGAGGCCCACTTATTTCGCATCGGGCGCACGCCCAGCCAAACGACGTCCACGTCCAATTTTGCGGCCCAGGCCCTCACGCGCTCCTTAAAAACCCTCTTTTGCTCCGTTTCACTCATGCTCTAGATTCGATCGGCTTTGTCCAGAAGCGTAAACAGATCATCCACTATTGTTGTCACCTTATCCGGGTCGTCAAACTCGGCAAAAATGGCGAAAGTCACTTTCTGGCGCAGATCCCGTAACGCAGCTTCGCTCTTCTTCCAATCAGGATATTCCGCAAACGCCGCTTTTATCTTGCTGCTGACACTCTCAGCTTCTCCGACCCCCGCGTCCAGTAAGGTGCGATACACGAAAAACGTAAAGCCATCGAATCCCTTCGCTTGTTGTTCTTTCTTTCGCTCTTCATTCTTCTCAATTTCCTGCAAGAGTTCTTCCAGTACCTCGCTTGCCGTATTCTGGCGTCGTTCAAACTGCTGCCGTACAGCCCGAGCACGTTCAGCCATGGCCAACAGGAACGGATCATCACTGTTCTCTTCCGCAATCTTTTCTATGCTTTTTACAAGATTGATGACCTTTATGCTTTCTCCGCCTTTTGTAGCTTTGATGACCTCTACCGTCTCGGCATCAATCTTCAATAACTCAATCGGCGGCGTTACTCCGTAAATGCTAATATTCTCCCGCACCAGTTCGTTGGTTTTGCGCTGAAACTCTTTATCCACAATGACGTACCTGGTGTAAATCTTACGCACCGTGGCATAGATCTCTGAAAGAGTACGATAATCATCAATAAACGGCCGTAAAAACGCATCGGGCGAAATAATCTCGTACAGCATTTCAATTTCTTTATATTCCTTGAAAAAGACTTTACGGCGTTCAGGGTCACGAAAATGCTCGATGAGTGCGTCAACATCCTTATCATCAAAATGCCGTGTGATCAGCCCAAGATAGGCCGGGGCTCGTTGTTCCATCTTGTCCTGAAACAACACCTTCAACAGCTTGAGATCTTTGACGATTGCATTGATCTCATCACTATCAAAGGCCAGCGCCTTTTCCAAATTCTCAAAAATACCCACGAAATCGAGCACAAACCCATGCGGTTTCACCATGCCATGATCTTCGTTTTCATAGGGCCGATTCACCCTGGCAATCGCCTGCAACAAGGTGTGGTCGCGCATAGGCTTGTCGAGATACATCGCGTAAAGCACAGAGGCGTCGAAACCGGTTAACAGCTTCTCGGTGACGATCAGAATCTTGGGTTGCTGCTCCAATTTTCCAAACGCCTTTCGGACTTGCCGCTCCTCCTGTTTATCCAGGTGGAATGCCTTGAGCAGCCTGGAATCATTATTGTTTCCCGTGTAAACCACTCTGGAATACTCCGGCGGCAGGTGCGCATCAAGGGCATGCTTGTAATGGGCACAGGCTTCGCGGTCCACACCGACCAGAAACGCCTTGTACCCCAAAGGTTCGACGTTTTCCTTGTAATGCCTGGCGACATATTCGGCTACCTGCTTGATGCGTTCATTGCCCTTGAGGAAATTCTTCAGGTTCACCGCCCGCTCAAGAATCTTGTTCAGTTCATCGATGTCGGCTACACCCTCGGCTTCGGCGAGAGAGAGAAACTCCTTATCCAGCGTCTCGTGTGGAACGAGCATTTCGTTGGGGGCGAGCTGGTAGTAGAGCGGCAGCGTGGTGCCGTCCTCAATGCTGTCGGCGATGGAATACTTATGCAGATAGCCCCGGTCATCCTCGCAGCCAAAGGTCTTGAAGGTGCCTTTACCATACACCGTCTTGTCGACCGGGGTGCCGGTGAAACCGAGGTAGGTGGCATTCGGCAAACCGGCCATGAGAAAGTTGCCCAAGTCGCCGCCGGTGGTCCGGTGGGCTTCGTCGATGAGGACGTAAATGTTCGAGCGCATGTTGAGATTCGCCGGCATGTCGCGGAATTTGTGGATCATCGTCACGATGATGCCCCGGTAGTCATCACGCAGCAATTGGTTGAGCCGGGCGATACTACCGGCGTGCTCCAGGTTGTCCAAGCCGAGTGCGGCAAGGTTCTTGAGCATCTGGTCTTCCAGTTCGTTGCGGTCGATCATCAGGAGGACGGTCGGCTTGTCCGCCTGGGGTGCGCGAAACAGCAATTCCGCCGCCTTGATCATGGTGAAAGTTTTGCCGCTACCCTGGGTGTGCCACACAAGGCCACGGGGGCGGTCAGAAGCAAGGGCGCGCTCAACGCTCGCCTCCACCGCGCCGGTCTGGTGCTGGCGCAAGATATATTTGTTCAACTCCTCATCCTTCTCGGCAAAGACGATGTAGTCCCTCAAGAAGGCGAGCACCTGCGGGATGGCGCAGAAACTCTTCACCTTGGCTTCCAGCTTGCCGACCTCCTCATCTTTCCAGTTGAAAATGTTCCGGCGCACCGTATTCCAACTCACCCCGTAGGAGAAGCCGACGGCATCGGTGGCGGTGAAAAGCTGCTCGGGCACAAACAACTCGGGCGTCTCGCGGTGATAACGGCGGATCTGATCCACTCCGAGGGCAATCGCCTCATCCTTGCTGGCATTCTTGCACTCGATCACCAGCACGGGAATGCCGTTGATGAGAAAGACGATATCCTCCCGCGTACCGTAGTGGCCGTTGTGAAAGGCCCATTCCTCGGTCACTTCGTACACGTTGCGCGTCGGGTCTTCGTAATCGATCAGGATCAGGTCGCGCTCGCGGTTCTCATCAACATCGAAGAACTTGCCCCGGTTGCGCAGGTGTTCGACGAATTCCCTGTTACCGTAAATGTCGGCGTGGAAATAGCGGAACTGGCCGAGCAAAAGCCCCTGGGCCTCGGCATAGCGCGGATTGAATTCCCGCACCTTGGCATCAAGCAGGTCGTCGAAGAAGAGGGACAAAGGAGCGGGAGTGCCCCCTCTCCTTTGCTCGGCTTCCTCACGGGACACAAACATCCAACCAATGGCCTCGGCGTAGGCGAGAATGCGGGCTTGAACGGTTTTGTGTTCGGAGGGGGTGGGCATCTCTTGTTTTCCCTACCTGGTCTTCGCGCCTCCAGGACGCTTCGCGGGTAATCCAATGGCCGCGGACAGAAATTTAAATGTCCTCAGGGTACTGGAGACGGAACTCCTTGAACAAGCTGTTCAAGAAATGCAGGGGCACTGTATTCCGAGTAAAACTGCCGCATGAACCAGAGGTTATTGGGGGAAAACCCCTTCATCCCTGGAAACTCTGCCCTCAAATCCAGGGACAATTGCTCCACCACCGACTTCCCCCAACCCAGATCCTCCTGCTTCTCCATGATCCCGCGCCCGATATCCCAGTAGAGCAGGATCAACTCGCGGTTCACCGCACGCGCCGCCGAGATCCGAGCCGATAGAACCCGCGACTTCACTTCGCGCAGCCAGGCGGCGTAGTCAGGAGAGGCGATTAGTTTGTCAGACATAGTTCATTCGCTGGAATCAAGCTACGCCGATAACCTCGGCGCAGGCGAGAATGCGGGCTTGGACAGTTTTGTGTTCGGAGGGGGCATTCAAAATTAAATTGAATTAGGCATCGGGGACATTCTGCCGCCTCCAAGCATCCAATACAGCTGCAACATCAAGATTCGCAGGATTTTCATTCCATACTTCGTAAAATGACGTGTCATCACTTTGAGGCGTCGGGGTTGGCCGATCGATTCGAATCCGGGTAGGCATCATTACAGAGTCGCCCAGTAAAATGCACTCTCCACGGCGAAGAGTTGAGAACATGCTCGTGATCCCTCGCACAGAATCTGGGAGGAGATTCCTTACGTAAGATTGATCGTCGGGATTCGAGATGCGCAAACAGAGAAATGAGTTACACTGCGAGAGGATGGTAGCTGATACCTCTCGAGGACGCTGACTTATGACGGTTAGACTGATGCCGTATTTTCTACCTTCTTTTGCGATCCGCTCTGCTGACTCGCGTGAGGATCTCGCATCGGAATCGTTATCATTCAGGTAAATGTGAGCCTCATCAGCGAAGACAGCTATTGGATATGAAGAGCCGTTAACGCGACGATACCAATACGCAAAATCAAAGAGACACCTCATAATCAAAGAGATCACTGAGTTCCGCACGTCAAAAGGGACAGGGCTTAGGTCGATGATCACAATCTTCTTACGCGACGTTGTCTTTTCACCGAGAAGCCTTCGGAATAGGTCTTCCATCGAAGCGCTAGTGACGTAGGTCGTCGGTTGAAAAATCAGGTCGTAACGCCGGTCGTTTAGTCGGGAATCCACCCTCATTAGAAGTCGCGTAAACTGACCATGTAGCGGACCCTGTTTGGGCTTACTGGCACCGGGCACCATCTCCGTATCTAGGCGTCTGAACTCACTAAGGATTTTGGCGAAGTCAAAAAACACAGGGGTATCGATTGTGATTCGATCAATCCCGAGTTCCTTATTCTCTGGATGACTGTCTTTAGCAGCCTGCAATAGCTCCTTGAATTTTGCAATTTGGTTCGGAGCGGCGGACTCACTCCGATCAACCATCAAACCAAGGAGCTCTTCACTATTCATGAGCCAATAGGGCAACTCAATATCAGTGCCGGAGATCACATCAGCCTCGTCACCAAATGCTGAGGCATATTCCCCGTGAAGATCAAAAAGAACCATAGTCGATTGCGGGAAAGCAGCGATCTTCTGAAGAAACGAAGCTACGGTCCATGACTTCCCTCCCCCTGTCTGACCGAGGATGGCTCCGTGGCGGGCTAAGAAAGCATCCAGATTAATGCTGGCCTGCTGATCCGGGATTAGGGACAAATGACCAAGAGAGAAATTCCCTTCCGCATACTGCCGATAAATGCTGTCGATTGTAGCTGGCGGCACGGCGAATGCCGACGAATTTACGGTCGGAAGGACATCGGTCCCTCGCTCGAAAGTTCCCCCTGCATCCACTGTTCCCACCGGGACAGCCGAAACCACTCGTTTGTGTTCGTCAACAATGGCTTCACCTTCTGCTTCAGCTGCCCTGATTTCAGATTGAACCGGCGGATTCTCCTTCATGTCGATAGTTGTGATCATTGCCAGAAGTCTTCCAGAAGGTAGCCCGATAGACACAAACGTTCCAGGCTGTCCAATTAGCAAGGGTACCGGACCGCCCTCATCAGGAAGGTTGACGATCATCGTAGATGGCACTCCCTCCTCAGTCCCATCACCTTCGGTGTGATCAATTAGCGAGACAAACACGCGCTCGCCAGAAACTCCAACAACTTTACCTATCTTGTAATCATTCATAACAAGGCATTCCTTTTCTAAGGTTCAATCAGTCCCGCTAGGGCGCTAAATTTCCACAGGTCAGTTCCAACTCCAGTTTCTTCTCCGTTGATGAAGCAATTGTCTGGGAACCCTGCATGGAATGGGGGAAATCTCTTCAAATCATCAAGACATTCGGGTTCGATTCCACACATCGCAGTCAGTCGAATCTGACCTGCATTTAGCTTAGGAAAGATGAGCTGGTCGTTGATGTGCTTGTCACCGAAACTGAACCCGCAGCTCACCAAGAACTGGCAGCTTGTCCCAAGTGTTCTCGATGCTCTCGTGAATATTTGATCAAAAGGTTCGGCGAGCGTATCCATTATCTTACGACGTCGTGGTAGAACCAATAATCTTTCCAGTGTGGGACTCTGTAGGTCCATGCCACTTTCAATTGCTTTAGCTCCTCTCTTCTGCCACGATACAGATCCGTGCAGTTTCATTATGTTGAGTTGAAGTTCGCTTCGAGGCGTGAACCTTGAGTTGTTTATCGTTCCACGAGCATGATCAAATACCGCAGGGTCGAAAACCCGGCACAGTGGACCGTCAAATCCTGTCTCTAGACGAACGCCAACCTCGGCAGCCGCCAGTTCAAAGAGAATGTCGTAATTGGTCGTCAGGATCGTGACAGTTGATGAAGTGCCGTGCGCCCTCCGTTTCAAAGCTTCAAGAAGTCGAACGTGGTGAGTTAGGTCTGGATTTGTGACGGATAAGATCAATTCAACGATTAGTTTTCGAATCTCCGATTCAAGCTCTCCATACTTGGATTCTTGCGTCGTCACAAAATACTCAGTGACCAAATCGCAAAGAGTTTCGATATTTGGACTTCCCTTTACGGGTTCATATGTGAACCCTTTTGCGCCTAGGATTTCATCTAAGGTTGCCCTGTGGCCGGACGGAAGACTCGAGACAACGGACTTCGTTAGGTCACTCATCAATGGATAGCCTGCTTCCTTAGAGGTTCCGGCTCCAAATAAGAATCCGATCTTGTTCAGTCCGGTTTCTATGCCCGGAAACAGTCGAGAGAGGGTAAAACTCATGCTACTGGCTTCTACCCTTCAATTTCGAGTTCATCTACACGAATCATGGCTGTCATCAGTTCGTGGAGGAGTGTGCGGAAGAGGTCGTGGAGACACGCTCTCTTAGTTCGTGCTTTGGTTTTCTTTTTGTCGATGAAGGCAAGGGCCTGGGCTATCCTTTTTTGCTCTTCGAGCGAGGGAATCGGAACCAGCATCGTCTTAAGCGTTCCAGCGTTGATGTTAAATTTGCCGTCAGCCGTGCGGACTGATCGGCCACTCAGAAATTTTGTTCCAGCTTCAGTTCTGGAATATTCATTGAGAAATTCCGCGCTTAGACTCTTTGGGTCAAGTCTGACTCTGATTAAATAGGAAGCGTAGTAACAGTCCTCCAATTCGTTATTGAACAAAGAGCAACGACCAGCATTCTCTTTTACGCCGTTCGTTCTCACGAAAAGCAAATCTCCTGAACGAAGGGCCAGCTTTCCAAGTTCATTTTTTTTTGGATTGCCAAACTTGAGGTCAGTGGTATTAACCGATCCTCCTATAATGTTTGGGATTCTTAAGACAGGCTTTCCATCAATCACATATCCGCATTTGACCGATGTGCCATATTGGAAAGATTCTGCCTTTTGCGCCAATTTGACCACCGCCCAACTCTCAGGCACAAGACCGATTTCTGTCTGTTTCTGTGGTTCGCCGTGCGTGCCTTCGGTGAAGAGCTTATGCATGAGGGTCTTTTTCAGCTCGGTGGTGGTCTGAATGATCCGCTCCTGCGCTTCGATTGCCCGTTGCACCGTCGAAAGGATATACGCGATCTTCTTCTGCTCGGGGAGTGGAGGGAGTGGGATCTTTATTTGGTAAAAGCTCTTTGGATCGACTCTCTGACGACTGGGAGTCGATCCTGAAACTAAGGTTTTTGCAATTGGCATTACGTGATCCGACCATTCGAGAAAATAGAGAAAGTCTGAATCGATATCTTCACTTGGAAGAACAGGCATCCATTCTGTGGAACCAATCTGCCGGAACTCCGGTGTCGCGGCGACTCTCCAAACCTTCTCAACTCGTGGATTCAGTTTGCCGAAAAGGATGGTCTTAGGTTCGAGGAGCAACTTGGAGCTTTCGACCCGGCTCCCAGTGGTAAAACTTGGTCGTTGATCGCGCTGATAGTCGGGGATGCTGTAGTATTCAAAAGTTTCGTCAGCGAATTTCTTGGGATTCAGCGTGATTGCCTTGCGTGTGTTGATTTCACCGAGCGTGGTGATTTTCCAGTTGCCAGGTAGTTCCTCTAGTAGCGTACTCATTTATTCTGTTTGTGGGATGGGATGCTCCTTGCGGTTTTATCCTTAATCCCTGGTCTCAATGCTTCAAGTTTTCCAGTTTAGTAATCCATTCGTTGAAGATGGGACAAGATTTTCGCATTTTATCGACCCCGATTTCTTGAGCAATATTGATGCCTGTCACGGTCTTCTTGAATCGGCCGGATAAGTCTTCCAGCCGCTTGGATGGGGCCGTTTGGGACTTGTCGTTAATCTTCTCCGGTTCGCCACATCGAGAAAGAATTTTCTTTACATCTTTTAGCCGGATATTCAGCTTTCGCGCCAGGATGTTTGCATCACTGAAGAGTAACGCCTCAAACTCGAACATCGAAACGTACGGTATAAATCGCTGCTCTGAATCTTGCTCTCCAAAGAGTTCGTTGACCCGCTTTCGGGTCGCTTCATTCATCACTCGGGCTTTCGACGAATGTTGTGTTTCACGTTTTGACTCATGGTACCCGGGCCAGTCACTCTTAATGCCGTAGTAATCAACAAGCAACGTCAGCCATGTTTCTTTTCTTTGCTTGAGATGACGCTCAATGTCGTTTTTGGCACGTGCAAAACGAACGTCGCCGCCATTCTGACCTGGCTTCGTCAGGATAGTTGGAGTCATGTATATCTTAGTCCGTGCCAGGTAAGGAGACAAAAGATCTCTGACAAAGATTTGCTCAGTTGGGCCTTCGGTTAGCACTACAACTTCGATGGGTCTACTCATAAACAGGTCCGCCGGCGATTACGTTTTTGCTCCAAAGTTCGCCCACCGAGTAGCGTTCAAGCCATGCTCGATAATCTTTTTCGTTTAGACGTTCAAACGTGGATGCACCATCTTTCCTGCTGACCACAATGACGTCTTCGACCCAGAAGTAGTCGATCAGCGCCGGTGACTGCGTCGCCACGATGAGCTGAGTGCGCTTGGAGGCGTTTTGAATGAGCTCTGCCAAGATGCCGATTGCCGCAGGATGTAGTCCCAACTCCGGTTCGTCGATAATCAAGGAAGAGGGCGGCTCTGGTTGCAATAAAGCCGTTGCCAGGCAGATAAACCTGATGCTTCCGTCTGAAAAATGATACGGTTGCATCGGGTAATCCGATCCCTTGGCCTTCCATGAAAGAGCAACTTTCTCTTTCTGTCCAAAACGTTCTACGTCGAGAAGGAAATCATCCAAATAGGGAATCACCAATTTGCAGGATTGGAGGATTTCTTCGTACGTTTCCTCGTCTTCGTTTTTTAGCCTCAGCAGAAACGGCGCAATATTCGAGGCATTGAAACGTAGAGTCTTGTTGTCTTGCACGATCTCTGCGTGCCGCATCGCGGCCGTTTCGCTGGTATCATGAAAATGATAGATCTTCCATGAAGATATCGAGTCATAGACCAGTTCACTGTATTGGGCGTCGTGGGACTTTCCGGTCGCCTCTTTCACAAGCAAGGATTGCCCATCCGGGCTATCTCCAAGGTTCCACCACCCCGATTTTCCATGTTCATAATAGCGCTCTTCGTTTGTCAGCGCATAGTCCTCCGATGGTCCGGGCTTAATCTTGAAACGGTATCCGCGCAGGCCGAAGCGAGTTGAAAACTCAAGACGTCGTGTGGCCTTTCGTCCGTTAAAGAGGAGGTCACCGATCCCCCCGTTGTCTCGAATGTAGTCATTCAGGTTTCCGTTTATGATCGCGTGCAGCATGCGGAAAAAGGAAATGAGGTTGCTCTTGCCCGCACCATTGGCGCCTATCAACACGTTCAGACTCTTGAATTCGAAATCTTCCAATTGTTGGATAGATTTAAATCCTCGTATTGTCAGTCTGTCTAAAGAATCGCCCATATTAACGCTCTCCGTTTCCGAGGAATTGCCGTACTAGCCAGTGGGTATGCCCTTATCGTTGAGGATTGCCCTGACTGCATTGCCGGTTTGTCAATTATATCCCAATTTTCTTCAAAATTGCCCGTAAGGCCTTGTCTGTCTCTCTGGCTTCAGCCTCTACAATATTCAGTTCCTCTACGATCTCCTCAAGCGGTCGATAGGTCTCCGCTTCGCCGGTGTGGATGTAGCGGCTGGGGGAGATGTTGTAGTCGTTTTTCTTCAACTCCGCGCGATCCACGATGCGGCTGAGTTTTTCTTCTTCCTTCCACTTGATCAGGGTGTCGGCGATGCGGGCGATGCCCTTGGGCGGGATGAAGTTTTTGGGGTCGCCCTTTTCAAAAATCCGGCTGGCATTGACGAGGAAGACCTTGCCTTGCCGGGCTTTGGGCTTGGCCTTGTTGAGGAAGAGGACGATGCCCGGAGCCGTGGTGTTGTAGAAGAGGTTTTCGGGAAGATAGAGGACGCTCTCGATCAGGTCCCGGTCAACGAACCACTGGCGGACGGTTTTTTCCTTGTTGGTGCCGGCATTGCCCGAGCCTCGGGAGGCTGCGCCGGTGTCGAGGACGACGGCAACGCGACCGGTGGCATTGAGGCTGGCGGACATATGCTGGACCCAGCCCCAATCTGCGGAGGATTTGCCGGGGAAACCGGCCCCGGCGGGGAAGCGGTCGAGTTCGTCATTGTCGTAGTCGGCCTCGGTGTACCAGTCCTGATTCCACATGGGATTGGCGACGACGCGGTCGAAGGTGCGGAGTTTGCCGCTTTTTTCGGCGCGGAACCTGGGGTTCTTGAAGGCGTCACCGATCTCGATCTGGCCTTCCATGTCGTGGATGATCATGTTCATGTTGGCCATGGCCCAGGTCTCGGGGACGTATTCCTGGCCGAACAGTTTGAGGGGCAGGGGTGCGGCTTTCGTCTTTTGGGCGGCTTTCATTTTTGCCTGCATGGCGAGTTCACACTTGATGAGCAGGCCACCGGAACCGCAGGTGGGGTCGTAGATTTCCATGCCCGAGTCGGGGGAAAGGACGCGGGCCATGATCTCGCCGACTTCGCCTGGGGTATAGAACTCGCCGGCGCTCTGGCCGCTGCCCTCGGCGAACTTGCGGATAAGGTATTCGTAGCTCTTGCCGATGATGTCGGCCTCGACGTCCTCAAGCCCGAGGCGCTTGGTGCTGATGGCCTCAATGAGGTTGGAGAGGCGGTCGTCGTCGAGGTCGCGCTGGCCGTGGGTGGTGGCGTTGAAATCGACACGGTCGATGATGCCTTTCAGAAGTGGGTTTTCCCGAGCGATCTCGCGCATATGAGTCGTGACGCCTTCGCCGATCTTATCGGAGAGTTTGCGGATGACCGACCACACGGGCTGTTCTGTATCTTTTGGCATCAGCGGCAGGTAGAAACGAACCATTGCCTTTTTCTTATCCGCAACTCTCCGCCAATCAGCTACGACCAGTCGGAAGGCTTTCTCTCGTGAGCCCACCTCAGTGGCGATACGATTCAGTTCATCATCAAATACATCGCAGAGACGTTTAGCGAAAATAAGCGGCAGGATGTAATCTTTATACTTTGGCGCGTCTTTTGCCCCACGAATGGAACACGCGGCATCCCATATCCACGATTCCAATGATTTATCGTTCGCTTCTGTCTTTTTCTTGTTCTTCGACATCGCTGTTTTCTTGTAGAAAACCCTTATGCATCCAAACCAAAAAAAATCCGTGACGATTCAAGACGGTCGGGTTATTGCAAAGATAGCCTTGAGCATTCGTACATGCCGTATCAAACCCTGATAAATCTATACTTATGCGGATGTGTCGCACAACCTGGAAGAATTGCCGTCCAATGGCAAAAACTTTTGACGTGCTGCCTGATCGGACGCCCTGACGGGCGCCGTTTGGCGAGGTGCAGATAGTCCGGATTCTTTCGGTTTCTTCAAACGGCCTGTCGCTATTTCTCTTCCGTTTTGAAGTGAAGTCTGACCGTCACTTCTCCATCGACGAAATCGTCCCCGTTCATTTGGGGATCGAACGTCCATTGTTCGAGAGCTTGAACGCCGGCCAGGTTGATCCGACGATTTTTTGCTGGCACCAGCACCACGAGTGTGGTCTCCGCAGTCTTGCTGACGAGAATGCGGACTTTCAGCCAGTCATCGACTTCCTGTCCTTGTAGCTCCGGCGGCATGGTGGGCCACGGGGTATGCTTGGGGACCGGGCCAAGCTGCTGATCCTTGTTCAACTTCAATCCATGAACGTGTACGGTTTCCAGTACGTCGACCTGTTCATCCTCCAAATGATCCAACTCATGGGTGGGATCATCGACATGACCACGGGTGGAATCACCGGCCTGACTCCACACAAACGGCGGGCTTATAGCCAGTAAAGCACTTATCATCACGAGTAGCATCCTGATGTGTTTCATCTTGTAACCCTGTTTCACCTTTCTCTTCTTACAAGGAAGCGGGAATCCAGTAATTTGTGATCCTGTATCACTTCTTGGGGCTCTACCTCCCCCCTCACCCCAGCCCTCTCCCTCGGGGAGAGGGAGGAAGAAAACGTACTACACTTGCAGGAGATGGCCACGGAGCGCTCTGGATTGACTGCGGCTGACTCGGAGTTGTTGGGTATTCGTCAACGTCACCAGATAGACTCCTCCGGGCATGGTGGTGATCTTCGCGATCGCATCGACGTTGACCAGGGCTCCCCGACCAACCCGAAGAAACCGCTTGGGGTCCAGCTTGGCTTCCAACGTTTTCAACCGATGGTTCATCGTATAGCGTTCCTTGCTTAGTGTGGTCACGTGCATCAACTCACCCTCCGAGACCACCGAGGCAATACGGTGAACGGGTAACAAATAAATGTCGTCCTGTTTTCGAATGGGAACCCGATCGAGATACGGCCCCGCAGGCGCCGGAAATCGACGATCCGCCGGTGCAGGTTGTTCGTCACGTTCCTGCTCTGCCAAGACGTCCCGTTCGAGTCTTTCCCGGGCGCGATCCAGGGTTTTGCAAAGGCGGTTTCGATCGACGGGTTTGAGGAGGTAATCCAACGCTTCTATTTCAAATGCGCTCACGGCGTGCTCATCGAACGCCGTGACAAAGGCCACCAGCGGGATGCGCCCGTGGCGCAAGGACCGGACGATGGACAACCCGTCCATTTCCGGCATCTGCAAATCCAGGAAAGCCAGATCAGGCTGCGTTTGCTCAATCAACCGCATGGTTTCATTGCCGCTTTGGGCTTCCCCGACAATATCGACGTCTTCAAATGAGCGCAGCATGGTCACAAGAAATTGCCTTGCCGGGCGTTCATCATCAGCCACGATCACGCGTAACGACATGGTCATACCAATCGCTCTCCCTGTCCCTGGTGAAGCGATGAGGCGTGCGTCACCTCATGCCCGTCGAGAGGAAGCAGGAGGTTCACGACCGTTCCATACTCCGCGCTACTTTTGATGTCCAACGTTGCGCGTTCGTTATAGTGCAGCGACAACCGTTGTTTGATGTTGGACAGACCAAGCCCGGTTCCTTGACTATCCTCATGTCGAGTGGGTCCTGCTCCGCCCCCCGTATTCCACACTTTCAGGTGCAGTAGCGGTGGGAGCATGTGTGGACCGATGGATCGAGTAAGAGGACCAACCGTATTCCACACTTGCAGGTGCAGCAGCGGTGGGAGGTTTCGTTCCCGACAATCGCCTGCTTCTTCAATCCATGCCGTAATCCGGACCCGTCCCCCGGATGTGGAGGGCTGAATGCCGTGCTTGACGGCATTCTCGACCAATGGTTGTACGATCAACGCGGGAATCGGCACTTCACGTACCGACTCCGGAATGTCGATATGAACCGTCAACCGATCTTCGAAACGCATCTGTTCAATATCCAGGTAGGCTTGAATTAAATCCATTTCATGCCCGACGGTGGTCAACTCTTTATCCAACCGCTTCAACACGCTTCGTAAGAGGTCGGTCAATCGCATGAGCGTGTCCACGGCCTTTGCCGGAGAAGTCTGTATCAGATAGCCGATCGTGGTCAGGGCATTGAAGAGGAAATGGGGATTCAATTGCGCGCGCAACGCCCGCAGTTCCGATTCGGTCGCCAACTGTTGTATCTCCTGCTCCCGGAGGGCTTGCTCACAGCGTTCGTGCGTGACCCGCACCGTCGTAATGCGACGGGAAACCAGGTGGGCCAGTGATTCCAGGTGATACAGGTCATCGGATAAAAGCCGCCGCCCATGAGGGAGCGGCCCGATCCTGATGCAATAGTGGGGAGGATCGACCGTCGGAATTTCCACGGTCACGTGGGGAGCGTCGCGCGCCACGATCGGCTTTCTCGACGGGGAATCATCCGGCGAACCGTCCGGTTCGCGTTCCTGCATGGACACCCATTCGATCTCATCCGTGGACAGGACGGGTTTCAACATTTTACAACATTGATCCAGTATGGCTTCCGGGGTGTCCCGTCGCAGGATGGCTTGGGCCACGTCGTCCTGGAATTTCCCGTAATCCGGTCGTCGCAGGACCACCGCATCGACGACCCACGACACCGCGCGAGAGACAGAGGGATAGAGCAACGCGGTCCCGACCCACAATCCGATAAGGACCGCGTCCATGAACGGGCTCGGCTGCTCAGACCGCTGGGTCAATTGAGAGGCCCCCAGGCCCACGTACAAGCCCATCGCGATGCCGACCAAACCCATGAGCGAGAGCGCCCGTTTTAAGAAAATGTCGCCGAAGGCAAAACGAAAATCCTGGTACAAAATCGCGACAGCCAGAGGCAATGACGCATGGTGCCCGATCAACTCCATCCACCACGCGTATTCGCCGGATTGATGGTGGCTGAACGGGATCGCAGCCGCGGCCACGACGGCCAGGGTCACCACCCCGGCGTGGTGATCCCACCCCTGCTGCCTGACGGTATCGACCAGCACGACCGCGAGTAACAGCACAAAACCCATGGCCAGCAGGCTGATCGCCTCGACCGCCATGATGGTTGTTCCCGGTATGACGGCCAACACGTTGAACGCGGCGGCTCCGGCGCTCAAGGCATACGCGCCCGCGAGCAGGACGTGCCGGTTCCGCCCGACGCGGCGGCGCATCCCGGTTTGCAGAAATGAATGGACCACGACGGCCGGGAGAAAGCCCAGGGCCGACAGCGCCGTCACCTGCAGCACGTGATGCAGCCAATCAGGCGAGGCGGCCGGGAGGAGAAACGAGGCCAATCCTCCCACGTTCCATAGTAAACCCAGGACGGCGGTCCACAGCGACAAGCGCCTCAAGGGCGTCACCAGCGCACCGTCCACGTTTCGTGAGACGGATTTCCGGGGCGTCTGCAACACCAGGATCAGGATCATGGCGTAGAGAACCGCGCCGGTGATGAAACCGATGGGGTGCGCAAGCAGGCTGACGGCCGTGTTCGTCATGTTCTTCGTCTTCCAGGAACGGGATTATGGTCAGTATAGGGGGCTGGAACCTTCACGGCAACGCCTTCCCCATGAACGGACTTCTTATTCAAATAAACGGTCTGTTCGCGCACATGGAGCGCTCTTCCATCGCACAACACCATGTGCGACTGGAGAAGCGGAAACGTCCTTAAGCCCGGAGCGGATTCGTCAACACGCGGTCAGGATTCCAAGCAGCCGGCGATCTTCCCGGCGAGTGCAGCCCCGTCATCGAGCGACTTGGCGTTCCACCCTATTCCCAGACCCGAGCCATCGTCCTCTTTCGGGATGATGTGGAAGTGCACGTGCCCTATGGCCTGGTGTGCCGGGGCGCCGTTGTTTTGCAGGACGTTGAAATGCTCGATCCCCGTGGCCTGGCGCACCGCACGGCACAGACGCGGCAACACCCGACCGATGGCCGCGGCTGATTCATCCGACAGTTGGTCCAGCGTTTCAGCCGGCTCTTTCGGGATGACCAGGGTATGGCCGTGGGACAAGGGATAAATATCCAGGAAGGCCAGTACGTGCTCGTCTTCATAGACCTTATGACACGGAATCTCGTTGTCCAGGATTTTTTGAAAGATCGTCATCGCGTGCAGAATAAGCCAAACCCCTCAACCGTCGCAAGCGGCCTTGTGCCAGCCGGAACATCGCGCTATAGTGAAAATCCGAATATCCGTGGGGACAGCCCATGCCGAAACAACCGAGTTCGTCGAACCCTCTCGACACGTTCCGCCTTTCTCTCCCCACCGCCGCCGGCGACCTCCAGGCCGAGATTTCCGTCCCGACAAGTTTTATTCCGGTGTCGGACATTGTCCCCTTGATGCGTTCCTTGGGGGAAGAAGCCCTCAAACTCGAAGAAGCGAAAGCGCAACGGGCCGGACAAACGGTTTCCTGTCAAAAAGGGTGTGGTGCCTGTTGCCGCGTGATGGTCCCGGTTTCTCCCCCGGAAGCCTTTACTCTCAAGAAAGGGGTCGAGCAATTGCCCGCACCGCATCGAGACCGGATTCGTCGTCGTCTTTCTACGGTCAAGGACGCATTAAACGAGGCGGGCCTCCTTGGCCGGCTCGTGCAATTATCCGAAACCCGCACACAGTTGTCCGACGAGGATATGGAGCCCGTCAACCAAGCTTATTACGCCCAGCGCCTGCCATGTGTCTTTCTCGAAGATGAATCGTGCAGCATTTATGAATTCCGCCCCGCGGCATGCCGGGAATACCTTGTGACCTCCCCGGCTACGTTCTGCCAGAACATGACGGATCCTGCGGTCAAACCCGTCTCCGTACCGTTTCGCATCGCCACGGTCTTGAGTCTGATGTGGGCGAAGCTTGCCGGAGGTCCGGCACGCTTGATTCCCCTCCCCATTGCCCTGGATTGGGCGGACCGGCATGCCGACGAAAACAAGGCGTATGAAACCGGGGGGACTTTGCTTGAAATGGGGCTGGAAAAAATTTGGGGATTTCTGCGTCAACGATCCTGACCCGGGTTTCTCACCAGCCTCCTGCCCGAAGGAATTCAGTTCCCTATCACTCCTGTTGGTTGTATCTCCGTTGGGCAGGCGGCCAGAGCACAATCTTGACAAGCGAACGCGCCGGTATGATAGAAAGACATGTTTGTCATCATGATCAAAGAGAGGCTAAACACGCATGCGAGTCTTTATTTACGCCGAGAACCTGCACCCGAACCAATTGAAAAGACGGGCCCCTGAACACAAGTTTTTATTCAAGGCCTACCTCCCGGACCACACCATTCACTTCCCGCGCTTTTCCTCACAATGGCGATGCGGCTTGGCCAGCGTCACCCCGTCGCCGGGAGAACGCGTGTGGGGAGCGGTCTTTGAACTCACCGACGAAGATTTGAAGATCCTGGATACCTATGACGGGGAAGTCCCGGAAGGAGCGTTCCGTCACTTGGAAGTGACCGTGATGACGGAAGACGAGCAGAAAGAATTGGTGACCACCCACGCGGCCAATCCGATCGGCAAATTTCGCGTCAAGGACGACTACCTGAATTTCGTCAGGAAAGGCGTCACGCACTGGGACCTGCCGGAAGAATGTCGCGAGACGTGGGAACTGTTTCGACCCCGGAAATAATCTTCCGTCAATGGCTGCGTTCAGTCCATCATATTCTGCCAACCCTCATATGCATTGATATTGAAAGGAGTCGTCATGCCCAAGCCGAAATATCATATTGTCGTGTGCACCAACACCAGACCGCCGGGTCACCCGAAACCCTCGTGTGGCGGAACGGGCGCTCAAGATATCCTGATGAATCTCAACATGGGTCTGATGGAACGGGGGTTTCAACCGGGCGAAGTGCTCGTGACCGGAAGCACCTGCCTCGGCCCCTGTGAAAATGGCCCCACCGTGGTCGTGTATCCGGACGGCATCTGGTACTCCCAAGTCAAGGAGGAACACGTGCCCTTGATCCTCGATGAACATATCAAAAAAGGAACGCCGGTGGCTGAATGCAATCCCGATTCCATCTGGACCTAGCGTGCTTTTCTCACCATGTCTTCGCATCACGGTCCTCACGTGCATGAACCCGGGCATCAGCCACCCCCTGCCGAACACAAGGCCCGCGGGCCCATTTCCATTGAGTGCGGCATCATTACGTGCAGCGACACGCGGACCCCGGAAACCGATAAAAGCGGGCAACTCATTCGAGAGTTGCTGACGCAGGCCGGCCATCGCATCGGCGCCTATCACGTGGTAAAGGACGAGCCAAGCGAAGTTCGGGAACTCGTTCGGCAATTGGGAGCGCAGCCGGGACTCGATGCCCTGATCATCAATGGCGGCACGGGCATTTCCCGTCGCGACTCCACGTTCGAAGCCGTGGATGGCCTCCTGGAAAAGCGATTGCCGGGCTTCGGCGAACTCTTTCGTTACCTGTCCTACAAGGAAATCAGTTCATCCGCGATGCTGAGCCGCGCCACCGCCGGCCTGTATCAGGGTATTGTGCTGTTCTCGATTCCCGGTTCGAGCGGCGCGGTGCGCTTGGCCATGGAAGCCCTAATCCTACCCGAACTTCCGCATATTGTCGGGGAAATGCGGAAGTAAGGTCCGCCGCCCGTGTCGGATTACGCTACGCTAATCCGATCTACTCACTTCCAAGAATGAAAAGAAAGTGAAAGACCCTGGATTCCCGATTACTAATGTCGGGAATGACAGAAAGGAAGGGCGCTTTCTTCGTGGGACGGCACCCTTCGGCTTCGCTCAGGGCAGGCTCCGGCCGTCCCCTACAAGAAACACGACCGGTAAGTTTTTCGGGTTAGCGTTTGGGGGCTTACGGCACGAGGATGATTTTTCCGAACATCTTGCGGGCGAGCATGTGTTCCTGTGCCTGACGGGCTTCGGATAACGGGAAGACCGAATCCACGACCGGACGGACAGTCCCGGCTTCGATGAACCGGCCGGCTTCCAGGAGTTCGGCACGGGTGCCCATGTAGGATCCCCTGATCGTCAATTGCCGGGAATAGACGTATCGCGCATCCAGCAGATTCTCCGGTCCGGACGTCGACCCGCAGGTGACCAACCGTCCCCCGCGCGCCAACGATCGCATACACTGGTCCCATACCGCCTGGCCGATATGCTCGATGACCACGTCCACCCCGCGGCCGTCGGTGAACGTGTGGGCGCGTTGGGTCACGTCCTCCTTGGCATGATTGATCACCAGTGCCGCACCGATAGCTTGGGCTTTTTCGATTTTGTCGTCCGTGCCGACCGTACTGATGACCCGTGCCTCGAGCTGGCGGGCGAACTGGATCGCCATACTGCCGACGCCGCTCCCGGCCCCCATCACCAGTACGGTTTCTCCGGGTCGAACGTCGGCCAGGGTTTTCACCATGTGCCAGGCCGTGACCGACACCAGGGGGTAGGCCGCGGCTTGTTCAAAGGTCAAGCCGGGAGGCATCGGCAGGAGGTTTCTCGCGGGGACCTTGACGTATTCCGCATAGCCCCCGTGTACCCCGGCACCCACGAGGTGGTACGTCGGGCAGAAATTATCCTTCCCGGCCAGGCAAGCCTCGCACTGCCAACAACTGATGCCCGGGGAAACGACCACGTGTTGTCCGATGGGATAAGCCGCGTCCGTGCCCTCCCCGATCCGTTCGACCACGCCGCTCACGTCGCACCCGGAAATGTGCGGAAGCGGGATCGGGTAATTGGGAATACCCTGGCGGATCCAAATGTCCAGGTGATTCAGCGCACAGGCTTTGACCCTGACCAAGACTTCCCCGGCCGCAAGCGCTGGGGTCGGAACGTCCTCACACGTGAGCTGTTCCGGGCCGCCGTGTTGATGGAAGGTGACTGCTTTCATGGAGAGGAGGTCCGGCTAAAACAGGAGTTTTCCTTCGGCCACCATGACGGCTTGTCCGCCTACTTTGACCTCTTGGATGGCATCGTCATCGGAGAACACCTGGACGGTAATCCGTGAAGGCCGGTCGATTTCATATCCCTGTTCCATGAACACTTCGGTGGTCGGGCCGACGTCCACGACTCCGTTTTTGACGAGATAGGCGCCGAGTGCGCCGCTGGCGCTTCCCGTGGCCGGGTCTTCCCAGATCCCGATGGGCGCCGCGAACATGCGCGTATGCACGTGCGCCCATTCTTCCACGGTCACCGTGGTAAAGGCCATGATGCCGTTGGCGCCGAGTTTATCGCAGACTTCCTTTATGCCCGCGGGGTCGGCTCGGATCGATTTTACCGCAGTCAGGGTCCGGACCGGGACGATGGCGACCGGCAAGCCGGTCGACACCACTTCGATGGGCAGGTTGGTTTCCGCAATCGCGGTCTTGTTTACCCCCAAGGCCCGGCTGACTTCGTAGAGATCCTGGATGCTCTCGGCCGGTCCCAAAAATTGCGGCTTCGGCTGGGTCATCATGGCACCGTCCACCTGCCCGTCCACCACGTGCAACTCCACGGGAAAGAGGCCGATGTTGCATTCAAAGACGTACCGCGTCACCGGTTGCGTCAGGGGAAATTTCTGTAACGAGCTGAGCACAAAAAAGGTGCCGATCACCGGATGGCCGGCAAACGGAATTTCCTGGGTGGGGGTAAAGATGCGGAGTTTGACAATCGCCGCCGGGTCCGTCGGAGGCACCACGAAGACGGTTTCCGAGAGATTCATTTCGCGGGCTATCTGCTGGAATTCCCGCTCGGTCAAATCCGTGGCATCGGGAATCACGGCCACGGGATTGCCGCCGAACGGTTCTTCCGCAAAAACGTCCGCCTTGTAAAACGGGAGCGATCGAGTGGGAGTCGTCATACGCAGGGAACCCGCAGCCACGTCCCTGGCCGCATGGTGAAGCTGGAGGTCGTCACCGCGTTACGCACTGAACGGCAGGGCCTCATACTCGGCAGCCCAGGGATTCCGAACGTAATCTTCTACGAAATTTTGCAGGGTCCCATTCCGGTAGAGTCGCGAATTGGCGAATTTGGTGTCGATTTTATGGAGGATCTTGACCGTGACCCCGGTCTTCTTCGTAAATTCGTCCAGGGTCACGCCCTTGATGTCCATGTTCGTCCCCCGCCCCGATTCCATGATGCATTTGGGGATGTGCAGTCGTTTCTGGTCGGTCAACTGTTCACGGATGTCCTCAAACGTGAGCAGCACGGTGCAATCGGAATCGCCACCCAGCGTCGTATTCGGCACGAACAGGAATCGGGCGCGGTTCTTTCGATGCATGTTCAGGATCTTATGGACGCTCTTGGCCATCACGACCGTATCTTTTTTCTCCAGTTCCAGGGAATCGAACGCGCTCACGATGCGCTTCCGATTGAGGAACGCCGTCACGTAGGCTTCGGTGTGGATCGTGGTCAAGTTCGGCAACCCGGCGTCATAAATCCGTTCGGCTTCAACGCCCAGCGCCTTCCGTCCCTGGCGCATGAGACCGGCGGTCTCGTCCGTGACGCCCCGCACGGGCGTGAGACAGCCCATCCATAACACGCATTTCTGATTGACTTTCGAAATCTCCTTCGCGTCGTCGGACATGGTGTGTTCGTCAAACGCGTAGAAATTGGCCGATGATACCGCGGGGCCGTCCAACACTTTCATCAGGTGCCGCACGGAGGGCGCATGCGGCATCATCTGTTGCCGGTACCGGCTGAGGGTAATGACCGACAATTCAAAGTTGATCCGGCCGGGATATTGTTCCGCCAACTGATGAATCTTGGGTACGTGAACGAAACCCACCGTAAAGAATTGAATGTTCTTGTCGGTGTGTTTCAGAAAATCTTCAACCCATTCCATGGCCTTGGGGTGGAGGAACAGGTCGGTCCACTCCATGTACTCATTGCCGCCCAAACACCAGAACTGCATGGGATCCGTGGGCTTGGCATTGATGTAATTGAGGATGAACTCCCAATCATCCTGCGTGGTTTTCGGCGGGTCCCGGGTCTCGCGGTAGGAATGGTCGAGTTCGTAACAAAAGGTACATTCAACCGGGCACTTCTTCCCCAGGCTCAAGGGTATCTTGCCCGCGTCCATTTCGCGGATCAACACTTCCCGATACCCTTTGTCCTGAAGCACCAGCGTCGGCTCCAGGACCGGCAAATCCCGTCCCATTGCTAAAACTCCGTTCCCCTATACTGCGTCTTGCTCACAAGACCCCGGGCCGTATTGACACCGCTACGACCCGTTTGCCACACTTCGACGCGCGAGGACCCGTTCATAATTATGCCTTCATCGCCTGCAAACACGGAAGAGCCGGTTACTCAAGCCCTCGAACTTTTCAATCTCACCTTGCCGCTGCACGCCGCGACCCTCAACCAACGGTATCAGGAACTTCTGGTCACCTGGCACCCGCACCGGTACGCCAACCTGACGAACAATCCCACCAAGTATATGCAAATGTACAAGAAGGCAGAGGCGATGACCAAGGAAGTGCAGGCCGCGTACAAACTGCTGAAGGAGTATCTGGAAAACCACGGTCACGCGCCTTCCTGACGTCGGGCTGGAAGGGCCACACCCTACGTGGTCGAATGGCTGACCACCCGCGTCATCCCCGGTTCCCCCTCTTTGCCTCCTTCCGGGTCCACTTTGGCCACCGGCCACGTGATCAACCCCGCCACGGTATCGGGCGCGGCTTCGGCAGGACTATGCCGGGTGGCATAAATTTGCGGTAACCGGTTCGTGCCGAACCGTGAAATGTAGAGGAAGATCTGCTCGCGGGCGTTGATCCGCACGGCCCAGGGTTCAAAATCGTTCTGATAAAACTCCTCGCACAACTGCATGGCATCCAGGCAATTCAGGGTCCCCGGTTCGTTCAGCGTGTAATAGTAATCCAGGGGCATGTCGTATTCGTCCTGCTTCTGAATCGTGATGCCGAATTTTTCAGGGTTCCTCACCATCGGGGTATGGCGATAGGCCACGAAGTAAAACAACTCGACCGAATGGATCTCGGATTTGTTGTCGATCAGGAACTGCCGCGTGTCCTCGGCTTCTTCCCTGGTCTCGCCCGGGAATCCGTAAAACGCCATGACGTGATTCCAGATCCCCGCCTTCGAGGCTTCCCGTAAATTGTTTTCGATCACGCTCTTCCGCGCGTGCTTGTCCATGAGTTCCAGGACGCGTTCATTGGCCGACTCCATCCCGTAGTACAGGGTCTTGCAGCCGGACTCCGCGGCGAGTCGCCAAGTTTCAGGGTCCTGGAGCGTCTCCTCAAAACGGATCAACGTGGTCCACTTGATGCCCACCTGTTCTTCCACCAGGAGTTGAGACACCTTTTTGAAGAGCGCGGGCGGATAGGATTCGTCGGCAAAGAGAAAATGGTCGGCCTGATAGATGTCCTTGAGGGCCTTGACCTCCCGGACCACGTCCTGGGCCGGCTTGCCGCGATACTGGTCGAAGTAGCCTTGCCCGTGATCACAGAAGGTGCACCGACCCCAGTAGCACCCCCGGGTCGCCAAATACGGCAGGATGCGCGTGGGCACGAAATAGGAATCCAAGGGCAACCCTTCAAAATCGGGCAACGGGAGCGCCGTGGTCTTTTCCGTGTAAATCTCCGGATTGATCCGGACGTGCCCGTGTTCCCGGTACATCAGGTTCGGCAACGACTGCCATGTTCGATCACCCACCAGGGCTTCCAGCAACCACACCAGGGCGTGCTCGCCTTCATACATGATGGCCGAATCAAACACGGAAGAGAAAAACGGCTCCTGTTTCGCCAGGTCTTCCTGAAGCCGCGTGATCACGTTCCCGCCGACCGTGACGTGGATATCCGGGAACGCTTCCTTGATCATTTTGCAGAAGGTGAATCCCGCGATCATTTGCATCTTCGTCCCGATGGACACACCGACCACGTCGGGGCGCTCCTTGCTGACCGCCGACAGCACCAATTGCCGGCACACGTCCCGATACACGTTCACCTGCTCATCGTCCAAACACTCGAGGACTTCCTTCGAGACGCCGGGCCGGTAGCCCAGATTGCTCTCCATGGGGTAATACACGAGCGAGGCGGGAAAATACGCCGCGGAGATGTACCGCATGACGTCACGAAACACGTTCAACGCCCATTCGAGTTTATCGGCCTCGTAGAAATCGTCGCTCCGGTTGATGCGTTTCGCTTCCTCGGCATTCGCGGCCAATTCCATCACGTCGAAGGCCAGGGCCTCCTCCAAACAGGCTTTCTGGTCGATCTCCTTGTCACTCAACCCCGCGCCCTTGGCTTCGAGCGCCTTGAGTTGTTGGACCATGCGCGCATTGACCCAGATCAGGAACATGTCACTGAAGAACAACTCGTACATTTCGATGTTGATGTCCCGCTGTACGACCTCATGCCCGTTTTCCCGGAGCACGGCCGTGAGACTCGGCAACGCCAGGTACGGAGCCGTGGGCACCCACTCCGGCGGGAAGAGCAGCATGGTCTTCAACTTCCGGCCGCTCTTGGCTTTCGGCGCCGCGTTATCGATATGGATGAGGGAAGACATCAGACGTTCGCCAATTCTTCGGAACTCTCGTCCGGCGCGATACGGAATTGGAGAGCCGGCAGCTTGTTGGTCCCGAAATGGGCCACGTAGAGAAAGACGTACTCACGGATGTAGATCTTCAAATCCCAGCCGGCGTAATGATTCTGCTCGAACTCTTCGAACACCCGTTCGGCGTCCTCGACGCCCAGCCCCTCTTTCACGGTGAAGTAATAATCCAGGGCCAGGTCCCATTCCGGGTTTTTGTAGAACGTAATGCCCCACCGCTCCGGGTCCTTGGCCACCGGGGTATGCTTGCTGAGATCAAACGTGCCGAAGCCGATGGAATGCACGTGCTCTCTATTGTCCTCCAGGAAATCCATAGAAAACTTCGCGTCTTCATACCGCTCGCCCGGAAACCCGAAAAATCCCATCACGTGATTCCACACCCCGTGTTTCGAGGACAGTTCCAAGCTCCGTTGAATCACCTCGGTGGTCGTGGCCTTATCCATGAGTTTCAGCACCCGCTCGCTGCCGGATTCATAGCCCATGTGGAGAAACTTGCACCCTGAATCCTCGGCATCCTGCCACACCTCGTCGTCCAACAGGCTCTTCTCGAAGCGGATGTGCGTGGTCCACGCAATGCCCAATTGGTGTTCCTTGAGCTGACGGGTCAGTTTTCGGAAGAGGGCCGGTGGATAGGATTCGTCGGTAAAGTGAAAATGCCGCGTCTGATACTTGTCACGCAGGAACCGGACTTCCTCGATGATTTCCTGGATCTTCTTGGTCCGATAGCCGGCCGTATATCCTTCGCCATGATCGCAAAACTCGCACCGGCCCCAATAGCACCCCCGCGTGGCGAGATAGGGGAGCACGGGTTCAGGCACGAAGTACCGGTCCATCGGAAGCCCGTCGAAATCCGGAGGCGGCAGGTCCGCCATGTTCTCGGAGGAGGTGACGGGCGACGTGTGAATACCCGATTCATCCCGCCACAGGAGGTTCGGAATCTCGTTGAAGTCCCGATCCGTCCCGACCGCTTCCACCAATTGAAGGAACGCCGTCTCGCCCTCGTACACCACCGCGGTGTCGAACAACGCAAACAACCCAGGCGTCGCCGGCAGCACGTCGCGCAACCGGGTCACGGTATTGCCGCCGATGGTCACGTGAATGTCGGGAAACTGTTCCTTGATCATGGCGCAGAAAGTCATCGTGGAAAACAGTTGCTGCCGCAATACGATGGAGATGCCGATGATTTCCGGCTTTTCTTCGAGAATGGCCGGCTTCACGATATGCTCGAACACGTCGCGATAGACGTTGACTTGCGTATCCTCGACCGCGGCCAGGACCTCCGACGACATGAAAAGTTTATACGACAGGTCCGTTTCCATCGGCGGCATACAAATGCGGGCGGGCGCGTACACCAGCGAAATGGTCGAGGTCACCTCCCGAAAGACGTTCATGCTCCATTCGAGTTTTTCCGCGTCATAAAAGTCCGGGGAACGGATGATCGTCTTGGCGCGCTCCGCTTGTTCGATCAAGTCCGCGATTCGAGACCGGGTGCATTCGCACAAGGCCATCTGCAATTCGGTTTCTTCCTCCGTCAGTCCCCGGTCCCGGGCCAGTCGTTTCAAGCGATCCAGTTGCTGGGGCACCCGTTTCAACACGCGCTTGAGAAAGTCCGCGCTGAAATACCAATCGTACATTTCGAGGTTGACGTCCTTCTGCACCACGTCATGCCCGGCACGGCGCAAAAACGCGGTCAACGTGGGGAGACTCAGGTAGGGTTCGGAGGGATACCAGTCCGGGGGGAAGAGCAGCATGACCTTTTTCTTAGGCCCGCCGTTACCCTGGGATTCCGTGCGGCGCTGCTTCAGAAGCTGCGGGCTGATCAGCCCGCCTTTATTGTAGTCGATTCTCATGCTCGTCAACTCTTAGGGCCTAATCCGGACAGAAGAAAAGCCTATCCCGGACAAGGACCCCCTTGATGGCGCCCATTTTATGCTTTAGGGAAATAGCGGTCAAGGATGACAAGGGCGGAGATCAGGACGACAATTGCCAGAATGTTAACTGCTTGCTGTAATATTGAACGAGTAACTGATGCCGTTTCGCCGGAGCAAATGTATAATTTCGAGGAAGGAGTCGCTCATAAAACTCATGGAACGCGGGTGGAAAACTTTTGCCGGGCGTATCGGAATAGGCTTGGGCCTTGTCTTGCTTGCCGGATCGCTCCAGGCGGAATCGCCGTCTACCCTGCACGTGGGGGCCTTTTCCCGCGCGGAGGCCGGAGGCCCCTATCCTGATTCCTGGAAGCCCCTCACGTTCCATAAGATCGACGAGCATACCGAATATTCGCTGGTGGAAGACGACGGGATTGTGGTCATCAAGGCCATAAGCCGCGGCTCTTCCTCGGGGTTGACCCGGGAGGTGACTATCGACCCCGAGCAGTACCCCATTGTCGAATGGCGCTGGAAGATCGAGAACGTGCTGCAAAAGGGCGACGTGACCACCAGGGCGGGAGACGACTACCCCGCCCGGTTGTATATCACCTTTGCCTATGACGAGAGCAAAATCGACTTTTTGGATCAAGCCCAATATGAATTGGCCCGTATTCTCCACGGAGAGTACCCTCCGACCGGAGCCATCACTTACATCTGGGAGAGTCGAAGCCCGGTCGGGACCATTGTCCCCAATCCGTACACGGATCGCGTGAAGATGATTGTCATTGAAAGCGGGGAGGCAAAAGCCGGGCAGTGGGTGGCCGAATCGCGGAACATTTACGAGGATTATCAAAAAGCGTTCGGGGACGAGCCGCCCCCGATCTCCGGGGTGGCCGTGATGACGGATACCGACAACACTCAAGAATCCGCCGTGGCCTATTACGGGGATATCACGTTTAAGAAAGCGGCGGGTGATGGAGAAGGGGAATAGGCCTCTTACAGCAGGTTCGGGGAGAGCCACCGTTCCGCGGTGGGTACGTCCATCTGCTTGCGCGAGGCGTAGTCTTTTACCTGGTCGCGGTCGATCTTTCCCACGGCGAAGTATTTGGCTTGAGGATGGGCGAAGTACAGGCCGCTGACCGACGCGGCCGGTAGCATGGCGAACGTTTCGGTCAGGTGAATGCCGGTGCGCGCTTCGGCCTTTAGCAGGTCGAACAGGATTCGTTTTTCGGTGTGGTCCGGGCAGGCGGGATAGCCCGGGGCCGGACGGATGCCGCGATAACGCTCCCGGATCAGGTCCTCGGCCGACAGGTTTTCTTCTGTGCCGTACCCCCATGCCTTGCGGACTTCACGGTGCAGCCATTCGGCGAACGCTTCCGCGAGCCTGTCGGCCAGGGCTTTCGCCATGATGGCGTTGTAATCGTCATGGTCTTTTTCGAATCGCCCGCACAGGGCGTCGAGCCCGATTCCCGTGGTCACCGCAAACCCGCCCAGATAATCCGCCAGCCCCGTTGACTTGGGCGCGATAAAGTCCGCCAGGGCGTAATTGGCATCGCCTTCGGATTTTTCGAGTTGTTGGCGAAGGGTATGGAAGGTCGACAGCACTTCCGAGCGTGATTCATCCTTGTAGACTTCGATATCGTCGCCCACGCTGTTGGCCGGGAACAATCCGTACACCGCCTTGGCCGTGAGTAGCCGGTTGTTGAGCATGTCCTTGAGCAACCCCTGGGCGTCGTCAAACAACTCTTTGGCCTTACTCCCGACGACCGGATCTTCGAAAATTTGGGGATACCGCCCTTTCAATTCCCACGTATGGAAGAAAGGCGACCAGTCGATCACCGGCACCAGGTCGCTCAACGGCTGCTCGTCGATCACCCGCGTGCCCAGGAAACCCGGCGTCGCCCGCTCCGATGTGTGCCAATCAATCGGAGTCCGCCGCTTCCGGGCCTCTTCCAGCGGCAACAACTTTTTCAGGGTTTTCTTCTCTTCATAGGCTTCCCGCGACTGTTGTTGTTGCTGCCGGACCTTTTCCACGAAGCCCGGCTTTTCTTCTTTGCTCAATAATTGCCGGACGACGTTTACGGCCAACGACGCATCCGTCACGTGCACAACGGGCTCGGGATAGCCCGGAGCGATCTTGACGGCCGTGTGGGCCTTGCTCGTGGTGGCGCCGCCGATGAGGAGCGGCACGTCAAAGCCCTGGCGGGCCATTTCCGTCGCGTTGTACGCCATCTCCTCCAACGACGGGGTGATCAGGCCGCTCAGGCCGATCATATCGACCTGCTCTTCCTTGGCTCTTGCCAAAATCTTGTCGCAGGGCACCATCACCCCGAGATCGATCACTTCATAGTTGTTGCACCCCAACACCACGCCGACGATGTTTTTGCCAATGTCGTGGACGTCGCCCTTGACCGTGGCGAGCAGTACCTTGCCCTGGGACGTACTCCCCGACGCTTCCTTGTCCTGCTCCATGAAGGGCAGCAAATACGCCACGGCTTTTTTCATGACCCGCGCGCTCTTGACGACTTGCGGCAGGAACATTTTTCCGTCACCGAACAGTTCCCCCACGACGTTCATGCCGTCCATCAACGGGCCTTCGATGATCTTGAGCGGTCTGTCGTATTTCTGCCGGGCTTCTTCCACGTCTTCGTCGATGAATTCCGCGATCCCCTTGACCAGCGCATGCGAGAGCCTCGCTTCCACGGAGCCTTCCCGCCAGGCATCGGCCTTGACCACGGCCTTGCCTTCCTGTTTCACGGTTTCGGCGAAGTCGACCAATCGCTCGGTCGCGTCCGGCCGCCGATTCAGCAGGACGTCCTCGACCAGTTCCAGCAGGTCCTTGGAGATCTCCTCATAGACGCCCAACTGCCCGGCGTTGACGATCGCCATGTCCAGCCCGGCCTTGATCGCGTGATACAGAAACGCCGCGTGCATGGCCTCGCGCACGACGTTGTTCCCGCGAAACGAGAAGGAAATATTGCTGACGCCGCCGCTGGTTTTACAGTGCGGTAACGTGGCCTTGATTTGCCGAACGGCTTCGATGAAATTGACCGCGTAGTCGTTGTGCTCCTCGATCCCCGTGGCGACCGTCAGGATATTCGGATCGAAAATAATGTCCTGCGGCGGGAACGCGACGTCTTCCGTCAGGATCTTGTACGCCCTGGTGCATATCTCGACTTTCCGGTCGATGGTATCGGCCTGCCCCTTTTCATCAAACGCCATCACCACCATGGCCGCGCCGTACCGTTTGACCAGCCGGGCCTGTTCCTTGAATTTCTCCTCGCCTTCCTTGAGGCTGATTGAATTGACCACGCCCTTGCCCTGCACGCATTGCAAGCCGGCCTCGATCACCGACCACTTCGAGCTGTCGATCATGATCGGGACGCGGCAAATGTCGGGCTCCGACGCGATAAGGTTCAGAAACCGCGCCATGGCGTTTTCGGAATCCAGCAAAGCTTCGTCCATGTTGACGTCAATCAGTTGCGCGCCCCCTTCCACCTGCTGCCGGGCCACGGCCAGGGCTTCCTCGAACTGATCCTCGCGAATCAACCGGGCGAATTTCGGCGAGCCCGTGACGTTCGTCCGCTCACCGATGTTCACGAAGTTCAACTCGGGCCGGATCGTCAGCGGTTCCAACCCGCTCAACCGCGTGGCATGATCGGGTTCGACCACCGTATGGGGCGGCAGATCACGCACCGCCTCGGCAATTGCGGCAATGTGCTCCGGCGTGCTGCCGCAGCACCCGCCCACGATGTTCAACCACCCGCTCCCGGCAAACTCCCGCAAATCCGCAGCCATCCGCTCCGGTGTTTCGTCGAACCCCCCGAAGGCGTTCGGCAGCCCCGCATTGGGATGGCAACTGATGTAGACCGGGGCCCGTTTCGAGAGTTCCTCGATATAGGGACGCATTTGCTTGGCTCCCAGGGCGCAGTTGATCCCTACGCTGAAGGGCTCCGCATCGGCGATGGAGTGCCAAAAGGCTTCAATCGTCTGCCCGGAGAGCGTTCGCCCGCTTTGATCGGTAATGGTCACGGACACCATGACCGGAATGGACAACCCCTGTTCCTGGCGATACTGGTCAATGGCAAAAAAGGCGGCCTTGGCGTTGAGCGTATCGAAGATCGTTTCCACGAGCAGCAGGTCGCTGCCGCCCTCCACCAGGCCCCGCACCTGTTCGGCATACGCTTGCCGCAACTGGTCGAACGTCACCGCGCGAAACGCCGGGTTGTTCACGTCCGGCGACATGGATGCCGTCCGGTTGGTGGGCCCCAACACCCCGGCCACGAACCGAGGACGCGAGGGGTCTTTTGTCATCGCCGCGTCCGCCGCCTTCCGCGCCACCGTGGCTCCCGCCAGATTCAATTCATACGCCAGATGCTCCATTTGATAATCGGCCATCGAGATCGCCGTGGAGTTGAACGTATTCGTTTCGATCATGTCCGCGCCTGCTTCCAGATATTCCAGATGGAGCGAGCCAATGAGTTCCGGTTGGGTCAGTACCAACAGGTCGTTGTTGCCTTTGAGGTCACAGGGATGCGTGGCAAACCGCTCCCCGCGAAAATCCGCCTCCGACAGGTTCTGTTTCTGGATCATCGTGCCCATGGCGCCATCCAGCACGATGATCCGCCGGTGCAGCCGGTCTTTCAGTTCTTCAATGCGGGTTGTCGGATTCATTGCGCGATTCTCATATAAACATCCTGAAACCAATCACAAGACTTTTCCAAAGGCTTCCGAAACGGCAATTGCCATGCTCCGGACGAAAAGGAGTGACTATACTGGTCCCGTCTTGCCCGGTCAAAATCGACGGTAGCATACGATGCGGCCCTACAAATGCCTCTACCCCGGATCAAGTCCGGGGCACGCCTAATGCCCCCTCGCCCCTCCTCTGATCCTTCGCTACGCTCAGGACAGGCAAAGGAGGGGAACAGGTGGTTTCCTTGACTCGACTCCAATCCGGGGTTAGGATGAATTTCATTGAGTCTGATCGAGTCGATTCATGCGACACCGTTATTCCCAGCGCATTTCCCTGTTTTTGCTCATGTCCGTCGGCCTGCTGGTTGTTCCGCCGACGGCCTCCCCCAAACCCTTTTTTGAGGACGGGTTTCTCGGGCTCACGCAACAGGAAGTCCATGCCAAGCTCGGCATTCCTCACGCCATCCGTTCGAGAAAGTCCGCCCTTCGGGTGTTCAGCTATTATTCGCCCAAGGACTGGAAAAAATATTTCAGCAAACTCGTGTCCCCTCAGAACGGCGAGGACGTGTACACCTACTCGCGCGACGGGGTTCAGGTCCGCTATTCGTTCGTCTACAAGCCGGATTTCCGCGAGGCGGTGGACTTTCCCACGTTGCACGTCAAACGGGTTGAAGTCGAATTCACGCCCAGTATCCCCTTGAAAGCCGTTCCTGCGTTAGTCGGCGAATTCAACCCGTCGGCCGGCCCCGAGGACCCGGCGTTTCGCTCGAACCTGTGGGTCCTGTTGTTCAAGGGTCCTCCATCGAAGGACGCGGAACTCGTGGTCGAGCAATGGGATAAGGAAGACGGGGATTGGTCGCTGGCGTATCAATTATTCTCCCTGAACGGCCTTCCGAACTATTTGACCGTGGATTCCGCCATCGACCGGTTGGAATTTACCGTTCAAAGCCTGTCGCGGATTCATCAAATCGGCCGGCATACCCATGAACCCCTGATGAATCCATACTCTCCGGAATTTGCCCAACGTCCCCCTGAACCGCCCAAACCCAAGAAAACCATTCCGATTCCGGTCTACGCCGAATAGCCGTTCCCGAATCTCCCTTAGTTGCCTTCTTCCAATCGAAGATCGTGCGCGTCCGTGAGCAGCATGTAGGCTTCACCCCACTGGTTGGGACTGGCCACGCTCCAGGCTTCCCGGATTCCCTCCGGTTTCAAGCGCACCCCCCACACGCCTCCAAACACCACGTACGCCGCACCGCGTCCGGATTCCTCAACGGGCTGTGCCATGGCCTGGCATTCCGGACGGTCTTCATTATCGGTCCACCCCACGACGTCGCACCATTCACCCCGCGAAGAACGTTCGTAACTTTTGACTTGTCGAAGACGCTGCGCAGGGCCCAATTCCTTAAACCGGAGAAAGACGGACGTCTCACAGTTGGGGTTCTCTTCCACCTCGATAAACATCGTCTATTGACGGCTTTTGTTCACGGTTGCTAGAGTGAATTTACGACCCATGCAACCTCCAGAATCCCACCCCACTTCAGTCGCCCCGGATACTCCCCACGATTCGGCTCTTCAAAACGACGGTCCACGAGACCAATCAGTTTCCTTCCCACGCCGTCGCCCCGTCCGGATAACCTTTTATGTTCTACTGGGCGCCTTTGCCGCCTTCATGCTTGCCTGGGGATTTCTGCCGGGACTCCTGGACCCGACGTTCGAGCGCCACATCGAGGACAAGGACGTCATCGTGGGCATGACGCGGGAGCAGGCCATTGAAGCCTGGGGTTCACCATACCAGATGAACATCACGTATACCGACCGCGGCGTGCGCCGGGAAGAATGGGTCTACGAAGACTGGATTGAGGCGGGGTCCGTCAAGCACCGCTATCTGTATTTTGAAGAAGGCGTCCTGGTCGGGGGCTGGAAGTGACCCCTTGCCTCAGATTGCCCCTTAGCCTCCCGTACCCGCCCTGATGCCCTAAGGAGTTTCCGTAATCTGAACCCGCCGTTCCCGTTCTCCCCCCCCGCTGACCACGAGCACCCGTTTCCACTCTCGAATCTGATAGACGGCCCAGGCGTTGGGCTGTCCTTGGTAAAACGCTTGCGCATCCTCCCCCTTGGCGCTCAGATAGGTCGGCTCCGTAAATCCTTCATCCAGGACGTAGTCCATCAGACTTTCGGTTGTCATCCCTTTTCCCCGCAAGGCCACGTGCGACAAGAAGGTCAGAATTTCATCAGGGTCCGCCAGTGAGACCGGATCAAAAGCCATGTTGTTTTTTCCTTAGTTATGGTATTGTGGTAGAAATGGCATTGTAGGGTGACAAAAACGGGAAACGCAAATAGGAGCGTCTCGTCAGTTGTGTTCCGGTCATGATCAAACTCCACCTGTACCCCATCCTAGATCAATCGCCTATCCCGTTCCATGATGTGGAAGCTTTCGGCTGATCAGTTCCGCGACCGCATTTTCGACGTTCTCGGCCGTAAGCAGCACTGGTCGACAGCCCACTTCAACGGCAGTACCGTTACCAAGGAACAACTGAACGTTCATTTCCGCCAGGAATACGCGGTCTATCTTCGAGATTTTGCCGTCCTGCTCGCGAGAATCGTCGGGAAAAATCCCCCATGGCAAATCCGTCGTCACCTGGCCACGACGATTTATGAAGAAGAAACCGGGAGGCTTTCGCTGGGCAAACCCCACCAGGAACTCTTCCTTCAAATGATGATGGGCTTGGGGTACAAACGGGCTGAATTTCGCGACGTCGAGCTATTGTCGAGAAGCTATGCCTATCGGGAATGGCTTGATGAAATCTGCGACCGGGAAGACTGGATCGTGGGCGCGGCGGTCCTCACCATTTTCGTGGAAGGTTCCGTCCACGACCGGGAAGAAGTCATGAATCAGAAAGCACCTAAATCCAAAGCGGACGTGGAAGACATCGTGAAGAAACATCCCCTCGTGGTCTACCACGGGCTCTCCCCTGATCACCTTGACCTAATCCGCGCGCGCGAGATGATCGAACCCTGTAACCGCTCCGTCGTCTATGACCTTATCGTCAAGGAAGCCGTAGAATCCGGCACCAAAAACTTGATCCTGGAAAAACTGGAAACGGGATTGAACGTGTGGCTCCAATACCGTGACGGCATTGCCCGGGCCTGCGGACTCAGGCAGCCGTAACGCCTGCTTGACCCGCCTGATTTCCGACGCGGCCCTCTCCCTTATTTTTCACCGCACGAGGAGATAATGTAAAGCGGCATCTGCGAGAATCGCCGCCCATGCTACGGCGTTCAAGGCAACCAGGGAACGCCGTTGTTTTCCCCAAGATCGGGCGATCCCCCACACAAGCAGGACTTGCGTCAGGATCGAAAACGGTCGATGCACGTGAGACGAAATCCCGCCACCCTCACTGGCAATCGCCGTGACGGCCGCCAACCCGTAACACGCAAGGGCTCCGGCTTGAAGCCGGATGGTGGTCCGATCCATTCTCCGGCGAACGACCACCACCAGGGCCGCTGTCAAACACGCCACCACCACTAACAAGAGCAAGGGGAACAGGGGCCATAACGTTTTCGCACTCAGTTCCACGTTCTCTCCTTTAAGCTCGGGCGTTCAATGCTGCTTTACCCGATGCAGGCGCCGGGGACACGGAGTTCCCGAAAAAAAAAGAGCATTTCAACCCTCTCGAATTTTTGATATGGTAGGAGTCCGGACTCCGGTGACGCCATGAATATTCGCCCACGCATTTTGCCGATTGCTTTTCTGGGAATGTTGTTCCTCAGCGGATGTGTAGGAACCCCTCAAATCGAAACTTCCATTTATGATGGGCCGAACGGCTCCGTCGTGCTGCAAACCGTCTCGGAAGCATCGTACCGGCCTTCCCATCCGGCTAACGTCTCGGTCGAAACCTTTGAAAAGGTTTTAACCGGCATCCACTATCGGCGATCCCCCGGCAGATGGCTTCAACGACTTTTGGACAGCGGGGCAAAATCGTCCCCCTTGCTTTCTCCGGACCAAATCGCATTTTGGGCCCCTCATTTGCGGCGCGCCTTTCTGCAAGTGACGGCTGAAGAACAGGTCTTCATGCGTTTTCCTTTACAGTCAACACCGGAGTTTCAAAACCTGACCGGCATTCTATCATTCGAACAGAACGACCTGCATATGGCCTTGAGTCTATCAGGTTTCTCGGGCCGGCGCCCGCATTCCAAAACCAAACCCAGGAACCCCGAGGCCTTGGGGGTCACAAGACCCACAGTCGTGTTTCTGCCCAAGAACGCCGTCAAAACATCCTGGGAGCAGGAAACAGACACGAAGTTCACCATTGATATGGCTTCGCTCGCCATGCCTGATGGATCGGTCTCCGAGAACAGCCCCCCAAAGCCCTCGCCGCCCGATCCCACCCCACGCCATGTGGCCCCGAAAGTCATTCCTCCAGCCACTCCTCCCCAGCGGCCGGACCCTTCTCCCTCATCCGTTTCAAAGGACAGCGCCAAAACACCCTCGAAGCCCGATGCCGCGCCACCTCGCGTTGCACCGCTGGTCATTCCTCCGGATCGCCCCATTATCCGGTTGGAAACCCCTCCGTCCGAGGCTCTCATGAAGGAAATTCGATCCTTGCGGCGCGAATTGTCCAGGCAGCGACAGGAAATAGAACGCTTGAAGAAACGAGAGCACCCTAACTGACTTCGATCAGTTGGGGATTTTTGAGGATAACGTCACTGCCCAGCGGAGCCCTGAACGTCATGCGCTGGTAACAGGCATAAGTGACGTACGTGTCGCGCAGGCAATATTCCGCGATCTCCCGTCTTCGGCCTTGGGCCCACATTTCAGCTACTTGCTTGCCGCTTCCGGATTTGGTTTCGACCTGTAACGCCCGGGCCAACACGTCCAATTTGACCCATCCCCGGTTGTCCCAGTTGCTCCACACGGCCATCACGTCATAGACCGGCTCCGTGCGAAACCTGGCCAAACTGATCTCCATCGACGGTTTGACGCGGTGAATGATCGACCGTTTTTTCAGAAACGGGAGATCGAAGCCCAAGCCATTATACGTAATGAACAGGGAGGGCCGCAGTTCGCCCAAGCGAACCCAGAACTGCCGAAGGAGTTCCTCCTCCTGGGCGCCGTACCAGCTCACCGCCCCGCGGTACTCCATGGCGTCGGAAAATACCAGGAGCCCGATACACACGATCCGGCTGAAGGTTCCGTCAAACGACGACTGCTCATATTTTTCATCTTCCTTCTGCCTTTGCTCGCGGGCCTCGGCCTGCGTGAATAAATCACTCACGTCATTCCCTTCGCAGGATTCACGGGCAACCGAATCGATCCCGGCCAACCGCGCCCATTCTTCCCGTGGCGCTTGAATGGTTTCAATGTCCAGTACGACCTTCATGGGCTGCAAACCGGATGCCGCTCCTTTCTCACGTTTCCCGGCTCCCGGCCAGTTTCATCAAGTGAGCCACGACCGGCCCATCGGCCGGAGGAAATGAATACTCAACCAGTTCCTCGGGCTTCACCCAACGGAAATCCGCGCAACCCAATGGTTGCGGATCGCCCTGTGACAGGGAACACGTGAAAAAGTGCAATTCCACGCTCTTGTCCGGATAGTCGTAACGTGTCACCGTCAACGGTTTCGGCGTTGTGATTTCAATGCCCACTTCTTCGAACACCTCACGGCGGGCGCATGCCTCGAACGTTTCACCCGCTTCGCGCTTCCCGCCGGGAAACTCCCAATAGCCCGCCAAATGAACGCCGGTTTCCCGGCACGTGATCAAATACCGGCCCCGGTGTTCAATCACGGCAGCGGCGACCTGGAGAACTTCCTTCTCAGCCATATCCGGCACAACTATTTTGCGTCCACGGGATATGCCTTGCAAAAGTCTCGCATCGGGCAATACAGGCAGTAAGGATTGCGCGCGGTACACACCACCGCGCCAAAATCCATGAGGGCCTGATTGAAGTCATATCCCTTGCCTTTGGGGATCAGGGCTTCCGACAGGGCCCAGAGTTTCGATTTTTGCGTTTTCGGATCGCCCTTGCCCGCAAAGACTCGATGCAGCACCCGCATCACGTTCGTATCGAGAATCGGGGCATCTTCTTGAAAGGCAAAGGACCGAACCGCGCCCGCGGTGTACCGGCCGATTCCTTTCATCGACTGCAATTGTTCGGCATCTCGCGGTATCTTCCCGCCGTACTGGGCCACGGCCTCACACGCAATGCTGTGAAGGCGGTAGGGACGCACGTTATACCCGAGTGGGTACCACGTCTCGCGAACGTCGTCCGGTTCGGCTGCAGCCAAATCCTTGAGCGTCGGATACTTTTCCAGGAACTCGTGGTACTTGGGAATGACCCGGTCCACCTGCGTTTGCTGGAGCATGACTTCGGAGACCAGAATTCTGTACGGATCCGCGGTCCGCCGCCAAGGCAGATCACGTCCGAATTGGTCATACCATTTGAGTAAACGGATTTGGAAACGGCGCTTGATGCCCCGATCAAGCTTGGCCGGAAGCGATCGAGTCGATTTGGATTTTTTAGGAGTCTTAGCTGGACGCGTCATGAGCCGTGCCCGGATTGTAGGTAGGGAGGCAGGCCCAATGCAAGCGGGAATAAAAGGAGGGACCTCTCATCAGTCCATGTCTCTGTTACTCGATGAGAAGGCTCAAACACGTCAGACCCGCGTCGGCCTTGGCAAACTCGTCCAGTTCCACGTGTGAGGTGGCATAGCCCTGCGACTCGATCAGGTCGCGCGTCAATGGGGAGGACGCCTGAATCAGCACCCCACCGGGCAAGCGCAAGACGTTCGCTCCAAAGGGTTCTTCGGCCGGAACGTGCAACAACCGGAACGGCCCCAGTGCATCCGAATCGAGCCAGGCCGGATTCACCAACAACGTCTTATCGTCGAGGGACGTGCACGCTGTTTTCAGATGGAGGCACGCCTGTACGCCAACGGGCGTCACCTGGTATCCCAAGGGTTCGGCGATGGCCCGGAGGGCTTCCACCCCCGCGCGATTCGTTCGTGTCGAGACTCCGACGTACAACGTTTTCCCCATGCGCAACACGTCCCCGCCTTCGATCGTTGCGGGCGGAGTTATCGTCACGGGGCGACGGTGCCGGGCCAGAACGGGAAGGAGCAACGCGGGTTCGCCCTGCCGTGACGGCGTCCCCATCGAAGTCACCACCGCCAGTTCATCCAGGATAATGGCGTTGTCCTCGATAAAGACACTATCGGGAAACGCTTCTTCAGATGGAAGCATTTCAACCGCCACGCCCAGTTGCCGCAGGGCTTGGCAATACGCTTCATGTTGCTGAAGGGCCAGGTGAAGGTCGATCTCTTCGCGAGGCACGTGCCCGACTTCACAATTCACAAGCGACAACGCAGGCCGGCGGGTGAGGGCTATCATCTCTTTTCCCCATTCGTGGTCCGCCGAGGCCGGCCTTCATCTTTATACCGTATTGATATTTGTTTCATCGCAACTTCATAGTGTGTCAATGCGTATTTTCAGGTTTACTCGCCCCGACGGATTTTTCCAGAAACCGGACCAACTCAAAAGGAAGCCGCGGTCAACACGCCACCTTGCCCACGTTTGAGCGCAAGCTTAACACATCGAATGGAATCAATGGCCACGCCTGCTGCATTCGGGGAATGCTCCATGGACAGCACGCCAGCATCGACGGTAAGCGATGGACAACGTTGTATTTGACGCCCGGATTGTTGCAGTCTGTTTGGAACATGGAATCGACTTCTTGATTTCAGAAGATCACGGGCTGAAACGTTTTGAAAACGAAAACATTCAGGCTCTCCCGATTTAACTTCTCTCGATTCTGCGTGAACGGCTTTCACGCCGTCTTCTGCATTGCGGCGTCCTCCTCGCTTCGTCGCCTCTCACCATGGGCGGCCGGGCTTTTCGCCGCGGCGCTGTTGTCTATTGTTTACGTCCCCCTCACGCACTGCCGGGAGTTACCCGAAGCGCGTCCCGATTCACCGCCGGTCACTCTGCATTTCGTGACGTGGAAGGCGGATCATCCCCGGGCTTGGAATGAGGCCGTCCAACGGTTTGAGCAAGCCCACCCGCACGTCCGTATCAAACGGGAAATTGCCCCGCATTCCTCAACGGCCTATCACGATCTGCTGACGCAGAAGTTGAGGAATCGCGACGATTCACTCGACCTGTTCTTTATGGACGTGATCTGGCCCGCGGAGTTCGCCGCCGCGGGATGGGCCCGCCCGCTTGACGAGTACTTTCCCCACGGCGAACGCGAGAAGTTTTTGCCGGCCACGATTGCCTCGGGCGTGTATCGGCACCATATCTACGGGGTCCCTTCCCGTATCGACAGCGGCATGCTGTATTACCGCAGAGATCTTTTGGAGAAATATGGATTTTCACCACCGTCCACGTGGAATGAACTGATTCGTCAAGCGCAAACGATTCTGGAAGGAGAACGAACCGTACAACCACTGCTTAGAGGCTACAGCGGCCAATTCAAGCAGTACGAAGGGCTGGTGTGCGACATGCTGGAGTTCGTGGGCAGCCACAACGGCTCGTTTTTGACGGAAGACGACAGGCGCTCGAATTTGACGGCGCCCGATTCCTTGCAAGCGGTGCAATTCGTCCGGGAGCAGATCATTCAACGACTGGCGACTCCTGCCGCGCTGACCTATCAGGAGTCCGAATCCCTCGCCGTGTTCCTCCAGGGCAACGCGGTGTTTCATCGCAATTGGCCCTATGCGTGGGGATTGGCGAATGATCCGCGGCATTCAAAGATCGTGGGCAAGGTCGGCGTGACCACTCTTCCACGTTTCTCCGAAGGCAGGAGCACGTCCGCCCTGGGCGGGTGGCTCTACGGCATCAGCGCCTATTCGCAACATCCTGATGAAGCGTGGGCCTTCATCGAGTTCATGGCAAGTCCCGAGATGCAGAAACATTTTGCGATCCATGCTTCATTGGCTCCTTCTCGGCTTGCGCTGTATGCCGACCCGGAGGTGCTTCGCGCCAACCCCCAGTACAAAGATCTGCTGCCGGTTTTTCAAACCGCCCGACCGCGTCCCCGCACACCGGTATATCCGATTGTTTCGCATATTCTCCAGCGGTATTTTAGTCGCGTACTGGCGTTTCCCGAGACGGATATTCTGGAAGAAGCCCAAGAAGCCGACCGGAAGATCAATCGGTTTTTGGCCTTGATTCGGGATTTATGACGCCATCGACCCGAGAGCACACCACCGGCTGGTTGATGGTCGTTCCGGCCTTAACGTTCGTTGCCGTCTTTTCGCTCTATCCGGCAATGGATTCGTTTTTGCTGAGTCTTTATTCGGAATTCCCCGGTCAGGAGCGGTCCTTTATCGGATTCGGGAATTACGCGGAACTGTTCCGGGACCCCGTCGCTCATCAAGCGTTCATCGTCACGCTGGGCTTCGTCCTGCTTTCGACCGCCCTGGAGCTGCTCCTGGGCACGGGCATCGCGCTGGTCATTCACGAACGCTTCAAAGGTCTAGGGTGGGTCCGGGCGGCCGTGCTGATTCCATGGGCGATTCCCACGGTGGTGGCTTCACAGATGTGGAGGTTTCTGTTGAACGATCAATACGGCGCCGTCAACGCGATTCTCTTCGGCGACAAAGTGGACGCCTACGTCCCGTGGCTGGCCGATCCCTGGATGGCCTTTGGCGCCATTGTCCTGGCCGACGTCTGGAAAACGTCGTCGTTTGCCGGCCTCCTTGTCCTGGCGGGATTACAGGTCATTCCGGAGGAGACCTATGACGCGGCGCGCATCGACGGAGCCACGGCATGGCAGCGGTTCTGGCACGTCACCCTTCCCCTGCTGAAACCCGCGCTCCTCACCGCCCTGTTGTTTCGGACCATCGATGCGTTCCGGGTATTTGACCTCGTCTTTGTCATGACGCAAGGCGGTCCGGGTGACGCCACGCAGGTGATTCAATTTTATGGCTATAAGACCCTTTTCACCGAGGGACGCGTGGGCTATGGGACCACGATCTCGGTCACGGTCTTTGTCGCGATGGCGATTCTCTCCCTGTTCTACGTCCGTACCGTCGGGTCCAAACTTTTGCAACGGGAGCCGGCATGATGAAATCGTTACGTCCGGCGTTGCTTGGCGGGATTCTCCTGGCCGTGCTGGGAAACCTGTGTCCCTTTCTCTGGTTTGTCCTGACTTCGTTCAAGTCACAGATCCAAGTCGAAGCGATTCCCCCAACCTGGTGGCCGGACGGCAGCCTCGTCTTTTATGCCTCGGCGCTCTTCGAGCATCGATTGTTGCACTATGTTTGGAACAGCGTGCTCGTTGCCGGGAGCACCACGGTCGTTGCGCTGGCCGTCGCGACTCCGGCCGCCTATGTCCTGGCGCGGCTCAGATTGCCGGGAAAAGCGTGGATCTTGGGTGGGCTTCTCTGTGTGGCCATGTTCCCGCCCATCGTCATTGCCGGACCGGTTTGGCAAATCCTGGAACGCCTCGGTGGGCTGAATACGCATTGGGGGCTGGTCCTGCCCTACGTCTCACTGACCCTGCCCCTTGCCGTATGGATCCTGACCACGTTCTTCCACGAGTTGCCGTTCGAGTTGGAAGAAGCCGCACGGATCGACGGCTGCACGACGTGGCAAGCGTTGTCCAGAATCCTGCTCCCCCTCGCGGCGCCCGGGCTGTTTACCACGGCCATCCTCACGTTCATCTATGCGTGGAACGAATTTTTCTTTGCCCTGCTGATTCTCACCGATCCCGAGCGCCAAACCCTGCCGGTGGGCATTGCCCTGTTTCAGGGAGAATTCATCATGCCGTGGGGAGAAATCGCCGCGGCCTCCGTGATCGCCACGTTGCCGTTGATCGTCCTCGTGCTCCTGTTTCAACGCGGGATCATCAGCGGCCTGTCGGCCGGTGCGGTGAAGGGGTAAGGCATGGCCGGACTCGCGTTGCGACACATCGAGAAAACGTTCGGCCGGACCCGGGTCCTGCATGACGTGTCACTCGAAGCCGGTGACGGTGAATTCGTCGTGTTGCTGGGTCCGTCGGGATGCGGCAAATCCACGTTGCTGCGCATTATCGCCGGGCTCGAACCGCAAACCCGCGGATCGGTGCTCATCGGAGGACAGTGCGTGGACACCCTGCCCCCTGCGAACCGCGACATTGCCATGGTCTTTCAACACTATGCCCTCTACCCGCACCTGACGGTCAGGGAAAATTTGGCTTTCGGATTGAAAATGCGCCGGGAACCCAAGCCCGTGATCGAAGCGCGTCTCGCGGAAACCGCCGCGTTATTGGAAATTCACGACCTGCTCGACCGGAAGCCGAAGGAACTCTCGGGTGGTCAACAACAACGCGTGGCCATGGGTCGAGCCATCGTTCGAAAACCCACACTGTTTCTTTTTGACGAACCACTTTCGAATCTGGATGCCCGCCTGCGGGCTTCAATGCGGGTGGAATTGAAGAGACTGCACCAGCGCCTGGGCACCACCATGGTCTACGTGACGCATGATCAAACCGAAGCCATGACACTGGGGCACACCATCGCGGTCATGAATCACGGCAGGATTCAGCAGATCGGACAACCCGAGCAGATTTATCATAAACCCGGCAATCCCTTTGTCGCCGGGTTTATCGGCAACCCTCCGATGAATTTGTACGAGGGCTCCTATCGGCTCCGTGAACAAGACCTTGAATTCCGTGCAGGAGATTTGACGCTCAGGGTGCCGTTTCAAACACACAACCGTAGGGGACGGCCCCCGTGCCGTCCCGAATGCGCAGACACCGGAATTGCGACCTTGGGTGTCCGACCTGAAGACGTGACGTTCGAACCTCGGGGCTCGGGACACGTTGCAATCACCGGAACCATCGACCTGGTTGAAAACCTCGGCAATGATTCCATCGTGTATCTCATGGTCGAAGGACAGCCCCTGACTGCACGGACATCTCCCGGTTTTCAGGAACATACGGGAGCCTCTATCACGGCCTACGTGAAAAACTTTCACCTGTTCATCAACGAAAACCGGATTCCATTGCCGTCGCCATGAATCGCCGAACGCGTTTTTTCCACACGGCGGCTTCCGTTTTACTTGCCTTCGCCCTTGGCCTCTCCATCGAGTGTCTCGCCGACCCTCCATCGGGCATTCAACCGTTGGAGCCGCTCCCTCACGCTCGCGCCCTATTCACCGGCGAATTCATCCGCACCCTTCTCACGGCCGCGGACCAGGAGCGGTTTCTCAATGAATTGGAAAAACAGCCGCCGGACTGGAATCAGTTGCATGACCCGCCAGGTGAAGAACTCGGAACCAGGCTTTTCGACTTCAACCGGCAGCGGGATGCCGCACGGGAGGAACATCCGTTGCTGAGCCAACGAGTGGCGTTTTGGTGGTCGGGCGTCCTGGGCGAATACCAAAAAGCCGATCAAGGATTTTCCGTGGTCATGGGACCCGAGTTCACCCGAACGACCTGGGGCCTGGTACGATTCAAACCACTACAACTGCCCAATGAAATGATTGCCGTCCCTTCAGCGTCCGGACTTCGGACGGTCCTGGACCGTCACGAAAAGGGAAAACCCGTGGAAATCGGAATCCTCTTCACCGGCACACTTATCCCCTGGGAATCCATCATCTACGCCTTTTCCCACGACGGCATGAACCAGGGGCTGATCATGCCCGTGGTAAAGGTTGACGGGGTCCGGTACTTTCTTCAGCCTGTTTCAGATTAGTGCGTGGAACACGTCTTCGAACCTACGGTTTCTCCGGGACCACGGCTTCGAAGACCGACGAATAATCATCGTCTTGCAGGCCTTGTCCGACAGTCTCTACCAGAATCCCGCGAATAGCGGCGAGCACCGGGGTTGCCAGGTTAGCGTCCCGCGCCGCGCTCAGACACAACTCGACGTCCTTTAAGAGATGCTTGGTCGAGAAGTTGGGCTGGGCGTAGTCGCGGGCCAACAAACGCGGCAATTTTTTCTCGAACATGGGCGCTATCAAGGCGCTTCGTCTCAGCACGTTCATGAACGTCTCGACTTCCACGCCCGATCGCTGCACCAGACCCATGCTCAAGGAAAAGGCCGTGATATGGGCCGCAATGAGTTGATTCAAGGCCAGCTTCAAGGCCGCCGCCTGCCCAATCGGCCCCACGAGCAAGGATTCTTCGCAAAAACAGTTCAACACCTCGTGCCATTGGTCCACGTGTTCGGCTTTTCCGCCGACCATGACGAGAAGGCGGCCGGCTTTCGCCTCGGCAATGCTTCCGAGGACCGGCGCCTCAAAATAGTCTCCGATACCCGTTCGAATTTCCTGGCCGAGCGCGATACTTTCAGAGGGGGCAATCGTCCCCATCTGAATAATCGTCCGGTTCTGAAGGCTGGACGTCCCCGAAACGAACAAGACTTCCCGTATGGCCGGCGCATCGGCCAACGTAAGGATGGTGCACCTCGAAGCCTCGATCGCCTCAGCGGCGGACCGCGCCTTGAGGGCGCCTTGTTCTTGCAGCGCCGTACATTTTTCTTCCGTCCGGTTATACAGCACGACGTCATGACCGAGCGTCATCAGTCGTTCGGCCATGGCCGTCCCCATCAAGCCCGTGCCTATCAATGAAACTTGCATCGTTCCCTCTCTTCCATGACAAAGTCGCTTGACATGATAGGTGTATCGCAGGACCGCGAGGAAAGCAAACGAAAGGACCGGTTGTGACCGCGTCATCCCCGGTTGACCCTGGCTTTTCAAGTCGGTATCTTCGTCTCTGCCATCAGGGTGAGTGAAGGCCTCAGGCCAGGATCAATCTTCAGCATCATCGAACACCGGCAAAGGACATCATGGATATTGCAATCGGTTCAAATCAGCTTCGTAACACGAACGGAATTTTTGTGGCGCAGGACCAGGACCTGATCAAGGTGGAACAGAAGGCTGAAGACGGGAGTCTCCTCCTGAGCATGGCCCTCTATAATCCTGCGGGATCGGAGGTTGCCAAGCTGGAGCGCAACGAATGGACGTCCAATGACCAGGAGCGCTTTGAACTTCGGGCCGAGCCCGCATCGGTGACGGTGATTGATAACACGCTGAAAGGCGTGGTCTTCCTCGTCAAAAAAAACGAGGAGAACGGCATCCAAATCCCACAGGCCAAATTTTACTTGCCTGGCGGGACGGTGTCCGAGGTGACGGCGGAACAGTGGCACGTCGGGAACAAGATGGAACTGAAAGACGCGGACCTCGATCTGCAAGGTGGTGCGATTGAGATTCAATAATTTCTTGCAGGCCGTCTCGACGTTTTCGTTCTGAATCGCGGACCTTTCCTCCTCCGTTGGCCCTCCACGTTCGCAGGACAAGGTGAGTGTCGACGCTTTTCTATCACCGGCTGGCCGATTTCCTCGTTCTTCTCCATTTCACGTTCGTTCTGTTTGTCCTGTTCGGCGGACTCCTGATTCTGAAATGGCGGTGGATGATATGGCTTCACCTTCCCGCGGCGGGTTGGGGAGCCTTGATTGAATTCACCGGCTGGATCTGCCCGCTCACGCCCTTGGAACAGTGGCTCCGGGAAACGGGCGGAGGACCGGGATATCAATCTGGCTTCATTGAACACTACATCCTGCCCCTTCTTTACCCCGCCGGGCTGACCGGACAGATTCAAGTCGTACTCGGTCTTTTCGTGCTTCTCCTGAACTGCGGCGTGTACCTGCTCGTGTTTCGCCAACGTCGTGAATCCGTGCAACGCTTATAGCCAAAAAACCGTTTTCGCCTCGCCTGCGACTCGCTTGACCGCCCCTTGCCACGGCAGTATAGTCGGACGCACGCGTTATCTTTGAGCGATTTTTCCATGAACGATCTGGCAGGCAAAAAGCTGGGCTTGCTTCTGTCAACCCCGCCTTCTCATCCCAACGCGGACGTGGTCGCCGGCTTGAGCCGCGAAGCCCTGCGTTCTCACGTGAACGTGTACTTGTATCTCATCGATGAGGGCGTGAAAAACCTGGAAAACCCGGCGATCCTCAGCTTGGCTTCGGCTGGCGTCAAACTGAGCGTCTGCGCCTACGGATGCCAACAGCACAAGGTGTCCACGGAAGGCTACGGTCAGGAAGTGACGTTCTGCGGACTGGTGGTGCTCTCCCAAATCATTACGGGCTGCGATCGTTTCATCAGCCTGTAACGGGCTGCCCGTTTTCTCCATCTTTTCGTGTCTTTTCAAGAATCCCGGCGGAACGGCTGTCACCGTTGCTGTTGATGGCGTATCCTGCAATACGGTGTTGTTAATGCATTGATTATAATACGATTTTCAGCCTGCCACCTCTGGAGCTTCCCAAGCGGAAATCAACACCATTGCAACATGACAGCCTGCTCCACCATCCAGTAGATTTCCGCTTCGCGTCCTTGCGGAAAGTTGCAGATTGGTTACATCGATCTGATACTGGTATGGTCAGTTGTTATCCAGACCACCATCAACCTGCAAAGATCAGGGTGAAACACGATGAGCAGGAGGAGCCGCCAAACTGTCCGAAAAGGCGGGACGCCTCGACTTTAGGAATATCCAGTTGAACATTCTCGTTGATAATACCAGCTCATTCGGAAGTTACAGCCCTGGTCCTGTTCGTCGTCAAATTCATGCGGCGATGAACGAAATCTACAAGGCTGGCTGGCCGGGTCGCTTCACATTCCCTTCTTTCGGGACGCCCCCGAGCCGCTTCTGCCGCGAATAGTCGTTGCCGAATACAGTTGGAGCAACGCCTGGCAAACCGACTGGCTAGCCCGCGCTGCTTCCCGGGGATATCAGGAACAAACACGCACCCGTTTGGGCAATGTCATAATGACATTGAGGGACTCAGACGGCGCCTGATGAAAACCGCACATGGTGGTGCCGGGAGAGGTCGGTGAACAGGTCGCACAGTCTCTTCAGCCGGTCAGCGAAGCGCTGCAGATACCGTAAGCTGGCGAAACGGCAAAATAGTTGATCACACATTCAGCGTCGCCGGCCGTACAGGAAGGTGATATTGATGCGCCGGGATTCATAGTCGTCCCGAAACACACAGGTGTCCGATTCATGAAAGAGGTCGGAATTGAAGACTAAGGCCCGGTTTTCCCGATAGGGAACCTTTACGGGCGACGCGCCGCTTTGTTTCAGGAACTCCCGAATCTTCGGCTGAAACGCCGTGGAATTGTACGCCTTGAAATCCCACTCCCGCGGAGCTTCCTTATCCCAAACGATCAAGCCTCCACTCGCGGGGTCGAGGTTCGCTTCATCGGGGGTGATCCAGAAATTGACGTTGACGGCTGCCGCATCGGCGTGGATTTTCAAGGGACGACGGGCGCTATCCTGTTTGAATGCCCAGGCCTGGAGCAGCCGGTGTCGGTGAAAGATGCCCGGAAAGGCGGTGCGTAATTCTTCGGCCACTTGCAACAATAACTGTGAGGAAAACCCTTCACCCAGAAACGCCCCGATGTATCCGTCTTCATAATCCTTCTTCCAAATCGTGGATTCCCGGCAAAATTGCCGAAGGGCCTTGAGCGCCTCGGGCCGCAACAAGGCATCGATATAAATGATTTCAGGCCGACTCGCATTATAGCGTCGCTCGATATCTTCCACGTCCAATTCCGGATTCAACGCTCCCTGGGGCAATGCGGGATTGTCGGCATAATGCAGGATTCGGTTCACTGACGGAGCAAGGGCTTGGGCCTCTTCCGGACTGAGGTGGATTCGTTGGTTCGCCTCACCCGACCGTAAGGCCCGCTGTCGTAACGCCGTCAGGGTGGCTTGGTATGAGGAATCATCGGGCTCCTTCCACAATCCACACTCGGCCAGGTAGTGGACCTGTTCCGCATCGTGCTTGATCCGGGAGGCATGGAGCGTTTGCACCCGGACGGCCTTTCCATGGTTTTGCAGCAAATGGGCCGACATGCGAAGTTCGTGCAAAGCCCCATCCATATCCTGTTTCCACAGGTTGGCCAATCCCAGATGATGATGGGCTTTCGCGTATTGAGGCTTGATGGAGACGGCATGCCGGAACCGAGCGATGGACTCGTCAAGACGATCATCTTCAAACAGGATCACGCCCAGATTGTAGTGGGCCTCGGCATTGTCAGGATTGAGCGCAATGGCCCGTTGGTACGCGTCCCGTGCCTCGTCACGATTGCCCAGTTCCTTCAGGACCACGCCCAGGTTGTTGTACCCTTCCAGGTGATCGGGTTTAATCGTCAGGACTTGCCGGTAGATCGCACAGGCCTCGTCCAATTCGCCTTTCTCACGCAAGACGTTGCCCAGGTTTCCCAACGCCTCGACGTAATCGCCCTTGAGCGAGAGGGCCTGCCGGTAGGCACGTTCGGCCTCGTGTAATTGATAGAGTTTTTGACGGACGAGCCCTTGATTGTAAAAATAGAGCGGCTTTGTCGCGTCTCGTTGGATGGCCTTCGTGATGCAGTCGAGTGCATGCTCATACCGGCCTTGCTGGTACGCAACCAACCCGAGCAAATGGAGGGCGTCGGCATGGGCCGGATCCTGTGTGAGGATCTTCTGATAACAGGTTTCGGCCTGGGACAATCGTCCCGCCCGATGGTGGCTGATCGCCTCCTCCAACAGTTGTTTGACAATGACCGTGCTTGACGGCGTTGGAGACTTGGCCATCAACTTGGCCTGTCGTCTTCGTTCGGTCCTGTTCATCCTGCCCCGCCAACCACTTCCAAGACGTTTAACCTTCATGAACCCGCAAAAGAGTACCCCTCCCCTCGTCAAAAAGTAAAGCGTTCGTGAGCCACCCTCTTCATCACGGCGCACCACCTTGCATCTCTTCACCAGCCGGATAGCCTTCTCCTGACAAAAAAAGGGGCTTGCACCAACGTGCAAGCCCCTTTGAGCCTCCGATATGAAAAGATTAGAAGCCTTCGGCAAAACTGCGGAGTTTTCGGCTTTGACTCGGATGACGAAGTTTGCGCAAGGCCTTGGCTTCGATCTGCCGGATCCGCTCCCGCGTCACCTCGAAGTCCTGCCCCACTTCTTCCAACGTGTGGTCCGTCGCTTCCCCGATCCCGAACCGCTTCCGCAACACCTTCTCCTCCCGCGCCGTCAGCGATTCCAACGATTTCCCGATGTGCCGCTGCAGGTCGTACCGCACCGCCGCCTCCAACGGCGACACCGCTTTCTTGTCCTCGATGAAGTCCCCCAAATGGCTGTCTTCTTCTTCTCCGATCGGCGTCTCCAAGGAGATCGGTTCCTTCGCGATCTTCAGAATCTTCCGCACTTTCTCCAACGGCATCTCCATCCGCACCCCGATCTCTTCCGGCGTCGGCTCCCGGCCCAATTGTTGCACCAAATGCCGGGAGGTCCGTACCAGCTTGTTGATGGTTTCGATCATGTGCACCGGGATCCGGATGGTCCGGGCCTGGTCCGCAATGGCCCGGGTGATGGCTTGCCGGATCCACCACGTGGCATAGGTGCTGAATTTGTACCCCCGCTGGTATTCGAATTTGTCCACCGCTTTCATCAGCCCGATGTTCCCTTCCTGGATCAGGTCCAGAAATTGGAGCCCCCGGTTCGTGTATTTCTTGGCAATACTCACCACCAGCCGGAGATTGGCTTCGATGAGTTCGGCTTTCCCCCGCTTCATCTTTTCTTCCGCCCATTCCAACCCCACCAGCGCGCTCTTGAATTCCGCGGTCGGCAGCAACGTCAGGCCCCGCTCCACCTGTTTGAGCGTGGTCCGGGCTTCGTGGCTCCGGGTCACCACTTGCCGCAGCACGGCGTCGCTGAGGCCGAGCTGCCGCCGGAGGGGGGCCGTCTGGGTCCCGGCCCGGCTCAGGCGCCGTAAGAGTTTGAGGCCGTCCTGCAGGGGGTGCCCCAGCCGCTGGCAGCAGTCCCGCAGGAGCCGTTCGGCCTGCCGCACGGTCCGGCCCGCGTCTTTGATCTGGCTCACCAGCTCGTCCCGCACCGCCGGTTGCAGGTGCAGCCCGTCCACCCGGGCCCCCAATTGCTCTTGCACGCCCCGCACTTTGGTGCTCCACCGCGGCTGCTGGGCTGCCGGGGCCGTCCGCCGCCGGTCGTACAGCCGCAGCAGCGTCTTGCCCAACCGCCGGACCTGGTCCAACTCCGCCAGGGCCTGTTGGCGTAATTCTTCTTCTTCCTGGGCTTCGGCCAGTTCGGCTTCATCCAGGTCTTCGTCCCCGGGGTCATGCACCAGGACCACGTCCCCCACGCTGACTTCCCGTTTCTTCAAGCGGCCCCGCAGGGCGTCCAGGGTCTGCAGGGTCATGGGCATCCCCGCAATCGCCCGCGTCATCTCGTCCTTGCCTTCTTCGATCTTCTTCGCCAGCTCGATCTCCCCTTCGCGGCTGAGCAAAGAGACGCTTCCCATCTCTCGTAAATACAGACGAACGGGATCGTCCGTTCGACTCAAATCACCAGGGGTGAGATCGATTTCCGGGGCATTCTTTTCCAGCAAATCTTCCTGTTCCTCGGTTTTCTCGGAAACCGAGTCCGGATCAACCGGCGTTTCGGCACGAGAGTGAACCTGTTTCGTCCCGTTCTTCATGCGCTTCGGAACGGGGCTGTCGACGGGATCGAACAGCTTCCGGGGTTGAACTTCAGGGGCACGAACCCTTGCGGATGAAGTACGCGCCTTCTTGCCCCGCTCGCTCTTTGTTTCCAACACCGATTCTTTTTTCCGTAGCTTGGAGGCGATCGTCTTTGCCATAAAGGGCCCTTATCAAGGTGCTAAAGTGGAGGAGGCTAACCCGGCTTTTCTCCCACGTAACGCTTCGATTTGAGAATTCAGGCAATCCACGTCATCCGTTCGTTGTTCTCGTTCGGCGATTCGAAGCTGAGCAATCAATTCGTCCAGCCGGGTTCTCAAGTTTTTTTGTGTCAACGCTCTCAAACAACCCTGAATATACTCATCACGGTTCTCAAAATGCGTCACGGATACTGCCAGTTCCGCAACCGAATCACGATACGTCTCATCCAAACCGGTTTCCGCGAAAAATCCCGACACATCAATGCCTCCTTCCGTATCCAGATGTCGCAATCCTATTTCCACAAGCCGGCGATAAAGGGGAGACCGGAAATCCTCAGGCCGCAGTTCCTTGAGGTGTTCCGGATGCAAGCTCCCCTGCACCATGAACGAGACGATTTCGCGTTCCTCTCGAAACTCCCTTTTGTCGTTGCGTTGATTGCCGGGCGTTGGCGTTTTCCCTCGAGGTCGAGCGCCGCCCTGACGACGATCGAGGACGGCGGGATATCGATCGAGAAGGAGCTGTGACCTGACGCCCAGTCGCTCGGCGACGCGTTGGATCTGTTCATTCTTTTCAATAGGGTTTGAGACCTTGGCCAGGATGCCGAGTATGTCATCGACTCGCCGGGTTCGCTCTTCGATGGTCGCGTGGGTTGCGCCTTCCAGCCGTTGGGTCACGGCAAACTCCAACAACGTCAGGGCCCGATCCTGCAACGCGAGAAATTGTTCCGCTCCATGAGCCAGAACGTAGGAATCGGGATCATGCCCCGGAGGCATGACCACGACCTTGACGGTAACCCCACTATCCCGAAACACGTCCAACGCGCGTAATACCGCACCGGTCCCCGCCGCATCGCCGTCGAAGACCAGCACCACGGTGTTGACGAACCGACGAAGCAGGACGGCATGCTCGGACGTGAGTGCGGTGCCCAAGGGCGCGACAACCTGACGAATGCCCGCCTGATAGAGCGCCAATACGTCAAAGTAGCCTTCGACGAGCATCAGGGAGTCAAGGTGCGGGTTCGCCTCGCGTGCCCTGTGCAATCCATACAACACACGGCCCTTTTGAAAGAGCGCGGTGTCCGGAGAATTGAGGTACTTGGGGGTGCCCTCTTCGAACACACGGCCGCCGAATGCAATCACGTTTGCGCCAAGGTCATGGATCGGGAGCATGACCCGGCCACGAAACCGGTCATAAAATTTCGCGGACTTTGAGGAGCCCTGATTGTCTTTTGCCGCCACCAGGCCCGAGGCGGCCAGGTCGGAAGGCGTTGCCCCTTGCCTGGTCAAATAGTTGGTGAGCCCGTCCCACGAAGGCAGCGCATAGCCCACGCCGAACTCTTTCAGAGTCTGTAATTCAAGACCCCGACCGGTAAGGTACGCCAAGGCCGACCGGCCTTTGGAAGGGTCATGCAGATTCTGCTGAAACCACGTATTGGCCAATGCATGGAGGCCTTCCAATCGTTTTCGCTGACCCGTTTGGGATTGCGAAAAACCCTGCGACGCAGGAAGAGGGATTCCCGCCCGTTCGGCAAGGTCTCTCACCGCCTCCGGAAACTCCAACCCTTCCTTTCGCATCAGGAAGGTGAAGACGTCGCCTCCGGTTCCACACCCGAAACAGTAAAACATCTGTCGCGCGGGGGTCACGGTAAAAGACGGCGTTTTTTCCTGGTGGAACGGGCAAAGACCTCGAAAATTCTGACCCGTTTTCGACAACGTGACATAGCGGGACACCACGTCCACAATGTCAACGGAGTCACGGATTTGTTGAAGGGTTGTAGGAGGGATTCCAGCTCGTGCCGTTGTCAAGGCTCTTCTCCGAAGCCTTTGTCGGTACCCTCTTTTTGGAAGAGCTAAGCGGTCACAACTTATTGGAAAATAATGTTTTTTGCACTATACCAGGGATGGCCAGACAAGTCAACAGGCGGGAAAGCAAAGCGCCGTTTCTTACCGGGACGGCTCCGGGCTCCTGATACCCGATTTGCCGAAGCGTTTCCCCAGTTCCTGCTGAATCGTCGTCATGGGAATTTCACAATGTCCCAAGGCCACGATGGTATGAAAGAGCAGATCCGCTACCTCGTGGATGACTTCTTCCCGGTGTTCTTTCTTCACGGCCAACACGACTTCCCCTGCTTCCTCCACGACTTTTTTCAGAATGCGGTCGGGCCCGTCTTTCATCAAGGAGGAAACATACGAATGCTCGTGTGGATGAGCCTTCCGCTGCAGGACCATTTCATACAGTCGATCGAAAATGGCACCGTTCGCCTCTTCACCGCCCTGTGTCGTCGTCACGCCCTGGGGCGTCACTTCCGCAAAAAAACACGTGCGGGCTTCCGTATGGCACGTGGGCCCCGTGGGTTCGGCTTTGACCAGCAGGACATCCCCGTCACAATCGAGAAACACCCGTTTGCAGAGCAGAAAATGGCCGGAGGTTTCCCCTTTTTTCCATAGCTTGCGTCTCGAACGGCTCCAGAAGTGCACGTACCCGCTTTGCAACGTCTGATCGAGTGATTCCCGGTTCATATATCCCAACATCAGGATTGCGCCGTCACGCCAATCCTGGACAACGGCAGGCACCAGCCCGTGTTCATCGAACTGTACCTTGAGATCGCTGGGAACCGCGTTCCGGTCAGATTCCACGTCCATTCACGATACGCACGGGAAGCCCGTGTTCCTTGAGGTAGGTTTTCGCGTCACTGATGCTGTAGGTTTGATAGTGAAAAATCGAGGCCGCGAGCACGGCATCGGCCTTTCCTTCTCCCAGGGCCTCACACAGATGGGCCACGGTTCCGGCCCCCCCGGACGCGATGACCGGAATGGAGACGGCTTCGGAAACGGTCCTGGTCAACGGCAGGTCATAGCCGTCTTTGGTCCCGTCCTGATCCATTGAGGTCAACAGGATTTCACCGGCCCCTTTCTCTTCCATGTGTCGGGCCCATGCCACGACATCCAACCCCGTGGACTTGCGACCGCCATGGGTAAAAATTTCCCATCGCGCGGGGCTCGCGTCCTGGACCTGTTTCGCATCGACCGCCACCACAATGCACTGGGAACCGAATCGACGGGCCGCGGCCGTCACGAACTCCGGATTTTCCACGGCGGCCGTATTGATGCTGACTTTATCCGCCCCTGCATTCAACAGTTGCCGGATATTCTCGAGGGTCCGCACCCCGCCGCCGACCGTGAGCGGCATAAACACCTGCTCGGCCGTCCGGGACACGATGTCCAGCAGGGTGTCCCGATTTTCGTGAGAAGCGGTGATGTCCAAAAAGCACAGTTCATCCGCACCGGCTTGATCGTAGATCTTCGCGACTTCGACCGGGTCGCCGGCGTCACGAAGATTCACGAAGCTTACGCCCTTGACCACCCGGCCATCCTTCACGTCCAAACAGGGAATGATGCGTTTGGTCAACATCCCCGCCTCACGCACGAGCCTCGGCCAACGCCGCGGTGAGGTCCAACGTGCCTTCGTATAAGGCCTTGCCGACGATGACGCCGATGATCTTTTGCCCCAACCGTTTAATCGCACGGATATCCTCCACCCGCGTGACCCCCCCCGAGGCGATCAGAGGAACCGGAGAAGCCTGCAGCGCGTCCCGCAGAGCCGATACGTTCGGCCCCTCCAACATCCCGTCACGACTGATCTCCGTAAAGATGACTCCGGCAAGCGGATAGTCCTTCAAGGAAGCCAACACGTGCTCCGCCGTTGACTCGGAAAGATTCGTCCAGCCATGCACCGCGACTTTTCCCTGTTTCACGTCGACCCCGACGAAAATTTTATCGGGGAAGCTTGCACAGGCATCGGCGAGAAACGCCCGGTTTTCCAACGCGGCCGTTCCCAACACCACCCGGCTGACGCCATGGTCGAAATAGTCTTTCATCACGTCCAACGATCGGATCCCTCCACCCACGTGAATCGGGATGGAAACGGCGGCGACAATTGCACGCACTTGCTCCATATTGTGAGGTTTCCCGTTCACCGCGCCATTGAGATCGACGACGTGCAACCGTTGGGCGCCCAAAGCTTCCCATTGCCTCGCCATGGTCGTGGGATCGTCGGAATAGGTCGTCTCCTGCGCCATGTCGCCTTGCCGGAGTCGCACACACCGCCCGTCTTTTAAATCAATTGCCGGGATAACCATCATGAGTCAAATACCCTTCCCGAATTGTGGCCCGGGACATGCTTTTGTTTGAATGTATGCCTCGAAGGAGACATCCCCGGTGAGGCGAGACGGAACGCGCTCTAATCAGTACCCAAGGGTAAGCTTTGCAGCACGCGCACGACCCCCGTGCGCGCCAACTCTTCGGCCGTGACAAACGTTCCCCCTCGTTCAAGGAATCCCTTGAAATCATGAGTCAGCGGTTTCTGCTCTTCAAAATAATCGCCCACCCACAACACCCTGCCGTCCTTGGCCCCGACCAACCGGATTTCGAATCCAACGGCAGCGGGATGCGCGGCGAATTTCGTGCCTTCCCGTTCACGGTACACTCGGACAACACCCTCAAGGACCGCATCCACACCCAGCCGTTCTCCCAAGAGCCGAGCCGATTCCCGACGATTCCGGGCTTGGGCAGATCCCCCCTGACTGTCAAGAATCTGTCCAACGGTTTCGGGCGAGATAACTTGAATCCGGGGCTTGAGCCGCAACTGGGAATACACCATATGCCGGATCATGCCGGGAACCGAGTCCGGCACGGAAACCTCTACCGGGCGAGACCGGCCGGGAATCGATGAACCGCTGACGCTCCCCAACGACTGAGGGATTTGGGGATTTGCAAGGTCTGCCGGAGGCGATGTTCTGAACGCAAAAGAGATTCCCCGCTTCCCTTTGACAACGTGAAACGGCGCAATCGCCACTTTGGTGATAACTTGGGACGCAAGATGGGGATGGGATTTCACGGTGACCGGGTCCGCGGCACACGCCCCGCACCCCCACAGGAGAAGCAATGTCGCCGACAGCCAACGTGTTTGTCGCCGGCGTTCAGTGGTTGTGATGATGTCGCTCAATTCCATGCCCCGAAATTCTTGAGCAATCGAAGCCCGACCTTTTGACTTTTTTCCGGATGAAATTGACAGGCAAAAACCTTCCCTTTGGTCACACTCGACACAAAAGGCACGCCATACCGAGTTTCGGTACAGACCACATCGGCTTCTTCCGGTTCCACGTAATACGAATGGACAAAATACACGTGAGCCTCTGCACTGATGCCTTCCAATAACGGCATCGGCTGTTTGACCTGAATCGTGTTCCATCCCATATGCGGAATCTTCAGCGATGCCTGAGCCGGTCCGGAAGGAAATCGTTTGACCTTACCTTTAAAAATATTCAACCCACTGTGCACACCGAACTCCTCGCTTTCCGAAAAGAGAACCTGAAAGCCCACGCAAATACCTAAAAACGGCTTGCCTTGAGCAATCGTCCGACGCAACGGCTCGATCAGACCAAATCGTTGGAGATTATTCACGCAATCGCCAAAGGCTCCCACTCCGGGAAGCACCACGTGGGTCGCCCGATCAATGACCGCGGGATCTCGTGTGACGACCGCGGGATGTCCCACGGTTTCAAAGCCTTTTTGGACGCTTCGTAAGTTCCCTCTTTCATAATCGATAATGGCGATCATGGCTTGCTTCATCCTCCGCGTTCCGAATTCGTCTCCCGTGCGAATCGTCAGGCGAGAACTCCTTTCGTGGAAGGGACGCCGACCACCCGCTCGTCCTGGCGAGTCGCCTGATCCATGGCTTTGGCAAATGCCTTGAAGACGGCTTCGATCATGTGGTGAGGATTCCGGCCGTACCGAACGTTGACGTGCAGGTTCAACCCGCCTTGATTCGCCAGGGCCTGAAAAAAATCTTCAAACAGGCCGAGATCAAACCCTTTCACTTCCCGATGGGACAACGTCACGTTATACACCAGAAACGGTCGTCCGCTCAGATCGACCACGACTTCCGCCAACGTTTCATCCAGCGGGACGGTGGCCCACCCGAACCGGCGGATCCCGGCTCTGTCTCCGAGCGCTTCCCTGAAGGCGCTCCCCAACACCATACCGATATCCTCAACCGTATGGTGATCATCGATATGGGTATCGCCCTTGGCCTCGAGCACGAGATCAAACAATCCGTGTCGCGCGAAGGCATCCAGCATGTGGTCCACGAACGGAACGGGTGTGGCAATCCGGCGTTTCCCCGTTCCATCCAATTCCAATTCCACACGGATGGTGGTTTCGGAGGTGGACCGGTCTACCGCCGCCCGTCGCAATTTCTTTGCCATAGTCATGATCCCCGACTTTCTATGGAACGGGCATGGGCTTGTAACCCCTCCATGGCGGCCAACCGCGTGACGTAGGGAGTGACGACTTTCAGTTGCGCCTTGTTATACGCCACGACGTTCGTTCGTTTCACGTAATCATCCAGGGACAACGCCGAAAAAAACCGTGCGGAGCCCCCGGTCGGCAGCACGTGATTCGGACCGGCAACGTAATCCGCCACGGCCGGTGGGGTATAGCCCCCCATGAACACCGCACCGGCATGCCGAATCTTTTTCACGTAGTCGAACGGTCGGGGCAACAGAACCTCCAAATGTTCGGGCGCAACGGCATTGGCCACCTCAAAGGCTTCGTCCAGATTCGAGACGACGAAAATTTTACCATAATGGCCGACGGAATGTGCCGCAATATGTCGACGCGCCAGTTTTGTCAATTGCAAACGAATTTCCCGCGCAACTTTCCTGGCAAACGCCGCCGAGGGCGTCACGAGATAAACGCGGGCTTCTTCATCGTGTTCGGCTTCACACAACAGGTCGGCGGCGCAATGAGCGGGGTCGGACGGTTCATCCGCAATCACCAGCAGTTCACTCGGCCCGGCAATCATATCAATGTCGACGGTCCCGTACACCGCTCGTTTGGCCGCGGCCACGTACATGTTTCCCGGCCCCACGATTTTATCCGCCCGGGGAATTCGTTCGGTGCCATAGGCCAACGCCCCGATCGCTTGCACGCCTCCGATGCGATACACTTCATCAACGCCGGCGAGATCCGCTGCCACCAACAGATAAGGATCGATGGCCCCCGACGTGGTGGGACTACACATGATGACCCGTGGCACCCCGGCCACTTTCGCAGGGATCGCGTTCATCAGGACCGTGGAGGGATACAATGCTTTGCCCCCGGGCACGTACAGGCCCACGACGTCCAACGGCGTGATGAGCTGCCCCAGCTTCACGCCTTTCTCCTCACTCACCCACGTCGACACGCGTTGTTTGCGATGAAACGCGCGAATGCGCCGCGCGGCGAATTGTAGGGCTTCCAGGTCGGTTCGTTGTACGTCGGCATACGCCTGCCGAATTTCTTGGGAGGACACACGAAACCGTTCAGGTGACAACGCAAGCCCGTCAAATTTTTTGACGTATCGCGCGACCGCGACATCGCCGTTTCGTTCGACGTTTTTCAGAATACGTTTCACGCGAGTTTCGATCTCGGCGTGCTGCCGGGCGCCACGATTGCAGACCTCAGCCAGCGCCTGGGGATAGCCTTTGGATGTTGAAGAGATAACGTTCATCACGCCGTCAGGCGCAGGCCGTCTTGGGACGACTCTTGCGCAGCCTGTTAATCATGGTGGTAATCGCCTGATGCTTCATTTTCAAGCTGGCACGATTCACGATCAAGCGTGCCGTCGATTCCGCAATCGTTTCCATTTCCTGCAGGTTGTTGGCTTTCAGCGTCTCCCCGCTCGACACCAGATCCACGATACGATCCGCCAAGCCCACCACCGGCGCCAACTCGATCGACCCATACAATTTGATGATTTCGACCGGAATGCCCTGCCGGTTAAAATGCAATTCCGTGATGTTGGGATACTTCGTGGCGACCCGGAGTTTTGACGATAAACGCGTGCGCTCATCCAGCCCCGCCAAAGCCGCGACGGAGATACGGCACCACCCGATCCGCAGATCCAAGGGTTCATAGACGTCCAGTTGTTGCTCCAATAACAGATCCTTCCCCGCCACCCCCACGTCGGCCGCTCCATACTCCACGTACGTGGGTACGTCAGTGGGACGAACGACCAAAAAAGACAGCCCGGACTGCGGCACTTCGAACGCCAGTTTGCGATCGTCCGAGGACAATTCCGGGCCAAAATAGCCCGCTTTCTGAAACAAGGCCAGAGTTTGATCCAGGAGTTTCCCTTTCGATAGCGCGACGGTCACCATGTCACTCATACCCGGAGCCCTCTCGACGAACCGATGCGCCCAAGCCTTGCAATTTATCTTCGATTCGCTCGTATCCGCGTTCCAAATGATAAATCCTGGAAATCCGCGTTTCACCTTCTGCCGCCAATCCGGCCAAGAGGAGCGCGGCGCTGGCACGCAGATCCGACGCCATGACCGGCGCGCCCGTCAACCGGCCTAATCCTTTCACAACGGCACGGTGCCCATCAACCGTGATCACCGCACCCATGCGTCGCAATTCCGGGACGTGCAGAAACCGCCCGGCAAACACCGATTCGGTTATCACGCTGGTTCCTTCCGCCAGACACATCAAGGCCATGACTTGCGCTTGCAGATCCGTGGGAAATCCCGGATAGGGAAACGTTTGCACGTCCTGGGCCTGCAACCGAAGTCCGGCCTCGATGGTGATCGACCGTGGTCCTTCCGACAGGTCCGCGCCGCATTGCTTGAGTTTGGAAGTCAGGACTTCCAGATGTTCGGGCACACACCGATCCACTTCGACCCGCCCACCCGTCATGGCCCCGGCGATCAAATACGTTCCCGCTTCAATTCGATCGGGAATCACCTCGTGCTCCGCGCCATGCAACGCCGGGACCCCTTCGATGACGAGACGCCCGGACCCGGCTCCGGAAATTCTGGCCCCGCGTTTGACCAGGAAATCGGCCAGGTCGACAATTTCCGGCTCCATGGCGGCATTGTTGATCACCGTCGTACCTTTGGCGAGACAGGCGGCCATCAACAAATTTTCGGTTCCGGTGACGGTTGGAATCTCGAAATCGATGCGTTGGCCTTCCAACTTCGCGGCACGAGCCCGGATATAGCCGTAATCCACGGAGACCGTGGCCCCCAGCTTTCGCAGTCCCTCCAAATGAAAGTCGACCGGCCTGGGACCGATGGCGCATCCACCCGGGAGAGAAACGACGGCTTCCCCGAACCGGGCCAATAACGGACCCAACACCAAGATGGACGCCCGCATGGTTTTGACCAGATCATACGGCGCCTCAAGTGATTCGACACGGGTCGCGTCGACAACCGCCCGCCCCTGCTCCTGCTTGACGGACACCCCGAGTAAGCTGAGAAGCGTCATCATGGTAGCAACGTCTCTCACCTGCGGCAGGTTGGAAATCGTGCACTCTCCTCCCCCCAACAAAGTCGCCGCCAAAATGGGGAGCGCCGCATTTTTGGCGCCACCCGCCCTGACGCGCCCTTCGAGGTGTTGTCCTCCCGTCACGACCAAACTGTCCATGGTTACGACGTACGCTCCAGGCAGATGACGCGATCGATACCCGCCTGATCGCGCCGGATTGTTTTGACGACGAACTCTTTCTTGCCGCCGACTTTTCGACGAATGTCCTCGGACTGGCTCATTCCCATTTCCATGACCAGAATCCCGCCCGGGTGCAACAGTGCCGGACTCTCCGCAAGCAGGCGGTCGTAGAACGCCAAGCCGCTCGGGCCGCCATCGAGGGCAGAAAGCGGCTCGAACGCCCGGACGTCGCGTGGAAGGCGGTCGCATTGATCCGCCGGAATATACGGTGGATTCGAGACAATGACCGAAACTTTGCCTGCGAACGCGCCATTGGACAGCGGTTCGAGACATTCGCCATGGGAAAACCGTATCCTGCCGGCCACGCCGTGACGCTGTGCGTTTTCCTTGGCCACCCGAAGAGCCGGGGCACTGCAATCCGTAGCCGAGACGGTGGCTTCGGGACAGTCCAAGGCCAACGAGACCGCCAGGCAGCCCGACCCCGTTCCCATATCCACCATGTGACAGCGTGTAGTCGAGAAGCGTGAGGCCAGAACTTCCTCGACGATCAACTCGGTTTCAGGCCTTGGGATCAACACATCCGGATTCACAAGAAAGTCCCGTCCGCAAAAGGCCTGGGTCTCCGTGATATATTGCAGGGGTTCCCGTAACGCCCGGCGCCGAAACAGCGCCTCGGTTCGCACCCACTCTTCCGGCGCGATCCTGCCGTCAGGGTCGGCATACACCCTGAGGCGTGAAACCCCCATGCCGGCTTCCAGCAGCCAGAACGCCTCATTGTTTGCATTGGCCACCTCGGCGGCGTGCAGGATGGCCACGCCCCGTTGATAGGCCGACAGGAGAGTGGCCGGAGGTCCAGAGGAACCGTTCGGAGCCGCAGTCTTCATCATCAGTTGTTGGACGCGATTTCAGCCCCGCGACTCTCCGGCTCACGAGCATCGTGCAACGCTTTCACCAACTCCTCAAGATCTCCGTCCAGGATCGAATCCAACTTATGCAAACTCAGCCCTATGCGATGATCCGTCACGCGATTCTGCGGGTAATTGTAGGTGCGGATCTTTTCACTGCGCTCACCGGTCCCGACTTGGGAACGACGATGTTGGGCAATCGAGGCTTCCTGTTTTTCACGTTCGGCGTCGCCGATACGGGTTCGGAGGGTCCGCATGGCTTTTTCACGATTCTTGAGTTGCGACCGCTCATCCTGACACGTGACCACCATGCCGGTGGGAATGTGCGTAATACGCACGGCCGAATAGGTGGTATTGACGCTCTGGCCTCCCGCGCCAGAGGAACAGAACGTATCAATGCGAAGATCTCTCGGATCTAGATGCACCTCGACGTCTTCAACCTCCGGCATCACCGCCACGGTCGCCGCGGACGTGTGAATGCGCCCGCTCGCCTCCGTACTCGGGACTCTCTGGACACGGTGCACCCCGCTCTCATATCGAAAGGCGCCGTACGCCCCTTTACCCTCGACCAGAAAAATGGCTTCCTTGATCCCGCCGATGCCCGTCTCGTTCGCGTCAATCATCTGCACCCGCAACCCGCGGTTCTCGGCATATCGCATGTACATGCGCAACAACTCACCGGCGAACAGCCCGGCCTCTTCGCCGCCGGTCCCGGCTCGTATTTCGACGAAGGAGTTCTTGTCATCTTCCGCGTTTCGGGGATGCAAGAGTTGCAGCGCGTGCTCCTCAACCCGCGTCCGTTTCTCTTGCAACGCCCCCAATTCCTCGGCGGCCAACGCCCTGAGTTCCGGATCCAATTGCGGGTCATCCAGCATCCGCGAGGTATTGGCGATTTCCCGGAGCAGGCCCTGGTAGTCTGCAAACAACAGGCTGACTTCTTCAATGTCAGCCCGCTCCTTGTTGTAGGCAATCACCACCGGAGGCTGGCTGAGGACCGTCGGATCGGCCAGGCGATGGGTCAATTCGTCGTAGCGATGCGCCGCGGCTTCCCATTGGGCAAGCCAGCCCTCAAACTGGTTTTCCATCTTGTCGCCGGACATAGGACACCATGCTCTACAATTGAACGAAAGTCTGCGAGAAAATCGAGAAGCGCGCGAGCGCGTCGAGCGGGGAGGCTAGGCTTTGGACTTTTTGGCGTACTTTTTCCTGAATCGTTCCACGCGTCCTTCGGTGTCAACGATTTTCTGCGTGCCGGTGAAGAAGGGATGACAGGCAGAACAAATGTCCACCTTGATATCACCCACGGTAGAACGGGTTTGGAATTTCATGCCGCATGCGCAACTGACCGTCGCCTCGGAATATTCGGGATGAATGCCTGCTTTCATGATGCCGATTTCCTCCTGAAAACTGTTCCAAAGCCTATATCTAGCATGAAAGACCGGTCATTGGCAAAGAGAACGGGAAGGTTATCGATTCATGGACTGGAGAAAGTCCTGATTATCCTTGGTCCCGGCGATCTTATCCATGAGAAACTCCATGGCTTCCATCGTCCCCAGGGGGCTCAATACCTTGCGTAACACCCACATTTTGTTCAACCGGTCCCGGTCGACCAGCAACTCTTCCTTCCGGGTCCCCGATTGACTGATATCGATGGCCGGGAAAATGCGCTTGTCCGCCAAACGACGATCCAAATGGACTTCCATGTTCCCCGTGCCTTTAAACTCTTCAAAAATCACGTCGTCCATGCGACTGCCCGTATCCACCAGCGCCGTGGCCAGAATCGTGAGGCTCCCGCCGTCCTCGATGTTTCGAGCCGAACCAAAAAACCGTTTGGGCCGTTGCAGTGCGTTGGAATCCAGCCCGCCGGACAGCACCTTTCCACTCGGAGGCGCAATCGTATTGTAGGCGCGAGCCAACCGCGTAATACTGTCCAGCAGGATCACCACGTCGCGTTTATGCTCAACCAACCGCTTCGCCTTTTCCATCACGATCTCGGCCACTTGCGCGTGACGTTGGGCCGGTTCGTCGAACGTGGAGCTGATGACCTCGGCACTCTTAACCTGCCGCTGCCAATCCGTGACTTCTTCCGGGCGTTCGTCAATGAGCAGGACGATGAGCAGGGTCTCCGGGTGGTTGTGCAGGACCGCACGGGCAATGGCTTGAAGCAGCATGGTTTTTCCCGTTCGCGGAGCAGCCACGATGAGCCCGCGTTGTCCCTTCCCGATGGGCGTGGTCAGTTCCATCACCCGCGTGCAATATTCCTCCTGATCAAACTCCAGGGAAATGCGTTCCTCGGGATAGAGCGGCGTCAGGTTGTCGAACAGAATTTTATCCCGCTGCATTTCCGGTTCGTCATAATTGATTTTTTCAACCTTCAATAAGGCGAAATACCGCTCCCCGCCTTTGGGCGGACGAACCTGACCGGAGATGATGTCGCCCGTTCGCAGGCCAAAGCGACGGATTTGAGAGGGTGAAATATAAATATCATCGGGACCCGGAAAATAGTTCGAATCCGGTGCACGCAAAAACCCGAAGCCATCGGAAAGGGTTTCCAGGACCCCTTCACCGAAAATGACTCCGTTCTTCTCCGCCTGCCCTTGCAAGATGGCAAAGATCAGTTCCTGTTTCCTCAGATTCGCGCACCCTTCGATCTTTAATGAACGGGCCAAATCCGCAAGGTCGCCGATGGATTTTTGTTTCAATTCCGCAAGATGCATAACTTTCTCCTACAGGTGGGTGATCGTGGAACCGAAAGGCCTTGAAAGCATTGCCGGCCTTTCAGCGCATGGAGCCTGATACAACATACAAACACCTCCCATTGTGTTCTCACTTTTCCTCCTTCATCGCCCGACGGCTGACAACGCCCACGCCGTGGTACGGATGAAGAAGGAATGGAAGTGGGTCTGCACAACCTTCCTCGAGATCGACGGATTCGCAAACTATTTACACGTGGTGAACAGATCGTCCTGCTTGTGTTCCGGAACAGTCATTCAGACAATTCCGCCGATGCCTCAGATGAAGGGAACTTATTCATTATGTTTTGGACAGAAGGGTGTTGGCGTTACGAAAAATGGATTTACAATTTTGGGACTTGAAAACTCATGTAGGAAGAAGTAACTGCCTCTTCAATTTGGAAGGTATGTTTATTTTGTATAACATGAATCTCCTGATTGTCAATAGTAACTTTCAACCATTGTTGGTTTGCGATGCCACGAGCGTTGTGATAAATGAACGGAAGCAGGGGAAAACTTCTCAACCTGGAAAATTTACTGCACAAAATGGCTAAGCCCGACGAGCCTTTCTCCCATGGACGAATTTTCTCCTTTTCCGAGGCGACGGAACTGATCCCCAAACTCGCAACACACCTGACCAAAGCCAAAGCCGGCAAAGCGATCCTGCAGCAAACCAAAGAAGAAATCAAAAAAGCCAGCGCCAACGCTCCGTACGGAGGCGGCAGTTGCGAGGGGCCACGCTACATCAAGGCACTCGAAACTATTTATGAAAACCTCAACAGCATCAATGAAATGGGAGTGATTGTCAAAGATCTGGAAATGGGCTTATGCGACTTCCCTTATCTCATGGAAGGACGGGTGGTGTATCTCTGCTGGAGGCTCGGTGAAGAAACCATCGAATGGTGGCATGAAATCGATGACGGATACAAAGGGCGACAAACCCTGCCCAAAGGGATCACGTGAAAGACAGGGCCGAGTCGATTGCCCGTTCCGGCAAGCCGTAACAGGGAGGCCGAGTGTATGACGTACGTGATCATTGGATGGGATGGACCCGACGGTCAGAGCAAACGCCCGCACCACAGACCAGCCCACCTGGACTATCTTGAAGGCCTGCAAACACAAAGCCGGTTAGTCTGCGCCGGACCCTTTACAGATCAAGCCGGGAGTCTGGTTATCATCGAAGCGGACACCATGGAGCAGGCCGAAAGCATTGCCAATGGCGATCCCTACGTCACGCATGGAGTATTTGAACGAGTCGAAATCCATCCGTTTAAACGGGTTTTCCCCCGGCCACAAGAAGCATAACCACGCGTTCCGTCGGATTGGTAGTATTCAGCCAGTCGATAACAACATGGCTGAATACATACAAGATGACAGATTCAAGGTTTTGTTGGTTGTGTTCGCATCATTTCGCATCAATGACCGAAAGAAACGGATACGGCTGCATGAAACAGGACGAACGATTTGAAAGAACGGCCTCCTGCGTGTTACAAATTTTTTGTTTATGATTCAACAAAGGTGGCGGTCCAATGATTAAGCTGATCCGCGAAGGTTCGACGAAATACCCCTGGCTGCTCAAGATCATCATGTTGGTGATCGCAGTCACCTTCACCATCGGAATGGGGTGGTTCGGGTATGAAACCGCACAACAACCCAACGTGGTGGCCGTGGTCGGGGCGTATCAGGTGGAGTTGGAAGAATTTCGCAGGGCATATAACAGGCTTGATGCCTTCTATAGAAATCAGCCTCAGCAAGAAGCCCCCGACCGCAAAGAGCTCAAGCAGACCGCCATTAACTCTTTAGTCAACCGGAAACTGTGGCTCGTGGCTGCCGATGATCTCAACCTGGAGGTGCATCCGGACGAACTGCGAGACACGATCATGAAGCGCGAAGAATTTCAAAAGGATGGGGTCTTTGACCCTGAGACCTATCACCGTCTCCTGGCACTGAACCGGCTTTCTCCGGCGAAATTTGAAGAAGGTTTGCTTAAAGACCTTCGCATACAAAAAATTCAGCTCCTTATTCAAGACGTGGCGACCCTCAATCCGGTGGAGGAAGAACTGGTCGAGGAACTCGCCGCGGGACAAACCGCAGGCCTCGAAGACGAAAAAGAAATCGAAAAGATCAATGACCGCATCCGACTCCAACTCCTGATTCAAAAGAAACAGCAAGCCCTCGAAGCATTCCAACAGGCCCTGCGGGCTTCTGCCGATGTCGAGATTCGGCAGGAATACCTCTAAATTTCCCCTCAATTCCCATACGTGCCTGCATTCAGATTTCGAGAATAGGGCTGTGGCTTAGCCCGCTTCGGTTATTGAATCAACATGGCATCGCCGTAGCTGTAAAACCGGTACCGTGCGTTGATGGCTTCTGCGTAGGCTGCGCGCAATTGGTCGAAACCGCCGAAGGCGGAAACGAGCATGAGCAACGTGGTGCGCGGCAGATGAAAATTGGTCAACAGGGCATCGACCATCATGAAACGAAACCCGGGTGTAATGAATAACCGGGTTTCACCAGGACCGGACCGGATTTCCCCGGCTTCGTTGACCGCGGATTCCAACGTGCGCACCGACGTGGTTCCGACCGCCACGATTCGCCGGCCTTCAGCTTTTGCCGCATTGAGGAATTCCGCCGTTTCCTCGGAAATGTCAAACCATTCGGCGGCCATGTGATGATCTTCGATCTGGTCAACGGTGACGGGACGAAACGTCCCGGGCCCGACGTGCAGCGTCACGGTCACGAGTTGAATGCCCTTCTGTTTGAGAGCGACAAGTAATTGTTCGGTGAAATGCAATCCAGCAGTCGGTGCGGCAACGGCCCCTTCTGATTGCGCGAAGACCGTTTGGTAGGCTTCTTTGTCACGCTCATCCGCCGGGCGTTTGATATAGGGCGGGAGCGGAATTTCTCCTAGCTTGTCGAGAAGGTCTTTGATGGAGCCCCGTGAATCGATCCGGAGGATTGTGCGTTCCTGACTCCGTTCCAAAACCTCGGCAGTCGCCTCATCCTGAAACTGCAGAATCTGACCGACGTCGACGTGTCCTTTCAGCAAAACCTCCCAACTCGCTTCCTCCAAGGGCCGCACCAACAACACTTCGACCTTTCCGCCGGTGGCCCGTTTGGTACCGTGGAGTCTGGCGGGTATCACCTTCGTGTCGTTCAACACCACCACGTCATCGGTCCGCAACAGGTTCGGCAGATCTCTCACTTGGGCATGTTGAAACACGGATTCCCCCTTACGCGGTACAACCAACAGACGTGCGTGATCTCTCGGAGAAACCGGATACTCGGCAATCAGGGATTCGTCATAAGGAAAGTCGAACTCGGACAGTCGCATAGCGGATACCCACATCGACAACAATTGAGGCGGGGTCATCAAGAACGAAGGGAAGGCCTGCGGGAATCAACTATGAAGACGGTGGGGCCATGACCACCTGATCGCGCGGCAGGATTTCCGTTCCCGGATAGTAATAGCGCAGGATGGATTGATAGGGGTACCCCAACTCGGCCATTTCCTTGGCACCCCATTGACACAAGCCGACTCCATGCCCTGCCCCTTGTCCCGCAAACACCACGTGTCTGTCAATCCGTTCGATGGAAAACCGCGTGCTGCGCACTTCGGCATAGCCGAGGATCCGTCGAAATTCCTGTCCCGTGATTATGAGTTCTCCCCGGGAGTGCAGGATCCTGACGTCCTTGACCCGGCCGGCTGTGGTCATGCCATAGGGCGTGAGCGTCGCGAGCCAGCCAATGGGATACCCTTCATCCTTGAGCCGGGCTTCGACCGTGTCAAACGGAATGGTCGCTTGCCACTCGTACCAGGGAGACTCCCGATCAAACGGACAATCGACTCCTTTGAGATAGGGCAAATCTTTGGCCCACACGTTCACGGCGTCCTCCGTAGGCCCGGCAGTCGTGGATGAATACACGGCAAAAATAGGGCGGCCTTCATAGGTCAGGACCTGGCCACGCGTCCGGTTTACGGCATCGAGCACGGCGCGATTGACGTTTTGACGGCCCGTATAGACCTGATCCTGGACGCTCGCGTACACGTCGAACGGCTGTCCCGCGTTCGCCAGTTTCTTGTGCAACACGTAGGTCCGTGCCGCCACGGCCTGCGTCCGCAAGAGTTCTTCGTGCCAACCGGGGTTGACTTCCGAACCCACGACGCCCGCCACGTAATCTTCGAGATCAACCACGTTCACGACCAGCAGGTGTTCTTCCCGGACCGTGATATCGAGACTTCCATACACCACCCACTGTTGACTCGCCGCATCAGGGAATTCTGCTTGAAGGGTGACTTGGAGTCCCTCGTGTTTGGCTTGAATCGCAAGGCGGTTGCCTTGTACCGACTGATCATCAACCTGCAACTCATGCCCTTTCAGAACAACCGTCGCCCCGGAAGACACGTCGATGCGGTCTCCCGAAGGCGTTTCGAGACGCAAATCTCCGGCGGAAGCGACCGTGACGTGGTCGGCCTGTTCGGAGAGAGCGACGCGCACGCGGTCCGAGGCGTGAACCCAGGGCACTCCCAACCCCACACTGACGATCAGGAACAGGATTCTGACCGGACAGGAGATGAACTTAGCCCGCATTTCTCACCAGCCTCCTGCTGCGGGCGCCGATCCACTCACTGTGCAGGGACGTACTCCCGCGAGCCCCTTCGACATAGTGTCAACTATGCCTTCAGCGTCTTGCCGTCCGTGCGCCCCTGCACAGCGGCGGCTCGATGCCCTCGCGACAAAGCCCGGTGAGAAATCCGGACTGGTCATCGTTTCAGGATGAAATAGAGGAGCAGGCTGCCCACGATGCTGATGATGATACCGGTGCTCAGGGGAAAGTAAAAGGTGAAATTGTCCCGCTTGATGAATATATCGCCGGGCAACTTTCCCAGCCAGCCAAGCCCGGTGCCCTCACCCGGCCACTTGCCGAGCAACGAGACAATGATGCCGAGGACGACAATTCCCAAGCCCAGCACGATGAGCGTTTTCCCGATGAACTCCGGCATGGCTCACCTTGCCAATTCCTCGGCAATCTGAACGGCGTTGAGGGCGGCCCCTTTGCGCAGGTTATCCGCCACCACCCACAGATTGAGCCCTTTGGGAATCGAGTCATCCTCACGAATGCGTCCCACGAACACCGCATCCGTTCCCGCCGCATGGATTTGCAAGGGATACAACTTCCGAGAGGGATCATCATACAGTTGCACGCCCGGCGCGGTCGAGAGAATGGCCCGGGTTTCCTCCACCGACAACTTCTGTTTGGTTTCGACGTTGATGGATTCCGCATGACCGACGAACACGGGCACACGCACCGTGGTCGCGGAAATTCCGATCGAGTGATCACCCAGAATCTTCCGGGTTTCGTTGACCATCTTCATCTCTTCACCGGTATACCCCGACGACAAAAAATCGTCGATGTGCGGCAAGCAGTTAAACGCGATCTGGTGCGGATACACCGTGGACTTCACGTCGCCGAAGCTCAACAACTGCCGGCATTGTTCCGCCAATTCATCCATGGCCTCTTTCCCGGTACCGGACACCGATTGATAGGTCGAGACGACGACACGGGTGATCGTGGCTTGATCATGCAACGGTTTGAGCACCACCACCATTTGAATGGTGGAACAATTCGGGTTGGCCACAATACCCTGGTGGGTTTCGAGGTCGTGCGCATTCACTTCGGGGACGACCAACGGGACCTGCGGATCCATACGCCACGCCGAACTGTTGTCTATGACCACGGCCCCGGCTTCGACGGCAGCCGGCGCGTACTCCTTACTCACGGAGGCGCCGGCGGAGAACAGCGCGATATCGATCCCCTGAAACGAGTCCCGGGTGAGCAATTTCACCTTGACGTCATCGCCCCGAAACGACACTTCTCCGCCCGCGGACTTGGACGAAGCCAACGGGCGCACCTCGTCAACGGGAAACTTTCGTTCTTCCAAAACCGAAAGCATTTCCGTACCCACGGCGCCGGTGGCCCCGACCACGGCGACGGTATAAGCCGATTTCTTCTTCATCTTACGCGAAGCGGTTGTCTCACGGGTTTCCATTCACCACGACCCGGATACGGTGGCTGAAGGTATCCGCGATGTATACGTGGCCCCGGTTGTCGAGGGCAACCCCGAACGGATAGTTCAAACTACTGTGCAAGGGATCCTTCCCATCACCGGAAAATTCCGCTTTCCCGTTCCCGGCCAGAAGCGACATTTCCTGTTTCTGAAGATGCCACACGCGGATCAAGTGGTTATCGCTGTCCGTAATGAACAAGCGGCCGTCCGGATGCAGGGCAATGGCATACGGTCGGGACAAATTGGGAGAGCATTCATTTTCACCCGGTGTGAATTGAAACGCACCCATTCCACCTGCCACCGTCTCAACGGTCCTGGTCTGTCGATCCCATTTCCGAATGCGACCATTGAACGTATCGGCAATGTACAGATTGCCTTCCTGATCCAGGGCGAGCCCGCTGGGACCGGCCAACGCGGTTTCAGGACCCGGAGCCCCATCGCCGTTGTACCCCGACTCCCCGGTGCCGGCCACCGTCGTCATCACGCCGGAAGGCACATTGAGCTTTCGGATCCGGTTGTTGCTCTGATCGGCGATATACAAACAATCAGGCCCGTCGAGGATCAGGGCCACGGGTTCATTCAGGGCCGCTTTTACGGCAGGGCCATTGTCGCCGTAAAATTTTGCCTGGCCCGTTCCCGCGATCGTGGAAATGACCCCGGAACCGGGATCAACCCGGCGAATCCGATGATTCCAGGTATCGGCAATGTACACGGTCCCGTCCTGGGCCACGGCAACGGCCGAGGGAAAGTTGAGCCCAGCACCGATCGCCGGACCACCATCCCCTGCAAACTGCTGATCCTTCGATGACATTCCGGTGACGTAGCGAACCATCCCACTCAAATCGGGTTTTTGCGCATAGGCGTCACCCGGCTTGCTCACCGGATCCGCTAATGGATCTTCATCGTCTTCCGGAGGCTCGACCAAAGGCTGGGCAGGCATCGAAGCGTGGGCATCAGGCGTACAGGTTCCGGCTATCGTCGTGATGACCCCGGTTTGCGCATCCACCTTTCGCACCAGGTGATTCTCCGAATCGGCGATATAAAGATTACCGGCGGTATCGAGGGCAACTGTTTTCGGTTCGTTCAACGCAGCCGACGTGGCCGGACCGGCATCCCCTTCGCAACCGGGCTCCCCGGTTCCGGCGATGGTCCCGATCGTGCCGGCTTGTATGGTGTCCAACATCTCTCTCTTACCCTTTCTTGCGCCTAACCGATGTTCTGAAGAATGCGGTCACTCATCTCTTTGGTGCCGGCGAGGGTGGTCCCCTGCGCCGCGATGTCTCCGGTGCGATACCCCTGGCTCAACACCGCCTGTATGGCATGTTCGATGAGGTCCGCTTCTTCACCCAAGCCGAACGAATACCGCAGCATCATCGCACCCGAGGCAATCATGCCGATGGGGTTGGCCGCATCCTTGCCCGCAATGTCCGGGGCGCTCCCGTGAATGGGTTCATACATACCAACGGACGCGCCGACGCTGGCCGACGGCAACATCCCGATCGACCCGGTCAACATGGCGGCCTCGTCACTCAAAATATCACCGAACAGGTTCGTGGTCAGGATCACGTCAAACTGCCCGGGATTCCGGATCAACTGCATCGCGCAATTGTCCACGTACATGTGTCGCAGTTCCACGTCCTGATAGTCCTTGTGAACCTCGATGACGACTTTCCGCCACAATTCAGAGGATTCCAGCACGTTCGCCTTATCGACGGAGGTGACCAGTCCCCGGCGCTTGCGTGCGACATCGAAGGCGATCTTGGCGATCCGCGTAATTTCTTCCGTGGTATAGACTTCGGTATTGAATCCGCGATGTCCGGTCGGCGTCGCTTCCACGCCCTTGGGCTTTCCGAAATAAATGCCGCCCGTCAATTCACGCACCACCAACACGTCGATGCCTTCGATGACCTCGCGCTTGAGAGTCGAAGCATCGGCCAATTCCGAATACAGTTTGGCAGGGCGGAGATTCGCGAACAGCCCGAGTTGTTCCCGCAGGCCCAGCAACGCCCGTTCCGGCCGCCGCTCATAGTCGAGGCCTTCCCATTTGGGTCCGCCCACCGCCCCCAACAAGACCGCGTCACTGGTTTTGGCCAACTGAAGCGTGTCATCCGGCAGGGGCCATCCCGTGTCATCAATGGCCTGACCGCCGACCGCGGCGTGAACAAACTCAAACGCATGGCCGCCGCGTTTCCCGACCATCTCCAACGCCGCCACGGCCGCCGGAACGATCTCCGGGCCAATGCCATCCCCTGCCAAGACTGCGATCTTTTTGTTCATAACCTTTCCTTTACTCTCACTTTCACCCTCACCCTCTCCCGTCAAGGGAGAGGAAACGCTCTTGTGATCGGTCAACAGAGCCCGATTTTGTCTCCCTGGCTGGCGCGGCGCTCCAGTTGCGACGCCAGTTTGTTCAGGGCATTCAAATAGGCTTGGGCCGAAGCCACGATGATGTCGGTATTCGCCCCGTTCCCGGTGACGATTTCGCCGTCCTGCTCGATCCGCACCGAGACCTCGCCTTGCGCGTCCGTCCCGCCGGTAATGGCTTTGACCACGTAGGCCAACAATTTGCTCTTGGTTTGCGTGATCCGGGCAATCGTTCGATACACCGCGTCAACCGGACCATCGCCGGTCCCCGTCTCTTTGAACACCTGTCCGTCCACCTCCAGTTCCACGGTCGCCGTCGGCAATTGGTTCGTCCCGCTTTGGGTACTCAGGGCTTTTAACGAATACCGTTCGGGCACCTTGGTGACGGCTTCGGACACGATCGATTCCAAATCCTCCTCGAACAATTCCTTTTTTTGGTCCGCGAGCCGTTTGAATCGCTCGAACGCCGCATTCACCTCTTCGTCCGTGAGCGTATAGCCCAGCTTCGCCAATTCCGCCCGAAAGGCGTGGCGACCGGAGAGTTTCCCCATCACCAGGCGGCTTTGCGTCAGCCCGATGGAATCCGGCCGCATGATTTCATACGTGTTTTTATCCTTGAGCAACCCGTCCTGGTGAATCCCGGAGGTATGCGCAAACGCGTTCGCCCCGACGATGGCTTTATTGGGTTGGACGACCATCCCCGTGATCTTGCTGACCAGCCGGCTGGTCTTGGAAATTTCTTCCGTGCGAATCTGCGTGCCGGCGTCATAAAAATCCTTGCGGGTCCGCAGTCCCATCACGATCTCTTCCATTGACGCATTGCCGGCCCGTTCGCCGATTCCGTTAATCGTACATTCCACTTGCCCGGCCCCGGCGTGGATCGCGGCCATGGAATTGGCGACCGCCAACCCCAAATCATTGTGACAATGAACGGAGATGACCGCCCGGTCGCAGTCGCGCACCCGCGTCCGGAGCGTCCGGATAATGTCTTCAAATTCCTTGGGGGTCGTGTACCCCACGGTATCGGGAATATTCACCGTACCTGCGCCGGCATCCACGACCGCTTCCACCACTTCGCACAAGTAGGAGACATCCGACCGCGTCGCGTCCATGGGGGAAAACTCGACGTCATCGACGTAGTTCCTCGCGTGCCGGACCATCTCGACCGCACGCTCAAGCGCTTGCGCCCTCGTCATGCGGAATTGGTGCTTCAGGTGAATGTCCGACGTGGACAAGAAGGTATGGATGCGCGGTTTAGGCGCCCCTTTCAACGCCTTCCACGCCGAATCAATATCCTCGGGCTTGGCCCGCGCCAGGCTACAGACCGTCGGGCCTTCCACTTCCTGACCAATACGCTGCACCGCCTCGAAGTCGCCCGGGGAACTGAAGGCAAACCCGGCTTCAATAATATCCACGTTCAAGCGAGCCAGTTGTTTGGCGACCAACACTTTTTCTTCCACGTTCATGCTGGCTCCCGGAGACTGCTCGCCGTCCCGCAAAGTGGTGTCAAAAATTCTGATGTGTCGCTTCATCGCCCTTACTCCTCACAAAGGGATTCACGGCCTTCCGACGAGGCCTTGCCCAAGACGTTCCTAAAGCCCTGCTTCCGGCATTTCTCAATCATACCCCAATCATTCACCCAAGCATAACCAGCCCCCATAATAAAAAAGCCTTCACCCCGAAGAGGTGAAGGCTTTCGACCTGTTTCGGGGTCATCAGGGGGTCAATGCTGTCTTAAGCAGACTTGCCAGTGTCAGCATCGCGTCACCTAAGAGAAGGGCTCCCCCCCTTCCTTTTCCTTGCCATTGATCCATGCGATCAGTCCTTTGAATCCGACGACACGGGCGCCCGAACCGGCGTGTCCCGCGTCGTTGGCGCGGTGACGACGTTCCAGCCTTTTTCCAACAAACCGGAACTCACGTATGCCAAACAAATCACAAACAACATCAGTTGAGGATAGGCCATGACGGACACCAGAATCAAGACGGCCCAGACCAAATACATAAAATGATTATGGCCCGCAAACTTCAACTGTTTCACGCTACGGTACCTCACGGTGCTCACCATGAGAAACGCCATCAACAAACTCAAGGCGATGACCACCGACGGCAGGACGCTTGCCGACAGGTGGCTGATGTGCGTGTCGAAAATATAAAACGTCGCGATAAACCCGGCCGCCGCCGGAATGGGCAATCCCGTAAAAAAGCGACTCTCCGCACTACTCGCCATGACGTTGAACCGGGCCAGGCGCAGGGCGCCGCAGGCCACGTACGCAAACATGATCGCCGCGCCCAACATGCCCGGAGACTTCAGCGCCCACGCATAAATCAAAAACCCGGGGGCCAGCCCGAATGAAATGAGATCCGACAGGGAATCGTATTCCACTCCAAACTCGCTCGTACTGTTGGTCAAACGCGCGGACGTGCCGTCCAGGACGTCGAAGACCATGGCAATCAGGATCGCAATCGCCGCGGCTTCCAGGCGACCATGGTACACAAACACTATCGCGGCCAACCCGCTGAACAGATTGCCGGTGGTGAGGATATTGGGGATTAGGTGGACGCCCCGCCGGCGAGCCCCTTCCTTATTTTTAAATATCCGGCCTTTCACGTGAACTCCCCGAGTATGGATTCGCCACCCTTGACTTGGTCTCCGACCCTGACGCGGACCCGGCTTTCGACGTCGAAATACGTATCCATCCGGGATCCGAACCGGATGAGACCAAAGCGTTCACCCGCCACGGCGGCATCGCCAGGCTGCACCCAGCACACGATCCGCCGGGCCACAAGCCCCGCGACCTGGACACAGAGCACCTTTTTCTTCGACGGCGTTTCAATCATCAACGCATTCTGTTCATTATGCACCGTGGCATCCTGATCGCTGGCGTCGAGAAAGCGGCCCGGCTGATACGCCATGTCCATCACGGTGCCTGCACAGGGCATCCGATTGATGTGCACGTCAAAAATATTCAGAAAGATACTGACCCGGATACTTTGCTCTTTCAAATATCTCGGTTCAAATGCCTTCTGAATCGCGATCACTTTCCCATCCCCGGGTGCAAGGATCAGGTCGTCACCCCGCGGGGGCGTGCGAGGAGGGTTTCGAAAAAACCAGCCGGTAAAACACGCCAGTGCGCCAAAGGCCATGGCGGTTTTGCGCAAACCCAGCAATCGGGCCAGCACAGCCGGCGCCGCCGCGCCCACGACAAAGGGCACCCCTTCCGGCGCAATGGGGAGATCTTTCGCACGATCAGTCATTCTGATCCGTTTCCCGTAGGGAACAACGATCGTTGGTCCCTCCCCTAATTCTTTTTCTGGTCTACCAGTTTGTCCTTCTGCAACCAGGGCATCATCCCGCGCAAGCGGTCACCGACTTCTTCGATGGGATGCTCCTTACCTCGTTTGAGCAGCGCATTGTACACGGGACGATTCGCCTGATTTTCCAGAACCCATTCCCGGGCAAACCGGCCGCTTTGGATTTCCCGGAGAATTTTCTTCATGGTCTGTTTGGTCTCATTCGTAATGACGCGCGGGCCTCGGGTGACGTCGCCGTATTTGGCGGTCGTGCTGATGGAATAGCGCATGTTGGCGATCCCGCCCTGATAGATCAAGTCCACAATCAGCTTCACCTCGTGCAGGCATTCAAAATACGCCATTTCCGGAGAATAGCCCGCTTCGACCAACGTCTCATACCCCGCTTGAATCAACGAGGTCAGCCCTCCGCACAAGACGACCTGTTCCCCGAAAAGATCGGTTTCGGTCTCTTCACGGAAATTCGTTTCGATGACGCCGGCGCGACCGCCGCCGATGGCAGAGGCATACGCCAACCCGACTTGCGCGGTCTCTCCGCTGGGGTCCTGATGGACGGCCAACAAACACGGCACCCCGCTTCCCTTCGTGTATTCCGAACGGACCAGATGCCCGGGCCCCTTGGGCGCGACCATGAACACGTTGATACCGGCCGGCGGCTGGATTTGTCCGAAGTGAATGTTAAACCCGTGACCGAACGCCAGAAACGCGCCGTCTTTCAAATGGGGAGCAATCTCACTCCGATAAATGGCCGGCTGCACTTCGTCCGGGGCCAGGATCATGATCACGGCCGACTTTTTCACGGCGTCAGCCACCGGCATCACTTTCAGGCCCGTGGCTTCGGCCTTTTTCCAGGACGGACCTTCACGCAGCCCGACGACAACGTCGGCACCGCTTTCCGACAGATTGAGGGCATGGGCATGCCCCTGACTGCCGAACCCGACAATCGCCACCTTCTTTTTCAAAATCTTCTGCAAATCCGCATCTTTGTCATACATGATTTTCATAACCGACTCCTTGGGGAATAAACGTCCAACGGACCCCCCGCAAACCGGAGAACCAGTATTGGACCTACGTCTTCAGAAAGTAGAAACAGTTCCGTCCAGCCTCGCGTCCCGCTGACTCATTCGGCATTCCGACTAGTTGGCTTTGGCAAGCGGGCGCGTCTGGTTCGCCACCGTCCGAACAGGTTCTCGCGCAATGGCAATCCTGCCGGTTCTGACGATTTCCTTGATGCCAAGGGGTTGGAGCAACTGGATAATGGCGTGAATCTTATGCACGTCACCCGTGACTTCAATCGTATATGACGTTGGGGATGAGTCAATCACGTTCGCTCGAAAGATGTCGGCAATCCGCAGAGCTTCGGCCCGATCCTCAGACCGGGCGTGCACTTTAATCAAGGCGCTTTCACGGCTCACGGCGTCGCTTTCATTGAGGTCAACCACCTTGATGACGTCGATGATTTTATTCAACTGCTTGAGGATCTGTTCAATGATGCGCTCATCGCCGCTTGTGACGACGGTCATCATCGACACGGTCGGGTCCAGCGTGGGCGCCACCGACAAACTTTCGATATTGAACCCCCGCCCGCTGAACAGGCCCGCGACCCGCGACAAGGCCCCGGCCTTATTTTCCAACGTCACCGAAATAATGTGTTCCACGAATGCTCTACCCTTTTCCCGTTTACGCCGTGCACGCCCAGTTCGGTCTCGCTATCCCCCTCTCCCCTTGTGGGAGAGGGCTGGGGTGAAGGGGGACTCGCTCCCTACGCCGTCAAAATAGTGTCTTTGCTCTCCGCTTTCCCCGCCGTCCCCGGTGTTTGTCGCTTCTGCAACTCCGGAGGATCTTCCAGAATCATTTCATGGTTGCAGCCACCGGCCGGAATCATGGGATAACAATTCTCGAATTGATCCACCGGCACGTCAATGAAGACCGGTTTATCAATGGCCATCGCCTCTCGAATCCCGTCATCCACTTCACTGACCTTTTGAATGCGAAGACCGGCGGCGCCATAGGCTTCCGCGAGTTTCACGAAATCCGGCGATTGGTCCAAATAACTGCACGCATAGCGGCCTTCATAGAACAGATCCTGCCATTGCCGCACCATGCCATGGAACCGGTTGTTGATGATAAACACCTTGACCGGCAGCTTTTCAATCGCGGCCGTCGCCAATTCCTGGCTGTTCATCTGGACGCTGCCGTCACCCGCAATACACAACACGAGTCGATCACGAAACGCCGCCTGGGCCCCCAGGGCCGCGGGGAAGCCGAAGCCCATCGTCCCCAACCCGCCGGACGTGAGCCACGTATTCGGCTTGGTGAGATGAAAGTATTGCGCCGCCCACATCTGATGCTGTCCCACGTCGGTGGACACGATCGGGTCGCGGTCCTTCGTCAGTTGATAAACCCGGTCGATCAGATACTGCGGCTTGATCAATTGATCGGCATCCTGCCGGTAGCTCAATGGGTGAGCGGTCTTCCACTCATTCAGTTGATCCCACCACGGCTTGCGCAATTCTTTCTGATCGCCGTTCACCGTCGCGCGCAACACGTTGTTCAATTCCTGCAGCACGCATTTGCAATCACCCACGATGGGAACGTCCACGTGAATGTTCTTGCGAATCGACGTCGGATCAATATCGATATGGATAATCTTGGCACTCGGGCAAAACTCGGACACCTTGCCGGTCACGCGGTCATCGAACCGGGCGCCGATGGCAATCACCAGATCGGAATAATGGATGGCCATGTTGGCCACGTAGGTGCCGTGCATGCCCAGCATCCCCAGGGACAACGGATGTTGACCGGGAAAGGCCCCCAAAGCCATCAAGGTTTGATTCACGGGGATCTGGGTCAACTCGGCCAATTCGCGAACCTCCGCCGAGGCGCCGGACAACTGCACCCCGCCGCCGATGTAGATGACGGGCCGGCGAGCCTTCATGATGGCATCGGCGGCTTGCTTGATCTTCCACTTGCTGCCTTCATAGGTCGGATTGTAGCCGCGGATCGAGACGGAGTCCGGATACTTGAAATCGGCCTTGTCCATGGAAATATCCTTGGGAATATCCACCAACACGGGACCGGGTCTGCCGGTGGACGCGATGTAGAACGCTTCCTTGATGGTCTGCGCCAAATCATTCACGTCCTTCACCAAGAAATTATATTTCGTGCAGGGGCGGCTGAGCCCGATGTTGTCGGCTTCCTGAAAGGCATCGTTCCCGATAAGCGCCGTGGGCACCTGACCGGAAAAGCACACCATGGGCACGGAATCCATATAGGCATCGGCCAAGGCGGTGATCACGTTGGTCATGCCGGGTCCCGACGTAATCAAGGCCACCCCGGGTTTCCCCGTAGCTTTTGCATAACCTTCCGCCATGTGGCCGGCCGCTTGCTCATGCCGGGTCAGAATGACTTCGAGGTCTTTTTGTTGATGCAGGACGTCGAAAATTTTCAGGACCACCCCGCCGGGAAGAGCAAAAATCGTTTTCACTCCTTCTCGCTTCAAGGCTTCCACAAAAATTTCGGCTCCTGTAAGCTGTGCCATGATCTCCCTCACCAGTTTGAACCTTTCATGCCGAACCATGCATGATCGGTTCAGTTAAAAATATTTGACGCCACCCCTCGTTTCTTGTCGGCCAAGAAATTCAATGGTTTCGAGGGGTTGTAGACCTAAATGAGTGATGATAAACCTGCCTTATCCACAAGTCAAGGGACGGCACGCAGCCCGTCCCCTACAATGCCAATGATGACCGCCTGATAGGAACAACCCCCTGTGGTTGTCCGTCTTGTGGTCGGAATAGTTAGCGTAGCGTAACCCGACAATGTAACCGAATACATACAAGCTTACTCATCCGGACGTGGCCTCATGTTACGCGACTTTGAACAAGAGATAAAAAATTTGGAAACTCGACACCTGCGCCGGCAACTACGGATCGTGGAGTCGCAGTCGGATACGGTCATCACCATCGACGGCCGACGGTTCATTGCCATGGCTTCAAATAATTATCTCGGGTTGGCCAATCATCCGGCCGTCAACCGGGCGGCCATCGAAGCCATCGAACAATGGGGAGTCGGAGCCGGGGCCGCGCGTCTGATTTCCGGCACTATGACGCCGCACCACCAACTGGAGCAGGATCTCGCCCAATTCAAACAAGTCGAAGCCGCTCTGACCTTCGGAACGGGCTACACCACGAACCTGGGGCTTATTCCGGCGCTCATCGACCGGGACGGCCTCATCCTGGCCGATCGCTACTGTCACGCCAGCCTCATCGAAGCCTGCCGGTTGGCCAAAGCCAGGCTGCGCGTGTTTCACCACAACGACGTGGAGCACCTGGAAAAACTGCTCAAGAAACGGGAACGGGCCTGCCCGACCCTGGTCGTCACTGAAGGCGTCTTCAGCATGGACGGCGATCTCGCGCCATGGGTCTCCCGGAGTTGCTGACGCTCTGCCGGCAACATGAGGCCACGCTGGTCATCGATGACGCCCACGGCACCGGCGTCATGGGGAAAAACGGGCGAGGAACAATCGAACACTTCGGATTGAACCCTCAAGACGTAATTCAAATGGGAACGCTTAGCAAGGCGATCGGAACCAGCGGCGGCTACGTCGCGGGACCGGCCGCACTCAAAAAATATCTGATCAATATGTCAAGGGCATTCATCTACACCACCGCGTCCCCACCGGCCATCGCCGCCGGCGCATCCGCTGCAATCCGGATCATCCAACACGAACCCGCACGCCGGGAACGTCTTTGGAACAACAGGCACGCTCTCCATGCAGCCCTGACAGACCTGGGCTTTCAACTCACCGGCACGCAGAGCCCGATCCTGCCGATCATCGTGAAGTCGCCGGAACGAGCATTGGAAATGTCGCAAGCCCTGTACGAAGCCGGCGTGTACGTGCCCGCCATCCGCCCACCGACCGTTCCGAAAGACAGCAGCCGGCTACGCCTCACCGTCAGTTCGGAACATACGGAAGAGCAGTTGGAGAACGTGGTGCGGAGCATACAAGAGGCAGGACAAACCTTGCGTATGATTTGAAACAGTCAGATACGAACCATAGGTTGCATTTTCGTCAATTTTTCAAAATCTTTCTTCAGATGTCGTCTCTTGCCTGGCGTTCCCAGCCGTAAAGTCCAGCTATGCTCCTGATTCTTCTCCTGACAGCCCTTCTGCTCATGGCGCCGGTCTTGGCCCAGACGAAGGCGGAACCGAAGAACGACCCAGGCTTCGGCGCAAAAACGCTTGTGACAGCGCAGGAACGCATGATCGTCGCGGCAAGTCCCTTGGCGGCGCAGGCAGGGGACCGGATGATGGCCAGTGGCGGATCGGCGGCGGATGCGGCGATTGCCGCGCTTCTGGTCCTGAACGTGGTTGAACCGCAGTCCAGCGGCATTGGCGGCGGCGGGTTCGCGCTCGTCCATGGCCCGGGAGGGCTCACCACTTGGGACGCACGCGAGACCGCGCCTGCAGGCGCCACGCCCGACATGTTCATGGAGAACGGCGAACCCCTGCCCTTTCGCTCGGCAGTGGCATCGGGACGCTCCATTGGCGTGCCGGGCCTTGTACGCCTGATGGGCGTGCTCCATACACGCCACGGCAAGCTCCCCTGGGCCGATCTGTTCCGGCCCGCGATCCGGTTGGCGCGCGACGGGTTCGAGGTAAGCCCGCGTCTGGCAAAGATGCTGGCCCGATACGCCGCGCGCTTGAACGGAACGGATGCCGCGGCAGTCTTCCTGCCCGGTGGCGAGCCAATGGTAGCGGGAACGATCCTGAAGCAACCACGACTCGCCAAGACGTTCGACATCATTGCCGCGCACGGCGGAAACGCCTTCTACGCCGGCCCCCTGGCTGAACGGATTGTCGCCTCGTCACGCCACGTCCCGCGCCCGGGCGCGCTCAGTCTGCACGATCTCTCCGCCTACCGGGTCGTCGAACGTCCTGCGGTCTGTCATGATTTCCGGCGCTATCGCATCTGCGGCATGGGACCGCCTTCCTCGGGGGCGACCACGACCGGCCAGATCCTGATGCTCCTTGACCGGTTCAAGCCGGATGACCTCACGTTGGACGGACCACGGCTCTGGCATCTCTTCGCAAGCGCCTCGCGGCTGGCCTACGCTGACCGTGCCCGCTACCTCGCGGACAGTGATTTTGTGAAGGTGCCCGTCGAGGGTTTGCTCGACCCCGCCTACATGAACGCCCGCGCGCGTTTGATCAATCCGTTGGAAGCCGCGAATGACGAAGCCGCCGCCGGTGATCCGCCGGGCCGCGCGGAAGAACTCCACGCCCCGGACGCGCGGGAGGATCTGCCGGGCACGACTCATCTCTCGGTAGTCGACAAGGACGGCCTTGCGATCAGCTTGACCGCATCGATAGAGACCCTCTTCGGATCAGGCCGTATGGCCGGAGGCTTCCTGCTCAACAACCAGTTGACCGATTTTTCATTCCGCCCGACGGACGGCAATGGCGTGCCCGTCGCCAATGCACCGGCACCGGGAAAGCGCCCGCGGTCGTCCATGGCGCCGACCATCGCCTACCTGGACGGCAAGCCGATCGCATTGACCGGTTCACCGGGCGGCGGGCGTATTCCGGAATACGTCGCGCAGAGTCTCGTCGCCATGTTGGCCTTTGAGACCGACCCGGCTACTGCTGCGGCGCTGCCGCACGTCTCGGAGCGCAATCGCGGGACCGTCGCGCTTGAGCCCGGCATGCCGGCCGCCATCGTAAGGGGCCTCGAGGCCCTGGGACATCAGACCGAGGATGCGGAAATGACTTCCGGTCTGCACATCATTCGCATCCTGCCGGACGGTACGCTCATGGGCGGCACCGATCCGAGAAGGGAAGGCGTAGCCATCGGCCGTTGAGATGATGTTGGTGTCTTGCTGGAAATGCAGGGGGTGAGGATGCCGGGTTACGGTATTTCTTCGATCTTCAGGAGGTAGGTGATGATCTTGTCCAGGGCGCCGGCGGTGAGTTTTTGGCCGTACCACTGCGGCATGACGTGGTCGGGATACCCCTGGACAATATAGGCGCCCGGATTCAGGATGGATTCCTGCACGTATTCCCAATCGGTTTTGGCTTGCCCGCGGTAGTTCGGATCGGCCAGGCGCCGGCGGGCGGTCGTGCCCAATTCCAGCTTCGGGCCTTCCCGTCCCTTGGCGACGCGGATGCCCGGAATCATGTGACAGGCGGTACACCCGGACTGGACAAAAATCTTGTCGATAGGCTCTTTTCCCGTGGCCAGCGGCACCAGGGCTTTCTCCACCACCTGCTTTGCCTCTTCCTTGGGTTGTTCAATCTTTTCCTCCGGAGGCTGATCATCCAATCCGATGCGTTGAAGCGTCCAAAAGAACACGACACACATGAGCAGGACGATGATGATCGTCTCTTTATTCAACTGAACCGATTTCTTCTTCGCAGCCACGCGCCTTCTCTTTCGGTCGGAGCCGAACTGATGCCGTTGAACCGCGTAGTTCTAGCACAAGCCGGCGGTTCCCACCAACCGGGGCAGCATTGTGACGCGGGTTTTTGATAGGCTGATGACCGGAAAGACGATTTTCTATGCGCACGGATCTTATTTCTCTACCGTTCACGCCTCAGCCCTGGCTGACGAATCCTCACCTACAGACCCTGGTGGCCCGGTTTCGACGCCGGCCTCATCTCCTTGCCGGCGTGCCTGGTGAGGAACGCCTGTTCCGAGTCGACCCTGAATCGCAGATCAAGGGTGTGTGCAATTGGCAACCGGACCGTCAGGCTCCAGGGCTCGTCCTGGTACATGGGTTGGAAGGGTGCCATGACTCGCCCTATATGCGAGGCATCGCCCACAAGGCTTGGCACGCCGGATTAAACGTCATCCGCTTGAATCAGCGAAATTGCGCGGGGACCGAGCATCTGACCCCCACGCTGTACAACGCGGGATTGAGCCGGGACGTTCGGGCCGTGATCGACGAACTGGCCGGTAAGGACGGCATCCGGGCTCTCTGGGTCGTGGGGTATTCGATGGGTGGGAATTTGGTGTTGAAAATGGCCGGGGAGGCCGGGGAGACCTGCCCCGGTCTGCGAGGCGTCGCCGCCGTCTGTCCCAACGTCCATCCCGCACCCTGTGTGGCGGCTCTGGAGCAACGGCAGAACTGGATCTATCATCAATACTTCCTGCGAAAACTCAAGGCGAGAGTTGAACGCAAAGCGAGATTTTTCCCGGGAAAATGGGACCTGTCCCTTTTGAACAACGTCCGGACCGTGACTCAGTTCGATGATGCCTACACCGCGCCCGATGGAGGCTACCGGAATGCGGCCGACTATTATGAACGATCGGGAGCCCGGCACGTGCTCGAATCCATTCGCGTCTCTACTTTGCTCATCACCGCCCGGGACGACCCCTTTATTCCTTTTGCTTCGTTCGATCTTCCACGCATCCGCGCCAATCCCTGCATTCAACTCATCACCACCGCCAAGGGCGGGCACTGTGGCTTTGTCCAACAAACACGCAAGAGCGAAGATGAACGCTGGGCCGAAAATCGGATTGTCGAGTTTATTCAAAGGGGCGCAACCGACAAGGGGGCAGGTCGGATTAGCGAAGCCCTTCGACTTCGCTCAGGACAGGCGTAACCCGGCAGCTTCGCTCAGGGGTTCAGGAACCGTTCGAGAGCTTCACGATACTTCGCACTGGTCTGCGCGACGACCTCATCGGGCAAATGAGGCGGGGGCGGGGAGTGGTCCCACCCGACGGAGTCCAGGTAATCCCGGACGAATTGTTTGTCAAAACTGGGTTGCGACTTCCCGGGTTCATACTGTTGCTTAGGCCAAAACCGTGACGAGTCCGGCGTGAGTAATTCATCAATAACCAGCAACTGCTTCGTATCCCGGTTCAGCCCGAATTCAAATTTGGTATCCGCGATGATAAGGTCGCGCTCCTCGGCCAAGGCCGCCGCGCGCTGGTACAACGTGATGCTCACCGTTTTGACCCGTTCCGCCAATTCCTCGCCGATCAGGTCTTTCATGGTGTCATAGGAAATATTTTCGTCGTGCCCTTCGGTCGCCTTCGTCGACGGGGTGAATAACGGCTCGGGAAATTTATCGGATTCCCGCAATCCCGCGGGGAGCGGCTGCGAGCACACGGTGCCCTGCTTCCTGTATTCTTTCCATGCCGACCCGGACAGGTAGCCGCGCACGATACATTCCACGGGCAGCGGCTCGGCTTTCTCCACGATCATGCTGCGGCCCGCCAGGAGGTCCACGTGCGGCCGGCAGGACTCGGGGAATTCCTCGGGGTTCATGGTCCGCAGGTGATGCGGCACCAGGCCGCCCTCCTGCCACAGGCGATCGAACCAGAACTTCGACAGTTGCGTGAGCACGTAGCCCTTGCCGGGGATCCCTTCCGGCAACACCACGTCAAAGGCCGAAATCCGGTCGCTCGCGATCAACAACAAGCTGTCACCGAGGTCGTACATGTCCCGCACCTTGCCTTGCCGTTTCCCGCCAAGACCGAGGTTCGTTTCAAACACTGCCGGAGATGTCCACACGTCGCTCATGATAGGCGTTCTCTCTTTTTAAGGACTGTAATGAGTGGCAAAAACCGCACTGTAATCAGACCGATCCCGTGCGTCAACGTTCTTGCCCACCCATGGCCCCCTTGATCCCCTGTCACGGGATTAGGTAGAACAGGGTAGGAGACGCGACGGCCATCCCGAGTGAATATCATGAGTCAAAAACTTCCGGCTTCCAACCCAGGGTTTCTCCGGCAGTTGCACGAACCTTCCAAAAAATATCTGGAAGAATGGTTCGACGTGCCGGCGCACATTCACCACGTCGCCCATCACATGGCAAACCCGCCGTCGGACCGCCCCCAAAGCCGGCAGGAGTTTCAACATCTTCTGCAGTGCCTGGACATCCCAGAAGAACAGACCGTCATTCATGACAAATTCGGCCATGGCGCGAAAATTGCGGCGAATGGGGACCGCTTGCTCGTCACGTGGGAAGCGCATACCGAATACTACAGTTACCAGTTCTGGCACATCCCCGACGATAAATTGAAACCGCTCGCATTCGGGCCGCTTCAATTCCCCGACTATACCATGCCGTTGTCGCCGTTGGGCGTTCAGGTCAACGCGTTGGATATTCTGGTGCTGCCACACACGATTCTGGGCATCGAAGAAGTCAAAAACACGATGCCCGGGCCCCAGCTCTATGGAAGCCGGATCTTCGGGGAAGACATTTCCGTGATGACCACGTTTACCCCGGATGAGCATAAGCGCGAACGCTATCTCATTCTCTCACCGTCGTTTGACGTGTTGCTCACCCACGTAGCCCGTACCATCGACACGCTCGTGGCCATTGAAAACTATACGCACCTGATCTTGTTTCCGTTTCACGCCTTCGCCCAATCCGTGGACCAGGTCCACCAGTATGAACAACGTCATCTGTATCAACGCGGCGTCATCGCCACGGAGATTGAAAACGCCACACCGCAAAAACTCCAGCGCTGGCTTACCGGGATGACGCAGGATTTCATGAACGTCAGTCGCATGGCCGAATCCATGCGATACAAACTGTCCGCGTCCGTGCCGTACGATCGCATCATTCGAGCCAACCTCGCGTTATTGCACGAACAAACCCTCGCGGGCTGCCGGCGAATCTCGGACTATGTGGACGGGAAAACCATCGGGGTCGCCGATGGGTACCAGCAGTTCGTCAGACGGATCAATGCGCTGGTGAACGACTTTCAAGGCTCCATTGCGATGATCCGCACAAAGGTCGAACTTCAACTGCAAGACCAGAACCTGGCGCTGGAAAACCAGATCTTGAAGCTCCTGCGCAGCATGGATAAGACGACCCGCCGCCAGGCCATTCTGCAGCATACGGTCGAAGGCCTCTCGGTGATCGTGATCTCGTATTACCTGAGCGGCCTCGGCAGTTACGTGTTCAAGGCCTTGAAAACACTGGGCTGGATTGAGAACGCCGACCTGCTCGCAGGCCTGTTCGTCCCCATTTCCCTGGGAATCGCGTTCGGACTCATTCTGCTCGGCCGAAAATTTATCTACCACCGCCGCTTCGAGGATTCTGATCCCGACACGACACCGTCCGACCCATCAAAGCAGTAGCGACCAGGCCGTCCAAAAACGACGGCCGAGAGCGTCTCCGTCCAAACTCAGGCGTCAGTCAGCCTCGCAATAGAAAACGACCTCACAGCCCAGACTCCCCGCCGCATTTTCGTCTGCATCCGCCCATAACTAACCATTCGTTCCGATAATTTACGGCTCTTTGATTCCGCCGTAACGCCACCGTAACGAAGAGTTTCTAAATATCCTGCTAGACGAATTTGCATTACACGCAAGTCAATATTTCCATGCCATTGACCATTCATTCGAGGAGCTTCCTTATGAACATTCACCGATGGATCTTTGGAATTGCGGCGCTCTTAGTCATAACGGTCTCCATGACGTTCACGGCGGCGGCAATGGACGGAGACTTACTCCTGGAAATATTGCAGGAAAAGGGCATCATCACCAAGGAAGAGGCGATTCAGATCAAGGCCGAAGAAAAGAAGCGGGAAGCCGCAAAAGCCGCTGCGCAAACCAGGAAAAAACCAGAAATCGAAGTCGGTGTCAAAAAAGAGAAGCAGGCAGTTGCCAAAGCATCGGAGCCGGCCAAAAAGAAATCCGGGGTGCAAGTGGGCTACGGGAAAAAGGGGTTTACGTTGGCAACCAGGGATGGATTATTCAAAACCAAGATCCAGTGGCGGACTCAAGGCCGGTACACCTTTCCCGAACGGTCGGATCCACGCGACAAAAAGGCTTTCGAAGATAACGAAGAAAGTACGTTCGAGCTTCGTCGGATACGGCTGAAGGTCGGGGGACACGGATACCGACCCTGGCTCAAATACTATCTTGAGGTGGATTGGCAGCCCGGCCGTGACTTCGACGATGACTCGGAAGCCGCTTCCGCCAGAATGATCGATTGGCGCATCATGTTGGAGAAATATCCATGGGCCAAATTGCGGGTCGGCCAATGGAAAATCAATTATAACCGGGAGCGGGTCGACTCCTCAGGCAAACAGACCATGGTCGAACGATCCATCATGAACCGGGTCTTTACCATCGACCGGCAAATCGGGATGATGTTGTACGGCCGCGTGAATCCCGGCACGCTCCTCGATGCGAATTATTACCTCGGGATCTTTTCCGGCGGCGGTCGAGGCATGGCCAAAAATGATGACGATAATATGATGTACGTGGGCCGACTGCAGTGGAACGTATTCGGCCGGGAACTCAAATGGCGACAAAGCGACGTCAAATTCCACAAGAAACCCACGGCCAGTGTCTCGTTCGCCGCGTATACGAACAAGGGCAAATGTACTCGGTGGTCGTCAGGCGGTTGCGGATATTTGAGTGGTTTTGACAAGCCGGCTGACGTCAAAGACGGCCGATACCAGGTCAGCGGCATGCAGGTCGGGTCGGCGATGAAGTATCGCGGGTTCGCCTGGCAACATGAAACGCATTGGAAAAGAGTCAAGGATACAGAGGCGACCGGGGATCGCGTAACAAAACTGTTCGGGGGCTATTTCCAGGCCGGCTATTTCCCGCACTCTCTCATCCCATTCGTTCCCAAGCCGTTGGAAGTGGCATTCCGGTATTCACACGTCGATCCGAACACCGATGCAGGCGGTGACTTCCGCCAGGAATTCACCACGGGCCTCAATTGGTTCTTTGCCGGCCATCGCAACAAACTGACGCTCGACGCCTCGCACCTGACGCTCGAGAACGAAACTCCCGGCTTGAAAGCCTACGCCGAACAACGCGTCCGCCTCCAGTGGGACGTGTCCTTCTGATCGATCTCTTTTCCTGAGAAGAGTCTTGACTGCTCCTGTAGAGAAGCTCCCTGGAACCTGACAGTTCAGGGAGCTTCCCCCTATCGTCTCTCCTGTCGTTCAGCGATTCCCGGATTAGATTTCCTATCAAAGCCTGCCCCCGATCTGATCGGGGGCGGACGCAACCAAAAGAAAGAAGGGCGAAAGACAGGAATGAGATCCGCCGATATGTTACCGGGTTGTGCCGTTTAAGCCGTGACAGGTTACGGCAATTCCTTAAAGCGTACCCCGACTTGCCACGGCTTCCCCGTGGCGATGGTGCCAAAGGATGCCTTTTGCGGTGGGACCATGAATTGAGGCGGATCAAACGCCAGGCGGCCGGGTTGCGGCTCGAGTTGCTTGAGGGGCTGGAGTCTGACGGGTGAGTGGTATTCTTCGACGTCCTGCCAAATTTCGGTCTGGGCCGCATGATTGCTGAGGATCACATACAGGACGTCGCCCTGAAGAAACAGCCCGCCGGAAGTCCTCACTTCATGCAAGTGGGAAATCTCCCCGCGCTCATAAAAGGTGACGACTTCGTTGGGCTGCGCCAGGCCGAACCCCTGGGCCAGCAGGGGCGCAAAAAATCCGATTTCATTCTGATTGAAGACAGGGTAACGCTCCGATTCGCCCCCACCCAACAACGGTAGGGAGACAGCGGAGCTTCGACGCTCCACGTACAGCCCTTTGAGCACCTTGGCTATGTCGGCCTCCTTGAGAAACGCCGGATGTGAAAATCCCCGCCCCCGGCTGCTTTCGGAAACAATTTGAAGCCCGACCTCCCGATTGGGGTCTTCATAGACTTTCTGAGTCACGACGTGGGGGTTGCCGCCGCAAGCGGCGAGCAGCCACACTATGCATAATCCGAGTCCTGCCAACATCTTCATCCTTCTTCTTACCCTTCTTCAATGGACGTTTTTTCCGGGCCGCATGGGATGCGGGTTGCTACGTTTCAGAAGGCCCATGTTAGCACAACGTCACGGCGAATTTCCCTGATGTCCACGTGGCATTCGGGCGATTTCGGTATTTGTTTACTCGCTCCTAACGCAGGGGAAATCTTCCGTTTACATTGCGTGAAAACCCTATCAACACACACCTCGCTCGCCAGCGGTCCTGTTCCGGATACCCGACGTATTCCGCTTTTTTTCCTTGAACGTCCTCTGTTAGAATTTTTCCCGAGGCCCTACCATGGAGTGTATTTTATTCAGACACGGCATTGCCGCCGACTGGCAAGACTGGCAACGGGAAGATCACTCGCGTCCCTTGACCGATGAAGGCATCGAAAAAACACAAAAAGCCGTGAAAGGTCTTGTCCGGCTCGGGGTCACCCCCACTCACCTACTCTGCAGCCCCTACCTTCGGACCCGGCAAACCGCCGATATTGTCAAAGAAATACTGGGGCTGACCGGGCAACCCCAACCATGCGCCGAACTTCGGCCGGACGCCTCACCGGAAGATTTCCTCAAGATGCTTCTCGGGTTTTCCGATGATGACTGCCTGCTCTGCGTCGGCCATGAACCGCTTTTGGGGCACACCGCCGGAGCCATGGTGTTGGGCCAGCCCGTTCCAGGATTGTCGTTTAAAAAAGCCGGAGCATGCTGCATCAGGTTTTACGGAAAGCCCCGGTCCGGAAACGGCGTGTTGCACTGGTGGCTGGAACCCGCCCACCTCAGGAAACTGGCGAGAAGCGAAAAGTAGGTCGGGGTAGCGAAGCGTAAACCTGACAACCGCCCGGGGCCGGCGGGTGTTGAATCATTCCGCTTCGTTTGTCGAAAGCCCGGGTTCCACCTGAACGGTGAACGTGACCTCTCGTCCGAAGACTTTCTGAAACAGATCCGCTCGTGATTCCGCAGTCCAGATTTCCAACTCCGAGTCGGCAAGGGCCTGCAACTCGATGTTCACTTTTTTCCCGACCGTGACGCGGACGTCCCGGATAATGGAAAAGTGACTGCGATCCAAGCCATCCGCAATGCGCAAGATCGCGCTCAGCGTCTCCAGCACCGTTCGCCTGGCAGGTGAAAGGAGTTTATACGGCAGGTGTTGGGGCCCGGGTAACGATCGACGATGATAACGGGCCACGTTGGCGATCATTTCGATTTCTTCGACCGTAAACCCGGCCAAATCGCTGTTCGTAATCAGATAAAAACTGTGTTTATGGTGTTGGCGGGGATTGATGGCGTACCCCACGTCGTGGAGCAACGCGGCATGTTCCAGGCACTCGCGTTCCTCGTCAGTCATGCCGTGCAAGGATTGCGTTTGATCAAACAGCGACGTGGCCAACTTCGCCACGTGATGCGAATGCGTCTCGGGGTAATGACAGCGTCTGGCCAAGGCCACGACGTTGCGCAAGCGAATATTCGGAATTTCCTGTTCGATCAGCAAACCTGCCTGGTTCTTCTGGATAAAATCGTACACCAAGCCTTCACGCATGGCTTTGTCGCTGATCGTGGCTTCCTTATGCCCGACGGCTTCGAGTGATTGGCGAATCACCGAGGTCGCTGCCAGCAGCGTATCCACCCGACGCGGGTCCAGACCCGGGATGCCGAGCCGCGTGTCCACGTCGCTCGTCGCGAACCGTTGCTCCACGGCACGAATCTCTTTCAGGGTAATGGTCGAGAGATTGATCTGGGGAATGGGATGACCGGTCCGTTCCAGATAAATGATTTCAGCCAGGTTCGACGCCATGCCGGAAGAAATCACAATTCGATCAAACTCCGGCTGACGAAATCGTTCCAAGGCCGCGTGCAGTTCCTTTGCGATCACGTCGTGCATGGCCCGCAGTTTGGCTTTCGGAGGCGGCGCCTTGGTCAAAAACAGGTCTTTCAGGCGAATGGCACCCAGCTTGAGACTCACGGCGTGTAACAGGCGCTCTCGATTCCCCGCGATGAGTTCGACCGATCCGCCGCCCACGTCTATCAGGAGCGTCGGCCGGGTCGTCAAATCCATGCTCTGGCGCACACCCAAATAAATGAGGCGGGCTTCTTCCTGACCCGTTATGACTTTGACGCGAACACCGGTATTCTCGGACACCTCCTCGACAAATTGGCCGCTGTTGCGCGCTTCACGAACCGCGCTGGTCGCCGCCATCAGGATTCGATCAAACCCTTTGTTCCGTGCCAGGGTCGTCAGGTTTTTCAGGACTTCAACGCCTCGCGCCCTCGACTCCGCCGACAACCGTCGCTGGCGAAACGTCCCATCGCCCAGACGGGTCATGTCCTTGAACCGGTCGAGAATCTTATAGGACCCATCCGGCTCGGCTTCCGCCAACACCATGTGGATCGAATTGGTCCCAATGTCTATCACGGCGATCTTCGACATCGCGTTACCTGCTGTTAGACTCCGTTTCGCTCCTTCATAGTAACAGGATAAGGATAGTCCATTATAACCGGCTTCTTCTCAAGATCCTGCTAGAAATGCAGTAAGGCAACCAATCGTTCGACCAGTTTTGGCGCACCGAACAGGGTATCGATTTTGTTCTCCATGCGAGACGGACGAGTGACGACCGTCCCGCCGGCCTCTTCAACCAGGACTTGGGTGGCAGCGGCGTCCCAGGGATTGAGTGCCGGATCGACCATGGCGCCGACTGATCCGTTGATCACCAGCGTATGGCCGAAACAATCCGTGTAGCCACGAAGATACGGGCACGTGCCGGCCAGTTGCCGGAACATTTCTTCGCAACCCGCACTGATGAACTGGGCAATATCTCCCGTGGCAATGATACTGGTCTCCAGTTCTGCGTCCCGGGAAACCGAAACCGCCGTCCCGTCACAGAAACTTCCCAACCCTCGAGCCGCACTATACGTCCGGTTCAGCATGGGCAAATGGATCACCCCGATGAGCGCCTTGCCGGTTTCCCGGTCCTCCAATGCCACGATGGTGCCGAATAAGGGGATCCGGTTGACGAAGGAGCGCGTGCCGTCGATGGGATCGATCAACCAGCGATAGCGGGTCTTGCTTTCTTGCCCTCCAAACTCTTCTCCCAAGACGTCACAGTTTGCAGCGACCGGATCACCCTGCAACACGGTCCGAATCGCGGTTTCCGCCTCGCGGTCCGCAACGCTCACCGGAGAGCCGTCGCCTTTTCGTTCGACGCGGAGCGCACGATCCCTAAAATAGTCTAGCAGCATCCCGGCCGGCGTTTGCGCCGCACGGATTGACAGGGCCAGCAGGCGTTTTAGTTCGGCGGCATCCATGAGATATTCAAGTTGGGGGTGCACCAGCGGTTTTCGCAAACACGTGACAATGTAACACCGGGGCTGCGGCAATGTAACCCTCAGATAACAAATTGTCCCGAAAAACGCGGTACAAGCACATTTCAAGTACACACCTGTGTTCAAATACCCTTTGTCTTCTATCGGCTATCATGGTATTTTAGTAGTTTCCCTATAGCGCCAAACGTTTCACGTCATGGAATACGTTCTACGACAAACGCTGGAGCGGGAAGTCAAGCTCAAGACGGGCCACCCGTTTCGCTTACCCCATTTTCCGGGTGAGCCGCTACCGCCTCGATTGTTTACCTGTACTTACTTCGATACCGCTGATTACAGGCTGGCCCGGTTGGGGGTGACGCTCCGTCGCCGGACTGAACAGAAACGCGTCGTGTGGCAACTGAAGCTCCCGAGACATGCCACCCGGTTGGAAGTGGAGATGACGTCCGGTCGTCCGACCCCGCCCGCACCGTTGGATGATTTTTTGTTTGCCTTGTTACGGCGTGAACCATTGACGGCCGTTGCGAAACTCCAGACGCGCCGCTCCGGCATCAGGATTCAGCCTCTTGACAAACCCCTCGCCGACGTGGGCATCGACCGCGTCAGGATTCTCAATGGCCGGCGAGTCGTCGGGCATCTGAACGAGATCGAAGTCGAACGCCGCTCGGGCAAGGACAAGGAACTCGCCGCAATCGTGACGGCCCTTCGTGAAGCAGGAGCGTACGATGGAGATTCCCGTCCGCAAGTCTTTCAGGCCTTGAATCTGAATGTTTCGATTCCCGGCCCTTCCAAATCAGCGCCCTTATCAGAACAACTCAAAACCATCCTGGAAAAACAGCTCCGGGATATTCTTCTCCACGACCCCGGGACGCGACTCGGCAAAGACCCGGAAGAACTCCACCAGATGCGCGTCGGGATCAGAAGGTTTCGAGCAATTCTCCGCACGGCGAGGGTCTTGCTGGAGCCGGAATGGTATGCATCCCTGCAAGAGGAACTCAGATGGCTGGGCACGATGCTGGGAACCGTTCGGGACCAGGACGTCCTGCTCGACCGGCTGTATACGGAAGCCGACGGTCTTCTTCCCGCCGAACGAAAAATTTTCGAACGACAATTAACCACTTTCGAAACTCATCGCTCCCAAGCCCGCGGGCAATTACTCGACACCCTTCGCAGCGATCGCTATCTGGATCTTTTGGGCCGCCTGGAAAAGGCCACCCAAGCTCCGGCCTTGCGTGAGGCGCCCGAGAGTTCCCTGATGCACCTGGCTGCACAAGAATTCAAACAATTACTCAAGGCCGGCAAGCATGGGAATGGCGATCCCTCGGACCAAGACCTTCATCAATTGAGAATCCGCACCAAACGGACCCGATATGTGGCCGAACTTGCCCTTGAACCCATGGGGAAACCCGCCGTACGGTTCGTCCGCCAAACCAAACGGAACCAGGAGCTCCTGGGTGATCACCAGGACGCCGTCTTTACGGAGGAGCGACTCCGGCAATTGCTCCAAACGACCCGTGGCGTGAAAACCGCGTTTGCCATCGGGCAGATCATCGAGCGACTCCGGGCTCGCCGGCGCCGGACCAGAGCGATGTTTCCACGAGAATGGGCCAAACTCAAAAAGCGCGGCCGTGAGGTCTTTGCCCTATGACGTTTCTCACGGACGTTCAAACCTGCATGACGCAATGCACCCGAGGTAACAACCATGGCAATCGGTTCCGCTGAAACCCAATTCCCGGCCGCTTCGTCTCCGCCGGACTTCGATGATCCCAAGCTGTATTTGAATCGTGAACTCAGTTGGCTCCAATTCAACGCTCGCGTGCTCGAGGAAGCGGAAGATCAAGGCAACCCGCTTTTGGAACGGGTGAAGTTTCTGTCGATCTTTTCGAGCAACCTGGATGAGTTTTTCATGATCCGGATCTCGGGGTTGCGAGAACAATTATCGGGCGGAGTGCGTGAGGGGCCTCCGGACGGCATGACCACCTCGGAACAATTGGCCTCCGTCCGGCAGGAAGTCCTGTGCCAACTGGCCCGGTTTTCCGACTGCTGGCAAAACGATATCCTGCCGAAGCTCAACGCCCAGGACATTTGCGTGCTGCGCTACCATCAATTGAAACCGAAACAACAACAATTACTCCGCGGGTATTTTTCCACAGAAATCTTTCCGGCGCTGACCCCCTTGGCCTTCGACCCGTCCCATCCATTCCCCCACATTTCCAACTTGAGTTTGAATCTGGCCGTCGTGGGGAAGGACCCCGAGCGAGGGGACTGTTTCGCCCGCGTGAAAATCCCCAATGTTTTCCCGCGTCTCGTCCGTATCCCCAACGAAGACATGGTCGACGAGTCTGATCAGTTAGGCTTACCCGATTCCGCAGCCGACAACTTTGTCTGGATCGAAGATATTGTCGCCGCCAATCTGGACCTGCTGTTCCCGGGAATCACCATTCTCGCCGCCTACCTCTTTCGGGTGACGCGCGACGCGGATTTTGAAATTGAAGAAGACGAGGCAGACGACCTGTTGGCGTCGATTGAAGAACAAGTGGACAACCGTCACTTCGGCTCGGTGGTCCGGCTGGAAATCGATCAGGAGACGCCCGATCATATCCGGGACATCCTGATCAGGAACCTCTCCCTGGCTCCGTACCAGGTCTACACGCAGGATTTGCCGCTGGGCCTGTCCAGCCTCATGGAACTCACGCGTATCGAGCGTTCGGATTTGAAATATCCGCCCTTTGTTCCGGAGATCCCGGATTCTCTCAACAAGAAGGAAAGCCTGTTCTCGATTATCAAGCGCGGCGACGTCGTGCTGTACCATCCCTACGACAGTTTCACCCCGGTCGTGGATTTCGTGCGCGAGGCGGCCGGCGATCCCAACGTGCTGGCCATCAAACAGACCCTCTATCGAGTAGGGGCCAATTCCCCGATCGTCGAAGCGTTAATGGAAGCGCGCGTGAACGGGAAGCAGGTCGCGGTCCTGCTTGAACTGAAGGCGAGATTCGATGAAGAAAACAACATTGAATGGGCCCGGAAACTGGAGGATGAGGGCATCCATGTGGTCTATGGGGTCTTTGGGCTGAAAACCCACGCCAAGATGTGCCTGGTCATCCGGCGCGACGAGGACAGCATCCGGCGGTACGTCCATCTGGGCACGGGCAACTATAATCCGGTGACGAGCCGGATGTATACCGACCTCAGCTTCTTTACCTGCGACCCGGCCATGGGGGCAGACGTAGCCGTTCTCTTTAACTCGTTAACCGGTTACTCCCGTAAAAATTCCTATGCCAAACTGCTCGTGGCGCCCCAATTGATGCGGGAACAAATTCTGGAGCGGATCGAGCGGGAGATTCAACGGCACAAGGATAAAGGCGACGGTTACATGGCGTTCAAGATGAACGCCCTCGTGGACACACAATGCATTCAAGCGCTCTATCGGGCGTCCCAGGCCGGCGTCAAGGTCGATCTTCAGGTTCGAGGGGTCTGCGGGCTTCGCCCCGGGATTCCCGAAATCAGTGAAACCAGCACCGTGACCTCGGTCGTCGGACGATTCCTGGAACACGCACGGCTCTATTATTTTCGAAATGGCGGGCAGGAAGAACTGTTTCTCGGAAGCGCCGACCTCATGCCCCGTAACCTGGACCGGCGCGTGGAACTCCTGTTCCCGATCGAATCCCCGCACCTCCGGAAAGTCCTCGTGGAAGACCTCCTGCAAGTGGCTCTTCATGACAACGTCAAGGCCCGCCAATTGCTGTCGAACGGGGACTATACCCGTCTGCAACTCGCGCCCGAGCATGCTCCCCTCAGCTCCCAGGATTGGTTTCTGGAAAATTGGAAAGGCCGCGGCACGGGCGCCGTGTAGCCGTCGTGTCTCTTTCCCTGTCTTTCTCAGCCCTCTTGCGGGGGGATGGTGTGACGGATGATTTTGCCTTCCACCAGGTACACCACGAGTTCCGCGACGTTCGTCGCGTGATCGCCTAGCCGTTCGATGTATTTGGCAATGAAGGAGAGCCGGATGGCCCGGCTGATCGTCTTGGGATTTTCCATCATGAAAGACAGAAGTTCCCGGAATAACTGTTCCGTCAGGTTGTCGACGAAGTCATCATCATGAATGACTTTCCGGGCCAGCGCCGAATCCAATTTGACAAAGGCGTCCAGTGATTCTTTCACCATGATGCGGGCGCGCTCGGCCATGTGAGGAATGTCGATATAGGGCTTCAACTGAGGCTCTTCGTTGAGTTCGATCGCCCGCTCGCAGATGTTTTCCGCCAAGTCGCTCATCCGCTCCAATTCGGTGGAAATCTTCATGGCGGTGGTCACGAAGCGTAAGTCCCGGGCGACCGGCTGATATCGGACCAACGCGTCGAGCGCCATTTCGTCGATTTCCACGTCGAACGTATTCACCTTGTGATCGTTCTCGATGACCTGCCGCGCCAAGGCTTCATCGCGTTCGATCAACGCGGTCAGGGCGTTCCGGATCTGGTCTTCGACCAGGGAGCCCATCATGAGAATCTTGCTTTTGATCCGGTCAAAATCTTCTTCGAAGTGACGTTCCATGCCTTCTCATTTCCTCTCCGGAACCATCAGCCGAAACGCCCGGTGACGTAATCTTCGGTCCGGCTGTCCGAAGGATTGGTAAAGATGGTCTTGGTCTCGGCGTATTCGATCAATTCTCCCATGAGAAAAAAGCCGGTCAGGTCGGAGATGCGCGCGGCCTGTTGCATGTTATGCGTGACAATAACCACGGTGAGCTGCTCTTTCAGGGAATGCAACAACTCTTCGATCTTGGCGGTCGATATGGGATCAAGCGCCGAACAGGGCTCATCCATCAGGAGGACTTCGGGGTTGACGGCCAACGCCCGCGCTATACACAAGCGTTGTTGCTGCCCACCGGACAGGCCGAGCGCGCTGTGATGCAAGCGATCCTTGACTTCTTCCCAGAGACCCGCGCCCTGCAGGCTCTTTTCGACGATGCCGTCGAGCACGGAACGACGCCTGACACCCTGGAGCTGCGGCCCATACACCACGTTCTGGTATATCGACTTGGGAAACGGATTCACTTTCTGGAAGACCATGCCGACCTTGGTCCGCAGGTCGGTCACGTCCACCGACGGGGCGTAAATGTCCTTGCCGTCAAGACAAATCCTTCCGGTGATGCGGGCCCCTTCAACCAGATCGTTCAGCCGGTTGAAACACCGCAACAACGTCGACTTCCCACAACCGGACGGGCCGATAAAGGCCGTGACTTGATGCGTCGGGACGGTCAGGGCGACTTTGAACAGCGCCTGCTTCTCACCGTAAAAGAAGTCGGCATTCTCGACCGTAATCTTGGGTTCGTTGTCTTGAGTGCGTTCAAAAGAAGCCATGGTCATGTCCGCCGTCTGCGTGTGTCGAACAGCAGTTTGATGGGGTTGTGATAACGTGTCAATCCGTAAACTCATGATAGTGAAACCTGTTGGACCTCATACCGCCGATGCCTTGAATTTCTTCTGCATGTAATTGCGGAGGGCCACGGCGCTGATATTCAAACCAATGACCACCATCACCAAGATCAGGGTGGTGACGTACACCATCGGCTTCGCCGCTTCAACGTTGGGCGACTGAAAGCCCACGTCGAAGATATGGAATCCCAAATGCATGAATTTCCGTTCAAGGTGCAGAAACGGGAAATGGTGGTCCAAGGGCAGCGCCGGCGCCAATTTGACGACCCCGGTCAACATCAGGGGAGCCACCTCGCCCGTGGCGCGGGCCACCGCCAGGATCAGTCCCGTCAAAATGCCCGGCAGGGCGCAGGGCAGGATCACGCGCAGCATGCTTTCAAACTTGGTCGCGCCCAACGCCAGGGACCCTTCACGGTATTCCCGGGGGACGGCTGAAAGCCCTTCTTCCGTGGACACGATCACCACCGGAACCGTCAACAGTGCCAAGGTGAACGACGCCCACAGAATGCCGCCCGTGCCGAACGTCGGAGTCGGCAAGGCTTCCGAGTAAAAGAGGTTGTCAATGGTTCCGCCGACCGCGTAGACGAAGAACCCCAACCCGAAGACGCCGAACACGATCGAGGGCACGCCGGCCAGGTTGTTGACGGCGATGCGGATCACCCGAACGATCAATCCCTGTCGCGCGTACTCATGCAAGTAGAACGCGGCCAGGACGCCGAACGGCACGACGGCCACGCTCATGATCAACACCATCATGACGGTGCCGAAGATCGCCGGGAAAATGCCCCCTTCGGTATTGGCTTCCCGTGGTTCTTCGCTCAGCACGGACCAGAAGTTCATGAAGTATCTGAGGACTTTTTCCAAGATGCCCATGTCGTTGGGACGAAGGGCTTTCACGATTTGACCCACCGCGAGTCGCTTCTCACGGCCGTTGGTTTCGACCAGTACCACGGAATACTCGTCGAGTTGACGACTCAACGTCCGAAGGGTTTCAACGTGCTTTTGGTATCGGGTTTCCAACTGTTTGGTCACGGCGTGAAGCTCGGCCACCTCCGGGACCTCACGTTGACCTTGCAACTCCAACTCCCTGATCCTCAAACGCGTTTTTTCAATTTCATAATTGATGTCGCCGATGACGTCTGTTTGAAGATGTTCAATCTCGTCATGCAGGCCATTGGCCTGCTCGATCAGCGGTTGTAGCGCCTTCCATCCTTCCTGATTGCCCGTGGCGACCACGTCATCGCCACGCGAGACCTCACGAATCCGGCCGTAAAAGTTCCCCCATTCCCTCCGTTCGAACGCCGCCACGTCCTTGGGAGATTCCGTCGAAACGATTTGATCGGTATCCACCCACCTGAAATCCAGGCCATAGAGGTCACGGTTCCCGACTTTCAGCCTCACACGAGTTTTCCCTTCGGGGAATTCCGGCGTCTCCGAATAGGGGATGACTTCTTCCCCCTTCAGCTCTCCGAGCACGCGCGTGCCGTCTGTGAGCGTCATTTGCACAAGGGCGTGCGGCCAGAAAAACCCGAGGCCGTTGATCATGATCAGGAGAAGAACGCCGCCGACCATGAGCAGCGAGGCAGCCACCGCCGCGCCGCAAAACCAGATGAACAGCGCCCCCGAGTCGAAAAATTTTTTGATCCTGGCTCGCATGGAGTCCCTCTAAAATTGGCTGTATCGCGCGCGAAGACGCTGCCGGACAATTTCGGCAAGGGTGTTGACGATGGACGTAAACACGAACAGCAACAGTCCCGCCAGGAACAACAACCGATACAGCGTGCCCCCATGGGGGGCCTCGGGCATTTCCACGGCAATGTTCGCCGATAGGGTTCGGAATCCATTGAAGAGGTTCATGTCCATCACCGGGGTGTTGCCCGTCGCCATCAGCACGATCATGGTCTCTCCCACGACCCGCCCCAACCCGATCATGAGAGCGGAGAACACTCCCGGACTCGCCGAGATGATGACCAATTTCGTCAGGGTCTGCCACGGGGTGGCCCCGAGGGCCAAGGATCCGGCGATCAGGTGGGGCGGCACGTTACTCAGCGAATCCTCGCTGATGCTGAAAATCGTGGGGATCACGGCCATTCCCATGGCAAAGGCAATGACCAACGCATTTCGCTGGTCGTACGCCAACCCGAAGTTGGCCTGTAACCATTCCTTATAGTTCGAATCGAAGAGCCAGAATTCAATCTGGTGATTCACCTGGAGACAAAACCATACCGTGCCCACGAGGACCAGTACGAACGCCGCCAATTCCGTCACGTTTCCCGACTGGCCCTTGAGGCGCGAAGGAAGAAATTGCCAGCCGACGCAGACCAATACCACGGCCAGCGGGATCAAGAGAAACATGGCCACCACGGCCGGAAAAATCTTTTCCAACAACGGAGCAACCCACAACCCGGCAAGGAATCCCAGGACGACCGTCGGGAAGGCCGCCATAGTCTCAACGACCGGTTTGACCACGGCGCGGATGTCGGGACGCATGAACATCGCGGTATAGATCGCGCCCAATACGGCAAGCGGCGTGGCCAGCAGCATCGCGTAGATTGTCCCTTTTAACGTGCCGAATATGATCGGCCAGAGGCCGAATTTGGGCTCGAACGCGTCGGACCCACCGGTTGATTGCCAGATATGGAGGGGCTCTTCGTAACCCTCATACAGCACGGGAAAGAACAAGGACGAAAACGTGGACTCGGGATGCTCATTCTCGAATGAATACGTGGTCAGCCGTCCGGAGTCATCGAGCACCAGGGCGCCGTCGGTCTTCGGCGCAAACATCGCATCCAGGACGGCGTGGCCCTTCCCGTGGATTTGAACGAGCGTCTGATCGGAGGTCGAATGATGCACGGCAATCTCACCGGTGGCGTCAACCGTGAGAAACCCTTTATCCCGAAGCGAAGGGGAAATGGCGGTCACGGCCCCCTCATGCGGGGCCAAGTCCCGAATTTTTTGAAGACGCGGGTCACCTCCCACGTCGGGATCTATCACGGACATCCAAACGGCGACCGTCCCTCTTTCCGTGCCGACCACGATGGACCGGTCGCCGATGAGATAGGAAAGGGCGGTGATGGACGTTCCGGCGGAGTAAATTCCCATCAGCCTCGGGCTTTCGACGTCCCGAATGTCCCAATACAGCAACTTGCCGTCCTTCGTACCTCCCAACAGGGTTTCTCCCAGGTCATCCAACAGCAGCACTGACAGCGCCGCCACGCCTTCGTCGGTGACCTCGGCCTGAAGGAGTTCCGATTTCGTTTCGAGCGCAAACAGCCCCTCCGCCTCCGATTCCTGCATCTTGGAGAGGAACAATCGGCCCGATCCGGTCAAGACGGCGGCGATGGGTCCGCTATCCGTCTCCCGGTAGGCGAGTCGCGCAACGGGGTCACCGGTCGGGACGGCCTCAAACGGCTCGCCCGAGGTCACCACCGGTTCGATTGTTCGGACGTCATCCTCGAACGTGACTCGAAACGTCACGTAAAGGGGAACGACCCGGCCGGTTTTTGTCCCGAGTCCATAGGTATGATTTTTCCCCGGAGCGCGCACCAGCGTGGTAATTTCCCCGTTCTCAAAATCCGGCACGGATTCGACGTGTATCGGGATTCCGGCAGGAAACGCATAGAACTCAATATCACCCTTTCGGAGTACGTACCCCACTTCCATGTATTCATCGATCCCCACGGCAACGGTTTCCGGATCGGCTGCATCGACCGGGGCGACGTGTACGGAAGCGGATTCGGTCCAGGAAGCGGCGTAAAACAACGGAGCCACTTCGATAAACAGGTAGGCAAAAATTCCAAAGATGCTGACAATGGTTGCCCAGCCGCCAAGGGTGATCGCGACCCGTGCGCTCGAATCCACCCACCGCCGCCACCTCCGGGAGATCACCCGAGATGACATCGCAGGAGAGGAAGCCGGTGCGACCTGATTCGCTGGGATGTCAGCCTGGTTCATGACCTACTGCATTTCGCCCAATTTCTTGGTGATGACGGTTTGAGGCAAAGGGAAATAGCCGTCCTTGATCACGATATGCTGCCCCGCTTTGCTATAGATGTATTTCAGGAATTCCGCGACCAACGGAGGCAACGGTTTCCCCGGAGCCTTATTCACGTACAGGTAGAGGAACCGCGCCAATGGATACTTGCCGGCGGAGGCATTGGTAAACGTCGGTTCGTAGCACCCGTCGCCGCTCTTGGCCGACAACGGAATCGCCCGGACACCCGAGGTCCGATACCCGATGCCGCTGTACCCGAGCCCACCCCGATCTTCCGTCACGCCCTGCACCACGGAAGCCGAGCCCGGTTGCTCCTTGACTTCATCCTTATAATCGCCTTTCTTCAACACCTTTTTCTTAAAGAACCCGTAAGTCCCGGAGGCTGAATTTCGACCGTACAGGCTCACCCTCGTGCGTTTCCAGTGCCCGTCAAGCCCGGCTTTCCCCCATGCATCAATGTCCACGGAATGCCCGCGCCTCCGGGTTTTTGAAAAGGCGGCATCCACTTCTTCCATACTTAGACACTTCACGGGGTTGTCTTTGTTGACGTACACGGCCAGCGCATCGACGGCCACGGGGAAGCTGGTGGCTTTATAACCGAATTTCGCCTCGAACTTGTCCATCTCTTTCGCTTTCATTTGCCTGGACATCGGTCCCACTTGAGCCGTCCCTTCAATGAGGGCCGGAGGCGCCGTGCTGGAGCCTTTCCCTTCAATTTGAATCTTCACGTTGGGATATTCTTTTCTGAACCCTTCGGCCCACAGCGTCATGAGATTGTTGAGGGTATCGGACCCGATGCTGTTCAGGTTTCCGGACACCCCGCTCACCTGACTGTAGCTTGTCCACGCGGGATCCACCATCGAGTCGGATGCCGCCCAACTCTGGATTGCACTGCCAAGGCCGACTGCCAGGAGAAGGAAACTGAGGGATACCATCTTCTTGCTGAAAAACCGGCTTGTGACGTTTGTCAATACGAACCGTCCCATAATGTCGCAACCTTCCTTCTGAAAAATGTATGTGATGTGCCGTTCCCTGGCAGTGACCTACTCTAAAGGTCGAATGTTTCCCGGATGTAAAAAACAGGTTACGAAATTGTTAAGCGAAAGGGGCTTCCCGGGTGCCATCCCCTGTTCCGACCTTGCAGGTCTGCCAAACGGAACGGCCGAGTTCACTGAAAATCGACGTCTGCACTATACGGGGAGAGTATTGCAGCCACATATGAGAAGGGTTACGCGGCCGTAAATTTTCTATACCTTCTCATCGTGGCTTCTAGTCTGTCATTCCCGCAAGTCGTCAGCGGGAATCCAGGGTCTCTGATCATTGCGAATGGAGGAAAGACGCTGGATCCTCGATTAAAAATATCGAGGATGACAGAAGGAGAGGAGACCGTAGATCGAGGTAGCGTAACCCGACAATCTAACAAGCGGGTTGGAGTTGCGCGGCCGGAAGCAAAAATTCGATCGTCGTGCCCTTGCCGTATTCACTCTCGATGTGAAGCGTCCCGCCATGCAATTGCACGAGATGTTTCACAATGGCGAGACCAAGGCCCGTGCCGCCTTCCTCGCGGGCACGCGCTTTATCGACCCTGTAAAACCGTTCCGTAATGCGAGGCAAATCGTTTGGGGGAATTCCTTGTCCCGTGTCCCGAACCGTAATACGGATTTGATTCGTGTCCGTTTTCTCCGCAAGGAAACTGACCGTTCCCCCTTTCGGCGTATACTTCACGGCATTGTCCACCAGATTCACCAGAATCTGAGAGAGCCGGTCCCGGTCAGCCTGCACCCATAAATCGGGAGGAACCTGATGAACAAGCTTCACTTCTTTTTTGGCGGCATCCTTCTCAAACATCGCCGAGACGTCCTGCACGAAGTCACCAAGACTGATGGGAATGGGATCCAGGACCACTTTTCCCGTCTCAATGTCGGAAAGGTTCAGCAGGTCGTTGATCAAGCGCCCCATCCGTTCCGCGTGGTTGTTCGCGATCTCCAGGAATCGCCGATGCGTGGCCGATTCAAGCCTGGTTTCATCGAGTACGGTCTCCAGGTAGCCCTTGATGGCCGTCAACGGCGTGCGTAACTCATGGGACACGTTCGCCACGAATTCCGCGCGGACTTTTTCCAACCGCCGGAGTTCGGTGATGTCGTGTAGGACGAGCAAAAAGCCCCGGCGCTCGGACGAAAAAGGCATGGGTATGGCATTCACCTCGATGACTCTCAAGGATGGCAAATAATTTTCGATTTCCCGCTTGCACGGCTCCGCGCTGTCGAGGGCCTGACACATCTCCACCCAATCGGCCAATCCCTTGTCCCTGACGACCTCCAATAAGGTACGCCCCTCCACCTGATCTTGAGCGAAGTCGAGAATTCTTCGCGCGGCGGGATTCATCAGAATCACGTATCCCTGCCCGTCCAGGGCAATCACGCCTTCGGTCATATTGTCCAGGATAGCGGTGCCTTTGGCCCGTTCGGACTCCAGGACTTGAACCCGTGTCCGGGGGTAAGCCGTGATGTAAGCCAAGGCTGTTTTCAAGCCGCTCAATTCATCTTCGTCCAGTGTCTGTTCCCGCTCGCTCCAGCCCTGTAACAGCCGCTCGGCCCGGGTGTCGATCTCATGAACCGGCCTCAAAAGCCAGCGGCCCCACCACACACCAAAAGGGAAACCCAATGCGGCGACAACAAGGACCCCAATCCAGAGGGTTCCGCCGGTGATCCCGGAAGAGGTCAACAGCCACATGGCCCCCATGCCGACCAACGTCATGCAACTGAGCAACAAACCTAAACGGGATATCAGCCGGTATTTCAATGTCGGGGTCTCCTCATCCTTCGACTTCGCTTCCACTACGCTCAGGACAGGTTCAGCCTTCGTCCTCGAAGCGGTATCCCACACCCTTGACCGTGACGATCCGGTGACTTTCATCTTTGAGTTTTTCCCGAAGACGTCTGATGTGCACGTCCACCGTCCGCGATTCAATCTCCACGGCATTGGCGTACCCCCAGACCATTTCCAAAATTTGCTCCCGGTTCAACACCCGGCCGTTGGCTTGGACCAGCGCACGGAGCAGATCGAACTCCTTCACCGTAAGGTCGATGGGACTGTCCGCAACGCGGACCTGATGTTTCGCTTCGTCAATTTCAAGAGTCCCGACTCGCCTGACGCCGCCCGTTTGCGAATCCCGACCGCGACGCAATACCGCCTTGATCCGAGCCACCAACTCCCTGGGGGAAAACGGCTTGACGAGGTAATCGTCCGCCCCCATCTCCAGGCCCACGACGCGATCGACTTCTTCGGCTTTGGCCGTCAACATGATAATCGCCACATTGGCGAGAGTCCGGTCACGACGAAGCAACCGGCAAATTTCCAACCCGTCGATACCGGGCAGCATGAGATCCAGCACAATCAGATCCGGGCGTTCGGTCCGTGCGAGTTGGAGCGCCGTTTCTCCCTCATATGCCTCGATGCAGGACAGACCTTCTTTCTCCAAGTGGTGGCGAACGAGGTTCACGATCGCCTGTTCATCATCCACGATTAAGGCCTTGAGAGCCATGATCACCTGTTTTTTTGTGAATCCCTTATCCGGGAAGAAGGAATCGCTTCATTGCAAACGAAGCATGTCCACCATCTTGATGTTATGGGAATTGAGTGTACCCTTATGCTTTGCGGGATGCTCAAGATAGTGCTTCGATCAGGCAAACGCATACGTTCCGGAAACGCGTAGCCCTCCTGAATGCAAGATGACGTGCCACTATTCTATTGGCCCTATGTTTCATTTGTGTTAAGGCTTCTCCACCATTCGCGAAATTTTCGTGTCCAATGTAGCACAAAAGGCACTAGACAGACTATGGGCTCACCCACGCACGGCCCCTGTTCTTTAGGATTGAAGACAATTTCCACTTAAGGGTATTCTTTTAACGGCATGCGCAAACGGGTCCTGCATCCTGTTTCACCTCAATCCGGGAAATGACAAAGCCGATGGTCGGCCTGAAACGGCTGTGTGTGCTCGCGCTCATTGTTCTCGGTTCGGCTTGCACGGACCCCGCTTCCGACGCGTTCCGCTTCGGTCTGTCAAGCGCGCCCGCGAACCTCGATCCGCGCTTTGCCACGGATGCGGCGTCGGCCCGCATCAACCGCCTGCTCTACGACCGCTTGGTGGATTTCAACGACGCATTCGAACCCGTTCCGTCCCTGGCCGATTGGGAACAGCTTTCGCCTACCCAGTATCGCTTTCATCTCAACACGGACGATCATTCGTTCCATGACGGCACCGTGCTGACCGCCCACGACGTCAAAGCCACCTATGACTTTATCCTGAACGAGGACAATGCCTCCCCGCACCGCGCCTCGTTGACCGTCATCGACCGCATCGCCGCTCGCGACGAAACGAGCCTCGATTTTTTTCTTCATCGTCCGGAGCCGCTCTTCCCGGGGTATCTCGTCATCGGCATTGTGCCGGCGCACCTGATCGCCGCGAACCATCCGCTCCACGAGCACCCGATAGGAAGCGGGCCGTTTTCATTCCTGGCACGGCCGGATGAGACGCGACTCCTCCTCCTCAGGATTCGGGATCAACGACGCTTCGAATTCACGACGGTCCCGGACCCCACCGTACGGACGTTAAAACTGATGGCCGGGGAAATCGACATGCTCCAAAACGACCTGCCTCCGGAACTCGTCGGCTACCTGGAAAACGACCGGATGCTGAAGGTCCAACGAAGATCCGGCACGAATTTTTCGTACCTGGGATTCAACTTGGAAGACGCCGTGACCCGGCAGGCACTCGTGCGACAAGCCATTGCCCACGCCATCAACCGCCGGGAGATCATCCAATACGTCCTGGACAACGGGGCCAGGCCCGCGCAGTCGTTGTTGCCGCCCGAACATTGGGCCGGCGCTCGAGATCTCGACCCGATCGCTTATGACCCGGAACAAGCACGAGCGTTGTTACACCAGGCCGGCTATTCCCTCGACCATCCGGCCAAAATCGTCTATAAAACATCGAGCGATCCCTTTCGGATCCGGCTCGCCACCATTCTGCAACATCAACTGCAACGAGTCGGGATTGCCGTGGACCTGCGCAGTTACGACTGGGGCACGTTCTACGGAGACATCAAGGCCGGCCGCTTCCAGATGTACAGCCTGGCGTGGGTGGGCATCCACACCCCCGATATTTTCGATTACGTGTTCCACAGCCGCTCGATTCCCCCAAACGGGGCGAACCGCGGCCGGTTCCGCAGTATGCAGGCCGATGCATTCATCGACCGGGCGCGGGCGGCTCCCGATCTCGAAACCAAACAACAATGGTACGTGCAACTCCAGCATCACCTGGCCGACGCGCTGCCGTACGTGCCCTTGTGGTACGAAGACCATATTTTCATCGCCCGCCGGGAGATCGAAGGCTTTACCATGGCCCGGGACGGCAATTACGACGGCCTGATGCAGGTACGCCGCGCCTCCCCCGACGCGTTGTAATTGATCGTGTTCGTCCGATTTCTCATATCACGAATCCTGACGGCGTTCGCCGTGGTGTTCGGGGTCGTGTGCCTCGTCTTCTTTTTGCTCCACCTGGTGCCCGGCGACCCCGTGGAAGTGATGCTGGGCGAATCGGCACGCCCCGCGGACAGAGCCGCCCTGCAACAGGCCCTGGGGCTCGACCAGCCGCTCCACGTGCAGTTCGGGCGCTACCTGGCAAACCTGGGGCAATTCGACCTGGGGACCTCCTTCTACTCCAAACGCCCGATCCGCGACCTGTTGCTCGAACGACTGCCGGCCACGATTGAACTCGGGGTCGCGGCGCTCTTCGTGGCCCTCCTGTTGGCCGTACCCCTCGGAATCCTGGCCGCCGTGAAAAAAGAGACCGCGTGGGACGTCGGGGCCATGGGGGTGGCCCTGTTCGGCGTCTCCATTCCCAATTTCTGGATGGGCCCCATGCTGATCCTGGTCGGGGCGTTGTGGCTGGGCTGGTTTCCCGTGAGCGGGCGGGACGGGATCGCCTCGCTGGTCCTGCCGGCCCTGACCCTGGGCACGGCACTGGCGGCCATTCTCTCGCGCATGATCCGTAGCGCCCTGCTGGAAGTCCTGAATGAAGACTTCATGCGCACCGCGCGCGGGAAAGGCCTCGCCGAGCGGACCGTCATTCTTCGACACGGATTGCGGAACGCCCTGCTTCCCGTGATCACGTTGGTGGGCCTGCAACTCGGGGCGTTACTCAGCGGAGCCGTGATTACGGAAACCGTGTTTTCCTGGCCGGGCATCGGCTCCCTGGTCGTCGAAGCCATTCACCGCCGCGACTATCCCGTGGTGCAAGCCACCGTGCTGTGCATCAGCGTGTCCTACGTGGTGCTGAACGTGCTTACGGATCTTGCGTACGCCTGGATCGATCCGCGCGTCCGGCCCGGAGGCCGACCATGATTCGACTCTGGGTGCCCCTCGGCCTCATCCTGCTATGGGCGCTGGTCGCTCTGCTCGCGCCCGTGCTGCCCCTGTCTCCGAACGCCATAGACCTGCCGCATATCCTTACGCCCGCAAGCCTGCACGAAGGGTTGGGCTACGATGATCTGGGCCGGCCGGTGTTCGACCGCTTGCTGGTGGGCGCAAGAACGTCGTTTCTCGTGGCCTTTGCCGTCGTGAGCCTGTCGCTGGTCATCGGGAGCCTGCTCGGCACCATCGGCGCGTATGCCGGAGGATGGATCGACCTGGCCCTCGTTCGCGTCATCGACGTCTTTCTCGCCTTCCCGGGAATTCTGCTGGCCATTGCGTTGGCCGGCGTCATGGGGCCGGGCATCGACAACGTGGTTATCGCCTTGTCAGTCGTGGGCTGGGTGGGGTATGCCCGCTTGGCCCGCGCGCAGGCCCTCTCCATGAAAGAACGTGATCACGTCTACGCCGCGGTGGCGACCGGCACCCCACCGCCACAGATCATCGCCCGCCACCTGCTCCCCCTCATCAGTGCCCCGCTGATCGTCGAAGCCAGTTTCGGGGTGGCGAGCGTGGTCATCGGGGAAGCCGGGCTGTCGTTTCTGGGATTGGGCGTGCAACCGCCGTCTGCCTCCTGGGGCAGTATGATCCGTGACGGCACACGGTACATGCTGGTCGCCCCGCACATGGTCATCGCCCCGGGCTTGGCCCTGATGGGCGTGGTTCTTTCCATGAACGTCCTCGGGGACCGGCTACGTGATTGGCTGGATGTGAAGAATCAAACCTCCTCTAAGTCTCCTCTCCCTTGATGGGAGAGGATTAAGGTGAGGGTGATGAGCGACCAATCAAAGGCCCAAGAACTTCGGCAACGCTCCACCGATGCCGAACAGGCACTGTGGAAGCGTCTCCGAAACCGCCAACTGGCAGAATGTAAGTTTCGCCGACAAGTACCCCTTGGCAAATATATCGTCGACTTTGTTTGCTTCGAAAGAAAAGTAGTCATCGAAGTGGATGGCGGCCACCATCAGGAACAAGTCTCGTCCGACGCTGTCCGTACCACTTGGCTGGAGTCTCAAGGCTTCCAGGTGCTGCGGTTCTGGAATCACGAAGTCCTGGCTTACACGGAGGCTGTACAGGAGGCCCTTCTTGTGGCCTTACAGGAGAGTTCACCTTCTCCTGACTCACCCTCACCCCAGCCCTCTCCCGTCAAGGGAGAGGGAGAAAAAACGCCATGAAACAACGCATCATCGGCTTCCACCAGGACGAACACGGCGATTGGGTCGCCGATCTGGAATGCGGCCACGGGCAACACGTCCGGCATGATCCACCCTGGAGCGAACGCCCCTGGGTCAGAACGCTGCGGGGAAGAGAACAGAAGTTGGGCGCAACGCTTCTCTGCAAGAAGTGCGATGAGGAATTGCCGTGAATCAGTTCCGGCCAGCCTCGGGCGGCCCGTCAACCGGTGGCGGATGAGCAGGATCCCAATATTGTAAGCGGTCGATCAGAGGTTGGGCATCCGGGCTGGTGGATTGCGTGGGCTCACTGGGCCCGTGGTCCCAGGTCAGTGTGGAATAGCCATGGTCATGCAGGGTGTGGCGGATGACTTCGACCAGCGCCTCAAGGGTCACGTCGTCCCCCGCTCGCAGGTCCAACACGCGTTGGGATGTTTCCGTTGGCGGGGGCGTGTCGTGCAACAACGCCCAACAGCGGTCGAAGACCGTTCGGCGAACGTCTTCCGGCACGTTCAAACTCGGGATCTCAGCCGTACACAAGGCCGCCACCATGAGCACGAATTGCAGATCCGGAAGTCCGGGATGATCAACGTCGAGAGTCTGCATAACCAGGGAGTATCTTAGTGAGACCGCCGTTCATTTTTCAATGCCCCCGCCTAAAGACGGGTGAACATTTCTCTTGGATGGTCTTCTTGGGTCACGCGATAAGGGCTGCTCATCCAATACGCCGCCCCAACGAGCAAGGCTCCGCCGACAATGTTTCCCAGCCCGACGAAAACTTGATTCCACATGAATCCCTCCCACGAAATCGCCTCGCCATGCGGAAGGAACAGCGCAATCCCCAACGCGGATTGGTTCGCGATACTGTGTTCAAAACCACTCCCCACGAACGCGAATACGCCCCAGAAGAGCACCAGGATTTTCGCGGTTTCATTCGTCGTGCGGGCCGCCATCCACACGGCCAGGCACACCAGCATGTTGCAGAGAACGCCCCGGCTGAAGAGTTCCCAGGCAGGGACGGCCATTTTCACTTCAGCAACCTTCAAGAACAGATCCATCTGAGGAACTTGGGTCGCCACCCCGGATTGCGCGATCAACCAGGCAACAGCCAACGAGCCGGCGAGGTTCCCGATGAAGGACCATACGAAAATCCAACCCACGTATTTCCAGGCGATGGCCCGGGACAGCGCGCCGATCGTGCAGACCATCGTGTTGCCCGTGAACAATTCCGATCCGGCAAAAATCACCAACGTCAGACCGACGCCGAATGACGCGCCCATCACCAGGTTCAGGGCAGCCGATCCTTGAGCAAAAAAGGGCGCCCCCACGCTGAAAATCAAACAGACGCCGAATCCCAAATAAATACCCGCCAGGGCCGACAAAATGAAATAGCCTCCGGGCGAGTGGAGTATATAGTCCACTTTTTTTCTTGAAACGTCCGACATGCGCTTGAGATCTTCTTGATACATGGTTTGCACCTCTTCTCTTTTGTATAGGAGTTAGACGCAAATGATTATCGGGACCATCGTGATTCAAACCGCGTGAAGGGACGTGAGGCTCGGTCGCGACGGCGAGGCAGACAAGCCATTCGCCAGGAATTCTCTCTTAATTTTACATTTATAGTATAGAGAGATTGCGCCGAAAGAAACACGCCAAAGCGAGTTTTTTAAAAATCTCAAGGTCGGGCAGATCGGGATAGCGATGCGTAACCCGACAAAGCGCCGTGGTTGTCTCAGGCATTGACTCCACCCATAATGAGGGAAGCGGCGCGACCCCGTTCGCCTTCAGCGTACACGCACGTTACAATTTCTTACAGCCAGACGTTCCTCTACCACCAAGGGGCCGTAGGAGGGCAGTGAATGATGAATGCATCGACCGACCCGGAAATTACGTTTCCATTGACCATTGGGCAGCGCCTGCTCGCCATGGTGGTCATCTTCATTTTGGCGTTGGGTACCATCCTGGCCTTTACCCATACCGCGGTGAAAACCCTCGAACTCGACGTGGTGGTGCTGGACGTGGCGGGCCGCCAACGCATGATGATTCAACGCCATCTCAATAAACTACTGTTGGCATCCCATGGGATTCGGACGGATTTTCAACCCACGCAACAGGCGTTATTGCACTCCGCCGATGCCTTACGGAATGGGGGAGAGGTGGTCGTGAACCTGTACACCGACGAACGGCGTTCGATTCCCGCGGCCCCGACCGCCCGGATACGGGAACTTCTGGATGAGCAACGTTCCCTGCTCGAAGAATTTTTTGCCAAAATCAGAACCCTGCTGCTGGAAGACCCTGATCACTTTACCTCGTCGGAATCGTTTTCCTCGCTCAATCAACTTCACTATGAACTGCAACGCAACGCCGACGCCGTGTTCAAACTGTTCAGCGCCCGTTCCCGTCAAAACGTCGTGGATCTCATGAAAAGCGAACCGTTCATCGGGTTTCTGGTCATCATCTTGAGTATCTTCCTGGCCCGACAGGTTGTGTCCACGAGCCGCAGGCTCGAACGTGAAATCGAGCAGCGCAAAAAAGCCGAGGAGGAGCGTGCCTTACGCGACCGCTCGATCAATTCGGCCACCAACGGCATCCTCATTGCCGACGCCCGTCAACCCGACATGCCCACGGTCTATTGTAACGCCGCGTTTGAAAAAATCACGGGCTACGCCACGGAGGAAGTGCTGGGTCAAAATTGCCGGTTCCTCCAGGGGACGGACCATCAACAACCCGGGCTCGACGCCATACGCCGGGCGATCCGGCAGGGCACCGAGGCCAAAGCCGAACTCCGGAATTATCGCAAGGACGGCAGCCCGTTTTGGAACGAACTCTACATCGCGCCGGTCAAGGACCAACAGGGACGGCTCACGCATTTCATCGGGATTCAAACGGATATTACCGAACGCAAACACCAGGAAACCGAATTGGCGCACAAGACGCGGGAATTGGCCCAATCCAACGCGGAACTCCAGCAGTTTGCCTACGTGGCGTCTCATGACTTGCAAGAACCGCTCCGCATGGTGGCGAGTTACACCGAGTTGTTGGGCAAACGGTACAAGGGCAAGCTGGACCAGGACGCCGATGAATTTATCGGCTATGCCGTGGATGGCGCCACCCGCATGCAACGACTCATTCGTGACCTGCTGGAATACTCGCGAGTCGGGTCGGAGCGCAAGTCCTTCGAACAAACCGATTGTGAAGTCGTGTTTCAACAGGCCATGCAGAATCTTTCTGCGTCGGTCCGGGAACGTCACGCCGAGGTGACCCATGATCCGCTCCCCATCGTGCATGCCAACCCGACGCACCTGACCCAAGTCTTCCAAAACCTGATCGGCAACGCCCTGAAGTTCCAAGGCGAATCCCCGTCCAAAATCCACGTGGGGGCCAGAGCGCTCCCGGACGGGTGGGAGTTCTCGATCCGCGACAATGGGATCGGGATCCCGGCCGATCAACTCGATCGAATCTTTTCGATCTTTCAACGATTGCACGGTCAAAGTGAATACCCGGGCACGGGCATCGGCTTGGCCATCTGCAAGAGAATCGTGGAAAAATACGGCGGGCAAATCCGGGTGGAATCCGAACCCGGCAAGGGATCAATCTTTTATTTCACCCTGGCAACCTCTCGAGAGGGCATGGGGCCGATGCCATAACCGGCTGGCTCCTCGGCATGTGCTACAATCGCTTGAAGAGCCGGAGAACGTAGCTACATGAACACAACGACCATTCTCTTAGTGGAAGATAACCCCGGCGATGCGCGCCTGATCCGGGAACTCTTTCGCGACATTCAATGGCGATCGTTCGACATCATCACCGCCGAATCCTTCCGGCAAGCCCATGATCGCTTGAAAGAACGTAGCGTGGACCTCGCCCTGGTGGACCTTTCCTTGCCTGACAGCCACGGGTTGGACACGTTTCGGAAACTTGCCGAGGGCTATCCCGCACTCCCGCAAGTCCTCCTCACGGGCCTGAATGACCGGGAAACCGCGATCCAGGCCGTTCGGGAGGGCGCGCAGGATTATCTGCTCAAAGGCGAAGTGGACGAGCACATCCTTCTTCGAGCCATTGACTACGCCATCGAGCGGAAACGCATCCAAGCCGAATTGGAAGCCGCAAATGCCCGGCTGCGGAAGAGTGCGGAGGATCTCCATTCCATTCTGAATCAACTGCACATCGGGACGATTTTGATCGATCCGGAAGGCCGGATTCTCCACGTCAGCAAATCCGCCCTTCGGCTATTGGGCAAAAACGAACCCATCCCGGAAGGCCAACTGTGGCAGGAATCCGTGGGGTTCCCCGACCACGAGGTCCATGCCCTGGAACGGCTCATGCAGCAGGGCGAACGGGAAAAATTCGTCGTCCATTTCACGCCACCGGGCCATTCCTCATGCCGGCTTGAGATCGACATCCGCGATGACCCTCGTGACACGCGGGCCAAAATGTTCTTTCTCTATGACGTCACGGAACTGCATACGCTCCGCAAACAACTGGAAGACAAATCCTCATTTCACGATTTGATCGGGAAGTGCCGGCCCATGCAGGACGTGTACCGGCAGATTCGCAATCTCTCCCAGGTCGATTCGACGGTCATCATCGAAGGGGAAACCGGGACGGGCAAGGAACTCGTGGCCCGGGCCCTGCACGACTCCAGCCCCAGAAAAGACAAACCCTTTCTCGCGGTGAATTGCGCCGGCCTGACCGAATCCCTGCTGGGCAGTCAATTGTTCGGACATAAGAAAGGGGCCTTCACCGGAGCCAACAGCGACCACAGAGGATTTTTTGAATCCGCGCAAGGAGGGACGATTTTCCTGGATGAAATCGGCGACATGCCGCCTCCCGTCCAAACGAGTTTGCTCAGGGTGCTCCAGGAAAAAGAAATCACCCGGCTGGGTGAATCTCAACCGAGAAAAGTGGACGTCCGCATTATCTGCGCCACGCATCACGACTTACAGGAACAGGTGGCCCGGCAGACCTTCCGGGCCGACCTGCTCTACCGCATTCGGGTGGGACGCGTTCATTTGCCTCCGCTACGGGAACGACAAGAGGATCTTCCCCTGTTGATTTGGGCTTTTGTCGGCCAATGCCGCAAAGCGATGGGAAAACCGTTCGTGCAGGACATCAGCGCCGATGCCTTGCAACGCCTGACCCGGTATCAATGGCCGGGCAATATTCGCGAACTGAAAAGCGTGATCGAATATGCCGTGCTCCAATGCGAAGGCGACACCATCCAGCCCGGGCATTTTCCTCCGGAACTGCTCGAAGCCCCCGGCACCGCCCTCCCCGCATCAGAACCGACCACAACCGCCAAGGGCCGGGAACGTCTCTTAGGCGCCCTCAAAGAAGCCAAAGGAAATCGAGCCAAAGCGGCTCAACTTCTGGGCATCAGTCGCGCCACCTTCTATCGCTGGTTGGATGATTTGAACATTTCCAAACACGATCTCTCATGAGCCGACTTCCTCGTTGGCGGCTCTATGAGACAGTCATGAGACATTTATAAGACAGCCAACAAGGACCTCGGCGACCAGTAAGGAATCGTAACCCTTTGAATTTATACAACATGGTGTTTGGTTGCGCCACGCAGAGCTTTGGCACAACCTTTGTATTGTTTAAAGAATCAAAGAGCGTAAGTCTGGGAGCAAGCCTCCTACGGACAAACTATGAAGCACCCCCCCATTATCCTGATCGTCGAAGACAATCCGGGAGACGTTCGCCTGATACAGGAGGCACTCAAAACGTCCTCCATCGACCCCACCCTGTATTTTACCCATGATGGAGTTGAAGCCACACAGTTTTTGGAAACAAGGAAGCGGGAACCGTCAAACGGCTTCCCACACCTGATTGTTCTCGATCTGAATCTGCCGAAAAAGAGTGGCTTTGAAGTATTGCAGTTTGTGAAACGGGATGAGATGCTGAAGCGGATTCCGGTGATTGTCCTCAGTTCTTCGCAAAATCCGGAAGACGTCGCCAGGGCGTATGATCTTCACGCCAATTGTTATCTGACGAAACCGGCAAAATTCGAAGCCTTCATCAACGTCGTCAAAGCCCTGGAATATTTTTGGCTACGGATGGCGAACCTTCCTTAGCCGGGATGGCTTACCAGGCTCCTGCTGCGGGGCCACGCGATTGTCTTCGTACCCACGCGATTCCCCGATTAGATCCCCTATCAAATAGGGAACAATGATCGTTGTTCCCTACGAAGCGCCCCTTCTTCCCAACCAGCTTCTCTTGAAGTGTCTCAAATTCAAATATTGAGACACATTATTGTCTCATCGAAAGAGAGGCCTTCCGAATCTTTTGGCTAGAATTTTCATAACTATATGAAATTTAATTGAAAATTCTCACAAGAAAATTTGGCACGCAATTTGATAGACAACAAGAGAGATGGAAAATTCGAAGAAGAGGATACCAAGAACGTTTACCGTTTAACCAAGAGGCGCACAGATGGCTATCTCAAAAAACATCCACTCCGGCCCAATTTTGGGCGAATCTCAAAACATCCAGGCGTGCAACAGGTGCGGCGGACTGTTGATCAGGGAAGGTCTGTTCGATCTGTTCGATGACACGGGGCAGATGCGGCGATGGGCACGGCGATGCGTGCAGTGCGGAGATATCGTGGACCCGCTCATTCTCAAACGCCGGATGGGAGCGGAACTTCCGGCTCTCAAACTCTTGAGTCGCAGACGTTGGACGGGTGTCGAGGCTTTGGTCAGAAAGCCCCTGCACCAGTGACCGTCAATTTGGAAAAACCGCAACACCTTCAACAAAGGAGAGACAGCATGAACAAACATCTTCTGACACCGACCACGGGATTGTTTATGGCTTTGGCCTTGCTTTTCAGTTCGTGGGGTACGGTGCTGGCCGCAGACACCACGGAGATGGTCCTGATCCCCAAAGGTGAATTCACCATGGGCAGCAAGGACCACAGCGATGAAATGACCCATCAAGTCGTGCTGGATGGGTATTACATTGACACCTATGAAATTTCGAACGGCCACTATCGGGACTTCATGAAGGCAACCGATCATCCGGCTCCGGCCTACTGGGACGACCCGCGCCTGAACAAGCCGGACCAACCCGTGGTCGGGGTGAACTGGTACGATGCGACTGCCTACTGTGAGTGGGCGGGCAAACGGCTGCCCACGGAAGCGGAATGGGAACACGCGGCCAAAGGGCCTGATGGAAACCATTTCCCATGGGGACACACCATCGACGCCACAAAGGCGAACTATGGTCAGAACGTGGGAAAAACCATGCCCGTGCATTCCTACCCCGACGGGGTGAGTGGTTACGGCGTCTACAACATGGCCGGCAACGTCTTTGAATGGGTGAGTGATTGGTATGAACCGAACTATTTCCAGGTCAGTCCGGCCTTCAACCCCCAAGGGCCTTCCGATGGCTACAACTTTGCCAACCAGGGTCCCGTCAAGGTCCTGAAAGGCGGCTCCTGGCTGGCTCCCCGAACGTCCCTGCACACCAGCCACCGTTTCTGGAATCAGCCGGAGAACAACTCCTACGGAGTGGGGCTCGGGTTCCGATGCGCCATGTCGGCGGGTAGCAACTCTGGTGACGTGATGAAATATGATTTCATGCACGCCCTCATCAGCATGGGGAAGGAGCAGTGGAATGATGCATTGAAATCCATTGAGCGGGCGATCAAAAGCGACCCCGCAAACATGGAATATCAGCAAACGCGTGACATCATCATGAAACAAATCAAGATGTGACACGCACATCCTGATGGGGGAAGCGCACCAGCTTCCCCCATCAGCCTGAAACGCGAGGGATCCGATGAACGCATTCGATGCAATACCAAGACATTTCCTGAACACCATGGGGCCGGTATGGCTGGCAATCCTGTTGAGCCTTGCGGGAGATCCTCTGTTTTCGACCTTCCATGCTCAGACTCTCTCTTCGGTGCCGGAGGACATGGCGTATATTCCTTCCGGCCTTGCCGTCATCGGCGTCGATAGAGAGTCGTCTGGCGTGGTATCGGGAAAAAAGGAGACCCCGTATCAACGACGCATGTCGATGCCCTGGTCAAGAGAGGCTTTTCATGATGAGGGGCCTGCCCATTGGGTGTCATTGAGTTCGTATTTCATCGACACCTATGAGGTCTCGAATGAGAAGTACGGACAATTCATGCGCGCGACGGGACATCCGGCGCCCGCGTACTGGGACGATCCACGATTAAACGGCGCAGCCCAACCCGTGGTCGGTGTGAACTGGTATGACGCCAAAGCCTTCTGTGAATGGGAAGGCAAACGGTTACCCACGGAGGCCGAATGGGAACACGCGGCTCGTGGACCGGACGGACTTCGTTACCCCTGGGGCAACACCTTTGACGCTCGATACGTCAACTACGGGAAACAGCGTGACGCCACGATGCCCGTGGATTCGCTACCCGGCGGCGCCAGCCCCTATGGCTTGCACCACATGGCCGGCAATGTTTTTGAATGGGTGGGCGATTGGTATGACCCGGCCTACTATTCCCAAGGGTCGTTTTCCGCAAATCCTTCCGGTCCTGCCACGCCCGTGTGGCTCGGTGGAACCGGAACCTACGTGGACCGCCTCACGGTCGGCGCCAAGAAAGTAATCCGGGACGGATCATGGATCGCGGCGGAACAGACCGTAACGACCACCCATCGGTTCTGGAATCACCCGCTGAACAACAGCTATGGAGTGGGCCTGGGTTTTCGCTGTGCGAAAACGGCTTTACAAGGGGACTTATCCATTTAACTTGACATAATTACAGCTAGACGAATAACCCAGCCATCTCTCGTAGAACGAGACAGGGAACGTATATCAGTTTATGACTGAAAAGTTAAATATAATAAAGTACAATCAGAAGGCATGCTTACTGGAGGACGCCACAAACCCACAAGATAAGCGTCAAGTTAAATGGATAAGTCCCTTTACAAGAAACGGAACAGGAAGTGTTCTCACATACACTTTCCCTGAAAAACGACTGAGGAGAGGTGGATCATGAAAATCCTCTATTGCTTAATCCTGACGTTCATGGCGTGGAACATTGCCTGGGGACCCGGGCTGGGCCGGGCCGGTCACGCAGGCTCCCATTTTCATCCGCGGAGCCCCATACAGGAATCTCTTTATCGGGCCGACAAGAACGTGGATGAGGCGTGGGAGGCCTTCCACCAGGCCGCGCTGGGAGGCACCCTGGCGTCTCCGGCCGTCCAGATGCAGATCGAACAAGCCCTGCATGAATCCCGGCTCCTGTTGGGCAATGCTCGAAAGGCCGCGCGAGACAACGACGAACGCGTCGTCTCCCGACTCACGGCACGAATTGAAAAGATTTCAACGCAAATCAAGGAAAAGAGTCGAAGGCAGAAACAATGAACACGCAATTGATTACGTCACTCACCCTGTGCATCCTGTTGGGACATGGTTCCGCTTTCGCAGACCATCCCGTTCGAGAACGGGATCCCGTTTCTGTGGTAGAAATACCGGAAGGACGTTTCATCCGGGGAAGCGGCACGGAAACCGGGCGTGCCGACGAGCGGCCTCGTCAGACGATCTATCTCAAGGCCTTCATGATCGACAAATATGAAGTCACCAATGCACAATACCTCAAGTTCATTTCAGCCACCGGGCATAAGGAACCGTTCAACGTGTACGGAACGGGCTCCTTATTCGACGTGAAGGGCATTGAAAACTTACCCGTGGTGCAGGTCACGTGGCACGATGCCGCGGATTATTGCCAGTGGGTCGGCAAGCGCTTGCCGACTGAAGCCGAATGGGAAAAGGCCGCCAGGGGCACCGATGGGAGGCCATACCCGTGGGGCGACTCGGCCCCCTCACCCCGTCACGTCAATTTCAATCGCGATTGGGTGGAAAAGGGAACGCTGTTGCCGGTCGGCTCGTTACCCGATGGAGCCTCTCCCTACGGCGTGCACGACATGTCCGGCAACGCCCGGGAGTGGGTCCAGGACTGGTACGCGAAAGAGTATTACCGGGTCGCGTCGGATCGAAACCCCAAGGGCCCGGAAACCGGGTTGCTCAAAGTCATACGCGGCGGATCCTGGCACAGCTTCGAATCCGATATTCGCGCGGCGGCCCGCGGGAAAGGCGGGTTTGCTCTGAAGACCCATGGCACCGGCTTCCGTTGTGCGCGCGACGTTTCCGCCGCACCCCGGCCGGTGAAACGAGGCGAACAATGAACGTGGTCATCGTCGGAGGAACGGGATTTATCGGAAGGAACATCGCGCCGGTTCTTGCCGGCGGTGGAAACACGGTGACTATTCTGACCCGTAACCCACGCGCGGCCTCTACCGTTGTCGGGGGCGACGTTCACGTTCGAAAATGGGATCCGTTGAATGAGCAGACCTCGGGAAACCCCTTTCAGGGACAGGACGCGGTCATCAACTTTGCGGGCGCTCCAATCGCCGAACGCCGGTGGAAGCCCGCGCGCAAGGCCGTGCTTCGTGCCAGCCGGATCGAGACCACGCGGACCCTCGTGATGGCCTTGTCCCGTCTTTCCGAGTCCGTTCGGCCGAACATCCTCGTCAATGCGTCGGGTATCGGGTTCTATGGACTCGAAACGACCGACGGCGTCGATGAAAGGCAGAGACCGGGAAAAGGATTCTTAGCTGACCTGTGCGTGAAATGGGAACGCGAGGCCTTCCGGGCGACGGACTGCGGCATCCGGACGGTATGTCTGCGAATCAGTATGGTGTTGGGGAAAGACGGCGGCGCCCTGCAAAAAATGCTTCTCCCCTTCAAACTCTTTCTTGGTGGTCCCATCGGCAACGGCACCCAACCCGTGAGTTGGATTCACATCGAGGATCTGGGGCGGCTTATCGCAGCCATTCTTAGGCAGCCTTCTTACAACGGTGCGGTCAACGCGGCTTCCCCCCATCCGGTCACGATGAAGGAATTTTGCCGGCAACTGGGGCGGGCCATGGGAAGACCGTCCTGGCTTCCCGTTCCGGCGTGGGTTCTTCGAATCGGATTGGGTGAATTGTCAACGCTCCTGACTCACGGTCAAGCGGTGACGCCCCGTATGGCGCAACAGTTGGGGTTTACCTTCACATATCCGGACCTGGAATCGGCCTTTTCCGCAATCCTGGGGAAGGGTGGGTGACTGAGCGCGCGGTCCTGGTGGTGGATGAGCGGAATATCGTGCGGTATATTGAAATTGTGCCGATGAGCCAATTGCCCAACTTCGCCGCCGTACTGACCGCGGCTCGACGGGTTCTGGGACTGCGCGACTCATGACATGATCGTCGAGATTCTCACCTATCTCCATTTGCTGGCGGTCGCCGTGTTGGTCGGCAAGATCGTCTTTCTGTCGTTTGTCGCCGCGCCGGTCCTGGTCCGAACCCTGAACGCGGATGCGTTTGCCCGTGTGGTGCGCCTGCTCATTCCACGCTACTACGCGCTGGGCATGATCGCGGCCATCGTCGGGTGGGCGAGCGTGACGAGTCTGGGTCTGCTCACCGGGTTCGGCCCGCCGGCCTTGATCGCCGCAACGCTCTGGCTCGGCATTCTGGCAATTGAAACGTACTGCCGCGCCGATTTAACCCCGCGCATCAATGCCTTGAGTGACCAATTCAGGGACGCCGCGCAACGCGGGGTGGACACCGTCTCAATTCGCAAAGATCGAGAGGCCCTTCATCGCCGCTCGGTTCAGCTCAACAGCGTGGCACTTGTTCTGGGATTGTGTTTGATCGGATTGATCTGACGAAGAAGGAGAATAAAGATGCAACCATCGTCGATGACGTTCTCAATTCAACGGACCTTCCGGGGTCGCCTTCTGCTTGCCGTCCTGTTTGCCCTCCTGCTGCTGACCCCGATACAGGGTCAGGCCCAGCCAAGCCATGCGCAGCAAGGCAATCCTCACGGCGACCTGTCGGACCCCATGTTGCCCCCGCCGGGCATCATCGGAGTCGCGCTGCATCTCACGGCCGAACGCATCGGCGATCCTGCCGGCTTGTTTATCCGGGCCACCCATCCCCTGGGACCGGCCGTCAAAGCGGGGCTCACGCACGGGCAGGAAATCCTGGCCGTGAACGGCCAGTCCGTCAAAGGGAAGACGTACCGGGAGGTCGTATCCATGATACGGGGCGAGATCGGGACGTCCGTCACGCTCCTGGTCAAGACCTTCTCCGACGTGAAGGAAGTGAAAATCATTCGCGCCAGCGAGGCGCAGTTGACCGAAGAAGAACAACGGATCTGAGGAACCGTTCATGCCGTCCCACGTCACGCCCGAGCCCCTGCTTCCGGCAGAGACGCCCTTCGCATCGGATCTCCCCGTGCGGTTAGGGGTCAGCCGCTGCCTGTTGGGTGAACGCGTCCGGTACGACGGCGGACATAAACGGAATCAATTTCTGGTGGACGTGCTCGGGCAGCACGTGGAGTGGGTTCCGGTGTGCCCCGAAGTGGAGGCCGGATTCGGCACCCCGCGAGAAGCCATGCGGTTGGTCGATGACGTGGCTGAACCGCGTTTACTCACGGTGCGTTCCCGTCACGATTACACCGGCCGGATGCGCCGTTATGCCAAAACGCGGGTGCGCGAATTCCAAGCCTTGAACCTGTCCGGCTACGTGTTCAAGAAAGATTCACCCAGTTGCGGGACCCGTCGCGTTCGCGTGTATGCCCGCGACGGCCGGCTCTTGGGAACAGGGAAAGGATTGTTTGCCGAGGCGTTCCAACGCGCGTTTCCCTTGACTCCCATCGAAGAAGAAGGACGACTCCGGGACCAGGGCCTGCGGGAAAACTTCATCGAACGCGTGTTCGGCTATCATCGGTGGCAAGTGCTCAACGCCCGCCTTACCAAGGGGCGGCTGGTGGCGTTTCATACGGTCCACAAATACCTCCTGTTGGCCCACAGCCAGCGTCATTACCGGGAGCTTGGTCGATTGGTCGCCAATGGCAAACAGTATCCCGTTCGAGAGTTGGCGCGGACCTACGGACACCTGTTTATGGAGGCCCTGGCCGTCAAGACGACCATTCGCAAAAACGTGAACGTGCTGCAACACCTGGCCGGTCATTTCAAGAATGCCTTAAGCGCCAAGGCGCGGACGGAACTCCACGGGACGCTGAGCGACTATCACAATGGGTTCGTGCCGCTGAGCGTCCCCGTTGCCTTGATCGGACACTACGTCCGGATACTGGACGTTCCATACTTGAGGGACCAGGTGTACCTTGCGCCTCATCCCAAGGAACTCAAGTTGCATTCTGTCAACGGATGAGTGAACATTTATAATTCGGGACGGCACAGGGGCCGTCCCCTACAAGGACCATGATACCGTAGGAACAGGCCCCCGTGCCTGTCCGTCATTAAGGAGAGGTCATTATGAATGATTCAGCCAAAGGTGTGATTCTCGTCGGGCATGGCGGCATTCCCAAAGATTATCCGGGGGATCTGGTCACGAAACTCAAACGATTGGAAGCCCAACGGCGAGCCGCGGGCGTTCCGATGTCCCACGAGGAATATGAACTCGACCAAAAAATCCGGCAATGGCCCCGAACCCCGGAAAGCGATCCCTATCAGGCCGGGCTTGAATTGTTGGCCACCAGCCTCAAGCCTCTCCTGCACGGCGCACGGTTTTCCACGGCCTATAACGAATTTTGCACGCCCACGCTCAGCGAAGCCATCGAGCAACAGATCGCCGACGGAGCCAACGACATTACCGTGATTTCCACCATGTTCACCCCCGGCGGCTCGCACTCGGAATACGAAATTCCCGAGGAAATGGCCGAACTTCGTCAGAAATATCCCGCCGTGACCCTGACCTACGCCTGGCCCTTCGATCTGGACAAGGTCGCGGAAATGCTCTGCGAACACCTCGACCGATTCCAGAATAATCCCGTGGGATGATACCCGCCCATGGGGTGCGACGCAGAAATATTCGCTCTTTTGTCGATTTTCTGTTGATTTTCTGTTGAATAACGTCATCCTCCAAGCCATAATAGTCTTCGTCAAACCACTTACAAGGAGGAGCATTATGCGAGTGGGTCATCATCAAAATAAGTCTTTCATCATTGCCGCACTCACGGCCGTCGTGTTTGCCGGCGTGCTGTTGACGATGGGGCAGGTCCCGTTGGCCGTCAGCCAGCCGGTGACCATTCCGGTGGGCAGCATCAGCGGGCCGATCCCGATGGATGCGGCCAACCCGGTCTGGGAAACGGTTCCGGGCATTGTGGTGCCCTTGAGCGGCCAAACGATTACGACTCCCATGCATCCCAACATCTCGGTGAAGACCGTCATGGTCAAGATGGCCACCAACGGCAAGGATATTGGGGTGTGGGCCAACTGGGGGGATCAAACCCTGAACAACACCGTCATCGGGCCGCAGGATTTCCGGGATCAGGTGGCGGTACAATTTCCCGTCCAAACGTCCGGGGCGCCGCCGTTCCAATGTATGGGGCAATCCGGGGGCACCGTGAACATCTGGCGGTGGAACGCGGAATGGCAACGGGACATGGGCGCGGGCGTGGCCGGGATGTGGGACGTGGATCAGCAATATCCCTCGATCGCCTGGGACTTTTACTATGAAGAGCCGGCGGGCGGCGTGACCTATCCGGACCGGATCGGCCGGAGTTTGGGGCCGTTCAATCCGGGGATTTGGTCGGGGAACATTTTATCGGATCCGGATCTGCGGGCCAGTTCGGTGGAAGATTTGAACGCGAACGGGTTCAGCACGTTGACGACGCAGGCGTCGCAGGACGTGATGGGGAATGGCCTGTGGGAACCGTACGGCGCGTTGAAAGGCGGGTGCTGCAGCGGCCCGACGTGGCGCGTGGTGATGAAACGGGCGTTGGCGACGAATGACGCGAACGACGTGCAATTCGGGGCCGGGGCGAGCATTCCGGTGGCGTTTGCGGTGTGGGATGGCCAGAACGTGGAACGGAATGGCATGAAGGGCATCTCCACCTGGTTCACCGCCAAGATGCCGTAACACGGACTTTCGCAGAACGAACACAAATAGAGCCGTCGGCCTCCACTGGCCGGCGGCTCTATTTTTTTGTCCAAATGCCAGAAGTGACCAAGGCGGCCTGCCTTCGCCCTTTTCTGAAGGACGGTTCTTGCATGACAAAAAAGTGGTACGAACTCGAAATGGCGTGGCGCGGCAGACCGAAAGATTACCGCTTTGCTTAGAACCAGGACTCCTTTATCCGTCCTGCCCTTGGGGGCGGGCGCGGCCGAATTGGCGGCGGTTTTCTTGTTGGATGGCTTGCAGGCAGGCTTCGCAGATTTCGCCGTGTTCTTCGGTCATGTAGGTTTCAGTGACTTCTTCACAGCGATCACAGATCATGGCTTGTCCCTTTCTCTATGCCGTTCGGGGTCCCTTCTTCGGCCGGCTTTTCGGGAGCAGGTTGTTCTTTTTTGTTATCCATGGCAAACAGGATCAGCAGGGACACGACACCCACGCTGATGGCGCTGTCCGCCACGTTGAATGCCGGCCAGTGGTAGCCGCCCATGTAAAAGTCGAGAAAGTCCACGACTTCGCCGTATTGCAACCGGTCGAGCAGGTTCCCGATCGCCCCGCCGAAAATGCTTGAAACGCTGAGTTGGCCACACACGTCCGCGGGGTGCATGCGATAGAAGATCGTCCCTAACAGCCCAAGAGCGAAGATGGACGTCCCGGCGAAGAAGATGAGCCGGAACGCGCTGTTGGTCGTGGCAAACATGCCGAAGGCCGCGCCGGGGTTCCGGATGTAGGTCAAGTTGAAAAACCCGGCTATGACGGGGATGGATTCGTGGAGGTGCATGGTATGCATCACGAGGGCTTTGGTGATCTGATCCAGGACCACGATGACGAGCCCGACGCCAAGCAGGATGCCCCACCGCTGGAACCCGTTGTTCACGTCACGGCCTCGATGCACCGGTCACAGAGCGTCGGATGCTCGGGCACGCTGCCCACGGAGGCGCGATAATTCCAGCATCGCTCACACTTTTCTCCCTCGGCCTTGACGACGTTCACGCTCATACCCAATGCTTCATCACTGGCCAACCGTCTTTCACCGGCCGGGTTCTCGGTTAGATGGAGGACCACCTGGGATACGATAAACAGCGCGGGCAACTCGCGTTCATAGGCTTGCAGGAACTCGTGCAAGGCCGGAACCACGTTGAGCACCACGCGCGCTTCCAAGGAAGATCCGATGATTTTTTCTCGCCGCTGTTCTTCCAAGGCCGAAAGAACCACCGCCCTGATGGCCAGTAATTGTTTCCAATTGGCGTCCAGTTGCGCTTCATCGGGTATGGCCAGGGGCTCGGGAAAGGTTGCGAGGTGGACCGAGTCCTCCGGCGACGCTTCTCTGCCCGGCACGGCGTCCCACACGTCTTCCGCGGTAAAGCTCAGGATTGGGGCCATGAGTTGAGCCAAGCCCTCGACGATGCGCAACAGGACCATTTGCGAGCCCCGTCGCAGGGGTGAGTCCGGCCGGAAGGTGTAGAGCCGGTCCTTCAGAATATCCAGGTAGGTCGCGCTCATGTCCACGGAACAGAAGTAGTCCAGCTCGTGCACGATCTGCCGGAAGTCGAATGTCTCGTAGCCTTTGCGGACCTGACTGATGAGGTTGTTGAATCGCAGCAGGGCCCACCGGTCCAACTCCGGCAATTGTGATACCTCCACCTGATGCGCCGGGTTGTGCGGGTCGAAGTCATAGACGTTGCTGAGCAAATATCGGCAGGTGTTCCGGATTTTCCGGTAAGCCTCGACCAATTGCGTGAGGATCTGCGATGAGATGCGCAGGTCTTCCTGGTAATCCTGGGCCGCGACCCACAAACGCAGGATTTCCGCGCCATGCTGTTTGATCACGTCCTGCGGCGCCACCACGTTGCCGGCTGACTTGGACATCTTCTTGCCCTGCCCGTCCACCACGAACCCGTGGGTGAGTACGGCCCGATAGGGTGCCCGTCCGTCCGTGGTCACGGATGACAAAAGCGCGCTGTGGAACCAACCCCGGTGCTGGTCCGACCCTTCCAGATACAGGCTCGCCGGCCACCAGTCGTCGCCTTGCTGTTTCACGACCGCGGCATGACTCACGCCCGATTCCAACCACACGTCCAGGATATCCTGTTCTTTGTTGAACTCGGTGGCCCCGCACGTTGCACAGGTTGTTCCGTCAGGGAGCAATTCCTGCGCCGATCGTTCGAACCACACGTCCGAGCCATGCTCACTCACCAGGCCAGCAATCCGCTCGATGATCTGCGCGTCGATCAGCGGGGTCCGGCATTGCGCGCATGTGAATCCGGGAATCGGCGTTCCCCAAATCCGCTGTCGGGACAAACACCAGTCCGGCCGGTTTTCGATCATGCCGTAGATGCGCTCGCGGCCCCGCTCCGGGATCCATTGCACGCGGTCGATTTCTTCGAGCGCCCGCTCGCGCAACCGGCCTTCGTCCATGGAGACGAACCATTGCTGCGTGGCTCGAAAGATCACCGGCTTCTTGCAGCGCCAGCAATGGGGATAGGAATGGATCAACGAGCCGTGGCCCAGCAACACGCCCAGTTGCCTCAATTTGTCCACGATCGCCGGGTCGGCTTTGAACACGTGCTGCCCGGCAAACTCCCGCACCTCATCGGTAAAACGTCCGTAATCATCCACCGGCACCACGATCTGAAGGGGTTCCGCGAGCGCCTGCCGCCCAGACGCGTTGTATTTCATGGCCAGCACATAGTCGTCCATCCCATGACCCGGAGCGATATGCACGCACCCGGTTCCCTGTTCCAGCGTCACGAAGTCGCCAAGCAGAATAGGCGAAAGCCCATCGCTCAAGGGTCGTTGACAGCCAAGGGCCTCGAATCCGTCATTCCCTTTTTTGCGACCGAGGATCTCAGGGTCTTTCAACTCACAGGCTTTGGACACCTCTTCGACCAGCTTTTCCGCCATGACCAGGACTTCGTTCCCGACGCGGACGAACGCATACTCGATCTCGGGATGAATCGCGATAGCCTGATTCGCCGGAAGCGTCCAGGGCGTGGTGGTCCAAATGACGATGGAAACGTTCTCGATTCGCTCCAAGCCGGCAAGGCCAAGCCGTTCCCTTGAGGCCGCATCGAATGGAAATTTCACGTAGACGGAGGGAGAGGTATGGTCCATGTATTCCACCTCGGCCTCGGCCAAGGCGGTCTGATCCTGCGTGCACCACAACACCGGTTTCAGCCCTTTGTATACCCCGCCCTGCTCCACGAATTTTCCGAACTCCCTGATGATGGTCGCCTCGTAGGCTTTGTCCATCGTGAGGTAGGGACGTTCCCAATCACCCAGGACGCCCAACCGCTGAAACTCGTCCCGCTGGATGTTCCAGAACTTGTCCGCATATTCGCGACATTGCCGGCGCAATTCCGTGGCGCTCATGTCTTTTTTCTTGTCGCCGAGTTGCTTCGTGACCTGGTGCTCGATGGGCAACCCGTGGCAATCCCAGCCCGGCACGTAGGGCGCCTGCATACCTTCCATGGTGCGGGACTTGACGATGATGTCCTTGAGAATTTTATTGAGCGCGTGGCCGATGTGAATATGGCCGTTGGCGTATGGCGGGCCGTCATGGAGGACGTAGAGCGGCTTGCCCGCGCGCGAGGCCTGAATGCGTTGATAGAGCCCCTGCTTCACCCACCGGGCGACGAACTCCGGCTCGCGGTTCGGCAGGTTCCCTTTCATGGGAAACGCCGTCTTGGGCAAATTGAGCGTTGATTTATAATCCATCATTCAAAGGAGCGCGTGACAAAAGAAGGGAGGAAGTACGGGCGAAGGATACCCTCTGCGTGGCCGCTCGTTAGCTGACCGCCATCATTCGATCGAGCGCAATCCGGGCCAGGACCTTGTCGTCGCCCGGCACGGAAATCTGATTCACCACGCAGCCTTGCGCGAGATTCTCCATGCTCCAACACAAGTGCGCGGCGTCGATCCGGAACATGGTCGCGCACCGGCAGACGGTGGGGGACAGGAAAAACACCTGCTTGTCGGTTTCTTCGTTTTTCAGCCGGTTGACCAGATTCAACTCCGTGCCCACGGCCCACAGGGTCCCCGGTTCCGCTTGCTTGACCGTCCGGATAATACGCTCGGTGGACCCCACCGCGTCGGCTTGGTTGACCACGTCTTCGTGACATTCCGGATGCACGATGACCCGAATGCCCGGATAGGTCTTCCGAAAGTACTCCACGTGCGCGGGTTGAAACATCTGATGGACGCTGCAATGCCCCTTCCATAAAATCAGGCGGGCTTTTCGGATCGCCTCTTTCGTGTTCCCCCCGTACGGCAGGTACGGGTCCCAGACGATCATCCCCTCTCGCGGAATCCCCATGGTGTTGGCCACGTTCCGTCCGAGATGCTCGTCCGGGAAGAACAGGATTTTTTCTCTCCGTGCCCAGCACCATTCCATGACGGCTTTGGCATTGGACGACGTACAGGTAATGCCTCCATGCTCCCCGCAAAAGGCTTTGAGGACCGCGGCGGAGTTCACGTACACCGCCGGCATGACGTCCTCTTCCACGGACAGCACGCGCCCCAGTTCTTCCCAACACTGGTCCACCTGCTCGATGGCCGCCATGTCCGCCATGGAACACCCCGCGGCCAAATCCGGTAAAATGACGGTCTGGTTCGACCGGCTCAGAATATCCGCGGTTTCCGCCATGAAGTGGACGCCGCAAAAGACCACGTAGGGGTGCTGCGACCGTTCCGCCGCCAACTTGGACAGCAATAGGGAGTCCCCCCTGAGGTCGGCGTGCACGATGACTTCATCCCGCTGGTAGTTATGTCCCAGGATCAGCACCTGATCGCCGAGTGCCTTCCTGGAAGCCCTGGTCCGGTCATAGAGTTCCTCAACCGGGACCGACTCGTAATCAGTTATGGGAAATGCCCTGGTTTCAACGGAATTCACGCCCTCACCTCTTGCTCCGGTGATTCAAATCCTTTCACTGGCTTGCTCCTGCGCTGGATGATCAAGCACATACCTAGTCTAAACTTTTGATTGTAGCAGATATTAACCATCCTGCAACAGTGGCCTTATCGACAGGAGATGGCGGGCTAAAGCGTCTGGCCCCAACCCCTCTCGAAGGGCTGAAGAAATAGTAGGGTCCCGCGGCGACAACAAGGAGCAACTGTCAACGCTTCTCGACAATTCACACAATGGTAGTGTCCTAATTTGAAATGGGGGCGAGAGGATTTCGATTGACACGCCCCAGCATCATACGTAGAATGCACCAATTGTTTTCCCATAACTCTGCTCAACTTCCTGTAGGGTCTGTATCACTGCCAACGGTCACTGGGAAGTGCGATCTCCAGTGGCCGTTTGGTATCCAGAGTTACCCATGCACCCAGACGACACGCCACCCCCAGCTGATGAGTCCCCGCACCATGCCCATGTGTGGGCGGCCTTTGAGGTGTGGTGGATTGGGGAGCAGATTCGGTTGCGGATCGAGCGCGACGCGGGTCATGACCCTGACGTGGACCATCTCTGACCAATTGCCCCTCATTTCAAATTAGGACACTACCGAAGCGAGGGCCGTACAAGAAAAGAATTTCAAACTGAGGCACTCCCCACACAATAGGTTGATTGACATGGAACAGGGCAAGGCGTATGATTTTTTATCCAAACACTAGCTAGGGGAGCCAGCAGGCTGAGAGTCTTTGTCACAAAGACAACCCTTATGACCTGATCTGGGTAATTCCAGCGTAGGGAAGCGGACAGACAGTCTACTGCCTTTCGAGTGAGCCGCTTCCAACCCCTTGGAGAGCGGCTTTTTATTTGCCGGAAAGGATTTCCGCATGAACGACCCTCAAACCTCTTCCGCGAACGGGAATACCGGGCAGGCCCCCACTTCGTCCTTGACCACAACTCCCCTGCCCGCGTCCAAGAAAGTGTACGTCAACGGGGAGCAGGACGGCGTGGCCGTGCCCATGCGTGAAATCGCTCTTTCCTCCGCCAAGAAAGAGAACGGTTCGTCCGCTGCCTCTGCGATCGTCCTTTACGACACGTCCGGGCCCTATACCGATCCTTCGACGGGAATCGACATTCAACGCGGCCTGCCCCCCTTGCGCCGTGATTGGATCCTGGCGCGGCAGGACGTGGACGCCTTACCCGACGTTTCTTCGGAATATGGACGACTGCGGGCCAATGATCCGGCGCTCGATACACTTCGCTTTGGTCACATTCGCAAACCGTTGCGGGCGAAACCGGGGAAGAACGTCTCGCAACTGCATTATGCCCGCCGGGGCATCGTCACCCCGGAGATGGAATTTATCGCGATCCGGGAAACACAATTACGTGAGGCGCAAGCCCGGTCGAACGGCACGCCCCGCGGCGTTGTTCAACATCCCGGCCAAGCATGGGGCGCCACGATTCCTCACACCATCACCCCCGAATTCGTCCGTGAAGAAGTGGCTCGCGGCCGCGCGATCATCCCGGCCAACATCAACCATCCGGAAATCGAGCCCATGATCATCGGCCGGAATTTCCTGGTGAAGATCAATGCCAACATCGGCAATTCCGCGGTGGTGTCGTCGATCGAAGAAGAAGTCGAGAAAATGATCTGGGCCATCCGATGGGGGTCCGATACGGTCATGGACCTGTCTACCGGCAAGAATATTCATGAGACACGGGAATGGATCATTCGCAATTCCCCCGTGCCCATCGGGACCGTTCCCATTTACCAGGCCCTGGAAAAAGTCGGCGGGAAGGCCGAGGACCTGACGTGGGAATTGTACCGGGACACGCTGATCGAGCAGGCTGAGCAGGGCGTCGATTATTTCACCATCCACGCCGGCGTCAAGTTGGCATACGTGCCGATGACTGCGAACCGTATGACCGGCATTGTCTCACGGGGCGGGTCCATTCACGCCAAATGGTGTCTGGCTCATCACCGGGAAAACTTCGCGTACACCCACTTCGAAGAAATCTGCGAGATCATGAAGGCGTATGACGTCTCCTTCAGTCTCGGCGACGGGTTGCGCCCCGGTTCGATTGCCGATGCCAACGACGCGGCGCAATTCGCCGAACTAGAGACGTTGGGAGAATTAACCAAACTCGCCTGGGCGCACGACGTGCAGGTCATGATCGAAGGGCCCGGCCACGTGCCCATGCACATGATCCACGAAAACATGGAACGGCAATTGGAGGCGTGTCACGAGGCCCCGTTCTATACCTTGGGGCCCCTCACCACCGACGTGGCGCCGGGCTATGACCATATTACGTCAGGGATCGGCGCGGCGATGATCGGCTGGTACGGGTGCGCCATGCTCTGCTACGTCACGCCCAAGGAACACCTCGGCCTGCCCACGAAGGAAGACGTCAAGGCCGGCGTCATTGCGTACAAAATCGCCGCGCATGCCGCGGACCTGGCCAAGGGACACCCGGGAGCCCAACGCCGTGACAATGCGTTGTCGCAAGCCCGGTTCGAGTTCCGGTGGGAGGATCAATTCAATCTCTCGCTGGACCCCGACACGGCTCGCGCGTATCACGATGCCACGCTGCCCGACCACGCCGCGAAGGGCGCCCATTTCTGCTCGATGTGCGGTCCCCAGTTCTGTTCGATGAAAATCACGCAGGACGTGCGCGATTATGCCGCTCAACTCGATATGGGCGAACAGCAAGCCCTGGAAGCCGGGCTTCGGGAAAAAGCCGACGAGTTTCGCAAAACCGGCGGGGAACTGTATGTGCACCCCGACAAGCCGTAACCAACGGAGGCCTTCACCCTGACCCTTTCCCTCACCCCCCTCACCCCTGACCCTCTCCCAGAGGAGAGGGCGATATAGAGAGGGCAACATAGGAATTTCTGCCATGGACAATCTCCAGCCAGCGCCGCTTCGTGAACGGGACGTCACTCGCCACATCGCGCGCGAATTCTATAAAGAGTTTGATCAGCTCATTGAAAGTGACGTGATCATCGTGGGCGGCGGGCCGTCCGGTCTGGTCTGCGCCCATGACCTGGCCACGCAAGGATTTCGCACCCTGTTGATCGAACAAAGTCTTGCTCTCGGCGGCGGGTTCTGGTCCGGCGGGTACCTCATGAACAAGGCCACCCTGTGCGAGCCCGCCCACGAGATCCTCGAGAGCATGGGCGTCCCGTGTAAACCCGTGAAGGATTGCGCGGGCATGCGGATCGTGGATCCTCCGCACGCCACCGCGCGCCTCATTGCCTCGGCGTATGAAGCCGGGGCCAAGGTGTTGAACCTGACCAGGGTGGTGGACCTGATCCTGCGCGGTGAGGGCGTGCTCGAAGGCGTCGTCGTCAATAACACGACCGCGGAGATGGCCGGGCACGATATCATCCACGTCGATCCGATCGCGCTCGAATCGAAAGTCGTGGTCGATGCCACCGGCCATGACGCGGTGGTCGTCGGCTTGCTCAACCAACGCGGGCTCTATCAAACGGTTCCGGGCAACGGGGCAATGTGGGTTGCACGCTCCGAGGCCATGGTTGTAGAAAATACCCGTGAGGTCTTCCCGAACTGTTTCGTCACCGGGTTGGCCGTGGCCGCCGTGGACGGCTCTCCCCGTATGGGCCCGGCGTTCGGGGCGATGCTGTTGTCGGGGAAACGCGCCGCGGACCTCGTTCGTCACAAACTGAAAGGCGAATAGGGAATCTCACTCATGGCGTTCCGGAATCAATGAACCAGCAGGATTTTCTTCAGCAGGGTGAGGGGCGGGAAGAGGACAAGCTGTCCGCGTGGGATTTATTCCAGCAGGCATACGAATGTCAGATGAACGGCAAGCTGGATGACGCCGTCAAACTCTACCAGAACTCCATCGACGCCTTTCCGACGGCCGAGGCGTACACCTTTCTCGGATGGACCTACAGCTTCATGGGGCACTTGGACGAAGCCATTGAAGAATGTCATCGGGCCATACGAACGGACCCGGACTTCGGGAATCCATACAACGACATCGGGGCCTATCTCATCGAGCTGAACCGATTGGATGAAGCGATCCCCTGGCTGGAACAGGCCACCAAAGCCAAACGGTACGAAAGCCCCGCCTTTCCGCACATGAACCTGGGGCGCGTCTATGAACGACAAGGCGATTGGATACGCGCCATCGATTCGTATAAAACCGCCGTGACGCTCAATGCCAACTATACGCCGGCGAAGAGAGCGATGATGCGGCTGATTACCCTGATGAACTAAGAAAGGTGGAACTTGTGGAACACGAAAAAATCGTTCTGGTGGGTGTGACGGATATTTTTTTCTATACGAAGATTCGGGATGCCTTTAAACCCGCCGGATATGGGCTCAAGCGCGTGAAATCTCCCGATGACATCCTCGCAAAGGCCAAAGACCATGCGCCGGCGGCCATCGTATTGAACATGAACGATCCCGGGCTCGATGCCGCCACCATGCTGAAAACCGCAAAAAGCGAGACGGTATCGAACCATATCCCGGTCCTGGCGTTCGCCAATCATGAAGAAGTCGACACGTGGCGGCAGGCCAAGGAACTCGGCATCGACAAAATCGTCTCACGCAATGAATTTTCCGCCAGAACCCTGGCCCTGCTCCAGGAAGTGACCCAACCCCGTCCGGCATGAAACAGTCTGCCCTGCATACCACCCATCAACGACTGGGGGCGCACTTCGACCCCGCCGGAGAGTGGGAGATGCCGGTCCACTATGGCGACCCCGTTGCCGAACATCACGCGGTCAGAACGGGCGTGGGGATTGCCGATCTCTCCCATCGCGGAAAACTAACGGTCACGGGGGAGGATCGCGTGACCTGGCTGCAGAGTATTATCAGCAACGATATTCTGCCGCTCCAATCCGGCGGCTGGCTGTACTCGAGTTTCATGACACACAAAGGCAAGATGCTGAGCTACTTCCGGGTCTACCGGCTTGAGGAATCTCTCCTGGTGGAGGACATGGGCGAAGCAGGCGCCGTCACCTACGAGACTTTTCGCAAATTTCTGCTATACGGCACCAAAGCCAAAATGAAGAACGGTGGAGACACCTGGGGCATTATTCTGATCAGCGGTCCCAAGGCCTCCGACCTGATCCGGCAAGCATTGGGTGTCGACGTTGCCGGCTTGAAACCGGGAACCTTCCTGACCCACGACCTGAATGGGGAGCCGGCCCTGATCGCCACCACCCAGGAAACCGGGGAACACGACGTTGAAATCCTGATGCCGAATGAGGCCATGGACCAGACCTGGAACCGGTTGTGGGAAACCGGGGAGGCCGTCGGCCTGCGCGCGTTCGGCACGGAAGCACGGGAATCCCTGCGCATCGAAGCGGGCATCCCCAAGTTGGGTCCGGATTTGAATGAACGGATCGTACCGCCCGAAGCCAACCTTGAGGGGAAAGCCTTCAGCCTGAGTAAAGGGTGCTATCCCGGACAGGAAGTCGTCGCGCGCATGGACACATACGGTACGGTCAAACGGCGGCTGGTGGGCCTCGTCATCGATTCAAACACGATTCCCCCTCCCGACGCCAAAGTGTTCAGCGAAGATCGGGAGGTCGGGTGGATCAGCAGCGCGATTCACTCCCCGACCCTGAACAAAACCCTTGCCTTTGCGTTTCCGTTGCGGGACTTCACGACTCCGGGCACCGCCCTCGCCGTGGACGTCAACGGCCAACGCCACCCCTGCGTCGTGCAGGCCCTTCCGTTTCACCACGCGTAGGGGCAGTGTCTGCCCTGGGTGGATAGAGAGCATGACCAGGACAGCCCCCGTGCCCTATGGTGATCGGATCTACCCCACCTGCCCTCCCCTTACCCTTCGACTACGCTCAGGGCAGGCAAAGGGGAGGTAACACGTGGAAGGTTCCTGAATTGGGATCGGACTCTCTGCCCGCAGCAGAAAAAACGTCTGGGGCCGTTATTCCGGATGGCGGGCTGATGAAAGTTTTTCAGCGATGGCCAGGATGCTGGCTCGCTGGTCATCGGTCAATCCCAACAAAATATGCGCTTCGTCTCCATGCTGGAGTCGCAGGCTCAAAAAGGAAATTTCTTCGCGCTTTTCTTCGTCTTTATAGATGCCGTCGATGGCTTGGAACTTGTTGAGATCGGTAGCGGAAAAAACATCATAGCGAAAATATTGATCGCCGATGACCATGTCATACACCACGTTGCCTTCCGTCACGGCGATGGCGTTGAAGTGGCCTTGATCTTCATATCCTTCCGGTAAATATTGGTTGATATGCAAGAGGGCGACGGTCCGCGTTCCCAGGGCCGATGCCATTTTTTTCTCCAAGGCGTCATAATCGATTTGCAAGGCCCGTTCATCCGGCCCGGTCGCCGCCAGGGCCGCCGCTTTTACTTGTTCAAAGATTTCTGTTGCTGTTGCCACAACACACTCTCCTTTCTCAATCCGTTCAGAATGGTTCTTTCGCCTGTATCAACTTGGCGGCTACGATAGCCAGACCGTCAACGAGAATGCAAGTATTGGGCGCACTGTTGCACGGCTGGGTGACGGTTGGGCATACTGACGCAAAGACCATCACGAAGGAGTCAACAGCATGATTGCTCAAGCTTGTATGATCGAGGGATGCGCGAATCAGGGCTATGCCCCGGCCGGAACGGGCACCGTGTGCAAAGACCATTTTGCCGACTTTGTGACCTGGCGGCGCAAAAAAGGGGGCAAAGGGATGTTCCGCAAATATACCGGTATGACGATGATCGAACGGGATACGATCGTCAAAGAATGGTATGACACGCTCGCAATCCCGCACTAAATCGTGGAGCAGGGCGAACACTGCCCCTACAGGACATAATCCGGCCAGGGAACAACGATCGTTGTTCCGGACCTATTCCATTAACAGGGAGCCGTGGTGATGGATGATTTTCCAGCCTTCATCCATGCGCTCATAGAGGTTGGTCGCCACGACCCGGCTGTCTTGGGTGTTATCCGCGTGCCGGCTTGAAATATTTTCGGTACAAATCACCCACGCCACGTCGCCGGCGACCTGGACCTGCAATTCCGTGAGAGAAAACCCCATGGAAAACACGTTGTTGAAAATGACGACCCAGGAATCCCGAACCATCGGCCAGCCGACCCGCATGCTCCAGCCCGGATGGATGCACGTCACGTATTCCTGATGCGCCCAGACCTTATCCATTTCCCCGATGTCCAAACTTTCAAAGGCCCGATAAAACGCCTCGTTGGCTAACGTCACCTCTTCGATTCGCTCTTTCAGCATTCGGCTCTACCTTTCTCCTCCGTTCAACGCATTTCTCATCGACAGCCCGTTAGTCATGAGGTCATCATCCCATTCGAGCGATGGTTGAGCAACCATTGTCCATGGAAGCCCCCCTAGGTCCCTGAAGAGCGGTTGACCAACCAGACCCCGCCCAGGACGAATCCGATGCCCAGTACTTTGATCAGGTCCAACGATTCCCCGAGAATGACAAACGACAACAACAGTGCGGATACGGGAATCAAATTGGTAAAGATCCCGGCTCGTGAAGGGCCGATACCGGATACCCCATAGAGCCAAGCCTGCTGGCCCAGTGCGGTGGCAAACACGATGACGTAGACCAACGCCGCCCAACCGGAGGGAGGAATACTTCCGACTCCCGCCTCCAACACTTGCGGGTCTATCCACAGTAACGGCACCTGAAAAACGATGGAGATCGACAGCGTCGTCCAATTGACCGTCAGCGGCGACAATCCCTCCATCATCCAGCGGCTGCCGATGGTGTATAAGGCCCAACTTATCAAAGCCAGAACGACCAACCCGCCGCCCAGCAGGGGGTCCGCTCCGCCATCCGCAGTTGCATTGCCGCCCGATACCAGGGCCACGCCAATGAACGACACCGCACACCCGACCCACACCCGGCTAAACGGGATATCCCGCAGCATCAATGAGGACAGAAAGGCCGTAATGGCCGGGCTGGCCCCGATAATCACGCCGGCGGCTCCGGCCCCGATGTGCTGCAGCCCATACAATATCAGCAGGTGATTGCCAAGCACGGCGAGCCCCAGGGCCGTAAGCACCCCGAGGTCCCGCATGGTCAAACGCGTCTTGGCCTGTTCCTGCCACCACCACAACGGTACTAGAATGCCCAACGCGCCGAGGCCGCGAAACACGGACACTTCCACCGCGGAGAAGGCGCCCAACGCCACTTTCTGCGCCACGACCGACCCGCCCCACACGAGCGAGGCGGTGAGTAATGCGGCATAGGCCGCCGATTTGGACGGGCTACTCAACACTCGCCTCCCGAATGCGTTTGTCTGTACAATACGGCTCGGCCTGCACCGGTCGAGCATGCACGCCGGCCATGGTTCCTGTGATCTTCCTATGAATCAGGCATGAGTCACGATCCGTTCCTGAACTCAGCATCCTCTCCATCTTCTTTCTTTGGGAACTGTCCCGAGGGCGGGCATCTGCTTCCGGCGGGCCATATCCACGTGTGGCGCGCGATTGTAGACATACCCTCCGACCGTCTTCAAGTGTATCAGGAGACTCTGAGTCCTGACGAGTTGGAACGGGCGCAACAATTTAAATTCTCCCAACACCGGCGACGCTTCACCGCGGCACGGGGAATCCTGCGACAGATTCTTGCTCGCTACCTCCGGATTCCGCCCGGGGACATCCGTTTGCAAGCGGGTCCCTATGGAAAACCGTTTTTGCAAGACCCTGCGGGGTCAACGCTGCATTTTAGCGTGTCTCATTCCCAACAGTTGGCTGTGTACGCTGTTTCCCACGATCTCGAAGTCGGCATCGACCTTGAGGAAGACCGGGATTCCTTGGATTATGCGGGGCTGGCCGAACGCATTTGCAGCCCTGAAGAATTCATGGTTTTTCAGAACCTCCCCCAAGCCGAACAACGGGCGGCGTTCTTCCGGTGTTGGACCCGGAAAGAGGCCTTTGTCAAAGCGCTTGGAAAAGGATTCTCCTTTCCTCTAAAAGATGTGACGGTTTCCTTTGCCCCCGGCGAACCGCCCCGAATCCTCCAACCCCGACTCACCCTGTCGGAGGCAGGCTCCTCCCCTGAAGATTGGTCGCTGTTTCATCTACCCCTGGGACAAGGGTTCTGGGGCGCATTGGCGGTTGCCGGAAGGCCATCCCTCATTCGCGGCTGGAACTATCACCTCGACGAGTAACGGGCCGTTGGAAACGTGTTGCTCCCAACGCCAACAGGGAGGCAAACAGTCCAAATGGCTTAGGGATCTAGGCCTTCTGTCCCGTTGACTCGCTATTCACGGGTGCCTAGAATGTATATGGTATATCGCTTGGGGGCACCCGAGACTCTTGCTGGTTTGATAGAAGGAGGAACGTATGTCGTTATTGATAACGGAAGAATGTATTAATTGCGGAGCATGTCTGCCGGAATGCCCGAATGAAGCTATCTTCGAAACTCGGAGTGCCGCGGAAGAAAAAGGGTATGCGGTGGGGGAAGGACAAGGCGAAGGTGATACGGTGTACGTGATCACCCATGAGCGTTGCACCGAATGCGTCGGCCATTTTGATGAACCGCAATGCGCGGCCGTCTGTCCGGTCGATGACTGTTGCATTTCTGACCCGGAAGTTCCCGAAACCACCGACGTCTTACTTGAGAAAGCAAGAACCTTGAACCCTGATAAAGAAATCGACCCTGAAAAGGTGTGGAGCGGCGTCCGAAACTAACGTTGAAACGCCCCGTCTTCGCATGAAGACGGGGCGTCATATTTTTCCCCTCGCGCAGACTTTTCCGACCCCTTGCCGTTACACTTTCTCGAAATCCGCGATTCGCACGGACACAAACTTTGAAACGCCGGGTTCTTCCATGGTGACCCCGAACAGGGAATCGGCGACTTCCATCGTGCGTTTATTGTGTGTGATCACGAGAAACTGCGACAGCCGGGTTAACTGAGGCAGGAATCGAGCGAACCGGACCACGTTCGGTTCATCCAATGGGGCGTCAACCTCGTCCAAAATACAAAACGGCGACGGCTTCGTCAGAAAACTGGCAAACAGCAACGCCAACACGGTCAGGGCTTTTTCCCCGCCGGATAACATCGTCAGATTTTTGAGACGTTTCCCGGGCGGTTGGGCGATAATATCGACGCCGGGCTCCAAGCCAATCTCCATCTCTTCTTCTTGTTCTTCCGGGTCCGGCTTCACCAACACCAACTCCGCCTGTCCTCCGGCAAAAAAGGCCGAAAAGACTTCCCCGAACTTTTCCTGGACAGCCTCAAACGTCTGCTGGAACATTCGGTTCGTCGTTCGATTGAGGCGTTCGATGATTTCCTGCAGCGAGCGTATGGATTCCGACAAATCCTCTTCCTGTTCGTGGAGAAACCGATAGCGCTCTTCCAATTCCCGGTGCTCGTCGATCGCGGCCAAATTCAACGCTCCCATGCGATCCATCCTGGTCCGGATGGTCTGCACCCGTTCCCTCCAGGTCTCGGGCCCTTCACCCCCGGCGTCGTGCGAATCGTCGGGCTGCGGCGTTTCTGCTTCACTTACCTCCATGGATTCCCCATAGGTGCCGGTCAGGGTTTCCTCAATGGTTTGCATCCGCGTCCGGATTTCAGCAAGCTGGACGTCCGATTCCCCTCGCGTTTCCCTGGTCGACGAACACTGCTTTCGATTCTCATTGAGACCCTGTTCATGTTCACGAGTCCGTTGAAGGTCGTTCGTATGGCGTTCTTCGACCTCACGTAGCTCACCCTGCAACGTCGTTTTCCTGGCATCCAATTCCTGAAACGTCGCATCCGCGCGCCGGCGTTCTTCCTGGCTCTGCCCGGCTTGAACTTGCAGGGATTCGATCTGCTCGGCAAGACTCTCGATCCGTGCCCGCCGGCTGTGATCCTCCTCCTGTAACCGGTCCAAATCCGCCCGCGCCCGTTCGTGACGTTCCCGATACGTGGTGAGGGTCAACCGCGTCTCCGTCAACCGGTCATAGAGCACGCGTATGGCTTCGTCCATTTCCTGAAGTTGCGTGGCGGATTCCTCCAGCCGTGCTTCTTCTTCACCGTGCTGTTGCGTAATCTCTTCGAGCCGCGTCCGCGCCAAGCCTTCGTGCTCTCGAACCTGAGCGAGTTCCGCCTGGCAGGAATCGAGTTCCGCCTGATTCGCATTCAACCGTTGCTCCAAATCCTGCAGGCGATTCGTCAGGGCGGAGCGTTCCTGCTCAACCACGAGTTGCCGCATTTCGGACTCTTTCAGGGAGGCTTCGAGGGTTTGGAGTTGTTGCTTGTTCGACTCGAACCGTTCCTGCACCGTCCGGCGTTGATCGTCAAACCCGGCGATGCGTTGATCCATCGAGGACAGTTCCTGTTCCAACGCGTGCACTTCGCGCCGTCGTTGAAGCAGTCCGCTTGCCTCGCCGGAGGACCCGCCGGTCACGATGCCCCGGGGATCAATGACTTCTCCGGTTTTCGTCACCAACAGCAGGAACCCGAGATCGGATTGCGAGACGTGTTTCATCGCCGACAGACCGTCTTCCAGCGTATCCACCAGCACCACCCGCCCCAAAAGACACTGCAACACTCCCTGAAGATCTTTGGGCACGGCAACCAAGTCAACCGCCCTGCCCAACACTCCTTTCGCTTTTTCCAGGGCAGACCACGACTCCGGGAACGCGGAGGAAACAGGAGGCTTCGCGGTGACAAAGGTCCCACGCCCCCAACCCTGTTCCGTGACGACCTCGAGCGCCTGCAGCACGTCATCGACCCCGTGCACGACCCAGGCGCGAATATGCTCTCCCAAGGCCGCCTCGATAGCGACTTCATACTCCTGCGGAACCTTCAACCGTTCCGCGAACACTTCCTGGACTCCCTGGCACACCCGTCGTAAGGAAAGGTCGTTCCCTTCCTGGCCTTGCCGATACCCCAATTCTTCCCGAAGCACGGCTTGCAGCGCCTGGAGCCGCGATTCGGCGGCCGCCCGGTTGGTTTGCTCCTGAACCCGTTGTTGATCGACTTCTCGAATCCGTTCTTCGAGTTCCAACGTCTCGGCTGACAGGGTTTCGTGCGTTTCACGATCGGCTGCCAGTTGTCGGGTGACTTGTTCTAAGAGCACGGTTTGCTCGGCCAGGGTCGATTCGGCGTTCGCTCGTTCCTGTCCGCAATGGGCTTGATCGTCTTGCACGTCCTGGAGGCGGGTCCCCAGCTCCCGTTGTTTGGTGTCCAGATTTGCCAACTGCGCTTCGGTTTGCGAACGCTCGACCGCAAGATCAAACAGGAGTTGCCGGCTTTCCGCAGTCCGGGTCTGTAACGCCGTTCGCTGTTCGCCTTGCCGTTGCTCTTCCGTCTCCAATTCCGTCAATCGTCCGGTCACCTGAGCCGTGTCGCCTTCAGCGCGTTGCACTTGGTCCTGAAGACTCTCGATGCTTGTGGCGGCTTGCTCGGACACCGCGACAAGGCGAGCCTGTTCTTCCAACGCTTGCGTTCGTTGCTGGTCAAACATGTCGGCGCGATTGCGCTCGACTTCCATGGTCGTGAGCGCCTGCCCAATGCCATGCTCCAACTGCCGAAGCTCTTCCTGCATGTGTCCGACGTGTTCCCCGTCACGGAGAAGCGCCGACTTGGCTTCCTCATACGACGCCGTCAGGCGAGCTTCCTCGGCCATGAGTTCGGCCTCGCGCAACCCCAGCCGGGCCAGTTCGGATTCAACGTGCGTCCGCTGGTGACGCAGGCCTTCATAATCGTGTTTCAGGATCCGGATTTCGAGGGCGCGCGATTCTTCTTTCAGCTTCCGATAGTGCTCGGCCTGTTGCGCCTGCCGTTTCAAGGTCCGCAGTTGTTTTTCCACCTCGGCAATAATGTCTCGCACGCGAGTCAGATTCTGTTGCGTAGTTTTGAGTTTGTTCAGGGCTTCCGTCTTTTGTTTTTTAAAGCGACCGATTCCCGCGGTTTCCTCTATAAACGTCCGGCGGTCCTGGGGAGACCCGGAGAGGAGTTGATCGATGTTGCCCTGTTCGATCACCGTATGCCCCTTGGCGCCGGCCCTCGCTTCCAAAAAGAGACCGCGGATGTCTTTCAGCCGACAGGGGATTTTGTTGATGGAATATTCGCTTTCCCCGTCACGGTACAACCGGCGCGTGACCATGAGTTCTTTGTTCCCCGGTAACGACTCCATCACGCCGGCCACCGCCTCGAGTTCCTGACTCGTCACGTCGCTGAGGACCAGCGAGACTTCCGCCATGCCCAATGGTTTACGCGATTCCGTCCCATTGAAGATGACGTCTTCCATGCGTTCGCTACGCAACGCTTTGGTGCTTTGCTCACCCAGGACCCATAAAATGGCATCCACGATGTTGCTTTTCCCTACCCCGTTAGGCCCCACCACCGCGGTAATACCTTGAGGGAAGTCGAGTCGAGCTTCGGGAAAGGACTTGAATCCGGAAACCAGGAGGGATTTCAACTTCATGAGAAACTCTCAGCGGGAAGTGGGTGATGGGGCAAACGGACTCGTAGCGCAACTGTAACACAGAAGGGGAAAAAATCAAGGATTTTACACTAAATAATGTGGTGATGAATGAATGACTGTGTATATGTTGTGGGTTTCAGTGTATATGCTGTGGGTTACCTGTAGATACAGGAAACGGCTGGAATCCGGGCTAGCCCACATTTCTCACCAGGCTCCGTCGCGAGGGCGTCGAGACGCCGTTGTGCTGGGACGCACGGACTGCGAGACGCTGAAGGCATAGTTGAACACTATGTCGAAGGGGCTTGCGGGAGTACGCCCCGGCACAGCGAGTGGACCGGCGCCCGTAGCAGGAGGCTGGTGAGGAATGCGGGCTAAACGAGGGCCCTCTGCCCTCGGGTTTGTCCGGGCATCATCAGTTCTTTGGGAAGCAGGAATTCGATGTCTTCCTCAACGACCGTGAGTTCTTCGACCTCTTGGGCCCCGACTCCTTTGAGATACGCCACCACCTCATTGACGAGAATTTCCGGTGCTGAGGCTCCGGCCGTGACCCCAATGGCTTCCACGTCCTTAAGCCACTCAGGTTGGATGTCCTGATAGGAATCAATGAGATAGGCGGGGACCGTAAATCGTTCGGCCAATTCACGAAGTCTATTGGAGTTTGAACTGTTGGGAGACCCGATGACCAGGATCAAATCAACGAATTTGGCCAGTTCTTTCACGGCGTTTTGCCGGTTTTGCGTGGCGTAACAAATGTCTTCCTGATGCGGACCTTTGATGCCGGGAAATCGCCGGTTGAGTGCTTCGACGATTTCACTGCATTCATCCACGCTCAACGTCGTTTGAGTGACGTAGGACAGGTGTTCGCTGTTTTCAACCTCAAGCTTTTCCACGTCCTCGACCGAAGACACCAGATGAAATTTATCCGGAACCTGTCCCAATGTTCCGACCACCTCGGGATGGGCGGCATGACCGATGAGAATCAACTCGTAATTATTGCTGTAATCGCGATGGACTTCATTGTGAACTTTGATCACCAAGGGGCACGTCGCATCAATGACTTTCAGATTGCGCCGCCGCGCCTCCTCCCACACCCGTTGGGCCACCCCATGGGCACTGAAAATCACCAGCGCGCCGTCCGGGACCTCATTCAGTTCCTCTACGAAGACCGCGCCCCGTTTGCGAAGCGAGTTGACGACGTGCCGGCTGTGTACGATTTCATGTCGCACGTATATCGGCGCGCCGTAGCGCTTCAGGGACATTTCGACGATCTCGATGGCCCGGTCAACGCCGGCGCAAAACCCACGTGGATTGGCCAAATAGATCTTTTTCACTCCGCCTCCTCAGTTCCACGGACAATCGGCCCAGTATCCTCTTTTCCTCGAAACGGCACGCCCACGGACATCTTTCGACATTATGACATAAACTGAGGATTCGTCAACTCAGGAATGGCCCTGCCCGCCGAAACTCCCTACCATCGAATCAAGGCCGTGCCCCACGTTAATCCTCCGCCAAACGCTCCAAGCAAAATGAAATCGCCCTCACGAAATTTTCCTTGCCGGTACGCCCAATCCAGAGCCATCGGCAAAGAAGCCGACGACGTGTTACCGACCTGGTCTACGATGGAGACCATTTGGTCCTGACGCACGCCCAAACGTTTCGCAATGGTGTGAAGCATCCGGCCATTGGCCTGGTGCGTAATCACTTGCTTCACCTCCGACAAGCTGGTGTGGGTCTCACGAAGGATCGCCTCGATCGCCTCCGTCAACCGCTTGACGGCCACGCGATAGACCGCCCCTCCCTGCAATCGAATGCTGTGTTGATGACTGCGAATCGTGTCTTGGCTCATGGGGTGCCTCGATCCGCCTGCCGGAATCGTGATCAGCTCATGGTGGGCGCCCTCCGAATAGAGTCGAATAGCCATGATCCCCGCAGCCGGATGGCGACCCGGCGATTCTTCCCGGGTCACCACCGCCGCCCCGGCGCCATCGCCAAAGAGGATTCCACTTGCCGGCTGGGACACGTGGAGAGAGCGGGATTTGATCTCAGCCGCCACCACCAAACAGGTTCGGAACTGTCCCGACCGGATAAAGGCATCGGCCATGGATAAACCGTACAGAAAACCGCTGCACGATGCGGCAAGATCAAAGGCCGCAACGCGGCGCGCGCCCAGCCGTTCCTGAAGCGCACAGGCCGTGGATGGGAATGAGGTATCCGGAGAAGTGGTCGATACCAGGATGACATCTATCGCATCACTCGACAGCCCCGAGGATTCCAGGGCTTGTCGAGCCGCACGCTCGGCCAAGTGCGAACAGGTTTCCTCGGCCGGGCTCCAATGCCGGGCCCGTATCCCGGTGACACGAAAGACGTCCCGGCCGTGAAGGGCAAATTGCGTTGCCACCTCCTCATTCGTCACTCGACGTTCCGGCACGTACGAACCGGTCCCGCGAATTCGACTGGTATAGGAATGAACCATTGATTGTTACCTGTTCGAGGAACGCTTTCTTTTAGGATGAGCGCACGGAGAGCACGCGCCCCTGCTTCTCAAGCCGTCAATCTTGTGTTAACGTTCGGAACGCTGCTATACTTTTTTGCCAACTTGACGTTCCAAGGATTTCTACGTAGATGCCGCAAGTGTTTCGCCATCCGGTCACGACGTTGGTCGTGGCCCTGACCGGTTGCCTCACCCTGGGTTGTTCGATGTTTTCGGACAATGAAGCGCCTTCCCCAACCGCTGGTGCCGAGAGAACCGATGCCCAGATTTTTGTCGGGGATACCATCGAAATGAACTATGACCCCAACGTCATTTTGAAACGAGCGGAATCGTTTCATGAACAAGAGGGATACGCGGAAGCGATCGTCGAATATCAACATTTTCTGGACCTGCACCGCAATCACATCCTGGCCCCGTACGCGCAATACCGGTTGGCCGTCAGCCATTTTAAAATGATTCAAACGATTGACCGGGACATGACTCCCGTCAAAAGGGCCCAGGAAGAATTTCGAAAACTCATTGACGAGTTCCCTGCGAGCCAATACGAAGCGGAGGCACGGGTCAAGATTAGAGAATGCAAAGGCCTTCTCGCCAAGAACCATTTGTTCGTGGGAACGTTCTATTATAATAGAGAGCAGTACTTGGCCGCGGCAAAACGGTTCGAGAAAATTGTCGTCGGCTACCCCTCTACGGAGGAAGCTATCGAGTCCAAACTGCAATTGGCTAAAACCTACCGGAAGTTGGGAGCACTGGACTGGGCACGCGATTGGGCGGTGGACTTGGTTCAACAACATCCCCGCCATGAATTACGGGAGGATGGGCTCAAGCTGCTGGCGGAGCTTCAAAAAGAAAACCCCAATATTATGATGGCGGCCCGACCGCGTGGTTCCTTACAACGTCGTGGTCCCTTAAACCGACCCGCGCCGAGACGCGGTTTCTTCCAGACGACCGCAAGCAATGGAGCCCCTTCACGGGCATCACAACCTGCTGCAACGGTGACCGACTGCCCGCTGGGATCCTGGTGTGGAGCAACGGGCACGTCCCTTTCCAGCGCCTTCGCGCCAACTCCCCGGGTTACTCCTTCCGTGACGTGCCGTCCCGGCACCTGGTGCCAATAAAGGACAGACAACCACAGGGGGGTGTCCCTACATCCTGACGGGCGGACTACTGCCCGATATACCACCCGATCCCGTTGCGTTCGAGAAAACTGGTCAGGCGGGCCAGGGAATCGACGTAAATCATCACGCCGACCAGGATCAGGCAGGCGCCACTGGCGAGAGAAACTCCGTGGAGGTACAGCCGGGCCTTTTGAAAATAGTTGAGAAATCGATCGACGCTGAAGGCGGTTAGAAGAAACGGCAGCCCCAACCCCAAGGAATAGGACGCCAGGAGCAGAATTCCCGACTGCATTGATTCCGTGGTACTGGCATAGGCCAAAATCGTGCCAAGAATCGGCCCGACGCAGGGCGTCCACGCCGCGGCAAAGGCCGTCCCGATCAGGAACGATCCGACGTACCCCACGGGCCGGCTGCCGAACGAGAAAAGCCGGCGCTCGGTCATCACTACGCTCCACTTGATCAACCCCAACAGGTAGAGCCCGAAGACAATAATCAACACGGCGCCGATTTTTCGAACGATATCCTGGTATTCGTAGAGCACTTGCCCCACGAAACTGGCGGAAGCGCCGAACGCAATGAACACGGAAGAAAATCCCGTCACGAACAAAAGCGAATTCAGGATAATGGCTTTGCGAAAACGCTGTCGCTCGGACGCATCCACCAACTGCTCCAAGGAGAGCCCGGTAATATAGGAGACGTAGGAAGGAACCAGCGGCAACACGCAAGGCGAGATGAAGGACAGAAAGCCCGCGCTGAAGGCCGCAAACAGGGAAACGGGGTTCATGGCGTCGATCATCGCGTCACGACTCCCGGAGAAGGCCGCGGATCAGTTCACGCGCCTGCGGACTGTTCCACTCCCGTGCCCCGAACACGCGATGGGTCAACGTGCCGTTTCGATCGATTAAAAAGCTCATGGGAAGCGTTCGTACGCCGTAACTCCCGCTTACCTGGTAATCCGAATCGTGTAAGATCGGAAAGGTCAACCCTTGGGATTCGACAAACGGTCGAGTCACGATACTCCCTTGCGGGTCGGAAGAGATCGCAAGAATTGCAAAGTCTTCGTCCTTGAGATCCTGATATAAGCTTTCCATACTCGGCATTTCGACGCGGCACGGGCCACACCACGTCGCCCAAAAGTTCAGGAGCACCACCTTGCCGTGATAGTCCGGAAGCGCCTGCCAATTCCCCTGCAAGTCAATGAGTTGAAACTCAGGGGCCGGGGACCCCATAGCTGGCGGGACCATACGAAAGGCAACGGCGTTCCCTGAGGATTTTTCTTGATACCCTGAATCACCGGCGACTCCCAATAGAACAAACAACGCCCCCAAAGACCAGACCGCGAACTGTTTACTGAAAAAGCCCCCTGCATTCGCCCACATTATTGACCCATGCAGTCAACGTTTCCCAACCATTATACACTGAACCAGCCTGTTTCTTTCACAGACGCATCCGCCCGGCCGGATTTCATCTTATTCAGGAATTCCCGAGACCGTCAACCGGCCGGGGGAAAGTGAACTGCTTGCCTTCTCGGAATATGACATATGTGGACACCAAGCGTGACCATCCAGTATAGTGTTTTGTTCAGACAACCCGGGTATCCGACGGGTGTCCAACATGGTAGCCGCTGGGCACGTCCTTTCCCTGATTTTTGCCATAACCGGCATCAACTACTCCCTTTCCATGATTGCTTGTCACGGTATCGGCAAATCCTACGGGCATTTCCAGGTCCTACACGACGTGAACCTGACCATCGCGGCAGGTGAATGTTTTGCCCTGTTCGGCCCAAACGGTTCGGGCAAGACCACGTTGTTGAAAGTCCTGGCCACGCTTGAACGGCCCAGTACGGGGCACTATGAAATTCTGGGCATGCATGGGCTCAAGGACAAGGACGCCATTCGCGCCAACCTCGTTTTTTTAGCCCACGGCACGCATTTGTACGATGAACTGAATGCCAAGGAAAATCTGGCGTTTGCCCTCGCCCTGCGGGGCCACCACCCCACGGACCGCGACCTGAAGCGGGCGTTGGACCGCGTGGCTATCGGCGCCTTTACCGACATGAAGGTCCGGTACTATTCCGCCGGGATGAAGAAGCGGTTGGCCCTGGTCAAAGCCATGCTGGCGAAACCCGACGTCTTATTGCTGGACGAGCCTTTTACGGCGCTCGACGCGGCCGGAACCGAAATCCTGCGGGAGTACGTCCGGGAACGCCTCTCGGAGAACGGCACCGTGCTCCTTTCCACGCACGATTACGACAAGACACGTCCCATTGCCAGCCGGGCCGGCATCCTGCGGCACGGGGCCTTGCAGGAATTGGCCGTCGAGGAGCTGAAGTCCGATGACCTCCTTTAACGTCATCCGCTGGATCGTGTGGAAGGATTTCGTCACCGAACTGCGCAGCCGGGAGACGATTTCCTCCATGGTGTTCTTTGCCCTCATCGTCATCCTGATTTTCAGCTTCAGCTTTTCCATGGACCAGCAGGCCGCGCGCGAAGTCATTGCGGGGATCATGTGGGTCGCCTTTGCCTTTACCGGTATTATCGGTCTGGGCAAGTCGTTTTCCACCGAATTGCAGAATGATTGCCTGGAAGCCTTGCAGATGGTGCCGGAGGCCAAGGGGGCGATCTACCTCGGAAAGGTCGCGGCGAATTTCGCGTTCATGTTCGTGGTGGAAATCCTTTTATTTCCGATGTTTGTGATCCTTTTCAATTTGGAGGTCGTTGAAGAGATTTCGCTCCTTCTGTTAGTATTTTTCTTGGCAACTGTGGGACTTTCCGCCATAGGAACGCTCTTTTCGGCTCTGACGGTGCAAATTCGGGCGCGTGAAGTCATGCTCCCGATCCTCCTCCTCCCCCTGGTGGTCCCCGTCATGATCGCTGCGGTCGAAGCCACCAAAGGCGCCCTTAACGGGGACCCGCTGGCCATGTATGAACAGTGGCTGGAACTCCTGGCGGTGTACGACGTGGTCTTTACGGTCGTCTCGTTTTGGCTGTTCGAATTTGTGATGGATTCATAAGTCACGATGACCATTCATCGGGTTATCCGAAAAGTCCAACGGTTTGAAGGCTGGTTTGGAGGTGGCGCCGCCCTGTGCCTCATGGCCGGGCTCTACCTGGGACTCATCGGGTCCCCCGCGGATTACTACCAGGGCGAAGTGGTGCGGATCATGTACATTCACGTGCCCCTCGCCCATACGGCCCTTCTTGCCTATATTGTGCTGACCATAGGAAGCGTCTGGTACTTGTGGAAACGAGACCCGATCGTGGACAACATGTGCCAGGCCGTGGCCGCGCTCAGCGCCGTGTTTACCGCGCTGGCGCTGGGCACCGGGATGATTTGGGGCAAACCCACGTGGGACACCTGGTGGACGTGGGACGCCCGCCTGACCTCCTTTACGGTGCTTTTGTTGATTCTGATCGGTTATCTCATGCTGCGAACCTTTGTGGACGACCCCGAAAAGGAAGCCCGTTATGGCGCCATCCTGGCCATTGTCGGATTCGTCGATCTGCCGATCATTCATTTTTCAGTGGAATGGTGGCGAACGCTGCACCAACCGCAATCCATTTCCATGCGTGGGGTGAGCATCTCTTCGGGCCTCCTGGTGCCCTTGTTGTTGATGAGCGTCGGCATGTCCTTGCTGTTCTCGTATATGTTGATGGTCCGCACGCAGTTACTCTATCTCGACCGCTTGCTTCACGCGAAAAAAGGGCGCCTCTTGAGCCAGTTTCACCTGTCGAAATCCGATTCATGACAAATTTCTACATCCGATGGGGCGGCGTGCTCATTGTCGCGATCGTGTTCATCGTGCTCACCTACAACCACTATCGGGACAACCTGGCCAGTTTTGCCCCGCAACAGGTCAAGCAGGAGGCGCCCACGGGCGAAGTCCGGGTCCTGGGCATGGTGCAAGGCGGAACGCTCAAGACTCGTGACGCCGGAGAAGCCACGTTCACTCTGCTCGGGAAAAGCGCCATGCTTCCCGTGCATTATCAAGGCCCGCCCCCCGATAACCTCCGGGAATTGAAAATCCTGGTCCTGATCGGGGCGTGGAACGCGGCCACGCAGGTCTTCGAGGCCCGCGATATCGGCATCGTGCCGAACTACGGATTTATCGCCGGCGCTTACCTCTTGGGCCTCTTGCCGTTGGCGCTGTTGCTGTTTGCCATGAACCGGCGGGTCAACTTCTTGTACGAAGAAATCAAAGCCTCCAAACTGTACGAGGAAGAGTAATCACGCAATGGGTAAGAAAAAAGTCGGAATGATCGTCAGTATCCTGTTGGTCGGCGGGGCCTTGGGCTACCTCGCGCTGGGGAACTTCGGGGAGAACGTGGTATACTTTTTTACCCCCTCCGAAGTGAAAGCCTTTTCCACCGACTACTATAAGAAAAAGGTGCGCGTGGGCGGCATGGTGGTCGAGGGGAGCATGGAAACGTATCCCGATCGACTGGGGTTGACCTTCCAGTTGACCGATGGGGAAGCCACGATTCCCGTGACCTTCGAAGGTATCCCCCCGGACCTGTTTAAAGAAGGACAAGGCGCAGTGGTCGAGGGATATTGGACCAACCAACAGCGATTCGAATCCAACCTGATCATGGCCAAACATTCCGAAGACTACATGCCCATTGAATTGAAACGCGCTGGAGTGGAACTGCCTCGCAAGGATTTCATGAAATCGCTGGTGGAATAACGCTCAGACCACGCCTTTTACTGCTTTTCTCAATGGATCAACAGAGGAGTGCTGTTATGAACGACATGAACAAAAAGAAACTCTATATATGGCGTTTGGCCGCTTTCTTATCTGAGCATCAGATGGTTATGTCTGGAGAAGAACTTGCTGAACATTTGAATCGCAACGGATTTCTCACGAGTTATGGAACAGAGTATGAAGGGAAAAGAGGTACATATAAACTGATTACAGAGACGTGTAAATGGGTAAATGAGGAACTCGGATTGGATGATGAGGCTCAAAAGGTAGCGAAAGCATTTGTTACACCTGACGGTGGCTACGCATACGAAAAATCAAATGACATATACGCGGATCTTTAAGAAATCCTTTCGGCACCCCCGTTAAAGCATTCCATGATCATTGAAATCGGACATTTTTCCGTTGTCATCGCGTTGGTGCTGGCCGTGTTCGGGATTGCGTCGTCCGGTCTGGCGCTCCGGACGCACAACGCGGACTGGGTCCGCGCCGGGCGCATGGCCCTGACGCTCATTTTCATTCTGCTGTCCGTGGGCATGGCCGCGCTGATTTATTCGTTTCTGGCTCGCGACTTTTCCGTCCATTACGTCGCCACCAATTCGAATTCGCAACTCCCCCTGTTTTACACCATCGCGGCCGTCTGGGGCGGGCACGAAGGCTCGCTACTGTTGTGGGTCTTCATTCTGTCTGCGTTCAGTACGATTGCCGTGTGGCTCCATTGGCGAACCCAGCCGGCCATCATGCCGTACCTCATCGGCATGGAATGCCTCGTCATCCTGGGGTTCCTGCTCCTGATTCTTTTTCTCTCGAGCCCCTTCGACCGGCTGATCCCCGCGCCGCCGGACGGCAAGGACCTGAACCCGTTGCTCCAGGATCCGGCCATGGTCATGCACCCGCCGATGCTGTACATGGGCTACGTGGGGTTTTCGATTCCCTTTTCCTTTGCCATGGCGGCGTTGCTCTCCGGCCGGCTGGGCGAGGAATGGATCAAGGTGACCCAACGGTGGACGATCTTCGCGTGGATATGTCTGACCACGGGTATCCTCCTGGGCGGCTACTGGGCCTATTATGAATTGGGCTGGGGCGGCTACTGGGGGTGGGACCCGGTGGAGAATGCCTCGTTTATGCCGTGGTTGGTCGGAACCGCCTTCCTGCATTCCGTGATGGTCCAGGAAAAGCGGAAGATGTTCAAGGTCTGGAACCTGTTCCTCATCATTGTCACGTTTTCGCTTTCGCTGATCGGCACGTTCCTGGTCCGAAGCGGGGTGCTCACGTCGGTCCATACGTTTGCCACGGATCCGGAGCGGGGGCTTTACATCCTGATTTTCGTGACCACGATCATCGGCATTGCCTTCGGGTCCCTGATGCTCAGGGCCAACAAGCTCAAAAGTCAGATCGAAATGGATTCCATGGTGTCACGGGAGTCGGTGTTTCTGTTCAATAATCTCTTCTTCCTGGTAGCGACGGCCACCGTCTTTCTCGGCACCCTGTATCCGCTCATGATCGAAACCTGGCAAGGCGCGAAGGTCACCGTGGGACCGCCGTATTACAATACGGTGTTTATGCCGATCGCACTCGGGCTCCTGTTTCTGATGGGGGTCGGGCCCTATATTCCGTGGCGCAAGGCGTCCCAGGCCAGTTTGAAGAAGAACTTCCTGGTCCCGGTCGTCGCGGGCGTCGTGTCCACCGTCGTGTTGTTCGCCCTCGGCATCCGCAGTCTCTTTGCCTTGACCGGCGCGTTCGTCGTGGGCTTTTCAGGCGCGGCCATCTTCATCGACGTCGGCAAGATTTCCTCGTTGTACGCCCGCCGTGAGTCCATCAACCTGCTGAAGGGTTTCCTCTCGGCGTTTACCTCCAATCAACGCCGCTACTCGGGGCTCGTGACGCACGTGGGTGTGCTGGTCCTGGTCATCGGCATTATTGCTTCGACCGTGTACCAAACGGAAAAGGTAGTGTCGTTACGCGTGGGGGATGAGTTCGTCATCGACGACTATCGGATGAAACTCGAACGGATTCACGACGTGAGAGGGAAAAACTGGAGCGCGCAGGAAGGCGTGTTTGAAGTGTACGAAGGCGACACCCTGCTGACGAAATTACGCCCCCAGAAGCGCGTGTATGATGCTTCGCAGACCCCGACGACCGAATCCGCCATCTACGCCAAAAACATGGGGCATATTTTTCTCACCATGCCCGACGTGTCCGCGGACGGCGTGGCGGTCGCCCGGGGCGTGATCAATCCCCTGATCCTGTGGGTGTGGGGCGGCGGCGGCATCATGGGGCTCGGAGTTTTGCTCAACATTTTCCGGCCGCGAAAACGGGATGAATAGGAAAAGGAATCTTTTGATTTTCTCATGACTCGTACCACGCAGATCACCATTCTCGTCGTCCTCTTGGCCCTGCTTTCGTTGTTCTACCAGGGACTGTGGGGCGATCCGCGGCATATTCCGCCGGTCCTGGTGGACACCCGAGCCCCCGCGTTCGAAGGTCCTAACGTGGAATCCGGCGAGCCGTTGTCCTCCGAACAATACAAAGGCAAGGTCATCGTCGTGAATTTCTGGGCCTCCTGGTGTCAGGAATGCAAGGTCGAGCACGAGAACCTGCTGAGACTGTACGACGAGTTTAAAGATCACCCCGAATTCGTGATGCTGGGGATCAACTACCAGGACGAGATACCCAAGGCGCGCGCGTATTTGGAACGCTACGGGTCGAGTTTCCCGCACATGCAAGACGTCAAAGGCGCATTGGCCATCGATTTCGGCGTCTATGGAGTGCCGGAAACGTTCGTCATCGACAAGGATGGCATTATTCGCCATAAATGGATCGGCCCGATCGTGGACAACGTCTATACGAACCTGACGAAAAACGTTCTGACCCCTTTATTGCAAAAGGCGGACACATAGGTCCGCCCCTACGACTTCGCAACCTGAATGTTTCGTTTGTTCCCCATTCTGATCCTTCTGTGTTTCGTTTTCCCCACCGCGGGCATGGCCAGAGTCGTGGATGAAACGGAGATCGATCAACAGGTGCGCGAGATTGCTAAAACGCTTCGATGCACCGTGTGCCAGACCGAAAACATTTGGGAATCGGGCGCGCCCCTGGCCCATCAGATGCGGGAAGCCGTTCGGGAACGCGTGATACAAGGCCAATCCGCCGAGGAAATCCGAGAATACTTTCACAGCCGCTACGGCGATTACATCATGATGGAACCACCGAAACAGGGCATCAATTGGTTGATCTGGTTGGCCCCGTTTCTTTTGCTGTTCGGCGGCGGAGCCCTGTTATGGAGAGAAGTCAAAGGATGGGTGACGAAAACCCCAGCGCCTCAGCCGCCCCCCACGCTCGATGAAACCTCCCGGCGCCGGGTCGAACAAGAATTGCACAAGAATCAATGATCTTTTGTTAGCCGTTCCACGCGCCCCATTTCTCCTGGAAACACTGCATGTCGACCATCTTCTTTTTTGTCTGTCTCACGATCCTGATCGGGGTCATTGCGGCGATTTCTTCTCCCTTTTGGCGGAAAGACCCCACGACGCCTGAGCTGATTGACCGGGAAGCCGAGGAGGACCAGGAACGGGCCGATCTTTCCGTCGAACGCGAGGTCCTCCTCCAGTCACTCCAGGAACTGGACGTGGAATTAGCGCAAGGCCGGTTGGAACAGGAGGATTATGAGCGATTGAAAGCCACGGACGAGCAGCGCCTGCTGGGCGTCATGGATCGGCTCGAGGCTCTCGCCGCCACCAGACGCCCTTCGTCATCCTCCGAGCAAGCCGGGCAACCAGGGAGTGCCTGGGGGCCGGCAATCGCAGTCAGCCTGGTGGTAGTCATCTTGTCGGTCGGGACCTACGGGTTTCTGCAATGGCGCACCATCGACCGGCTCGTGGGACTCCAAACCGAAAGGACCGGGCAAATGCCCGATCCGCGGGAAATGGTCGCGCGGTTGGAAGCCAGACTCAAAGAAAACCCCGATGACGTGCAGGGCCAAATGATGGCGGGTCGCTCCTACATGGTCATGGAACGTATGGATGACGCGAAGAAAGCGTACGCCAAGGTCCTGGAACTGGACCCTCGCAACCATGAGGCGCATTACAACATGGGCGTCATTATGATCGAAGAACGAAAATTCGACGACCCCAAAATCTTCGAGGCCGCGCTCAAGCATTTCGACCGCGTGTTGGTCGATCGCCCCAACGAACCCGGGGTGAATTGGTATAAGGGGTTGGCCCTCTGGTATTTGAAGCGGTATCGGGAAACCGAAGAATTTTGGGCCACCGCCTACAAGAACCTGGATCCCGGCAGCCAGGACGCCGACTTCGTCAAACAAGCTCTCGCCAAATTGCGTGACGGCGAGACGCCGTTTTAATCTTCCCGATATTTCTCCGAACCGCCGGAGAGATGAGCGGGTAACGTTTGTCGCAAGCAGCGCCCGCGACCCAACGGTCTGATGCTTCCCATGAACCTTGACCAACAAATCGACGAGGCGATCTCGCCGATTGCGGGCGTCATCTCCGAGGTCATCTTTTTTTCTGTCAACATTGCCGGTCTCGACGTTCCGGTGATCGCCTTTTGGCTGATCACGGCGGGCTTGTTTTTTTCTCTGTATTTCCGCTTTCCCAACTTCAGATATTTCGGTTTGGCGCTGAAGATCGTGCGCGGGCAGTACACGCGTCACGACGAGCCGGGCGACCTGACCCATTTCCAGGCGTTGAGCGCGGCTCTTTCGGGAACGGTCGGCATCGGCAACATCGCGGGAGTCGCCGTAGCCATTTCGATCGGCGGTCCGGGGGCCATGTTCTGGATGATCCTGGCCGGCGTCCTGGGAATGGCGACCAAGATGGTGGAATGCACACTCGGCGTCGCCTACCGCCGGATCAATGCGGACGGCACCGTATCGGGAGGCCCGATGCATTACATTCAAAAGGGGCTCGCAGAGCGCGGTTACGCAGGACTCGGGACGGTCTTTGCCACCCTCTTTGCCGTTTTCGGCATCGGGGCGAGTATCACGCTCTTCCAGGTCAACCAGGCCTTCATCCAATTTTCCGAAGCGACGGGGTTCCAGGACGGCCTTGCTTTCGGGATCGGCATCGCGTTCGCGGTCGGACTCGTAATCGTCGCCGGAGTCCGCGTGATCGGACTGGTCGCCCAGGCGCTCGTTCCCCTGATGGCCTTCATCTATCTGGCGGCCGGGTTCATTATCCTCTGTCTGCACGTCGAACAGGTACCGGCGGCGTTTGTCAGCATCGTTGTCGGGGCCTTCGCCCCGGAAGGGGTGAGCGGCGGGGTCATCGGCGCCATGATCATCGGCCTGCAACGGGCCGTGTATTCGAACGAGGCCGGCACCGGTTCCGCGGCCATCGCGCATTCCGCCGTGAAAACGGGAGAACCGTCGAGCGAAGGACTTGTGGCCTTGCTTGAGCCGTTTATCGACACGGTTGTCGTCAGCACGATGACCGCGCTCGTCGTGGTCGTCACGGGCGCATACAAGATCCCGGGGCTGTCGGGGATCGAGATTACGTCGGCGGCCTATGCCTCGGTCTTTCCCTGGTTTCCGAACATTCTCGCGGTGGCCGTCATCCTCTTTGCTTACACGACGCTGCTCACCTGGTCCTATTACAGCGTCAAATGTTGGACCTATCTCGCGGGTGAATCGTACTGGACCAGTCTCGGCTACAAGATCGTCTACTGCCTGCTCTTATCCACGGGCGCCGTCGTCTCCATGAAGGCGACGCTCGAATTCACCGATTCGATGTTTTTTGCCATGGCCATCCCGAACGTGATTACCCTATATATTCTGGGACCTCAAGTTAAACGCGAAATCGAAGGGTACGTCGCCCGCATCAGGAGCGGCGAAATCTCCCGAGTTGAAAAAGTTGCCGGGATCTGCGATTGACCGGAACAGGTGAAAGGCAATCCTAGATCTGCGACAGATACGAGGCCACGAGGAGGACGGCCAGCGTTATCGCGATGACGGCCTTTTGCAGGGTATCGGCCCGGGCGGAGACGGTCGGTGAAGAGGCTGACGGCGAAGCGTCCTGAGACGACGGGGCATACGGATCGATAATGAAGTCGTGAATGAGGAGAAGCCCGAAGGCGATGGCGAACAGGAGCAGCTTCAGCATCAACACCACGCCCCAGGTGGTTTCGATCCGGGCGGCTCCGCTCTCGTTCAGCATTTGATACGCGCCGGTCAGGATCAGGATAATGAGACTCACCCACGCGATGGTTCGAAAGCGGCGGCCCGACAGGCGGAGGACTGCTCCGGCTTTCAAATCGGACGGCGCCTTCCGCGCCACCGGAGTGAGCACCAATTGGGAAAACAGCAATCCACCGATAAGAGTGACAGCCGCGGCGAGATGAAGCCAGGTAATCAGATAGTCAGGCATAGTCGCGCGAGAGAAGAAGGTTCAAGCGTTTACGAAGATGTTACCTATCAAGGTTTTTGCCTTGGCGGCAACCCCTTGACCCTATATGGCACTCTTCTCCCAACATGTTTCCGGTAGAATGGAATAGGGCCTTATGAAAAGCAATCCGTGTTTTTAAGGAGGGTCTCCCATGAACCGACACTCCACGCTCCACGTTGCGGACCAAAGCATTGAACTCCCCATCGCCACGGGAACGGAAGGCGAACAGGTGCTCGACGTCACGACGCTACGCGCCCAAACGGGACTCACCACCTTTGACCCCGGGTACGTGAATACCGCCTCGTGTTCCAGCGGCATCACGTTCGTGGACGGAGACAACGGGATTCTTCGATACCGCGGGATTCCCATTGAGCAACTGGCTGAACACTCGAATTTTCTGGAGACCGCCTACCTCCTGATTGAGGGAAACCTACCCACCCAATCCGCGTATGAGCGATTTGCAAACGCCATCACACGGCACACGATGCTGCACGAAGACGTGAAACGGTTTTACGACGGGTTTCCCAAGGATGCGCACCCCATGGCCATTCTATCGGCCGTGGTCGGCGCGCTGTCGACGTTTTACCAGGACAGCCACGACCCGAGGGCTCCCGAACAAGTCGAGATATCCACCCACCGCCTCCTTGCCAAAATCCCGACCATCGCGGCTTATTCCTACAAGAAATCGGTTGGGCAGCCCTTTGTCTATCCCGACAACGCCTTGGACTATTGTTCCAATTTTCTCCGCATGATGTTCTCGGTTCCCTCCGAGCCATACGTCGCGAATCCCGTTGTGGTCAAGGCCTTGAACCTGCTGTTCATCCTTCATGCCGATCATGAACAGAATTGCTCAACGTCCACGGTGCGTCTCGTCGGATCGTCGCACGCGAATCTCTTTGCGTCCGTGTCCGCCGGCATCTATGCGTTGTGGGGCCCGCGACACGGCGGGGCGAATCAACGGGTGCTGGAGATGCTCGACGTTATCCATGCCGACGGAGACAACGTGCGGAAATATATCGAACTGGCCAAGGATCGAACGCATCCCTTCCGTCTCTCGGGGTTCGGCCACCGCGTCTACAAACATTATGACCCCCGCGCAAAAATTTTAAAACGGGTCTGCGAAGAGGTCCTTGCCGCCCTCGGCATTCACGATCCTTTGCTCGAAATTGCCAAACATCTCGAAGACGTCGCCCTCAAGGACGACTTTTTCGTCTCGAATAAATTGTATCCCAACGTGGATTTTTACAGCGGGATGATTTACAAGGCGATCGGGTTTCCCGTGAACATGTTCACGGTCCTGTTTGCGATCGGCCGGTTGCCGGGATGGATCGCCCATTGGCGGGAGATGATGCAGGAACCCCACGTCAAGATCGGCAGGCCTCGACAATTGTATACCGGTCCCTCACTGACCGGCTTTGTCCCCATGGAGCAGAGAAAAGAATAATTCCGGGAGTTGATTGCGACCCTAAAATTCGGGAATTATCAAGCCAAGTTTGTGTGCTCAAAAAGCTGCCATTCGACGTTGTTCAACGACCTCATCACACCGATCATACAAGGCAAACCTGAAAGTCACAACCACCCTATATGCACCTTCCCTATAGCCTTTATACAGCGTGATGGCTTCAACATCACCCAAGCCGGCGAACCCCTCCGATTTGAGCCAAGTATAACCACCGGCTTCGGCATAGGCCTTAGGGTCGGCTTCAGTTCTACCCGTATGGGGTCCATACTTTGCAGTGATTTGGTCTTTGAAGGTATCGACACTGATATTGTCTCCAATACTATAGGAACCCACCAGCATCGCACAAAGCCCCACGTCTTCGACATGCTTGAGGAGGATATTCTTAACGTCAGGGTGCATCCTTGGGGCAGAACTACACTCATACCAGAATTGGCTGTTGAAGCTATCGACATTAACCCTTTTACAATACTTATACTCCAATGGGTGGGTTTGGGTCTTGAAACCAAACGGATTTTCATCGGCTGCTTTCGCACCAGGAATCTCCACAAGAAGCAAAACCATGATGATTGTCGTTGTGATTTGTTTCATGTGACTTTCCTAAGCTTTCTGTCGGCCTTGAAAATGGCCTGAGCCCCGTCAATTGTTCTTGATAATTCCCTAAAATTCCACCTTGGGCGTGGCTCGGGCTTCTTCTCCTATTTCGAAATATTCGGCTTGTCCGACGCCGGCCAGCCCCGCATAGAGCCTCCCCAGCAATTTCCGGATAAAGGTGTTCAGGACCCGGACGCTGTCGTTATACCGTTTGCGTTCAACCGCCAACCGATTCTCCGTCCCTTCCAGTTGGTCCTGGAGTTTTAAAAACGATTGATCGGATTTGAGTTGGGGATAGGCTTCCCGCAAGACCAACAACCGCGACAGCGCCGACTCGAACCCGCTCGCCGCGCGGGCTTTGTCATTGACCGATTGCGCCTGAAAATAGGCCTTGCGTGCATTTGCGACTCCCAGATAAATCTTCTCCTCCTGGCTCGCCACCCCTTTGACGGTATTGACCAGATTGGGGATCAATTCAAACCGTCGCTGCAGTTGATTTTCGACCTGTGCCCATTGGCTCTTTACCGCCTCATCCATTTCGATGACCTGGTTATAGCCGGAATAGACGCAGCCGCCCAGCATCAAAATCAGGACGAGCAACCCTCCGAAGACCATGAGTAAGATGCGTCCAGCGCTCATGATGTTCCCTCCGTTACGTATGCCGTATTCGACGTCAACCTCCTCGCTACCAACCCGCGCCGCCCCCGCCACCACCGAAGCCGCCGCCCCCGCCGAACGATCCGCCGAAGCCGCCCCCGAATCCACCGCCAAAACCGCCGGTTGACACGCCCCACGGGCTTCTCCCCGTGACGCCACCCAACGCGCTGCCGAGCAACATGCCGCCGACCAATCCGCCCCCGCCCCACGTGGAATAATGCCGGCGCCGGCGCCGCATGTTGGAAAACAACATGAAGAGGAAAAACAGCGGGACGAGCAACGATCCCAGAACCGAGCCGCCCCCGCCGCCACCCCGGCCCGGCCGATACCGGTGTTGGGGAATTCCGGTGAGCTTGACCCGTTGAGCGTCCGCAACCTGGTTGGCCGTCACGACCGCCAATTGAAGCAGCCCCTGGGAATATTGGGCCCGTTTAAAGAATTGGGAGGCCACCGCACGGGACGCCGAGCCCGCCCATGAATCGGGCAGCGCCCCTTCCAAGCCATACCCCGTATGGATCCGCACCTTCCGCTCTTTGAGGGCCAACGCGATCAGGGCGCCGTTATCTTTCCCTTTCCGGCCAAGCTTCCAGGTTTCGGCGTGCCGCTGGACAAAACTGAAAAACGGTTCGCCCTGGGTCGACTTCACGGTCAGCACCTTGACCTGCGCCGTGGTTTTCTGTTCGAGTTCGCGAAGCCAGCCTTCCAACTGCCGCTCGGTTCCGGGATCAATGACGCCGGCGGTGTCCACGACATAGGTGCCGGGGTCCGGCACGAACACCTCGCCCCAACTCAACGCGGGCAGGAACAGCAGAACCGCGACAACGAACCGGGCTTTCCCGATCATGGTCGTCACCAGCGATCAGCCACGGTTTTTAAGCCGTCGATTTCATCATACAGGCGTGTGAAATCGTTCCAGTCATGCTGGCGGTTTTCTTGCAGCGCCGCACGAATGCCGGGAAGCGATCGATCGGTTTCCTGCTCGATCCGGCCGACGATTTCAATCGCCGACAAATAGTCGTATTGTCCATGAAGCCAGAGTAACCCGCGAAGCGTGCGGATCAGCCGTTCCGCAATATCGCCTTCCATGACCCCGAAGAGTTTTTCACGACCCGCGGCCGCCAGGAGGCCCTGACGCATGCCGATCAGGATGGTTTTCAACTCGCGCTCGCATTGCAGCCGAACGTGGCGGTCCTCAAACGAAAGATCCGCAAAATAATCCATGCCGGTGAAACACACGTGGCATTGCTGAATCTCCAAAAACTCCAACGGGAAGGTATCCAGGGAGCCGGCAATATAGACGGGCGTCATGATCAGGGGAGCGGCGATTTTGGCTTTCCCGAGTTTGACCCCGTCTTTGGCCAGTTCCCGGAGCATGGCCAGATCGATCGTTTCCAGGACCAGGACGCTGCGCGCGGTATGCCGCGCCGGATCAAAGCCGGACGTGGCAATGGCGCCGACCCCGATCACCGCCAAACAATTAGCCCCGCCGAGCGTCTGCACGCGATCAACAAACCGCTTCATCGGCTCCTGCATGCCACTGACGACTCCTTCGAGATTCATCACGGATTGGGTCATGAGGTGTGACTCAAAATTTCCTTTGGGAAACTATCACTTGTCTTGTTTGAGCAGGCTAACGCACACGGTGAACCCTTGCAAGAGAGAAAACCGAGGCGGAGATGGGGGCGTTGCAGTCGGAGGATGCCGGTTTCTTGCATCTCTTCCCGGTTTTCCTTAGAATAAGTAGCATCGTTTGCCAGCCCCTACCCTATTCTTGAAAAGAAACGCGATGGCGACCATCGGACAGTTGATGAACAGCGATCTGAGCGTCATTACCGAGGACACGACGGTCAAACAGGCTGCCGGGCAAATGTATGACCAGCGTATTGGGTCGCTGTTGGTAAGAAAAGGAGATGATTTCTCCGGTATTGTGACGGAAACGGACGTGGTCAGGGCCGTGGCCGAACAGGACGACGTGGCACAGACTTCAGTGGTTCACGTCATGTCCAGTCCCATTCTGACCGTCGAGAAGAAGCTTTCACCCCACTATGCAAGAGATCTTATGGCCAACAAACGGATTCGTCACTTGGCCGTAAGCGATAACGGGAAGATCGTGGGGATTCTTTCAGCGCGCGACCTTTTGGCCTACTTCAAAACCGTGTCCAAAGAAGTTTCGTAATCCTCGAGCTTCCTGTTCTTACGCCACCCCGAGTTTCTCCAACACCGATTTCGTAGACACCAGATTGCGCTTCAGGCCGAGTGCCCGCGGCTCCAAGCCCATGGCCAATCCGAGCAACTGCGGCAAATGTAAAATCGGCAGATCGATTTCCCTGCGCTCGTGTTTCGCAGCCTTGGTTTGCAGCCCGTCGAGGTTCAGATGGCACAAGGGGCAAGGGGTCACCATCACATCGGCTCCATGCTCTTTGGCATCGGACGTGTGATGGGCCACCATCTTCAGCGAGCCGGGTTCGTTAATGGTGAGAAGCGGCATGCCGCAGCATCGGGTTTTGCCGGGAAAATCCACCACCTCGGCGCCCAGCAGGGCCATAACCGTTTCCAGTGATTGAGCGCGTGCCGGTTGTTCGTCAAAGCCCAGGGCCGCACTGGGCCGTTGAATGTAGCACCCATAAAACGGAGCCGCGCGCAACCCCGTCAACGGCCTCTTCACGGACTGCCGGAGCTTGTGCTCTCCGACGTCTTCCAGGAGAATCCAGACAAAATGTTTCACCGTGGTCGTGCCGCGGTAAGTGAGCCCCTCTTCAGCCAGAACCCGGTTGATGTCGTCCAGATAGCCGGGCTCCGTCGCCAGCCGATGATTCGCCTGACTCATCACGCCTTGACACGTACTGCAAATCGTCATGATGGGGAGCCCCTGTTCTTCGGCAAGAGCCAGGGTATGGGCGTTCAGGATATCCCCCAGGCGCAAATCCTTTTCCTGCAACACCCCCGCGCCCGTACACGACGCCGTGGTCATTTCTTCCAGGTCAATCCCCAAGCGGGGATACACCTGTTTCACGGATTGATAGAGTTCGGGACAGCCTCCCTTTGACACGCACCCGGGGAAAAACGCGTATTTCATGGTCGCTCCTTCGCTCGTCGAAACAACCGGCGGATTCGAGCAACGCCCGGTATCGGCCGAAATAAAGGTCCGGATCTGGGAAGTTTGCGTCGGGGCAATGCTCGAAGAATCATCGGCAGAAAGGAAAACATCTGCCGGAGATTGGTGAGCCCGAACGTTCGAACGGCCAACATGGGTTCATCCAGGCGCCCTTTCTGTTCAATAATATCGGCAAACGCTTCGGTATGCCGCGAGCCGGAGGTCGACGGTACGCCCTGCTCGATTCCCTTGGCACGAAGCGTCATAATCCGATCCATGGCTCCCACGCCTTTGGGACACACTTCAATACACTCCATACACCGCGTGCAATCCCACATGCCGCCGGGAGTATTGAGTTCCCTCAACCTCGACGCACTGTTCCCGTCCCTCGGGTCAGCCACGAACCGATAGGCCTTGGCCAAAGCCGCCGGGCCGACAAAATCCTGATTCACTTCCAGGGCCGCACAGTCCGACACGCAAGCCCCGCACATGATGCAGTTCATGACCCCCGTCAAATGATTCATGGCCTCCGGGGGCGCGAGATACTCGCCTTCCGGTTCCGGGCCCGTGGGCTGGAGCCATGGCTGAACCTGGCGGATCTTCTCCCAAAACCCGGCCATGTCCGTGACCAGGTCCTTGATCACCGGCATATTGTTCATGGGTTCCACGTGGATCGTCTCGCCCGACGAGGCCAGGGACGTCACTTTGGTTTTGCACGCCAGGGCGGCATGCCCGTTGATGCGCATTCCACAGGAGCCGCAGATGGCGCCCCGGCACGAACAGCGCAAGGTCAGCGATTCATCCACGGTTTCCCGGATCCTGATCAACGCGTCCAGGACCGTGTCCGACCGTTCCGTTACCAACCGGTAGTCCTCAAAATAGGATTGTGGCGATTCCGCTTCCGGATTAAAGCGGCGTATGCGAAACGTGGTCAGCATGAGTCATTCTGTCAACAAAAGAGGAAACATCAATACACGCGAACTTGCGGTTCCCATTGGGTAATCCGAACGGGAAGAAAATCCAATTGAGGCGGCCCGTCGGGACGATGATAAATCAGAATATGTTTCAACCAGTGGTCATCGTCACGATCGAGACAATCCGTTCGAAAATGAGCGCCGCGACTTTCCGTTCTCGTCAGGGCGCCCAGCGCGATGGTCTCGGCACAGTCCAGCATAAAGTCGAGTTCCAACGCACGAACGAGGCTCGTATTGAACACCTGTCCTTTATCATGAATGGCCACGCGATTCCACCGTTCCCGGAGGCTGCCGACCGTTTGTTGCGCAAGGGTCATCCCTTCCTCATCACGAAACACGCCGAAGCCCTCCGTCATGGCGCACCCCATCTCATGCCGGATACGAGCCACGGTATCCTCGGTCCCGGGCCGGGCCAAGATTTTTTTGATGCCGTTTTCCTCATCCTTCACCACGCCGTCGCCGATACGGGGTTGAGCAAGGGTTTTCGCATACTCTCCGGCACAACGGCCCGCCCGGCGACCGAACACCACGGTATCCAACAGGGAATTCGCTCCGAGCCGGTTCCCGCCGTGGAGACTCAGACACGCGGCTTCCCCGGCCGCGAACAGGCCGGGAACCCCTTGCCATCCGCCTGCGAGGTCCCAGCAGCGTCCCTCGACGTCCGTCTTCACCCCGCCCATCATGTAGTGCATGCCCGGGCACACGGGAACCGGCTCTTCGGTTAAATCGATATTGGCAAACGACTTCGCCTCCTCAAGAATTTGGCTGAGGCGCTCACGGATGAGCTTTTTGCCCAAATGCCGGCAATCGAGCAACACGCAGCCTTTGATCCCCCGGCCTTCATTGATCTCGATTTGCTCGGCGCGAGACACCACGTCGCGTGAGGCCAGTTCCATCATGTTCGGAGCATACTGCTCCATGAATCGTTCACCCTCGGAATTCAGCAAATAAGCGCCTTCTCCCCGGGCAGCCTCACTCAGAAGCAATCCTTTGCCCCGTAAGGTCGTGGGATGATATTGCACCATCTCCATGTCCATCAGCGGGGCTCCGCCCCGATACGCAATCGCGATGCCGTCGCCGGTACAGATCAGCGCGTTGGTACTCGGCTCGAACACGCGTCCCAATCCACCCGCGGCAATGACCACGGCCTTGGCCTTGAACAACGCCATACGCCCGGTTCGCATTTCAAAGGCCAGGACTCCGCCGCATCGACCATCTTCGTCCTTGACCAACGACAACACGAACCATTCCTCAAACACCGGAAGGCGCGCCTTCATGGCCTGTTCATACAGGACGTGCAACAACGCCTGTCCGGTAAAATCGGAGACGAAAAAGGTGCGGGCGCGTTTCTGCCCGCCGAAACGACGGGTGCCCAACCGTCCTTCCTCGTTCCGGTTGAAGATCACGCCCATGTGTTCCAAGGCCAGAATGTCCTGCCCGGCTTCCTGCGCCAAAATTTCCACGGCGTCCTGATCGCCCAAATAATCGCTGCCCTTCACCGTCTCAAAGGCATGCTCTTCCCACTTGTCGCCCCGGTCGGTCAGAGCGGCGTTTATGCCGCCCTGCGCGGCATTGGAATGGCTCCGAACAGGATGGACCTTGGTGATGACCGCCACGGTTGCCCCGGTCTGATGCGCAGCCAACGCCGTCCGCAACCCCGCCAACCCTGCCCCCATCACCAGCACGTCAAATTCGTAAGAAGTCACCATGTTTCAAACAGGCCGATGAACTAAAACCTCCTTATTCATTCTATCATGAGTCTCAATTTTTCCTGGAACAGATGCCGCCGCCACATTTCTGCCACTAGGCACACGTTCCCCGCGCTCAAGGGGCCAAGGGCGTGAGCCTCGCTGCCTTGCGACGGGCTGAGGGCATCGTGTAATGTGCCCTCGGTCATTGTGATGATGCGTGATAGGCCGTTTCTGATGTGAGTTGCATGAGCCCCGTTCAAGCTACCCCTTCCGACGTCGAATCGCTTGTGCTGGAACTCCAGGCGCACCCGGTCAATACCAACGAATTTTTCCGAACATTCAAATCCCGAAAACTCCGGCCTCGACAACTGCGGGCCTTTGTCCAACAGTACCACTATTTCTGCTTCCATTTCGTCAAGATCCTGGAAGGGCTGTTATACCACACCCCGATCCATGAAATGGAAATGCGCACCGAGTTGGCCAAGACCCTGTATTCGGAATTGGGCAGCGGGTCGCCCGACCGCGTGCATATCCGGCAACTCGAACGGTTTGCATCTTCCATCGGGCTCCAGCCGCAGGATCTCCACTGTACCGTCCCGATCCCCGACGTCACGACCTACCTCGACACGTTGCGGCGGCTATACCTTGACTCCGGCCATTTGACCGCACTGGGAGCGGCCTTGGCCGTCGAAACCACCGCGGCCTCCGAATTCGAATATTTCGTGCCGGGCCTCGAACAATATGAACAGTTTGAGCCCAGGGAGTTGGAATTTTTTACGTTACACCTGGCTGAAGAACAACACCACGGCAATTGGTTGGTCGAAGCCGTTCGCAAGACGGCCCGTTCCGAGGATGACTTGCGTCGAGTGGCCGAAGGTGCCCGGGAAACCGCCGATGCCTGGTCGGCGTTCTGGGCGGGCATACATCGGATGGTCTTTGATGCGAACCCCGCCGATTCAGTTGATTGAATGACCTCCTCTCCCGCCCCATCCCTTGAACCCCTTGCCTTGGAAGGTGAGATTCTCCAACAACGGGCCTGGCGGATGCCGGACCTCGTGGTCTACCAGCACGGGGATCAGGAATGGTGGGTCACGCCCCTGGATGAAGACCTGCCCCTGGTCCGGCTGAACCGGATGGGCGCCTCCCTGCTTGGGGCCATGGATGGCCGCCTGTCGATCAGCGCGCTCCTCGAGCAGTTCGGTAAATGGGTCTGCGGCGCCAATCAGGAAACCGGCCGCTGGTTTCTCGAACGATGGTCCTTACCCCGGTATTCGTTATGTTATTTCGGGACGGAGCCGCCAAGCGGGCACAGCGTCAACGCGAAGTGGGACCTTCTGCTCCAGAAGGTCCGCGAACAATGGCATGAAAATGTGGCGGTCGAAAGCGAAGAGCACCTCACGGAGTTTCATCACAAGGGGATTCAAAGCCATCATGGCCATTTCGAAATCGTGGAAACCACGGTTTCCCATCTCCTCCGGGAGCCCTGCGAAGCGCTGCATGGCTTCTCTTATGGCCAATTGCTCGCCAAGACCCTCCGGCAGTTGGGCTGGTGGAGTCCGAAACCGCAGCGGGTCGTGGAAGTGGGCGCGGGCTTGGGTTACCTGTCCCAGGAAATGGCAAAAGAATTTTCGCGGGTTGAACGACGCGGGGTGGAATACATCTTTCTGGATCTCACCCGGGCTTTTCTGCAATCCCAACTCGCGTTAGCCGGCAAAGCCGGATGGGACGCCAAAGTCCTGAACGCAAACGCGGAGCGATTGCCCCTGGCCGAGGCCAGCGTGGATTTGGTCATCGACAATGAAAACCTGGCGGATATGACCCCGGTCCACTTGTCCAGAGAAGAGCTGGAGACCCGCAAGGGCACGACTCCCGAACACCAGCAAAGCCTGGACCTCATCCAAAAACTCCGCTTGAACCTGGACACCCCGTATCCCGATGAAGCGATCTTCAACTACGGCGCCATTCAATTCCTGCACGAACTCTGGCGCGTGCTCAAACCTGGCGGGCGGGCGTTGCTGATTGAGTTCGGGATCGATTCGGGCTGGCCGGACCCCGTGCGGCTTCCCGGCCATACGGAATACGAAGTGCAATTTACCTACCTCCGCCATGCAGCCCGCTGGCTGGGCTTTCGGGAACAATACTGCGCGCTGCCGCAACTGCTCTCGATTCGACGGGATACGCAAGTGCTGTGCACCGGCGCCGCCTACGCCATCCGACGCCTGCAGGACGCCGAGGGCAAGACGTTCGCGGTGCGGGCGTATACTGAAGCAGAATTAAAGGACACACTCGGTGAGTCGCTGGGCAAACTGACCGGCCTGCACTACCACAACGTCCTCGATCCGGCCTGGTTCGGGCTGTGGGATTTCAAAGCCCTGATTCTGGAGAAGCCCGGAGGGTTTCACCGCCCCGCCTACAAAGAATCCCAAGGCTTCCGCTGGTATAGTCAACGGTAAGTCAGGCCTGCTTGCCGTCTGTCCGGAAGGCCTTCTTTCCCATCACAAGGTTGTACCCAACCGTGTAACAGTATTCGCTCGCCGGCACGAATTCAAAGTTGACATTTTCGATCACTTTGGAGGCTTTCTCCTTTTTTGAAGTGACGATCATGTCTTTCAGATCGTTTGAACGACAAAAACGCAAACTGCTCTTGAGTACAGCGGAATCCTGGACAAGCCGATCAGACCATGTGGCTTCCATGGCCCATTGGATGCCCTGATTGGGTCCCCGAAAGACCATATCGACTTCGCCACCCGGCCACCGGGAATAATGAAACATCGAAATATCCGCATGAAACCACTGAGAGAAGATGGCTGTTTCCACCAAGGAGCCCATAGCTTGGTCATGGGCCTTAACCGGCGCAAAGAGTGCGCAATAGATCGACGGATTGGTCAGGTACACTTTAAAAAAATTGGCCCGTCTGAACCGTCGTCCACTCTGGTCAACCCGGTGAAGCACCCGGATCAAAAAAGCGGCCTCAAGATATTCGATGTATCGTTTAATGGTATTCTTCGCCACACCGGAATTTTGTGTCAGGTCCTCCAGGGAAACTTCGTTGGCCGTATTAAACGCCAGCGTGGTAAACAATGAGTTCAGCTCCTGGATGTCCTGGATGCCATATAAACTCGGCAAATCGCGCAGGAGCACTTTATCAACGATGTCCGCTTTGACAAATCTGCCCACATCTTTCCGAATATCAGCGGAAAAGACGACTTCCGGATACCCGCCGTAGTTGAGGTAATCAATAAACACTTGATTGAGATGCTCGATGTCGTGTGCAGAGGAAAAGTTTGGCCCCTTAGGCATCTCCTTATGCACCAATTTGGGCATAGGCTTGTCGGAACTGTCCAATAAGGTAAGATATTCATGAAACGTGAGTGGAGGGAGGAGAAACTCCGTAAACCGGCCGGCGCCCGATTCAACGCTCTTCAGCCGTAAGGCGACTGCAGCGGAACCCGACGCGATCGGTTTCACCGCAGGAAACGCATCCATCAGTGTCTTCAGATGGATTTCCCAGTCCTTCAGATACTGAATTTCATCAAAAAAGACATACGCGGGAGTTGTTTTATAGTCAGTTCCGCTGACCTCACCAAAAAATTCCAGGAGCTGCTCGAGGCCGAGGCTATTGTACAAAGGGTGATCAATGGAAAAGTAGACGATTTGCTTTGGAGGAATCGTTTGCAGGAGCCGATTGATGGCGTGATGAAGGAGGACGGTTTTCCCGACTCGTCGGGGGCCCATAAGAAGGGCCGCTCGTCGAATACTTTGACTTTCGACTAGGGGATAAAAAAGTTCCAAATAGGGCCGCGGCTTCCACTGAGTATAGTTCGGGGGCACCTCATGCGGTGCATCCCACCAGGGATTTTCAAATTCGATACGCTTGAGTATTTGAGCTTTTGGAATATCTCTCATCAGGAATCCCGCGATTCAGGGGTTGCTATGGATGTCATAACAAAATACCCAACTAAGATCAACGCTTTGATCTTAGTTGGGTGCTCAGCAAAAATACATTTCTTATCAAATAGCTAGATTTGAAAACAGCTATGGATGTGCTCTACGGGACCGGGCGAGGTGGACCAGGACGCCTTCACGCAACCCGTATTCGCTCACCACGCACCGTGCGGCGTTCAACTCTTCCATCACGCAACGAAGGATGAGTACGCCCGCGGCAATGACGCCTTCGCGGCCCGCTTCCAAGCCGGGCATCCCGACGCGGGCCGATTGCGTTCTGCCGAACACCTCGCGCTCGATACGCCGGATCACCGGCAGTTCCAGCACGTAGTTCTGAATCCGCGCGGGATCATAGGTGGGGAGCGCTTGGGCGACAGCCGCTAACGAGGTGATCGTACCGGCCGTGCCCACGAGGGTCAGATCCGTGACGTCTCCGATCTCCTGTCGAGCGCCGCGGGTAAGGTCCCGGATCAAGATTTTCGCTTGTTGAATTTCCTCGGCATGCGGCGGATCGCTCTGTAACACCCGCTCCGTCAATCGAACCACCCCCATGTCAATCGACGCCGTCTTGAGAGGCTGCCCTTCCCGGCTCGCGATGAATTCCGTACTCCCGCCCCCGATATCCAACCCCAGGATCGCCCGAATGTCCGGCAGACCGGATCGAATCCCCAAGAAGGTCCGTCGTGCTTCCTCTTCTCCGTCGATGACTTCGATCTCGACGCCGGTTTCCCTCCTGACGCGATCCAGAAATTCTTCCCGGTTCCCGGCTTCCCGCACGGCACTCGTGGCCACGGCCGTATACTGTTCGACTCCATGGCTCTCGATGACCGTTTTCCACTCCCGAATCGTTTCGATCACGCGCACCATGGCGTCCGGTTTGAGCCGTTTGGATTGATCGACTCCTTCCCCCAACCGCAAAATTTTTCGTTCCGAACGGATCGTGTGAACCGGACCCTCGGAGGAAACCGCTGCCACCAACAACCGGCAGGTGAGGGTGCCGATATCAATACCCGCGACGCGCATCGGCTTTTATCCGATTGTTCCCAGTTCCAATTTGGTTTGCCATTTTCGTAACACGGTGGCCTTGAGCAACTGATGATCCGGTTGCGACAACTGCGGATCCTGCTCCATCAGGGCAAACGACTCTTGCCGGGCCTGCTCCAAGGCCGGGGCATCCCGAACCAGGTTCATCACGCGAAACTCGGGGATCCCGGATTGCCGGGTTCCCAACATTTCACCCGGTCCACGGATTCGGAGATCCTGTTCGGCGATTGCAAACCCATCGGCACATTGCACCATCGCTTTCAGTCGCTGCGCCGCGGTTTGCGTCTGTCCGGCCGGCATGGGCGGGCGGTCCATGGCCGTCTCCGTGGCGAACGGCAATACCGGATCGTACGCTCCCTGCCCCGTCGGCACGTCCGGCTCAGGATCCCGACGCCTGCCCGCCGAACTGATCAGGAAACAGAACGAACGTTGCGCGCCCCGCCCGACCCGCCCGCGAAGTTGGTGGAGTTGAGCCAACCCGAACCGGTCGGCGTGCTCGATCACCATCACCGTGGCGTTGGGCACATCCACGCCCACTTCGATCACCGTCGTGGCCACCAGGATGTGAACGGCGCCCGCCCGAAACGCCTTCATGATTTCGGCTCGCTCATCGGACTTCATGCGTCCATGGAGAATGCCCACGTTCATTCCGGGAAACTCCGTTGCCCGTAAGCGTTCCGCGGCCTGCATCACCGCTTCGAGGTCGAGCTTTTCCGATTCTTCCACCAACGGATACACGATGTAGGCTTGCCGGCCTTCGTGGACTTCTTTCCGCACCAACTCGTAAGCCCTGGACCGCGCGTTGTGGCGAAAGACGCGCGTCCTGATGGGTTGGCGCCCGGCAGGCAACTCGTCGATGACGGACACGTCAAGATCTCCATAGATGGTCATGGCCAGGGTCCGGGGTATCGGGGTGGCGGTCATCACCAGGACGTCGGGGTACAGGGCTTTCTCTCGAAGCTTCCCTCGCTGGAGCACGCCGAATTTATGTTGTTCATCCACAACCACGATTCCCAACCTGGCGAATTGCACGTCCTGTTCCAGCAGAGCGTGCGTCCCCACGATGAGTTGCACGTCGCCCGCAGCAATGCGTTCCAACACAGCGGTCCGCTCCTTCTGCGAAGCCCCTCCGGTCAAGAAAGCCACGGAAACGTCCAGCACGTCGAGGTACGGCCGGATGGTCAACACGTGTTGTTCCGCCAGGATCTCGGTCGGGGCCATCAAGGCGGCCTGATACCCGTCCCCGCAGGCGGCCAACATGGCATGCAAGGCCACGATGGTTTTACCCGACCCCACGTCTCCCTGGAGCAGCCGGTTCATGGGGTGCGCGGCGCGCATATCCGCCTCGATCTCGGCGATCACCCGTTGTTGGGCGTCCGTGAATCGAAACGGCAATTGCTTCTGCAACGGTGCGGTGAACGTCCCGGCAAGCCGGAAGGCAATGCCGGGCACCGTTGATTGATTCATTCGCTGTCGGAGCGCCAACGCCAGTTGCAGGAGGAAACCTTCCTCAAAGGCCAACCGGTGATGCGCCGGCGTCTTCCAGTCGTTCAGCAAGGACAGGTCCGAACCCTTGCCGGGAAAATGGAGAGACGCGATGGCCGCATCCAGCGAGGGCCAATGGTGCTGCTGCACGAGACGCGAGGGCAGCGGGTCCTGCAAATCGGAGCCGTACGTTTCCAACAGACCCCATAGAATCCGGCGAAGATGCCGGGAACTCAGCCCGCGTGTTTCATGATACACCGGGACGATGCGCCCCACGTGAAGCAGCAGGTCTTCATCCTCATCCACTACCTCATACTGCGGGGTCCTCATTTGGAACCCGACTCCCCGGCGGTGCCTGACCACCGGACCATTGAGCACCACGCGCAACCCGTTCCGGAGCACATCATCGAGATACGGCTGGTTGAAGAACACGGCTTCCACGGCACCCGTTTCATCCTGAACCGACATCGTAAACAGGGTCATGTTCCGGCGTCGCGTCCGCCGGAGTCCGGCCTGGTGGATGGTGCCGGCAATCGTGGCTTTCTCGCCGGGGACCAGTTGGGCGATAGACACGATGCGGGAACGGTCTTCATACCGCCAGGGTAAAAACCACAAGGCGTCCTCAATCGTGCGAATTCCCAATTTTTCCAGTAACAGCGCACGTTTGGGGCCGACCCCTTTGGCAAACCGGATGTCGGTCTCGTGTAACGCACGATTCGACGGAACAGGAGGCTTCTCCGCGCTCCGCGAATCACCGTGATCGGTTGAACCCCTTCGTTCCGGTGGGGATTCCGGGATTGGGGAATCGGAATTCTGCTGAAGCGCCATGGTGGATAAACGACCGAGGACCTGCCTGGCCGTCTCTAATCGGTCCGGAGTCCGTACAACCCCCTCCTGCTCCTGAAACAAAAAGCGCAGGACCAATAATTCCGCTTCGACGCGGGCGGGAAAGACCGTGTTCCGCAACGCCTCCACGATTTGCGCGGAAACGAACGAAGCGAGTTGCGTCGTGGATGACTCCTGATTTTCACAGGCTGATTGAATCGGGCGATTCAACCGGTCCAAAAGCGACTGTAACGTCTGCGAGATCCGGGGATCCGCCGGTGAGTTCGTCTCCATGCCGGGGCGAATAGTACAATATGCGATGGCCCCGGACAAAGGCCCTTCGACTGGCTCAGGACAGGGTTGTCAGACGAATCAACCGTATGGTATCAACAGCACGCTGCTTCACGTTTGAAGGAAAGGAGTCACCGTCATGGCTTTTGCCTGTGTAGTGTGCGGAAAAAAACGCATGAGCGGAAATAACGTCAGCCACGCCAATAACAAAACGAAGCGGGTCTTCCGGCCCAACCTGCAAACCGTTCGGGCGTTGCTCAACGGCACGGCACAACGCATTCGGGTCTGTACCCGATGCCTGCGATCCGGCCGCATTCAAAAGGCGTAAGGCCTCCTTTCGACCGAGGACAACCACGGGGGGTTGTCCTCCCTACCTGTAACACTCTTCAGGCAACCCGAAACTGAAGTGCTGCGGAATTGATGCAATACCGCAGGCCGGTCGGCAGGGGGCCATCGTTGAAAATATGGCCGAGGTGACCGTCGCAGCGGGCGCAGTGCACTTCGGTTCTGGGATAGACCAATTTCCAATCGGTCTTGGTTCCCACGACCCGTTCCGAAAGCGGCTGCCAAAAACTCGGCCAGCCGGTGTTGCTGTCATACTTGACTTCCGAGGAGAACAACGCCAGATCACAGCCCGCGCAATAGTAGGTACCCGTGTCCTTGCTGGCATGATAGCCATTGGAATACGGCCGCTCCGTCCCCTCCTGGCGAAGCACGTAATACTGTTGAGGAGTCAGGATGGCCTTCCATTCCTCGTCGGTTTTGACGACTTTGACGATGGCTCCCGGTTCCTCTTTGGTCGTCGCCAATACCGGGGAGAAGCCCATGGCTTTCACCATGAGTCCCAACCCCGCCAATGCTCCTATCTGCAAGACCGTCCGTCTTCCGATCTCCATATGCCTCCCTCCTTTCCGTGACTCGCTGCCGGCGACTCTTCCGCCCAGTGTCGTGTCGCCGGCATGCTCCTGATTCTTCAGTCTACTCCCCGGCGAGCCCTTATGCCAGAGGAGGAAAGGATCTGTTGTTTTCGAAATCCTTCGCTAGGCCCTTCGCTCAGGACAAACAGGGCAAGCTCATGGTGACAGAAGTGCCAGAAGATCGACCGGTTTTTCACAGTAGTAGTCGGGGTTGAGGGCCGAGACTTTGTCGCGATTGCCGTAGCCGTAGCCCACGGCGCAAGCAGACACCCCGGCGGCTTGGGCGGCCCGAACGTCGTTCGTGCTGTCGCCCACGAGCATGGACGCTTCCGGCGGAACCCCAAGACGATCCAGAATGCGCAACAACATGCCAGGGTCAGGTTTCAAATCGGACTGGTCGAGGGGCCCTTCGATCGCGGCAAACCGGTCTTTGACCTGTAAGCCTTCGATGATGCGCAGGGTGTATTCCAGCGATTTATTCGTGGCCAGGGCTTTCATGCGCGTATCCCGCCCATCAAACAGCCGGTCCAAGCCGGGATACAATTGCGTGGTGTCCAGACAATGCGCGAGATAATGCCCGCGGAAAATCCGAAGCGATTCTTCATAACGCGCCTCGTTTCCCTCCCCGACGGATGAGCGCAGCAGCCGTTTGACCCCGTCGCCCACGAAGGTAAAAATCTGTTCGGGAGGCAAGGTCGGCAAATCCAAGTCCGCGAGCGTGAGATTCACCGACGCGGCAATATCGTACTTGGAATCGATGAGGGTCCCGTCCAGATCAAAAATGACCAACCGGACGGAGTCTGCAAGCGGGCCGTGGTTCATGATCGGCCGGCTTTGACGAGCGCGTCCCTAAGCCGGCGCAACGTGTCGGCGCGGTCGGCATTGTCTTCATGGAACATGGCGTCTTTCACGAAATCCGCCAGCCGTTGCCGGCCGACGTGCGGGGGAAACACCGGCCCCACCAGTTTCCAGTGATTGTCCACGGCCCGGATATGAACGGGCAACACCTGCTCCCGCGGCCCCGGGACAAACGTCGCGGTCTCCACGTGGACCACGCCGAGGATCTGAAAGGTGACGGGAATGAAGGCTTCCGTGCTGCTCACGACGTCCCATTGCGTGACGTCGTCGCTGACCGCATAGTCGCGGATCACCACGAACCGTTTCCACACCGGCTCTTCCTGTTCCCACGCCACGTAGGGCTTGATCGATTCGTAGGAGTGCGCGGCCAACCGGACCCCGCGTTTATCCAACGACAGATATTTGTCGACCACCTTGGCCGGATCGTTGGTCAGGTCGCCCGTCAGACTCAGGACGGGCACGGGGACGAGCCACGTGCCCACGGCCAAGCCAACGAGGCACAGCAGGATTCTCATGGGGCCATTCATTGAGGTGTTGTAGCGGATGACGCGGTCAGCTCTTCGGGAGAAAATCTTCGACGATGACCACTCCCTCGGGGGGAGTGAGGGTCACGACGGTGTCATCCAGTCCTTTGTTGATCTTGAAGCCGGAGAACCGAAAGGTGGACACGTTGCCGTTGTTCTCATGCAAGGTGAGGGCTTGAAGCATATAGGTTCGCGGTTGGATTTCCGCCACGATCTTGACGAGCGACGACGGCGGCGCACCGGCAATGGGCTTGGGGATCAGCGTCACCAACGGCAACCCGCCTTCTCCTTTCTTTCCGTCTCCCGTGGGTTCCGCGGAAAAGTGTTCGGCCAGTTTTCCGACGCCCTGGAGCAATCGGAGCGGGGCCTTGGTCGAGACCATCATCGTGAGACTGCCCTTTAACACTTGATTGTGGGCAGGCACGTACATGGCCACCTGATCCTGATGCACGTAGATATGCTCCACCGAGGGTTCCAGGTAATCCCAGCGGAGCCGGCCGGGCTTCTTGAGATAGACGCGGCCGGAGGAGCGGATAGGCGTATCGAACCCTTGAATGCGCGTTTCCTGGACATAGTCCGCCTGGAAATCTTTGATCTGCGCGTATTGTGCATCGATGCGATCGACCAACGCTTCAAGCTCGTCGCTCGCCTTGGCCTGCGCGAGCGCCGGTACCACCGCCACCAACACACAGCCAATCCCGATCCATCGCAAGGTCTTCATCCCACCTCCTCTTCGAGTGCCATCCGGCGACCCAAGACTTCACGACGGCCATCGCGTCCGGGTGCGCTCACCAGGCCTTCTTCTTCCATCTGTTCGATCATCCTTGCCGCGCGGGGATACCCCAGCCGCAACCGACGTTGAATGAGCGACGCGGAGGCCTGCCCGGAGGTCAACACGACTTCCCTGGCCTGCTCATAGATTTCGTCGCGTTCCTGCTCTCCTTCGACGATGACCTGTTCCTGAAACGCAGGTTCGTTACAAAAGTCCGGGCCGGCCTGGGTCTTCACGTACTCGACGACCCGGCGAACTTCGTCGTCGGAGACGTAGGGGCCATGCAGCCGGGTAAGACGGCCGGTGCCCGGCGGCAAATAGAGCATGTCTCCCCACCCGAGCAGGGATTCGGCCCCGTTCGCGTCGAGGATGGTCCGGGAGTCGGTTTTGGACGAGACCTGATAAGCGATCCTGGTGGGAAAATTCGCCTTGATGAGACCGGTCACCACGTCCACCGAAGGGCGTTGGGTGGCCAGGATCAGATGGATTCCCGACGCCCGGGCCATTTGTGCCAGCCTGGCGATTTTTTCTTCCACTTCTTTGGGCGCCGTCATCATGAGATCGGCGAATTCGTCGACGACTACCACGATGTAGGGGAGCGGTTGCGGTGCCTCGTCGGGCTCATGGCCGCCGGTTTCTTCGGCCGGGGAGCCGGCTGTCGACCGCGCGGGTCCTGGTTTTTGGGGGACGGTACGCAGGCCGTCTCGTACTTTCTCGTTGTAGGCCTGGATATTGCGCACCCCGTATTCCGCGAGCAGGCGATAGCGGCGCTCCATTTCCTGCAGGACCCAGGTCAGCCCGCGCGCCGCGGCTTTCGGAGACGTCAATACTGGATGTAACAGGTGCGGGATCCCGTCATAGATCTGGAGTTCCAGGACCTTGGGATCGATGAGCAACAGTTTGACTTCGTCGGGATGGGCGGAAAAGAGGAGGCTCAGCAACATGCTGTTCAACCCCACGCTTTTGCCCGATCCGGTTGCCCCGGCCACCAGGAGGTGCGGCATGGTCTTGAGGTCCGCGACGCACGGCCGGCCGAAAATGTCTTTGCCCAAAGCCAGCGTCAATTTGGACCGGGACCGGGTGTAGGCCTCGCTGGTCAGGACTTCCCGCAAGGCCACTGTTTCTTTAACCGGGTTGGGGACTTCGATACCCACCGTGGATTTGCCCGGCAGCGGGACCACGATCCGCACGCTGGGAGCTTTCAGGGCCATGGCCAAATCGTGGGCCAGCGTCACGATCCGCGCGACTTTGATACCGGGCCCCGGCGCGAATTCATACATGGTAATGACCGGACCCGGATGCACTTCGGTGACTTTTCCGGCAATCCCGAAGTTCTGCAGGGTGCCGGTGAGGATTTGGGATTGCGACTCCAGAATCTGATCCGTCTGTTGCGTGTTCGACACCGCCGGTGCCTCGAGCAAGGCCACGGGATCCGGCAGGTGATACCCCTTCGCCACTTTCCGTATTGGTTCGGGTCGCCCCACGTGGGGTCGCGTAACGGAAAGCAGGCCCGCCCCTGCGGGAAACTCGATGTCAGCCGAAGCCGGGTCTTCTTGTTCCAGCGGCGGCTCCCGGTCCGGGGCGTCTTTTTTGAGAAATGCAAAGGCCGGCCGTTGTTTCCCCAGTCCGCGGTTGATCTTGAGGGGTTTGTTGGCTTTGGGTTGCGAGCGGTCTTTCCCCCAGGCCAGCCACTGCCACGCGGGAGGCCGGACCCATTGCTTTATCTTCCCCACACCCTTGGGAATGGAGCCAACCCCTGCAGAAAGGGAAAAAGGCGTCACGAGCAAGAAGGAGACGAGCAGCAGGCCTCCCAAGAGGATCGTGCTGCCCCATCGGCCGAACAAGGGTTCCAGTTTGTCGGCCGTCCAGGCGCCCGCGTGCCCGGCATAGACGCCCGACGTGATCCCGTCCTCCAAGACCTGCACGGAGACGGGATGATGTAACCACACGAGCGTGCTCAACCCCAGGATGAGCAGCACGGAGCCCAGGATCGTGTTGAGGGATTTGCGTTCCGTTTGGAAAATGCGAATGCCGTACACAAGGATGACAAACGGGATCGCCAAGGCTGCGGAGCCCACGAGCCAAATCAGCCCCTTGGCAATGTAGGCGCCCACCAGCCCGACCAGGTTGTGCGGGCTGCCGCGTTCCACCACCGTGTCGCTTTCGGGGAGACCGGACCAGCCGACGTCCCGGAGTGAAAAGGACCACAAACTCAGAAAGATCAGCACGGCCAGGGTGACGAGCAGAATACCGACGATTTCCCGGTTGATTGGAAAGGCGCGGCGCGGCGCGGCCGGCTTATCGGACTTCTTGGCGGGCCTGGAAAATAGGCGCATGAAGCCACTCTATCATATGGCGGTTCCCTTTATCAATCAAAATACCTAGTGAAGAATATGTGCGTATCTTTGCGAATTGCCAAGCTGACTGAGGGAAGAGAGAGAGCAGCCTGCAAAAAGTGTCAACTTTATAGAATCGGGCGGACGGCTTGTGCCAGGGCGATGAATTCCCGGACCGTAAGCGTTTCGGCGCGGCGGCGCGGGTCTATGCGGGTCTGTTCCAGGGCCTGTCGGATCACGGGATCTTCCCATCCTTCTTCCCGGCAGGAGTTGATGAGGGTTTTGCGCCGGTGCGCGAACGCGCCGCGGACGACTTTCATGAACACTTCGTCAAACCCGGCATCGTCGGGGTTCCGCGCGGCCTGGCCCGTCAGACACACCACCGCCGAGTCCACTTGCGGGACCGGGCGGAAACAGCTCGCCGGCACGACGAACGCCTTGCGGGGTTTCGTCCGGTATTGGGTGACCACGGACAAAAGGCCGTAGTCCCGTGAGCCGGGTTCCGCGATCATGCGTTCGGCCACTTCGCGTTGCAGCATGAGGAGCATCCGGTCGATCCGGTCGCGTTCCTCCAGCAACCGGAATACCAGAGGCGTGGATACGTAGTAGGGGAGATTGGCAATGACGACCGTTCCCGCAGGCAGGGTGTCATAGGGAAACGCCAGGGCGTCTCCATGATGCAATTCCAAGGCGTCCTGTTGCGCGAAGGTTTGCGCCAGGTACTCGACCAGGAGCCGGTCGATCTCCACGGCAATCACCCTCGCGCCACGTTCGCACAACGCATGCGTGAGGGCGCCCCGTCCGGGTCCGATTTCAAAAACGACCTCTTCCGGGCGCAACGCCGCGACCTTCAGGATCTTTCGGACGATATTGGGATCGATGAGAAAATGTTGCCCGAGACGTTTTCGCGGGCGCGGCAAGGTGGGCATTGGTGTCAGGCTGATGGGGTTTCGTCCGGGCCTTGAAAACCCTTGGCTTCAATTTCTTGGGAGAGTTGGTAGAGGTGGCGGAGACACATTTCGATGTCGTCACTCAATTCATCGTACATGTCCGCGCCGGCAAAGGCCGTTTCCAACCAATCCTTGGACAATCGTTTCCGGTAGCCGTCGCCGAGCTTTTCTCCCACCAGCGTCACCACCTGTTTTTTCCATTTGTAAAATTGCTCTTTTGCCAGGATTGCGTTCACGGCCTCCAGCAGATGCGGTTGAATGATTTTGAGTTCGCGGATCTGCTTTCCGATGAATTCCAATGCCTGTTTGGTTTGGTCACTCATTTGGTCCTCGACTCTGGCTTTACGTGTTCACGTGATCCCATTGTTACGAAACGCACCGTTGCGGCTGCGGGCCGAACGTTTCCTGCGCCCGGAGCGCATATCCTAGCAGAAACTGTTCCACGGACATGCGTTTCTTATTCGCGGGCTGGACTTCCAACACTTCGATCCTGCCTTCACCCGTCTCGACCCAAAAAGATTTCGGACCCACGGCCAGGATGGTGCCGGGCGGTTGCCCGTCGCTGACGGCCGGGGCATCTTGTGTATCGACACGGCCTTTGCGAATGATCAGGCGATGCTCATGATGAAAGGTGTAGGACCCGGGCCACGGCGAGAGCCCCCTGATCCTGTTGACAATCTGCGTGGCCGATTGCGTCCAATCGATCACACCGTCTTCTTTTTTCAGTAACGGGGCCATCGTCGCCCGGCTATGATCCTGTGCGCGGGGAACGACCGTTTTCGCGGCCAAGCGCGTGAGCGTCTCCACCAGGAGCGCGCCGCCGGCCTGCGCCATCCGGGCGCCCAATTCCAGGGCGGTATCCTCGGGTTCGATCGGAACGGTTTGCTGAAGCAGCACGGCGCCCGTATCCATGCCTTCATCCATCACCATCGTGGTAATCCCCGTTTCCGGCTCCCCGTGAATGAGCGCCCACTGGATCGGGGCGGCGCCCCGGTAGGCAGGTAACAGGGACCCATGGACGTTGACGCACCCCATGGGCGGGAGTTCCAGAATCGCTTTCGGAAGGAACCGGCCAAACGCAGTCACGGAAATGACGTCCGGTTTCCACTCGGAGAGTTGCTGCAGGAATTCCGGGCTTTTGACCTTGTCTGGTTGCCACACGGGCAATCCTCTGGACATTGCCAGTTCTTTGACCGGGCACGGCACCACGGCCTGTCCTCTTCCTTTGGGGCGGTCGGGTTGCGTGACCACGCCGACGACCTCATGGTCCGAGTTGTCCAGGGCTTCCAGAGACGGCACCGCAAACGCGGGCGTTCCCATAAACACGACACGCATGAAGTTTCCTTACCATCCTCCCTGTCTTCACGCAACTTCCCTTTGTCCTCTGGTCCACATGAACCGGCGCTCGGCGCTCGTGAGGGGCAGATAACGGGACATGCCACAGTATTTCCTAGTCTTTATTACGTAACTCTCGTTGACACGGTCGGAGGCCCTATCCTATGATGCAAGCCAAGCGACGGCTTCTTTGAAACATGAGGATTCACCGAAAAAGTTTCGCACGTTTTGCATGAGGGAACGACGGCATGGGCGGTCATAGTCATTGGTCCACAATCAAACGGCATAAGGCTGGCGTGGATGCCAAACGCGGAAAAATCTTCACCAAACTGATCCGCGAAATTACCGTGGCGGCCCGCGCGGGAGGCGATCCCGATGCGAACCCGACTCTGCGAACCTTCATTGCCAAGGCCAAGGAAGCCAACATGCCGGCCGATACCATCAAACGCGCCATCCAGCGGGGCACGGGTGAACTGCCCGGCGTCAATTACGAGGAGTTCACCCTCGAAGGCTACGGGCCCGGGGGCACCGGCATCCTGATCGAAGTCATGACGGATAATCGCAACCGCACGGTGTCGGATATTCGCAGCATGCTGGGGAAGAATCACGGGACCATGGCCGAAGCCGGGGCCGTGGCGTGGCAGTTCCACCAGAAAGGGCTCCTGGTCGCGGAAGGTGCGTCGCTCGATGAGGACCAGCTATTGAACATCGTCCTGGATGCCGGCGCGGAGGACGTCAAACAGACCGGCACCGGCTTTGAAATCACCACGGAGATCGCCGCGTTCGAAGCGGTCAAGGCGGCCTTGCAACAGGCCGGCATTCACACGTCGGTGGCTGAACTCACCTATCTCTCGCAGAATCAGATCCGGCTCGACGAAAAACCGGCCGAGCAGATGTTGAAATTGATGGAAATCCTGGACGACCATGACGACGTCCAAAAAGTACATGCCAACTTCGACATTTCGGATGAAGTCATGGAAAAAGTCGCGGCCTCCGGCTGACCTTTCACCTCTCACGTGACCCCGCTTCATGATTGCCAACCTGACGGGAATCCTGGCGGCCAAAGACCCTTCACGGCTCGTGATCGACGTCAACGGCGTGGGCTATGAAGTGTTCATCCCGCTCAGCACGTATTTCGCCCTCCCCGACCTGCGCGCCCCCCTGACGCTGCACGTCTTCACCCACCTGCGGGAAGACTCCATTCAATTGTTCGGGTTCCTGACGCCCGCGGAAAAAACGGCCTTTACCCTGCTGACCAAGATTTCCGGCGTGGGCGGGAAACTGGCCCTGAGCGTGTTGTCCGCCTTGAAAATTGCCGACCTGCGGGCAGCCGTGCTGGCCGGCGACGTGGATAAACTCGCGTCGGTTCCGGGTATCGGAAAAAAATCCGCGGGCCGCATTGCCCTGGAGTTGAAGGACACCATCGCCTGCCTCGGGGAGGACACGACGGAAGCGCCCGACGCGCCGGTTTCGTTGGATGCCTCACGGGACGATGCCCTGTCCGCACTGGTCAACCTGGGATACCGGCACCGCGACGTCAATAACGCCCTCGACCGGGTGAGCCGCATGAGCCCAGCCCCCACGTCACTCGACGAATTGATTCGGGAAGGATTGAAACTGCTCTCGAAACCGTAGCTTGTTGCATGAAGAGGCGGGTGGCGTCCGCTTGGACAAACGAGCGGCTGCCTGCACGCTTACAGCGTTTCCCGGATTTTTGCTCCGTGATAGCCGTTTCGCACGACGCGATAGAAGAACCTGAGCACGTCTACGAGGTCAAACCAAAATCCGCAATTGAGGCACTTGGCGTAGAGGTGTTTGGTCATCGTGGTGTAATGTCGTTCCACCATCATCAGCCCCTGGCACCTGAGACATTCCATAATACGTTTCCGTCGGGTGTTCCTGCCGTGGTTTTTCCATTCTCCATCTCAGGTAGCAGTCGGCTCCTGGATCTGTTCCCTGAATTTTAACCCATGATGCAGGAAAATCGATACACTATTTTCCGCGTTGTTGACAACCGCCAAGCCGGGTTCTTCGCCCCGATCCGGCGCAACGATCAGCATTGTCAGGGCAAACGGCCCACGGGGCGTGCGATAGTGCCGCGGGGGATAGTAAAAGGTGCCGTCGCCTTTCCCGAACAACACCGAGATACTGCCCGATTGAATGTTGACGACCGCGGCGTCGGGAATGTCATCTCCGTCAAAATCCTGGGCCAGGCCGTCATTGGGACCGGCGTCGCCGCCTGAATCCATACCCTCCTGAAAGGTGCCGTCGCCATTTCCCAAAAAAACGGTGATGGTGTTCATCTGCCCGTTCACCACCAGGAGGTCCAACACGCCGTCATTGTTGAAGTCGGCGCAGGAGACGGATAAGGGCCGCTTGCCCGTCCGGTAATCGGTGGGCAGGAGAAAGGTGCCGTCGCCCTGGCCCAACCAGATCGACACGGCACTGCTCATCGGCCCGCCGTTCGTGACCGCCATATCCAAGTGCCCGTCGTCATTGAAATCCGCGGTGGTGACCGACGTGGGGGTATCCCCATATTCGTATAACGGCCCGACCCGGAATTTTCCGTTTCCGTTGCCGAACAGCAGTTGCAGCTTATCGTTGCGCAGGGCCACCACCAAATCCAACTGCCGGTCGCCGTTGAAATCTCCACTGGCGATGGAAACCGGCGTCCGGTGGACGGGATACAGCCCGTCTTTCTCGAAGGTCCCGCCCCCCTGCCCCGTGAAAATCGCGACTTGATTACTCCCGGAACAGGCAATGGCCAGGTCCTCATGCCCGTCACGGTTCAGGTCCAGGACCGCCAGGTTTCGCGGCTCCTTGCACACCCGAATGGATACTTGCGCCTGGAAGCTCCCATCCCCGTTTCCGAGCAGGAGGGACAGGGTATTCGCCGAAATGTTGCTGGTCACCAGATCCGAAAAGCCGTCCTGGTTGAAGTCCCCGGCTTTCACCGCGGTCGGGTTTTTCCCGACATCATAACTGGCAAAGAGATAGAGCAGATCCGGAGGCACATAGGGATCTTTGGGCGAACACCCGGGCAGGAACAGTATTCCACACAGCGTGAGGACACGGAGTATGTCGCCTGCCACCAAGCGGGGAACGGCCATTTCAGCACCCCCAATCGGAACGCCCCTCTCCCGGAGTCTGTGCCCGGGACTTTCATCACATCCGCTCGAACGGAACAGTATAGGAGCTTTCGACTAAGCGATACAACGGGTTATTCGCGAATCACGGGGTTTTTCGGGACATTTTGCCTGATTTTCCGCTCGCGGCGCGCGGGATTTCCACGGGTTTTTGTTTGAATCCCGCAATTTTCCAATGAAACGACTGGAAGAGTTTTACAAGAATGTGCTATAGATTTTCTCTTTGGAAGGAGGAGGACACTAATGTCGGAAACAAATTCGAGTAAAGTGAAAATCGAACTCACCATGTATGGGGTCGCCGAGATCCTGAAATGGTGCGTGGACAAAAATAACGGCCGGATCCCGAACGTGGATACCGAGGGCTTTAAAAAGATGCAGGCCGCGCTGGCTGAAAAACCCGAAAAAGGGGATTATTTTACCTTTGATAAATTCTGGAAACAGTCCCAGGTGTTCGAGTTTACGAAGGACGAGGTTGCCACTATCGACCGGTGCCTGTACGACATTCCCAACTTCGAAGGCAAACAGTTACCTCAAATCCGCTACAAGTTCTGGCCCGCCCAAGCCGACTGAGCCCCGTTGTCCTTTTAGGATAGAAGTCAAGACCGGTTGAGTGAGGCCAGTCTTCCCTTTTTCGTTTCCCATCCCCCATGCGGTTGACACAAGACTTGCCTCCGGAGAAGGTGTCTTACCCTAACGGGGTGAGTATCTTCTATGTCACCGCAAGGCTGCTGTCAGCCGCTGCCCTGCAGGATATCGAACGGGGAGAAATCATCGGTCAGGATGAGACCGGGGTTCCAGTCCGGAGCTTCCGGCGGAATTCAGGAATGGCAGGACTTCGGGCGGCATTTTGCCTTGATTCAGCAGGATAATCGTCGCCAAGGAAAACTCGTCGGAGTCCATGCGTAACGGCTCGCGACCGGCGAAGAAAATCAGGTTCACCGAGCCCGGTTTGGTGCGGAGCCAGGTCGGGGCGGGAATGCTGTACGTCTCCACGTGAGGGAACGAGGTTTTCATCGTGGAGACCACGGCCTCGGCCCTGATCCGGTCCAGGTCCGAATCCGAGGCGGCCAGGTTCACCGCCACCACCCCATCCGGGCTCAGGTGTTCCCGCAATTCGGCGAAAAATTCCGTGGTGGTCAGATGAAACGGGATCTGGTGCCGGGCAAAGACATCCACCCAGATGACGTCGTATTGCGTGGCCTTCCTGGCTAAAAAGACGCGCGCATCCCGGACGTACACGTGGTGGTTGGCGGGCGCGTCATATTCAAAAAATCTTTCGGCCGCCTGCACCACCGAGGGGTCCATCTCGACCACGTCCAGTTCCAGTTCGGGCCAATGTTGCTCCAGCCATTTGGCGATGGACCCGCCGCCCTGCCCCAGGATCAGCCCCCGTTGCGGCTGGGGATGCAGGGCCAGGGCGGCCATCATCATTTGACTATAGGGAAGCGCCAATCGCACCGGATCAGGCTGCCACATGATCGCGTGGAAGGTATTGTCGAGCACCAGGAACCGCAGGTCTTTCTCATCGCGGACCTGCACCTGCTGATACGGGCTGTCTTCCTGATGGATCACCGGCGGATAGATGAGCACCGGGTGGAACCCCAGCCAGATCAACCCGCCCAGTATCCCGGCGAGCGGCACCACCACAACCCCCTTGACCAAGCGGCTCCACCACAACCAGCCCAAGCCCAGGACCACCAGCACGACGCCCAGAACCGCGACCAGGGTCAAGCTCCCCAGCCACGTCAACAGGAAAAACGAGGTGCCCCAGGTTCCGACCAGGCTGCCGATGGTGGAGACGGCGATCATGGCCCCGGTGTGCCGGCCCAGGTGTCCCATATCGGCGATCGCCAATCGCAAAAGCACGGGGAGCACGCCGCTCAACCCGAACGCCGGAACCGCCAACAGGACACTGGCCGCGAGACAGGGCCCCCATCGCGGGTCCACGGTCCATTGCGAAACCGTAAACACGATGGACTGCCCCACACCGGCCAATAGGAGGGTCCAGGCGCCCGAGCCCAGCAGTAACCAGGGTAACACCGCGCCGGGCGTGCGCCGGTCGGCCAGCCAGCCGCCGGTGGAATAGCCGCTGCTCATGGCGGCGAGGACGACCCCGATCAGCGCGCCCCAGACGAATAATGAGGTCCCGAACACCGGCGCGAGCAAACGACTGCCCAGAATTTCCAAGGCCATGACCACGGCCCCCGTGGTAAAGGCCGTGCCGAAAAACCATAGGCGGCCCCACGGGTACGGCGATGCGGGAGTTTCGTCAAGTGATGCGGAAGTTTCTTGTGCGTCCATCTAGTGCGTAGGGGCGGTGTCCGCCCTCCCGGTTACAAACCCTTTCATCCGTCTTCGCCCCTTTTCCAAAGACAAAAACTCCGAAAGATGCTATAGAAAGGGTCGTTTGAGTGTCAATGAAACAATGCGGCCGCAAGCAATGGAGGATGCATGGCGACCAGGAATTTTATTCTGGATCTCGGGAAATTGATGATCGGCATCGCTTGGATCGACGGCCGGCTCGAGCAGGAAGAAATCAATGCCTTGAAGGAACTCCTGTTCCTGCTCCCCGATATTTCCGGGGAAGATTGGATGCAACTGGAACTCTACATGACGCATGCGGTGAGCGACGCCGAACGCCAGGACTTGCTGGACCGCGTCCTCTCCGGCATTCGATCCTCCGGAGACAAACAGCTCGTGCTGAAGACCCTGGAGAAACTGGTCGGAGGCAACGGGGCCGACCGGGCTGTAGGGGACCGCCCCCGTGGCGTCCCAGAATCGGCGTTTCTGGAGCGACATTCGTCAGGATATCGAAGGACGCAGTACCGGCCTGTTGGGGCACCTCTCCGCTCCTTTTCGACAAACCCTGAAACGCAAGGCGGGGCAAGGGTCACGCGAGGACCGGATCGAGGATTTCATCAAGAACACGATTTACTTCCAGTTGACTTCGGAGTTGGAGCAGCAGGGACGCGCCCTTTCAATTCCCGAGGCGGAGGCCAGGAAAATCTGTTTGGCCGCGGGCCTGATGGCCCACGTGGCCTGGGTGGACAACGAGGTGTGTCACCGAGAACGCGAGGCCATGAGCCAGGCCCTCCGGCAACTCTGGAACGTGCCCGAAGACGAGGCCCGGTTGATCACCGAGATGAGTCACGCCCGGATCATGCACGGCCTGGACATGGTTCGGCTCACGACGGGGTTTTGCCACTACACCACCATCGAGGAACGAAAGGCGTTTCTGCGATGCCTGTTCGCCATTGCCAACGCCGCGGAGGACACCTCGCATGCCGAGATCGAAACGATTCGCCAAATCGCCAAATCGTTCGAGTTGCCTCATCAGGAATTCATCGAGGCGAAATTGACGATCCCGCGCCAGGATCGCGGCGGCTTATAGGGCACGACTCCGGTACGGCTCATCCTGTTCGCTTCCTGGATTCCCCGGTCTCGTTCGTCTAGAATTCCTTTCATGCCTCCTGAACCCCAATCGCCAAACGCCGACGAGCATCGCTCCATCGCGGGGGCCGCCGGGCTCATCGGCGCCGCCACCTTTTCCAGCCGCATCCTGGGGCTGGTCCGCGATATCCTGTTGGCGCGACTGCTGGGGGCGACGATTGCGGCCGATGCGTTTTTCGTGGCCTATCGTATTCCCAACCTGTTGCGTGAACTGCTGGCCGAAGGCTCCATGTCGTCCGCCTTCATCCCCGTCTTCACCGAATACCACACCCTGCGCAGCAAGAAGGAAACGTGGGAACTGGCCAGCGCCGCGTTTACCACGCTGCTGTCCATCGTCACGCTGATCACCCTGCTCGGTGTGATCGCCGCCCCGGGCCTGGTGTGGGTCATGGCGCCCGGGTTTCACGAGGACGCTGAACGAATGAGCCTCACGACTGTCCTGACCCGGATCATGTTCCCGTACCTGATCTTTATCAGCCTGGCGGCCTTGACCATGGGCATGCTGAATTCCCTGCGGGCCTTTGCGGCTCCGGCCCTCGGCCCTGTGTTTTTCAACATCTGCATTATCCTCTCGGCGCTGGTGCTGGCCCCGGCAATGGAGGAACCGGCCTTGGGCATCGCCCTCGGGGTCGTGGCCGGCGGGCTGACGCAATTCGTCATGCAACTGCCCGGCATTCAGAAACGCGGCCTGCTCTTCCAATGGCGTTTCAACCCCGGGCATCCCGGCGTGCGCAGGATCGGCACCTTGATCATCCCGTCATTGCTGGGGCTGTCCGTGGTGCAGATCAACATAACCGTGAGCACGATCCTGGCGTCATATTTTCCCGGCGGGCCCACGTACCTGTTTTACGGCATGCGCTTGATCCAATTTCCCCTGGGCATTTTCGGCGTGGCCCTGGCCACGGCGATTCTGCCTGCCCTGTCGGATCAGGCGTCGCGCGGGGCCTTGGATGAACTGCGGGACACGCTGGGCTTCGGCCTGCGCATGATCGGCTTCATTATCCTGCCCGCTATGATCGGGGTCATCTTTCTCCGGCACCCCATCGTGCACCTGTTGTTCGAGCACGGCGCCTTTTCCGCCGCCGACACCCAAGCCACCGCCGCCGCCGTGTTGGCCTATGCCGTCGGACTATGGGCCTTCGCGGGCATCCGCATCATCGTAACGGCCTTTTATTCACTCCAGGATACGAAGACCCCGGCTTTTGCGGCGGTGGCCGCCATGCTCCTCAATATCCTCCTGGCCGTTCTTCTGATGCAGCCTCTGGCCCATGCAGGCCTGGCCCTGGCCACTGCGCTTTCGGCCATGGTGAACATCGGGGTGTTGATCGGCATTCTCACGCATCGACTGGGCGGCATTGATTGGCGAGGGGTCGGTCGCTCACTCGGTCAGGCCGGGCTCGCGACCATCCCCGTGATTCTGAGCTGTCTGTGGATCGCGGATCTGGCGGTCTGGCAGCGCGCGGACGAATGGATCGCCAAGAGTATCATGCTGACGGTCGGCATCGGATTGAGCGTGACCGGATACCTCGGCATGCAGGCATTGCTTCACTCCCCGGAACTGGAGGTCCTGTGGAAGCTCGTGCAACGCAACGTTCCGGTTTCGCGCCCTCAGTCCTGACGTATGAATCGCCAGGGGACGCGCAAACATGAGAGCCGTGCTCCAACGGGTCCGCTCGGCCTCCGTCGCGGTCGACGGTCACACGATCGCGTCCATTGCGCAAGGGCTGATGGTTTTGCTGGGCGTGGCGAAAGGCGATTCCGAGGCGGACGTCTCCTATATGGCCGGCAAAATCCCGCAGCTCCGCGTCTTCTCCGACGAGGCGGGCAAAATGAACCGGTCGATCATGGACGTGCAAGGGGAACTGCTGATGGTGTCGCAATTTACGTTGTTGGGAGATACCCATCGGGGCCGGCGTCCGGGCTTCGATGCAGCCGCGCCGCCCGACGTTGCGCAGCGACTCTATGAATCCGTGGCGGACTCTATTCGAGAACAGGGCGTACGGGTTCATACAGGCAAGTTCGGTGCCAACATGGTCGTGACGTTGGAAAATGACGGCCCGGTGACATTTGTTCTTGACAGTCACCGGAGGGAATCAGGGAAAATAGAGTAGGTGTTGAACGGACCCGGGCACGAACGGGTCAAAGGGGGGAGGATGGCGACCGCCGTTTCTCAACATCATCCACTCAGGCGACTATTCGGGGCGCTGACGGAACGCAGCTTTACCGAGTCGCTGGGATGGCCCGATTTCAACGTCACCGCCTATCTCTCCAATCTGCTCGTCGAATTCTCCCACGTCGACCAACTCCGGCACATCAAGAACCAGCGCGGACAACCGGTCGAAACGGTGGCCGAACTGTTATACGAATCCGAACTCGCGACGGACTCCCCCGGTCCGGACCGGGAACGGAACATTCACCGGCACATCGGCGATTTGACGCTGTTCATTGCCGGGCTGTTTCCGGAATATCTCCGCTATCTCAAAACCGGCGGGCTGATTTACCACAAGGATCATTTCGTGAATTACGTGAAAGCCGGGAAGCGCTCTTACCGGATTGTCGCCGCCTTCCAACACGGTGAGCGTCAAGACCCCCCGGTACTGTTTCAAAAACTCTCTTCAAACTTCGAGTTGTGCGTGACCGGTCTGGGTCTCGTCCGCCAGGACCTGGACCGCATGCAGAACCCCCCGCACCAACACGCCAAAGACATCCTGCTGCATTGATCAACGTTAGAACCGAGTGAGCGTGGTATGGGATCCGTCATCTTTCATTTGGCCTTTCCCGTATACGATCTGGAAGAAGCCAAGAGATTTTACGTGGACGGTCTGGGCTGCACGCTCGGGCGCCGGTCCACGCACGCCATGGTGATGGAATTCAATCATCATCAAATCGTGGCGCAATTGACGACGAAGCCGCTTCCCCGGCAGAAAGGCATCTACCCCCGACATTTCGGGTTGGTGTTTACGAACGAGAAGGAATGGAAAGAAGTGGCGGAACGGGCCAAGGCCCACGGGCTGAAGTTTTACCAACAGCCCCGTCGTCGATTCCCGGGAACCCGGCTGGAACACCAGACGTTTTTTCTCGAAGACCCGTCACACAATCTGTTGGAGTTCAAACACTACACGCATGAGACCGCGATCTTCGGCGAGCACGACGCGGCCGTAATCGGGGACGAAACCGAAACGCGCTGAGGAAGTTAAGCCTAGGGCATGACGTCGAGTTCCGCCAGGACCTCCTCCAGGTGACCGTCCACTTTTACTTTCGAGAAGATATCGTCGAGTTTGCCTTGTTCATCGATAATGAACGTCGTGCGCTCAATGCCCATGAACTTCCGGCCGTACAGTGATTTCTCTTTCCACACGCCGTAGGCCTGCACCACGGTTTTCTTTTCATCGCTCAGCAACGGGAAATTCAGGTTGAACTTTTTCACAAATTTTTTGTGCGAGTCCACGGAATCTGCGCTGATCCCCAGCACCACGGCGCCGCTGGCATGAATTTCTTCCAGGCCGTCACGAAAGGCGCATGATTCTTTGGTGCAACCCGGCGTATCGTCTTTGGGATAAAAATACAGCACGACCTTCTTCCCCTTGAAATCGGAGAGTCGCATAATTTTGCCGTCCTGATTCGGCAAGGCAAAGGCCGGAGCCTTCTGTCCTATTTTCAACTGCCTGGTTGAAGGGCCGGGGCCGGACTGTACGGCTTTCGTCGCTTTCGCTTTGGTCGGCGTCGTAGATTTCTTTGTAACGGTCTTTTTCGTTCCCCTCGCCGACGTCGGTTTTTTCGTTGCCTTGGTTTTCTGGGCCATTACTTCCCCTCTCCCTCCTCGCGTCATGAATTCGGAATAATCATTCAGGTTCCCGGGATTTTTATCGGCGTCCCTTCTTCCCCGACCAATAATGAAATTTTATGATATACCAGTGCTAAAAGAAAAGACCTAATCCCACCACGGTGAGGGGCTCGTGCAATTCGTAGTGGATGAGAATATTCCGTTTGCCCGGGAAGCGTTTTCGCATCTCGGCTCCGTGACCCTGCTCCCGGGACGAGCCATGACCCGCGAGGCGCTTCGTGACTCCCACGCGCTCATCGTCCGGTCCGTCACCAAAGTGGATGCCACGCTGTTGGCAGACACCGACGTGCAATTCGTGGGAACGGCAACCACGGGCGTCGAGCATATCGACCAGGAGTATTTGGCCGCTCGTCACATCGGGTTTGCCGCGGCCCTCGGGTGCAATGCGAACGCCGTGGCAGAGTACGTGCTGACGGCCCTGCTCGCGACGGCCCACGCCAAGAACCTCGTGCTCAACGGAAAAACCTTGGGGATCATCGGGGCCGGCCGGATCGGCAGCCTCGTGGCGGCCAAGGCGCCCGCGTTGGGCCTGCGGACGCTTCTGCATGATCCGCCATTGGCGCGGGCAACGGGCGATCGCCGGTATCGGCCACTCGCTGAAATCCTGCAAGCCGACTTCGTGACCCTGCACGTCCCGTTGACGCTCGACGGACCCGATGCGACGTTTCACATGATCGGAGCAGATGAACTTGCCCGCATGGCGCCATCGTCCATCCTGATCAATACCGCGCGCGGAGAAGTCGTGGACAATTCCGCCCTGCTTGAGGCCCTGACCGGCGGGACGATAGCAGGAGCAGTCATGGACGTATGGGAAGGGGAGCCTGTCCATCAATTGGGACCTCCTGAACGAGGTGACGATCGGCACCCCGCATATTGCCGGCTACTCCTCCGACGGGAAAGATCAAGGCAACGGTGATGCTGTACCACGCCTGCTGTGGCTTTTGGGGAATCGAGCCGGTCTGGACGCCTCCTCAGGATCTGCCCACGACCCTCGCACACCAGGAAATGCACCCCGCCTCGCGTTCGACGCCGCCGGTAAGGATTTCCAGACCTTGGCCCATGACATTGTCACGACCCTGTACGACCTGCCGGGAGACCATACGCGCATGCGGGACGTGCTCGCCGTTCCCGAACCGCTACGTCCCCAGGCATTTGACCGGCTCCGGAGAGATTATCCGCATCGCCGGGAATTCGCCGGTGTGCCAATTTCCATCAAGGGAGGCGACCGAAACCTCTTTGCCCGATTACAAACATTGGGGATTCACGCCAATGAACCCTGAGCAATCGAAAGGTTGCAGGGACGGGAAAGACAGACTACCTTTTATATTCCTCTTCTTCACTGAACAATAAGAAAAGGCCGTACCACTACAACGCAATCGTTATGAAGAAATGTCTGTTTACCACCCTGGTCCTCTCATGCTGTCTGGCAACGGCCCTTCAGGCTGCCGAGCTTGAGACCATCGAAAACGCGACGCTGATCGAGGCCGGCCTGAACGACGGCGACAGTTTCAAGGTTAAGGCCAACGGCAAGGTACTACACCTGCGGCTTTACTACGTGGATTGCCCGGAGACCACCGCCAGCAAGGCTACGAGAGACAGGATTCTCGAACAACAATATTATTTCGGCCTCCAAGACACTAAGGACGTCATACGCTTGGGCAAAAAAGCCGCCGTGTACGTCAAACGGGTCCTATCCCGGCCATTCACCATTTACACCAGTTATGCCAAGGCACCAGGAGGGTCGGCCATAGGGCGCCACTATGCCTTTATCAAAACCCACGACGGCCGCGACCTCGGGCACCTCCTCGTCGAACAGGGCCTGGCCAGAGTACACGGCGAAAGCCACCAAGCCCCTGACGGCACACCAAGCAAATTCGTATGGAAAGAACTCCGGAACGTCCTCGATTTCGCCATGTTGAAGCGCAATGGAATATGGGAGGAAACCGATCCTGAACGCCTCCTTGAACTGCGCAAAATCCTGCTGGAAGAAGAGAAGAAATGGGAGAAAAAATGCAACAAACCCATCGACCTGAATACCGCATCAAAAGAACAACTCCAGGAAATTCCGGGAGTTGGTCCAGCTACAGCCGAAAAAATTGTCAAAGGGAGACCTTACCGGTCCGTCGAAGACCTGTTGAAGATTCCGGGCATCGGGGAAAAAACTCTGGAGAAGATCAGGCCTTGCGTGACGGTCGGGAGTTGAACTTAAACCACCCTCACCTTAATCCTCTCCCGCCAAGGGAGAGGGTTCTATGGGGTATTGACACGGCATTGGTGAATTCCTATAATTCTATAATTCCTATCGGAAATGTATGAATTGAGATGATTAAGATTCCGCTGAAAGTGACGTATGCGATTTTTGCGACGCTGGATCTGGCCTTGCGATACGGTGAGGGGCCGGTGCAGGCCAGGACGATTGCCCGGCGGCAAACTATTCCGCCGAGGTTTATCGAGCAGGTGCTGCACGCGTTGAAGCAAGGCGGCATCGTTGACAGCATCAGGGGGCCGCAAGGAGGATACATACTGCGGCAACCCCCATCGGACGTGTCCTTGGCCGCCATTGTCGAAACGATGAACGGTCACGCCGAGCCGGACACGCGAGAGGCCGGGACGAACGGGAACGCCTTGCGGCCTCCCCATCGCGAGGCGTTATTATCGAGACTTTGGGATCGCGTGTACCAGGCCGAGCGGGAGATTTTGAGTTCGGTCACGCTGCAATCCCTGATCGAACAATATACGGAGCTCGAACAACAACGAGCGCCGATGTATCACATTTAACGGCATTGGGAGCATATTCCCCATTTCATCCGGAGGCACATCATGAGCACGGGCCGTTCCACCACGTTTCCTGAAATTCATACCCTTCCCATCCCTCAAGAAATTCAAGAGGAAATCGAAACGTTTGAAGATGAGGTCAAACGGTTACAGGCCGGTGACGTCACCCTGGATCTGTTTAAGCCGTTCCGGTTGCAATACGGCATCTACGGCCAACGGCAGGCGGACGTGCAAATGGTGCGCATCAAAATTCCCTTTGGCGGGATGACGGCCAACCAGGTACGCCGCGTGGCCGAACTGGCCGAGACCTATGCCACCGGCGTCGGCCACGTGACGACCAGGCAGGATATTCAATTGCACTTCGTGCCCTTGCCGCAGGTCAGCACGGTCATGCGCAAGCTGGAAGAAGTGGGACTCACCACCCGCGAGGCATGCGCCAACACCGTCCGCAACGTCACGGCCTGCCACTTGGCCGGCGTCTGCCAAGGCGAAGTCTTTGACGTGACCCCGTACGCGAACACCGTGGCGCGGCACCTGCTGCGCAACCCGCTCAACCAGAGCCTGCCGCGAAAATTCAAGATTGCGTTTTCCGGCTGCAATCACGATTGCGCCATGACGCCCATCCACGACGTGGGCTTATTGGCGAAGAAAACCGAAGACGGCACGATCGGCTTTCGCATGGTGGTCGGAGGCGGATTGGGCGCGGCCCCGCGCATCGCGCATCTGCTCCGGGAATTCGTGCCCATGGACGACCTGATCCCGTCCATCGAAGCCGTCATCAAGGTCTTCGACAATCTGGGCAATCGCAAGAACCGCAGCAAAGCTCGCATGAAGTTCGTGATCGAGAAACTGGGGTTTGAAGAATTCAAACGCCGGTGGGAAGAAGCCTATGCGGACATGTTCGGCGCCAAGCCGGCGCATGCGCCGTTGAACCTCCTCCCGCATGCCGACCCGGCTCCCCTGATCATGCCGTCGAAGCATGGAGCCAACGGGAACGGCGGCCACCCGGATGCCTCTTCGTTCACCACGTGGCGACGCACCAACGTGGTGAAACAACGGCAGGACGGGTTTTCCGCCGCGGTCCTGAGACTGCCGACGGGCGATATTACCGCCGAGCAAATGCTGCTGGTGGCTGATCTGGCCGAACGCTATTCCAATGGCAACGTACGCACCACGATCGGGCAGAACCTGATTATTCGCTGGGTGCCCGACGGCCAATTGGAAGCCTTCTATCAGGAATTGGACGCCAACGGGCTGAGCCAACCCGGAGCGAATAAAACCGAAGACATCGTGGCTTGCCCGGGGACCGATACCTGCGGTCTGGGGATCACCTCATCCAAGGGCGTGGCCCGCGCCCTGGCCGAAGTCTTTCCACCCGGCCAAGTCCCCGAGGATTTGAAAGGGACCACGATCCACATCAGCGGCTGTCACAACTCGTGCGCCCAGCATCATATCTCGACCATCGGGCTGCACGGAGTGGGCAAACGCGTCGGGGATCACATTGCCCCGGTGTATGAACTGCATCTCGGAGGGCGGATCAACGGGACAGCGGAAGTCGGACAAATGACGATCAAACTCCCGGCCAAGAACGTCCCGGCCGCGGTGTCGCACTTGCTCGACGTGTATCGACGCGACCGCCAGGAGGGCGAAAGCCTGCACACCTTTGTCAAACGGGCGGGCAAGAACGCGCTCAAGGAAGAACTGATCGGGCATTCCATTCTGCCGGCCTATGCCGACGATCCCTCGTACTACTTCGACTGGGAAGCGGATGAAGAATTCACGCTCGAAGATCTCGGACCCGGTGAATGCGCCGGCGGCGCCATCGAGATGATCGACAACCGGATCCTGGAAGCCGAGCAGGAACTGTACCAGGCCCGCATTCTGGCCGAGAAACATCAATACGCCATGGCCATCAACAAGTCCTATCGCGCCGTGGTGGCCGGCGCCAAGGCCCTGCTCGTGACCGAAGGCATCGATCCGAACACCGATGCCGACACGCTGGCGGAATTCGACCAGTTCGCCGCGCGGCAGAACGGGCTCATCCCTGCAAACGTACCGGGGCATGGCAGGGACCGTGAGCGACCTGGGCACCAAGGACAATTCCGCTGAATTCACCAGCCGGAAAATGGACCTTTGCCAAAGGGTTCGTGGAACGTCTGCCGGAAACTGACCGAATCCATCGACCAGGACCTCAAGCTCGGAACCGCCGAAGAGAGCGAGACCGCGACGGAACCGGTACCGGCGGCCGCAGTGCAAAGTGAAACGGCCCCGGCGCAAAGCGAACCCGTGCAGGACGTGACCGTGCTGGATCTTCGAGGGGTCATGTGCCCGCTGAACTACGTCAAGACCAAGTTGAAACTCGAAATGATGGACGAAGGTGAACGATTGGAAGTCTGGCTGGATGCCGGAGAGCCCATCAAGAACGTGCCCATGAGTCTTCGCAACGACGGGCACAAGGTACTCGGCGAAGATCCGTTGGAAGCCGATGAGCAACATTTCAAAGTGTTGGTCGAAAAGGTGGAGAATTAAGCAATGACCCCAGTTGGTCATCCTAGGCAGGGCTACCGGGTCCTTTCCCTCCCCTTTGTAAGGGGAGGATCAGGTGGGGTAGAGCCAACCGTCCATGAAGCAGGAGGGTTCTGGTCATAGCCTCTACCTCCCCTCGCCCCTCCTTACAAAGGAGGGGGAAAGAAGAAGCGGAAGTGGTCATCAAATGACGGAAACTGCGCAAGCGAATCTTTCAGCAGAGGCCCTTCAGGAACTGAACCAACGCTTTGCGGGCCAATCGCCGCAAGAGGTCCTGGCCTATGCGTTGGACCGGTTTTTCCCCAGGGTGGTGTTGGCGTGCAGTTTCGGCGCGGAGGACATGGTGCTCTGGGACATGATGCACCGCATCAATCCGCAAGCCTCGCTCTTTTATCTGGACACGGATTTTCTCTTTCCGGAAACCTACGCCGTGCGTGACCGCCTGCTCGCCCGGTACAAGGTCTCGACCGAGCAGGTGATCCGGGTCGTGCCGGCGCTGACGCCCAGCCAACAGGCGGACCAGTTCGGAGACCTGTTGTGGGTCCGGCAGCCGGATCAATGCTGCCAAATCCGGAAAGTCGATCCGTTGACCAGGACTTTGAAAAACTACTCCGCATGGGTGACCGGCATTCGTCGCGACCAGTCACCGACGCGGGCGACCGCCGGGCTGGTGGAATGGGACGCCAGGTTCGGCCTGGTCAAGTTCAATCCCCTCGCGGCCTGGACCAACGATGAAGTCTGGACGTACATCAAAACGCATGACGTGCCGTACAACGCGCTCCATGACCGGCACTACCCCAGCATCGGGTGCACCCACTGCACGGCGCCCGTTCAGCCGGGCGACGATCCTCGATCCGGGCGATGGCAGAGTCTTGATAAAACCGAATGTGGGCTGCACCAGTAACCATCTCCCCGGAAGAACACGATAAACCACCATTGGAATTCGACCGTAAGTTTGACCGATTGCAGGCGCCGCTGATGCACCAACTCATCACCAAAATCGGAAAGGGACAACGAGGGGCGAAAGACCTCTCGTGGGACGAAGCCAAACAGGCCGCTTCGGATCTGATCGAAGGCAACGCGACCCCCTATCAGACCGGGGCTTTTTTGATGGCCATGCGGATCAAGCTGGAAGGCGTCACGGAATTGGCCGCCTTCACCGCCGTTACGCGCAGCTACGTGTCCCCGATCGACGCTCCGGCCAGCCTCGACGTGGTCGACGTGCCGGTGTATGCCGAAAAGCACAACACGCACCACGCGTGCCTGCCCGCGGCCATCGTCGCCGCCTCCGCCGGGGCCACCATTCTGTTTCACGGCATCGACAATCCCACGGTAGCTTCCGACCTGCCCCGGGTGTTGGCGCAACTGGGCATCCCCGCCACGTTGCAGGGACAAGAGCTTGCCGGAGTCCTGCAACGGAACGGCTTCGCGTACCTGGACCTCGCGTTGTATCACCCGCCCCTGGCAAAGTTGCTGGCGCTACGCGAACAACTGGGAGCCCAAAACCTGTTCCACCAGGTCGCCCGGCTGCTGAATCCCATGCGCGCGCACTCGCAAGTGGTGGGCGTGGCCCATCCGCCGTATCTCGAAAAGATCCCGGAAGCGGTGACCATGCTCGGCGGGCAACGGCTCCTCGTCTTCCAGGGGATGGAAGGATTTCCAGAACTGTCGATCGCGACGCCCACGGTCATGCGGGAACTGCGAGACAACCGCGTGACCCCCATCACGCTCAAACCCGCGGACGTGCGGCTTCCCATGGGTTCATTCCAACACATGGCCATGGATTCAGAGTTCCTTCGACAGGGCTCAGGACAAGCTCCGAACGATGTCCCGGTCCGGGAGGCAGACACGATTCATCGCGTCCTGGACAACCAAGGCTCAGGGCAGGCCCGGGACCGGTTCCGCGACTGGGTCGTCTACAACGCCGCCATGTTCCTCTATGCAGCAGGGCGGGCCCACTCCATCGCCGAAGGCGTGCCTCTGGCGCAAAGAAGTCTCGAATCCGGGGCGGCCGCGCAAAAGCTGGCGGATCTGGCTTCAACGATGAATCCCCCCTCACCCCAGCCCCCGGATCAAGTCCGGGGCAAGCTCTCTCCCTCCGGGGGAGAGGGAGTCGAACAGCAAAAGGTCGTGCACGCATGAGACATCTGCGACAACTGGAAGATCAAAGCGTCTATATCTTTCGCGAGGCCTATAAACACTTCGATAACCTGGGCATGCTCTGGTCCATGGGGAAGGATTCCACGGTGCTCTTGTGGTTGGCCCGGAAGGCCTTCTTCGGCCACGTCCCGTTTCCGCTCCTGCACGTGGACACCAGCTACAAGATCCCCGCCATGATCGAGTACCGGGACCGGCTGGCGCGCGAATGGCGCCTCAACCTGGTGGTCGGGCAGAACAAGAAAGCCCTGGCCGAAGGGATGAACCACGAACGGGGCCGGGTCGAATGCTGCACCGCGCTCAAAACCAACGGGCTCAAACTGTTGCTGGAGGAGAAAGGGTACACGGGCATCATCCTGGGCGTCCGCGCGGACGAAGAAAGCACGCGCGCCAAAGAGCGGTACTTCTCCCCGCGCGACAAGAACAACGATTGGGATTTCCGGGACCAGCCCCCGGAACTGTGGGATCAATTCAAGACTTCGTTCCCGCCGAACACCCACATCCGGATTCATCCCCTGCTGGACTGGACCGAGATCAACATCTGGGAATACATCAAGCTCGAAAACATTCCCTTTTTGGACTTGTATCTCAACAGGGGCGACGGCACGCGCTACCGGAGCCTGGGGTGCGCGCCCTGCACCTTCCCCATCAAGTCCACCGCCACCACGGTCGATGAAATCATCGAAGAACTGCGCGCCACGAACGTGGCCGAACGCTCCGGCCGCGCGCAGGACGAAGGCCGGGGCATGGAGTTACTCCGCAAAGATGGCTACATGTAAGACCGAAACACCGGCGACCGTCGATATTCGTGACCGCATGAACATCGTCATCGTCGGCAGCGTGGACCACGGCAAGTCGACCCTGTTGGGCCGCCTGTACGCGGACACGGGCACCCTGCCGGAAGGCAAGGTCGAGAAAATTCAGGCCATCTGCAAACAGCAGGGCAAGGAGTTCGAATACGCCTTCCTGTTCGACGCCTTCCTGGAAGAGCAGCAGCAGGGCGTGACCATCGATACCGCCCGCACCTTCTTCCAATGGGCGGGACGGCAATACATCATCATCGACGCGCCCGGGCACAAGGAATTCCTGAAAAACATGGTCTCCGGCGCGGCGCGGGCCGAAGCCGCCCTCCTGCTGATCGACGCGCTGGAAGGGGTCAGGGATCAATCCAAACGGCACGGCCTGTTGCTCTCGATGCTGGGCGTGAGACAAGTCACCGTGGTCGTCAACAAAATGGATCTCGTGGACTACCGGCAGGAGACGTTCGCGCTCATCGAAAAAGAGTATCGCGCGTTCCTGTCGCAACTCGACGTGACGCCCCAATTCGTGATCCCCGCCAGCGCCAAACGCGGGGACAACATCGCGACGCCCAGCCCGCACATGCCGTGGCACACCGGCCCCACGGTCCTGGAATCGCTGGCGCAATTTTCCTCGGAATCCGAAAAAGGCGAACAACCCCTGCGGTTTCCGCTGCAGGACGTGTACAAATTCGATGCCCGCCGCATCCTGACGGGGCGCATCACGTCAGGACGTCTCAAAGTGGGCGACCAGGTCATCTTTTCGCCATCGAACAAAAGCGCGGTCGTGCAGACGCTCGAAGCGTTCAACGTGGACCCGCCCCCGACGCAAGCCCAAGCCGGACAATCCGTGGGGATCACCCTGGACGACCAGATTTTTGTCGAGCGCGGGGAGATCATCAGTCACGAAGGGTCCCTGCCGCTCGTCTCCACGACCTTTCGCGCCAACCTGTTCTGGCTCGGGCGCCGGCCCCTGGACATGGACAAACCCTACCTGGTGCGGCTGGCCACGCACGAAGTGGAATGCCGCGTGGCGGAGATTCACCGCATCGTCGACGCCGACAACCTCTCGCTGGAGCAGCAACAGACCCACGCGGTCGTGAAACGCAACGAGGTGGCGGACGTCACCATCCAGGCCAAGGCCCCGGTCGCCTTCGACCTGTACGCCGACTTCGAGACCACGGGCCGCTTCGTCCTGGTCGACGACTACGACGTGTCCGGAGGCGGCATCATCACCGAGATGGTGGCGGACCGGGAAGAGACTCTTCGGATCGAGGCCCGGCAACGGGACTTCGCCTGGGTCAAGGGTGACGTCACCCTGGCGGACCGCGCCAAAAACTACGGCCACCGTGCGGCCCTGGTCCTCCTCATCGGCCCCGATACCACGGGAAAAACCTTCCTGGCCAAAAAAGTGGAATCCATGCTCGTGGCCGAAGGCCGGCACGTCTACATGCTGGACCCGGAAAACCTGCGCCGCGGGCTCGATGCGGATTTGGAGGAAGGGGATGCCCGGGAAACGATCCGTCGCTACGGCGAGGTGGCGCGGCTGCTCATCGATACCGGGGTGCTGCTGATTTCAACCACGAACTCCTTCAACCTGCCGGCGGATCAAACCGTCGAAGCGATCCGCACGCTGGTGCATCCCGCGCCGGTCCTCACGGTCTACATGAGCCGGGAGACGGAGCCCGCCCCCATCGAGGCAGACCTCACCTTCACCGGACCCGAAGACTTTACGCGCACGACCCACGAGGTGCTCGCCGCGCTGAAACAAAAAGGCATCATCGCCGAAACCATCGGCAACCAACCCGTCTTTCAATTCTCGATTTAGTGCTTATCTCCTCTCCCTTGACGGGAGAGGATTAAGGTGAGGGTGAGAATTCCACCTAACCCGGCGTAGACAGTTTCAACCCCACGACTCCCGACACAATCAACACGATGAACAACAGGCGCGCCACGTCGCGCGGCTCGTTGAACAGGATCATGCCCATGATCGCCGCGCCCGCCGCGCCGATGCCGGTCCAGACGGCATACGCCGTCCCGATCGGGATGACACGCACGGCCAACGACAGACACACCATGCTCACGCTCATCGCCACGACCGTCCCCACACTCGGCCACAGCCGCGTAAACCCATCCGCATATTTGATCCCGGTAATCCAGACAATCTCAAAAACACCAGCGACAAACACATACACCCACGCCATACACTCCTCCTGTTCGTAAAAGGAACTCCCGAAGGCCCCCCTTGTAACACGCCCCGGCCTTCCATGACCACTACTGTCATCGGTACCAAAAGAACCCTCTCCCCTGGCGGGAGAGGGCTGGGGTGAGGGGGAGACAGGCAAAAGACACTGGATTCCCGCTGACGACCTGCGGGAATGACCAAAGGAGACAAAAGGCTTTTGCTATGGCATTGCTATGCCCTGCTATAGTTTTGCTATGTCCTACAATGATTTTGCTATGTTTTGCTGCGCTTTTGCTATGAATTGCTATGTTTCCTGCTATGTAATTCTATGTCCTGCTATACTTTTGCTATGTTCCGCAAAGCTGGCGGACAACGGTGAGGAACAGGACACGGGCGCGCCCGACGCAGGCTAGCAAGTAAACGGATTGATAACGCGCAGGCCGTCATAATCCTGTTCCGCACCGAGATCTTCAGAATAGACGGCATCGCATCGTAAGGCGCGCGCCGCGGCAAGAATGGCGCTGTCCCAGTAGGAGAGGCTGAACCGGTCGCAGATGACAAAGGCCGCGCGTATGAGGTCGAGTGTGATTGTCTGAACGGGGAAGCGCTGCATGGCTTCGGCGAAAGCCACTGCTTCGTCGTGGGTTAACGCGCCGGGGCGTGAAGCGCGGGTGGATTGAACATAAAATTCCTGGAGCACTTGCACCGACAGGGAGAGATCTGTCGTGCCAAGCAGCTCGAGCGCGCGGCTTCGTTTTCCTTCATCCTCCGCCGCGTTGCTGACGGCATAGATCAGGATATTGGTATCAAGGAAACGCATTACGCTCGTGCAATGCTTCACGCGGAAGATTATCGGCCGCTCGCAAGCCCCCACCGCGAGTGCGAATGGCCTCCAGCGTCTCGTCTTGAAGCTGGTGCAGGCGGTCGAATTCCTTCTTGGGAACTTGGCCCCGAACCAAGGCAACAAGGTAAGCCCGAACAAGCGCCGAAACCGATGTCCCAGCCTCAGCCGCCTTGACACGGGACAGCCGATGGGTTTCGTCGTCGATGGATACGGTAATGTTCTTCATAGACACAGTCTCACAGTTTCCGTGTTACACAATATATAAAATTGGAAGCGAATACGCAACAACCAAAGTGTGGAGGGTAGTGTGCCAGTGTAAACCATGTCTCCGGTTTGTACCATCTCATGGCGCTTTCTTCTCAGAAGTGGTCATTCCGAGCGAAGCGAGGAATCTCTCGCTCAACCATCGAACGCCTGGAAAGCATGTAGGCGAGAAATCCGGGCTAGCGCATACGGCGTGGGTTAGGTATAGTAAGAAAAAAGGACGGCACGAAAACTGACCATCCGACGAAAGAATTGTGGTTTTCTTCCAAGACGACGAGACCAATCATGCACGAACGAATCATCATTGATCCGAAGATCCAACACGGCAGACCAGTGATTCGCGGCACACGTGTGCCGGTGACCCGCATTCTCGGCGGGCTGGCAGGCAAGATGACCTTCGACGAGATATGCCGAGAGTACGAAGTGACCGTTGAAGACGTACAGGCCGCCATCAACTAGCCATTGACAAGATTTCGTTGTCCATCAAAATTTTCAACTCATCAGGTTCAAGTATACCTAGTTCCTGCCAAGCACATCTGACACCCAACAGACGGCAAAGGCTTTTTAAGTTTTGTGACTTGAGCACGCTATTATCCTTGTCTGATTTCAACGTTTCCGCTAGAGACCATATTAAGACATCCCGGACAGCTATCTGCCGAAAACAAGAAGGCGCGTGGAACATGCGATGGCTTATGCGTTGGCTCTAAGAGGCATGAGGCTAAAGATGGTACGTTCGCAGACTTACTCGCGGCCCCCTTATCCATTTCGAGGCCTCCTCTCGGAGAGAAACTCGATTGTCGATCCACGGTCGACGAAAGATAAGAGCCTCAAGGAATAATTCACTATGTTCGACCATCTCTGTTTGCAACGATGGCCCTTCGTGGTGGTGCCCGAGCCAACCCTTTGTGATTTCATTGCCGACAGAGAGCAGTTTCGTGAAGATCTGGAAAAGCTTCTGCATACCTTGTCACGGCAGAATGCTTCTTCGATTCATCCGATATGGTCCTGGTTCGGTGCAGGTAAAACCCACACCCTTCATTATATCTCGAATCGAGCAGCCCAGATACACAAACAAGGCACAAGCCATCTGAGAACCATCTATAGCGAGTTTCCGCGAAATCCCCGTTCTTTTGTGGATGTTTACAAGAGTTTTGCCCTTCGGTTGGATCAAGAGACGCTGGCCGATGCTTACCTCCAAATTTGCACTTCGGTGGAAGCCGCGCACATGGAGCGAGATTTGCGCACCACTTCATCTGATCTTGCTAGTGCTCTTAACGTCTTGGTCATTGGGGAGCCAGCCGATCAGGACCTAGCGATGCGCTGGCTTCGCGCAGAGGCCTTGTCCATAGCTAGCTGTCGGAAACTTGGCATATCCAAGAGGATCACGTCTTCGGAAGATTCAAGCCGAATTCTGATCGGCCTTGTGCGAATATTCGGCCTTTCTGCCAGTTCACAGAACCAGATCAATTCCCGGCTGATTTGGCTCCTAGACGAACTTCAACGGATTGAGCAATTACCCGCTCGGGTACGCGATGAAATCAACACGGGGTTACACTCGACGTTCAACGCGTGTCCAACCGGCTTCAGCATGATTCTCTCGTTTTCAGGTCGTCCTACGGAGACGCTGCCCGCTTGGTTCAGCCCCGAGCTTAAAGATCGTATCGGAAGGACAAAGGTCATGATTCTGCCCCCGATGCAAACGACTGACGCGCTAAAATTCGTAAGAGATGTATTGGCGCATTCACGTCGGCCTGAGGATTCCGATATCGATCCGTATTTCCCCTTTTCGGAAAGTACGTGCCGCATGATTATCGAAGATATTCAGAAGCACGACGAATTAAAGCCACGAGCCATCATGCAAGCATTTAATGCCGTATTGCAGGAAGCGGATATTCAGATTGAGGCCGGGAAGATAAAGGTCGTTTCGACCGAGCTTTCCAGAAAGGTTTTGGCTGAACTCGTACATCTTGAACAATCAATGCCCGCCAGAAAGGCCGGCCGGCTTCAGCAATGAACGGAGAGATGTTGAGGCGACATGCAAAGGACTGACTTTCTCCAATTAAAATATGGCACAGGCCAGGTTATCGAACCCTTCCTCACCCGCCTGTTTGGAGAAAAAAACCCCAAGAAGGTTTACTGGATTTCGCCTTGGCTAACGCATATGAACTTCCGTACCGCGACTACGAAAGAACTTCTGCAAAAACTTCGACAGAGCCGAGTCCATCTCGTCGTCATCACCCGAAAACCTGAGCCGGGAAGTGCCCACGAAGAATTTGTCCGAGACGTCCAGAAGTTGCCTAACGCTTTCATTTCCTATATGCCTACGCTTCACGCAAAGTTCTATGTCGCCGCAACCAGCGAACGGCGCTACGCGCTGCTTGGCTCGGCCAACATGTATGAATGGTCAAACCGGTCATACGAGCTAGGTATTGTCATTGAGGCTCGTGGAGAAGGAGAGGTCTTGGTGGATAAACTGGAAGAACTGGCAATCGAACTTCGGGTAACGAAACACTCAATCAAAGCATAGGAGACGACACAATGGCCGCCCCCCTAAACGAAAGGTTTTGCCTAAAGGGTGACAGAAGAAATTTCGCTATAAATTTCCGAGTCAATCATGAGGATCGCGCTGCGTATTTTGGAAAACGAAAAATAAATGAGGAAATCATCGATGACATACGCCAGCGCTACATGATGGGAAGTCAGCCAAAGAAATACCTATACGGACAGTATGGCGTTGGAAAGACGCACACATTGTTCAATATCAAGTACCAGCTTGAGGAGAGTCCGGAGGCAAAAGCGAACACCGACTATAAGGTTAACTGCTGCTTCATTGATGCTGAGTTCAAAGAAAAAACGAACTACAACTATCTTCATGCACGAATGCTGGAAGCGCTGACGTTGGAGAAAATCAAAGTAGTCATCCAGGAGTACCTAGCAAATAATGCGGGACCAGGCCTGGAAGAGAAACTAAGACACGATTTTGGGGATGCTAACATTGCACGAGCTATTCGTGCCCTAGGCTATGCGGGAGAACCAATCACCTTGTGGAAATGGCTTTGCGGTGGATCACTAAGCGCAGCGGAACTGACTTCGTACAATTTGACTAAGAACATGGACACCGTTTCAGAAATGTACATGGTTCTGGTCGGGCTAATGCGACTTTTCGTTGCGAAGGGCACGTATTACCTATTCCTTTTCGACGAAATGGAGGGGCTCAAGAATATTCGAAACCAAGACTGCCGAGAGTCGTTTCACGACGCTTTCCGCAAGCTCGCTGACGATGATAATGATGTCATAGGCTTCATCGTATCAATCTTCACTGTCAGCGAAGAAGAAATTCCTGAATTCATCTATATGCAAGACATCGTCACACGACTAAACAAAGCGAATATCCACCCCCTTGAATACCTAGCCCATGACGACGACGTACGACAGTTCTTGAAGGACTTGTTCGCACTCGTGATTGACGATGCGAAGAAGCAGGAAAAGGAAAAACAGGGGCAGATACCAAGTGCACTCGAATATTACCCACTAACCGACGAGGCGATGGATGAGTTTGTGCATCTCGCCATCAGCGCACCAACAGCTAGCCTGCCTCGAAACTTCATATCGGCCCTCAACGAAGGGGCAGTCCATGCTGCGCGTCGGGACTCCTACGTCATAGAGACGCAAGACCTGAAGCCAGCACAGGCGATATTCACCGAAGCAGTATGAAAGGTAACTGACAGGTAAGCAAGATGCTTCGCTACAAAGTATCGCCTGGGCTCCGGGACGAAGACGGAACGATCTGCCTCGGTTGCGACCTGGCGAGCATGAACGAGATAACTCACGTCAATCTTGGAAGGTTGAGCGAACAGGGTTCACGGCCCCAAGTCGTCTTGGGGTTTAAGCGCGAAGTCGTAACAGGCATCTTCGGGCAACGTGGGTCTGGAAAATCATACACCCTCGGAACGATCATTGAGGCACTAGGCGCAAAGGATGCCGGGGCCAATATAGGTCTTAATGTTAATGACCGCGCCGTGCTGCTACTAGATACGCTCAACATTTATCAATATGCCGCGGTTCCAGTGTCAAAGATTCCTGATGATTCACTGAGAAAGACACTGGCCGCAAAAATTGCGGGGTTTGGGCTTAAGGAAACAGATATTGCAATCAGGACATACTACCCGGAAGGGCGCCGCCAGGGTTTCTATACTTCTAGATACGAACCTTTCGCATTAGACACCTCGCTCATTCGCCCTGAAGACTTTGCTCATATATTCGAGATTGATCTCTTCAGAGATCCGACTGGGCATCTCCTGCTTGCCGCATTCGACGCGGTAAAGAACACTGGATACACATACAATTCCATCGCCCGGGCAGGAAAGGAAGAGGCCGGTCTGTCGGAACTAATCGAATTTCTTTCCGATGAGACAAATGTCGCCGGCAGCTTCGAGCGCACAACTGTCAGGGCTCTTCGCAGCCGTCTTCAGAGCCTGGCGCGTGATGAATTGTTTTCCTCGACGTCAACCTCTCTGTCGTCGATGATCAGGCCTGGCGAGGTCACAATTCTTCTTCTGGGGCATCTAGCACCTCCGATGCGAAGCCTTACAGCCGCTATCCTCGTCAGGCAGTTGTTTAATCTGCGCTCAGCCGCAGCTGAAGCAAACAAAACCCTGAGGTTAGACAGCACTATTTCTGATGACGAACGTGCCGTAGCGTTACAAACCATAGAAACTTCCCCGTCGCGCACCCTACTTTGTATTGACGAAGCCCAAGGGTATGCCCCACCCTCAAAGGCGAATCCGTGTACGTCCATACTGATCCAGTATGTGAAGGAAGGCAGGAACCACGGTCTGTCGCTGATGATTGCGTCCCAACAACCTAGCGCCATTCACCCGGAGATTTTGTCGCAAGTGGATTGCGTGGTTGCCCACCGGCTAACGGTTCAATCGGATATCGATGCGGTGATCCGTAACGCCAAAGGTCGATTTCCTGAGAAGATGACGAGCGGTACACAGACGCTCTCGGTTCATGACTTACTTAGAGAACTCGCTCAGGGGCAGGCCTATGTCAGCCACGGAGACACGACACGAGCATTTGTAACTGAAATTCGGCCGAGAGTAACAGCTCACGGCGGCATTGAGGGCTAGTGCATTGAGAGTGGCCCTCACATTTAGCCTTTATATGATGCGCTATGGGATCGCTCTTCTGGCATCATCGTTTACGAATCAAATCCGAACCACCTTTTCGGAAGACATTGGCCGCAAAGTTTCGGCATTTCTTAGAGAGAAACAACCGGTGCCGGAAGACAGCTTAGAGCATTTCAAGGAGTATCTGTCTAATAAGCCAGGCTCGCCTAGGTATACCCCACTTCGGCAAGCGTTGAGCAAGGGGCAATCCATAAAGGTAGAGCACCAGGATCTGCTACTGTCGGATCCGAAGTTGCCGTCTTCTATAGGCGCATTGACGCAAGATTATTTCGACGACGCGCTATCACTTGCGCACATGCTGAAACTAGTAAGGAAAGATCAAAATCTCCTATTAGCTAGGGGGCGTCTTAGTTTGTCTACTGGCTGGGAGGAGAAGGATCCCTTTCATCTCCGTGAAAGGGACGCTCTCTATCTCGGTCTCTGGCTACTGGACATTGATTGCGACTGGCTTTGGGCGTTCCTTTGGCAAATTCCTGTCGATCCTGACTTCGAGATAACTATCAAGAATCGAGTAGAACTTCTGATTGCAAGTTGGAAACACGTCTTGTCTGCCCGCCAGATACGCTCCGGACACCCCCAAAACGCCAAGGTACGAACCCGGCTTAACGAGTTAATAAAGATCACTGAGCGTAATGTTCGCGAGAAACTGAATCTTGGGCAGCCGTGGTCGTGGTTCCTGATTCCCCGCTTAGAACTCTTGGTAGACGCCGGAATCCTCCAAAAGAATGAACGGCACGGTCTCACCGGATACCGTCTGACTTCTGCGGGCCTCAAAATGCGTTCGGCGTGCGATCCAAATGAAAGTGGCGAAATTCTTATTCGCAATTATTTTCTTTGTCGTGATCCTAGAGACCGTCCAGTCATGGAGAATATCGAATGGGAGGCCATTGAAAACAAGTTGGTGACACTTGTTACCGAACTCAGAACATCAGTTGGTTATTTTCCGATTTTTGAGACTGTTTCAGCTCTTTGTGTATCGCAGTTCCTTAATTCAGAAAGCTCTAACGAGCCAATTTGGGAGGTCGAGAGGGTTAAGGAGCGATTATGGGAAGAGTCAAAGTCATCATCGCCAAGGGTGCGGCTCGCAATTAACCGACAGGGTCAGATTTACGCTTTCAAGCTGATAAAAGATAAATGATAAGAATGCAGTGTCTCTAGAGGTGACAAATCAAACACGCTCTTTGTTCATCGTCGTCTTCTTCCATTCCCCCTAAGATTTCGATAAGTTTCTTGTTTCCTCGGTTTGCTTTTTTCCGTTCTTCAGATTCAGCATAACGAGCTTTGATTTTGGCGATATTTTCAGGTTTTCGAAGTTCGCTCAAGGGCATTCCTTGAATCCAAGTGAAAGTTTTACTAGGTTCATCTGTAATCTTCTCGTATTTTTGCGCCTCTTCGTATTGGTCGGGATGGGTTTCAAACAGCCGCACCCATTCGATAGGGCGCTGAAAAAAGCAGAAGTAGCACCCTGAATGGGTCCTACCCCATGTGAGATAGGGCGGCATCCCAATGCCACTATCCCGCAGGATCTTCATCACCCCTGCATAGTCAATCCCATCTTCTTTGAAGGGAAACACGGCCTTTATGTTCGGCTTCGTGCTGATGTAGCCAACGCGGTCTTCGTCGGCGCGAAGGCCAACATAGCTGATCACCGAATCTTCTCCCACGTATTCCTCAAACGGTTTCAATTTAAGCAATTTCGTACACCATCGCATATTCGGTGAGGGAAGATAGCCGCCGAACACCTCAAGCCAGTGGTCGAATCCAGCCCTAGCATTCAGGCGCACAATTTTCTTACCCAGGAAGGCTTCAACGCGATTCAAGTACTCATACGTTTCGGTCAGTTCCTTGTCGGTGTCGCAGAAGACATATTCCATGTCCTTCACACGATCACGCATATAAAGCGCGAGTGCGGTACTATCCTTGCCTCCAGACATACAGAGGATATGCCGTGTTGCTTGACTCATGCCTTCCCTTTTTCTCCGTCTTCCAAATTCGTCCTAATTGCCCGCGATGCCGCCACGAGACCTAGACGTTTGTCTTTGGTCAATAAGCCTTCAAATTGCCTTTGCAGATCTTGGAGTTGATCCTCTTCGTTTTGTGCGTAGTGAACCACTTGCTCATGCTCGACCCCGTCGGCTTGAGTTATTGCCAATCGAATGCCAACGGAATTCTTGGGCAATTTGCCTCCAGCGAACGCAATACTTTCTATACGGTGAAATCTGGCGGCATACTGGCTAAGTTCGTAGTTGAAGACTTCTTCTTCCACGTCATGCCATTTAGATGGCGGTTTGAGTGCGAGATAGCTCGCGACAGATTCGAGCCAGTCTGTTTCCGGCAAGCTGTCATCCTTCACCCGCAGACAGAATGCTCGAAGCTTCGGTTCTCTTATCGTGAGTAGGATTTGTTCAGACCGGGCTGAAAGTGCGACCCTAAACTGTTGAAAAGTGCCAGGCAAGTCAAATGCAGCACGAAATTCTTTTCGCAACCGTTCCTGCAATTCCGGAAAAGCCACCTTTAAATCGTCCAATGCGGTTTTTAATGTCTTCACAAAGACCGGCACGGTTTTGCTGGCTGAGGTTTTAGCCCGAATCGGTTCAAAGCCACACGCTTTCGGCAGTTCTGTGAATAATAGCTTCACAGGTTCGCGAGCGTTCAGGATGGTGTCTCTCACAGCTAACGTCGTGCCGGAGAGTTTCTTTGTATTCAACACATAGATCGGAAGTTGAGCAACAAAAACGCATAGTTGCTTTACGAGGTCGAGGAGTTCGAATTCTCGCTGTGCCATTCCTTTAATGTCCAACACAGTCAGGAGACGTTGAAAGAGTTCAGCCCGAACACCTTCAATCTTGCAATATTGAATATCAAATCGCTCAGGAGCTTTCGTAAGCACGAGCATCGCTTCGCCAGTAAGTTCACGGAGAAAAGTTCCGTCTTTGTAAAAAGCCACATCTTTTTCATATGCGATGGCAAATACCGTCATGAGGAGTGGGATGAGTCCGTCCCGAACGCCGTAAGGTGGTTTCCTTAATTCAGCAAACAGCAATGCTATGTTGACACGGCTGTCCGGCTTTTCCAGCACAATTTCACGAATCCGTCGCAACGTTGGAAGGACGTTGCATTTCTTGTCAATCTTGTAATGGGGCTTGCCTATTCGCCAACAGCCCGCTCGCATATGGTGTAATCCTGTATTCTTGAGCACCGAGAGATACATACTCATCTCCGGGGGTTTCTTCGCAGGAATCATGCCTAGGAATTCTTCTCCCACCTTCGTGAACATCCGTTCGATCAACCGCATTCGCGCCGCTGCCGCTGCCGAACTGAGACTGCGACGATTGGCGAGTTCACTATGAATGCGTGGAGCACTGTCGTACACTTCATCGAATATTCGAGATAGCGTAGACAGACGCTCGCGACCATCTTTCATTTTGAGCGGGCACCCTTCGTGGAACCATTCGAGCATCATATGGCTGGTGAAATGTTTGAATCCAACGTAGCTTTGAATTCTTTTTTCCAACTGTAAGCGTGCTGCGGCTCTTTGACGTGTGACCTCTTCGCGAGCAAACTTGTCCGCATTCAGCTCACCTATATTCGTAGAAATCCACTCCCATCGTTGAACCTCTTGAACTAAGCTCGTTAGGTGATTCAGCGGACAAGGCACTGCGACAAGCCAGTTCGAGCGTTGTTTGAATCTTGGCTCTTTGGCGAACTCCAAAGCTATCTCACGCTCGGTTGCCGTTTCGCACAACGGTACGATGATGAGTCCATCGGCTTCAGTTAGGTGCCGTTCAAACAAGCCCGGCAACTCGTTAACTGAGCAATAGTGGACATCAAAGTGACGGAGGTTGCCCGTTTCGATGTAATGTCGCCGAGCGACGATAGGCCGGGACTCTAGAGAATCTTTGATGAGGTTGCCTACGTGCTGGGGGGCATCAACAACTCGGCGTGCATCCTCGTAAGCCTTTTCCAAATCGACAGACGTGTGCGGCCACAGGCAGAGGCCACGAGCCCGACCGCGGTCATAGAGAACCCGCCTGTCCCTATGGAGTTTTTTTAGCGTGCCCTGAACCTGTTCTTGTTCGACAGGTTGAAATCTCGCCAAAGCCAACACAACCGATTCTTCGGTCGGCACGAGATCTCCATCGTTGATCAGATTGAGTATCCCTACTGTTTTTAGAATTTTCACTTGGAGTTCGTCTTCCGTGGCGAAACTTTCGACTACGGAATCAATGAGATTCCAGTGGCTGCGGTAGCTCTGGATGGCAAGACGATGACCGAAGTTTGTCCGCACATAATCGTAGAAGTTATGCAAGCGATACAGATTTCCTTCCTCCAGGTTTTTCTCTGAAAAGGCTTGCAAGCCAAACGGTTCATTCGACATCAGGAAGCTGAAGAGTGACCGCTCATTCTGTCCGAATCGCCGGAACGTGCGAATAAGAATCGGCAGGACCGTCGGGTGAAGCGGATAAAGCCGGGTTGCAACAGCTAGCAGAGACTTCGTTGAGCTAGAGCCAAACCAACCGCGTTCCATGATTTGTTTCATGGCTTGTCGCAACTCCAGAGATTCCGTCTTGGGAATCTGCCCTGTACGGACGTTGATCGCTGAAGCGATGACATTGGCGACTTGATCGATAGGCTGATTGAAGACAATTTCTTCAAACCGACCTGCGATTTTTTCCCACTCGCGTTGGGCTGATTGGCTGAGCAGGTCCGAATAGGCATTGAATCCTTGATGCAGAAGACAAATAACAAACAATGCTTGGTCGCCGCTACGAGAGGCTGCTTCGGCCAGACGTTGTAATAGGAAAATGTCCTGTCGTTGTGGATGCAAGGCGGCAAATTCTAAAAATTTTCCGAGTTCATCCAGAATTAAGATCAGTCCCTTACCCTTGGAGTCTGCAATGATTCGGGAATTCACTTCGAGAACGAGTCGGAAGATCTGGTCGTCAGTGGGTTCCTGGCCTGCATCGAGCAGGCGTTGAACTTTGAGCACGAGACTTCTCTTGGTCCCGCGCCCATAAATCTGAGTCAGGGTTTGATGCAGCGAGCTTAGGATTGAAGTTCCCAAAGCCTGCCGCGAACAGGTCACCAACACGGGGACGAAATGTGGCCGTCTCGGCACACCGAACTGACGATAGTCAACGGCTTTGCGTAACTCCGGTGGAAAAGCTCTTTCACGGCCAGTGAACCAGTGTGCGAGCAACAGCGCGAAACTCGACTTTCCGCTACCATAGTCGCCCGTCATCCGCCATGCTCGTTGTCCGGAACGTGGCTTAAGTCCATTTGCCACATATCCCAAACAGGAATGAGTGAAATTCGTCACCACGTACCCGGACAAACAGGTCGGATCGTCGAAATCTCTTTCAAGATGGGCAGAACGAAGGAAGCGGTTTCCGACTCGGAATAGATCGCCGATTCTCTTTCTAACCATCATGCACCGCGCCCGAATAAATTGCCTTGAGTAAATCCATGCTGCTCCGGTCTCGGGTTTTTTGGACTTGCTGCAGGTTTGCCGATTCCATGTATTTTAAGAATCCATTAGTCTGCTGCGCCAAAGCCTCAACTCGCGTGCGGACATCTTCCTCCGGAAGCTTGAATATCTGACCAGGGCTGCCATGACCATGGGCGATTTCCCGTAATGTCAGGGTCGATTCGACCCCATGACGTTTTTGCCAGAAATCATTTAAGCAGTACACATAGAGTTCCGGACTGATGTCGGGTTTTTCCTCACGATTGAATCCATATATCGTTTCATGTTTACCGGACCGGAGATCAAGTTCACGTTCCCCTATTTTAAGGATAAATTCCAGTTCGACGAGTGGACAATCCAGGTTGTCTTCCTGAACTTCTCCTTTCCGGCCCCGAGTTGGATAGTAGGTGTGCAGAAACGTGTTGAAGTGTTGTTGCAACGTGACTATTGAGAGCCGATTCTCCTGCTTCTCCGCCTCCTTTTGAAGTGCCTTGAGGACAACACTTGGCACGAGTTCAGGTTCGTGCCAGCGGTTCAGCAGAAAATCCCACGCTAATAGTGGATTCTCAATATTGGTGGCTAGGTTCCAATGGAGAAGCCAAAGCGTTCGAATGTCTTCGAGAAATGGATCGAAACCATCTTCGGCAAGCAGGGCTGTTCCAAGATCGGTAACTGAAAGACTTTGCCTCTTAGTTTTTGCTTTCGCCACACCCATCACTTGCGACCAAAAGTGAATGGATCTAACCATATTTTTACCAACGCCCAATTTGACCATTGCGCCTTCTTCATCCGAAAAAAGTATCGGATCTTCTTGTAGACCACGCACGACTTTGGGTAGCCATGCATAGCGGCACGGAAACGACTCGTGACCTGAAATCCGGTAAGTCTTCCCCGGTTTCAGTGAATCTCTATTTTGAGGAAATTGAGTAGACATCAAGCAGACCGTCTGCATCGATATTTCGATGCATGGTCCTTAGAGATGGTAGAGCGTCACAAGTGGTTAGAATGTCTTCAAAGACCGAAGAACTGGTGGTGACAAGTATAGCGGGATAAGAGACTTTTTTCAAAAGATTACGTGGTTGCTTTCAGCAATTACCCTTAAATAAAATATCCTTTATAATTCTTTTGCTTGTTTTCCTCACTTGGTAATCGAAGCAGCGTTGAGCTATTATAGTAAGGAACACATACTAAGAATGTGCCAACTCAAAACAAAGGGGGTGACTGGCTTCGACGGGGATCAGGAGGTCAACGGTGCGTGTCGAGCTCTCGGAGTCTCGTTAAACCTTCGGGAACCTTATAATTGCCAACCAAGAATTGGCTCTCGCAGCTTAATTGACTGCGACGTCTCCCCATTCTTTGTCTGCGGGCATGGATGAGGCGCTACTTCAGCAGACTGGTCCAAAGTTGGTGCTCAGCAACGGCGGATGAGACTTTTCTGGGCTAGCGAACGCTCTAAGCCGGTCAGTGGGCGTGGGCGGTTGCGAATCCTAAAACATTGACTACGCACGTAGGACCGTTGTGCTGAATATCTTCGGACGCGGGTTCAACTCCCGCCACCTCCACCATACGGGCCTCTGGACTATTTGATCCAGAGGCCTTTTTTGTTGAAAGTTGATGGGTGGGCTTATTCGTTGATAAATCCCCCTCACCCCTGCCCTCTCCCTATTTCCCGCTTTATGCAGGAAATGGGAGAGGGAGAAATGCGAAAGACAAAGACGCTGGATCCTCGATTAAAAATGTCGAGGATGACAGAAGGAGGAAAGGCAAACAACAAAGACACTGGATTCTCGATCAAATCGGGAATGACGGCAGGGAAGGAGAAGAAGACACGCCATGACTACCGACGAGTCCGGACTGCGCAAAGGCATTCGCTACCAGCCCGATGAAACGCCGCCGGTGCCGCTCGCCTTCGGGCTCGGGCTGCAACTCGTGGTGCTCTGCGTCGCCGGCATCGTCCTGACCCCGGCGATCGTGATCCGGGCGGCCGGCGGGAGCGAGGCCTTCCTGTCATGGGCCGTGTTTGCCGCGATCCTGGTCAGCGGGACAACCACGCTGATCCAGGCGGTCCGGTTCGGCCGGTTCGGCGCGGGGTACGTCCTGCTGATGGGCACCTCCGGGGCCTTCATCGCGGTCTGCGTCGCGGCGATCGCCCAAGGCGGGCCGGCGATGCTCGCCACCCTGGTGGTCATCTCCTCGCTCTTCCAGTTCGTGTTTTCCACGTGGCTGTCGCTGTTCCGGCGCATCCTGACCCCGGCCGTCGCCGGCACGGTCATCATGCTGGTGGCGGTCACGGTGATGCCGATCATCTTCAACATGCTGAAGGCCGTCCCGGAGGGCGTCCCCGCGCCGGCCGCGCCGGTCAGCGCCTTCGCCACGATGCTCGTCATTGTCGTGATCGCGCTGAAGGCGACCGGCACGTTGCGGCTCTGGGCGCCGGTTATCGGCGTGGTCGTGGGGTCGGTGGTGGCCGCGTTTTATGGTCTCTACGACGTGGACCGCGTGGCCCAGGCGTCATGGATCGGACTCCCGGACGGTGCATGGCCGGGCTTCGACCTGGAGTTCGGGCCGGTGTTCTGGGGGCTGCTGCCGGCGTTCGTGTTCGTGACCCTGGTGGGCGCCATCGAAACCGTCGGCGACGCCGTCGCCATCCAGCGCATATCCTGGCGCCGTCCCCGGGCCGTGGATTTCCGGGCGGTGCAGGGCGCCGTGGCCGCGGACGGCGTGGGCAACCTGCTGTCCGGTCTCGCGGGGACCGTGCCGAATACGACCTATTCCACGAGCGTGTCCGTGGCCGAACTCACCGGCGTCGGGGCCCGTCGCGTGGGCGTCGCCGTGGGGATCCTGTTCCTCGCGATGGCGTTCTTCCCCAAGGTCCTGGCCGTGATCCTGGCGATCCCGGGTCCGGTGGCCTCGGCGTATCTCACCGTGTTGCTCTCGATGCTCTTCGTGGTCGGCATGCGGGTGGTCTTCCAGGACGGGATCGACTACCGCAAGGGGCTGGTCTGCGGCGTCTCGTTCTGGATCGGCGTCGGTTTCCAAAACGGCGTGATCTTCCCCGAATACTTCGCGGAGTTCGCCGGCGGCCTGCTCCAGAACGGCATGACGGCCGGCGGGCTCGTGGCCATCCTGATGACCCTGTTCGTGGAACTGACGGGCTCCCGGCGCAGCCGGATCCAGGTCGCGTTCGACGTGTCGTCCCTGCCGCAGATCAGCGAGTTTCTGCGGTCATTCGCCTCCCGCATGGGGTGGGACGCGGCGATGGCCGGCCGCCTCGACGCCGTGGGCGAGGAGGGATTGCTGACGCTCCTGCAGGATAAGAGCGAAGCCGAACGCGGACAACGGCGCCTGCTGCTCATTGCGTACGAAGAAGACGGCGGAGCGCACCTCGAATTCATAGCCGCCACGGGCGAGGAAAACCTTCAGGACCGGATCGCGTTGCTGGACGGAAGGACCACGGGGGAGTTAATCGAGATTGAGCAGGAAGTGTCGCTCCGGCTGTTACGGCACCTCGCGTCTTCGGTCCGGCACCAGCAATACTATGACACGGACATCGTGACCGTGCGCGTGGACAGACCTTCAGCCTGAAACACGCCGGGGCTTCGCCTGATCACGGACCACCGACGGGGCTTAACTCTCCATCATTTCCAGGCGGGCGTCGAACTCATGGCCGCAGGTCACGCAGCGGATGCAGTCCGATTCAACCATGGGTTCGTCATCGCGAATCCCCATGCCGCCGCAATCCGGGCATCGCGACAGGTGCAGAACTTCGTCCTTGAGGTTTTCGTACCGCGTGCCCCGCAGGCAATAGACGGGCTCGCCGTCGATCAGCCAGGGTTGGCACTCCTTATTCACAACCGGGAGGGTAATGTAATGGTGATCGACGTAGTCCCGAATCGCTTCATGGGTCGTGAGCCCGTCCTTGAGCAACTTCCCGGTCTTGGCATCGTAGAGGGCTCCATCTTTTACAATGGCTTTGGTCGGTCCCATGTGACACCTCCTTGGAGTAAAGGATCGATCAGGGCTTTATGAGTACGACTTTACCGTCCTTCCACACGCAGATCGGTGTGTTATGCATACGCGCGGTTTTCCGGGCAACTTTCGCGGCCCGACGCAACGCACGGCCAACGCCACGTGCAAATGATTGCGCCTCTTTTTGGGCTTTCGTAGGTTTCATGGTCCCACCTCTATGAGCCGAGGGATGTCCTCGGAATTGTCATACACCGTCCAAGTATCGGCTAACGAGCGATACACGGCATGAAAATTCTTCCAGCCTCGATCAAAACGCCGTAACACCTCATGCCGGGGGACATCATGGCCACCCTGGCGTACACGCATTGCAATCCTCCGGAGAGCAACGTGCGGTGAAGAAAGCCAAAGAAAAATAATTTCGATGCGGTACCCTGCCGATTTCAAATTCTTGAGCCGTTGCACGTACGTCAGCCCACTCAACGTGCTTTCAAAGGCGAAGTCCTTCCGTCCATGCGCGAGACGATCCAGTTCTTCCAGCACGAGTCGGCCCGCCGTTCGTCCGGCCAAGTTGGGATCGAGCGGCGAAAGGCCACTTGCAATGAGGTCTGCGTTTACAAAATGAACCACACTTGCTTCCTTAGGGAGAAATTCTTTTGCAAAGGTGGTCTTGCCCGCACCATTGGGTCCCGCGATCACAATGCAACGCGGGGATTTCGCGGTTTGCTTTTTCACGTCAGCATTACCAAGACCAGGATTCCCTCCTCTTGGCACTCAAAGTCCAGCAGATTATCCGTCTTTGATCACGAAAAAGAAAGCCTTAACCCCCTCACCCTGCCCTCTCCCCCCAAGGGCGAGGGTAGGAGCGGCCAAGAGAATCTTTGGGACCGGTCCATTTGTGCCTTGCCGGTTTGGAGTCTATAATTCCTGTTTTATTACACCCTCACCTTAATCCTCTCCCATCAAGGGAGAGGAAAGTATACGAGGAGGACTCACATGAGTTTGGCTGATAAGCAATGCGTGCCGTGCCGCGGCGGGGTGCCGCCGCTGGAACCGGCCAAGGTGGAGGAGTTGTTGGGCCAATTGGACCAGGGATGGGCGTTGAATGCCGACGGGCATATCGAGCGCCTGTACGAATTCAAGGACTTTGCGGAGGCCCTGGCCTTCGTGAATGCGGTCGGCGCGATTGCCGAGCAGGAAGGCCACCATCCCGACCTGTTTTTGGCGTGGGGCCGGTGCAAAGTGGAAATCTGGACGCATAAGATTCACGGGCTCACGGAAAGCGACTTTTATCTGGCGGCCAAGGCCGACCGGGTCTTCTCGGGCAATGGCTGAGTCCCTCATCACGATCGAGCCGTCTGATCAAACCGCCACCGCGCTCGCGGAAGAACCCTGGATCGATCCGGACGGCATTCCGCAGGTGGCCCTGGTCACCATGCCGTTCGGGTATTCCAAGTTCCCGTCCATTCAGCTCGGCACGCTCTCCCGGGTCTTGAAGAACCACGGCATCGGGTCAAAGAGCTATCACTTCAATTTGCTCTTTGCCCACCGCATCGGGCTCCCACTCTACGAAGTGTTGTGCGAAAAACGCGGCATGATCGGCGAGTGGTTATTCTCGTCGATCCTCTTTCGGGACAACCCGAAGCACGCCCAGTATCCCGACGTGTTCGAGCCCGTGTTCGAGAGCACGGCCCGGGAGGCCGGGTGTTCCACGGGGTATCTGGAAGAGATCGCCCACACCATCGCGCCGCAATTTCTCACCGAGCTGCTGACCTCGTACGACTGGGGGCAATTCAAGGTCGTGGGGTTCACCTCCACCTTCGACCAGAACGTGGCGAGCCTGACCCTGGCCAAATTGATCAAGGAACTGTATCCCGCGGTTCGCATCGTCTTCGGCGGGGCCAACTTCGACGGGGAGATGGGCCTCGAACATTTCCGGGCGTTTCCCTGGATCGATTACGTGGTCGTCGGGGAAGGCGAGGAGGTGTTTCCCGCTTTGGCGAAGAACGTGTTGCGCGGCCAGGAACACGCGCCGCCCGCCGGGGTGGCCTTTCGCAAGGACGGGGAAGTTCATTTCCAGCCCAACACGACGCTCTTTTCCAATTTTACCGAAGTCGGGCCGCCGGATTACGATGATTATTTTGCCATGGTGCAAGAACTGGAGGGGCAGGGCTCGACCGGGCTCAACCGGATTTTGCTGTACGAGGGATCACGAGGGTGCTGGTGGGGCGAAAAACATCATTGCACGTTTTGCGGGTTGAACGCGCAGTCGATGCAGTTTCGCGCCAAAACTTCCGACCAGGTGGCCCGGGAAATGGACGGGCTCTCCAGTCGCTATAACACCACGCGCTTCCGGCTGGTCGATAACATCATCGACCTGAAATACATCGACAGTCTGTTCGGCCGATTCGCAGCCGGCCACTATGACCTGGACGTGTTCATGGAGACCAAGGCCAACCTGACCAAGCAACAGATTCAGACCCTGGCCCAAGGCGGGGTGAAGTGCATGCAGCCGGGCATCGAAAGCCTGAGCGCCGCGCAGCTCAAGGAAATGGATAAAGGCGTCAGCCCGCTCCAGAACGTCCAGTGCCTGAAATGGAGCCGTTATTACAACCTGGACATCAACTGGAACATCCTGCTGGGCTTTCCGCAGGAAACCAACGCGGACTACAAGCGCCAGATTGCGCTCATTCCCTCACTGTTTCATCTCCAACCGCCGGAAAGCACCGGCAAACTGTGGCTGGAACGGTTCAGCCCGTATTTCATGCGTCCCGAAGATTACGGCGTGCGCATTACCGGACCGGGCGCGGCGTATGAATACGTGTACGACGCGAGGAAAGTGGACCTGAACAAGATTGCGTACGATTTCGAATATGAGATCGATTGGAAGGTGGACCCGGCGCTCTACAAACAGTTGTGCAGCCTCGTGCAGGAATGGCGGGCCCGGTATTTCTCGCAGGACCGCCCGTTCCTGTTTTATTCCAAGGCCATGAGTTACGTGATTGTCTACGACGGCCGGACCGACCAGCCCACGAGCGAGCGGTTTGATTGGCCCTTTTCGTTCGTCATCGAGTATTGCAATGAGGCCCCGAAAACGCTGGAGCAAATCCGGCGGGCTTCAGCGGAGGAGCCGGCGGCGGTGACCGCGGAAACCTCCGTCGATGCGGCGGTCGCCACCCTCGCGGCCAAACGGGTCCTGGTCGAGGACAAGGGACGCTACTTGACCCTGGCACTGCCGGTCAATCCGCATCTGTAGGAGAAGGGTCGGCACAAGCGCCGAAGCTGAGGAACCACCTTGGGGCTTACGCGGTTCCGCCGGTTTCCGTCGGACCTTGCGCCAGCATTTCCGAAAACCGTTTGCCCACGATGTCGGTGACTTTTCCCATGATGTCCGTCACCTCTTGCCATTCCTCGGGCGTCAATTCCTCTTTCAATCTCGGATTCAGCCCCCATTTGGCGCTGACCTGCTGGCCTTCACGCTCGACGTGGACCGTCAGGATTTCGGTGTCGAGGGGTTCTTTTGACCTGGAGGAGGGTTTCCGCGGTGAGGCTTCGCCTGCCACAATGTGCGCCTTTCTGCATGAAGTGGATGTGTCACGAAATGCATTGTACTGTGACGGGTTGTGAGGCCGAGTGTCAAATGATCCCCCGTAAGCCCTTGTCTCAAGGCCTTCTCTCCGGTTAGAGTCAAGGCATTGAGCGATTGATCCGGAGGCCGTTCGCATGAGTTTTGACTGGAAAGAAATTCTGAAATCCCTCAAAGAAGAAGTCATTCCCAAGCGCTGGGACACGCAGGAATTCGTGCAGAATTTCTTTGAAGGCCTGTTTCTCGTGGTCCCGGTGGCCGTGACCATCTACGTCGTCTTTGTGGTGTTCAATTTCATCGACGGCTGGCTCAACATCCCCATTCCGGGGATCGGGTTTGTCCTCACCATCGGCATGCTCGTGCTTGTCGGCCGCCTGGCCTCGAACGTGTTCTTCCGCGGCGCCTTGGGTTCCCTGGAAAAAGTCCTGACCCGCACGCCCTTTGTCAAACTGGTCTACACGTCGCTCAAGGATCTCATCGAAGCGTTCATGGGTGAAAAAAAGCGTTTCGATCAACCCGTCCTCGTCACGCTGATCCCCGGCGGGAATGCCGAAGCGATCGGGTTCGTCACGCGCCAGAACCTGGACCTGTTGGGGCTGGAAGACCGGGTGGCCGTGTACTTTCCGCAATCCTACAACTTCGCCGGCAACCTGCTGGTCGTACCTCGCAGTCAGATCCGTCCGCTCCACGCCGACAGCGCGGACATCATGACCTTCATCGTCTCGGGCGGGGTCTCGGGTGGCGCGGCCAACGGGAAATCCGGCAACCCGGCTCCCGGCGACACCCCGGCGTTACCGTCCCCGACCGATTCGCCGAAGTCTCCCGATTCATTTCAATAACCGGCGTCGTTGCTTCTTTTTTTCGGGTGAGAGTTGCAAAAACCTGAATGCGTGTTCTAATTTTGACATGGGGTTTTCATATAGTAGAATATCCTTATTATCGACTGAGAGATATGATTATTGGCTTCGTTGACGTTTGTCGTTATGACGATTCTGCACCCATTTCATCAATGGTTCCCCAAGACCTGCCGGTTCCTTCCCGTGGTCCTGTGCCTGGTCACACTCCAGGCATGTGACGAACAACAAGCCGCGCCTCCTCCTTCGGGTCCTCCGCCGGCGCCGGTACGCGTCGCCCCGGTCCTTCAACAAGAAGTGAAGCAAACCGCCACGTTGGTCGGGACCGTCGAACCGTGGAAACGGAGCGTCGTGGCCAGCGAAGTCGAGGGGCTGGTCCAGGCCTTTCCCGCAGAAGAAGGCATGAAGGTCAAGCGCGGGCAACTGCTGGCGCGTTTGCGCACGGATACGTTGCAGATCCGGCTCGATTCGGCCGCGGCCCTCTATCGGGAGGCCGGCGCCCGCTATCAACGAGCCAAACAGGATCTGAGCCGGATCCGCGTCCTCTTCAAACGGGAACTCGTCACGCAGAAAGACTTCGATGACGCCCTGGCCGAGGAAACCGCGCTGAAAGAACGCCTGTCTCAATTGGGCGCCGACATCCGGCAAGTCAGAGACTCCCTGAACAAGTCCAGAATCGTCGCGCCGTTCGATGGATGGATTACGCAGGAATTTACGGAGGTCGGCCAGTGGGTGGAAGAAGGCGGAGCGGTCGTCGAGATGGTCGACCTGTCGCGCGTACAAGTCGAAGTTCCGCTTCCGGAACGCTACGTGAGTCATATTCAAATCCGTGATCCCGTCACCGCGACCTTCGACGGCCTTCCGGAGTTCGAGGCGCGGGGCAGAGTGTTCTCGCTCGTCGCCCAGGCCGATCGAACCGCGAGAACCTTTCCGGTCAAAGTGGCAATCCCGAATCCCGCCTTGGCGATCAAGAGCGGCATGGTGTCCCGCGTTACGTTCCAGATCGACCGGCCTCACCAGGGGATCGTGATCCCGAAGGACGCCCTGGTCCTCCGGGGCGGCCAGCAATTCGTGTTTCAGGTGAACGAGGGGATCGTCGAGCAAATTCCGGTGACCGCCGTCCTGCACGTCGAAGACCTCGTGGAAATCAAAGGGCCCGTCCGGGAAGGCATGGCCGTCGTGGTAGAGGGCAACGAACGCCTGTTCCCCGGTCAACCCGTGCGTGTCCTGGACGCTCATGCAGGGGCTCCCGGCAACGACCGATGAACGTCATCCAATTCGCCATCCGGTATCCGGTGACCACGACCGTGGTCGTGATTCTCACGTCCCTCTTCGGGCTCGTCTCGCTCATGAAGCTGCCCATCCAACTCACACCCGACGTCTCCAAGCCCGAGATCACGATTGCGACCCGGTGGCAGGGGGCCAGCCCCAAGGAAGTCGAACGCGAAATCGTGGACAAACAGGAGGAGCAACTGAAAGGGGTGGAAGGGCTGGAGAAAATGTTCGGCGAGAGTTCCTACGACTCCGCTGAAATCATCCTGCGGTTTCCGGCCGGCACCAATACCGAGACGGCGCTTCTTCGCGTCTCCAATCGACTCAATCAGGTCAAGGAATACCCCGACGAAGTCGACGAACCCGTCATCAGCAGCGCCAATTCGAACGGCCGGGCCATGGGGTGGTTTATTTTCGAACCGGAGGAAGGCAACCCCGTCGAAATCGACACCTTGCGGGATTTTGCGGAAGACGTGATCAAGGCGCGGTTCGAGCGCATTCCGGGCGTGGCCGCATCGAACGTGTACGGGGGCCGAAAACGGGAGCTGCGAGTGCTCGTGGACCCCTTGAAACTGGCCATCCGTTCCCTGACGGTGCTGGAGTTGGCGCGGGCGCTGGACCAGGAAAATCGCGATTACAGCGCGGGCGATTTCGATGAAGGCAAACGATCGTACGTCGTCAGAACCACCGGCGAATACCAAAGCCCCGAAGACGTGGGGAACGTCATTATCGCGAGACGGGACGGGGCCCCGGTGTACGTGCGGGACGTGGCGACCGTCAGCGTCGCGTATCAGGAGCCGCAACACGTGGTGCGGGAAATGGGGCGCAATTCCATTGCCGTCAACGCCATCCGCGAGACCGGGGCCAATACCCTGGACACGATGCAGCACCTGCGAGAAGCCGTTCAGGAATTGAACGACGAGATTCTCCAACGGCGGGGCTTCAAGCTGTTTCAAGTCTACGACGAAACGGACTACATCTACAGTTCCATCAACCTGGTGCAAAAGAATCTGGTCATCGGCGGCATCCTCGCCGTGACGATTCTCTTTTTGTTCCTGCGCACGGCGAGCACGACCTTCGTGGTCGGGTTGGCCATTCCCGTCAGCATCATGGGCACCTTCATCGCCTTGTGGGTGTTGGACCGGAACGTGAACGTGATCAGTCTCGCCGGCATGACGCTGGCCGGGGGCATGCTCGTCGACAATTCCATCGTCGTCCTGGAAAATATCTATCGTCACCGGGAGGCGGGCAAATCGCTGGGGAAGGCCGCCTATGACGGCACCACCGAAGTCTGGGGCGCGGTGCTGGCCAGCACCCTCACGACCATCGCCGTCTTCGTGCCCATCGTGTTCATCGAGGAACAGGCCGGACAACTCTTTCGAGACATTGCCATTGCCATCAGCGCCGGAGTCGGGCTGAGTCTTCTGGTCTCCATTACCGTGATCCCGTGCCTGTCCGCGCGCATTCTGACGACCACGAACCGCGGCCGGCGCCGCGTGTCCTCCCGTTCGAGGCTCCCGGCGGAGGACGCATCCGGTCGCGGGGCCCGGCCGGCCGGCCGGAAGAGGAAAACTGCCGACCGGATCGCCGATTTCGTGTACCGGATGTGCGGGAGCGTCGGCTGGCGCGTGCTGATCGTATTCGGACTCACGGCGTTCGCCCTCGGCATCATCACGCAGTTGTTGCCGAAAGCCGAATACCTGCCCAGCGGGAATCGAAATCTGATTTTCGGCATTGTCCTGCCCCCGCCCGGCTATAACACGGAGCAGTTCGTTCGTTTGGGAGAATCCATCGAGGGCGTCCTCACTCCCCACTGGGAAGCCGAACCCGGGTCCCCGGAAGAAGCCGCCCTGGACGGGCCCAGTATCCGCAATTTCTTCTACGTGGCGCGTGGACGCGGCGTGTTTATGGGCGGTCGCACGAATGACGATGCCCGGATCCGTGACTTGATCCCGGTATTTCGCCGGGCCCTGGCCGATCTCCCCGGGACCATCGGAATCGTGACCCAAGGCAGTCTGTTTCAACAAGGGTTGGGCGAAGGGCGGAACATCGACATTGAAATTACCGGGCCGGACCTCGACAAGCTCCTCGCCCTGGGCGGACGGATCTTCGGACAAATTCGGGCAATTCTGCCGGGCGCACAGGTTCGCCCGAAGCCGAGTCTCGACCTGGGAAGTCCCGAAGTGCGAGTCCACCTGAAACGGGACCGGGCGGCCGACGTGCAAATGACGAATCAGGCGCTCGGATTTACCATCGACGCCCTGGTGGACGGAGCCAAGGCGAGCGACTATCAATTTGAAGGAGACGAGATCGATCTCACCATCCGGGGCATCGATCAGTATGCCGATCGAACGCAAGACCTCGGGAACCTGCCCATCTTCACCCCGGGCGGCCGCCTCACCACGGTGGGTGATATCGCCGATGTCACGCTCGTTGCCGGCCCCGAACAAATCAACCACATCGAACGGGAACGGGCCATCACCATCCAGGTCATTCCGCCGGGCCAGATCCCGTTGGAGACGGCCATGGACCTGATCCAGCAGCAGGTTGTCCGTCCGATCGAAGAAGAAGGGAACCTCGGGCGTCTCTATAATATTCACCTGGCCGGCACGGCGGACGATCTCACGAAAACCTATGACGCCCTGAAATACAATCTGCTCATGGCCGTGCTCATTACCTATTTGTTGATGGCCGCCTTGTTTGAAAGTTTCCTGTATCCGTTTGTGATTATCTTCAGCGTGCCGTTGGCCGCGGCCGGCGGTCTTCTCGGGCTGTCCGTCGTCAACCGCTTGATCGCCCATCAACCCATGGACGTCCTGACCATGTTGGGGTTTATCATCCTGATCGGCGTCGTCGTCAACAATGCCATCCTGGTCGTGCACCAGGCCTTGAACTTCATGGATCCGCAACGGCTCAACCTGTGGGCCTCCGATGAAGACCGGGCGACGGGCGGCATGCCGGCCCGTCAAGCCATCGCCGAATCCGTGCGATCCCGCGTCAGGCCCATCATGATGAGCATGCTGACCACGACCTTCGGCCTCCTGCCGCTGGTCCTGGCCTCGGGCGCCGGATCGGAATTGTACCGGGGTATCGGCAGCGTGGTGCTCGGCGGGCTCATGCTCTCGACGATGTTTACGCTCTTCCTGGTCCCGGCGATCTTCAGCCTCATGATGAGTTGGAAACTCAAGGGGCGGACCGCTCGGTCGGAAGCGGTCCTGGGCCCGGAAATCCGCGAGACGTGATCGGGATGGTTATGTCCAACGTCAATGCAAGGAACAGCAACCCGTTTCAAGGGGCCGTCATGATCGCCATCATCTTCGCCGGCATCATGTGGTTGCCGGGAACGGCGGGCGTCTCCTGGGCTCAGGACGCTCAGGATGAGAACGCGTCGCGCCCAATCCTGCCCGAACTCCGGTTGAGTATCCAGGACGCGATGCAAGCGGCCGTGGACAACAATCCCACGGTACAGATCTTTAAGGAGCGCGTGACGCAGGCGGAAGAACAAGCCTTTGCCCAACGCGGGGCCCTGCTGCCGAACCTGTCCGCCCGGGTAAGCGGAGCGAGACGGCGATTCTTTCTCGGCGCCTTTGGCGGACTTGCTGCCGGTGTGTCCGACCCCCTCAATTTTTACGAAAGCCGTGTGGCATTGACTCAGAACCTGTTCAGCCTGAGTCTGATCCAGAGATGGCGCGCGGCCAGAACGAACATCGAAGTGGCCAGCCTGGACTCGGAAACCCAGAAAATGGACACCATGGCCATCGTCGCCCTGGCGTACCTGGAAACCTTGCGGGTCCAGAAATCCGTCAAGGCCCGCCTGGCCGACGTCAAGCTCAATAACCAACTGTTGCGCCTGGCCATGGAACGCAAATCGGTCGGCATGGCCACCCGGCTGGACGTTACCCGCGCGAAAGTGCAACTCGAAAACGAAAAGCAACGCCTGCTCGTCGCCCGCAACGACTTCGGCAGTGCCAAACTCAACCTGAGCCGCGGCATCGGGCTCTCCTTCGACGTGAAGTTGATACTCACGGATGACCTGAAACTCATCGCCGTCACCCCTCAGACCGTGGACCAGGCCCTGCAAATCGCCAAGGAACACCGGGTCGAACTCAAGGCCCAACAAAAGCGGGAACGTCTGGCTGCACTCACACTCAGTTCGGTGGTGATGGAACGCGTACCCTCTCTCACGGCCAACGGAGACGTGGGCCTGATCGGGAATCAACCCAGCAAAGCGTTGACCACCGACAACGTCCAGGTCCTGCTCTCCATTCCCCTGTTCGACGGCGGCCAGCGTGAAGGCCGCATTTCCGAACAGCGCAGTCTGGTTCGCCTGGAGGCCCTCAGAACGCGGGACGTTGAACGGCAAGTCGGGTTGGAAGTCCGGGACGCCCTGTTGACGATGGAATCGACGCAACAACAGGTCGCCGTGGCCAAAGAAGGGCTTCGGTTGGCGTTCCAGGAACTCCTTCTGGCCCGGCGGCGCTTCGCCGTGGGTCTCGCAACCAATATCGAAGTCACGGACGCCCAAACGCGGGTGGCGCAAGCCCGGGACAACCTCATTGAAGCGCTGTTCAATTTCAACGCGTCGCGCGTGGATCTCGCCAGGGCCCAGGGCCGGCTCGAAGAACTCTAGCCCCTCATGGTTACGTACGAACCGCAGATTCAAAACGACGTTCGGGCCCAAGCCAAAAAGCGCCGGACCTTCGCCATTATCAGTCATCCCGACGCCGGGAAAACCACCGTCACGGAAAAACTCCTGCTCTATTCGGGGATGGTCCGCACGGCCGGCATGGTGGGAAGCCGGAAAAACGTCAAAACAGCCACCTCCGACTGGATGGAAATGGAGCAGGAGCGCGGGATTTCGATCACCGCCTCGGCCATGCAGTTCCGATACAAGCATACCGTCATCAACGTGCTCGATACACCGGGGCACCAGGATTTCTGTGAAGATACCTACCGGACGCTGACTGCCGCGGACAGCGCCGTGATGGTCATCGACGCGGCGAAAGGCGTTGAAGCCCAAACCCGGAAACTCTTCGAGGTGTGCCGGTTGCGCAAAATCCCCGTCCTGACGTTGATCAACAAAATGGATCTGCCGGGACGCCCGCCGCTGGATCTCATGGCCGAGGTGGAAGACGTCCTGCGCATTCACGCCAATCCGATCAATTGGCCCGTCGGGTCGGGACAACAATTCGTGGGCGTCGTGGACCGCGCCACCCGCCGGATCTCGCTGTTCAAAAAAATGGCGGCGCAGGGCTCCGCGAAAGCCGACCGTCGTGAAATTTCTTTGGACAGCCCGGAAGCCCAGGCTCTGATCGAGAAAGACGTGTTGCAGGAAGTCAACCACGACTTGGAATTGTTGGAGGTGGCAGGAAACCCGTATTCGCAGGAGGCCTTTCTCCAGGGCGAGGTGACGCCCGTGTTTTTTGCGTCCGCGCTCACGAATTTCGGGATTGAAAATTTTTTCGACGCCTTCGTGGAGATGGCGCCCGCCGCCATCCCGCGCACGGCCGACCAACACGACGGCACGGCCATCGTCGTTGATCCGGTGGAGCGGCCGTTCAGCGCCTATATCTTCAAGATCCAGGCGAACATGAATCCCCGGCATCGCGACAGCACGGCCTTCCTGCGAGTCTGCTCCGGGCGATTCGAGCGCGACATGGTGGTCAAGCATCACCGCCTCGGGAACGACGTGCGCCTGTCCCGGCCGCACAGTCTCGTGGCCAAGGGCCGCAACACCGTGGACGTGGCGTATCCCGGAGACATCATCGGGATCATCAACCCGGGACAGTTTGCCATCGGCGATACCATCTCACTGAGTGACGGGTTCAATTATCAGCCGCTTCCTCAATTTCAACCGGAGGTGTTTGCCCGGGTGCAGCCCACCGACGTGGGCAAACGCAAGGCCTTTGATAAAGGCATGCAGCAAATGGCCGCCGAAGGCACGGTTCAGATTCTCCGGAGCCTCGATGACCTGGAATTCCTCGTTGCCGCGGTGGGCCGTCTCCAGTTCGACGTCCTGGAATTTCGCCTGCGGAATGAATACCGGGTGGAGACTCGACTCGAACCCCTCACCTATACGTGCAGCGCCTGGCTGGTCGGAGACCTCGACACCTTCCGCGCCCCGAGCGACGCCCTGCTGGTCAAAGATGATCGGGACCGTCCGATCGTGCTCTTCCGCTCCCCCTGGTCCAAGACCTTCGCCAAGGAACACAACCCCGACCACGACCTGCTGGAAATGGGCTAAGCTTTTCTCAAGAGCTCTCTACCTTGAGAATCCGCCTGATGCAGGTAGATCTGCTATGATGGACAAAAATAACCAGAAATTGCTTATCTGAAAAACGGGAGGGAAGAGATGGCCGTTCAAGTCTATGGATGCAACCACGTGGTCATCGAAGTGGACAACGCGCAGAAAGCCGTGGAATTTTATTCGGACGTATTCAACCTGGAAATGCTGCGGGGAGGAGAAGGGGCCGCCTGGTGCAAACTGGGAGAGCATCAGTTCCTGGCCATCTTCGAAGTCGAAACCCTGAAGCCCGATCGCATGAAACACTTCGGCATCATGGTCCGGGATGAAGAACAGGTCAATGAAGTGCGGGACAAACTCGTCAACAAATACGGCCTGGCGCTGGAGCCTCCGTTCCGGTGCGACTTCCGCGACCCCTGGGGAAACCGCATCCAGGTCGTCGACATCCACGACGAGTCGCTGGTGTGGTTGCTGCCCTACCGCGAAATACAGGACACCGGGATTCAGTTTTCACAATGATTTTGGAATGGCGGACCGTAGATGCTTATTTTGGAGATTATGCGACGTTGGGCATAATTGGTCATGCAACATGAACTTCTACCTGCGTAAATTCACAATGGGGTTTTGGTATGGCTTCCCCATCTTCTTTTAAGCCTGTCAAATGAAAATCTATGGCTTCCCGAATTAATTGAAGCACTTCTTCCCTGGTTTCTGCCGCTGCGACACAACCCGGAAGATCCGGCACAAACGCACCGTAACTTGTCGTGCCTTCTTCAACAACGACCGTGTATTTCATGGCTGCACCTCGCTATTTGAGACCGGCCTGCTTTAAAGCACTGCTCAAGGTCCCTGGGGGTATATCCACATTTGGTTTTCCGGAAACGGTTACTGTGCCTGCCTTGGTTGGGTGTTTAAACTATCTGTGACTCCCTCGTATTCTAACCTGAAGCCAGCCATCTGATTCAATGAGACTAATAAGTTCTTTGACTTTCATCTAGCCCTGCATTTTTACAACCATGTCTCCTGCCCCATCTAAATGCTCGAATGTCCAAAACATAGGACATGGACAAGCAAATGCGCAAAGGTTGACTCATGCAGGCAACACTTACTGGCCGAACAATTCCTTCAACAACTCCTTTCCTATCTTGCCGATGGATTTGCCGAGTTGCTCGACACCCTGGGGCAGGAGGACACCCGGTTTCATGACGGCCTTGTTAATGGCCTCGTAGATCGCGTCGAAAATGACGGCTGAGGCTTGCGAGAACGTGGTGCCTCCTGATGGGTTGCCGATGTCACGCAATTCGAGATCTGGTAACGGCAACCGCGTGACTTCGTCTCGTCCACCGATGAAGCTCACGTTGATGACCGCGTCCTTGACCGTCACTTTTTTGATGTGAACGGTTTTATCGAATTCTTGTCCTTCCTTATGCTTTTTGCCTTTTCCTCCACCGTTGTCATCGGAACCGGATCGCGTATTGCGCTTGACGTTCTCGTGAATCGTGCCGAGGTTGCTGCCTTCCAACGACCATTCGAAGGTAATGGCCGGTGCGACGATCAGTACCTCTTCCACAATCACGGTATCCGTCAACAGAGAGTTCCAATCGACGTGTATCCGGATATCCGGGATGGACACGGCAGAGGCGGTCTCATATCCCGCGGGGTTCTTGACGACCAGTTGGGCCAAACCGGCTCGCATGGTCGTGCCGGACAACAGGGTCACGTCCACGTCCTCCAGCGTCACGGGCACGCCCAATATCCTGGGGCCCATGGTCTCGATCCCGCCTTTGACCAGGGCATCCAGCGACAGGCCGACCAACACCACGGCGATGATCCCGAGTACCCCTATGAGCACAAGGAATCTCACCAACACTTTCAGATGAGTCTTGCTTTTCCGGGTCACGATTTAACCGGAGGATCCGTGATTAAACCGTAGTGAATGGATTGATCCGCCCGCTACAGTTCACGCCGGCCCTCGATGGATTTGGTCAGCGTCACGTCGTCGGCGTATTCGATATCCATGCCGACGGGAATGCCGTACGCGATGCGGGAGACCTTGACCCCGTAGGGCTTCAGGAGTTTCGTGAGGTAAATTGCCGTGGCCTCGCCTTCGATGGTGGGATTCGTGGCCACGATGACCATTTGGCCATGGGTCAACATACGGGGCTCTACCTGCTACAATTCACGCCGGCCTTCGATGGATTTGGTCAGCGTCACGTCGTCGGCGTATTCGATATCCATGCCGACGGGAATGCCGTACGCGATGCGGGAGACCTTGACCCCGTAGGGCTTCAGGAGTTTCGTGAGGTAAATTGCCGTGGCCTCGCCTTCGATGGTGGGATTCGTGGCCACGATGACCTCCTGCACGCCACCGTCCCGGACGCGCGCTTCCAATTCCTTGGCGCGAATGTCGGACGGCCCTACACCGTCCAGAGGCGAAAGCGAACCCATCAGGACGTGATACAGCCCCTTGTATCCGCGGCTTTGATCGATCGCATGTAAAGTGCTCGGTTCTTCCACGACCAGAATCTTGGTTCGATCCCGTTCCGGATCCTGGCAGATGTCGCACAACTCGCTTTCCGCAATATTGCGGCATTGCTCGCAAAACACCACAAATTCCTTGACGTCCCGGATGGCATCGGCCAGGCGCAGGGCCTCGTCCTTGTTGACCTTCATCATATGAAACGCGAGTCGTTGCGAGGTCTTTTGCCCGATGCCGGGCAATCGCACAAACTCCTTGGCCAGCTTGGCCAATAATCCCTGCCGCTGTTGGACGCTCATAATGGCATTGTTGATTTTTGATTGCGGACTTTTGATTGTGGATTGTGGATTTGTGATTCTCAAATCCGCAGTCCACAATCCTCAATTCGTTACATTCCGGGGATGCCGAGCCCTCCGGTCAATCCCTTCACTTCATCAGCCATTAACTCCTTGGCCTTGCGCAACGCTTCATTGGTGGCAGCCACAAGGAGGTCCTGCAACATGTCGGGATCCTCCGACTTCAAGACTTCGGGCTCGATCGCCACGTTGGTGATTTGCATCCCGCCGTTGGCCGTGACCGTGACCATCCCGCCCCCGGCCGACGCCTGGACGGTTTTCGCGGCTGCTTCTTCTTGAATTTTTCCCAGTTTCTCCTGCATGGCTTGGGCCTGTTTCAACAGATTCCCCATATTGCCAAAAGGATTTTTGGACATACTTACGCCTCCTTCTTTCCACTCGCGCGACTGGCCTTCACCACTTCTCCGCCAAACAGTTCCATGGCGTGTTTCACCATGGGATTCGCTCGTGCCTGCTCCAACAAGTTCTCGTCATCCTGTTCCCGCCGTTTGGTTCGCATCTGCCTGATCGTGAGCCCGTCGCCCGGTTCTCCGGTCAACTCAACCACACGAAGGTGAATGCTCGCCCCCGCTACGTCCTGGCAGACCTTTGAGATCAGTGCGCGGTTCTCTTCTTTCTGGATTCTCGAACAGGCCACCGACGCGGTTTTGGGAAACCCCACGATGACCTGGTTGCCTTCGATCTTCACCAACGTTCCCATTTCCAAAAAGGTTCCGATGTTGGGGGAATTCTGAATCACGGATTCGACGACCCGCTGCCAGTCTTCTTCCCGGATAGCCGGCGGACTCCCCGGGGCTGCCGGTTTCGGTTGCGGTGCCGATTTGGTCTCGACCGCAGGGCGTGAAGGGCGGGGCGGGCTCGCCACGTTGGGGAGGGGGGCTTTTGGCACGGGAGGAGACGGGGCACCTCCTTGACCGGGCGCGGGAGCCGGGGACCGCCCTGACGCGACGGCGCGATTTGCGGGTGGTCGTACCGGTGGAGGCGGCGCCCCGGCCGGCGGCCCGGGTTTTTCAGCCGGCGCTCTTGAAGCCTGTGGTTGTGGACCCCGTACAGCTTCGACTGGCTGCGCAATCTGTGCACCGGGTTGCAGCAACCGCGCCGCGCGCACGGCCGCCACTTCAAAGACAAAACGGGGATGCGCCGTTGACCGAAGGCGATCTTCGGCTTGGGCAAAGAGGTGAAAGACCTCCTGCAACTGCTCCACCGAAAACGACTTGGCTTCCGTCAACAAGTGTTTCACGTCTTCATCGGGCAAATCCATCAAGCCTTGCGCTTGCTCGAACCCGGGCACCACGGCCGCAATCATCAGGTGACGCATTCGCTCCACCACCGCCCCGCAATAGGCCCGTAAATCGTACCCGTGATCGACCACCTCGCCGACCAGCGCCACGGCCGCGGCCGGGTCTTGGTTCACGACCGTCTGCACGATGCGACCCACCAGTTCGTCGGGCACGGCCCCGAGCATCTCGTCCACGTCCTGCTCGGTAATCGTTGTGCCACCGAACGCCACGGCCTGATCCAACAAACTGAGCGCGTCGCGCATACTGCCTTCACTCGCCCTGGCCATGGCGCCCAGGCTGCGTTCATTGATGGTGACGCCGACGTGTGTCACCACTTCCTGAAGACGCGCAATGATCTCGCGCCGGGGAATCCGTCGAAAGTTGAAATGTTGGCAGCGGGACGTGATGGTGGGCGGGATCTTATGGACTTCGGTCGTCGCAAAGATAAACACCGCATGCGGCGGGGGCTCTTCCAGCGTCTTTAACAGCGCGTTGAACGCCGAATTGGAAAGCATGTGCACTTCATCGATGATGTAGATCCGATAGGTGCCCCGAAACGGCGAGAATTTGACGTTTTCGCGAAGCTCCCGGACGTCGTCCACCCCGGTATTCGAGGCGCCGTCGATCTCGATGACATCAACCGAGTTGCCGCGCGTTATTTCCAAGCAACTCTCGCACTGGCCGCAGGGTTCCGGGGTCGGCCCCTTGTCGCAATTCAGCGCCTTGGCCAGAATCCTGGCGGCCGTGGTCTTGCCCACGCCACGCATTCCGGAAAAGAGATAGGCATGGGCCACCTGCTGCCGGAGGATGGCATTCCGCAACGTTTGCACGACGTGCGGCTGCCCGATCAACTCTTCAAACGTGCCCGGACGAAATTTTCTGGCGGAAACCTGATATTCCATCACTCGTCCTGCGTTACGCGCTTCATCTCTTGAGGCACGGTCACGTGGTCACTTCATGAGGATCGTCTGAACCGGGGCCGGGTGATCCTGTAGCACACAGACTCGCCTGCTTACCGTTGCTTCCTTCCGGACCTGGCGGGGTTCGCAAGATTCTGCTGCACAGGGCCCAGCCCCTTTCCGTTGTCAGTGGATGAAATCGCAATGGAGATGAAAAACGCGCGGCGGCTGTTCCTCCCTTTTTATGCGCTTAACCATGCGAGGGTCAGCATGAGCCCTGTTCGTTCATTTCCATCATCCGCGACACACGTATGGTCCCGCCGCTTTCCAAAAACGGATCTGATTGAGCTATTGCCAGGGCAGCCGCCATGCTGTCCGCCTTCACCACGGCAAAGCCTTTCATCGAATTCGGATCAGCATCGTCTTCGACACGACCGGATGTGACAAGTTTCGAAACGGGTAACGGCGTTCCCGGATTCACGATCGAATCGCCAAGCCCCTTCACCCACGCGCTCCATTTTTCCATTTGCGCCATTCCTTCTTCTTGCGAAGAAGGCTTGTTCCCTCCGTAATAGGCAAGCATGAATTTCGGCATTTTCTTCTCTTGTTGCTCCTGACGGTATGGCGGAGAGGGTGGGCATTCGCCGTCGCGGGGCTCCCCCCGCTCCCGCCAGGGGGCCACGCCCCCTCGCGCCTCCGCTTCGCTCCGGTCACCCCATGAAGGGGGCCCACCCCCTTCAGAACCCCCTGTTCGAACCCCACCCTCTTCTCCGACCAGGGAATGAGGTCTTGGTTCCACTCCGTATAAAACAGCTCTTGATGCTATGGCGGAGAGGGTGGGATTCGAACCCACGGTGCCGTTGCCAGCACACGTGCTCTCCAGGCACGCCGATTCGGCCACTCTCGCACCTCTCCGCATTACGGGATGAGCCAGTCATCTTAGCATGGGGCCTTTCGAGCAACAAGGAACTCCCCTCACCCCAACCCTCTCCCACCAAGGGGAAGAGGGAGGTATGGGGCCGGGCCCTTCAAGTTCACAAGGACTGGCGTCGTTGAAATAAACGTTGTCGCCGGGACGACCCCGTCAGGGCCTTATAGAGATGGCCGCGAAAGAGCATCATCACGACCGCCGCAACGGGCGTCAGACACAGAACCAGGATCATGGCCGTCGAGGAGGAAAGCCCGAGAGCTTGGAACCATTGGCTCAACACGGCGAAGGGCAATCCCAAGAGTTGAAAAAAATCCAACCCGATCAGCCGGCCGCTTCGGCTCGAAATCGAAAAGAAAAAGGACAGCCCGAACGGCGCAAAGACTACGGCCAAAGGCAAGAACCATTCAATCCAATTTTCCAGGACGAAGTCGTAACTGTCTTTGAGGATTTCAAGCGAGGCACCAGAACGGCCCTGGTAAATCAGTTCGGGAACGGGGTTGAGCAAAATAAACAAGAGCAGAAAGACGGCCGAGACGATCGCCGGCCCATACGGGTTGGCCTGCATGCCGAGTTCGAGAATTTGCAAGGGCACCCACACGATAAAGCCGACGGTGATCACGTCCCAAAAATAGCTGCCGGCCACGTCCCACAGGTCGCGCCACACCATGTGTCGCGCGCCCATCACGGCCTGTTCGAGCAGCCCCAGAAGCGCGCCGACCACAAAGGCATTGGCCACGCCGAGCAACAAGCCTCCCAGCATGCCGAAGGCCATGGCCAGCCCCGTGACTGCGTACATAAGCACGGCCAGGATCATGACCGCCGGCACGAGCAACCAGTTTTTGGTCAACGAGCGCCACGTCGCGAGCATGGCTTGACGATAGAGTTGAAGAGTCGCTGGGACGAACTCCGACATGAGTCGTCGTGGCAAGTGAAGACGATTAGCCTGAGGATTTCTGCTTGAGGGCGAGAATTTCCTGTTGTTGGCGGTCCCGTTCCTGCTCGATCTTCTTTAACCGGCTGGGCCGGTCCAGGGTCCACCATTTCACGCGATCCTTGAACGACACCGCTTTGGGCGCCACGCTTTTGAGCGGTTCCTCTTGAAAATGGAACCCTTGGTGCGTCTCGCGCGTTTGGATAAATTGTTCGTAAATATTCAGGTACAGTTTTTTAAGGTCCATCACAAGTACCATAGCCGACTCAATCGGATTCTGGCAAGAACCCTCCGCCCGGCGTTCAGGAAGGCGGGGCAGGCGTTGACACCCTACGCACCGTATGGGTAAATAGCAAAAACGGCGTCGCTTTTCCCCGAAGTACTGTTGCCTTTTGGGCTCCAGCCGTACCGTTTCGAGTGCTCCTAGAAAACAAGCGATTCGGAGACGCGAGAGTGGCGGAACTGGCAGACGCGCGAGACTTAGGATCTCGTGGGAGACCGTGGGGGTTCAAATCCCCCCTCTCGCACCACTCCACCGCTGTTGTTCATCAACGAACGGACTCGACATGAAATTGGAAGTCACGGAATTAGGGCCGGTTAAACGTGCGATTAAAATCGAAGTGCCGGAAGACGTCGTGAACCAGGAATTCGACCGGGTGTATACCGATCTGAAACGCCAGGTGCGCGTCCCGGGCTTCCGACCCGGCAAGGCGCCGGTCGCCATGTTGGAAAAGCGCTACGCGAAGGCCGTCGAACAGGATGTCATTCAGCGCCTGGTCCCGACCTACTACCAGAAGGCGATTCAAGAAGCCGGCGTCGCTCCCGTGCTGGTTGAGATTCCGCCTTTGGAGCGAATGAAAGCCAATCGCAACACGTCGCTGACCTTTACCGCCACCGTCGAAATCAAGCCACCGATTGAAGTACGCGATTATCGTCCACCCAATCCGATTTCCTTGAAGCCCGATTCCCGGGCCATTACCGACCAGGACGTGGATAACGCTCTGGAACGATTTCGAGAAAACCAGTCCCGGCTTGAGGCCGCCCCTTCCGGCACCATTCTGGCTGAGGGTCTGTATGCGGTCGTGACGATAGAAGGCCTTGTGGACGGCGAGCCGGTGGAAGGGTCGAAAAAGGAAGGCCATCTCCACAAGGTGGGATCTCAGGAACCCGTGCTGGGTCTCACCATCGACGACGTGCTGGTGGGCAAACAGGAAGGGGACCATGCAGAAATTCAGCAGGACTATGCCGCCACGCATCCGGATGCCCGGCTGGCCGGCAAAGTCGTCACGTTTCACGTCTCCATCCTCGGCGTGAAACAAAAAATTCTCCCGCCGTTGGATGATGAATTTGCCAAAGATTGCGGGGCGTATGACACCCTCGAGGCGCTCAAAGACACGATTCGCTCCGAATTGGAGTCTGTGCTCAAACGGGACATCGAAGAAGGCTATAAGGATCAGATTATGGAGCGTCTGTTGGCCATGCATCACTTCGATCTCCCCGAGACCCTGGTCGAACGGGAAATTCGCACGCTGGTTCGACAACGCCTCATGGAAGAGCAACGGAAAAAGGACGGCAAGTTCTCGATGAATGATCAACTCCAGATGGAAGAGGAAGCGAAACGCATCCAACAGGAGGTCGCGCCGGGAGCGCAGAAACGGGTCAAGCTCGGGTTGGTGTTGGACGCCATCGCGGACAAGGAAGGGATCTCCGTGAGTGAACAGGAGATCGATGAGGAATTCACCAAACTCGCCAGGGGGCTCCAAGTCCCGCTGGACGACATCCGGAAGATGGTGGAATCGGGAGGGGAGAGTTCACGCCAGGAGTTCGTGGATCGCATCCGGGCCGAAAAAACGCTTCAATTGGTCTACCAATTTGCGGTGATTCAAGGGTAAGACGCGCCGCAAACCCGTTTGGCACAGAAAGGGTACAACCATATGTTGATTCCAATGGTCATTGAGAGTACGAACCGGGGCGAACGGGCGTACGATATTTACTCCCGCCTGTTAAAAGATCGCATTATCTTTCTCGGCGCGCCCATCGACGACATCTTCTCCAACCTCATCATTGCGCAATTGTTGTTCCTGGAAGCCGAAGATCCAGAAAAAGACATCAACCTCTACATTAATTCCCCGGGCGGAAGCGTGACCGCGGGCATGGGTATTTACGACACCATGCAATACGTGAAACCTCCGATTACCACGATTTGTCTGGGCCAGGCCGCCAGCATGGGCGCCCTGCTCCTGGCCGCCGGCACCAAGGGCAAACGGTACGCCCTGCCCAACGCCCGGGTGATGATTCACCAACCGATGGGAGGATTTCAGGGACAGGCGACGGAGATCGATATTCACGCGCGCGAGATCCTGAAAATTCGCGAGCGGCTCAACCAGATCATGGCGGAACACACGGGCCAGTCGTTGGAGAAAATCAGCCAGGATACCGAGCGGGATTATTTCATGTCGGGCACGGAAGCCAAGGACTACGGTCTTATCGATGAAGTCATTGTCAGGGCGTCGGAAAAGGAGACGGCCGGCTCAAACGGCGCCTGACCGCTGAACGCCGATCACTCCCATGACCAAACAACTCAAATCAGACGAGAATCTTCGGTGTTCGTTCTGCGGGAAAAGCCGCGATCAAGTGCGCAAGCTGATCGCGGGCCCGACCGTGTATATCTGTGACGAATGCGTGGGCCTCTGCAATGAAATCATGGCCGAGGAATGGCAAGAGGCCAAAGAAGCCCTCTCCTCAAAACTTCGCAAACCCGCCGAGATCAACCGCCACCTGGATCAATACATCATCGATCAGGCCCGCGCAAAAAAGATTCTCTCGGTCGCCGTTCACAATCACTATAAACGCATTGCCGCCAATGAAACCGGAGACGTCGAGCTCCAAAAGGGCAACATTCTGATGATCGGGCCGACGGGAACCGGGAAAACCCTCTTGGCTCAGACCCTGGCCGATTACCTGGACGTGCCGTTTACCCTGGCCGATGCCACCACCTTGACCGAAGCGGGATACGTCGGGGAAGACGTCGAGAACATTATTCTGAAATTGCTGCAAGCCGCGGACTATGAAGTGGAACGCGCCGAGCGCGGCATTATTTATATTGATGAGATCGACAAAATCACACGGAAGGCCGACAGCCCTTCCATTACCCGCGACGTGTCGGGCGAAGGCGTGCAACAAGCCCTGCTCAAACTCATCGAAGGCACCGTGGCCAACGTGCCGCCGCAAGGCGGCCGGAAACATCCCCATCAGGAATTCATCCAGGTGGATACCAAAAATATCCTGGTCATTTGTGGCGGGGCGTTTGTCGGGCTCGAACCCATTATCGAGCGACGCCTGAATCGCAACCGCATGGGCTTCAAATCGGACCGGTCCGCCTCACCGCAGGAACGCTCCGCTTCCCTGTTGGCCCAGATCCAACCGGAAGACTTGCTGCAATACGGATTGATTCCCGAATTCATCGGGCGTTTGCCGGTGGTGACCACGCTTGAAGAGTTGGATGAAAAAGCGTTGGTCCGGATTCTGACCGAACCCAAAAATGCCTTAACCAAGCAGTATCAAAAGCTGTTGTCCTTCGACAACGTGAAACTGAAATTCACGGACGGGGCCCTCCATGCCGTTGCCAGAAAAGCCTATGCGCAAAAAACCGGGGCTCGAGGGCTTCGCGCGATCATGGAAGAGGTCATGCTTGAAATTATGTACGAGGTTCCATCTCAGAACGAGATCAAGGAAGTGGTGATTACCGAAGACGTGATTCTCAAGAAGGGCGAACCGTTCAAATTTTTTGAACCGTCACCACGCATGAAGCCTGCCGTGGGCTCGTAACGAGGGGACCGCCGCGATCCTGACCGCCGGGGCGGTTAAAGCACCAGTCACAACCTCCCGCTAGCGCTACTTCCGCCACGCCCCCATCACTCGTCAACCGCCGAAGCTTCGCGTGGCTTTCTTTCTCCCGAATTGTTTGTTCTTGCCGTCGCCGTTCACGGCGTTCTTGCGCGGGGCGAACTCGAAGCCCAATTTACCGGAACCCAGGTCGATCGTGAGATGGGCCGCGAACTTGCGTTTGTTCTTCTTCGACACGAAACCCTGCAGGAGGTCGGTCTTCCCCTTGTCCAACAATTGGCGCATTTCACCCCCATCGATCGGACGATTCAGGATCTGCCGGCTGATTTTGAAATCACAGGGTCCTTCGTCTTTCAGCCCGTTCTGACAGACGTACCGTCTTGGCGTGTCAAGCACCGGCGCGCCGCATTTGGGGCAGGGACCGACCTGGTCGCAATTCTGCGGATCAACGTCGTCATCCTCGGTGGTCTCACCGAAATCAAAAACCGCGGTAAAATCGTCCTTGAGCATCAACTCGGCGGCAAATTCCCGGCCGAGACGGCTGCGGAACCCGTTCAGCGGGCCGAGGCGCCGGTCACGCAACAGGATGGTGACCTCGTTGGGCGATAATTCTCGACCGGCAATGGATTTCCAAATCGAGAAAGCACAGGCGTCGCACACAAACTTGCGATAGTTCTCCCGCACCGTGCCCTTGCCGCACTTGGGACAGGGTACCTCAAGCACGGCGTATTCGTCGTCAATCTGGTCAACGTCACACTGCCGGGCGGCCTCGACAATATCCGCTGTCATCCCGCGAATATGTCGCATGAACTCCTCCGAGGAGAACTGATCGCTTTCGATTTGTTTCAGTTTCTTTTCCCATTCACCGGTTAATTCGGCCGTGGTCAATTCGTCAATCTTGAGGGCGCGCAACAACCTGAGCAGCGTCGCGGCTTTGGCCGTCGGGATCAATTCACGGGCGTCGCGCAGGACGTACCGGTTGCGGATCAACTCCTCGATGATCGCGGCGCGCGTCGCGGGCGTGCCGAGGCCACGACCCTGCAGGGCTTCGCGCAACTCATCGTCCTCCATCAGTTTGCCCGCACCTTCCATTGCGGACAACAGGGTCGCCTCGTTGTAACGCGGTGGGGCCTTGGTGTGCTTGCCCTCTATGCCGATGTCGACCGTCCTGGCCGTTTCGGCGCCGGCGGCCCCCGAGAGCGGAGGTAACGTCTCGTTGCTTTCCTTGCGCCCCATGACCTGTAACCAGCCGCTTTCGATCAACACCCGCCCGCGGGTCTCAAAGGCCTGCTCTTCAACGACGGTGCGGCGCATTGTGTTTTCAAAGCGGGCCGGCGGGTAGAACGCCGCGATGAACGAGCGCGTGACCAATTCATAGATGCGACGTTCCTGTTCTTTCAGTTTGCCCGGCAGCTCCCCGGTCGGGATGATGGCAAAGTGGTCGGACACTTGGGCGTTGTTGAAAATACGCTTGTTGTGGCCATTGATGTAGTTCTGTTGAAGGACCCGTTGGGCCCAGTGGCTGATCGGCCGGTCGCCTTCGTTGTCCGGAGGCGCGGCGCCCGGGCCGGGGGTGAAGGAGCCCAGCGATTGCATGATTTTTCTGGCCGTTTCCGGGTAATCCTCGGGTAACGTCCGCGAATCGGTGCGCGGGTAGGTTAAAACCTTGTGACGTTCGTACAGCGCCTGCGCGATGCCGAGCGTAGCCTTCGCCGAAAACCCGAACCTCCGGTTCGCTTCACGCTGGAGTGAGGTCAGGTCAAACAGCATCGGCGGCGGCTGGCTCGACGGCTTCGTGGTTTCGGACACGTGGCCCTCCCGATTCGCACATTGCGCCACGATGGCTTCGGCCCGGGTCTTGTCCCAGATGCGCTCCGGCTTTGCGGTGCCGTGCTGATCCTTGACCGCACCCTGTACAGCTCCCTGCTTCGCCCGGACTTGCACCTGCGGATCGACCCAGTTCCCCTCGTACCGGCCGGAGGCAATCGCGAAGGTGGCCTTGACCTCCCAATACTCACGAGGCTCGAAGTGCTGGATCTCTTTCTCGCGGTCGACAAGAATCGCCAGCGTCGGCGTTTGTACGCGCCCTACCGTGGTGAGTGAAAACCCGCCGCCGCTCGAATTGAGCGCGGTCATCGCCCGGGTGGCATTGATCCCGATGAGCCAGTCGGACTCCGAGCGACACACCGCGGCGCGCTGGAGTGGTAACAATTTTTCACCGTCACGAAGACGCTCAAAGCCGTCGCGTATCGCCTGCGGGGTCATGGATTGCAACCACAGGCGTTGGACCGGCTTTGATCCTTTGAAATGGCGGATCAGGTAATGAAAAATCAGTTCGCCTTCGCGGCCCGCGTCGCAGGCGTTGATGACTCTGTCAATATCCTTGCGCGCGTAGAGTTTCTTGATCAGTTTGAGTTGCGATTCATTCTGCTGGATCGGCTTGAGTTCAAAGTGGTCGGGAATCACCGGGAGGTTGGCGAGCGCCCACTTTCCACGCCTGACTTCGACACCTTCGGGCGCAACCAACTCGAGCATGTGACCGACTGCCGACGTCACGACGTGGGACGGCCCCTCGAAGAAATTTTTTTCGTTCTGAAACCCGCCGAGCGCCTTGGTGATGTCGCGGGCCACCGAGGGCTTCTCGGTAATGACCAAGACCTTCCCCTCCCCTGCGGCGAGGTGAGGTGACGTTTTCTTCTTCTTGGGTGCAGTGGTTGTACGGGAAGGCATCAGCCAGACATCCTGATATAACAGGAACCGGGGACCTGTTGAATGCAGCCTCGCAATTCCAGGTTGAGCAGGAGACTCATCACCTCGGCCCGATCAAACGGCGCTTCCATCAATATCTCGTCAATCGACACGGGGTCCTCATGCAAAAGGGACAGCACGCGCTGTTCCTTGGAGGTGAAGCTTGGAGAGGCCGTTTCCTGAAAACCGGCATTCTTTACTTGATCGCGTAAGGGTCCGTCAAGCTGAGGGAGCAATTCTTCAACGACGTCTCGCGCATCTTCAACGAGTTTGGCCCCTTGTTTGATGAGTCCATGAGCCCCTTGATGTTTCCCGTGTTTGACGGCACCCGGAATGGCAAAGACCTCACGGTTCTGCTCGAGCGCAAATCGTGCCGTGATCAACGCGCCACTTTTCTGCTTGGCTTCCGAGACGATCACGCCTAGCGACAATCCGCTGATAATCCGATTGCGGCGAGGGAAATGGTACGGCAGCGGCGGGGACCCGAGCGGCAATTCGGAGACCACTGCGCCATGGCCTTCAATGTCCTGTCGTAATCGTTGATGTTCGGGCGGATAGGTTCGATCCACTCCACACCCGACGACGGCAATCGTCTTGGCCCTGGCCGCCAGCGCGCCTCGATGGGCCGCCGCGTCGATTCCCCTGGCCAGCCCGCTCACGATCGTAAACCCCATGCCGGCCAATTGTTGGCTGAGTTCTTGCGTCATGAGCGCCCCCGCCGGGGTGGCTTTTCTCGATCCCACGATCGCGACGGCATGATCGTCGGACGAAGGCAACGTGCCGCGAACATACAACAAGGGCGGTGGATCGGGAATCATCGCCAGCCGGCGAGGATAGGCGGCATCCAGAATCGTGACGATCGCACTCTCGCCCTTTTCGAGCAGCCGCATTTCCTTGCGAACGTGCGCCACGACGCGTGGAGCAGGTTCCCTTCGCAATGAGGTCACGACGGAAGGACGCAACCCGGCCACGTGACGCAACTCGGACGCCGAAGCGGACAGCACCTCCTTCGGCCCGCCAAAATGCCGAACGAGCGTACAGATGGTTCCGTCACTGATGCCTTTCACTGACCGCAGGATCAGCCACGCTTCCAGCAATTCCATGGTTCAGCAGAACCGCACACAAGACGTGGATGGGATGGACATCGGCCGGCTAGGCCACCCCCGCACCTTCGCCCAACACCACAATATCATACTGCTCGAGAGGAAGAAGGGGGTCGGCGTTCACCATGATCTGATACTGAAACTCCCGTTGAAGTTGCTCAAGTGCTTCGGGCTCGGTGTCTTGCAGCATATCCACGATATGAGGATGAGCCCCGATCACCACGGTTTGCTGCCCGGCTGCTCGTCCGATTCGGCGGATATCGCGAAAAATATCGTACACCACCGTGAGCGCGGATCGGGTATATCCGCGACCGTCACAATCGGAGCAGACGTCGGAGAGCGTCCGGAGCAAGTCTTCCCGCACGCGTTCCCGGGAAATCTCGATCAACCCCAAGTCGCTGATGCGGGAAATACGCGTGCGCGCTTTATCATTGCCCATCGCATCCACGAGGACGTGATAGACTTTGTCACGATTCCGTCCTCGTTCCATATCGATAAAGTCGATAATGATGATCCCCCCGATTCCGCGCAGTTTGATCTGGTAGGCAATCTCGCGAGCCGCCTCCAGGTTGTTTCGCAAAATCGTTTCTTCCTGGTCGCGCTTTCCGACGTACCGACCCGTGTTCACGTCAATGACCGTCATGGCTTCCGTATGGTCGATTACAATGTGCCCTCCGGACTTCAGCCAGACTTTTCGGCTCAAGGCGCGGGAGATTTCCAGCTCAATCCCCAAATGATCGAACAAACTTTCATCCTTGTCATAATGAAAAATTCGAGACGTTTGGTCGGGAAGATACCGCCGGACAAACTCTTTGACCGCTTCACATGCCTCTTTCGAATCGATGAGCAACCGCTTGACGTTTTTGGTAAATAAATCACGCACCACCCGAAGCGTCAGGTCCAAATCCGTATGCAACGCGGCAGGAGCCGGATGGTGATCCTGCTTTTTGACAATATCTTGCCACATGGCGGTTAAAAACCCGACGTCGGCTTTGAGATCCTCCTCGCTGACCCCTTCGCTCACCGTCCGGACGATGTATCCAAAGCCCGGTTCCCGGATGCGCTTCATGATGTCCTTGAGACGACTGCGCTCCTCCTCCTCGGCTATGCGTCGTGAAATCCCGATATGATCGACGTTCGGCATGAGCACCAGAAAACGGCCCGGCAATGAGCAATAGGACGTCACTCGAGGGCCTTTGGTCCCGATCGGGCCTTTGGAAATCTGCACGACGAGTTCCTGGTCTTCTTCCAACAACTCTTGAATGGGCCGCACCGTTTGCCGTCGGGGGCGCGGAAATTCCGGACCCTTCTCATCTTCATCACTTTCGACCAGGATATCGCCCGGTTCGGTGCCGACCGACAAATCCGACACGTGCATAAAGGCGGCGCGCTCCAGCCCGATATCAATAAACGCGGCTTGCATGCCGGGCAGCACTTTCACGACTTTGCCTTTGTAGACGTTGCCGACAAAATCTTTTTTCCTGGCGCGATCCACGTAGAGTTCCGTAACCACTTTATTCTCCAACACCGCCGCACGCGTTTCTTGCGGAGTGATATTGATGGCAATTTCAACTCCCATACCTCTACTCCTTTATTTCGTCACCCGAGACGCGCTTGCGACTCGGGGGGACATCTGACCATGCCCCGTCCAAGGATAGCGACCCAAAAGCGTGACATGGATTCTCCATTTCGTCAAATGATCAATCCCGCTCCACGACAGGGAAGGCCTCCTACGAACGGATCACGGCGATAATATCAGTCTTTCCCTCTTCACACCGAACAGCAGGCCCAACCCGGCCATCGTCATAATCGTCGCACTCCCCCCGTAACTGAGTAACGGCAAAGGAATGCCGACAATGGGTGCCAGACCAATGGTCATCCCCACGTTGACCACCAAATTGAACGTCAACATGCCCACGAGCCCGATGGCCAACAGGGCACCCAGCGAATCCTTGGCCTTCGCCGCAATCTCCAGCCCCATTAACAGTAACGCGAGAAAAAGACTGAAGAAGAGTACCCCACCTAAAAACCCCCATTCCTCGGCCAGGACCGCGAAGATAAAATCGGTGTGACCTTCCGGAAGAAATTTGAAGCGAGTTTGTGTTCCGCTATGGAACCCTTTTCCGATCAATTGCCCTGAGCCTACGGCGATGCGAGACTGCATCCCTTGGTAGCCTCTTCCCGCCGGATCATAGCCGGGATCCACAAAACTTAAGATCCGTTCCTTTTGATAGTCATGGAGCGAACTCCACAATTCACTCCAAGCGAAAGGGAACAGCATCAGTGCGGACAACAACACTATCCCGAACGCTCTCGACTTGACGCCGACGACCAGAAGCAGGGTGACATAAATCGACAGGAAGCTGAGACTGCTCCCCAAATCCGGCTGTCTGAGAATCAAGAAAAATCCCGGCACGGTGATCAACGCCGGGACGATCACCCGATACCACCAGCCTCGACGCGTTTGGGTGGAATAATAGACGGCCAATACCAGGAGAATCGGTATCTTCACAAATTCTGCGGGCTGAAACGCCAAGGGCCCCAGGGCGATCCATCGTTGGGCACCGTGACTGCTCTTCCCCCCGAAGAGAACGACCACGAGGAGCAGCAATGCAAATCCGTACAGCAGGTACGACAATCGAGCGAGTTTATGGTAATCGATGCGCGACACCGCCAGAAAGGCCAACATGCCCACACCGATCCAGATCGCCTGTTTCACGTACAGAGGAAACTGAGTCCCGGCCCTCTCCGCCGTCACGCTGTAAATGGTCAAGAGCCCGATGCCTGACAACGCCAGAATAATCGCGCAGAAGCACCAATCAAACCGGTCGAACCCCCGCCTGCGACGCCACGGTTCATCCATCACGTCGCGTCTCCTGTTGCATGATCTTGTGGGACGGCCGCTCAAGAGACATCTGTGTGCGCTCTTTGTCATCGACCCCATATGACACGTAGGCCTCGATCAGTTCTTTAGCCAGCGGGGCTGCCGCAGACCCGCCGTGGCCCATGTGTTCGAGCAACACCGCCACGGCGATGCTCGGATGTTCGAATGGCGCATAGGCGACAAACCAGGCGTGGTCTCGAAATTGCTTCGGCGTGTCTTCTTTGGATTTCGAGCGTAATGAGACCACTTGCGCCGTCCCGGTTTTTCCCGCCACCCGGACCATCGACGATCGAGCTCGTCGCGCCGTTCCTTCGGTGACCACCGCCGCCAGCGCCGCTTGAATGGCTTCGAGTTGATGGGCCGGTAACGTCAGGGGGACAGATTGTGTCGGACTCCACTCCTCAATCCATTCGCCCTTTCGTCCTCGCACGCCACGAACGACATGCGGTTGCAGCGCAATCCCGTTATTCGCAATCATGCCGATGACTTTCGCCATTTGAAGGGGCGTGACCGTGACGAAACCTTGTCCGATCGCGACGGAAATCGTTTCACCCGGGTACCATGGTTCCCCTCGCGTCCGTTGCTTCCATTCCGAGGACGGGACCAAGCCCGTTTTTTCGCCAGGGAGGTCAATGCCCGTTCTCGCTCCCAACCCGAACTGTTTCGCATAAGCCGCAATGGTGTCCACACCCATGCGATCACCTAAACGATAAAAATAGACGTCACACGATTGGGCAATGGCCTTATGGAGATCGACCGCACCATGCCCATACTTCTTCCAATCCCGAAACGTTCGGCGGCCGAACCGAAACCGTCCCCCGCACCGAACCGTCTCGGTGAGTTCGATCGCGTTGGTTTCAAGGGCAGCCGTCGCCATAATGATTTTAAACGTGGAGCCCGGTGGATACTGCCCCTGAATCGCTCGATTCGTCAGAGGATGGCGCTCGTCCTGAAGAATGTCGTTCCATGCATCGGCACGTAACCCACGGGATAAGGCATTGGGATCAAAACTCGGCCGACTCGCCAAGGCCAGGATGTCCCCCGTTTGCGGGTCCAAGGCCACAATCGCGCCGGCTTCTTCTCCCAACAAATCTTCCGCCAATTTCTGCAAACGAAAATCGATCGTGAGATACACGTCGTTTCCCACGTGCGGCTTATCCACGGAAATCATACGCTTCTCATGACCCAACGCGTCGACTTCGATGAGTTTTCGCCCTGCCCGCCCTCGCAACGTCCTCTCGTAGATCCGTTCCACGCCATATTGGCCTATGGCGCTGCCTGAGGGCAGCCCTTGAAACTCTTCACGTGCGAGTTGTTCCTCTGAGGCGATCCCCACATACCCAAGCACGTGGGCGGCATAGACACCTTCAGGATTGTTCCGTTGAAATTCCGGACGGACCGCCACGCCGGGCAGATCCAACCGATGCGATTCGATAATGGCCGCTTCTTTGAGACTGACGCCTTTCTTCAAACGGATCGGCGTTTCCCCGACGTAGGCCTCCATCGTCTTGTTCAACTCACTCTGGTCCAACGGCAACAACTCGACGAGTCTCCCGATCAGGGCTTCACGGTCCGGCACGTCACTGAGTTCCACGTACAAGTTGAAACTCGGGACACTATTCGCCAGCAAGATCCCGTTTCGGTCATAAATAAATCCGCGAACCGGATGTAACACAACCGAACGGGTCCGATTATCACGAGAAAGATCTCGATAGTAGTCCCCGTCACGAACTTGAAGTTGCCATAAGCGTACGACCAGCAGCCCCACAATGATCAACACGACGACTCGGATGAGCAGTAATCGTCCATGGATGTCCGCTAATCCGGTTGATTGGAAACCGGGATCCGTCATGGCCGGCTTCATTGACAGACCTCACGCTGATTCATCACGGGACGTCCTTCACGGACTCGGCGCTTCGACCAGCCACCGCACGAAGACCCAGTTGGCCACGATGGCCACGAGTCCATCCAATACCGCCTGAGGCAATAAGATAAAGGAAAAACCGTAGAGCATCTCTCCCAGGCCCATGCCCATCCGTGCCGACAGCAAGAACGCCATGGCGGAAAGAACGGAACATGCCATAACCGGCACAAAGGCTGCATGGGGCGCCCTATTGGCCAAATTTCTGGCAAAGACGCCGGCCAGAAATCCCACCCCGGCTTTTGTGAACGTATGCAGTCCAAACGGACCGGCGGAAAATAAATCCTGGAGAAAGCCCAGAGCAAACCCCGCGATCAGGCCGGGAACCTGTCCGGTCCGAAAACCTATCAAACAGGCGATGACGAGAGAGAAATCCGGCTGAATCCCGAAAGGATTGAAAGAAGATAACACGGTGGCCTGAAAGGAAAAAAGGGACAGAACCAACAGCGTATACGCACTAATCTTCATGGAGTCGGATTCTCGGGTCCCGGGGCAATCAACGCGTGATCAAGTGAAAGCATGGCTTCCGGTGACCGAGGAGAAACAACGATCAGCGCTTCGTCCAAGTGTCGAAACTTCACCGCCGGCACGATTTCGGCGCTGCGGAACAAACTATCTTCACTTTCTTCGACGCGGGCGACTTCTCCAATCAACACCCCGCGTGGAAATCCTCCCGTCAAGCCTGAAGTGACCACGGCATCACCTTTTTTGACCAAGGAAAGCGGGGGAATATATTTCATGCGGACCAGTCCTTGCGACGTGCCCTGAACCATTCCTTCATCTCGCGTCCGTTGAACCATACCCGCGATGACAAGATTCGGGTCGATCATCAACAAGGCAATGCTCGTGGACCCTGAGGTTCTGACGATACGCCCCACCACCCCGGCCGGCGTCACGACGCCCATTTGTTCCTGAATGCCGTCATTTTCACCTTTATTCAGAATCACGCCTTGATACCAATTCGACACACTTCGACCAATGACCTTTGCCGCCACCGTCCGGACCGATTCGTCCTTCTGAAATTCCAATAATGCGGCTAACCGTTCCGCCATGTATGCCTGTTCTCGCAATCGATTCACCTCACCCCTGAGTTGCTGGACTGTTTCCCGAAGCTCACGGTTTTGTTGGGAAAGACCCTGGAGGGCAACGTACTGCATCCACCATTGACGCATGGTCCGATCCAATGTGGCCATGCCCTTCACAGGAATGGCGACGAGATCGGCAAGAGGTTCGCCGATCGTGTGGAAGAGAAATTGAGATTGCTGAGGCAAGAGGGCGAACACGACAAAGGCGATAGCCAAGACGGCCACGCTGACCCGCTTCACGCCGGAACCCCAAAACACCCCAGGCCGAAACCGGCCACGCATAAGAAGTTGTTCCTTTACGAACTGACGGTCGACATAGAGGAGACACTCCGCAGGAGGGTGAGCTCTTCGAGCGTCTTGCCGACTCCTAAGACTACAGACGTGAGGGGATCATCGACGTTGACAATAGGAAGACCGGTTTCCTCCCGCAACCGGGCATCCAACCCGCGTAACAGCGCTCCGCCCCCTGTCAACACAATGCCTCGATCCACGATATCTCCCGCCAATTCAGGGGGGGTATGTTCCAACGCCAACTTGATGGCCGACACAATGGCCGAAATGCATTCTTGCAGGGCTTCCCGGACTTCACCGTCTTCCAGCGCAATGGTCCGGGGAATACCGGACACCAAATCACGCCCTTTGACCATCATTTGGGCTTTCTCTTCCAACGGATAGGCGGAGCCGATGGCCACCTTCACTCGCTCCGCCATATGCTCGCCGATCAATAAATTATGTTCACGCTTTACGTGATTAATAATAGCCGAGTCGATTTGGTCACCGGCCACTTTCACCGATTCACTATAGACGATCCCCCCCAATGAAATGACGGCAATATCGGTCGTGCCCCCTCCCACGTCGACCACCATGTTTCCGGACGGCTCGGTGATGGGCAGCCCCGATCCAATCGCTGCCGCGACGGGTTCTTCAATCAAATAGACTTCACGCGCACCGGCCAATTCCGCCGATTCCTTCACGGCTCGCTGTTCCACTTGCGTGATGCGTGACGGCACGCCGATGATGATCCGGGGCCGGACAAACGCCGTACGATTGTGAACCTTGGTAATAAAATACCGAAGCATCCGCTCGGCCATTTCAAAGTCCGCGATGACCCCTTCTTTCATAGGACGAATGGCGGAAATGTTGCCGGGCGTCCGGCCGACCATTCGCTTGGCTTCACTCCCCACGGCTAAAATTTTGCTTGTTTGCTGTTCGATCGCCACGACGGACGGCTCATTCAACACAATGCCTTTCCCTTGGACATAGACCAAGGTATGGGCCGTCCCCAGATCAATGGCCATATCGCTCGAAAACAAACTCAAAAATTGGCTGATCAATCCCATACTCGGTTCACTGGCAAAGATGAGCCCTCAGGCTGAACTCAAAGACGATGGTTCTCGTAGAGAACGCGTCCCGCTTGTCCCTTGGGGCATTCACCATTTCTTTCGATGACCGACTCTCCATGGATTCGCTCTGCGGGAGCAGATTGTCCCAGAAGAAAAACGACGACTCACGTCCGGCAACAAAAGGAAGACGGCTTTTCGGAAAGGTGGACGTTCGAAGAGAAGGACGGACAATGTTTGTTCACTCTCCAATCAATTCCCACACGTGGGAATTGTCCGCGCTTTAGATCGGTTAGTATAGCAGACCTGACGCCTAACCTCAAAATTTTATGCGTCCGTATGAGAGGCCCCAACCGGACAGCGTGTCGAAGACTGGTCAGGAGCCGACCATCCGGTGATGGGTGAGGACGGGGACGACACCCTCATTGACACGCCTCGGCAGAGAGGTAACAATGCGTTGTCGCTATCCCGTGACATGTACGCCTCGTCTCCTTGCGCGGCTCCGGGTATTCTCTCAAAAACATCCAGGTTTGGGCATGAATGCAAACGACTCCGACCGTCGCGCGGGCGTCCGCTACCAGCCCGACGAAAAACCACCAATGGCACTGGCTTTCGGGTTGGGTCTGCAACTCGCCATTCTCAGTGTCGCCGCCACGGTGTTGGTACCGGCCATCATCATCCGGGCTGCCGGTGGACCCGATTCCTACCTGTCATGGGCGGTGTTCGCCGCGGTCGCGGTCTGCGGCGCGGCCACGGTGCTGCAGGCGGTTCGATTCGGCCAGATCGGCTCGGGGTACGTGCTCTTGATGAGCATCTCCGGCGCTTCCATTGCCATTAGTATCACGGCACTGGCCAAAGGAGGGCCGGCGATGCTGGCGACCTTGGTTGTCGTCTCCTCGCTTGTTCCGCTTGCGCTGTCCGCACGACTCTGGCTACTCCGGCGCATCCTGACGCCGACCGTCACGGGAACCGTGATCATGCTGATACCGGTCACGGTGATGCCGCACGTCTTCGAGATGCTGAAGGATGTACCGAATGGGGTTCCGGCCGTGGCCGCGCCGCTCAGCGCGCTCGTGACCCTGCTCGTCATCGCCGGAAGCGTCCTGAAAGGAACGGGAACATGGCGTCTCTGGGCGCCGGTGTTCGGCGTCATGGCCGGTTCGATAGTCGCCGGGGGGTTCGGCCTCTACGACGTGCACCGCGTTGCCGAGGCGTCGTGGATGGGTCTTCCCAAAGGCACCTGGCCGGGTTTTGATCTCGACTTCTCGCCGGTGTTCTGGACGCTGCTTCCGGCATTCGTGCTCGTGGCCCTGATCGACACCATGCAAACAATCAGCGCATCGATCGCCATTCAGCACGTATCCTGGCGCCACGCTCGTGCGGTGGATTTCCGGGCGGTGCAGGGCGCGGTGGCCGCCGCCGGAGTCGCCAAACTGCTGTCCGGCCTCTCGGGCACGGTGCCGAACACGACCTACTCGACGACCGTCTCCATGACCGAATTGACCGGGGTCGGCGCCCGAAGCGTGGGCATCGCCCTCGGGATGGTCCTGATCCTGCTGGCTTTTCTTCCCAAGACGCTCGCCGTGATCCTGGCGATACCGAGCCCGGTGGTCGCAGCCTATCTCGCCGTCTTTCTGGCCATGCTGTTCGTCATCGGCATGAATTTGGTCGTCCAGGACGGGATTGACTATCGCAAGGGCCTGGTCTGTGGCGTCGGGTTCTGGGTGGGCGTCGGGTTCCAAAACGGCATGATCTTCCCCGAATCCGTTGCAGAACTCGCCGGGGGTCTTCTGCGGAACGGTATGACGGCCGGCGGGTTCGTCGCCATCTTCATGACCCTTCTCACGGAGCTGACGACACCCCGTCACAGAATGGAGACGGAGTTCAATGTCTCGGCCCTCCCCAAGATCAGGGAGTTTCTCCTCGGATTTGCGTCCCAAAGCGGTTGGGATGCGCAGATGGCAAACCGGCTCGACGCCGCCAGCGAAGAGACCCTGCTGACGCTCATTCAACGACAAGGAGCAGGAGAGGAAAATGACCGGCGGCGCCTGCTGCTGGTGGCCTACAAGGAAGACAGCGGGGCGGTCCTTGAGTTTGTGGTCTCGACCGACGAAGAAAACATCCAAGACCGGATCGCGCTGCTTGGAGCACGGGCCGACGCGGCCCTGGTCGAGCAGGAAGTTTCACTCCGGCTGCTACGGCACCTTGCGTCCTCGGTTCGCCACCAGCAATACCATGGCACGGACATCGTGACCATCCGCGTGGATGCCTGAGGATCGATTGGCAACGGCCGGACGTAACTGATCGGCTACGAGAGGTGTGTCAGGCAGACCCGGCACCCTGTCGGGCCAACGAGCGTTGGGCCCGACCATGGCCTTTCCGGGTAGCTTAGGGAGTTTTCCCGATTTTGCACCGCAAGGTCACGCGATTGCGCTCGCCAACCCGCTCGTACGTGTATTCATCCGCGAACTTTTTCGTGAGAAAAATGCCCAGGCCGCCTATGGGCCGGTCCGCCAAAGCCGAGGTCGTATCTGCTTCCGGTGCCTCCGTAAACGGGTCGAACGCGGGTCCGTTGTCTTCCACCTGCGCGACGACATACGTGTCTTCCACCGACAGACATAACTCCAGTTCCGGCCCGGACACCGAGGGCAGAGAGTAGTTCACACTATTGGTGATCAGTTCTTCGAACATCAGATTCAGGCGATTCTGCAAGCCGATGTCCAACTCGTGGGCACCGGCAAACTCTTCCAGAGACTGTTCCAGTTCCGTAATCGACGACAAGTCCGGGGTAAGGGAAATCCGTTTCATTGCAATCCTGACCTGAACAAATCCAACACCTCTCGTCTGAGGAAGTTTAGCATGAACCGTGCATCAGTATCGTATTTTTGTTGCGCTGAATCAACAGGCCGATTAAAAAAGATAAAAGACGAGCCCCGGTCACGCAACCGGACCAGGCGTCACAGCAACCCGCTCTAGCCCCCATCTTGGTCTTGGCATACCGACTCCAATCGAGTACTATCATCCATCACGATCGACTGATACGCCTCTTATGCGTATGAACACTAATTGGCGTGGTCCCCTGCACGGCTATTGAAGCAAAATTGGATGAATGCTATGGTATTTGTTTATTTCTGTTTATTTTCTGCATTTTTGATGAATAATTTCATTTTCGTGGAACGTGATGCGTGGGCGTTGATGAAAGAGGAGTACAATTTGCTTAATCGTGACGTTTGAGTGTGACCTATTTGGAGGCAAAACTAATGGAGGAAAAAGCCAAGCTGTCCGTGGAAGCCGAACATGGCGACAAGGCCACGATCCTTATTGTGATCGGACGTGTGGATGGTTCCAGTGTGGGAATTCTGGAGAGTGCCGTACAGGAACAGATCAATGCCGGGAATAAAACTCTGGTCTTTGATTTTCAAGATCTGAGTTACATCAGCAGTGCCGGTCTACGGGCATTGCTCATCGCCGCCCGTCTGACCCAGAAAGAAGGGGGCAAGGCTCTATTTTGCGCCCTTGCCGATCACATCGCTGAAATCTTTGAGATCAGCGGGTTCAATGAAATTCTGGATATTCGCGCCACCAGGGCCGATGCTCTTGGGGCCCTCTGAGAGACGGCTCGTTTTGGAATGGCCGAATCAAGAAAACTGACGAGAGAGCCAAGGCATGGGTAAATCACCCACTCAGGTGCTTGTCGTCGATGACGAAGAAGATCTTGAGTTGCTGGTGCGTCAGAAATTCCGCCGCCGGATCCGCGACGGGGACCTGAAGTTTCTTTTTGCCCACAACGGCAAAGAGGCGCTTGAGGTGCTGCAAGAACACCCTGATGTCTACCTGGTCCTCTCCGATATCAACATGCCGGTGATGGACGGTCTCACCCTGCTGAGTCAGCTTGCCGATAACGATCAGGACATACAAGCGGTGATCGTGTCCGCCTACGGAGACATGAAAAACATTCGCACGGCCATGAACCGCGGGGCGTTCGACTTTTTGACCAAGCCGATCGATTTCAACGATCTTGAAGCGACTATCGAAAAAGGCCTCAAGCACGTTCAAGCTCTGCAATCTGCCCTGGAGACCCGGGATCGGCTGGTTGCCGTCAAGCAGGAACTTGACATGGCCCGAGACGTGCAGATGTCGCTGCAGCCAAAAGAGATTCCGGACAGCGAGACTCACGATATCAAGGCGGTCATCCTCCCGGCACGAGAGGTCGGTGGAGACCTGTACGATTTCTTTTACATTGACGAATCACGCATCGCACTGGTGATTGCGGATGTGTCCGGTAAAGGGGTGCCGGCCGCGTTGTTCACGACCGTGACCCGTGCGCTCCTGCGAGCAACATCCTCAAAGGACTATTCCACACCGGCAGAGTGTCTGACGAGGGTCAATGAACTGCTCTGCGAGAGCAACCCCTCCTGCATCTTCATTACGCTGTTTTTCGGGGTGCTCGACCTGCGGAACGGCGAACTCCACTATTCCAACGCCGGTCATAATCCCCCCAGACTGCTGCAGGCTGATTCCCAAGTCGAGGTGGTGCCCAAAACCAGGAACATCGTACTGGGGATACAACCTGGCCACACGTATAACAATGATCAAATCCAGCTCAGGCCGGGGGATACCCTGTTCCTCTACACCGACGGGATCACGGAAGCGGAAAACCTCCAGGATGAAGAATTCACTGAAGCACGACTGGACAAGAAACTGGCTGGACTTGCCGGGGCAAGTGCGGAACGGGTCGCCACGGAGATCGTGGACGCCGTGCAAGAATTTGTCGGAGAGGCCCCGCAATCAGACGACATCACGTGCGTAGTGGCACGTTTTCGGCCGGGTCCCTCCTAAGCGACCCTACCCTGCCCATGAAGATATGGATGATCCTGGTCCTGTTGCTGGTTCTGGTCGCGCCGTGGGGGCCAGCCCGGGCAGAGTCCAATCAACAAACAATAGTCTTCGGTCAGTCCGCAGCTCTCACCGGCCCGGCGCGCGCACTGGGCATCGGCATGCGCCTCGGACTCCACGCGGCATTTTCCGAAGTTAATCGCAAGGGTGGCGTCCACGGTCGCCTGCTCCACCTCGAATCCCTGGACGACAGATACGAACCCGAAGCCGCGATTGCCAACACCCGAACCCTGATTGAACAAAACAAAGTTTTTGCCCTGATCGGCGCCGTTGGTACGCCAACGTCGAAATCGGCCCAACCTGTCGCCACGGAAGCGGGGGTTCCGTATATTGCCCCCTTCACCGGTGCTGAATTCCTGCGGGACGCGAAGAAGCGTCCCAACGTGGTGAACGTGCGGGCGTCCTACTATCAGGAAACCGAGGAAATGGTCGTCCGACTGCACGAAGATCTGGGCATAGACCGGATCAGCATTTTCTACCAGAACGATTCCTTCGGTCAGGCCGGGCTCAACGGGCTGCGCCGTGCGGTTAATCGCCATGGTCTGAGCTTGATTGAAGAGGTGTACTATACCCGCAATACCGAGGCCGTCAAAATCGCCCTGCTGGATTTGCGCCAGGCCAACGCCGAGGCCGTCGTCATCGTGGGCGCCTATAAGCCCGCGGCGACAATGATCCGGTGGGCGAGACGGCTGAACTTCAATCCCTATTTCATCAACATTTCATTCATCGGGAGTGCTGCCCTGGCGAAAGCCTTGGGGCCGGACGGGACCGGCGTGTACGTGACCCAAGTGGTGCCTTTCCCGAGGGATACGACCCTGCCGATCGTCGCGCAATACCAGAAGGCGCTGAAAGAAATTGACGTGAACAGCAAACCCAGTTTTGTCTCGCTGGAAGGCTACCTGGCAGGCCGTATCGCGATTGAAGGTCTTCGGCTTGCCGGACCGGATCCGACCAGAGAAAGCTTTCTGCATGCGCTGACGCAGGCGGGAGACATCGATCTGGGCGGGTTTCGTTTGCGCTACGGCGTCGATGACAATCAGGGGTCGGATCGAGTGTACCTGACCCGCATCGATAAGAGGGGACGCTTCCAGTCGGTCAACAAGATGTCGGCGCCATGAACGAACCCCCACCCACCGGGTCCCAAAACCCGACCGATTCCGGCGCATCTCCACTGCAGGTGAAACCTGCCGCCATTGAAGAACCAGGAATCGAACAAAATTTCCGGGTCGGAGTCGGCGCAAGACTGTATGTCCTGCTCTTTGGTGCCGTGGTTCTCATGGGCGGTGCCACGGTGCTGGCTTACTTTACCTTCAACGAAACGCTGCAACACGAAATCCGGCTGGCAGAATACAGCATGCCCAATCTGATCAACTCGGTAGACGTGGCCCGGAAGAGTGCCGTCGTGGTCAACGGGGCCTTCCGTCTGGTGGCGGCCTCCTCGAAGGAGGAACATACGGCTGTGGTGGAAGCCACGGCTCGGGAAATAGCCTCGCTCGAAAACACCATCCTGGAACTGGAAGCCCGCTCCGCCTTCGGCGAACAAACCCGGTTGATCAGGTCAAATTTGGAGGAACTCGGCAAGCATCTGGACGTGATCAAGCAATCCTCCGCCCGGCGCCTGGACATTGACCAAGCCCTCAACGTCTTCATTGACGAACTCGGAGAAACAACCAGGAGCGTGGAACGTTTGCTGGTCCAAGCCATTGATGATCAGGCCTTTTACCTGGTATCAGGCCTACGGCAGCTGGATGACAAGGTCCATCCCATCAAAAAGCGGGCTTCCGAAGACGAACTCACCGCCTATCGCAATCTGATTACCGTGAACCAGTCCGCGAATCTGGCCGTGTTGCTGTTGGATGAGGTCCTGGTTCTGGCTGACCGCCAGTTTCTCACCCCCCTGGAGGAACGCTTCCAGAGTGCCGTCCGGAATTTCATCCAAGCCTATGCGAAGCTCCCGGATTCCATGCAGAATGACCTTCTTGAAGAAAACCTGACGCGTCTGGACGAAATCGGGGAAGGCCCGGAAGGAGTCATTAAGCTGCGGAAGGAAGCGCTGCTCAGACTGGAACAGGAGCAGGAGACCTTGGCACAGGCCCGGACCACCTCGGAATCGCTGGTGTCGGAGGTCAACAATCTGGTCGCGCAAATCAACGAGGAGGCCATTCAATCCAGCGAAGCTTCCCGCGTAGCTGCCCAGACGGGGATATTCCTGCTGATCCTCCTCAATGTCTTCGGTACCATAGGCGCTTTTGCACTAGGCTCGTTTTTTGTGAGGCGCTATCTCGTACGCCGTTTGACGGGACTGGCCAGTGCGATGCGCGAGATGGCTAGTGGCGACCTGGAGGTTCCGGTGCAAGTCGAGGGCACTCATATCGTGAAGCCGATGAAGGGATCGGCCAAGTACTTGACACGCAACATCAAGTATTTGATCTGGAATGACGAGGTCACCGACATGGCCAGGGCGCTGGAAGTCTTCCGGCGTTACGCCCATGAGGTCCAGCGATTGAATCTTGTGGAAAAACTGGCTGAGGAACTGGATGCCAAGAATGAAAATCTGGAGCAGGCACTGGAGAATCTGAAAGCCGCCCAGGAGCAGGTCATTGCCGAGCAGAAACTCTCCTCTTTGGGTCAACTCACCGCCGGGGTGGCACATGAAATCAAGAATCCGCTCAACTTCGTCAGCAACTTTGCCAACGTCTCAATTGAGATGGCGGATGAGATCGATGATCTGATGAAAAAACAAGACGACCTCGACCTCGAGGAAATCAGGTCGATTCTGGATGACCTCCGGACGAGCCTCGGGAAAATCAAAGAGCACGGGAAGCGAGCCGATAACATCGTGCGCAGCATGCTGGAACATTCCCGCAGCAAAGAAGGAGAATGGCGAAAGACAAACCTGAACGCCCTCTTGAAACAGTACGTGGAATTGTCCTATCACGCGCTTCGCGCCGAAGATAACTCCTTCAACGCGGAGATGAAGGAGGATCTGGACCCGAACATGGAAGAAATTGTGGTCGTCCCCCAGGACATCTGTCGAGTGTTCCTCAATCTCGTGAACAATGCCTTTCAGGCGATGAACGAAAAGCAGAAACAGGTGGGCAGCGACTACCTGCCGGAACTGTCCATCTCCAGCCGGCAGTTGGAGGATCGCGTGGAGTTCTGCATCCGGGACAATGGCCCAGGCATTTCGGATGACATGCGTGACAAGATTTTTGAGCCTTTCGTCACCACCAAGGAACCGGGGAAGGGCACCGGCCTGGGGCTCTCCCTGACCACGGACATCCTGCTACGACACGCCGGATCCATCCACGTTGACACGGAGGTCGGGCACTATACCGAGATGCGCATATTGTTGCCGCTGGAGCCCCCTGCAGAAGCCCTTAGTAGTACCGAAAACGAAACAGAATGAGATAGGCACGGACGTCGTTGCGCGCCTGCTGCAGGCGGGAATAGTCAGGGAGCGAACCGGCTAGAAATTGTACTCCAGGTGGAACTCGAAGAAGCTGTCGCGTCGCCCCACATATTGAAGATCCGCCGGGTCCATGCTGAGAATCATGCTCGACTCCAGATGCAGTGACCACTGGTCGAAAAGACGCCGGTCGAATTCAACGCCCAGGGTGCGGGTCGCACGGCTCGCGTCCGTAATAAACGCGGCAGTGATCTCGGTACTCTCGACGTCGTTGAACGACAGATGCGCGCCGACGAAAAAATCGTTGTCGAGTGTCATGGGCTGCCGCCTGGGGAGCGCTCGCCGGCCCCGCTCGTCATAATTCCATTCGGCCAGCAGGCCGAGATCGGCCGTCGAACCAAACATGGAATAGAACGTGTATTCGCCCCCCACCACGGCGGCCACGTACTCCTCCTCCCGAAAAGTGCCGACCAGATCGTCGAACCCGCCAGTCCCCCTGGCGACAGCACTGTACGCCTGTACGAACTCTCGTTCCCGACCGATCGCGTTACGGTCGCCCGAGCGATGCATCGCCTCCAGCTTGAATAGCCAGGCGTCGAGCGTCAGTTGCGCATCCAGCCCAACCTGACGAATTTGTGCGTAGTACGGAATCCAGACATTGGAGGGATCACTGACCCCCGTCAGCTGACAAGCAGGCGGCATGCAAATCAGGCTCGCTTCCCGGCTTGTCCCATTGAACACACTCACGCCGATATCCAGGGGTCCGAAGCTGTGACTGTAGCGGGCCGCGAAATCCGGATGCCACTCCTCGGCCCCGCTTTCATATTCCACCCGATCTTGATCCAAGAGTCCTGCGAAGCGCAGGCGACCGCCCTGGCCCGGGTAGATACGCGGGCGGTGATACGGCAGCCCGAAGAATTCCAAGGCGCCCCAATCGCCGGTCCACGTCACGTGAACCATGGGTTGCCCGTACTTCACCTCGCCGTTGGGATGTTCGAGGAAGTCGATCTGGTTGATGATATCGACCAGGTGCTGCGATTCGGCGACGCCCCAGAACACCCGGTCCACACCCAGCCGGACTTCCCATTCGCCCTCGCCGAGCTCGCCGAACAGCAGAGCATACGCTTCCCGCAGATCCCAGTGGGTGCGGACCGAGTCCGCGCTATCGTAGCGAAAGAACGGCACCAGGGTGAAACTGCTCCCCTCGGCCTCTTCAAGGTAGAGTTTGGGCTCCACCACAAAGCCGGTTGTATGCGAGCTCTGATGGCTGGGATCAATGCCGGTTCTCGGAAAGTAACGGCCTTCCAGGCTCACGCGCCCTGACAACTCCCAGGCCGCGATCTCGATTTCCGCATGGGCTTCGACGGCAATAACCAGCGCCACCACCCAGATCACAATGAGGGCCGCGAGGGAACGAGCGGTACGGCGTGGCATCACCGCGCCCGTTTCAACCCGGTTTTGCTGAAGTCACGCTTTTTGAGTTTGGTACGGAATTGATAATCCGCCCAGTTCAACACGGTGCTCTTGCCCGTCAGATGATTGACCATGTTCATCTCACCGGCGCGCCAGTACTTGTCCAGATATTGCTTGTATTGACCAATGGTAAGCGTCTTCAAGTGCGCGTCCTTGCGGTCGTAGTACTCCACTTTCCAGGTGCGCAGTTCGTCTTTGTCGCGCCAGACCACTTGACGGCTGTAGCCCGAGGCTTTCTTGTCCACCGGGAACCGTTCTGAGACCGTGCACGTCAATTCCCCGCACGGGTCGTCCCGCAGGTACCGGTAGGTGAATTTTTCCACCTCCGGGGGGCTCAGGTCCTCATAGGAGAATTCGCTGCCCATGAAGGATCCAGACTTGTTCGACGAACTGATCCGCTTGACCCTCTTCAGCGCGGGGAGATAGAGCCATTGGTCGTCCGCCTCCTGCTTATGGGCGTGGGTGAGCAGCGCGGTCCCCTTGACGTCGCGCGGCTCGTCGAACACCATCAGGCTCTTGTCGCCGTCGCCGGCGACCTCCAACACCTTGACGCGGAGCTGGCGCCGACTCTCCTGTCCCTGCTTGTTGCGCAGCACCATGACCTGGCGGGCCGTGAAATTGCCGAACCCGTCGCCCCGGGCGCTGGCTTCAGTGGCGATCTTAAGCCCGATTTCCTCGGGAGTCGCCGGGTGCACGAGGAACGGCGTCCCCAACCAGGACAACAAGACCAAGCACGGTGCGACCAGCACAAGCCGTACGGGATGTGCATGGATCATTCTCATGATTTCCTCCTATCGATAGCCATCAGCAACGGGGGAAGCAGCAGAAAATCAGCGGCGATCGCGAAGACGATCGTGATCGTGACCATAAGGCCGAGCGCCCAACTGACCTCGAATCCCGATGCGGAGTATACCAAGAAGCCTGCCGCCAAGACCACTGTCGTGGTCCATAACGCTTGACCCACCGTGCGAAAAGTGGAGCGCACCGCCTCAGGCGCCGAGAGCCCCTCGCCGCGGGCTTTCTGATATTTGCTCAGAAAATGCGTGGTGTCGTCCACGATGAGGCCGAAAGCGATCGCCGTCATCACGGACCCGGCAAGGCCCACCTGGCCGACCAGATAGCCCCATAACCCGAAACTCATGGCCGCGGGAATAAAATTGGGCACCAGGCTGACCAAACCAAGGCGCAGGCTTTTCAAAAACCAGATCAGAATGAACGAAATGAGGCCCATGGCGATGATTGTGGAGCGCAGCATGCTCTGGATGTTTCGTTGGGACAGGTGAGAAAAGACGATGCTGACACCCGTGGCCGGGGTCGCAAGGTCGGGCGCATTGGCCCGGAGCCAGGACAGCCCGCGCGCGTCGAGATCGCGCTGTTGCTGAGCCGACAAGCTGCGCATCACGACGGTCATGCGCGTGGCGGATTTGGCGACATCGATACGGTCATTGAGGTCCCGGCCGAACGGCAGCGAAAACTCGTACAGCAACAGGTATTGCGCGGCCAGTTCCGGATCGCCGGGCAGCCGATAGAAGGCCGGATCATCGCCGTGCATGTTCTTGTTGAGACGTTTCATGATGTCCGGGAAGGCCTGGACGTGGGTCACTTCGGGCTGTCCCCGGAACCATTCGGCAAAGGCATCGACCGTGCGCAGATAGTCGGGGGCCGTGATGCCGCCTTCGCGCCCCGCGTTCAGCGAGTACTCCAACGATTCCATACCGGTCAGGTTTTCGATCACGAAGTCCGTATCGCGCCTGAACGCGTAACGGTCATCGAAATACTCCGTCCAGTTGTCGGTCAACTCGATGCGCAAAATACCCATCACCAGAACAACGGTCAACAGGGTGACGAACCAGAGCAGGAACGTGCGCCGCGCAATGACGAAGGCGGCGAATCGATCGAAGAAGCCCGGCCCGTCGGCATGAGCGCGAGGCGCCCGCAACGGCAGGATGGACAGGAGCGCCGGAAGAAGCGTCATGGAATAGACCAAGGCGCATATCACCCCAAACGCCACGAGATTACCCAGGACGTGAAACGGCGGCGAATCCGAAGCATTTAAGCTGAGGAACGCGATCGCGGTCGTGACTGAGGTGAGGAAGACCGGCCAGGTATTGCTGCGCAACGATTCCGTGATCGCCTCATTTCTGTTCAGGCCACGGCTCATGCCCGCCAGGGCGGTCGTGACGATGTGGATCGAATCCGCGACGGCGACCGTCATGACGATGATCGGGACGCCCGCATTGACGGGGCTGAACACCGTGCCGATCCAGCCGGCGAACCCCACGGTGGTGTTGATCGTAAACATGAGCGTGACGACGACGGCCAGGGTGGCGAATCCGGAGCGCAAAAGAACCGTGGCCATGACGACGATGAGAAGAAACACGATCGGCGAGAGGTTCTCCATATCGTCCTTCGTCGCGTCGGCAAAGGCGCGGTTGATGACCACGTCGCCGGTCAGGTAATACTCGATATCCGGATGGCTTGCGCGGGCCCGGTCCAGGAGCGTGTTGAGATAATCAGTGAGTTCGACCACCGCGGGGTCCGGATTTTCCGGCAGGACGAAATTGATCGCCATCCCGGCCACTCGCCCGTCATGGGCGACCAGCCGTCCGGCTATCTGGGGTGCGCTCAACGCGACCTGCTCGATTCGCGCCAAGTCGGCATCGCTCAGCGACCGCGCGTCATCCACGAGCGGGGCGACAACCAGCTCGTCGCCGAACGCCTCGCTATGGGAATAGTTGGTGAGGGAATCGACCCGGTTGGAATACGGCGCGCGCCACGCGGCTTCGGTCAGTTCCTCAACGGCGCCGAGGGTCTCCCGGGTGAACACCGAGCCTACTTGAGGCGCGATGGCGATCAGTGCCGTATGGGATACGGAATAGGTATCCTCCAAGGCCTCCAACGCCGCGAGTTGCGGATCGTCTTCGCTGAACAGGCTCCGGTAATCGTTCGTGACGCCGATGAAGCGGGCACCCGCCGTCATCACCAGCATGGCCAGCGTCGCGAGAACCACGACCGGCCACCGGCGGCGCAAAATCGCGGCGATGTAGCGGTCCACAGGAGTCATCTCCGTGACCATCACCGGCCGGGAACGAAAACGAACGCACCCTGCCCAAGCTTTCGTTTGAACACGAACATCGCTTACCAGGGGCTCGATTTTGAGGCGTAGACGTGGTCGGGCATCTTGTAACTCAAGCCCCCCTCGTCATACACCGATATTTGGAGCATTTGAGAAAAATTATCTGATCTGATTCCGCCTTTCTTGAACCATCGTTTGAACCATCGTTGCATGCGTTGTTTGCTCCGGAACAGAAACAGCGTGCCTATGTTCCAGCCCTTGGGATACTGGAACTGATTAGCAAGCGTGTTCCCAAGGAGCGAGCGTGAAAGGCGGTAGGCCAACGTGATCACTTTTTCTTTTTCCACCGGATCCGTGATACCCGCTACGGTCGGAATGGACTGGATCAAGGCATTCGCCATGGTTATTGAATCGGCATCCGGCGGCGGCTCGCACATATACCCGACGCGGTAGATCTTCTCCGCCTCCGCGCCGTCGGTATAGAGGATGGTTTCAGGGATCCCCATGAGATAGCCGGTGTAGCGCCACACGGCCAGCACGCTTTCTTTTTCTTCCTCACTGAAACGCGCGCCCACCAACGCCGAATACTCCAACAGGCGCTTGGAAAAGACGGAGATGGCAAACCCCAAGTGCGCCGCGCTCAGCGGCGTACCCCACGCGTCATGCTTCCAATCGTCGGATTTCGCCAACAGGGTCCTGATGCGAGCATGAACGAAGCGCACGCGCGTGGAGAGCTTCCAGCCGTCGCCGTCTCTTCGCAACCCCCCGGGGTAAAAGATTTCCATCAGTTGGCGGTTATTCTGCTTGAGGCGTCTGTCGCTCGATGCGACTCGCTTGGTAATATTGAAAGACTTGGCGATCAGCGTCGAGAAGCCTTCCACCAGCACCCCCGTCACGAAGGCCACGAGCATGAGTGAGACGTTTTCATTGAAGACCAGAATGCCCGGGCGAAACGCTTGGTAGTCCAGCCAGGGAGGCTCTTCAAAATGGTCGAAGAAATCGCGCAGGGCCTGCGGCGCGTCCCGGAGATCCTTCTCCTGCTCTATCCCCGCCTCGATGAACCGGTGCAGGTCGGCGGGAGGCAACGAGGACAATTCCTCCATCACGGGATCGAGTACAGCGTCGCCTATGGTGGTATGTTTGATATAGTTGTCGGCTTGTGACTGATCCCAAAGACGGGCCTTCGCATACCCTTTGGTATAGGCTGATGGGGGTTGTAGCATCTTGGGAACTTTTACCGGTTTGCTTAACCCATACCCGTAGGGAAGGTCTCAAAACAAATTGTGTCGCGTCTCACCTTACGGAATTCATTAATTTAAGTGGTATTCTCATGAAAAGATTCTCAAAAATCAATAGAAGCATTTGAAGAGCAGAAACGGGAACCGGTTTGGGCACCGGTGTTGGATAAGGAATTGTTATAGAGGAAATTGCCGGATACGGCAATGATCGGGCAGCAGGATGTCAGAGGCGTACGCTTGAAGAGATCGAGGGCTTCCAGCCGAGCGGCACATGCTGCTCCTGTATGTCGAAACAGACTTGAAGATGGGCACCGGACGGAAGCGAAGGCCGACGTTCCCGTGATACTTTCGCTTTGGGTTATCTTTGATTCGGGTCGTTCCGGCAAGCGAACCCCGAACCGTCACTGGTGTGCTGAGGGGCCCTGTTCATCGACGGTCCTGATTCTGCCCCCGACGAATAATTCGCCTCAGTCGCCATGTCCGTTAGCTGGCTGGCAAAATCGTGCCATCAGGCGCGTAGGAAGGCGGCGGCGCCGGACCGGCCCCGCCGACGATCTTTTCCAATTCCTCGTCATCCAAGGGTTGACCACTCTCCTCTTCCTTGGCCGCTGCTTCCTTCTTCTTTTGATCACTCATAGTCGCGTCTTCTTTCTTTACTAGCAAGTAAAGAATGCCAAACCTTTCTCTGCTTCATTCTAAAGGGTGCATATAGAGAATTTGGCAGACATGGCCAACGGTCCAATTTGTTCCATGATAATTCTACACATTGCATTATTTATAATTTTAGGGGGTGTTGTCAAACGTTTTCTGGCGAAACCGGGCTTTGTCTCCGGTTACTTTGTCTCCGGTTATGTCCTGATGCAGCCGGGAACGAGCGTACGCGTGTACTAACGCCTGCACCAGTTGCCGGCGTGCAAGAGCGGCCTAAGACGTGCTTTCGCCTTCTGTGTTTTTGTTTCTTTTGAAACCGGTGCCGTCATAGGTTCGAGGTTTATGGGCTCAATATTCGCCGAGGGCTTCTCGGGTGATGAGTTCCAGGATCTGCCGGATGTTGACCACGCCCAGAAACTTCTTGGACTCCCGGTCCCTCACCGGTATCACCGTCAGCGAGTTCTCCGTCATGAGCTGCAGGGCGTCTTCCGCCAACTCGTCGGGCCATGCGTGCAGCGTTCTGCGGCGCGCAAGTTTGCGCAACGGCGTTTTGGACCAGGATTCCTTGGGCAGGTATCGCAGCATGCTCACCGAAACAATCCCGTAAAGTTCGCCCTGATCCACCACTGCGTAGTCCTGCTGGTGGGGGACGATCCACTGGTCGGCAAAAGCCCGTACCGACATCGCCGGGTCGGGATAGGGACGTGTCCGGTCGAGGATGTCACCAACGGTGATGTCGTCCAGCGCAAAACGAGCCAGCGACGGCGGGAGCGATTCGGGCAAGGTGCCTTGTGCCGACGGTTTCACCCGGTTCACCACGGCGCGGATAGCCAGAGGTGTGAGCAGGATGTAGGCCAGCATGATCAGCACGAGTAACGAGAAGACGGCGGAGCCAATAACGCCGAGCTCGAACAGGACCAGTAGAAGGGCCATTTCCGCAACGCCTTTGGCCATCAGCCCGGTGGCCAGGGCAAAGGGCATGTCCAAGCGGGCCACAAAGGCCCCGATGCACGCTCCGGCAAACTTTCCGATCAGGGGAATGACCACCAACGCCGCAATGGTCCACCCCGGCAATTCGGTGAAGGAGAGGCTCAGATGTAACCCTGCCGAGGCGAAGAAGAGGGGCACGAACAGCCCCTCGGCGGTGCTTCTCATGCCGGGGATGATGTCCCGCCGCACGTGATACGGCAGCTTCGACAAGGCGGCACCAAACAGCAGCGCCCCCAGGGAGCCGTGTAACCCCATATGCTCGGCGCCGACGACGGTCATGAACAGTCCGCCTAAAATCAGTCCGAAGGAGAGTTGCGGCACGTGCAGGAAGCGCTTCAGCAGGACGATCAGGGGCGGAAGCACCCGGCTGGCCAATACCCACGTCACCACGGTAAAACCGGCAATCTTGCCCAACAGGATCAGCACGCTTTTCCAACTCAAATGGTGAACGTGGTCGCCGATGGTAAATCCCACCAGCAACAGCGTCAGCAACTCGGCAATGAGCGCGGTGGTGAATATCTGGATTCCGATGGGCTCTTTAAGGCGACCTTCATCGACCAGCACCTTGGCCACCACACCCAGACTGGTCAACGACAGAATCCCGGCAAGGGCCAGTGACCCGGCGAACGTGAGACCCAGCCCGAAGTCGTAGAACATATCGGAGGTGACGGACAGGGCCGTGACCAGGGATATGAAGACTGAGATGATCGCGGTGGCGAAAAACCGGCCGCGGATGGCGGCGATGAAACCGGAAATATCGAGTTCGTCCAGGCCGATGAGGAAGAAGAAGAGAAAGATGCCGATCCCCAGCAGGATCTGCATTTCGCTGGTGGGCTCGACAATGCCGGTGATCGGTCCCAGTAAGATTCCCGTGGCCGTGTAGGCCACAATGGCGTTCAGCCGGAAATGCCGGAGAAGGCCCTCGACCAGTTTGGCGACGACGATAACCAAGCCGATGGAGAGTAAAGCTTCTTCAAGCATGCTTTATTGATCTCGTATACGGAGCCTTGCTCCGCACGGTGTGAATTCGCCGCTTTTGGCACCAGGGTTGGAATGAAAGCGGGAATTGTAGCGAAGATGGATGACCAAGTCTATGGTGAGGCAGGAAGGTGCCGAAGACGAACGGCCGCTTTCCCGGGTGCCGGTTGCCCCCTGCACGGCAGTGGTCGGAGGCGAGAATCTTCCAGCGAATAGTGGGGCGGGCGAGGCCGCAGGGTTGCACGTGACGCTCTCAATGCGCCATATTGACCGCTCACGAGTCGAGGTCCGTTTGATGGCAGCCCACACACTTTTTGACAAAATATGGGATCCCCACGTGGTGTCCGCGGAGTCGGACGGCACGACCCTGTTGTATATCGACCGCCACCTGGTCCACGAAGTGACCTCTCCGCAAGCCTTTGAAGGACTTAAGCTCGCCGGACGTCGCCCTCGCCGGCCGGGAGCGACGCTCGCGGTACCGGACCATAACGTGCCGACCACCGACCGAAGCGTGGGGATTGCGGATCCCTTGAGTCGCATTCAAATTGAAACACTCGAACAACATTGCGCCGACTTCGGCATTACGCTGTTCTCCATGCACGACGTGCGTCAGGGGATCGTGCACGTCATCGGTCCGGAGCAGGGGCTCACGTTGCCCGGCATGACGATTGTCTGCGGGGATTCCCATACCTCGACCCATGGCGCATTCGGGGCGTTGGCGTTCGGGATCGGGACCAGTGAAGTCGAACACGTACTGGCCACCCAATGTCTGATCCAGAAGCGACCGCAAACCATGGAAATCCGAGTCGACGGCCGCGTCTCGCCCCATTGCTCGGCCAAAGACATGATCCTGGCCATCATCGGCACCATCGGCACCGCCGGAGGAACCGGATACGTGGTGGAATACACGGGCGAGGCGGTTCGATCCTTGTCGATGGAAGGCCGTATGACCCTCTGCAACATGTCGATCGAAGGCGGGGCCCGTGCCGGGATGATTGCCCCCGACGAGACCACGTTCGCCTATATCAAGGACCGTCCCATGGCTCCTTCGGCCTCACTCTGGACCCAGGCCGTCCAGCATTGGGAACGGCTGCGCACCGATCCCGAAGCCGCCTATGATCGAGTTGTCACGCTTCGAGGAGAAGACATTGCCCCGCAAGTGACGTGGGGCACGAATCCGGGCATGGTCACCGGGGTGGACGGCGTGGTCCCGGACCCGCGATCCTTTGCCGACGCGGAAACGCGGGACGCCACGGCACGAGCGCTCGATTACATGGCCCTCACACCCGGAACCCCGATTATGGAGATCCCCATCGACCGGGTGTTTATCGGATCGTGCACGAATTCGCGGATTGAAGATTTACGCTTGGCCGCCTCCTACTTTAAAGGGAAAAAGGTGGCGTCCGGCGTACAGGCGATGGTCGTACCGGGTTCGGGCTTGATTAAAAAACAAGCGGAAGAGGAAGGATTGGATGCGGTCTTTCGGGCGGCCGGCGCCGAATGGCGGGAGTCCGGCTGCAGCATGTGCCTGGCCATGAACGCCGACGTGCTCCAACCCGGTGAGCGATGCGCGTCAACGAGCAACCGAAACTTCGAAGGCCGTCAAGGAAAGGGCGGGCGAACCCACCTGGTTTCCCCGGCCATGGCCGCGGCGGCAGCCGTGACCGGCCACTTCGTCGATATCCGTCATTGGGCCTGACCCGGGAACGTTGCCATGGAACCCTTTACCACCCATATTGGACAAGTCGCGCCGCTGGATCGCGTGGACGTCGATACCGATCAGATCATTCCCAAGCAATATCTCAAGACGATTCATCGAACGGGATTGAAAGAAGGACTCTTTGCCGATTGGCGCAATCTCCCCGACGGGTCACCGGACCCGGCTTTTTTCATGAATCAACCCCAGTACGCCAATGCCTCCATTCTGCTCACCCGTGACAATTTCGGGTGTGGGTCTTCCAGGGAACACGCACCCTGGGCCCTGTTGGATTATGGCATTCGCGCCATTCTGGCTCCGAGCTTTGCCGAGATTTTTTACAATAACTGCTTTCAAAACAGCATCCTGCCGATCGTGCTGGAAGCCCAAGACATTCAACGGCTTTTCGACCACGTGTCCGCGGACGACCGGTTTGAACTGACCATCGACCTGGCTGCGCAAACGATCTCCACGCCACGGCAATCCACTCTCCGATTTTCCATTGATCCGTTTCGAAAACAATGCCTGCTGCAAGGGCTGGACGCGATTGGGTTGACCCTCCGTCGCGAAAAGAATATTGCGGACTATGAAGCCAGACGAAAGCAGGACGCTCCCTGGCTCTTTCAGGACTTGTGCTCGTAGGTCCGCTTTCCCGGACGTCACCGGCGCCGTTCGACGAACCAAGCCGCGTTTCCTGGATCCTCCCTGACATGGGTCACGGACGCGAAAGGATCATCATGTCGTTCCACTCCTCCGTTTCCCGGAGACATCACGATGGATGAATTCAGCGCACTCAGGGACGTCATCATTATTTTCTCCGTGTCCATCGCGGTAGTCTTCCTGTTTCAAAAACTCCACCTGCCGTCGATTGCGGGGTTCCTGGTCGTAGGGGCGTTGGTGGGTCCCCACGGGCTCAACCTCATTTCCGATCTGGAACAGGTACACGTGCTGGCCGAGATCGGGGTGATGCTGTTGCTGTTCACCATCGGCCTGGAATTTTCGTTGGCGAAGCTGAAGTCCTCCAAGAACCTGTTTTTCGTAGGAGGACCGGCCCAGATGTTCAGTGTCCTGCTCTTTTTCGTGGTCGGCGGGTACCTGTTGGACATCGACGTGAACTCCGCAATCTTCTGGGGATTCCTCATCACCTTGAGCAGCACCGCCATTGTCCTGAAAGCGTTGGCTGAGCGTGGAGAAAGCGACAGCCTCCACGGACGATCCACGATCGGCATCCTGATTTTTCAGGACCTGGCCATCGTGCCCATGATGCTCATGACGCCGTTTTTGGGGAATCAGGGCTCGGAAGGCATGGGGCGTATTCTGTTTGCTCTCGGAGAATCGCTCACGCTGGTATTCCTGATCGTGCTGGCCGCCAGAGTCTTCGTTCCCAAACTCCTGGAGCACATCGTTCGGGTAAAAAGTCGGGAACTCTTTCTCCTGACCATCGTGGTCCTCTGCATGGGAACGGCGTGGCTGACCTCCCTGTTCGGGTTATCCATCGCCCTCGGCGCCTTTATCGCCGGACTCGTCATCTCCGAATCGGAATACAGTCACCAGGCCCTGGCCGAGGTACTCCCGTTTCGCGACAGCTTCAACAGCCTGTTCTTCGTCTCGATCGGCATGCTCATGGATACGCGCGTGATCCTGGAATACCCCCTGCTCATCATGACCATGGTCGGTGCCGTGGTCATCGGCAAATTCGTGACGGGAGCCGCGGCCGTGTTGGCGGTCGGCGCTCCGCTTCGGTCGGCGATCCTGGCCGGGGTGGCCTTGGCCCAAGTCGGCGAATTCGCCTTTATTCTGGCTGGAGAAGGGCTCACGGCGGGGATTCTCCACCCTGAAACCTACAACATGTTTCTCGCCGTCTCGGTCCTGACCATGATCATCACGCCGTTCTTGATCCAATGGGCACCCAAGATCGCGCGACGGACGGAAGCCGTGCAACGGCTGCACCAATGGTTGCCCGGGCGTGTGTCGCTACGCGCGGAAACGGCTCAATTCAAGCTCAGGGATCACGTGATCATCGTGGGATACGGCTTGAACGGTCGCAATCTCTCTCGTGTCCTTCGAGAGTTCGAGATTCCCTACGTCGTCCTGGATATCCGGGGGGAGGTGGTACAATTGGAAATCGGAACGGGTGTCCCCATTCAATACGGCGACGCCACCAATCCGACGGTCCTGCACCAAGTGCAAATCGAAAACGCCAAAGTCCTTGTCGTGGCCATTTCCGACCCCTTCGGGGCACGGCGGATCGTCCAACTCGCCAAGAGTTTGAACCCGTCGATTCACGTCATCGTCCGGACCCGATATCTCAAAGAACTGGAAGAATTGCACAAACTCGGAGCGAGTGAAATTATTCCAGAAGAATTTGAAACGTCGATTGAAATCTCAACGCTCGTGCTCCAGTCGTTTCAAATTCCCGACAACGTCATCCTGGGGAAGGCCGAACAAATCCGGCAAGAAGGCTATGCGCTGCTCCGCCGGGGAGAACTGCCCGAACTGACGCACCATCTCCGGTCCGGCACGCTGGAAGACGCGGAAGTGGAAACCTGCCGCATTGATGATGATTCGCCCGCTCTGGGTCAATCACTGCACGAGTTGGGGATTCGGCCGCGAACCGGCGCGTCCGTGATTGCCTTCATGCGCGACGGCGTCACGGAATCCAACCCCTCGGACAAAACCGTCCTCGAAGCCGGAGACGTCGTGGTGTTGATGGGCGCCCGCGATCAGATTCGTCGAGCCATCGGACTCCTCGTGGACACGAAGGTCGAATAGCCGGCCTGCCAGGGAGATTTCTCGTCACTCTTCCGCGTCGTCTTCCCCACCTGTCACATCGGGACCAATGCCAGCCTTTGCCCGGCCGGCCCACACGCGAACAACCGGGGATGCATCGTCATGGGCGGCTTCATCAAGGGCTTGCAACTCCTGGTGATCTCCCAATTTCCCCAATCGATAGGCCGCCTCGGTCCGCACGCCCGGGGAAACATCGAACAGAAGCCGTTCCCGAAAATCAGGGAGAGCCCGACGATCGCCCAACTCACCCAACGCGGCTAGGGCCCCCTGTCGCACGGCCGGGTCCGGATCGGTCAATGCTTTCCTCAAAACCGGAAAGGCTTTTTTGGCTTCAAGCTGGGTTAACGCTTCAACCACGGCACGACGACTGCTTCTCTCTCCGACGGTCAACGCTTGCGTAAGGATGGCAATGACGGGTGGACGAGAGCCGATTTTTCCCAATGCCTGCGCGGCGGCTTGTTTGACGGCAGGATGTTCGTCGCCTAATGCTCCCGCGAGGCGGACCGCCGCCGTGTCGTTCAGGTCTTCCCCGATTTGTCCTAAGGCCCAAGCACTATATTCACGAACTTGGGAATCGGGATCGGATAATGCCTCAACCAAGGCCGTGGTTGCAGCGGAATTCCCGATTTTTCCCAGAGAGCGCGCGGCCGTTCGTCGCACGTCCGGGGAAGAATCTTGAAGAAGGGTGACGAGTCGAGCCGTGACGGTCCGTGGATCCCCAACAGGGGCTTCCGCCTGACAACCTGCATCCCCAATGAGAAGGAACACAAGGAGGACGGGCCCGCAGAGTTTGCGCAGGGTACCTGCTTCGACCCAACTTTGGCCGTGCCCTTCGACCCGGCTCAGGACAGGCTTGGTCAACGCCCCGTTACGGATTTGGCGGTGGATCTTTGGGGACCGGAGGTTGTTTGGCCGCTTCAATGGACTGTTCAACCTCTTTTTGCGCCGATTCCAGTTCTGCCTGAATGGTCCGCATCTCCGGATCAATCGCGTTTCGCACGTCCGCCGTGGCTTCACGGAAGGTTCGGAGGGTGCTACCCAACCCTTCGCCCAGCGATTGCAGGTCGTCACTGGCCGGGGCGGGGGGCTTGGCGGCTTTGGCCTGCATCGCGGCACGTTGCGCCTGCACGCGTTCCACGGCCTTTTTATTCACGATGGCCGCCGGTCGTTTTCCGGTTTGCGTGGTCGCGGCCGAAGAAGGAACCGGCGGATATTGCGCCATAGGTTGAGGCACGGCATTCGCGGCACGCTGTTCCATGGTCACCGGTGCAAACTGCTCTTGATAGGGGGCGGCGTCCGGCTCCGCCTCGGCAACGGGTTGAGACGCCGGTTGAACGGTTTCGGGACCAAAACCGCCATACACCTGTGCCGCTAACGTCCCCGGAGTCCGTTCGGGACCGGGTTGATGGACTTGCTGAGTCGCGGGTTGAGGCGCAGGCTCTGCTGCGGGCGCTCCCGGAGCAGCGCCGGGCTGAGCCACAGCCTCCGCGGCAGGCTCGGGTAAGGCAGCCTGAGAATTTTGTTCTTGTTCTTCTACTGGAGGGGGAATGTCATTGACTTCCTTTTTGAAGCCCTTCAGGGCCTTGCCGACTCCCTCGCCGATTTGAGGAAGCCGCCCCGCTCCAAAAATGATCAGAACAATGACCAGAATGATGATCAGTTCTGAAAATCCCAGGGTTCCGAACATCGTCCGTCCTTCAGAAGAGAAACGCTCAAGCACTCCGTGAGTTTACTGTAAAGACCAGGATGGAGCGTGTCAACCTGCTCACCCGTCAGGAAAAATCTCCAGGCCGTGTCCACACGGGATACAAGAGCGTCCCTTGTATTGAGTGAAACACGTGGTAGAATCGCCATTGATGTCTACCTCGTCCTCTCCCCAAATTCCACGGTATCGAACCACGTTGTTTTTCGGACCCGACGTTCATGAAACCCATGCCGATATTGTGTATTGCGTGTTCAACGTCAAAAAGCGGAGTTGGAAAGGAGGCATCCAACTCGTGGTGGAGATGGCGCAACCCGACGTCTCCCGTTTTAAACACATCCTGCAATTCGAATCCTGGTTGCGGAATATCCTGCGCCATCTTCCGCAAGAGGACTATGACGAATATTTTCAACGAGGCCAGGACCTGTTCCTCCAATACCTGTGTCAGGCAAAATTGCAGCTCGCGCTTGACGAAGGCCTTCGCCAGGAAACGACTCTGCTCTCGCACGACGAGCTCTCTCAGGAACTGGAGCAGGTCCTACGCCAGGACGGGGAAGCGCTCAGAGAAAACCTGTTGGCCGAATTGGATATTCCTGCCGGGAAGGACTAGCCGTTACGTGGGGCATGCCATGAACAAACCGATCATTGGCGTCACGCCGGACTTCAATGCCGGCGATCGCGAGGACATGGGCGGCAAAGAGCCGACCTACTTTCTTCGCGCCCGCTACATGCGAGCCATTGAAGACGCCGGGGGCATTCCCGTGGTGTTGCCCCTGTTGTCGAACAAAGACGCATGGCGTCAGGTGGTGGCCCGCGTGCACGGGCTCCTCGTCACGGGAAGCGGGTCCGACCTGGCGCCCGAATTATACGGGGAACGCCAGCGACACAAATTTGCACGCATGAGTCGCGAGCGGGCGACCATGGAACTGGGGATCGCCAAAGCGGCGTACCTGGCCGACGTGCCCATGTTGGGGATTTGCGGCGGCATGCAATCCATCAACGTCGCCCTGGGCGGCACGCTGTATCAGGACATTGCGGCGCAACTCAAGACCCCCATCGACCATCTTCCCGCCTATTCGGCGACCAAGACGACGCATGCCATACGGATCGCGCCGGATTCCCTGTTGCGTCGCATTGCCGGAAAAGCGCGCGTAGACGTGAACAGCTCCCACCATCAATCCGTCAAGAAAGTGGCTCCGAAGCTTCTGCAGACCGCCGTCTCCCCTGACGGCGTCATCGAAGCCATCGAAGCACCGAACCGCGCATTTCTCTTGGGAGTCCAATGGCATCCGGAATTTCTCTACGATCGGGACCCCATCCAACGGCGTCTCTTTTCCGCATTGATCCGGGCTGCCAGGACATTCGCCGGCGGGCAGAAAACGCGGACGTCAGGGCACGCTTCGGGAACCTGACCTACAACACTTTTTACGACGCTGACTGGTTCGATTCGGCAGGAGTTACCGGAGGCGGCGTGGTCTCGGGACTTGGCGCTGGACTTGGTGAGGCCAGATCGCCGGCGGTCGTCGGGGATGCCGGCACTGTCCCGGCGTCGGGCTTGGGAGGAGCCGCGGCTTCGGGAGACGTTGCTCCTTCCGGCTTGGGAGCCGCGGGTTTGGGAGGGGGTTTGGGTTTTTCCGGTTTGATGCCGCCTTCCCAATGCGGCCCGGAGTACATCTCCGCGGCTAAATCGCCTTCTTTCCATTTGGCATCAAAATCCGCTGCCGCTTTATTCACGGTTTCGCCCACGCCCACAAACCGGTTCCACGGATACACGGTCGGAGCAATGGAGCAGGAGTCGCCCTCTTTTCGAAGGTACAACCCGATCGGGTTGCCTCGATAGGGTCCGAAAAAAATATGAATCGTACCGACAAATTCAGGAAGTGTGCTCATGACAGGCCAAGGTGGTCATACTGCCATACCGGGTTTCGCGACGCAATATCATGCACGCACCCTTTGGGATTGGAGGTGTTAAGAAAGTGTACCGGAGACGGCAGGCCGAGGCCATGATGGAGCAGGAGCGTGTGCGGGAGTCGTCGCGCCTTTCACTCCCTCTGCTCGACCTTGGATCGCAGATAGGCGATGACCTGATCCGCGAGGTCGTCCACGCTCCGCTCGGCGGTCTTCAACACGATATCGGGACTCTCGGGCGGTTCATAGGGGCTGTCGATACCGGTGAAGTTTTTGATCTCGCCGGCGCGGGCCTTCCTGTAGAGCCCTTTCGGATCTCGTCGCTCGCATACCTCCAGGGGCGCATCGACGAAAACCTCAATGAACTCGCCTTCCTCCATCATCCGGCGGGCCATCTCGCGTTCATCCCGAAAGGGTGAGATCACCGAGACGAGAACGATCAAGCCTGCGTCGACGAATAACTTGGCGACCTCGGCGATGCGCCGCACGTTCTCGACGCGATCAACCGGAGTGAAACCGAGATCCTTGGTCAACCCGTGGCGCAGGTTGTCGCCGTCCAGGACGTAGCTGTGCCGGCCCAAGGCGTGGAGGCGCTGTTCCACGGCGTTGGCCGTGGTCGATTTGCCCGCTCCCGACAGCCCGGTGAGCCACACGACGCAGGCCTTCTGGTTCTTCTGAGCCGAGCGTGCCGGTTTGTCGACCGTCAACTTCTGACGGGTCAGGTTGGACGCCCGCCGTAGGGCGAAATCGATCATGCCGGCACCCACCTCCGCGTGGGTGTAGCGATCGATCAGGGTGAAGCCGCCCGTTTCCCTGAGTTCCCGGTAAGGATCGAAAGCGATCTGCCGGTCGAGACTGATGTTGCAGTAGGCGATGTCGTTGAGTTCAAGCGTTTTGGCGGCCATGCGTTCCAGGTTCTCGACGTTGAGCTTGTATTTGAGATCGGTGATCTGAACCCCTGCCACGCACGTGCCGATCTTCAACACATAGGGGCGCTTGGGCAGCAGCGTAGTCTTGTGCATCCAGATCAGGTGACAGGCGAACTGGTCGCTAGAGCCCGGAGGCCGGTCAGTCGACGCGATGACGTCACCGGGGCTCGCGTCGATCTCGTCGGCGAGCGTGAGCGTGACGGCCTGGCCGGCTCTCGCGCATGCGAGATCGCCGTCCGCGGTCACGATTCGACCCACGGTTGAGGGCTTGTGCGCTGGACAGACCAGGATGGGATCGCCGGGACGCACGAGACCCGACGCGATGGTGCCGGTGAATCCGCGGGACCCGGCGTCTGGGTGGTTGACCCCTTGCACGGGCATGCGAAAGGGTGTGCTCTCGCGGTCGGTGGCGACATCGGCCGATTCGAGGGCTTGAAGGAGCGTCGGCCCGTCATACCAGCCAATCGCAGCGGACGGTTCGATCACGTTGTCGCCCGTCAGTGCCGACACCGGAATGCACGTGACGTCCGGGACGCCGAGTTGTTTCGCAAAGTCACAATAAACTCCCACGATCCCATCGTGGACGGTTTGGGACCATTCCACGAGATCCATCTTGTTGATCGCCAGGATCACGTGACGGATACCGAGGAGAGAGAGGATTGTGGTATGGCGACGGGTCTGCGGCATCACGCCCTCGCGGGCGTTGATCAGGACGATCGCGAGATCGGCGGCCGATGCGCCCGTCACCATGTTAGCGCGTGAACTGCTCATCACCCGGTATGTCGGCGACAAGGAAAGAGCGCTTGTCGGTTGAAAACGTGCGATATGCGACGTCGGTCGTGGTGCTCTGCCCGCGTTCCGGCTGCGGGCCGTCGCCCGGGGTACCGTGCTGCTTGCTGTCGGTTTCTACCCGCGCAAGGCGGTCGTGGAAAATGGGTCGGGATTCGTCGAGCAGACGTCCGATCAGCGTGGACTGGCCGTCGTCCACGCTGCCACAGGCGATCAAGCGCAGGACGTCCCTCTTCTCCCGGGGATGGATCGACTCCTTTTCAAAAATCATACACGGGATACCCGAATGCCTCGGGTGGTGAGAAAGTCGCGATACCGTTTGAAAGCGGCATTGACCGCCTCCGGCGTCAGGCCGTAGTCCTCCAGGGCGTAGCGATGCCGCTTTTCCCCTCGTCGTTTCTCTGCCTGCCGGAATTGCCACTCTTCCATGGCGTCGAGAGCCTCCTGCTCAAGCGTCCAGCCGAAATGTTGATAAATGCGGCGAACGACTCCAAACGGATCCTCGATCAGATCGACGTAGTTCACGTCCATCCAGCGGTCTTCGAGTTCGGGATGGGTTTCCCGGAAGTGCACGGCTCTCTCCATCATGCCGCTCATTAAAGCCAACTGCTCGGCACTGAAGGTTTCTCGCGGCTGTGGCTCGTAGACAAGCGAGTGCGCTCGTTCCACAAAGCTATTCCAGGACCCCATGAATTGCGTAGGTTCGCGATGGGTCTGGATGAAAAGGGCATCGGGGTACGTCTCGACGAGAGTCTCCAACTCCATGAGATGAAAGGGCATTTTGAACAGCCACTGCCCCTGGTGTTCAGGCTGACGCTGCCGGCGCTGCCAAGTAAGATTCTGCATGGTTCGGCGGTGGTGGGCGTAGGCATGCTGCAACCCGGTGGCGTCCAGCCAACGTCCGAATTCCGGGATACGGAATCGAACGATAAGGGTCCATGACCCGAAGGCCATACTCAGGATCGGGAAATCCTCAGACGGTTCGTCGACGTTGAAATCGTGAACCCCCTCGAAAAGCTCGAGGGCATCCGAAGAGTTGAGCAGATCCTCGACCCATGCCCGACGGGGGTCGTCCGCGGTACACCCTATCGTGGCATATTCACCCTTTGACAGGCGTGGCGCAGTGTACTCGTAGCCCCGCAGGGCCCAAAACCGTTGGTCGCGGGACATGAGGCGGTGCAGATAGGTTGTGCCGGTCCGGTTGATCCCGACAATGAAGACCGGGCGCGCGATCTCCTCCCGTTCGATCTCCGGATACCGTTGCCGTTCACGGGCGAACCCAGCGTTGATAATCAAGAGACGGCTCAGGTCGAAAGCGATATCAACGATCTTATTCTCCAATAGTTTGGCATCGGATGCTTGAAAAGCCTGAACTAATTGCTGCAGGTTTTGACGCATCCACGTGGGATATGCCGATTCGAATGAAACGCCATTGTCTTTAGCGTAGCGTTTAGCCCGGTCGATCAGGCAGGCGAAATCCAGACGGCCGTGCGACGCGGGATATGGCCAGTGTTGCTGATTATCCTGACCCCGTTGGTAGGAGCGCCTGAGCTTGGTCAACACGCCCGCCCACTTAATCGGGTGCGGACAGTCCTCACGGAAAGCACGGTCGCAAATGGGTAGCCTGTCGTCCGGCTTTTCTTTACTAAACCAGTATTTCCCAAAATGATCGAGCACAGCCCAGCGTCCGTGCAGCGGTGAGCTTTCGCCGTGAGCTTGGCAGGCACGCTTGAAGGACTCGTAGGGGATTTCGGGAAAATAGACCCCGAAATCGGCAAGTTCGAGGTTGTAATAATCGAGTTGCGGGTTGCAGCAATGGTAGATCGTAAAACGCCGTTCGGGATTCAGGGAAATGGCCGTACAAGCTTGACTCAACGTATCAACCGATTCGTGGTTGGAGCGAAATGTGAATCCTTCCGGCACGGATTCGCAATCGAGCACCGCGGCTAAAATCTGCATGGTAAGATCGTTTGGTTGGATATATCCCATAGTAGATACAGCGATTTGTGGCAGCCGGAAAATCGCCAACGGCATGCCGGCTTGTTGTGCAAACAGAAGGACCTGTTCGGATGTCAGTTTGCTCCATGGGTAGCCAAGCAAACCGAGCGGGAACGTTTTCTTCATGCTGGTGAGATCCGGCTGCATCTGGTGGTCGATGCCGCGGTGCTTGAATTCGTGGGCGAAGGCAAAGAAATACTGCGGAAACACAGCCATAGTCGAGGCATAGAACAGGTGCTTGAAGCGCTTGTGCAAACACAATTCAAGCACATTGTGCAGGCTGAGCGTATTGAGCTTGCGTATGGCGTTATAGGAAGTAGCGAGACTTATATCGGCAGCCAGATGATAGACTGCGTCGATTCGCTGACAGAACTCGTTAAAATCCGCGTCGCTCAGACCAAATCGGGCTTGGCCGATGTCGCCGGCCACCACGCGAATGCGCGGCGCGAACGCCTCATCCCAGATTTCAGCATGCTGCAGGGCATTACGCAGCCGCTCGAACCCATGCTCGACATTGTCGGCCTGGACCAGGCAGTGCACGACCAGATCGGCATTCTGCTGCAAAAGGTCGCGCAGGATGAAACGACCGATGAATCCGGTCGCTCCGGTCAGCAAGACCTCCTGAAAATCGGCCGGAGATACAGGATCGGCCGGCGATCCCTGGCTGATTGCTGTATGAACAAATCGGCGCAGGGTATCAACATCTCTCTGACATTGCGGCGGCAAAGATCCAACAAGCGGGGCTACCGCCATGTCGGCAACGGTTTTTTCGGTCACGGTCCTATTTCCTTTCCTTAACCAAGGCAAATTCAGAGTGGTTCTTTACGTCGCCGCCGAGTGGGTGAACTGCTCCACCCGTGCATTCACGGAGGATCGGAAGGTCGCCATCGCAGACTCGATGCCGTCCTCCTCGTGACGAAAATCCCCGGGTATCGCTTCATAACGCGCATGGACTCGCGTGAACAACGCTTGCCTCCGGTCCCTGATTGTTTCCATGTCCTGCAACGGGTGCGACACCGCTTCCTTGAACTGCTCCAACTCCGTCGCCAGATATTCCTTGAAGTCCTGGATCGAAAGCTGCTGGCTGGTAATCTTTTCAAAGTGGTACCCCTGCACGGCCAGGGAGGTCGCCTCGGGGAGCATACGAGGATAGTCCTTGGCAACCCTGGCCATGAACTTCTGGTAGGCCGGGACTTGCTTGGCGGACAGCCGCCGCCGCACGGCCATCATGGCTCCAAAAAGCGCGTTCCGGCTGTGCGGTTTCAGCAGGTGCGGGACGGGCTTGAGGTGCGCCAACAAGGTCAGGCAGCGTTTGAAGTAATTCTCAAGAGTCGGGTCGTAGAGGGTGGTGATCACCCGGCGATAGCCCTCAGCCAACTTCACGGGATCCATTTCCGGAATGAAGTTGAGGGGGACGTTGACGCTGATTAAGTTGACGACCGAGTCGGCGCCGACGGACTGATCCAACAGCCGGTTCTCCCTCTTCAGGCGCTTATACAAATCCGTACCCTTGATCGCAGTCAGCAAACCGACCGAGGCCATGGGAATGCCGGCCTCCTGGATAAAGTCGATTTGGGCATCGAACGCGCTCTCGTCGTCATCATCCAGGCCCAGGATGAATCCCCCCATGACTTGCATCCCCTTGTGTTGGATGTGGCGAACCGAATTGAGGAGATACTGATCTTCCTGCTTCCTCACGTTCTGAGGTTTTTTCATCTTGAGCAAGGCCTTGGGGTTGGGCGTTTCAATGCCCACGTACACCGCATTGAACCCGGCCTCGATCATGACGTCCATCAATTCATCCATGCGGGCCAGGTTTACGGTCGCCTCGGTGAACAGGGTGAACGGATAGCCACGGGCCTTCTGCCACTCGGCGAGCACCGGCAGCAGCTTCAAGGCATCCCGCTTGTTGCTGATGAAGTTGTCGTCAACCAGGAACAATTGGCCTCGCCAGCCTAGCCGATACAGGGCTTCGAACTCGTTCACCATCTGCTCCGGTGACTTGGTCCGGGGCACACGCCCGTACAACTGGATGATGTCACAGAATTCACAGTCGAAGGGACAGCCCCGGGAGAACTGCACGCACATGGAGTAGTAGTCCTTCACGTTGATGAGGTCGAAGCGGGGAACCGGAGTCCCGGTCACGGCCGGTTTTCGCGGTTCCCTGTAGATGGCTTTGGCCGTGCCGTGTTCCAGGTCCCGCAAAAACTCGGGAAAAATTTCCTCGGCCTCATCCAGCACGAAATGGGCCACGCCGGGGATCTCGTCATGAAACGTGGTGGGATGGGGGCCCCCGGCCACCACCGGCACGCCTGCCCGGTTGCAGCGTTCGATCACGGTTTTCAAGGATTCTCGCTGAACGACCATCGTGGAAGTAAACACCAAGTCGGCCCACTCCAGGTCCGAATCGTTCAAAGGAGCCACGTTCATATCCACGACGCGGAGATCGTATCCCGGCGGAAACATCGCAGCGATGGTGAGCAGGCCCAGGGGTGGAAAGATCGCCTTCATTCCAAAAATCTCCAGGGCAAATTGCGACCCCCAATAGGAAGGGGGATAGGCGGGATACACCAGAAGCGCATTAGGCATGGCAACGTTCTCCCCGCTCCCTGTTTTCAGGGCTGGCGGATACCACGCCGGCCCCAGGCGGAAAGTGGTCTTCAAGCGTGCTGGCAAACGCCGATGGCGTGCGGCGGACGCGCTGCCGGCCGGTAAGGGCAGCATCCTCGCGTCCGGCCGTATCCGTCTCCGCCTGGTCCTCCTCAACCTCCTTTTTGCCATGAATGATGTCCTGTGCCAAAGACAGAGCGGAGGCCGTGGTCATCAGTTCGAGGGCGCTGACCTGATAGTTGAACTGCATCCTGATGAACGCTCCCAGTTCGGCAACCGAGATCGACGTGAGCCCGAAGCTGGACAACGGTTCTTCCGGGCTGCCTTCGCTGTGGCCGCACAACTCGGCCACCTTGCCGGTGATCTGCTCCACCACGGCATCCAGCGTGAGTTGGCCGCCGGTATCGACCGCGAACGCGTCCGGGTTGCTGAGCACCTGTCCGCTACGCATGTAATCGGCTGAATCGACCGTCCATGGCGGGCGGAAGAACAGGGCTGTGATGACGTGATCCCGGCCGGCCATCGTGCGTATGGCGTAATCGAGGTTGGTCATGGCGAAATCGGCGCTGACCGGAGGCATACCCGCGGCCCGCGTCATACGCAGCACATGCAGGCTGCGCGAGGCCATGCCGGCCTCCGCGACCGCGGCTAGGTTGTAGCACAGCGCAGGCAATCCCTGTCGCCGGCGGAAGGCCGCCAGTCCGTCCACAAACCCGTTGGCGGCGCTGTAGTTGACCTGTCCCGGATTGCCCAGCGTCGAGGCGATGGAGGAGAACAGCACGAAGTGGTCGAGGGGGCAGCCGGTCGTCGCGCTATGGAGATTGAGGGCACCGCGTGCCTTGGGTGCGAACACCTTGGCCAGCGATTGGGTCGTCAGGTCCACCAGCAGGCAATCGTCCAGTACGCCCGCGAGATGGAAGACGCCCTTCAGCGGTCGCTGCAACCCGGCGATACAGCGCCGCACGTCCGCCTCTTGCGCGACGTCGCCCACGACGATGTCGATCTCTACTTCTTCCGTGAGATACCACAACGCACTGGTCTTCCGGACCCAGTCGGCACTGCGGCGGCGTTGCGGATCACGGTCCATCAACGTGAGATGGCGCGCGCCCGCAGCAACCAGATAGGGCAGTAACAGCCTGCCGAATCCACCCAATCCGCCCGTGATCAAATAGGTCGCCTCGGGGTCGAGAAACGGACGCCGATCGACAATCGGGAAATGGTCGGCACCGGTGGCCAGCGGAGCTTTCAACACCAGCTTCCCGGTGTGCTGGCCGGTGGTCATCAAGCGCAACGCCTCGGCATAGTCGCGGTAGGCAAAGGAAGTAGTCGGTAACGGCGGCACGGCACCCTGCTCCAGCAGGTTCAGGCACGCTTGCGAAAGCTCGCGCGCCAGTTCAGAGTCGTCGCTCATCAGGCGGTCGACGTCGATCGCCGCGAAGCGCAGGTTCTTGCGGAAGACGCACAGACTGAGCGCGTTGTCGGCGTAGATATCCACCTTGCCGATCTCACAGTGCCAGCCGCCCGGCCGCAACGCCTCCAGACACAGGGCGATATGGCGTCCGGCCAAAGAGTTCAGCACCACGTCGACCCCCTCGCCGCCGGTCGCCGCCAGCAACTCGTCATACCAGTCGAAGCTGTGCGAATCGAATGCCCCGTGCACTCCCAGCGCACGCAGTTGTTGGCGCTTGCTCTCACTGCCGGCCGTGGCGTAGATCTCCGCTCCCGCGTGCTTGGCAAGGGCAATCGCCGCTTGGCCGACGCCGCCCATGGCGGAGTGAATCAGTACGCGCTGGCCCTTGCGCAAGCGTGCGAGATGCACCAGGGAGTAGTAGGCGGTGAGGTAGACCGAGAGGACCGAAGCGGCCTCATCCATGCTCAGAGATGGAGGTTTAGGGAACACCAGATATTCCTTGACCACGGCACGATTGGCGATGCAGCCGCCCTGGGTAAAAGCCACGGCGTCGCCCACACGGCACGTACTCACGGCCGTGCCGACGCGGCGCACGATCCCGCTTGCCTCTATCCCCACCGTCCGGCCCAGCGCCGACCGTTCGTAGGAGAGTGACGGCAACAACCCCAGCGTGACCATGACGTCGCGGAAGTTGAGCGCCGCCGCCGCCACGTCGATCTCCACATCGTGCGGTCCCAGGGATGCGGGCTCGTAAGTCGTCATCTGCAGGCCGCCGATCTGTCCCGGATTTTCCAGGGTCAGCCGGTAGGTGGCCTCCTCGCCCGCCGCTACCAGCGGACCCCGCTCCCGGATACTCGTCAGCCGCGGCACCCATATCCGGTTGCGTCGGATAGCCAACTCGCGCTCCCGCAGGTCGCACGCACCGAGCCAAGCCAACGTCTCAAGGTCCCCGGCGGCGTCCAGATCCACCAGCCGAAATTCGATCTGCGACTCCGTGCCCACGTCCGCGGCAACCTCCTGGCCTATGGCGCGTAGCGCTCCCCACACGGCACTCGCGCGCGGCTCCGCTACCTCGAATGCGGCGCGACGCGTCACCACGGTCAAGCGGCAGGAACAGCGCGCGTGCGACACCCGGAACGGAATCAGCGCCTTGACGAAGGCAACCAGGCGCGCCACCAGCTTTTCGCCGGTCGGATCGTCGGGGTCGGCGCCGCAGAAGAAGTCGATTGCCTGTAAGTCGGCCGCCTTCGGCCAATCGGCCAACGCGCCGATGCGGTCGTCTGCCAAGTCCGCGTAAGGGACTGCATGCGCCTCTGACGTATCGAGGAACGCCAGCCACTCGGCGGCCAAGCTATCCGGCTCGCCGATCACCCAGCGAGGGCCGGGTAGTTCCCGCGGTTCGGAGGTATCCATGGACGGTGGCGCCTGCAGCAGGGTGGTGTGCAGGCCAGCGCGTACCGTGATCCAGCCTGGGGCCGGCTCGATCGCCGCGCCGTCGGGGTGCACGACCAGCGCCAGACCGCCGGGGACCGCCAGCCGCCGTAGCAGGCCCCACTGCTCCGTCCCCGACGGCGTGGCGTCTCCCTGGAGCAAGAGAATCTCGGCGGCGTGCGGCCGCAACAGGCCAGTGTCCAGATTCAGCGCCTGCTCCGTAGCGAGGTCGAGGCAGGCAAAGCGCAGGGCGGCATCGCGGTTGGAAAACGCGTCGTAGTGCGCGCGCACCTGTTCCTGCGTGTCGCCGAGCAGCCAGTACTCGGTCTGTGCCCCGGCGCTGCCGAGGTAGTCGAGGCATTGATTAAGGATGGTCTCCTCAGGAGGACGTGCGCCCGCGATCTCGGCGACGTGGCAGGCATAACGGTCACCGGCGCCGGGCTGCTCCAAGGCGGCGATCAATGCCGCCGGCTCGATCTCGCCCTCCGGCAGGCGGTGCAGGGCAGCAACCGCGTCCGGCACGAACTTGGGCTGCCAGGAGACGACGTGCTTGCTGTCCGGCAGCTCGTTCCAGCGTGGGTTTGAGTTGAAGGAGACGTAGGCGTCGATACACAAGACCAGGTCGCCCGTGGCGCCATCGTAGAACCGGATGCTGCCACCGGACCGTTCGCCGCGCCGTTCCGTGAACTGCCCCAGTTCGTTCACATCCGCCCAGTCCTTGGCTTTCTTCACGTAGCAGGTGAGACGCGGTCCGGTCGGCGGGCGCAGGAACGTTACTCCTTGGGCGCGCCGCGGCATGGCGAAGATGTCGGTCGCGCGCAGCAGATGGTAGAGGAAGATCTGCAGCCCACCGTCGAGCAGCGCAGGGTTCGCGACGTACCCTTCCTCGCGACCGGTCGTCCACAGCTTCTCATCCATTTCCACGTCGAACAGATAATCGGCCGTGTCGCCTTCCCACAGAACGCGCTTGATATTCCGGAAGTAAGGACCGTACTGGAAGGTCTCGCCGAGGCTGGCGTCGATGCGCTCGTAGAAGTCGCTTTCACCCACGAAGTAGTAGGGCTCGAACGGCGCGGTGTCGATATCCGCCAGGTTCAGCGGCACGTTCACCGGGTGATCTGCGCGCACCAGGCGCACCTTGCCACGGGAGTGCAGTTCGCTCTTTGACTCGACGTCGTACGACCGGGACGAGATGGTGAAGGTGAATTCGTCCGGTGCGTTGGCGACCGGAAACAACGCGGTCTGCAAGCGCACCGGCGTCTTGGGAATCGGACACGGCTGCAGGAACTCGAGCGTTTCCACGTACAGCGGAACGCCCCCGAACGCCTGGAGGATCAGTTCGATGTAGCCGGCCGCCGGCATGATCGAGGCATAATGCACACGGTGCTCAGCCAGCCAGGGAAAATCCCGCTCCGACAGCCGCGCCTCGAACAGCAGGTGGTCGCACGGCACCCGGTGGCCGATCAACGGACCGTGGGCGTACTGGCCTTGTTGCAGGAACATCTCGTCGTCGCTCATTTCGTCGGCCGTGATCTGTTCGTCGCGCGGATAGCCTGGCAACAGATGGGCGACCGGCTCGGGACGGGGGTACTGGGCGGCGAAGTCCAGGTCCAAGCCGGTCCTGAACAGAGCGCCCAAGGCCCGCTTGAAGCTGAGGCAGACATCAGTGTCTCTTAGCAGCGTCGGAATGCAGGCGGGGACCGGGGCGCAGTCTTCCAGGCACTGGGCGAGGGTGGATTGCAGGGCGCTGTGCGGCCCGAGTTCCAGAAAGACATCGGGCCGGTACTCCCGCTTGACGGTTTCGATCGCCGCGGCAAACAGGACGGTCTGGCGGATGTTCTTCCACCAGTAGGCGCTGTCCAACCGTTGAGTCGTCTGTCCCGTCACCGAAGAAACGAGCGGCACTTCGGCATCGAAGGCGCAAGCGTTCAGGAAGGACAGAAACACCCCCGCGTCGTCCTTGAGCGGGTCCATGGCGCTGGAGTGGAAGGCGATATTACCTTGAAGCAGCCGATTCTGCAGGTGGCGTCGGTCCAATTCCTCCATGACAGGCCGCAAGGCCGCTTCCTTGCCGCAGATGACGGTGCTGGCCGGCGCGTTTTCACAGGCGATTTCCACCTGCCGGGCTTCCCCGTCGCGAAAGGGAACATTTAGCGTGTCGAGCAGTTGTTCCACGCCGGGCCGGTTGAGGCCGACCGCCAGCATGCGACCGGAACCGGCCACGCGCTGTTGCAGCGTGGCGCGATGGAAAATCAGGCGCGTGGCTTCCGCCAGCGACAGCGCCCCGCAGGCGTAAGCGGCGGCGGCCTCGCCGGAACTGTGACCGACCACGCAGTCCGGATACACTCCCCACGTCTTGAACAATTCCGCCAGGGCGCACTGGATCATGAACGTGACGGGCTGGGCCAACTCGCACTCGTCGAGCGCCTCCTGCGTGGCCGAGAAACAGGCCTCGCGCAACGAGATGTCCGAGTGCTCCCGCCAGTGGTCCTCAATGGCATCGATGACGCGGCGGAACACGGGATCGGCGTCGTAAAGCCCGCGACCGCAACCGGCCCACTGCGTGCCCTGTCCTGAGAACACCATGACAAGCCGTGGCTTTCCCTCACCGACCGTGGCGACCGGCGTTGGGTCTTTTTCAAAGGCGTCCAGTGCTTCAATCAGTTCTCCCCGGGTACGGACGGCAAAAGCCGTCCGTGTGGCGAAATGGGTGCGGCGGCGGCTGAGATTGCCAGCCAGCGTGTAGAGATCCATCGGTTGCTTGTCGAGAGTCTCCCGCAACTGTCGCGCGCTCTGAACCAGCGCCCCGGACGTACGCGCCGACAGGGGAATCATGAAACCCGACTCCGGGGCCAGCGCCACCGACCAGATCCGTGGTTGCGCCGGGCGGTACTCCCGCACCACGCAGTGCCCGTTGGCCCCGCCAAAGCCGAACGAATTGATGCCGACCACGACCGGATATTCGGGAAAGGGTTCACAGGTCGTCTGCACCTGCATGGGACACCTGTCGAAGTCGATTTCCGGATTCGGCACCAGAAAATTTTTGGAGATCGGCGCGAACGTGCGGCGCTGCATCATCAGGATGACCTTCAGCAAGGCGCAATGGAACGCGGCGGCTTCCATATGCCCCACGTTGCTCTTGACGCTGGAAACCCGTAGCGGAACCTGGCGGTTGATCCCGCCGAACGCCTCCGTGATGGCATTCCCTTCGATGCGATCACCCACCACGGTCCCGGTCGCATGGGCTTCGATGTAATCAAAATCCTGGGGCGCGCGATTGGCACGGGTGCAGGCGATGCGCATCAACTCAACCTGTGAATGACGGGTAGGCGCGGTAATGTAACGCCCTTGAGCCAAGCCCTCGGTGCCGTCGGCCGCACCGGCCGCATTGACCGCAGTGGCTTCTATCACGGCGTAGATGGGGTCTCCGTCTCTTTCGGCTGCCGCCAGGGGCTTGATGGCAAAGACGAACGCTCCTTCCGAGCGCATGTAGCCGTTGGCGTCCGCGTCGAAGGAGTGGCACCGGCCGTCCGGACTGATCACGCCCAAGGCATTGAAGCCTGCGCTGAGCCGGGCTGATCCCAGGTAAGTGACCGACCCGACGAAGGCTTGTTCGCAGTCGCCGTAGCGCAGGGCGTTCAACGCCGTGTGCAAGGCCGTCAAGCCAGCGGAACAGGCCGTGCAGCAGGCGAGCGACGGCCCCATCAGATTGAAGTGGTAGGAGATACGGTTGGCCATCATGGCCAGGCTGATATTGGCGATGGAAAACTCATTGGCGCCGTGCGCCGCGCGCCAGTTGGAGGTCGCCGGAACCTGCGCGCCGACGAACACGCCCGTGCGGCTGTTGCGCAACGATTGCAAATCCCAGCCAACCCGCTCGGAGGTCTCCCAGGTACAGGTCAGGAGCATTCGCACGTGTGGATCGGCTGTCAGCATTTCACGATGCGACATCGCAAAGAGGCTACGATCGAAGAGCTTTTCTCTTTGCTCGGTGAGCAGCCCTTCGTACGGGCTGGCAAACCGACCCGGTCCGGAGAACTCGCCGATTGGCCGGTAGCCTTGGCCGTAGCGCTCATTTACCGGCTCCTGCACGATCTCGCGTTCGCTCAGCAGCCGCCAGAAGTCGTCGTCGGTGCGAATTCCACCCGGCATGCGGTAACTGTACCCTACGATAGCAACAGGGTTTTCAGACTTGTTCATGCTTGTCTCCAAGGGATTCGGCGACTCTGAGCTTGCTGCTTGCCGGTATTGGTCCTGAATCAAGGCCAAATAGTGCAGTGCATAATATTATAGAGATGGAAGAAAAACAACCCTATTCAGGGAAGGCAAACAATCTGAGGCTGGGGCTAGGAAGCCGCACAAGCGGCTTGGGGATCAATCGGCATGGCCGCGATTCCGAGAAACCGGTCATACAAGCCAGACCCCCAACTGCGTGGCCTGGCATTGTCGAGTACATCAAAATTTCTTCGGTTCCAGCCCGCGTTGATTCTTCTTGAGCGTAAGGGGCAAATCTACCTAGAACTGCTCCGCAAACAGCAAAAATAAACGCCGGCGCGTTAACGCCGGTCGTTCATTCGTTGGCGCTGACAAACCACCAGGCCGGAGCCTCATCTATTCAGAAATTGTTCTATTTCCCCTTATTGATGACTTCTTCAAGAGTCTTTTCGGCCAGGGTGAACATCTCCGCCAGAATCTGCATGCGCCGCTTTCTCAATTGCTCCACCCGTTTCCACAACGTGTCCTTGACCTTGGCGACTCCTTCTTCACGTACCTCGTCAGAGAGGGTCGTGTCATTCTTGAATTCATACTTCTCAAGCGTGAATTCCGCTATATCGCTTATGTTATCCCCCACGATAGCGAGATCTACCGCACTTTTAATCGATCCAATTTTTTCATCGTCACTGACAGCCATTGTTTGCTCCTTTCTTTTTTACTCCCTTGCGATATGATTTCGTTGATGGAAAACCCCCAATGATAAACACAGACCTTAACGGTTCTTGATGGCGCTGATTGCCGCGGACTGAGATTCATAAATCGAGATAAGCTGATCAAACCCGCTCATTGTGAGAATATCGCGGACCGACTCGGAGAGTGAGCAAATGGCAAATCGCTTGCCCGGTTCATTGAATCTCTTCGCCATTCTCAGAACTACCCGAAGGCCTGAACTGCTGATATAGGATACTTGCGCGAAATCCAGGATTAAGCCGGGGTCTTCAGCCGCAATTTCAGCGTCCAATTGATTTTGAAGTTCATCGGCATTGGTCGTGTCGATACGACCATCAAGCGTCCCTACCAGGATTTCCTCTTTCCGCTCGAATTGAGTGTCGATTGCCATTGTTCTTCCTTCCACAGGAAATCCCTGTTAGAGGTCTCCTTTCGTTTCCACTCCCACTTAATCTTCCGTGCGAACCGAAAAGTGTTCAAAGCGGTATATGGAATTGATTCACTGTAGGGGAATAGTATTATAGGCTTTACTATCTTGCATGTACAGGACAAAAAGTCCTGGTCCTGGCAGGTTTCGCAACAACTCTCAGGCGTTCCCAGCCGGCCCGGTTTCGGGTATATCTGCTCGCTTTTCTTCACCATATTTGAAGTCCTTCATTGCATTGAGCCTGAGGGAATGGCCACAACACCTGATTTCCTGAAACCCTTCCCCTCCGTCCATAATCATGACGCGGAGCCCACAGGAATCCGGGTGGAGTTTTTTCTCATCCAGAAGAACGGCCGGCGGGAGTGTTCCACGTTTCCGTCCTCTGCCGCGCGAAAATGCCGAGGTCACGTCTTCTTCCGTCAGTTCATGCCCGCAGCACACGACTTTTTCAAACCCTTCCCCTCCGGCCATAACTTTGATCATCAAGCCACAACTTTCCGGGTGGCGTTTATGTTCATCGATGATGTCGCCTTTTTTTAACCCCATGTTCTCCTCCGTAAAAACTCTGCCGGCATTGATTCACCGTGGTGAATCCCGCTAGCCGACACCATTTTGGATCTTCGCCAACAAGGCTTGGTGCCTCGGATGCCCAACGGTTTGCGCGACTTTGGACGGATCAACGGGCTGCAACGACGCGAGGTGTTTGTCTTTCAAGGCCTGGATACGAGCGACACTGGCCGTGAGCCTCTCCCACGAGAGTTCGCCTCGTTCAAGCGCGTGTTCGATGGCTGCGATGGCCTCTCCTTGCTGCTCCTGCTGATGACAGATGACGACCATGTCGGCACCGGCCTGTAAGGCTCGGACCGACGCTTCTCCGATGGGCTGGTGGTCGAGAATGGCGCGCATTTCCATATCATCGGTCAGCGTGACACCTTCAAACCCCAACCGGCTCCGCAACAGATCGGTGAGGATGGGGTTGGACAGCGTCGCGGGCGTTTCCGCGTCGAGCGCGGGGTACCGCACGTGCGCGGTCATGATTGTGGGCAGCCCGCGGCGGATCGCCTGCCGAAAGGGTTCGAGTTCCACCGCATCGAGTCGAGCGCGGTCGGCCTCCACCACGGGCAGGACGTGGTGTGAATCCGTCATGGTATCGCCATGCCCGGGAAAATGTTTGCCGCACGGGATGATGCCATTGTCTTCAAGGCCCTGCATCACGGCCATGCCATACGTGCAGACCTGTTCAGGCCGGGTGCCATAGGCACGATCGCCGATGATGGGATTGGCCGGATTGCTGTTCACGTCCAGGACCGGCGCGAGGTTCATGTTGATCCCCACCGCCCGCAGTTCCCGGGCCGTGACCCCCGCCATTTCATAGGCCACATCCGAAGCGTGACACGCCGCGACCCGTGAAGCGGCTGGGAACGTCGTAAAGCCCTGAGGCAGGCGGGACACACGCCCACCTTCCTCATCGATGGCTATCAACAAGGGAGAGTTGGTCGCATGCTCTTGCAGGGCATTGGTCAGTCGCGCCACCTGTTCGGGATCCACCAAATTGCGCGAAAAGAGAATGACGCCCCCTGGTCGATACTCCCGCAACCAATCGAGAAATTCACGGGAGAGTTCCGTTCCCTGGAATCCTACCATCAGGAGTTGTCCGACGGTGTCTCGAATAGTCATGGAGGACTCACTTCTTGTGGCGGGACACGGTGACTCTTACAGGCCGCCTCTCCGGTTCCCCTTACAAAGGGGAGGGAAAAGGTCTGAGACCGGCACGTCCCAGGTTCATCCCTTCAGGTGCAAGTGACCAACCTGCATGCGGAATTCCCTATCGACCCGAACAATTGATCAACCACTGGACCAACAGTCGCGTGCCGATGGCCGTCGGCCCTTTGCTGACATACGGACGCTCGGACGAACTCCAATCGGTGCTGGCAATGTCCAGATGCACCCAGGGACAATCGTCGACAAACTTGCTCAAAAACATGCCGGCCGTAATCATGCCCCCTCCACGGCCGCCGATATTGCGCATGTCGGCCACGTCGCTCTTGAGTTGTTCGAAATATTCTTCCCAGAGCGGCATCTCCCATACGCGTTCACCGGCTTGCTCCCCGGCTTTTTTCAAGTCGGCCTTGAGCGCGTCATCATTCCCGAGCATCCCGATCGCAAACTGCCCCAGGGCCACGATACATGCACCCGTTAAGGTGGCAATATCGACGACACATTGTGGGTTGAACCGGGCGGCATAAGCCAGGCCATCAGCCAGAACCAGACGGCCCTCGGCGTCGGTATTTTGCACCTCCACGGTTTTGCCGTTGAGCATGCGCAGGATATCCCCGGGCTTCGTGGCTCGCCCGCCCGGCATGTTTTCCGTGGCCGGCAGGATACCCACGACGTTGATGCGCAGACGCAATTGCGCCGCAGCCCGGACCGCGCCCAACACTTCGGCTCCGCCCGTCATATCCGCCTTCATCTGTTCCATGTTTTCCGAAGGCTTCAGCGAAATGCCGCCGGAATCGAAGGTGATCGTTTTCCCGACCAGCACCACGGGCCGGTCTTTCTTCCTGCCCCCCGCATACTCCAGAATGATGAATTTCGGTGGCTCCTGGCTTCCCCGTGCGACGCCCAGCATGCCGCCCATTCCCAATTTCTCCTGATCCTTGCGTTCCAGTACCGTCAATGTGATGCGGGAGTCTTCGGCAATGTTTTGCGCTTCCTGCGCCACGCGAGAGGGCGTCATGACGTTGGCCGGATGGTTACACAGGTCACGGGCGAACGACGTGGCGTGGGCACTGGCTTCTCCGCGGCGGACTCCCGTTTTCATGCCACTCACTTGATTCGGACGGTTCGCCAACAGGGTCATGGTCCGAACGTCTTTCGACGGTTCCTCATTCTCAGACCGATAGTGGGTGAACCGGTACCCTCCCAGGATGGCTCCCTCCACCATCGCCTGGGCAAGATCAGACGCAGGAGCCTTGACCGTGTCGGTTGCGAACACCGGCGCGGAAAACGTTTCCGCCCCGGTCTGCCGAACCTTTTTGAACGCCGTGCCCATGGCCTGTCGAACGCGGTCCAAAGTCACGTCTTTCTTCTTCCCCAACCCCAGCAACAGAATTCGCTTGGCCGGAAGAACTCCCCGCGTATGAATCAACGCCGACTGTTGATTCTTGCCTGAAAACTCTCCGCTCGTTCTCAACTCTTGGAGTTCTCCGCCCAACGCGTCATCCAACGCCTGCTGGGTCCTGGGCAACGTGTTTTCATCTTCATAGACACCGAGAACGAGAACGTCCGTGGCTTCCTGGGCAAGATGACCTTCCTTAACCTGACACTTCATACGAATCTCCTCTCCCTCCTGAATAAAGATAACAGTTCGTTCAGACGCCGCGCCTATCCGGATCCCAGATGAATTTGTGCAATTGAACCTGCAAGCGCACGGGCAAACGGTCCTGAAGCAGCCACTCCGCCAGCGGTCGCAGTAGAGAACAACGATCGTTGTGCTCTCCTGTTCCGAATACCGGACTGAACAACACGGGACACTTCTCCACGAGGCGATACCGCTTGACCACGTCAACGGCCCAATCATAATCGCGGCGGTCGCTGATGATGAATTTCACCTGATCTTTTTGACGGATGCACTGGAGATTGTCCCAACGCATGCGGTCGTCCATCTCACTACCGGGACATTTGACGTCCAAAATGATGGTCGCCCGGAAATCAACCGGAGTAATGTCGATGGCCCCGCTCGTTTCGATGAGCACGTCAAAGCGTTCCTCGCACAGACGCGTAATCAACTCGAACGCCGCCGGTTGAGCCAGCGGCTCCCCACCCGTGACTTCGACCAAGGAACATCCGTATTGTTTGACCTGACCCACCACGGCCTCCAGACTCATGTCGGTCCCACCGTAAAACGCATAGGCCGTATCACACCACGTGCATCGGAGGGGACAGCCCGTCAAACGAACGAAGACACACGGTTCACCTGCGCGGGTCGATTCCCCTTGAATGCTATGAAAAATTTCCGTGACGCGCAGGGTAGGCGGAGAGGCGGAAACTCGCGTCGTCATCGCTTCGGCACGTTCTTCACGATTTGGCTTGGGTCGTTAGGCCCAAAGGGTCGTGGGCCATCGATGCCGGCGTGCGATCCTCGCCATCCCGCGAATGGGATTGACCACGAGGGGATGCCCCACGGATTCCAAGGCCTGGATGTCGCCCGGGCTGTCGCCATACGCGTAGCTTTGGGCAAGGTCCACCCCGTGACTATCCGCGAACGTCTGGAGCAGGCGCCGCTTGCCTTCACCGTACGGATAGGGCGAAAGGACCCGGCACGTATAGCCGTCCTCATTGGTTTCCAATTGTGCCGCCAGGACGTTCGGCACGTCCAGATAATGCGCCAGGGGTTTGATCAAGAACTCCGGCGTACCGCTGACCAAGGCCACCTGATGGCCGGCCTGTTGATGCTGGGCCAAGGCCGCGGTTCCTTGCATGGACAGTCGAGGACAGATCTCCGACCGCACAAACCATTTCGCCAGGGGCTCGACGCCTTCCGGTCGTTTGTTGGTCAGGTAAATCTTTCGTTCCCGCAGGGGCCTCAGAGAAAGTTCGAGAAGATTGAAGAGCAAATACAGTGCGCTGTCGACCAACACGCGATTGGATAACAGGCCGGTCTTCCACAGATACCGGACAAAATGAATTTCGATGGATTGACCGGGAATCAAGGTATTATCGACATCAAAAAATGCCGCAATCTTGCTGGGAGTCGAAGTATCGGAAAGCGTGTGGTGAGAAGAATCAGACATGAAAATTTCTTGGACCGTCACCAGGATAATTTACTAATTTTACCGAAGGTTCCGTTGATTGACAACCATTTGAACCCCTACCTATAATCCTGTCATGCCGAAGTGGTGGAACTGGTAGACACGCACGTTTGAGGGGCGTGTGGGGCAACCCATCCGGGTTCGAGTCCCGGCTTCGGCACCATCAGCGTAACAACCAATAAACGGTTCTTCTCGTCAGAAGGAATAGCAGCGACAATAGAAGTAAAGCCGGGACGCGAACGGGGTTTCTGAAGGGGGTATTCCCCCTTCATGGGGTGACCGAGCCGCAGGCGAGGCACGAGGGGGCGTGGCCCCCTAGTGGGAGCATGAGCAGGGCTTCGGCTCATGCGACTTCGAGTCCCCGGCTTCGGCACCATAAGCGTAACAACCGATAAACGGTTTTTCCCACCAGAAGCAACAGCAGCGACAATAGACGTCCCGTCAGGACTCGAACGGAGAGATAGGGAGAAACGAGCATGCACATTCACAAATTGGTGATAATCTTCGGGGGCGTCATGACCATCGGCGCATGTGTCACCCCCCCTGAACCAGTAACCCAGCGCAATTCCCAACTCACTCAGGGAAACGTCCAGATGAACCTGATCGTCGGTCAGACGACGAAAGCTCAAGTGCTGGAACATTTCGGAGCACCGAACATCACTACCCGTGACGGAGCGGAACGCGAAGTCTGGACGTACCAGCGAGCCGCACAGATCTCTCAATCCTCAGGCCAATCGGGCTATTGGACGATCATTCTCGCCGGTCAAAGTTCGCGGTCATCCGGATTCGAAAGCAGTTCAAGCATGATTACCCTCATCATCAAATTCGATCAAAACGATGTGGTGACTGATTTTCGAAGCCGAACGTCCAAGTTCTAATTACCATCGTTCCACGTAGACTGACCAGACTGATACAGTTCGCAGGAGGACAACATGAACGTGTTTTGTGCAAACGCATTGGTCACGCTGACCGCCGTAGCCCTTACCCTTACCGGCTGCGCAGTCCAACCACCTCCCATGACCCCACTGGAAATACAGAGCCTGCAGACCAGAGAATATGAATCTTCTAAAAAGATTGTATTCCCAAGCGTCATTTCGGTCTTTCAGGATCTGGGGTATACGATCAAAGGAGCAGACCTGAACACCGGATTCATCAATGCGGAAAGCACAACTAAGCACGATCAAGCATTGCAAATCTTGCTCGGCTTATCCCAAATGGAACAGACGGCCGCTACTGCATTCATAGAAGAAATCGGAGCTAGGACGAGGGTACGATTGAATTTTGTAACCACGAGACAGTTGTCCTCAGCCTACGGCCAAAGTAGTCGAGAGGATACCCCCATTTTAGACGTAAAGGTCTATACAAACGCATTCGAAAGAATCGAGAACGCCATCTTTATCCGATCGGGTGAATAGACCCATGTTGGAAAGAAATTAGGGCCGGTGTCGATACCCTATTCCTGTCTTAACACGGCCAAGGGTGGTTCGCCGAGAATTTTAAAAGTGCTCAGAAACCCGACGGACACGGCCAGGCCCACGGTCGCCAGCAGTCCCCAGCCCAGCACCAGGGGTTGAAACGTCCAGGAGAGATCCAGGAAAAAATGGAGAATGGCCCAGGAGAGCGCACTGGCCAATCCCACGCCGATCAGACCCGCCAAGCCCCCGATCAGGGCAAACTCCACGGCAAATGATTCCACGACGATCCGTCGCGTCCCGCCGATCGCCTTGAGAATGGCCGACTCATACAGGCGCCGGTACCGCGTCGAAGACAATGCCGCGGTCATGACCACGGCTCCACTCACCATGCTCAACAGCGCAATCCCTTGAATCGCCCAGGCCAACTGTTCCAATAACCTCGCCACGTTGGCCAGCACGTCACCGATCTTGATCGCCGTCACGTTGGGAAGGGCTCGAACGAGCGCGTGCTGGAGCGGCAGTTCTTCGTCAGGTTCGACCTTCGCCGAGGCAATGTAAGTCATCGGTGCCCCGTCCAGCGCACCCGGTGAAAGAATCATGAAAAAGTTCATGGAGAAACTTCCCCAGTCAACCTTTCTCGTATTTTCGACGACGGCGGGCAAGGGCGTCCCTTGCACAACGAACTCGATCGTGGACCCTACGTCCACGCCAAGGTTGTCGGCAGCCTTGTCCTCGACCGACACGCGCACGGGGGCTGCCTCCTGCTTGGAATCCGTTTTCCTCATTGCTGCCGAATCGGTCGCCCACCATGTCCCTTTCACCACTGCATTGTCCCGGGGAAGCGTCGAGAGCGCCGTGAGCACGTATTCTCGGGTGAAGTACCATCCGTTACTCTTGCCCTTGTGCTCTTCCGGATCAATCACGTGCCCCTCAATCGCCCTCAACCGCGCCCGAACGACGGGGGTGAGCCGGTACGGAGCCTGAGCGGCTTCCCGTTGCACGATCTCTTCAAACGATTCTTTTTGATCCGGTTGAATGTCGATGAAGAAAAACGTCGGGGCATCCTCCGGGATGCGTTCTCCCAGGGCGACGAGCAACGAGGTTTTCACCAGCGCGACCGTCACGATGACCATGACGCCGACCCCGATCGCCACGGCCATGCCTCGCGTGTAATTGCCCGGGCGTTGCACGTTGCCCAGCGCCTGCCTGATCACGAATGAACGGGGACGAGGAAGTTTGCCCAGACCGTGCAGCAACACCCGCGCGCCGACCTGCAACAGGATCACCGCGGCGCAAAACGCCACGATAAAGAGCGCTCCCAATGTGAGTGAGCGCGCTTGCCACGTGGCCAGAACGAAGAGGCCGCACCCCATCATCACGGCCGTGCCAAGCCGATGGCGGTCTCGCACGATCCCGAGCAACACGTCCCATAGCAATCGGAAACGTGAACCGGCCGCAGCGTGATGCTGCTCCACTTCTCTTCGAAAGACCAACGCGGGCGGGATTTCCCTGATCGTGAGTAACGGCCAAATCGTAAAACAGAGCGTCGTCAACGCCCCCACCAGCAAGCCTTTACCCAGTGGCAACACCGTGACCTGGCTGCTGATGGCAACCGGAATGAGTTCACCAAAGAGCGCGGGCAACAGCCTTTGCAGTCCAACTCCCAACGCCACGCCGCCCAGACTGCCAAGGAATCCCATGAACAGACTCTGCAACAGATATACCCGGATCAGCAGGCCGGAGTCGGCTCCCAGGGTTTTCAGAATCGCCACGGTCGTGAGTCTGTGCCGCATGAATCCGTGAATGGTGCAGGCAATGCCGATCCCGCCTACAAACAGTGACGTCAGGCCGATGAGTCCCAAATAGGTGGTCAACTGATCCAAAAATCTCCGAATGCGCGGTTGGGCGTCACGATACGATGAGACACCGGCCCCCTCCGGCCCAAGTCGTCCTTGCAGTTCGCCCCTGAGCGGACCAAGGGCCAGTGATTCCGGAACGCGAAGCAGGTAGCGCTCACGAATGCGGCTTCCCGGCTTCACCAGATCCGTCGCCTGTAACGCCTGCCGGGAAATCAGGACTCGCGGCCCCAAGCTGAAGGCGCTGGCCACGCGATCCGGCTCTTTGACGAGAATCCCCGTCACGGCAAACCAGGCTTGTCCGATCTTGACGTGATCGTGGAGTTGAAGTCCGAAGCTGATCAGTAAGGATTCCTGCACCACGGCCCCGAAGCAGGGGAGTGAAGGACAGTCAATGGGGGCAAGCGAATCATGGAGAGATTGTTGAGGGGTCATCTCCACCTGTCCGTACAACGGGTACAGCTCTTCAACGGCTTTGAGCTCAACCAATTGTGTGGCTTGGGTCCGGGAATGCTCTGGAGGAACAGCCGCCATACCCACGAGTTCCCTCACGTGCGTGACCTCGACGTTGCGCTCCCTGAGGTCATCCAACGTCTCTCTCCCGGATTCGCTCAATTCATGGGGCACACGAACCTCCAGATCGCCGCCCAGGAGACTCCGGGCATCGCGGAGGATGAGGGTTTCCACGTTCGTCGCAAACAATTCAATGCCCACCACCGCCCCGACGCCGACGGCCAAACAGGCCAGGAAAAAGACAAACTGACGCCAACTGCCTCGAATTTCCCGCCATGCCATGAGGAATGAAATGGGTAATCGTTGCATGAGCTACGAACGAACCGGCGCGTCCGACACAATCGTGCCGTCGTGAAGCGTGATGATTCTCTCCGTTTGTCCGGCAAGCGTGGGGTCGTGCGTAACGAGGAGCAACGTGCTCCCCTGATCGCGATGGAGCCTGAGCAACAAATCAATCACGAGTTGCCCGGTCGCACTGTCCAAATTCCCGGTCGGCTCGTCCGCCAGCAAAATGGGAGGACGGCAGGCAAAGGCTCTCGCCACCGCCACGCGCTGCTGCTCGCCTCCGGAGAGTTGGGTGGGATAGTGGTCCTGACGGTCTTGCAGCCCCACGGCTTGCAACAGGTCCCCAGCGCGAGCCAAGGCAGACGAATCGCCGCTCAGTTCCATGGGCAGCATGACGTTCTCCAGGGCCGTCAGGGTGGGGATCAGATGAAATGACTGAAACAGATACCCGATGTTTTGGCGGCGAAAGTGCGCCAGTTGCGATTCCGTCCACGTCGTGATCTCCTGGCCGTTCAACCGGATGGAGCCGGCGGTGGGTTTATCCAATCCGGCCAACAGCCCCAGCAGGGTGGATTTCCCGCTCCCCGACGGGCCGACAATGGAGACCATTTGCTTGCGCGGCACCTCAAAGCTCAACCCCTTGAGGATGGACACCACGTGGCCGCCGCCCCGGAGTTGCATGGTCAGATTCTCAACCTGGATCATGGTCTGAACCGTCTCTTCCCTATTGGCAAACCTTCCTCAAAGGAGTCTATTATACACTATGGCTCTGGACCCTCACGTTCTTTACCGTTTCTTCGCCCAACGATGCACTCAACCGGGACGATGGCTCCGGATCGCCGTAGGGATTCTCCTGCTCGCGTCAGGAGTGGGAGGATGTGAACCCAAAGATCCTGCTCTGCCGTCGGCGGAAACGCAACCCGCTCGTCACGTTGCATCTTCTCAGGCTTCGAACGTTTCAGATCGCGTGGTTGCAGACCCCCCTCGAATCGTCGCGTTCGGGGACAGTCTCACCGCCGGCCTCGGAGTCTCTCCCGACCAATCGTATCCCGCTCAACTGCAACGTCGTTTGCGCGAAGCAGGGTATTCCTATGAAGTCATCAATGCCGGCGTCAGTGGGGACACGACGACGGGCGGGTTGCGCCGCCTCGCCTGGGTTCTCAAGAGCCGGCCGTCCATGGTGATTCTCGAATTGGGCGCAAACGACGGCTTGCGAGGACAGCCCTTGTCTCTCATGGCCTCGAATTTATCGGAAATTATCGACGGGTTACAGGAAGCAGGTGTCGAGGTCGTGCTGGCGGGGATGCAGATTCCGCCGAATTACGGTCTGGACTATACGACGGGCTTTGCCTCTCTGTTTGAACAATTGGCCCGCGACCATTCGGTGACCTTAATCCCTTTTTTTCTTGAAGGAGTGGCGGCGCGGATAGAATTGAACCAAGCCGACGGCATCCATCCCACCGCAGAAGGGTATCGAATCGTCTCGCAAACGGTGTTTGACGTAATCCAACCGTTGCTCGAAAAGGCACGCCCCCTTTCACAGCCCAGGTAGGGCCTGAAAGGAGGCGACGTTTGGGGAGGCCTCAGTCTTTCTTGAAGAAAATATCCCACGCCCCATAGACCAGAACCAGGACGATCATCGAATAGTACATGGCGGTGATACCTTCATATCCGCCACCCGGTTCATTGGCGAAAACGGGCGTGGCTCCCCCAACCAGCAAAGCCGCACCAAGAATCCCCTGAATGGTCTTCTTCATTGTCTCATCCTCCTTGGCAAGCAGAAGTCTTTCAATCGAGTCCGGAAGGATAGAATTATATAAAAACTCTCACAAAAGAGGCAAGAGAGGTTCAGCTATTCTTCGAGATCGGAATGGGTTCCATCGCAAAACGGTTGTTTTTTCGTATGCTTGCATCCACACCAAGCTACGAGTTTTTTCTCGGTGAGTTCAACTTCCACCGGTGAATGTTCCGTGCCCGTATGTGACCCGTCGCAAAAGGGTTGCGTCTTGGATCGACCACACCGACACCAATAATACTTGCCGGGCTCCATCTCCAGCACGTACGGCATCCGTTGTGCAATCATGACCGGATCTCCCATCCTTTTCCTCCTTTCGTTTTCTTGATGATGACGATTTCGTTTCCGCGATCGTCCTTTTGCGAAGGACGATACGTTCTATTCCCCGCACCGGGGTTGTCTTCCTTGAGGGCCTAAGGCCGTGAGCCACACGTAATCCGCAATGCGTTCGTCGATCAAATGATCGACGTCTTCCGGGTGTTCGGGGTCCAGGGCGTGGAGATACACCGTCACGTCTTTGACCGGCACGCCCAATTGCCGTTGGACCCGTTTGGGAATGGGAAGCCCGTATTGGATATGCCCGGCCCCGGTATAACTGACAAAGATCGCTGGTTCAGGCGCCTCCGACTTGACGGTCGTCGTAATGACGGACGCCATGCCTTCATCCCGAAAGACTGACGCTTCATAGATTTTCTGATAGACCTCCTGTGACAAACCTGCATGACACTGTTCAATTTGCTCGAAAATGACCCGTCGATATTCAGGGTCGTCGGCAGGGAACGGGACGGGAATGGTCCATCGTTGCTCCTGCGGATCACTGCCGATGGCCGCGAGTCCTTGTTTCGCCACGTTCCTGACGAGAGGACGAGGCGGATTCAGGCCCAGCAACGTGAGGCCATGGGTTTTCGCAAAATCGACGAGTGGCGAGTAATCCGCGAATTTTCCGCCCCAATTGTTCTTCCAGTGGGATTCGGTTAAGAAGTCCTCCGTGGACGTCACCGTTCCCGTGAGGTAACGATCAAGTCCGGGTTGCCCGTCCCAACTGAACATTTCCATGCCCAGGATCGGTATTCGGCCTCCGTTGAGCACGCTTTGGAGGACCTGCAATGCGGCATCGACGTGAGAAGGCGTGTAATGCGCTTCACCGATATAGATGATATCAACCGATTGGAGAATCGCGCGGAATTCCTGGTCTGAAAGGGTGGTCTTTTCTTTGGGTTCGATGATTTGGCCGACTCGATAGTTGCCGGAGGAAAGGACGGTGGCGCAGGCAGTGGTTGCAACAAGCATCCCGCAGACAAACCCCATGAACGCCAACGTCTGACGCGAACGGCAACTGACGGATTGCAGCATGAGCATGGTGTAGCACAGGGGGGGGCCAACCGCAACCCGCTGCTCCCGGCCAATCTTGACGCGTGCTAAAAACGAAAGCTACGCTTTCCGCGTGTCGAGCCCACCTTCCATGCCAGCGACCGAACCGGCGACGCCACAAAGCCCTGCTCAACTTCGCCGGCTCCTGCAGGAAAGCAAATCCGCGGATCCCGCGGCCTGGGAGTCTGCCAGGAAACTGGTGCATCGCTCCCGGCTGTCTCACACCCTGGCTCGACTCGTGGATTGTATTCAAAACAGCCCATTGCCCGGCACGCTTCGGGACGGGTTGGTTGCCAGCCTTGAGATGAAGCCTGCCTCCACTGGTGCGATCGACCAGGCCCGGCTCAAAGAATTAACGGGGCTCCCTCCCACCAAAGCTCTTCGAGCGTTGTGCGTGTACTTTGCGCTCGTCCGGGAAGAAGCTCCTTCATCGTTCGGGCCCGCTCCTCATGACGTTGAAGCCTTCGTCAAACAGAACGAATCGCCCTATGATCTTCTTCTTCAGGTGGAGAGGCCGTCATTGCTCGATTTGGGTGCGGGAGATTTATCGTTTGAAGAGGAATTCCTGGATCACTATCTTCCTTTATTGCAACAAAGCGGGAAAGCGCTCACACTTCACGCCGTGGATCGCTTGCAGCCCGGCTCGCAATTGGGTGGCGCATACCACGCCGACCCGGAGCGCCTTCGCCGATTTACCCACGCTCCTCCGGACACTCTTCAATTCCGGTTTTGGGGCGGCGTCGACATGATGGATCTTTCGACGCACCCCCACCTGCTTGCTCAATACACAATGGTGACCTGTCACGCGCCGGCCACCCCGACTTTTGCCTATGAGCCCACGCGGTTATCGCCGGCCACCATCCACTCCCACCTCACTAAAATCAAAGGCGATTATCGGACAGTGCGCGTCCACGGAGAGAAGGCCCTGGAAGTCATGCACCGGGGACAGTCCTTGACCTTTCCGCACTGGAAATTCGTGATTCAAGGTCCTCTGGCACTGTTGAATCTCGTGGCTCGTCGCGGCGCCCTCTGTGTACTCGCGGCCGTTGACGACGAGGTGTTTTGGGAAATACTCGCTCAACTCGTTGAAGATCCCGGTATGCGACCGCCAGACGTTGTCTTCACTCCGGAAACGATTCCGGAGATTTTCGGGGACGTTCATCAAACCCTGGCATCGCTGACAATCGGAGAACGCTGCAACCTGTCGGGGGTTACCCCTCTTCGACAGACCCTCCCCGCGGGCACGACTCCTCAAGAACGGAACCCGGTCACCTACCGTTTCCGTTTTGTGGAAATCCGCCGTGGCGCCGTCTTTCCCGGCATGCCCGCCGGGAGCACCGCCCGGCAATTCCGTCACATGAGCGAAGAAATGCCTCCCTGGCATCTGGTGCTCGTGCCTGAACGGGTGCCGGTAGAGTGAATGCTTCGGCAATCTGCGGGAACGTTGGAAATGGGAAAAGGCACACCCCTTTCGGAATCCCCGGTCGGGGGGCAAATCCATCGGCTACGTTGTATCAAGATTGGAGCGGGAAAGGGGATTTGAACCCCCTCCGTCGCCGGCCCAGACCAACACCTATCTGCGCCGTCTCCCGCTAGGGGGCCACGCCCCCTCGCGCCTTCGCTTCGCTCCGGTCACCCCGCGAAAGGGGCACACCCCTTTCGAGAACCCCGGTCGGGCGTTCAAATCCATCGGCTACGTTGAGGGGAAAATTGGAGCGGGAAAGGGGATTTGAACCCCCGACCCTCGCCTTGGCAAGGCGATGCTCTACCACTGAGCTATTCCCGCTCTTGGGAAGGACGTGAGATTTTGATTCTAGTTCGCGTATGCTACCCTGTCAAGAAAGACCGTGCAGGCGCACATGCAGGGACACACCCTGTGGTTGTCGGAGATGGAACGCGGTTCATGCGGGACGGCATCCTTCGACAGGCTCAGGACAGGCTCCTTCGGCTTCGCTCAGGGCAAGCTCAGGCCGTCCCCTACAATAGCAACATCCATTTTTCTTCAAGTTGTGATACGCTTGGCCGGATCGTTGACGGATGATCGTTCGTCCTCAACCAACGTGTATTCTTTCTCATCCAAGAGGTTGTGATGCATATTAGTGTTCTCGGAACGGGATACGTGGGACTCGTCACCGGCGCGTGTTTTGCGGAGTTCGGACTCAATGTCACGTGCATGGACGTGGACGCCTCCCGCGTTCAACAATTGGAACGTGGTGACGTGCCGTTTTATGAACCGGGCTTGGCCGCATTGGTGACCAAAGGCCTCCAAGCCGGGCGGCTTACCTTTACCACCGACTTGAACCAGGCCGTGGATACGGCATTGGTGATCTTCATCGCGGTCGGCACGCCCTCGAATCTTGATGGTTCGGCTGATCTGTCCTACGTGGATGAAGTGGCCCGGAGTATCGGGAGCCGCATGACGGGGTACAAGGTGGTGGCCACCAAGTCGACGGTGCCCGTGGGAACCGCGACACGATTGCGGGACATCATCAAAGCCCATCAATCGAAGCCCATCAACTTCGACGTGGCGGCCAACCCGGAATTTTTACGCGAGGGATCGGCCATCGAAGACTTCATGCGCCCGGACCGCGTGGTCATCGGCGTAGAAAGCGATCACGCCGCGGCCATCCTGAAGGATTTATACCGGCCGTTGTACCTGATTGAAACACCGTTCGTGGTAACCACGGCGCAAACGGCCGAAGTGATCAAATACGCGTCGAACGTGTTCCTGGCCACCAAGATTTCCTTTATCAACGAAGTAGCTAATCTGTGTGAATTAGTGGATGCCAACGTGCAGACCGTGGCTAAAGCCATGGGGCTGGATAAACGGATCGGTTCCAAGTTCCTGCACGCCGGACCGGGGTACGGCGGCTCCTGTTTCGGGAAGGACACGGGGGCGCTGGTTCACATTGGAGAAACAGCCGGGTATGCCATGAAGCTGGCCGCCACGACCAGACGGGTGAATGAACAACAGCGGGCTCGCATGGTCGATAAAATCCGTGACGCGGTGAACGGCGTCCAAGGAAAAACCCTGGCCCTTTTAGGGTTGTCCTTTAAACCCAATACCGACGACCTCCGGGATTCACCCGCGTTGATGATCGCGGAACACCTGATGAAGGAAGGCTGCGCCATCCGGGCCTATGACCCGGAAGGCTTGGCGGGCGCGCTCAACGCGTTACCCGGCCTGATCGGCTGCCGGGATGCGTATGATGCGATGAGAGGAGCGGATGCCGTGGTGTTGGCCACCGAATGGAATCAATTCCGCAACCTGGATTTGGAGCACATGAAATCGCTGCTGCGCGTCCCGGTGTTTATTGATCTCCGGAACGTCTACGACCCCGACCGGGTCGCGGAAAGCGGGTTTCATTACGTCTCGGTCGGCCGCCCGCCCGCCGGCGTGAACCCTTATCAAACGTCCTGACCTCTACGCCGCCGGGCTGTGCCGACGCCGGCTTACGCCTCTTTGGGTTTATACCCCATGCGATCCAACACCTTGGTAATCCGCTTTTTGAGCGGACCCTCGGCATCGACCAGGGCCGTGGCCAGGGGTTCCACGGCCGGCTTCCCGATCTTCCGAAGAATCTCGGTCGCGGACTGGCGCAATTCATCTTCTTCCGACACCAACAGCGGAATGATTTTGGGCACGGACGGCGCCCCGATTTTAATCAGGGCGTCATAGGCTCGATGCCGGACGTCCCCCACCTCGTCTTCCAAACAATCGACGAGGGGATCCACGGCATCGGTGGACTTGAGTTCGCCCAACGTCTCAATGGCATATTTGCGATTGAGCCAGTGCGAATCTTTCAAATCCAGCAACGCGGCGTCGACTTTGACGACGTTCGGATCTTTCGCCCGAATCCGGAACTGCTTGACCAGCCGCTTGCCGTCTTCCTCGACGATACGGAGGGTCGCCCCGTCGCCCGGCTTGATCTTTTGTAAATCCTCCAGCGCGTCCTCGGACACGTCCAATAACACGGTTTTCCCATCATAGGCCAACAACTCGACTTCGAGTTGCATCGCCTCCAGGTTGACGGCAATGACGTTTTCGGTCACCAGGTTAAAGCCGTCTTTCTTGGCACTCTTGGGAGTGATTTGCACAAGAGGGGTTGGAGCGGGATCTGCCATATCTATATCTCCTTCTTCATCATGACTCGGGTTTCCATCCTAAACTCGCCAACACGCCTTCGGCGGTGTCGCGGACCATTTCGTTTTCATCTTCCAACAAGGCGACCACCGGCTGAATGGCGCGGGCATCGCCCAACCGGGCCAAGGATTCGGCCGCGTTCCGGCGCACCAACCAGTCCTCATCCGTCAAGGCTTCCACCAGCGGAGCGAACCCCTTGGCATCGCCGATTTTTCCCAGCGCCTCGGCCGCATGGCGGCGGACGATCCAATTGGAGCCTTGCAGCCCGTCGATCAGGGCATCCGTGGCTCTGGCGTCTCCGATCTTTTTTAACACGCGAGCCACGTCTTCACGCAACATCGCATCCATGAGCAAGTCCACCAGGGCCGGTACGGCTTCGGGATCGCCGATCCGTTCCAGGGCCCAGACCGCGGCGGTTCGGACGCCTCCATCCTTGTCCTTCAACGCCTTCACCAACGGGGGCACCGCCCTGGAGTCCTTCAGTTTCCCGAGGGCCGACGCCGCCTGCTCCCGCACGGTCCATTCATCTTCTTCCAACGCTTCGATCAAGGGATCAATCGCCGATTCCCCGATTTGCACGATGGCACTGACCGCGGCCTCCCGGATCACGAGATCGTCATCCTCAAACATCTCGATCAGGCGGGGGATGGCCGAGTCGCCCATTTGCCCGAGTCCGGCCGCCGCATAATTTTGCAGACCTTCGTTTTCATCCCGAAGCGCGGCCAACAATTGTTCAATGCGCTGACTCTCAGCCATTCACCTACTCCTTCTCCGCCCACTGCGCTTCATCCATCTGCGCGGCCGCGGCTTCCAATTTATCGATGATGACCCCGGAGTTATACGAGACCAACCCGTCACGGTCATTTTTCATTTTCTTGAACACCTCCGCATAGGGACGCAGGGTCTCCACGTCTTTGATCTTTTCCAAGGCTTCCACTGCCAATACCCGTAACGGTTTGATGGGTATCATGTCAATCAGGAGAGGAACGGGTCTGGCGTCGCCGATCAAGCCCAAGCCCTTCGTCGCCAGTTCTTTCACGCCCGTATCCTTATCCCGCTTGAGGCGATCGATCAACGGCTCTACCGCCCGGACGTCGCCGATTTTTCCCAACACGTCCGCCGCGGCTTCACGCACCACCCAATCATCGTCTTCGAGGTATTCAATCAGAATCTCGACGCTCGGCCGGCCGATCGGATGCAACTTGTGCACGGCTTCCTGCCGCGCCCCTTCCCGGAGTTCGGATTCTTCCACGTCCCGCAATTCATCCATCACCTCGTCGATGCGATCCCGAATGGCGCTAAGTTTTTGCAGGGTCCCGATCGCCAGATCACAGAGTGCGGGATCTCCCATCGCATCGACCAACGCATCGGCGGAGCGCGGGTCCAGGAGATGATCGAGGATGCGGGCGGCGTTGACGCGCGCCTCCTCATCCGGGTCCTTGAGCATGAGGGTCAGGGGGCCGATCGACGTGGGAATGACCCCCAACAGTTTGGTGACTGATGGCCGAAGCGTGTCATTCTTCAACAGCTCGACCAAGGCCGCCGCGGTCTCTTCATTCACGATGCCGGCCATTTGTTCCAGGGACGCCACCACGGCCTCCCGCACGCTCTCCTCCTCGCCCTGCATCAGCTCGACCAAAGGCACCCCTGCCTGAGGATCCCGGATCCGCGCCAACATGCGGGCCGCTTCAACCTGATAGTCCGGTGACCCGGTTTTCATGGCTTCGATGACCAGGGCCACGACGTTGGGACCTCCCTTCAGACACGTGGCCGTGGCACGCATACGGCGCCAATCTTCTTCATGGTCAAGCTCGGTCACGATGACTTCAATGGTTTCTTTCGGCATGGCGGTGTCGCTTCACCCCTTCATTCGCAGTCGGTGCTACAACCGCACCCGTTTGGGGTTCCATCCCAATTGGGTCAGGGTTTCCTTGATATGGTAGCGGATGTTTTCATCCTGTTCACGTTGCAGTTGGCTCACCAAAGGGGCAACGGCCTTCTGCCCGAACTGGATCAAGGCTTCACTCGCTTCGTTCCGTATCAGGGTGCTTTGCAGAGCCGTGATCAACAGAGGAATGGCCTCCTCGTCATGGATACGGGCAATCGCCCGAATGGCCTCTTCCACGCTAGCCAGATCCTCTTCGTACCGGTTATCTTCACAAGCCGGGGTTCGATCTTCATAGTCGCTCGTCTTCAACTCGTTCACCAGTCGAAACAACATCGGGAGGACCCGCCGGTCGCCGATTCTCCCGATGGCTTCAATAACGCGAACCCGAAGACGGGGTTCCTCTATGACCCCCAAGAGGGCGTCGACCGCCGCCTTGTCGCCGATATACCCGAGTGCCCGGGCCGCCTCCTGGCGCACGGCCGTGTCGGGATCGTGCTGCACAAGACCCACCAGGGGCTCGACGGCCGTCGGGGATTTCAAGACACACAACGCCTCCGTGGCTCGCAGGCGGACCCGCCAATCCTGATCCTGCAGCGCCGCCACCAAAGGTTCAACCGCCGACTCACCAATGGACACAAGGGCCGCAATGGCTTCATCGCGGACCGCCGGCACCTTATCCTGGAGCAGCAGCACCAAGGTCTCAACCGACCGTGGGTTTCCGAGCCGCCCCACGGCGCGGACGGCATGCATGCGCACGACCCAATCCTGGCTCAGGAGCGCCGACTCCAAGGGTTCGAGTACCCGCTCATCGGCAATCTCGGACAAAATGGACGCCGCGGCTTCCTGTACGGACAAATCCGGATCCTGCAAGCAGTAACTCAAGTCCACGACCGCCGGACCTCCGATAGCCGTCAACGCACCGGTGGCGGCAGTTTTCACGGCTCGATCGGAATCCCGTAAAGCCTCGATCAACGGACTCACTCCTCTGGGGTCGCGGGATTCTCCAAGGGCAATGGCCGCATCTTCGCGGATACCCCAATCCTCATCCTTCAAGGCAGCAATGTGCTCCGCCACACTATCGACCATGGTCATCCCCTTGTAGGGGCAGGCCCCTGTGCCCGCCCGCGCACCTCGTGAACCTCATTTTCCCTCTGTCGATAGGGGAAAAGCTGAGGAAACCTCGTCCCGGCAACTTATCACAGCGATTTTTTGAGGGTCAATGAAATCGCGTACATAGGGGCTTGTGTAGGGTCGGGCCTATGTGCCCGCTTTCACACGTATCTCTTCCTTGAATGACCGGAAGAGGGAGAGCATCAGAAGCAGAATGATCACGGCAAAGGGAAACGCAGCCAGGATCGAGCCCGTTTGCAGGCCCTTCAATCCACCGGACCACAGTAACACGGCTGCCACGACGGATTGGATGATTCCCCACGTAAACTTGATGGCATTCGGAGGGTTCAGGTTGCCGTTCGACGTTAACGTGCCCAACACGAACGTGGCGGAATCCGCGGACGTAATGAAAAACGTGGCGATCAAGAAAATCGCAATGAGCGACATGATCCCGCCGAAGGGAAAATGCTCCAACAGCGTGAACAGGGCGACTTCTTTCCCTTGAGAGTCGATGACCTGTTTCATACCCGCCTGCTCGAACATGTCCAATGAAATGGCCGTCCCCCCGAAAACGGAAAACCAAAACGCGCAAAAGAGCGTCGGGACCAACAACACTCCCAGGACAAACTCCCGGACGGTGCGGCCTCGAGAAATTCTGGCGATAAAGGTCCCGACGAACGGCGCCCAGGCAATCCACCAGGCCCAGTAAAATAAGGTCCAATCCTGTATCCACCGCGAGTCGTCGAATGGCGCCAGATAGAGACTCATTGTCGGTAGATTCTGAAGATAGGCCCCCAACGCCGAGGTAAAGACCTCCATGATGAATTTCGTCGGGCCCAGGAACAAGAGAAAGCTCATCAGCGAGATCGCCAGCACCATATTCAGGTTGCTCAAGTATTTGATCCCCCGCTGAAGGCCGGTCTGCGCGGACAGGATGTACAGCACCGTGACCACGGCAATCATGACCAGTTGAAGGATGATGGTATTGGACAGGGTAAACAGGTAGGAGAGGCCCCCGCTGATTTGGATGGCCCCAAACCCCAATGACGTGGCCACCCCGAACACCGTTGCAAAAACCGCAATAATATCAATGGCTTGTCCGATCGGCCCCTTCATGCGTTCACCGAACAGGGGCTCACAACTCGCGCTGAACAACCCTGGTTTGCCTTTGCGAAACTGAAAATAGGCCAAACACATCGCCACCATGGTGTAAATGCCCCAGGGATGCAGCCCCCAATGAAAGAACGAATACTGAAGGGCCAAACTGGCGGCTTCCGGTGTCCCGCCCGCTCCTCTGGGCGGATCATAGAAGTGAGCGGTGGGTTCCGCCACCCCCCAAAACACGAGCCCGATGCCCATCCCGGCACAAAACAACATGGCAAACCACGTGACCAACGGAAACTCCGGCTTTTCCCCATCCTTTCCCAAGGGGATATCTCCATATCTCGAAAAAATCAGCGTGACTGCCATGACCAAAAGCCCGATCGCGCAGAGGAGATAGAACCACCCGAACGCATCCAGCAACCAGCGCTGGATCGCGGAGGTGACCGCGGCCAACTGCGTGGGAGCCACGGCTCCCCAGATCAGGAATGCCGTGGCAATGGAAAAGGAGATCTTAAAGACCGGAGTGGCGGTTTTCATGGGAAATGCGTGCGAGAAAAGATCCCTGTGTTGCCGTCAGAGCGGTATGACTCATAAAAACTATTTAAAATCGGCAAGTTATAATAACCCCCTCATAAAAGATATTATTCGGATAGTTTGACGGGAACATCCGGAGAACTCAAGGCCAATTCCATCGGACAGATTAAGGGTTGCCCAAAGGGGACCAAAGCGTTAGAGTGGAGATTCCCCAATGCCCTTTTTCGTTGTTCCATCCAACCTCAGGTCGAGCCTCGGCTCGACGGGAAAGGGATTGCGAGGTTGACCATCGAGGAGGTGGATCATGGGTAAAGAACAGTTGTACGGTGATAACCCCATCGCCCAACGAAAAACCGACCAATACAAACGCGAATACGTCCATGGCTTTGTCAGAAAATGGGATGAACTCATCGACTGGGAGGCCCGCGCCAAAAGTGAAGGCGATTTTTTCATCAATATCCTCAAAGAACGCGGGGTCCGACGGGTCCTGGACGTGGCAACGGGCACGGGCTTTCACTCCATTCGGCTCCTGAAGGCCGGATTCGACGTGACCAGCGGAGACGGCAGCCCGGAAATGCTGGCTCAAGCCTTTGAAAATGCCAAACGCGCGGGCTTCATCATGAAGACCCTCCATGCCGACTGGCGATGGCTGAGTCGGGATGTCCACACCCAATATGATGCGGTCATTTGCCTGGGAAACTCCCTCACGCATTTGTTTTCGGAACAGGACCGCCGGAAAGCCCTGGCCGAATTCTATTCGGTGCTGAACCACGACGGCGTCCTGATCCTGGATCAACGGAATTACGACGGCATCCTCGACAACGGGTTCACCTCCAAACACGTCTATTATTATTGCGGGGATAACGTGAGTGCCGAGCCTGAATACGTGGACGAAGGCTTGGCCCGCTTCCGGTATCGTTTCCCGGACGACTCGGAATATCACCTCAACATGTTCCCCCTCCGCAAGGATTACGTGAGGAAACTCATGGGAGAGGTGGGATTTCAACAAGTCAAAACCTTTGCGGACTTTCAAGAAACCCACCGGGTCGAGGACCCTGATTTCTATATCCATATGGCTGAAAAACTGTATAAAAACGAGGAACGGGCCATTAAAGTTTCAGTGGAGTACTCCCAGCCCGTCGAAACTGCCAGAAGCTACTACAACAGCCATGATGCCGACCGGTTTTATGCCACCGTGTGGGGGGGCGAGGACATTCACGTCGGCCTCTATGAACACGACACGGATACCATTTTCGACGCGAGTCGCAAGACGGTCGAGAAAATGGCCTCCATGGTCAAGGGTCTGGGGCCGGCGACCCGGGTGTTGGATATCGGGTCCGGGTACGGCGGGTCCGCCAGGTTTCTGGTCAAGCACTATGGATGCCAGGTAGGTTGTCTGAATTTGAGCGAAACACAAAATGCCAGAAACCGTGAACTCAACGCCCAGGGGAAATACTCTCTGGTCATCAACGTGGTTGACGGAAGCTTTGAAGATATTCCCATACCGGATGGCAGCGTGGACGTGGTGTGGTCGCAGGATGCTATTTTGCATAGCGGGAATCGCGAGAAGGTTTTCGAAGAAGTCAATCGGATCCTTGCACCGGAAGGACAGTTCATTTTTACAGACCCGATGCAAAGTGAAACTTGCCCAAAGGAAGCCTTGCAACCCATTCTCGACCGTATTCACCTCGACTCGCTGGGTTCAATTCCGCGCTACAAGGATATGCTGTTGGGCCTCGGGTTTAAAGAACTTGCCATTGAGGACCTCTCCGAACACCTGGGTACTCATTATGGGCGGGTCCTGGAAGAAGTCCTGGCCAATCAATGGAATTTGGTGAGAGTCTGCAGCGAGGATTACATCGAACGGATGAAATCCGGTCTTCAACACTGGATCGACGGCGGCAAGGGCGGCCATCTCACCTGGGGGATTCTCCACTTCCAAAAGCCGTAATTTCTGAATTCCCTCTCCCATGGGGAGGGGGTTGGGGTGAGGGTTTCCCGCGCTTGTTACGGGCAAGAGGGTCAGCGTTCAATACGGTAGGGTTTGGCCGGCTTGGCAAAGTCCCCCGAGGGCCCGAACCGGCCTTCTTCACCGAGTACCTTATCCGGGTCGGTATATTCGATATCCTTCACGCCCACGTGCGCGTCGTCTTTGGGCGCCTCCCAGCCAAGTTTCTCCAAGGTTTCCACCACGGTTTTCTTTAACGCGCTCGACGCGGTCAGCCTGGTCGAAGCAAACGCCAACACCCGTTCGCTTTCTTTTTCCACCTTGGAGGCTTCCGGATCATGCAGAAAAGCCACCAATGGTTCGACGGCCGCGTCGCCGATCAGTACCAACGACGAGGCGGCGTACTCCCGCAATACGATATCCTTTAACAGCAGGATCAGATCCGGGATCACCTTGGGGTCCCGAAAATGGCCCAGTGCCGTGGCCGCGGCTTCTTTGATGAGTTGATCTTCGCTGATGATGCACCCCGGAGTCGGCTTTCCCTGCTGTGCTATACCCTTGCCTTTCAGGGCATCCAACACGGGTGGCAAGGCTCGGGCGTCTCCGATCATGCCCAGCGAGGCAATGGCGTGACGCTTCACGGCTCCGTCTCGCATGGCGTCGATGAGACCGTCCACGGCCAGGGGATCGCCGATAATCCCCAAGGCAATCGTGGCATCTTCACGAACCGCCCGGTCTTCATCCTTCAAGGCTTGGATCAATGCCTCGACCACGCGCCCGTCCCTGGTCCACGCCCGCCCCATTTGGTAGTCGGTCGTCATGCCGCCCAACGCCCGAACGCCATGACAGCGGACCACGAAGTGCGGATCGTTCAGCGTTTCCACGAGGGCGGGAATGGAGGCTTCGCCGATATAAACCAGGGCGGTTCCGGCGGTCTCCCGGACAATTTTCGACGTATCCTTGAACAGCTTGATTAACGCCGGCACGGCTCGCGGGTCACCGATCCGCCCCAGCGCCTCGGCCGCCGCACTCTTCACGGCCCCGTCACGGTCTCGACAGGCGATCATCAACGGTTGGACGGCGTCGGGCTCTTTGAGCAAACCCAAGGTCTTCCCGGCCTGCTGACGAACGCGCCACCGGTCATCTTTCAAACAGGGAATGAGTTTCGGAACGGTGCTTTTCCCCATGGAGGCCATGGCGGACACGGCCTCATCCTGCACTTCCATCATATTGTCGTTGAACAACGTGATGAGCGCATCGATGGCCACGTCCCCGCCGATCTTCGCAAACGCCCACCCCACGTGAACCCGGACGGCCCAATAATCATCCTCCAAGGCCACGGAGAGGGCTTCGAGGGTCTCCGGATCGCCCAACTCCGCGAGCGCCTTCGCGGCTTCTTCCCGCGTGGCGTCATCGACGTCGTCTAACGCTTCGATCCAGTGTTCTACGGTCTGTGACATGGTTCCGGAATTGATGATACGTCTAAGGGGCGGAGGGATAATCGTAATCGCGTTCTTGCTTATACGGTTGCGTGTGGCTACACCGGATCACGAGCCTGGCCGTCCCCAGTCCGTCCACGCATTGCTCCAAGGTTCGATCAAATTCCAACTTGCCTTCCAACGTCACCCGAAACGCAAAGTCGAACGTGAAGGTCCCGAAACGATATTCGCCCGGTTTCAATTTAATTTCCCGCACGTCGGTCGTCTTATAGGACTCATACGTGATGGGATCCTTGGTCCAGATCAACGGGGTTACGCCCGGCACGTGCCACCACGTCGGGGGATCGAGCGCCGTGGGATCAATCGTGATCGCATATTCCCGGGTTAACGGATTCACGGCCTCCCGCGCCGCGCCGGCGTCGCCGATCAGCACGGTTCCGACGAGACTGCATGCCAGGATGCTAGTTTTTACGAATCGTGGGAGATCCAAGCTCGAACGTCTCATTTCCCGTTGTCCTTCGTTCGGGTCGCTTTTGAAAAATGTCCGTCAAGGCGCGACTTTCCCATTCGGTATGGGTTTCCAATCCGAGTGCTTCCAGCACCGTGGCCCCGACGTCCATGATGTTCACGTGATCGGGAATGGTATACCCCGGCTTCACGTTCACCCCCCAGGCAAGCCATGGGACCGCTGTTTGTCGTGGCGCATCCATTTTCGCGTTCGAGGCTTGTGGAGTATCCGCTCCCTTCAAGCCCGTTACCATGACCATGGTTTTGTCCAGGACACCGTATTCGTGATAGAGCGCCATCACGTCCGCGACGGCCGTATCCACTGTTTTGAGAGCTTGGGCATACTGCCTCGAGTCCCAACCGCGTTTGCGGGCGACGTCCGCCGGCTCGGGCAGATGGGCCACCAGAAGCCCGGGTATCTTGAAGATACGAAAATTAAAGCCCCCGGGGCTGGTCACTTTTTTCAGGTAATCGTCAATATATTCCACCAGGGTCGAGGGATTGCACTGGGGTTTGGCTTTTCCGCACGTTTGCAGGTCCACGTAAATTTCCGGTCTGGCCAATTGATAAAACCGCTCATCCATGATGAAGAGCGCCGTATCGACCCCTCCGGCGAGATCAAGGTAATCGAACAGGGTCGGCGACCGCAGAAACGACCGGGAAAAATCATAGGTTTCCCAATCCTGATTCACGCGGTGTTTCTTGACGGGCAGCCCCGTCAGGAGGCTGGCCATGGACGGGACCGTGTACGGAGACACCGATTGGGCTTTCCAGGTGACCGCCCCTTCCCGCGCGAGCTTCTGGAGAACCGGCATGGTCCCGTTTTGAATCACGTCATTACCCACGCCCTCCAGGACAAACAGCAGAACGTGGTCGGCCTGGGTCGGGCTTGAAGCCGCAAACACCTGGCTCTTCCCGGGGAAACCGAGAGCCAAAATCGCAATGAGAGAAATCGTAATTTTTACAAACATGGTTCCAAGATTCTGTTTTCAGGGTTATTGAAAATTATTGGAGGACGTGGTGTCGACACGCAGGAGACTGGAGTACGCACCGCCGTTCTGTTTTTCCAATAAAAGAGCCTCAAATACCTCTTTTGTAACAGGTTAGAGAGTCAAACTACCATGCTGGTTTTTCCATGGTCAACTACGCGAACCAGAGCACCGGACCCATCTTCACCGACGTCTGCGATTTGCGCGGGGATCTCCTTTCACGGTAAGACAGCAGGGCAAAACGGCGTTCGACTCATCCGGATTTCGGCTCATGCCACAGGCCAATAATTTTCTGCATTCCAAATATTCCCGTTCTGATCCGGGGAATCGGGTCAGGTACGTGTCGTTCGAACCCGGGGCTCCGTCTTTTTCCCCTGCCTGGCACGATGCACTCGGACGCCTGGGCGCACGCATGTGGGACGCGGGGGTCCGCGCGGTCGTCCTGGTGTATGGCTCCTATTTGGGGGCGGACCTCTTTGGATCGGGGCGGCTAGATGAAGTGGGAGGTCTCAAGCGGGGCTACTCCCGCGGGATTCCGGGGCTGGAGTCTCTCCTTGCGGCCCTTCGCCCCAACGAATATCAACGCTCATCGCAAGATCCCTCCTGCCAACCACCTTTTGTCAATGACGAGGCCGGCAAAACGAAGCTGGACAACCTTCTGAATGACAAAGGAAACTTTTCCGAACAGTACGTCAACGCGCTCCGGGACGGACTCGCGAGTGCTCACGCGCTGGTTGTCCAACGCCACCTGTGGTCGTCCCTGCACCACCATCCCGGTCGAATGGAAGGGGCGTTGGCGCTCTTGCACGAACTCAATCACCTCAAGACACAAAAAAATTTACAAGCCGGCGATCGCATATTGATTGTCGCCCATGGTCACGCCGGCCAGTTGTTGGCGCTGTTTTCCAATCTCGTGGCCCCGGGGGACTCCTCGGTGCGCGACACCGTGTTTGAAACCCTGGCCTACTTTTATGAGCAACAGGAGACTCCATCCGCCTCCGTTCAACATTTGCAGGAACTGGACCGGTTGTTGGCCGGGAACCAATTGGCCGCCTGGCCGTCGCTCGACGTGGTGACCCTCGGCACCCCGATCCGGTACGGCTGGGATACGGATGGTCTCAGCAAGCTCCTCCACATCGTCAATCACCGCCCGATCCGGCAAGACGGGAAACAATGGCTGGCCAAAATGGAGTTGCCCCAAATCGTGATGGAAATGCCCATGGCCTCCGGCGGCGACTACGTACACCAGCTTGCCGTCGCCGGCACCGATGCCGTCCCCGCATCACCCTGGGAAGTGGAACTGGACCAGGCGTTGCGTGAAAATTTGGAGCCGTATGACGGATTCGAACGGTGGTTGGAATGCGCGCGTCGCGTGACCCGTTGTCCCAACGACGGCGAGTGCTTGCTGATCGATTACCGCGATGCAACGGGAGGCTCCCCTGAGGAACATCTCTTTGGGCATGCCTGCTACACGCGGCTCGACGCGTTGCTGTTTCAAACCAGCCACGTCGTGGAAACGCTCTACGGGGCCGCAGACTCCTCCTGACTTTTCGGTCTCGTTTCCACAAAAAACTCTTTGCTTCCCATGAAATGTTTATGCTATTCGTTTCCAGTTTGCCTTAGCCGGCTCCTTGGTCGGCAGGGTATGGACCGTGTAATGAGATCATGATTATCGGTGTTCCCAAAGAGACCTATCCCGGTGAACAGCGGGTCGCCCTGATCCCCGCCACCCTCCCTTCTTTGAAAAAGGAAGGGATGGACGTGCAGATCGAAACGGGGGCAGGGGCCGCGTCCGGCTATCCCGATGACGCCTATGCGGAGAAAGGGGGCACCATCGTCCCCTCGCGCCCGCAACTCTTTGAAGCCGCCCAAATCATTACCCAAGTCAGGCTGTTGGGTCTGAATCCCGAACACGGCCTAACCGACCTGCCCTTGATGCAACCCGATCAGATTATCGTCGGCATGGCCGATGCCCTTGCCAATCCTGAGAGCATCCGGGAGTTGACCACGCGACGGGTCCGGGCCTTTGCCATGGAATTGATGCCGCGCATCACCCGCGCCCAAAGCATGGACGTGCTCTCGTCCATGGGAACCGTGTCCGGGTACAAGGCCGTGCTCATGGCCGCCGATGCGCTGCCGAAAATGTTTCCGATGCTGATGACGGCAGCCGGAACCGTGGCACCGGCCAAGGTCTTTGTCATCGGAGCCGGCGTGGCCGGACTCCAGGCGGTTTCGATGGCTCGACGGCTGGGCGCCGCGGTCGAGGCCTATGACGTGCGACCCGCGGTCAAAGAACAGGTCCTCAGCCTTGGGGCCAAGTTTGTGGATCTCCCGTTGGACACGCAAGAAGCCGAAGACAAGGGGGGCTATGCCAAGGCGCAGGATGAATCGTTTTATCGACGCCAGCGTGAATTGCTGACCAAAGTGATCGCCTCCAGCGACGTGGTGATTACCACCGCGACGGTACCTGGAAAAAAAGCGCCTGTCCTGATCACGGCCGATATGGTCGCCGGCATGTCTCCGGGATCGGTGATTATCGATCTGGCGGCCGAACGCGGCGGAAATTGTGAATTGACCCAAGCCGGCCAGACGCTAGTCGCCCATGGGGTCACGGTGATCGGAACAGAAAATCTCCCTTCCCTGGTTCCTTATCACGCCAGCCAGATGTACAGCAAAAACATTGCCACCTTCCTGCTTCATCTGGTGAAGAAAGGCGAACTCACGATCAATCGGGAAGACGAAATCACCAGGGAAACGCTCCTGACGTGTGATGGCGACGTGGTTCATCCCCAAATTCGTGAAATCCTGGACCCTTCCGCGGGCAAGGGAGAGGAGAAGTAAGCCATGGAGATCTTGATTCCCAGCATTACGATTTTCGTCTTGGCCATTTTCGTGGGCTTCGAAATCATCACCAAGATTCCGCCCACGCTGCATACTCCGCTCATGTCCGGCGCCAACGCCATCTCGGGCATCACGCTCGTGGGAGCCATCCTGTCGGCAGGCAGCCAACAAACCTTGGTGACGACCGTGCTCGGAGGGCTCGCCGTGGTCTTTGCGACCATTAACGTGGTCGGCGGCTTTATGGTAACCAATCGCATGCTGGAAATGTTCAAGAAGAAATCATGACCGATTTACTTATCAATGGAGGGTACCTCGTTGCCGCAATCCTCTTTATCTTCGGGCTGAAAGGCCTGACCCACCCGCGCACCGCCGTTCGGGGCAACCTGCTCGGGTCGTGCGGCATGCTCCTGGCGATTGTCATTACGCTTACGGATCAAGGTATCGTCGGATTTGAAGTCATCCTCATCGGGCTCGTCATCGGTGCGGCCATAGGGGCCGTCCTGGCCGTGAAAATCGAAATGACGTCCATGCCGGAACTCGTGGCGTTGTTCAACGGGTTTGGCGGCATTGCTTCAGTGTTGGTGGCGGGCGCCGCGCTGATCGAAAACACCCTCAACGGCGGCATCCCCTTGGTACAGGTCTCCGTGGCCACGGCAGCCTCCGGGCTGATCGGCGCCGTCACGTTTTGGGGAAGCCTGGTGGCCTTCGGGAAGCTCAAGGGTCTCATCAATGAAAATGCCGTCCTGTTTTCAGGCCAACAGGTCATTAACGCGGTGTTGGCGATCATCGCCCTCGCGTTGAGCGTAGGCGTGATCATCGATCCGTCCAATCTCATCCTGTATTGGGCATTGGTTGCCGTGGCATCCCTCCTGGGAGTGCTGCTCGTGATTCCGATCGGCGGAGCCGACATGCCCGTCGTGGTCGCGCTCCTGAATTCCTACTCCGGATTGGCCGCCGCCGCCACGGGGTTTGTCCTGTCCAATAACGTGCTGATCATCACCGGATCCCTGGTGGGCGCGTCGGGATTGATCCTGACGGAAATCATGTGTAGGGCCATGAACCGGTCCCTGACCAACGTCCTCTTCGGGGTACTGGCACCGACGGGCGGAGGGGCGACTGCGGACGAGGTCTATGCCGGACGGGTCAAGTCCGCCTCTCCGGAAGAAGTCGCGCTTCTCTTTGACGCAGCTCGACGGGTCGCCATCGTTCCCGGGTACGGCATGGCGGTCTCCCAAGCCCAGCACCCCGTGGCCAACCTCGCTTTTATCCTCAACGAACGCGGCATTGAAGTGGAATACGCCGTCCATCCCGTGGCCGGTCGCATGCCGGGCCACATGAACGTTTTGTTGGCCGAAGCCGACGTGCCGTATGAAGCCCTCAAGGACATGGACGACATCAATCCCTATATCGATCAAATCGACGTGGCCCTGATCATCGGTGCGAATGACGTGGTCAACCCTCTGGCTAGAACCGATCCCACGAGTGCCATTGCCGGGATGCCGATTATCGACGTGGACAAGGCGAAGACCGTGGTGATTATCAAACGGAGTTTAAGCCCGGGCTTTGCCGGGATCCCGAACCCCCTGTTCGCGTTGGACAATTCCCTCATGCTCTTTGGCGACGGAAAAAAGATGGTGCTGGACATCATCGCCGCCCTCAAAGATACCTGATCGCACGCTGCCCTCGGCACCTCATTCGATTTTTCAGTATTTATATTTAGTAAAAACACCTCTTGTTCCATCTAAAGCCCAGAGAAATCAGCAATAATATTCTTGTATAACTCATTGAATTTATTGTTTTTACAAGATTCCCTTGCATTAGCCTCTTTCTTACAGGCAAACTTGTCTCTCGCGAAAGCAGCATGGTACGTTAGCGTACGAAGCTTGAGTGAGAGATAAGGAACTTTTACCGATCACGAGGGACAATGGAAATCAAGGTTGTGAACAACAATGTCGAGAAAGCTCTTCGTGTTGCGAAGAAAAAACTCGCAGCCGATGGTTTGTTTCGTGAATTGAAACGCCGACGTTTTTACGAAAAGCCGAGTGTGAAGCGGAAAGCCAAAGAGCGGGAAGCAGCCCGGCGACGACAAAAATGGTTGGCGAAGCGTGCGTTTCGTTAGTTCACACCGTTCCGTCACCTCCCCATCCTTCCTCGTTCAACTCGTCCTCAATGCGTGACACCGATATTCACGCGGTTGTCTCCGAAGTCAAAAAAACCATCCGCCGCTGGAAAGAACCTATCCTGGGCGTTGTAGCTCGCGAAACCCGCGACCCCTTCCGCGTTTTGATTGCCTGTCTTCTGAGTCTCCGGACCAAGGATCAAACCACGGCCGAGGCCAGCCGACGGTTATTCCAATTGGCGGACACGCCGGAGACCATGCAAACGCTCCCCATCAAAACGATAGAGAAGGCCATCTATCCGGTGGGCTTTTACAAGAACAAAGCCAAACAGATTCGGGCGATTTGCCAAAGTCTTCTCCGGGACTTCGGGGGACGGGTTCCGGATACCATCGAAGAACTCCTGACGTTGAAGGGCGTCGGACGCAAGACGGCCAATCTGGTGGTTACCGTCGGCTATCGAAAACCCGGAATTTGCGTGGATATTCACGTTCACCGGATCAGCAACCGGTGGGGCTACGTCCGGACCAGGATCCCGGAGGAAACCGAACGCGCTCTGCGACACAAACTTCCCGCAAAATATTGGATCACGTTCAATGACTGGTTGGTTCCCTTTGGGCAACACCTCTGTCGCCCCATTTCGCCGTTTTGCAGCCAGTGCCCGGTCAGCCGATACTGCAAGCGAGTCGGCGTGCAAACCTCCCGGTAGGCATCGTGAGTCATTGCTCCTGCCGGCGTGATTTTTGACCCTCACATCAAAAAAAACTTGATTTCTTGACAGAATCTGTGATTCTGGCATCATGGCTTCATTATGCTTATAGGGTCATGAGGGCTAGAAGGATATATCTTGAGGCCTTGTTTGAACGGCGGATATAGTACACTGCAATCTTTTCTGTAAGGATCGGAACTCGACAATGGGTTGATCGGGTTCTGATTATACGTTTGGAAACGGCAACCGATGTTCGGCAATCCATTTCTCCAAGATTCCGGAAGCAGCAGGAACAAGTACCAGCAACTCGACCATCTTCTGAGGGTCACGGCGCCTCACGAACGTATGATCCTGGCCGGCATCGGCCTGGTCATGCTGGCACTCGTGGTATGGGCGTTGTTCGGCAGCATCGTCCGTAGCGTGACGGTCGACGGCATCCTGTTCGAGCCCGGAGTTCGCCACGAACTGGTATCCAGCGAGCCCGGATATCTCGAGGCATTTCTGGTCGGTCCCGGAGACCACATCGAGGCCGGAGATCCGATTGCCCGGCAAAGCGTACCGGAACTGGATGGCGAGACCGCAGCGCTGCGCGACCGGGTGGAAATGCTCAAGTCGGAACTCCGACAAGTTGATGGAGAGGGGAGTGGCTTGCCTTCGCTGTTGACCGCGGCCCAAGTGGCATTGTTGCAGATGGAAGCCCGGCGCACCGCGAGGGAATTGATCGTCAGCCCGGTGGCCGGCACGGTCACCGCCTTGCGGTCCGCCCCTGGCGAATACCTGCCGGCCGGCGGCGGCGTCGCACAACTCCGCGAAACGGAAGACCAGCCGCTTCAAGCGGTGGTGCAGGTCGCCCCACGCATGGCGAAACGCATCCAACCCGGTATGCGGGCGTCGGTCGAGATCATGATGCCCGACGATGCACAGCGACGGTTCGACGGCGAGGTCTCCTCCGTGACCCCCGGACCATTGCCCAACTGGATGGCGACGCGACGGCCCGCGGTCCCGAACGCCACTCATCGAGTCGACGTGGTCCTCCACCACGCATCGGACCTTTCCCTGCCGGACATCACGCCGTGTCGCGTTCGAATCGTGCTTGGCCAACAACCCATAACGGCCCTCTTCGGCTTCTGACGGCCCTGAATGTATTCAACCGCCTTGAGACTGGAATCAGGCTAATCAAACAAGCACCCATGTGGGAACGGACCAAGCAACGCGTCATCACTCCACTCCTGCTGCAGACGCATGCCACCGAGTGCGGCGCGGCGTCCCTTGGCAGCGTGCTCGCCTATTTGGGGCGCTGGGTGCCGCTCATCGAACTGCGTGGCAAGTGCGAGGTCAGCCGGGACGGCTCCACCGCCGCCGGCATCTCCCGGGCCGCCAGGTCCTATGGCCTCGAGTGCAAAGGCCTGAACGTGCACATCCGCCAACTCAAGGATCTGCCGCTTCCGCTTATTTTGTTCTGGGAGTTCAACCACTTTGTCATCCTGGAAGGCTATGATCGAAAATCCTTCTATCTCAACGACCCGGCCACGGGGCGCCGCAAGCTCTCCACGGAAGAGTTTAGTGCGGGCTTTTCCGGCATTGTCTTGCAATTCAATCCCGGGCCGGAGTTCCAGCGGGGAGGCGTCCGCCCCAACCTCCTGGAACGTATCCTGCTCTGGCTTCGCGACTCCCGGGGAACACTGGCGTATGCGTTCGGATGCGGTCTGCTGCTGGCCGTGCTGGCCCTCGTCACGCCGGCCATCATGGGCATATTCGTGGATGGGGTGCTGGGAGAGCATGAGCTTGGGGGGAAGCTCCTGGCCGGGGTGCTGGTTGCCGCCGCTATTCTGGCTTACGGACTCACCTGGCTGAAGCAGTGGTGTCTCCATCGCCTGTCCATCAAGATTTCCATTATCGCCGGCAATCGTTGCCTGTCGAAATTGCTCTGGCTGCCGGTCGAATATTTCAACCACCGGCTTGTCGGCGAATTGACTGACCGGGTGTTGTCCATCGACAAGATCGCCAAGGGTTTATCGGAGCATTTTCTCGGCGTACTCATCGAAATCACGATGAGCGTGGTATTTCTGGCGGTCATGGTGGCGTACGATCCGACGCTGGCGCTGATCATCCTGGGCCTGGCAATCCTGAACGGGCTGCTGATGCGCGCGATCACCCGCGTCCAGACCGACGAGAGCCATGCATGGCGGCGCGAGCAGGGGTTGCTGGTTGGTGTTGGCATGCTCATGCTGAATCAGACGGACCGCCTGCGGATGAACGCCGAGGAGGGCAGCTTTTTCTCCCGCTGGAGCGGTCATCAAGCCAGGGAACTGGCGGCACGCCAGCGATTCTACGAACTCAGCCACTTCAACGAGGCCATGCCGAACCTCTTCCTGATTCTGGGCAACGGGGCCGTATTGGCCTTCGGGGCAACCCAGGTCATGGCCGGCGAGTTGACGCTGGGCGCGCTGGTGGCGTTCTATCTCGTGGCCGCCATGTTTCTGGAGCCCGTCGGGCGATTCGTCGAGCTCGCGGACAAGCGTCAAGCGCTCGAGACGAATATGCAGCGCTTGGACGACATCATGGAAATCCGCGAAGATCCCAGGTTGACGCGTCGAGATGGGGCAGCAAATGCGATCGCAACGTTCGACGGGCGGCTACGGCTGACCGGCCACGTGGAGCTGCGCAACGTGACCTTCGGGTACAATCGGGGCCGACCGCCGCTGATCAAGGATTTCAGTTTGACCATCAAACCGGGACAGCGGGTCGCGGTGGTCGGTCCAAGCGGTTCCGGAAAATCGACACTGTCGCGCTTGGTTTCCGGCCTCTATCAGCCCTGGTCGGGCGAAATCCTGTTCGATGGCCGTCCGCGACACGAGATTCCCGAAGAAGTGCTCTCCCGTTCCCTGTCGCTCGTGGACCAGCATTGCATCCTCTTCTCCGCCACCGTGCGGGAAAACATCACGCTATGGAACCCCTCCTTTCCGGATGATCACGTGGTGGACGCGGCACGGGATGCCTGCATCCATGATGACATTCTCAGCCGGCCCCTCGGGTATACGACGCGGGTTGTGGAAGGCGGAGGCAATTTCAGCGGAGGCCAGCAGCAACGGCTGGAGATCGCCCGGGCGTTGGTCGGCAACCCGACGGTGCTCGTGCTGGATGAAGCGACGAGCGCTCTCGACGCCGCGACCGAAAAGTCCATCGACGAAGCCTTGCGACGTCGTGGGTGCAGTTGCCTGATCGTCGCGCACCGGCTCAGCACGGTCCGGGATTGCGACGAGATCATTGTGCTCGACAAGGGAGTCGAAGTGCAGCGCGGCACCCATGACGAACTGATGACGGACGAAACCGGGTTGTACTACCGGCTCATCCAAGAGGAATAGTCTGATGTCGAATCCGGAACGCCGCTCGCTCGCCGGCCTCGCCGTTGAATCGGGAGTGCCCGTGCCCTGTGCCGGCAATCTGCCGCTGGCGCTGGATGATCCACAATGCGTGTGGTTCATCGAGAAGGGCACCGTCGACCTGTTTCTGGTCGAGCACCGGGATGGGGAGGAACAATCGGCCCCGGAGCACCTGATGCGAGCTGAGTCAGGTCGCCTCCTGCTCGGTGTCGCACCCCAGGCGGGAAATACGACCCTCAGTCTGATCGCCAAGGGGTTGCCGGACACCTTGCTGCGGCGCCTGCCAATCACCAGCCTGGCAGCGGTCACGTCTGTAGAATTGGCTGAACACGTCGACACATGGGTCATGGACGTTTCCGCCATGCTGTCGCGAGACGTCCTGTCTCTGAAGCGGCCAGACGTACTTCTTGAACCCGGGCAGGCTCCGGCAGCAAGAAACGGTGTCCTTTCTGCGCAGCGTAGAGTGGTGTGGGTGTCGGAGTTGACGCCGGGCGCGGGACTGTTCATGAGCCTGATCGACGCGGCGCAGAGCAAAAGCGGAGCCGCCGCGATACCGCTCACGCCTTTCAGTTGGCTCACTTTGACGGAAGAGATACAGCTTTCCGCCCGGTCCTCCGAAACGCTCGCCGAAGAAAGCCTTCTCCTGCCCGCCCTGACCCACTTCCACTCCGTGGCGTTCTCCCTGGAGCGACTCAACCGCCGCCTGGCAGTCGTGGACCAGGCAAACCTGGATCGGGCACGGGCGACCAACCGCCGTGCCGATGAGGAAGGCGCCCGGCGCCGGCTGTTCAATCTGTACGGCTTGGTGGAAACGGAAGAAGCCGGCGGGAGCGACTCCGGACTGTTCGATGTCCTCCGGATTATCGGTCGCCATGAGGGCATTGACTTCAAATGGCCCGCCAGGACAAACACGGCCGGTGTCGCTACAACTCTCAGCGACGTGCTGGATGCGTCCGCTGTACGCGGCCGCCGGGTGCGGCTCGACCCGGCGGACAGGTGGTGGATCGGGGACAGCGGCGCGATGTTGGCGTTTCGGAAAGACGACGGCCGGCCGGTGGCGTTGTTACCCGGCTTGCTGGGACACTACCGGGAAGTGGATTCCTTCGGCGGCAAGACCAGGGTCACGCCGGAACGCGCCCAATCGCTCAGCCCCGAAGCATGGCTGTTCTATCAACCGCTGCCGTCCGGCGTCGCCGGGCCGTGGGATGTGTTCCGGCTCGCCAGAAAGAGGTTGACCGCCGACTTCGTACGCTTCGTCTTGACCGGGCTGATGGGGGGTCTGATCATGTTGCTGCCGGCCGTGGTGGCCGGTTTCATCCTGAACGAAGTGATCCCCGCCGGCGCAACCAGCCTGTTGTACGCGGCAACCGCGGCACTGGCGGCATTGGCCGTGATCCGGGGGCTGCTGCACGTCCTCCAGGGAACGGCCCTGATGCGTCTCGAAGGACGCGCCACGTCACGAGTCGAAGCCGCGTTTTGGGATCGTTTGCTCCGGCTCCCTCTGAGTTGCCTTCAGCGCCACTCGGCCGGGGACCTCGCCATGCGGGGGATGACGTTCCAGAATCTTCGCGACACCGTGCAGGGCGTGGTCGCCAACGCCGTGTTGTCGATCGTGTTCCTGTCACCCGCGTTCGTCCTCATTGGCTTCTATGATGCCAGGCTGGGTGGCATTACCGCCGCCTTCGGTCTCCTGTCCATCATTGTGACCGTACTCCTTGGCCTGGGCCAGATCTCGCCTCAGGGCCGGGCGATCCGGACGATGCATCATCTCGCGGGCCGGCTGTTCCAACTCATCAATGGCATTTCCAAGCTGCGCGTCGACGGCGCGGAAGGGTCCGCGTTTGCGGTTTGGGCACGGGACTATCGGGAACAGAAACTCGCGGAGTTGCAGCGAGGGACCTTCGAGACGCATTTGCAGGCATTCGGTACGGCACTCCCGCTTCTTGCCGGAGCAGTCCTGATCCTGGCAGTCACGCTTCCGGGACACGGGACCATCACGGTGGGAGACTTTCTCGTCGTCTACCTCTTGTTCATGTTGTTCCTGACGGGGGTCGCCCGACTGGGTGCATCGTTCAGCGCCGTTGCCGCCATCATGCCGGCCCTGGAACAGGTCCGGCCGTTTCTCACCGAGCCCCCGGAGATCAGCGTCGAAGGAGAACCCGTGGAGACTCTGGGCGGCGAAATCGTATTCGACCACGTCAGCTTCGAGTACGATCCCGATGGTCCGTTGATCCTGGACGACGTCTCTATTCAGGCTCGTCCCGGCGAGTTCATTGCCATTGCCGGTGAGTCGGGGGCCGGCAAGAGCACGCTCTTCCGGCTTGCGCTCGGGTTGGACCAGCCGTCAGGGGGAGCCGTGTACTATGACGGGCGCGATCTCAAGCACCTCAATGTCAAGCAGGTGCGCCGGCAGATCGGCGCGGTTCCGCAGGCAGTGCAACTCCAACCGCAAGACCTGTGGGACAACATCGTTGGAGATTACGAAGGAGCGACCGCCAAGGATGCGTGGCACGCAGCCAAGCTCGCGGCCGTCGACACCGAGATCGCGGCAATGCCGATGGGGATGTTCACGAACGTAGGCGACAGCGCCAGCGTCACGTCAGGAGGCGAGAGCCAGCGCATCACAATCGCCCACGCACTGATCCGAAACCCCCGGATCCTGCTGCTCGACGAAGCCACAAACTGGCTCGACAACGAAAGCCAGTCCAAAATCATGGCCAACCTCATGGGGCTTACCTCGACGCGGATCATCATTGCGCACCGCCTGTCGACGCTGCGCCAAGCGGATCGCATCTACGTGATGCAGGCCGGCAAGGTGGTTCAGGAAGGGTCATTTACGGAACTGGTGGCCACCAAAGGCGTCTTCCGGGATCTTGTTAGCCGCCAAATGGCTTGACCGGTTGATACGTGATGAACAAGAACGTTCCGATGCCCGCCCCGTTCGAGCGCGTCACAAACTGACCAAGTTCAGGCTACACGAACAGGGTCGTCTCGGCACCGGCCGCCATGGCAAGGATGGCGGGAAGCCCCATCACCTCATCCACCTGTTTGGCCACGGCGTCCGCGTCGACACCCATGTATTCCAACCCGGCGCTGCACGCGATCAAGCGCAATTTCCCCACCTTCTTCGCCTCGTCAAACATTTCCGAAATCTGGGGGACCTTGCGCTCGGCAAGCAGGCGGGCCACTTCATCGTGATAGCGGTGATACTCCGGGGGAAAATCAATGTCATCGAGCTTTCCCTCAGCGAGCTTTTTAATGGTCCAGAACAACAACACGACCGCCACGTCTTTTCCCATGGCCGAGGCCGTGAGGGCGATGGTCGCCACCTGGTGCAATTTGTCGTAAGTGGCGTTATGGGCGTAGATGACAAAGCGAGGTGGGGCACTCATCTGAAACACCTCTTGAGACTGCGGCCCGTCTGCGTGCGGGGCCGGACAATCATTACGATCGAGTGGGTTGAATGAGTTGTTGCTCGGGCGCCTTGGGGGTAGGCCAATCCTCGTTTTCAAACATCAGGCAACATTTCAACCGTCCGCAGACCCCGATGCGATGCGCATCATTTGACCACGCCGCTTCACGACGGGACAACTTGAGGTTCACCGGTTTGAAGTCCGTGAGAAACTTCGCGCAACAGAGGACAAGCCCGCAGGTATCGACCCCGCTCAGACGGCGCGCTTCATCACGGCTGGAAATTTGCCGCATTTCAATCCAGCAATTGAACTCGCGCGCCAGATCTTTGACGAGTTGCCGAAAATCCACGCGAGATTCCGCCGTGTAACTGAACGTCAGGGCCCGCCGCCGAAGCGATCCGTACACTTCGACCAGCTTCATCTGCAAACCCAAGGCCTGAGCCCGCTCTCGACAGAACGCGATACCGGAGGAGGACAATTCTTTCTGATGGGCAATCGCGGTTTCGTCTTCCGGCGTCGCTTTCCGGAGGATACTCCGCATCACGCGCATAGGTGGGAGGAATGGTTGCGTATGCGGCGGGGAGAAAACGGTGCCGTAGGTCGTATCGTTCTCCAATTCCAGGAGCACGTGGTCGCCGACCTTCAGGTTGGGGTCGGTCGTCTGCGCGACCTTGACTTCACCATGATCGCGAATTTTCAATCCAACGACCGTGACCCATTCAGGAAACGACTCTTCCTGTTCAATCCCGGGTACGGGAACTGCTTGATCGGTCATGATACGGCCTCCCGTCGTAAAGCGTACGTAGTCCTATCACATTACACGGCCGAACAGCAAGAAGGACCGACAGTTTCATCGTCTCAATCATCCTTGCTGCCGTTGAGGGCCTTTGAGGAACGCGGGTACTTCATGATCGAGTTGATACAGCGCGGGTGGTGCGAGGACGTCGTTTTTTTCGATGAGACGGACCTGGCCCGGGGCAGCCACTCGCACGACGTCCAAGGCTTGGCCATGATGGTACTGACGGCCGGATGCCGCCAGCAGGTCTCGCAGGGATTCCGGGGGATCCCAGTGGGCGGTGAGTAACGCCGTCCGGGCCGGATTGCGGTCGCTGAACATGAACGACAAGTGGTCCGGATACCAATCTGCGCCGCCCGTGGCGTACGAGACGAACAATGTGGCCTGGGCGTGTGCCATCAATTCCGCCAGGTAGTGGTTGGTGAGGAATCCGTTTTCTCCCACCTCCAACCACTTGCCGGGATGGGACAAACTCGCATGCGCCGCGTAGGAACGTATTTCTTTCAATTGTTGCTGTGACGCATAGACGGTCGAAATCGGACCGTACTGCTCCACGAGGCGGGCGATGACCCCGTCCTGGATCGCGGAATGCCCGTCGTTCGTGGGTCCGCTGTCCGCGTGGACCAGGGTATTGTGTCCCCGATCGTTGATCAAATAACAATTGCGCGGCAGCGCCAGGTCACAAGGGTCCTCCCCGAAAAACGGAACCGACACCACCTGCCCGCCGTCAAATTTCCATGATTCTCCATGCGCCAGTTCAATGACGTTCGTAAAGCCCAATTCCCGCATCAGGGAAAGGTAATCGTAATACCACGTCTTCCGGTTTTTCCGGCTGGGCACGATCACGGGTACGTCCTTCGGCAGGTGCAGCAACGTGCGGGGATCGACGTGGTCATCATGGTCGTGCGTCAGGAACACGGCAGCCGGTGACGGCAACAACGACGTCCACAAAGAAGGGACCGGGGATTCGGCAAACCAGGGCATCAGCCACGGATCAAACCAGAGGAACCGGTCCTGTTGTCGATACAGCAAGGCCGCGTGACCAAGATGAACCGTATCCTGGTCCCGGGTCGCGTCGAGCCACTGCTGGAGAACCGAGGAACGGTCCGTCACGGCCAAACACTCGTGCGAATCGAGTTGCTCCAGCAGGTGCAGGAGTTGTGGCGCCGCGTCACGACCGGCGGTCATGACAATGGTGCGAATTTCCGAGACGGTCAGGGTTCCGTTTAAACAGCCTAACAGTTTGCCCACAACGGGGGAGAGGGGGCGATCGAATCCCATGGGCAACGCCTGCCGGTTCACCGCGTTGAAAATACGCAGGCCGGCGTAATTCATGACCGCGGACTGACGCCGGTCCTTGGGAAATTCCCAGAAAAAGACGCCGTCTCGGTCCCGTCCACACCGGATGTGTTGCCGGAGCCGGGGTCGTGACTGCACCACCTCCGCATAAGCATCTTCCAGCCGGCGACCGGCCGCGGGATCATCGACCGGCGTGCGATGAGCAAACACGTCGCTGATGGCCGTTTCCACCGCGCTCATGAGAATGCCGTGGACTTCATGGAGACTCGCCACGACCTCCGGATCCACGCCTCCCATGAACGGGAAGGGGCCCGGCGGCTCGGCGCTTTCCAGTTGCACCCACACCCACGGCTGAAGCCCGACGAACTGATTGAGGCCAACGCGATCCCAGAGAGCCATAGAACCTTTCCGCGTAAGAGGTGACAACCTCCAGTCACGGCGCAATCGAGTGAAGGCGACCCTTTACGCCTCCGTTGAAAATCGAATCGGACTGATGGTGGGTTCGTATAAAATCTGGATGACGATGCGGTCGGGGTCCGCAAGATAAAACGAATAACTGCCGTCACGATGTTGCTTGGGGTGATGGATAATCTCGACGCCCGCTTGAACGACCCGTTCATACAGTTGGTCCACGCTTTCCGGGGAACCCATGACGAATCCCAAATGGTCCAGGAATTGCCCTTGCCGGTAAGCCGGCATGTTCTCCTTGGGAATTTGATGCAGGGCCAGATTGTCGATCCCCGAACTCATATACACGTTCTCGGCGTCAGGCTCCCAGACGATTCTCATCCCGAACCAGGTCTGATAGAACGTTTTCGAGACCTCCACGTCCGTCACGTTCAAGGCCACGTGGCGAAAGCCTTTTCCCTGCAGGATTTCTTGTCGGCCTTGTTCGGACATGCTGCTCACAGTTCCCGAGTCAGGAAGGCCATCTTAACGAGGCGCGTTGAGTGGAGCAACCCCGACGTCGAGGGAACAACGATCGTTGTTCCCTACGGAACGGAGCGTGTGTTACCATCACACCCATGAACACGACAACAAGCGGATTCGCAGTTCACCGGGGTTCCTCATCGAGGTCCGGACATCCTCGCCAGACGCGCCACGCCGTGATGCTGTTGTGCACCTTGTGGTGGATGAGCCTGATCTGGAGCGGGTGCGTCTCTCCGGTCGCCATGCATCGTGCGGTGCTGGAATACGATTGGACGGTCAACCGGATCGAAACCGAGCTCCTGCTGCTCAACATTGCCCGCACCCGCTACCATGAGCCGATTCATTTCACGGCCGTGTCCAATATCGCCGCCACGTTTGATTTCCGGGTCAACACCGGCTTGATGGGTTTATTGGCCGGAACACCCGGCGCCGACTCATTGTCGTTGACGTTGGGCAGCTCCGCCGCGGAAAACCCCACCGTGACCATCATCCCGATTCAAGGTGAGGAATTCACCACACGCCTGCTGACCCCGATTACCGAAAAGACCATCTTGTCCCTGGGGAAACAGGGGATCGATCCCGCCATCCTCTTTCGTCTGGTATCTGAAGGGATCCTTCTCGAAGACAAGAAAGGTCAACGACGTTTCTTGTCGAACCAGCCTCGCCGAACAAAGGAATACCAGGAGTTCCGGCAGCGGGTGATGCATTTGTCATGGCTCCAGTCCGAGCGAAAGCTGTTTATTAGCCGGATTGAACCTCCCGGCGGGGACCAACGCAAGACCGGACGGATCGTGATCACCAACTATGATCCGAATAGGCTTTCCAACGATGATCGACTCACGTTACACCGCAAAGCGGAACGATTCTCTCTTCATCATGTCCTGGTCGATATTCGACCAGGCCATCCGGGCGGTGATTTCCCCATGTTCGGCCAAATCAAATTGCGCAGCTTCAAGACGATCCTGGGATTTATCGGACGCGGCATTGACGAGGAACAGGAATTTCACGTGGACCCGGACCCGCGGACAGGGCCGGTGGCTGTCAATCCGGCCAAGACGCTGACCATCCAAGAGTCACGCACCCAACCCGAAGAAGCCATCATCGCCGTTCAGAAACGCGGAATGTGGTATTACATCGACCAGGAATCCGCAGAAGGAAAATCCGACGAGGACCGGTGGAATCACGAAGCCTTCGACGTTTTGTACCAACTCTATCACTTCACCGTGACCGATATTTCTAAAACACCCACGTTGCCCATTGCAATTTCCAAGTAGGGCACAACGATCGTTGTTCCCTACAAAATGGGTCGCATGTGACCATCACCCCTATGAACATTGAACCGGACGCAACGAGCGGTTTCGCCGGCATGACCGTCGTTGCCTTCGAGAGCCGGATGGCCGATCAGATGGCCACACTGATTGCCCGGCAGGGCGGGAAGCCCATGGTTGCACCCTCCTTGCAAGAGATTCCCCTGGAAAATAATACGGAAGCCCTGGATTTCGCGAAGCACCTTATGGCGGGGGCCGTGGACCTGCTGATTTTACTGACGGGCGTGGGGACCAGGACGTTGGTGGACGTCTGGAAAACACAGTTTCCCCTCGAAGCGATCCAACAAGTCCTGACGAACACGACTCTCGTCTGCCGCGGGCCGAAACCCATTGCGGCTTTAAAGGAATTGGGGCTGAAACCCCATATCACCGTACCCGAACCCAATACCTGGCGGGATATCCTCCAGACCCTGGATGATTGCAAACCCGAGGGGCTCTCCGGACTCCGGATTGCCATTCAAGAATACGGAACGGCCAACGAGGATCTCGCGCAGGGATTGACCGAGCGGGGGGCTCAAGTCAGGAGCGTGGCTGTATACCGGTGGGCCCTTCCCGATGACGTGGAACCCCTCAAACGGGCGCTCCGCAGCATTGTGGACGGACAAGCGTCCGTCGTAGTGTTCACGAGCGCCGCCCAAGTCGATCACGTCGTGCAACTGCTCGATGCCGCCGATGAACTCGCGGCCTTTCGGGAGGCCCTGGGAAGAACCATGGTCGCCTCGATCGGCCCGATCACCAGCCAGCGGCTCCGTCATCACCATCTCCCCGTTGATTTCGAACCCTCCCATTCCAAGATAGGGATCCTGGTGAAAGAAGCCAGTGAACACGTTGGGGAAATTCTCAACCAAAAGTCCTAGCCAACCGACGGTGCATTGACCCGTTTTCCAGTTTCGCCTTCTCCGATCCCATTCGTTCCTCTCATTATGACGATTCATGAATGATTTTCGCCCGTTCGTTGAAAATAACTCACGAAACACGAGCCAGCCGTGTATAAGGCCCTTTTCAGAAATGAGGATGGAATGACCACTGAAAGAGAGGGAGACATTCGATGACGAGTTTAACGACTGAGTCAGTCAGACGGGCATGGCTCACCCTTGGGATCGCCCTGGCGCTGCTTTGGGGAATGCCGCAGACCGGCTACTCCGCCCCGGCCGGCCAGACGATTACCGGGTACGTGCAGAATGCGGACTTGCGGCGCGTGGCGCAAGCCACCGTGGAACTGCGGGACCAGGAAGGGACGTTGGTGACATCGGCAACGACGACCGATGCCGGTGGATTTTTGCTGATTACCCCGCGCGACGGCGTGTTTTCCGTCCAAGCCGTTCAGGATACGTATCATAGCGAGCACGTGGTGATCAACATCGGTCGAGAGAGGCCCGACCCCGTCGTGTTGACTCTGACGGAAACCAAGGATATTGCGCTGGAAATCGTGGCCCCGCTCCTTCCCATCAAGCCCAACTCGTCCAGTGAGACCTATTCCGTCAGCCGGAAAGACATCGAAGCCCTGCCTCGGGGTAACAATCTGGACCTGCACGACGTCCTGGTGACGATCCCCAGTGCAGCCTACGGCAGCCTCAAACAAGTACACATCCGGCAGGATCATGCCAATCTCCAATTCCGGATCGACGGCGTGCCCATTCCGGACACCGTCACGAGCCAGTTTACGGATCTACTCTCCCCCCGGGCCTGGGAACGGGCGGACATTTCACTGGGAGGCATGGAGGCCCAATATGGGAACAGGACGGCCGCGGTGATCGACATCACGAGCAAAAGCGGCACCAAACCGGGATTCGGGACATTAGGCGTGTTCGGAGGCTCGAATGAGACCGTGTTGCCGTCGTTTGAATACGGGGGGACGGCCGGCGACCGGTTCCGGTTCTACGTGATGAACAACTATCGGACGACCAACCGGGCGATCGATCCGCCCACGTTGGGCCAGTCGATCTTTCACGGCCATGGCGAATCCAACCAGACCTTCCTGCGTGGCGACTATCAGATCGACAACCGCAACAACCTCACCTTGTTGCTCCTGAACAGCGTGGCGGACTCGCAGATTCCCACGGCACCGGGCCTGACCCCGCATGAAGAAATCGTCCACTTGATCGAGGAAAACACCGACCCGAATTTTATGCCGGTGCCTTCGGAACAGATCGATGAAAACCAGGTGGAGAACAACCAGTACTCGCACCTGGTGTGGCGACACGATATGGATGCCAAACAGTTCGTGAGCGTGGCCGGCTACTTCCGGCACAGCCGGGCGACGTTCACCACCGACCCCTTGAACGTCCTGGCCTATACGAGCGACGAGGCCGAACCGTTTTCAGCGGGCGACCAGGACCGGTGGGCCTATGCCGGCGGTATACGGCTCGATTACACGCACGCGCTCAATCCCCGGCACTTGATCAAAGCCGGGTTCCAACTGGACCGGACGATGTCGAGAAATAAAACCCGCCTGTCTGTGTTTGCACGTGAGGAGGAGGAGGAAGAAGAGGAACATCATGAGGGAGAGGAGGAAGAAGAGGAAGAAGCTCACGAACATGGGCATGGCGCCGAGCCCGTGGGTGGAGTCTTAGCCCGCAATGCCGATCGGCGGATTATCGGGTACCGGGAAGAATTCTGGATCCAGGATCAATTCACGCCCAATGACCAATGGACCATGAACCTCGGCCTGCGGGTGGACAACATTCATGGGTACGTGGACGCCTTCCAGGTCAGTCCTCGCATCGGGGTTACCTATACGCCCAACAAACGGCATGCGTTTCACGCCTTTTACGGGCGCCTGTTTACTCCGCCCAACCTGGAGGCCCTGCCTTTTCAAGTCCTCAATCTTGAAGGCACCACGGGACAGCCCGAGCACCTGGGCAACGTCAAGACCCAACCTGAACGGTCGCATTACGTTGAAATCGGCTCGACCCACGCGCTTGGGACAAAGACCGTGGTCCAAGTGACGGGCTACTACAAAATCAACACCAATCAGGCTGACGCCCATCAGTTCAATACGACGCCGATGTTGAATTATTTTGCGTTTGAGCGGGGCTGGCAACGGGGGATCGACTTTTCCGTGAACACAAAGTTCACGGACACGCTCACGGCCCGCGGCAACGTGGCCTGGGGGCAATGCAAAGGATATGGGTTACAATCCGGACACTTTTTGTTGCACGAACCAGAACTGGAAGACATCGAGTCGAGTGGGGGCGTGTTTTGCGATCATTCGCAAACCATTACCAGTTCGGCGGTGGTCACGTATCGTCCCTTCACGAACACCACGGTCACCGGGCAGATGCTCTTTGGGTCAGGTCTGCGAAGGACGCCTCCGGGCGGCAAAACCAATTCGGGGAATGCGGATTCGAATACCACGTACAATCTCTCCCTGACTCACGTGATCCCCTTTGCCAAGAAACAAAAGCTGTTGCTGGCCGTGGACGTGGTGAACCTCTTCGATCAGCATGAGTTGTTGAACTTCGGCGAACAAAGTATCGGGCTCGGCGTGTCCCACGCCAACATGCCGCGCTCCATTTTCTTCCGCACCCAGTGGTTCTTTTGACCTGACGAGAGCCGGACGGCTCTTCCTGTCAGCAGGCCCCTCCCCTCGTTCCAGGGGAGGGGCTCCCCCATCACCATGTCAACTTGATCGTCCGGTTGCCAGGAAGCATGGCGACGGACATTACGGAGAACAACGGTGCGTTACACCGTCCCCGCTTCCGGATGTTCCGGTGACGGTGCGGGGCCGTCCAGGACCGGTCGGTCCCTGCGTAACAGGGGCACTATCATGAGATAGACACATGGCACAATGACGAGAATGACCGCCGTCCCGAACAGGATGCCGAAGCCCAGCGAGATGGCCATGGGGATGAGAAACCGCGCCTGCAACGCCGTCTCGAAAATCATCGGGGCCAAACCGAAAAACGTGGTCAACGACGTCAGGACGATGGGACGAAACCGGCTCGTCGCCCCTTGAACGATGGCTTCGGAGAAGGGAACACCCTGCTCATCATAGATGCGGTTTGTCGCCACGATCAGGACTAGCGAATCGTTCACCACCACGCCAGCCAAGGCTACAAGGCCGAATATGCTGATCAAACTCAGCCCATAGCCCAGGAGCAGATGCCCGATCAACGCGCCGATGAAACTGAACGGGATCCCCAGCATCACAATCAGCGGTTGCACGTAACTTCTGAAGGGAATGGCCAGCAACGCATAGATCAGCAACAGCGTCAGGGTAAACCCGGCGGCCAGGATTCCAAGTGATTCACGTTGCAACTCTTGCTCGCCTTCCAGGGAATACCTCAGACCCGGATATTTCTGCTGCAACTCTTCCAGTTCATTGGCGGACACTGCCCCTATGATGCTGTTGGCATTGGCGATTTGCTCGTCGACTTCAGCCGTGACCGCCACGATACGATGGCCTTTGTGTCGCTTGATCTCCGTGTAGGCGCGTCCCGGTTGGATGTCCGCCGCCTCAGTCAGGGGGATTTCTCCACCCTGCCCGGTGAGCAGGATCAAGTGTTCGACCGTAAACGCGGACCGGCGTTCGGATTCCGGCAGCCGCACCATGACCTTGACTTCATCGCGTCCTCGCTGTTGACGCAGTGCTTCCACACCGTAAAAAGCCCCGCGCACCTGTTGGGCCATATCCGTGGCATTGAGGCCCAGGCTGCGGGCCTCCGGCTTGATGCGAAAATTCAGTTGCGGTTTGCCCAACGACACCCCGTCGTCGATATCCAGCACCCCCGCATACTGCGACAACCTCTCCGCCAATTCCCGAGCGGCCGTTTCCAGAATTCCTCGGGAACGATGAGAGAGTTGGATGTCGATCGGCGTGTTATTGGTCAGCCCCACTTCGGATCTAAAGATCAGCGCCTCCACCCCCGGAATCGACCCGATGGCTGACCGCCAGGTGTTGGCAAAATCCGCTCCGCTGAAATCCCGTTGATCCGCCGGCACCAAAAAAATCTGTGCCCCCACCATGTGGCTACCGACCGAACCCGACGATTGCCCCAGTTCCCGTTGTGCTAAAGGCGCACCGATTTGGGCATAGATGCCACGCAGCACGGCTTCGCCCCCGCGTTGCGCGAGCGCGGCGTCTGCCGACTCCAGGAGGCGATCCAGGACTCTCCGGGACTGTTTCATGGGCACCCCATACGGAAGGGTGGCTTGCACCGTGATGTTTTCCGAATCAATGGCCGGCAGAAAACTAAAGGAGACATGGCCACCGGCTACCATCCCCACCGCCAGGATCAACAGGGCCACTCCCACCGCCACCGTCAACCAGCGATTGGCAATCGCCATGCGGAGAAACGGTTGATAGCGTTCTCGTATGAAGGCGTGCATGACTTGACTGAACCGCTGTCGAGGCCGATCGAGCGTTTTCCAGAACCCCGACGGTTCCCGCGTATGGGCCAGATGCGCCGGCAGCACGAACAACGATTCAATCAGCGATACCACAAACACCGCCACCACGATCGAGGGCACCTGTCGTATAATAATTCCAACCTCGCCGGGCACAAAAAACAGGGGCAAGAACGCGGCAATATTGGTCAGTACGGCAAAGGTGATGGGACCGGCAATTTCCCGGGCGCCGACAATCGCTGCGTCGAGCAACGGAAGCCCCTGCTCCCGCTTCTGATAGATGATCTCCCCTGCCACTACCGCATCGTCCACGATGATCCCCAGCGTGATAATGAATGCAAACAGGGAAATCATGTTGATGGAGGCGCCCGTGAACGGAATGAAGAGAAACGATCCGATGATCGCGGTGGGGAGGCCGACCGTGACCCAAAACGCGAGCTTGAGATCCAGAAACAATCCCAGGAGCAACAGAACCAGGATCAAGCCCAGAAAGGCATTTTTCAATAGCAGGGACATCCGGTCACGGTAGATCACGGCCCAATCCTCCCAGACCGCCGCGCCGATGCCGTCCGGCAATTCCGGTCGCAGTTCCTCCAAATACGCATGCACGCTATCGGAGACGGACAGGGGCGTTTCCTTGCCGACCCGGAATACCTTGACCTCGATCGCCCGCTGACCGTTGAAATAGGCTTCCTGGTCGATATCCTCAAACCCGTCTCTGATCGTCGCCAGATCGCCGACTGTCACGGTCGTGCCATCCGGGGTCGACACCAGGGGAATGTCCGCGAATTCCCGGCCGAAATCACGCCGCTCCTGGGTCCGCACCAGCACTTCGCCGCCGGGGGTCTTCACCCCTCCCCCCGGAAGCTCGATGGCCGCCTCCCCGATCTCCCGGGCAATCCGGTTCAGGGTCAAGCCGTAGGCGCGGAGATGCCGTTGGGGCACTTCAATGGCAATTTCCCGGGGACGGGCCGAGCCCAGTTCCACGAGCGTGACGCCGGGTCGTTGCAACAGTTCATCCCGCACGCGGTCGGCCACGTCACGCAGGACCTGTTCTTCCTGGTCACCGTGCACCATGACGGTGACGACCTGATGGCGCGCCTCCTCCAGATTGATAATGGGTTCCTCCGCCAATTCCGGAAACGACTGAATGCCGTCAATCTCGTTCACGACGTCCTGCAGGACGTTATCGGCATTGACCCCCATAACCAACTCAATTTTCATGAAGGCCATCCCCTCAGCAGCTGTGGCGGTGACGTTTTTCACCCCGTCCAACCCCCGCACCACGTCTTCAATGGACAGGATAATCCCCTGCTCGACTTCTTCCGGGCTGGCGCCGGGATAGGCCATGGAGACACGAATGCGATCGGATGTGAACTCCGGAAAGACTTCCTTCTTGAGGTCAGTGCCGATGATCAACCCGCCGATGATGAAGATCAGCATGACGAGGTTGGCCGCCACCGTGTGGTGGGTCATCCACGCGATCGGACCGGAACGTGAGGCGGTGTGGTCGGGAGACTCCATGGACGGCGCTACTCGGCGGCTACGACCGGCACGCTTCCGGGACCCCCGGAGTCCGGCGCCGGGAAGGGCAAAGCAGTTTTCCTCATGACGTTTTAATTTAGGGAAACGCTAATTCATATTTCAAATGCTCATTAAAATTCTGCTTTATTATCCGACAAATTGATCGTGATCGTCCACGAAGGTCTCTTCTTCCATCAACCGTCTGACGTACTCGCCGACGTGAAGTTCATCGACGAGGTCGATTGAAAGAAAGACGGGCAGGAGAGCCGCCTGATTCACGACGGTCAGAAACCGGACTTGATTATAGATTGAATAATGCATAAAATTGTACTAAATTAATTAAATGGGCTTGACAATGGCTTTATTAGTGCATACAATTTTACAAAACATTTGAAATTGTTCATTAAATAAGCGTAAGGAGGATAGCCATGAGAAGCGGACAAGACATGCTTCAGCAGATCGTTGACAAGTCTGCTTTGAATGCGGATTTCAGGCAACAGTTGCTTGCGGATCCCAAGTCGACCATCTGTCAGGAATTGGGCATTACGATGCCTGAATCCATGACCATCAAGGTCCATGAGAGCGACATGCAGACGGTGCATCTCGCGTTGCCGCCGGATCCCAACATTACCGAGGAGCAGCTCGAAGCGATCTCCGCCGGCCTTTGCTGCTGCTGGTAATCCGGAACAGCCAATCGAAAAGGTACAAGGGCTCCCCCGTTCACCGTGAGCGGGGGAGTTTTTTGTCACGCTGGAGTGGAGCTCATGAGAAGGGGGCTCCGGACAGCACCATGTACACATAAGCCTTGGCCTTGTCGAGTCGATTTCCGGATATGACCAGCTTGATGTGGTGAATGCCGCGTAGCATGACGAAACGCCCGGTCCTGGCAAACAGCGTTGTGGGTTTCGAAGCCCAGCCGGTCAGCGCCTTGATTTTCTCCCCAACGACGAAGTCCTCATGACTCAGGGCCTCCAGCATGGGGTGCCAATCGGTCAGGCCATCGATCCACACACGAGATTCGTTTGTATACATTTGTTTGACGGTGAGCGTCAGGCCGAGCGTCGGACCGAGACCATCCGCCTGCACGTCGACATTCACCCCGGTTTTCACAACATCTACGCGTTCCGTGAAGCGTGAAAGCACGGCTTCGACCGCGGAGATTTGACCCGGCCAACCCAGGTTTTCCAGAAAAGCACAAACTTCCCGCTGCGTGTTGAAGCCCATGACCGCCAGGCGGATGGTGCGCGAGCGGGAAGGGAACACGCCGAACGAATCCAGGCGCGTATCTTCCGGCTGCGCCAGGTACACCCGTTCGGCGTGTTCCCGTTCGGCGGCATTCCGTTCCCAGCCGACGCAGGACACGAGCGCGTCAACCACAATGCCGACGTCATTCTGGAGGCCGGCTCCGCCGTGTAAGGTGCGTTCGTTGGGCCGAAGGAACATTCCCGGCAGCGAATGCTTGCTGCCCGACGCGGAACCCGTGTCATATTCCAGCATCATCTTGCGCCCCACAATCGCTCGTAGCGGTGAGTCATGGGCTTCCATTTCCCTGAACAGCCGGCTGACCGCTCTCGCGGTCTCATCCGTCTCGTCCCTCCGCGCCCGCTCTTCGAAAAAATCGCCCGAGCGGTTTCCGCTTGCCAGCGACACGCCGAAATCCGCCTCCGGCCGGCTCGTGTGCAGAGGCAGTTCAAAGCCGAACGGCTGAGCGCCCATGGTGATTGGAAGCTGCCGCGCACGTTCCAGTATTCGGTCCCATTCCCGCTCTCCAACCAGAACCGGCGAAATTCCGTTTCTGAAGTACCCGAGCAATTCACCCATGGAGGCGCCTTCTTCAACGAGACGATCCTGGGTCAATGCTATGGCCTCGAAAATGTCCATCCTGTCTCCTCAGGCGATGACCGGCGCGGGATTCAAATCGGCTTCGGCCACCGGTCGCCGGCGGTAGCCCATGCGGACCGGCACGTCGTACAGGCGCCCCGGCGCGAATCGCTCCCAAAAGTGGCGCATACCGGGCACGATGACCCGCACGACCGGCATGCCGATGTCCGGCCGGGTCTGGTCCAGCACCAGGAACTCCATGCCCTTGGCTTCAACCGAAGCCCGGCACTGCTCCACATCGTCGCGCGTGTCCGTGGATTCAATGACCGGATACTGCGAGGCGCGCCTGAGCGGCGCGTCCGGCGCCGGCGCCAACCAGGCACAATCGGCGAGTCGAGCCGTCTTCCACCACCTGAGCACCAACGGATCGTCGATCATGGGCCGGCCGTCGCCCCCTCCGGAACGCGGCAACCAGGTCAGGCACTGGTTCAACTCGCAGATCGTGCGCTGGGCCGCTATGCGCGCGTCGGCGTGGGCGCCGGCGCCGTATATGATGTCCTCGGTTTCCGCGTCCGGCCTGCGCGAGAGCGCCACGAACGCGGGAATGCCCATATCGGAGGTGACATCGAGCATCCACATCTCCCGTTCGCAACGGCTGTAATAGCCCTCGGCCGCGGCAAGAAATTCGTCGTCGAAGCTGGCAAGATCGACCCCGGGCGCCCTCAGCCCGTTATACCACCAGATGGCAAAGGCATCGCGCTCGACCAGTTCGAAGAAGCCTTGCAGGATGGCCTCCTCCAGGGTGTTCCCCGCGGCGCAGCCGTTGGAATCGGCGATCAGGTCGGCGGGGCCGCGCTGTTCGGCGGACATGCCGTAGAGCATCGACGTCGGCAGATAACGATGCCGTTGCTGCGTGAGCGACCACACGGGTGTCCAGTCGATTTCAGCGCCGGGATCCAGGCGCGGGGGCACGATGTTGTACGGATGGCCTTTCGCGTTGATGCGTTCCGCGTTGTCAAGCTGATGGTCGCTGAACAGTTGCGCCTCGTTGGGATGGATCGCCTCGTCACCCTCGGCAAAATCGACCAGTCGCCCGCGCACGCGGATCTCGTCCCCGTGCCAAGCGCCTGAATAGCGCTCGAGGGCCTCGCAGAGCGCGCTGGCCTCGGATTGCGCCCGCGTACTGCCCTTGCCAGCGCTCTTGCTGCGCAGACCCCGCCTGAGCGAACTCAAGCTCCGGCTTCTGACGCCGAGATTGCTGCCCGCCCAATGGACATGCAGCCAGGAATCGGCTTCATCGGTCGTGCGCTTGAGCCAGGCGACGACCCCGCTGATCGGGCTGACCAGGTGGCGATACTTCGCCAGCGTGGCTTCCGGGGCTACCGTGCGCGCACCGCCGCTGCTCCAATGGGTTTTGGGACTCGATTGCAGATGCAGCGCGACCGGCGGCCGATCCGGCCGGTGCAGCGCTTCGTCGCCGCAGGCCGAGCACTGCGGCCGCCGCATGACGCGATGATGCGAACTCACGAATGTGCCGACGTTCATCGCGATCACCTGTTCGTGGACCGGGGCCGCCGCATCCAGCACCAGCCATTTGACGATCTCCCCCGCGATCAGTCCGTATAGCGCTTCGAGCACCGCCGGCTCCGCCGCGAACGCCTTGAAGGCGCCGTCCTCGCCGGCCACGTGGCGCAGGAACCCGTGCACTTCCTGATGGTTGCGCAGACGGCTGGTGAGGCAGGTCCAGCAGGGTCCTTCCCGATCCCCGCGAAAGACCGGCCCGAAGAGCGGTTCAATGCCACGCGGCCGCACCGGTATCCACGGTGCTCCCGCCTCGAGCCGGCGCCGATTCACGTCGGCAAGGCGTTCTTCAAGGTAGTCGTCGCACACGATCACGGTGAGCGTGGGGTCGTCGGTCTCCACGCGGGCACCGGACGCTTCCAGGTGTCGAACCAGCTTGCCGTCGTCACCGGTCACCGCGATGCGCGCTGCCGCCAGCCGTTGTTCGACCCAGCACGGCGAAGCACCGAGGGAGGACCAGTAGGCCGCCCGGCTTTGGTCCATGCCGTGTCCGGCGGACACGATATAGCCCTTCGCGGAGAGCGAAACAACAGCCGCGTCCAGATCGGCGGCAGCATGGCGGCCGGCGAGGGTGGCGACGATCTCGGCTCGCCCGCGCCGGCCGTCGAGCAGTGGCAGCAGATCGCAATACAGACCGCCGTGCAGCAGCGTGTTGAACGTTTCGGAAACCAGTAGCGCCTGCTGCTCGCTGATGACGTGGAATCGCAGGTGCGGGGCCAGCGCGGGACGCTCGACGAGGCCCTCGTCGGCAGGGGTGGTTCTGATCAATATCCCGCGTTGGGAATGCGCGTCTGTCCGGGCGCCCACCTGGCGTTTCCGTGCTGGATCACCCGGCATCATCAAGCGCGCGCAACAAGGGTATCGATTTCGGCGGCGGCGCGGGACGCGGTTTCGGCCACCGCCGCGGCCAGCGAATCGAAATCTTCATGCCCGCACGCACCGGCGATAAGAGACTTAATCCTCGGTCGCGCCGTTGCCGCGTCGAATTCTTCTTCGCCGATGAGCCGCAGGATCCCCTGTAAATCGCGCCACAGGGCCGCGGCTTGCGCCAGCGGCTCGCACTCACGGAGCACCCGCGCCGCAGTCGGGGCCGAATCTTCGAGCCCGGCTTCCCCCTTGGTCAACTGCAGGAATCGCGCCGCCCTCTCGATATCCACGAGCCCGCCACGCATACCCACATAGGCAGACACGCCTGTTCCGGCCCCGTTTGACGATGGCTGACACAAATTCGCGATCAAAGACTCGTCCATTGCGCATGCGGACAGCACTTCGCGCCGTACTTCAGCAAACCGGGTCCCGATCCCGGCGTCGCCGGCTTCGAACACGCAACGCGCCCTGGTCAGGCCGGGAACCCCATTGACCGCCACTGTCCCGCAAGCACCGGCCAAGCCGGAGAGCGGCAGGGCGGGACAAGCATTCGAATCGCGCGGGATCGGAGAAAACAACAGGCTATCCTCCGCGAGGTGGGTCAGGGTCTCGCGGAAGCGCTTGCACAACTGCTCGTATCCGCCTGCCCGGGAGCCGTCATGGACGAACAGGATCTCGATGGCAACGCCGGGATGCACTTCCCGGCTGGCGAGATCGCCTAAGGCTATCGCAGCGACGCCGCCTCCGCGTAGCGGCCCGTGCCGATCAACGAAGTCGCCGACGACGGCGGTCAGTACGGTCGAGAGTGAGGCTTCTGCGAGATTGGATAGCGCGCTTTGTGCTTCAGCCGGCGACAGATTCCCGCGCACCACGTGCATCCCGATTTGAAATGCCTTGTCGTTCGACCAATTGCGCACGATTTCAGCGGTCTCTTTCGCATTGACCGCCGGAATTTCCGCGACCAGGTCTTTCATCGCCTGCACGTCCATTTCGCGCGTCCAATAGAGTCGCGCAAGACCGCGCCTCGCGATGGCTTCGGATTTCGGGTCCGGCCCGAATCCTTTCGGCAGGTCGAGATCGGTGAATTCCCGGTCCTGCAGGTTATCGAGCAACTCCGGATGGCGTTTGATCCATTTGGCAAGCCGGGGGGCGGCGCCGAAGATTTCGACTATCGCGTCAAAGGCGTCGGGTTTCGCCGCGGGAATCGGGCTGTCGTACACGCTCCAGTCCTCAATCTCCGGATAGAAATGCTTGCGCCATTGATCGACAAGCGGGTCCATCTTCGCAAACCAGCGCTTGGGCCGCAGCACGATGTTCATCATATCGGCGTAGGTTCCCGGCAATTCCGGCGATTCACCAAGGCTGCTGACCTGGAGCAGAGGGTACTGGCGGGATGCCACCGCATGATGATCCGCATGACGCTGCATATTGAAAAGCATCCAATTGGTGAATTTCCAGTCGGCGTCCCAGGAATGTCGCGGCATCGCCTTTTCCCAACGACCGTTCGGCAAACGGACCCGGCGCAGGCCGTAGTGTTGAAAGTAGTTACTGATCTTCATCGAAAAGACGCAGGAGAGACCGAGGAAGGCAAAGACCGGAACCGCCCAAATCCCGCCCATCCAGAACACCAGTCCGTACCAGAACGCGAGACCCATGCCATAGCGCCAGAACGGATTGCTGTAATGCCACCGGGTCAGACCGCGCCGCGCCAGGCGTTCTCCGGCAACCTGCCAGGAATGGACGAGGTTGCTGGCAACTTCCTTGGGAAAATATCTCCAGAAACTTTCCCCCTTTGGAGCGGACCCCACGTCAGAGGGTGTGCCCACCATGGCATGGTGAATATAGACATGTTCCGTGGCATATTGCGGATAGGAGGCAGAGGCCAGCAGGAATTCGCCGATCCGGCGTTCCCAGGTTGCGCGCCGATGAATCAGTTCGTGGCCGACGACGAATACCGCTTGTGCTTCCATCGTCAATATGATCGCCAGGAGCACTTCTTCCCAGATTGAGAATTGATTCGCGACCAGGATTTGCCAGATACCGAAAATCAGCGTCGGCGGCCACAGAAACGCCCAGGACCAGACCGGCAGATTGTGCCAGAACAGGCGGTGTTCCGACGTTTTCGACGGATCCATACGACGTCCGTCACGACCCAGCACACGATCAAACGACCACGAAAGACTGATAAAGGCGAGCGGCGGCAACAGCCACCAACCTCCATAGAGCGCCGCGACAAGAATCAACGGAAACACAACTAATGGCAGATAATGAGGAAGGGCGGTCAGAATGGACGGCTCTAGATGCCGGATGGTGTCGGCGTTGCCTGGGCCGGGACCACCACCTGCCGCTGGACTGTGCAGCATAGTCACTCCTCCACGGTCAGCAGACTTGAACTCTTACGCTGACATCCATTGTATCATCCCATAATTTCATCCAGTAGCACGGTTCAGGCCCGCAAGATTGCGACAAGACGCTCAAGAGCTTCGATACAAAACGCGGAGGTCACGGCTTCGGAGCCATGCCCTATCCGCCCGACTGTGCCCCACTTTAACGTTTGGTCACCAAACGCGAGAAGTTCCGGCCAACTCCCGTCCTCGCGTTGCGAACGTGTGAACCGTTCCACCTGGCGTTTCGCGTCGATGCGATCGAGGCATCCAACATTGTAGAGCGCCGACACGGCCTGGGCGGTTTGAAGGACATTGCCGAAATCTCCCTTGTCGTCACGCAAGCCCAGGATACGATCCGCAAGTATCGGGCGCAGTCCATTGAGCGCGGGCTGTGCGCGAATGAGGGCACGGGCGGTTGCATAGTAGATCGCGACCTCGTCGGGGTACCATTTGGACGAGCCCTTGAGCTTGGCATCGGTTATCAAGGCTTCCAACCATCGTTGGGCATCCCTGGTTTCGGGGCAGTCGCCGAGATAGGCAATGACATTCGCATTGACGACGGGGTCGGCTTCGAGACGGAAGCGCGACACCACATCGGGTTCGTCGTCCTCCAGAACCCAGGTCATAAAGCGACCCTCCTCGTCGCGATTCGCCAATATTTGCGGAATGTTCCTCCCCAGTACAATCCAGGGGTGGGTTTCAATCACAAGTGAACAGAGTGTGGTGCTGTCGAGATCCCGGGGCAGATGTCGATAATAGCGCCATAATCCGGGATATTCGATGGTGTTGACGAGATACGCCTTGGTCGCGGTGCAGATCGCCTTGGCCCGCGCCTCCTCGCAACATTCCAGGGCAAGGACGCAGAATGCCGATACAAAGGGAGGTCTTTCGAAATGCCGTGGTATGTCCGGATCAGCCAGGTTGAACCTGATGCAGTGCCAAGCACCATTTTCGTCTATAGTGGATTCCAGGAAAACGAGGCCGCGGCGGATGCTATCTCTACCCGCTTTTGCAAGCGCCTCGGTGGTAAGCGCGTGCTTTGAGAAATTCTCCTCTTGAAGCGCGGGAGGTCGAAGGGGCGGCGCGGGGTCGTGCATCGTTTTGCGAAGAAATTCGAGTGATGCGGCCCCGGTTTTCGCCTCCTCCCGTTCTTCCTTAGTGAATTTGCTGCGCGGCGGAAGGACAACATGCGTCGCGGCATAGGTTTCTTCGTGCACGTGAATCTGATGGTCTTTGGCCATCGTCAAGCCGAATTCCCCTTCGATGGTCTCTTTAGGTTTGGCCAGAAGACGTTCCCGAAAATCTTCGTCCTCGCCGGCTCGCGATAGAAGGACATCAGCTAAGCCAAAGGGTTTCTTCATTGAAGCCTTCTCCATTGTCGCGGGCCTTGGCCGAACGTGCATGTCTTGCCGAGGTATCTCAGATCACGTCTATCGTCATACCTGCGATCGCGAATATATCTCAATAGCCATTCGTCATGCCCGGGTAATATCCGAGACCCTGGGCGATCTGGGCATAACTGCTGAGAGGGAACACCGCGCACTTCCGCAACCAGTCCTCCTTGTCGATGACCCTCTGGTTGATCAGTCCGATCATCTCGTCGAACTTGCGTAGCGCATCGCAATCCACCGCCTCGGGGTCCGCTGCCGCCCGGTATTTCGGCCAGGCGTGGTCGCGAGCGTACTGCCAGAATTCGCTGTCGTACCGGGAGCCGCAGCAGTAATGCCATCCCACGAACAGGCCGCTGCAGAGCATGTAGTTGATGAGGAATCTATTCACTACCGGCGCGTCGCGCTCGCAATGCTCGACCGGCCGGTTGAGACGCATCTGCAGCACCATCCCGACCTGCAACTGGGCGATCACGATCGCCGTCGCTTCCAGGGGCTCAAAGAAGCCGGCCGCGTTGCCAATGCGCGCCACCGCCCCATCGTAGATCTGACGGTGGACGAAATTGGGGAAGGAAATGACGGCGCGTTGCTCGAATTCCGCCACCTCATCGGCTGCAAGCAGCGCGTCGAAATCGGCTTCGACTTCGGCCTGGCTTGATACGTCGCGATTGAAAATGTAGCCGTAGGACGTGTGCGCCGTGAGCGGGATCACGAATACCCAACCGTGGGGACGAGCCACCGCACGGGTATAGGTCGGCCGCACTACCGGTCCATCCCGCTCTGCCTCGATGATTGCCGGACAGCGACGGATGATCGCGGTATTGGTAGGGATGCAGGGGACATCGATGTGCTGTTCGGGATGGAGTTCGCGAGGGAACCCGCGAGCATCGAAGACCAAGTCGTAGTTTTCGGCCGCTCGCCCCTCGAATTCCACTCGCGCACCATCCTCCACCCTCGTGATACTGAGCACTTTGGCGTCGATATGCTGCGCACGCGTGCTTTCGTGCAACAAATCCACCAGATAGTCGGCGGACAGATGGTAGGCGTAGGCCACCTGTTGCGGCGTGAAGTAATGGATGAAGTCCTGCTTGCACTGACCCCATCCCTCGTAGGCAATGCCGTACTTGCGCGTTCCGTTCAGGCGCCGCTGGACGATTTCATGGGACAAACCGGTCAGTGTGTGCAAATCCTGCACGAGGCTCGGCCAACTGCCTTCGCCGACGCCGATGACGGGGATGCGCGAGTCATAGATGTGGTGCAGCTCGTGGTCCTCGTCGGGGTGAAGTCGCGCCACGTTGGCGGCAGCAAGGGAACCTGCGGTTCCTCGCCCGATCACCGCGATTTTCCGTAAGGATTTGGCGCCCGGCTGTATCATTGCAAGCCCCCCGGAAGTATTAGTCGCTTAGCACGGCAGGAATGATCGAGGTTGCCAAGGATGCCCGCCACGAGTTCGGTGCCTTGCTCATCGTTGCATGCAAGAAAGCCGACGATATACAGGGCGTTCGCCCGGACGCCGGTAACGCAGGAATGTCAATAATTTTAGCGCCATATGGCGAGCGGGATCAACTTGGTGCACGGCTCCACTACGCCCCGATTCAAGGGGAGGAAACAGCGTTCCGTTACACCGACCCCGCTTCCTGATGTTCCGGCAGAGTCGGGGAAACGGCCGGGGCCGGTTGGTCCCTGCGTAACAGGGTTTCCACGATGAGATAGACTGTCGGCACGATGACGAGAATGATCACCGTCCCGAACAGGATGCCGAAGCCCAGCGAGACGGCCATGGGGATGAGAAACCGGGCTTGCAGCGCCGTCTCGAAAATCATCGGGGCTAACCCGAAGAACGTGGTCAGCGACGTCAGGACGATGGGACGAAACCGGTTCGTGGCTCCTTGGATCACCGCTTCATGGACAGAAATTTGTTGTTCCTCGCGAAGCCGATTCGTGGCGGCGATCAGGACCAACGAATCATTCACGACCACACCGGCCAGGGCCACGATGCCGAACAGACTGATCAAACTCAGTCCATACCCCAGGAGCAGGTGCCCAACCAACGCGCCGATGAAGCTGAACGGAATCGCCAGCATCACGATCAGCGGTTGCACGTAACTCCTGAAGGGAATGGCCAGTAACGCGTAAATCACCAACATCGCCAGGGCAAACCCGAGGCCCAGGGCGGACAGCGATTCCTGTTGCTCCGCCTGCTGGCCTTCCACGGAATACGCGAGTCCCGGATATTTCTTCATCAATGCTTCCAATTCATCGGCGATCACTTCCGCCATGACGGTGTTGGCATTGGCGATCTGATCATCGATGTTGGCCGTGACCGCCGCGATGCGACGCCCTTCGCGTCGCTTGATTTCCGTATAGGCGCGGCCCGCTCCAATCTCCGCGGCCTCGGCCAGGGGAATTTCTCCGCCTTGCTCCGTGAGCAGGATCAACTGTTCGATGGTGAACGAGGACCGGCGTTCGGATTCGGGCAGCCGTACCATCACCTTCACTTCGTTGCGTCCCCGTTGCTGACGCAGCGCTTCCACGCCGTAAAAGGCTCCGCGAACCTGCCGTGCCAAATCCGTGGCATTGAGGCCCAGGTTGCGAGCTTCGGGCTTGATGCGAAAGTTCAATTGCGGTTTGCCCAACGAGACGCCGTCGTCGATATCGGTCACTCCCGCGTACCCTGACAGACTCTCCGCCAATTCCTGGGCCGCGGTTTCCAGTATCGTCCTGGAACGATGGGCGAGTTGGATATCGATCGGAAGTCCACCCGTCGGACCGACTTCCGCTTTAAACCCCAGGGATTCCAATCCCGGGATCGTCCCGATGGAGGCCCGCCAGGCCCTGGCAAAATCCGCTCCGCTGAAATCCCGTTGATCCGCCGGTTTCAAAAATACCTGCACCCCGATGGTATGGCTGCCCATGGGACCCGACTCGACCTGCCGCGGCCCCCGTTGCATCAAGGCCGCGCCGATTTGGGCATAGATTCCCCGTAACGCGGCCTCGCCCCCGAGTTCGGCAATCGCGACATTGGCCGAGTCCGCCAAGCGATGCAACACGCTCCGGGATTGTTCCATGGGCGCACCGTACGGCAGGGTGGCTTGCGCCGTGATAATTTCGGAATCGATCGCCGGCAGAAAGGTAAACGGGATGTGACCGCCCGCGACAATGCCCCCCGCCAGGATCAACAGGGCCAACCCCACCGCCACCGTCAACCAGCGATTGGCGATCGCGCTTCGGAGAAACGGCTGGTAGCGCTCCCGGATGAAGTGCTTCATGGCTTGACTGAACCACTGTCGCGGCCGGTCGAGCGTTTTCCAGAACCCCGACAGTTCCCGCGTATGGGCCAGATGCGCCGGCAACACGAACAACGACTCGATCAGCGACACCACGAACACCGCCACCACCACCGCGGGCACCTGCCTCAAGAAATTCCCCAACGCGCCGGGCACGAAAAACAAGGGCATGAACGCGGCGATGTTGGTCAACACGGCAAACATGATGGGACCGGCAATCTCCCGGGCCCCGGCAATCGCCGCCGGGATCAGAGGCAGCCCCTGTTCCCGCTTCTGATAGATGATTTCACCCGCCACCACGGCGTCGTCCACGATGATCCCCAGCGTGATGATGAACGCGAACAGGGAAATCATGTTGATGGAGGCGCCCGTGAACGGAATGAAGAGAAACGACCCGATAATGGACACGGGCAGGCCGACCGTGACCCAAAACGCGAGCTTGAGATCCAGGAACAACCCCAGCAGCAACAGGACCAGGGTCAAGCCCAGGAAGGCATTTTTCAACAACAAATTCATCCGGTCCTGATAAATCTCCGATCGATCGTTCCACATGGCGAAGCCGATACCGTCGGGCAATTCCGATCGCAATTCCTCCAAATAGGCCCGCACGCTCGCGGAGACGGACTGGGGCGTTTCCATGCCGACCCGGAACACCTTGACCTGAATCGCCCGTTGACCATTGTAGTAGGCTTCCTGGTCCACGTCCTCAAACCCGTCTCTGATCGTCGCAATATCGCCCACGGTGATGGTGGCCCCATCCGGCGTCGAGGCCACGGGAATATCCGCGTATTCCCGGCCGAAATCACGCCGCTCCTGGGTCCGCAACAGCACTTCGCCGCCGGGAGTCTTCACGCCTCCCCCCGGCAGCTCGATGGCGGCTTCCCCGATCTCCCCGGCAATCCGGTTGAGGGTCAAACCGTAGGCGCGCAGATGCCGTTGGGGCACTTCGATGGCAATTTCGCGTGGACGGGCCAACCCCAGTTCCACGAGCGTGATCCCCGGCCGCTGCAACAAATCATCCCGCACGCGTTCAGCCACGTCACGCAGGGTTTGCTCTTCCTGGTCTCCGTACACCAGGACGGTCACGACCTGATTGCGTACTTCCGCCAGACTGATAATGGGTTCCTCCGCCAGTTCCGGAAACGACTGAATGCCGTCAATCTCGTTCACGACGTCCTGCAGGACGTTGTCGGCGTTGACCCCGTCAATCAACTCGATCTCCACCTTGGCCCGGCCTTCGGACGCCGTGGCGGTGACTTCCTTCACCCCGTCCAGTCCCCGCACCACGTCTTCAATGGACAGGATAATCCCTTGCTCCACTTCTTCCGGGCTGGCCCCGGGATAGGGCACGGAGACACGAATCTGATCGACTTTGAACTCCGGAAAGACTTCCTGCTTGACGTTGGTCATGATGACCAACCCGCCGATAATAAAAATCAGCATGACGAGGTTGGCCGCCACCGTGTGGTGGGTCATCCACGCGATCGGCCCGGAACGCGGGGAGGTTTGGTCGGGAGACGCCATGGACAGGGCTACTTGGTGGAAGCGGCCGGCGCAGAACCGGGCTCACCTGATTCCGATGCGGGCCCCGCGGGTTGATCCAAAGTTTCCAAGGGCAGCCCGGGAATTGCCGCCGGTACTTGACTCGTGATGATTTCGTCTCCATCCCGGAGACCCTGCCCGATGAGCACCGTCTCCTTGCGGGACAGGACGATTTCCACCGGCCGCACTTCCAATTGATTCCCGGCATCTTTCACCCAGACGCGCCTGCCTTCCCGGATCGCATTCCGGGGTAAGACAATCACGTCGTGTAAAACAGGACCTTCGATTTCAACACGGACATATTCGCCCAATAAGAGGGGCTGGCGACCCTTGGCCGGTTTGTTCAATTCCAGGGGATCGGCAATCGAGACCAGGACCTGGGCCATCCGGCCGTTCTCCGTCACGTCGCCCAGCAATTCCACGACTGTCCCTTGCCGAACCACCGGTTCACCGTTCCCCCGTTCGCGAATCACCCGAACGGGCGACCCTTGCGGGTGACCGGCATCGGGAAAGACGATCCACTCCAACTGCCGGATGGGCACGCTCACCTGGACCCGAAATTCATCCGTGCCGACCAGCGTGGCCACGGAACTTCGCGTATTGATGAGTTGACCTATCTCGACGGATTCATCGAGCACCAACGCATTGAAGGGGGCGCGCAAGACCGTTCGCTGCAAGTTCAACTGCGCCTTGCGCAAGCGGCTCCTCGCCGCGGCCAGCGCAACGCGCTTTTCCTTGAGATGCGGGCGGCGAAGGGCCAGTTGCCGACTCAACGCATTGACTTCGCCGGCGGACGGGTTCAACAGGCTCCATTCGCGCTTGGCCACGGCTTGATTCCCCAGTTCCACCTTCAGATCAAATTCCGCTTTCGCCAGGGCGGCTCGCTGCTCGTCCACCGCAACCCGGTAATCGCGCGGATCGATCTGCAACAAGGCGGCGCCGTTGTTCAGGGTGTCCCCAATCACGAGACGAGGATTGAGTTTCACCACCCGGCCACTGATTTCCGGTTTCACGATCAACCGCTGATGATTTTGCACGGTCCCGTACGCCACGATGACCGCCTGCTCATCCTGGACCCGTGCGGTGAGGACTTCGACAAAGGTCGGCTTGACCTCTCTCGCGGTTTTGGGCACGGTCGGACCAAGGAACATCAATGCCTGCGCCCCCAGGAGAGCCAGCCCGATGACGAGAAGGGGCAGGACCACCTTCAGGATCTTCGATTTGTTATCCGCTGATGCGAGAGAGTCCGTCACTGGGGAACCTCCCGCATGGCGAGGTCTTCGGATACGGGTTCGGGAGGCCATCCTCCCCCGAGGGATTTATACAATTGCACCACGGTGAGGAGATGATTGCGTTGCGTTTGAACCAGCGCCGTTTCCGTGTTCATCACGTCACGCTGAGCCGCCAGGACTTCCAGGTACGAGGCTTGCCCGTTCAGGTATTCGAGCTGGGCCAACTCCAGGGCTTCACGTGAGAGATCGACCACCCGTTCCAGTTCCGTCCGGACCTCTCGAATTTTTTGATGGGCCAGGAGCGCGTCCTCCACTTCCCGAAAGGCTTGTTGAATGGTTTTTTCATAGGACAGCCGCGCCTGTTCCTGTTGGGCTCGAGTCACTTCCAGGTTGGCGAGATTGCGCCCCGTGTCGAACAGCGGCACGGTCAGCGTGGGACCGAACATCCAGACCCGTGACGGACCGACAAAGAGATCGGCGAATTGCAGGCTCTGCGCGCCGAAATTGCCCGTCAGACTGATCTGCGGGAAAAACGCCGCCTTGGCCACGCCGATTTTGGCATTGGCCGCGACCAACCGTTGTTCGGCTTCCACAATATCCGGACGCCGCTCGAGTAACGCCGACGGCAACCCCGCAGGCACCTCGGGAGGCAAAGGGTTGTTGCGCAACGACGCTCCACGAAGGATGCGGGCCGGGTTCCGTCCCCCCAGGAGGCTGAGTTGGTGTTCCTTCTGTCCGATCCGCCGTTCAAGATCGGGGATCACGGCCTTGGCCCGGGCCACCTCCTGTTCCGCGCGACGAATTTCCAGCGTGGACCTCTGCCCCACGAGTTTTCGCAGCCGGATCAGATCGAGGGCCTTCTGTCTGGTCTTGAGCGTGTTCCTGGCCAACGCCAGTTCGGCATCCAATTCCTGAAGCTCGAAATAGGCCTTGGCCAGATCGCTGACCAGCGTCAGGACCACCGTCCGGCGCGCCGATTCCCGGGCGAGCAGGTCGGCCCGGGCCGCTTCCGTGGCCCGACGCAGTCTTCCCCAGAAGTCGAGTTCAAAGGACAAATCCATCGTGGCCCTGAATTGATTCGTGGCGGGAATCTGCGGGATGTTGCCGCCGCCCCTGCCCAACCCGAACTGTCGAACCACCGCCTGCGACACTTGGTTCCGCTGAATGCTGCTCTTGCCGTCAATCCGCGGGAATTGATCGGCACCCGTGGCCGCGAGAAGGGCGCGTGATTCTCGAACCCGGGCCACGGCGATTCGCACGTCCTTGTTCTCCACCAGCGCCTTGCGGATGAGGGCCTGAAGGTTCTCATCCTGAAAGAGCTCCCACCACCCGAGATCGGCCAGGGACACCCCTTCGAGGGTCGCCTGCTGCTGCATCCGGAAGCTGTCGGGTTCCGACACCGGCGGCCGCTCATAATCCGGCCCCAGCGCGCATCCGCCCAGCGCGAATGTCCAGAGGCTTATCACGAGAAACCGGATGATCATGAGCGACGCTCTCTCCCGCTGTGCGCCGCCACCATCCGTTGACGGGGAACGGCACGCATACCGGCCAGGCTGACGTGCGTAATATGCTCGGCCAGGGAATTGACGTAGTCTTCGGTGAACTCGATATCGGCATACAGGCGATCCATCACCGGTCGCGCGAACTTGTAGTGCAGACACTGCCCGATCACGCTGAAGCAATGATGCCGGATGTCCTGCTCGGTCGCATCGTCCGGGAGTAATGCCGCCACGATGGCGCGCAGCTTCATGTGATTCGGGCGAATGAACGTGTCCACGAGCGTATCCAATATCGGACTGGGATTCACCATTTCCTGGATGTGGATCTTTTCCAGCGATGAGGCGGGTTTATGAATGCCCACGATGTTGTGCACGAACCAGAACACAAATGTTCGCAGTTGCTCCTCGGGAGGTTCATCCCCCAAATCCATGCGTTCCGCAGCCTGGTCCAGATTCAGGGCATGGGAGACCACTTCGCCGTAAAATTGGGCTTTATCCCCAAAATGGTAATTGATGGCCGCCACGTTGGTGCCTGCGCGCCGGACAATCTGCTGGATGGTGGCATGGTGGTAGCCCCGCTCTCCAAAGACCTCCAACGCCGCTTCAATCAGTTTTGTTCGGGTACTTTTTCTCATAACGCCTTAAGCCTACCCAATTAGAATTTATATTTCAAATATCCATTTGAGCAATGTTTCATGGGGATGGCGCTGGCTTGAGCCCGTGGAAATCCTCTCCCGTTTCAGTCAACCGGCAGGTGTTACGAAACAGGCAAAGATGGAGCATGTGATGGAGGGCTGCTCTGTACCGATGCTTCCGGTTGAGATTATCCGCATGGTGTCTTAGAGTCTGTACGGAGCCATACAGTTTATTCTTTTACGAATCAAGGAGCGTACGATCATGAATCGATTGAATTTTTTCAGGCGGAGTGTGCTGATGATTGGCCTTGTGAATCTCTGTTTCGCGAGTGTCGGGTATGCGTCAACCGATCATGACCAGGCGGGATCACACGGCCAGTCTATGGATGCGGCGTCTCAAGCCATGATGGAATCGTGGCAAGCGTATGCGTCTCCCAGTGACAACCATACAGTGTTGGACCCGTTGGTCGGGACGTGGAGTCACGTCGTCAAATGGTGGATGATGCCGGACAGTCAACCGGAAACGTCAAAGGGGACGAGTGAAACCAAATGGGTGATGGGCGACCGCTACCTCCAGCACACGGCAACGGGCACGTCGATGGGTCAGCCTTTTGAAGGGATGGGTTTGACGGGATTCGACAACGGCAGGCAAACCTATCAAACGATCTGGATGGACAATATGGGGACGGGCATGATGATCGGTGAAGGGACCTATGACCCGAACAAGAAGACGTTAACGGACCACGGCAGTTTCACGGATCCTATGATCGGGCAACGGAGCTATCGCGGGGTCGTCACGTTTATCGACGATGACCACCACAGCTATGAAATGTATGGTACGGATAAGAACGGCAAAGAATTTCGTATGATGGAGATTATGTATACGCGCACCAACTAGGGCCCGCTCACTCTCAGCGTCCTTTTTTTGACGGCATCTCCAGGCCGCACAAGGCATGCCCCGAGCTTTGGCCCGGGATTCCGGCAACTTCAACTGTTGTCGGGTTACGCTAGGTTAACCCGACCTACCCCGAACTGAAATCCTTGTGCGCGTTACGCGGCACCGCGGGCCTCATCCACACTCCAGATTCCCGACCCTTGGGCCGAGATGAACAGGAAGGCAAAGCAATACATGATGGCCAGGTCTCCCTGGTTCACGAGCGGGAAAAACGCCTGTGTCCCGTGAGCCATCCAATACGCCGCGGCCATCAGCCCGCTGCACAAGAATGCCGCCCACCTGGTGAACAAGCCGACCACGACCAGCAGGCCGCCTATCAATTCAATGGGACCGGCGATAGGGACGACAAATGGCGGCATTTGCTCTGCTATAGGAGCGGGGATAGGAATGGGAAAAGCAAAGAGTTTTTGTGCGCCGTGAAACAGAAACGTCAGTCCCGTGAAGATTCTCAACAAGGCATACGTCTGGTTCGTGTACGCTTGCATGAACATCCTGACACCTCCTTTGAAGTCTCAAGAACCGATTGAGGCGGAACAACATGCCGGCCTTGAGATAGGGTGGGTGGGTTGATCCGATGCATGGATTCGTCAAACCTTCTTGCCGCACCGGCGTTAGGGAGAACGAGAATCGGAACTCCAACGAAACGCATCGGCCGAGGATCGTGAACCGACGCACATCTGTCATCATACCGCATCTTGCCGGCGAATGCATCCTCTGTGCTTTGAACCACGGCCTGCACTCCACTCGCGAACCATGATGCCCGACTCGGACCTCGTCGCTTACAAAGGCACGTCGCGCGGCTGGGACATCGGTCGAAACGACAGGATCCGGCGTTTGCCTTCGGGATCGAGTTGAATGACCAATTCCACGGCGGTCCCGTTCTTCAGGGATCGTAGATCCACGAGGCCATCGGCTGGGCGCGGATGCACGGCCAGCATGGCCTCGCCGGGAACCGCCTGCCATCCCATTGCGAATGACGGATCACCGGAGCGTTGATGCCAATTCAACCAGAGGACCGGTCCGTCAAAGTCAATATAGCGAATGGTGCCCCGAATCCCCGTGGGCTTGATAAAGTTCAGGATGTCCGTCAGGAAGGTATCCAGGGGATGGGGTTCGGTTTGGGCTAGTGCCGGAGCAGGGCCCAGCACAACCAGAAGCACCACAGCCAGGAGGGAGGGACCTATGTGTCCCCCCGCTTTTGTATTTCTTTTCACGCCTTGGGCTCTGCACTCACGCACTGTGGTCCATCATACACCTTGTTACGACTTGCATTGAATCCTTCCCGGCTCACGCCCACCCGCTCAGGACCTCCGAACACGCTACGGAAGACATCCGTGATTTCATGAAACTTCTCCAAGGTCGTCCATTCCTCATAGCCCACTTCCCGTAACAATCGGGGGAATGCCGTCTGCTTCGTCCGTTGCCCGTCTTTGCTCCCGTCTCCGAGCAGGTAATGATCCAGGATGACCCGTGTGCAGGCTTGCTCCAACTCACCGGCAAAGCGCCGGGGATCATCCAACGGCAACAACGGGCTCACCGTGGCCACCGAGTCCAGCCCCGCGGCTCGCAGGGCGTGCAGGGCCTGAATCCGGGAATGGGGCGAATAGGCTTGCTTCGGAAACGGAGCCGGCAGCCTCGGTTTATCCGTTTCCACCGTAATGTGAACGCGCACGTCGCACTGCTCCTGAAGTTGCCGCAAAAGAGAAAGGTCCTCGACCACCAGCGGCGTATGCGATTGAATGGCCAACAGATCCGGCGGGCGTTCGACCATGGCTTCCAGCAATTCCCGTGTGCGTCGCAGGGTCCGTTCCTGTGGCGGATAGGGCTCGGTGACGCTGGACATGAAGATCTTGATGGGCTTGGGGTCGCCTGGCGTCTTCAGCCGGTCATATTGCGCACAATATGCGTGCACGGCTCCTGCCTTGACGTCCAGGAAGCTCCCCCACGTCCGCCCCCGCACATGGTAGGGATTCCACTGGGCATAGCAATACAATCCGCACAGCGTATTCGCGAGCGCACAACCCCGGTACAGGTTGATAGTATGGGTAAACCCCTGACCCAAAAATCCCCCCGTGGGATTGAGAATTGTTTTACACGGAATCTCCGTGGGTTCCATGGGAGACATTCTCGCGGATTGCTCAAAAACGATTTCCCGTATACTCTAACAGATTGGAGGTTGAATGAAACGAGTAGCCTTGATGACGATGTTCCTGGGGGTGCTGGTCCTGTTCTTGCCGGCGGCGCAGACCGCGGAACAGCCGACCTGCCCGGAAAACCTGTCTCACCTCGGTGAAGAAATGGACGCGTTACTCAAAGGCGTGCACGTCAAGGAATTCAAACGCACGATGCGCTCCGTCCTGCAGGCGTCCATTCCCCAAGCCATTGAGCGGGCCGACGGGATCAAGGCGCAAATGGCCTTTCTTCGGAAAGAAATTCAACATCAGGTCCGCGTGGAAAAAAGTGCCGACTTCATTGCCCGCGACGTCTCGAAAAATCCGGACGGGTCGTTAGAGCCCTGTAAGCGACCCGAGGAGAACGGCTATTGCAACACGGTTGAGCGGTACTTTATGGCCAAAGCCGCCAACCTGGCGAATCGGGCGTTTCTCGAAGCACTGGAATGCTACCAGCGTCAGGGCTACCATTAACGACCTGCCCTGCACCCCCTTAAGCGGGGCGTGAGGGAACTTGCTGCGGCTGGGCCTTGCCGGGAAGCGGAAACGTCTCGGGTTGCCCAAAGGGAAGCGTTTCGACGTAGAGAGAGGTCGAGGGAAACGCAAACGCCACGCCGTGGCCTTCGACAATTTCTTTGACCTTGTAGGCCAAGCGTTCCTTACAAGCCAGCCATTCCCCCCAGTCCGTGGTCCTGGTAAAACAGTAGAGCATGATATTGATACTGGACGCGTCGAAGGCATCCACGAACACAAACGTCTTGGTTCGCGCAGGATCCGTTTCAAAATCCTCGCTGGACTTCAGGTATGCCAGAATATCGTGCACGATCATCCGCAGTTGATCCTGGTTCGTGCGATATTCGACTCCGATGGTCCAATAAATTCTTCGGTTGGTCATGCGGGAAAAATTCACCAGCGCTTCCCCTGCCAGCCGCGAGTTGGGAATGGTGACCAGGGCTTTGTCGAACCGTCGAATCTTGGTGGCGCGAAAGCCGATGTCCTCGACGAGCCCGTCCACGTCCGGGGTGCGAATCCAATTGCCCTTCTCGAACATCCGATCCAGGAATATGGTCAGGCCCGCGAACAGATTCGCTATGAACTCTCGCGCTCCCAAGGCGACGGCCATGCCCATCAGGCCCAAACTCCCCAGCAGCGCCGCCACGTTGAATCCCCATTCCTGAAACACGGCCGCGATCCCCAGGCAGATCACCACGAACTTGGCGAGCTTCACGAAGAAGCCCTTCATGGTATCGCGCATGCTCGAGCTGCCCAGCATGGCGATCCCACGGTCCATAAGCGCGGAAAGGGGATCGATTGATCGAAACAGCACCCAGAACAACGCCAGCGCGATCAGGGATCGAATGAATTTGTCGAACGTCGCGCTGACGTCATCGGACATGGGGAGGGCCTGACCGGCCAAGTAGAACCCCACGACCACAAACCCGAATTCCAGGGGCTTTTCCACGGCGTGGAGCACCAGGTCGTCCAGTTCCGATTTGGTCTTCCTGGTCACGGTCCGGAGCGAGGACACCACGAACCGGTAAAAGACGCGGCGCAGGCCCAGAAAGACCAACAGCACGAGAATGGCCGTCACCACTTGACCCAGGCTGACCCCGAGCACGCCCGTGTGCCACACCTCAGCTACGTGTTTTCCGAATTCCGTCATCGTCGGCCTCTCATGACAGTCCGGCTGGATCCGCGTTCCCGAATGTTGAGTCCGTTACCTTCACCGGAAGTCTATCTCACTCCTTACTTAAGAGTCCAGGAGCGCGGCCCCCGTTGCAATTGACGGTTCGTCGCAAACAGGGATAGTCGACCACCACGTTGACATGCTTGCAGCCGAAGGCTTCAAATTGACGTTCCACAAAAAGAGAGGCGATCTTGGGAAGGAGCATAAAAAGCGCGAGGATGAACGAAGCCGAGACCCCTAAGCCCCAGACCACCTTGCCCCAGGGAGGAATTGAACGTTTGACCGCCATGATGAGAACGAAGCGAAAGCTCGCGTCAGATTTTCCGGATCTTCACGCCTTGGATTGGGTTGGCGTCGAACATTCGATCCTCACGAGTGGGTATGCCCATGTACCGAAGATTGTGCAATCCTCCGCCTGTCGATCCCTGCGAACACTCTACAACGACGACACCTATTTTCGATCCAGGATCGTCATGGCCCGCTACAATTTCGGACAGGGGGAGTACTCATATTTCGCGTATCCATTGCCGGCGCTGGTTTCGCATTTACGGACTCGCTTGTATACGCATCTGGCCCCCATTGCCAACCGGATGATGGACCGCCTGAACCGCGCCCAGCGTTACCCCGCCACCCTCGCGGCCTTTCAAAAAGAATGTCGCCGCCAGGGGCAAACCCAACCCACCCCCCTGCTGCTCAGGTATCACGGCGGAGATTTCAATTGTTTGCATCGGGACGTCTATGGCCCGACGCACTTTCCCCTGCAAGCCATGGTTATGCTGAGCCGGAAAGGACGGGAGTTCGAGGGCGGTGAATTCGTGCTCGTCGAAAACCGGCCTCGGCAGCAGGCCAGGGTGGTCGCGTTCAATCCCGATTTGGGAGACCTCATTATCTTTCCCGTTCATGAACGGCCTGTCCAAGGGAAGCGCGGATACGTCAGGGCCTCGATGCGGCACGGTGTCAGTCCGCTCAAAACCGGTCAGCGGTACGCCTTGGGCATTATTCTTCATGAGGCCAAATAGAAGCCCTTGATGAACGAGGAGTCATGATACACCTCTTTACCTACGGGACGCTTGAAATCCCTGAGGTGATGGAAGCGGTCACCGGCAGATCATGGGCTTCTGCCGAAGCTCGGGCCGAAGGATTCGCCAAATTTTTACTCAAGGGCCGGATTTACCCCGGCATGACCGCTCTCCAAGGATCAATCTGTTCCGGCAGAGTCTATTATCACGTAGATCGCCGGACCCTCGAAATCCTGGATGCCTTTGAAGACGAGCTGTATGCACGGGAACGCATCGAGGTGGAAGTTGAGGGAGGCCGATTTCTGCAAGCCTACGCCTATCTGATTCGTTCACAAGATCGAGAGTGCCTCACGTCCATCCCCTGGCAACCGGAGGAATTCAAATCCAAGCACCTCGTCCGCTACCTCGAAGCCTGCAAGACCTTTCACCGGGAGGTAGGGGACGGCCAGAGCCTGCCCTGAGCGAAGCCGAAGGGTGCCGTCCCGAAAAATAATTTGGCAAATTCTTAATTTAGAATTATTCTATCTTTATAAGGTTTCTATATGGCAAAAGCGTTGACCACAAAATTTCTGATTGGCCGGCTCGAAGCCGCGGGGATCCACCCCACGGCTCAGCGTATTGCCATCTTCCAATACGTCATGTGTGAAGGCGATCATCCCACTGCCGAGGCGGTCAAAATCTGGATGGACGACCATTTTCCGAAAATGAGTCTGGCGACCGTCTACAACACCCTTCGGGTCCTGGTGAAGGCCAAGCTGGTCAGAGAGTTCAAACTGCCTCATACCGACAAAGTGGTCTACGATTGTAATATCAAGGAACATCACCACTTCTTTGATGAGGACACCGGCAAATTAATCGATCTCGAACCGGACACCATCATAGTAAAGCCAGGACTCAAACGAAAATATCGGATTACAGGGGCTCATGTCTTGCTGAGAGGAAGGCGTCGTTCGGAATAACGGATTCCTTCGTATAATGAAAAGAGAACATACCTCAAACGTATGATTCACAAAACAGGAGGCACGAAATGACCGGCAACAAAAAACAGAAAGGGATTCTCCACGTCACCAAAGATTCTCGATCCCGATGGGCTCTCGCCGCGGGATTGCTGCTGCTCTTCGCCACCATTCAGACCGGCATGACCCAAGTCGGCCCTTCCCCAGCCTCGGGGCAGACTCCCTTTCAACTGACCCTCCCGTTGGGATTGGAAAAAGACAGCCTCGTGATCCCCGAGGATAACCCCTTAACCAAAGAAAAAGTCGAGCTTGGGAAGTTGTTGTTCTTTGATAAACGATTGTCCGCGAATGATACGATCGCCTGTGCAAGCTGTCACATGCCGTCCCTGGCCTATACGGACGGACAGCCGGTCTCCTCGGGCATTCACGGGCAAAAAGGAGGGCGAAGCGCTCCGACGGCCATCAACCGTGTCTTCAGTTCGGCCCAATTTTGGGATGGGCGGGCGGCCACACTCGAGGAGCAATCCGTTGGCCCATTCGCCAACCCCATCGAGCATGGGTTCAAGGATCACGACGAACTGGTGGCCAAAGTGAAGAGCATCGCCGGGTATCAACCCTTATTTGAACGGGCCTTCGGGTCGCCGGCCATCACGGTTGACCTGATCGGCAAAGCCATTGCCAGTTTTCAACGTACTCTCCTCTCCGGGAACAGCGATTACGACCGCTTCACCCAGGGGAACGAGGAGCAGGCGTTGTCGGCCAATGCCCAAAACGGGTTTCGCGTGTTCCTGGGGAAAGGGCAATGTCTTCGCTGTCATTTCGGATTCAATTTTACCGACGAGCAATACCATAACCTTGGGGTGGGTTCGAACAAAAAGGAGCGCGACGCCGGCCGGCAAGCCGTGACGAACAAGCCCGAAGACATGGGCGCGTTCAAAACGCCGACCATCCGTGAAATCGCCAAGACGGGACCCTACATGCACGACGGGAGCCTTCAGACGTTGCGCGAGGTGGTCGATTTCTACGATCAGGGCGGAATAGCGAATCCCCAGCTTGATCCCGTGATCAAGCCCCTGAAATTGACCGAGCAGGAAAAGAAAGATCTGGTCGAGTTTATGGAATCACTGAACGGGGAGGGCTGGAACGTCACGCCGCCAACCCAATTCCCCCAATGAGAGACGAGTCTTGACGACGGCTTATTGTACGCCGGGTAAAAGGGCTCCGCTGAACTGTCCTTGATACACTTCGGTGACGGGACCTTTCAGGGTCAGGCTGTACTGGGCATCCACCGTGATGTCCAGTCGGCCGCCGGGAGCCAGCACCTTGACCGGACTTTTCACCAACCCCAAGCGAACCCCTGCACTGGCCACCGCGCAGGCGGAGGAGCCGGACGCCTGCGTCTCTCCGGCACCACGCTCCCAGATCAAAATGGACACGGCGTGAGGGCCCGTGGGAACGGCCAGTTGAACGTTCGTGCGCTTGGGAAAGGTGGGATGGGTTTCCAATTCCGGCCCCATGCGAAGTAAATCCTCACGAGTCCACGACTTGCCCCGTTCCCTGAATACCACACAATGCGGATTGCCGACACTCACCCCTGTAAACCGCAGGGACTGTCCGACGGCTTTGATCGGCTGCATGACCAACTCCGGGGCCTTGATGGTGCAGGGCAAGTCCCTCGGCCTGAACGAAGCTCGCCCCATGTCCACGGTCGCGCCATTCACCTGCCCGTTCCGGTCCAAGGCCAACTCCACGTGAACCAGCCCGCCCTTGGTTTCAACTGAAAAAGACCGGCGCTTCGTCCTTTTCGTGGCGTATAAGAAGCAACCGAAAATGCGCAAGCCGTTGCCGGATTTTTCCGCTTCACTCCCGTCCGGGTTGAAAATCCGCAACCCGAAGTCGGCTTTTTTTGAGGGCACCAGCGCCAGGATCCCGTCACTCCCGACTCCCCAATGTCGATCACAAATCGCGCGAATGGTTTTGGCGGTCAGTTTAAACGTCAACTGTGCGGGATCAAGGGCAATATAATCATTGCCCAAACCATGGCCTTTGAAAAAGGAATTGCTCATTGTTTGTTACGGGGTTGTTCTCGACAAAAAGGTACACGGAATTCCGTCTTACGGTCAAAGGAACCTGACGTCTCTTGCGTATAGCGCGCAGGTACGATTGCTCAACGTAATTGACGATCTCAATAGAACGGGAAAGCGGCACTTTCGTAGAACGGTCTTGAACACGTCTTGTTCTAAAACGACGATGAGCCCGCTTCCCAAAGAAAGCGGGCTCATGTGTGTTTGCGCATAGTGCGCTCCTTTTATTCTGCTGTTATTGACCCGCTAGTGGCAAGGACTGTTTTCTTCCGGATGAGCTGTTGCCTGAGGGAGAATTCTCTTTTGGAATTCGTCTTGTTCCGGCTGTTCTTTGGTCGTTCAGACCGTGTGCTGCTAAGCACCGTCCGGGAGAGTTGCCTCTCGGCAACGAAGCCGGCCCGCAATCCGAAGAAGGTCGATTCCTTCGCTCGCTACGGGCCTTATGATTTCGGTGGGCTGAGGTCATTCATGGTTGACCCCTCTTGTTTAGATCAATAATTTCAAGAGAAAATCCTATGCCTCTTTCGTTGGGGAGTCAATAGCAATTTGAAGGGCGAAACCCCTTCAATGGTACATTTTTCAAACGGTGGTTTTATGAATGCGATGACCCTGGATCGTGCCGGCGACGTCAGCACGGCTCCGTTGCAACTCCGGGACATGCCCGTGCCGGAACCCGGACCCGGCGACGTGCGCGTGAAAGTGCACGTGTGCGGCGTGTGCCGGACGGATCTGCACGTGGTGGAAGCAGAACTGCCCTCTGCCACGAGGCCCATCATTCCCGGCCATCAAACGGTCGGGGTCGTCGATCAACTGGGAGCAGGCGTAACCGAACTTAAACCTGGCGACCGAGTGGGCATCGCCTGGCTCCAGGATACATGCCGGACTTGTGAGTTTTGCACCACGGGTCGTGAAAACCTGTGTGAAGGCGCAACGTTCTCCGGCTATCACGTGCACGGCGGGTTTGCGGAATATGCGCTGGTGCCCGCACGCTTTGCTTACCCCATTCCTTCGATCTTTTCCGACGCGGAAGCCGCACCGCTCCTGTGCGCGGGCATCATCGGATATCGGGCGTTACGCCGGAGTCAGATCAAGCCCGGGCAACGATTGGGCCTTTATGGGTTTGGGGCATCCGCTCACATCACGATTCAGATCGCACGGCACTGGGGCTGCCCGGTGTATGTGTTTTCGCACCGGGATACCCACCAACGTCTTGCCGAAGAACTCGGGGCAACGTGGGTCGGGCATTCGACCGAACCCCCGCCGGAGAAACTCCATGCCTCGATCGTGTTCGCCCCGGTCGGGCACATCGTGCCTCATGCGCTGCAAGCCCTGGAACGGGGCGGAACCGTCGCCATGGCAGGCATTTATTCGTCTGACGTTCCCCCGCTCGTGTATGACCGCGATCTCTTTCACGAACGGTCTCTCCAAAGCGTCACGTCCAATACGAGGCAGGACGGGTTGGACCTGTTCCGAGTTGCGGCGGAAATTCCCGTTCGCACGCACACCCAAGCCTTCAGGCTGGAGGAAGCGAACCAAGCGCTTCAGGCCCTCAAAGCGGGAACGATCAATGGAGCGGGGATCCTGACTATCGGGTGAAGTTGCCAGCGAACAATTCCCAACCACACCTTTGGTGACTTTGATAAAGACGAAGCGCGTCTGACCGAGCGCCTCAGTCGTGCCTCTCACTCCTGGGGATTTGCCGCCTGAAGCTTGCCAAGACTGGCGAGGCCGGCTGCGGCGCATGCTTCATCCAGATGTCCTCCCGGCGCGCCGCCGACGCCGATCCCGCCCACGACCTCGCCTTCGAGTTCAATCGGCAAGCCCCCGCCGAGGATCAGAATTTTATCGTTCATATCCCGCAAGGCCTGGATACTGGGGACTTTGGCGATGAGTTTGGCCAACTCCAACGTGGAACGTCGCAGGCTTGCCGCGGTATAGGCTTTCCGAAAGCTGCTGTCCGTGGTGTGCGGTCCCGCCCCATCGCCGCGCAACAAGACCTTCAGATTCCCTCCGCGGTCGGCGATAGCGACACTGACTTTATACCCGCCTTTCTCGCATTCGGCCAAGCCTGCTTCTGCGGCTTGTTGGGCCAACGCCAAGGGCAGCACCGCCTCTTTGGGTAACGGTTCGGCTTGAGCTAGCCCTCCCGCTGTCACACCTAATATCATGGCCCCTAGCAGATGCAGTGTGAGGCCGGACTGTGTGCGCGAGACGTTCTTCTTATGCATTGGCATGCTTCCTTTCGTTTGGAGCAACGGGTCTTGCAACCCTACTGACTCGACGGTCGCGCCTGCGCCTCTCCCGTCATCGGCACGAACGCGACCGGCAACAACTCTTGGCGCCGGAGCCCCGCCGGCGTGTTCGTGAGGATGATCAGGCGTTGCAACGTTTTCCCCAGGGGCAAAATCATTCGCCCTCCGGGCGCAAGCTGATCCAGTAATGGTTGGGGAATATGCTCCGGGGCCGCCGTAAGAATGATCGCGTCAAAGGGGGCTACCTCCGGCCAACCCTGATACCCGTCACCCGCCCGGCTGGTGATATGGGAAATGCCCAACCTGTCAAACGTCTGCTGCGCGCGTTCGGCCAGTTCCTCGACGATCTCGATGGTGAACACCTTTACCCCCAACGTTGCCAACACCGCGGCCTGATACCCCGAACCCGTTCCGATTTCCAACACGCGTTCATGGCCGTTCAGGCGTAGCGCTTCGGTCATATAGGCCACGATGTAGGGTTGTGAAATGGTTTGGCCGTATCCGATCGGCAGTGGATGATCGTCATAGGCTTCGGTTGCATCCTCGGCCGTCACGAATTCATGACGAGGCACTTCCCGCATGGCTCGGATGACGGCTGCGTCGCTGATCCCACGCGTGAGGAGTTGCGCCTTCACCATGTGATCCCGTTCACTTTGTCGAGGATAAGGATGCGCGAGGGGTTCGAATTCCATACTTATTCCGGTTGTGGGCGTCATGAACGACAGACCGAGCAAGGTGATCAGAGACAACGCAAAGATTGCCACAAGCAAGCCTCCATTTTCACCTAAGCCATCGAGCACGCATTTCTCCGTTAGCAGATTCGACTTGTTGAAAAACCGGAACGCCCGTGAGGCACAACGGGAGCTTATTTCAACGATTTCTTAGGAAACAGGGAACGACCCGTCAATCCCTGATAGGCTTCTTCCAGCGTCCCCACGTGCGAGACGTGCATGAGGAACGGGGTTCGCCATTCGCCATCGCCGGGATGCTGTTCTTCAGGAACAAGAACCCGGTCCAGGCGTTCCGAATAGGCTGCATAAATTTTATACGGGACCCCGGCGACTTTCCCGATGTGGCCGTCCTCCGTAATTCTTCCGGTGAGCGTTCGGCCATAAACGATCGCTTCGTTCTTGGCAAGGGCCAGGACACTTAACGCCACCATCGCCGACAGGCTGTCGCCATACAAGGTCAACCCCGAGTAGGGAAACGTCAAAACCACGGTCCACGAGTCATCCTGAAGATTCGAGGATTTTGCGACCCGGTCGATGGCGGTCGCCACGCCTTTTCGCGCAATGGGGCCGAACCGGCCGGGGATTTTTCGAAAATGGACCTTGAGCCCATCATGATCCGAGCGTTGGTGAAAGTGAATCATGACGTACGTCACGATTCCTGCGGGTTGTCGAGCCTGGTCCAGAGTCATCCCGAGTACGGGAATCGATTGGTGAAGAAACCGGCTCGGAGGCGGGGTTTCCGACGCGATGGCATGTGAAGCCATCGATAGGGATGACAGTGTTGCCATGATCCAAATCGTGAGACGGCTCATAAAAAATGTTACACCTTTTTTTCGGCTGACATCTTTTGTGTTCCGTGAGAAAGTATACTGCATTTGCCCTGAAAATTCCCTGCCGTCACGTGAAAAAGACGTGACCTAACGTCGCACCTGCCCACGGAGTTGGCGAGGCCGTTCCTCGTTCACTGAGTCTATTTTTTTCTCATTAAACACAGGTAGCGCAGGTAGTTGTCGAAGGGGACTCTTTCCAGCTTGTCGAAGGTGAAATACGGGTCAAACGTACTCACGAGTTCTTCTTTCCACAACAGGGAAGTGATGGTGCCGGTGACCGGATTCATGAACTCGTTGGTCTTGCCAAACCGCTCTTCATCGTCACAGAACACGCACACCATGAGTTTCCCGCCGGGATGGAGGAGCGATGACAATTGAAACGCGTATTCGTCTCTTTTCTGGGGTTGCAGATGATGGAGTAACGAGATGTCATAGATGAGATCAAATGTCTCGCCAAGGGCGCTCAGGTTTTCCGTGCTTTCGACCATAAATCGTAAAGACGGATGGCTGTTTTTTTCCTTCGCGAGCGCAATCGCCGTCTCGGAATGGTCGATACACAAAATCTCGTATCCTTTTTGCGCAAGGTGGAACGCATAATTGCCGACCCCGCATCCCACGTCCAACGCCTTGCAAGGGGTCATCCAACCCGAATTCACGACTTCCGTAAACCAGGACGGCATGTTCTCGACGCACCAGGGCAGGCTATGGCCCTGTGTTCGGTATAACCTGTTCCAGTTGTCGACGTTGGGCATGAGGGGAAAAATATCAAAGCGGTTTTGACGGGTCAAAGCAGACCGGCTACCATGGCGCGTCCTGAAGATGAATCCCCGCGCTTTCCCATTCCAATGATGACGTTCAGCGGATCAGAAAAATGATTTCGATTCGTCCGATCAGGTCGGCCCTCTATTTCATCGACGTCCGTGCACAAGTGCCGTTTCGATTCGGCAAGGAGACGCTCGAGCGGGTCACGTGTGCCCGCGTGATGTGTGAAGTGGAAGAAGCCGCTCGTGGTCCTTTTCAAGGTTGGGGGGAGTCGCCTCTCTCCGCGCAATGGGCATGGCCCAGCGACGTTCCGTTAGCGGAACGCGAGGCGGCTTTGCGACAATTCTGTTGTGAGGTGCTGGCTGTATGGTCGGCGTACGACGCCGGCGGGCACCCGCTCGCGCTCGGACATGCATTCCTCCGCGAGACGTTGCCGGGGTTACTGGTTTCGTTCAATGCGCGGCGGAGTGCGGAAAGCCAATTGCCCTATCTGGCGGCATTGATGTGCTGTGCGCCCTTCGATATCGCGCTCCACGATGCGTATGGCCACGCCGCGGGCCGACCGATCTACGACTGCTACTCCTCCCGCGACATGCCCGATGATTTGACCTCCTACCTTGGAGAAGCCGACTTCAAAGGACTGTACCCAAGTGATTTTCTCTCATACGGCATAAGCAGGATCCCCGCGTGGCATGCCGTCGGGGGTGTTGACACATTGTCCGAAGGGGCGGGAACTTCCGAGAAGCCGGTAAGCGGATTTCCCTCGACCCTGGAAGAATGGATACGCAAAGACCAATTGAGTCGCCTGAAAATCAAGTTGAGCGGAACTGATTTCGAGTGGGATTATGAGCGCGTGCTGAACGTGGCCGAGGTTTCGATGCCACGCGGGGTCACGATGTTGGGCGTGGACTTCAACGGAACGGTGACGGACCCCACGTACGTGGAACACCTGTTCGAGCGAATCCACCGGGACCGACCCGATGTCCCGGACGCGCTTTGCTACATTGAAGAGCCGTTCACGCCGGAACTGCTGGACGCCGGTACGGGCGTGTCCGCGCTTGCGAAGTGGGCGCCTTGCGTCCTGGATGAAAGCGCCCATGATTGGCGCGTGCTTCAGAAAGCGAGCGCGCTCGGTTACTCGGGTGTGGTGGTGAAAACGTGTAAAACCCAGACGGAAGCGCTCTTGACGCTGAGTTGGGCGAAACGCCACGGCCTGGAGGTGTTGACCCAGGACCTGACCAACCCGATGCTTGCACAAATCGCGCACGCCCAACTCGGGGCTCATGCTTCTCCCGGCATTGGCATCGAGACCAACTCCATGCAGTTTTATCCCGACGCGTCCGCAGACGAAGCCAAGGTGCACCCGGGGTTGTATCAACGAGTGGGTGGGATCCTCGACCTCAAGACGATCAGCGGTCCCGGGTTCGGGTACAGGATTCACGAAATCAATCGTCAACTGCCCCAGCCTGCCGGAACGTCATGATAGGGATCCGGACATGAACAGCACAGAACCCGCTTCGGTTGTCGGAACGTTCTGACACGCTTGGATAAAAGGATGTCACGCTGTTGTGGATAAGGATTTTGAACTCATCGGGATCGTCGGATGCGGCAAGATGGGTCGCATTTATCACAAGGTCTTCGACCCGTTGTGTGACCGTTTCGTGATCGTGGACCCTCGGGCGGCCGATGACCTGGAACCCCGGCCCTACACGACGTTGGGTGACGTGCCCGGCGACCTTTTCAATCTAGTTCAAGTCTGGTGCATCTGTACGCCCACGGAAAAACACTTCGAGAGCCTTGAGACGATTCTGTCGAGAAATCCACGCGCACGGGTCATCGTGGAGAAACCCGCTTGCCTGAGTTTTGAAGTCGACCCCTTCCAGGCGCTTCTCAAGAAATACCGCGAGGCGCGCGTCCTGATAAACAGACAGTACGCCGATTCCCGCGCCGTCAGGGAACTGGTGAATGCGCTGAAGCGGTACGACGTGGCGCACATCGACCTGATTCGAATCGAGTTCAGTAAGGATCGCCGGCCGGATATCGACGCGGGCCGGTTCGTCGACTCACACTTCGGGGTCCTGGGATACGAATGGTCGCACATCCTGACGATCATTCGACAACTCCTTGGCCAGGACGATTGGGCCACGTATCGTGACCTGACATCGGAGCTGCAGGCGACCTATGATCACGTGCAATTCGTCTCCGAGCTTGGAGAACAAAGCGTGTTACCGTCCGGAACGAAGATCCAGCTCAGGTCATCGATGCTGGGCAGGTACGAATTTGCTTCTTTTGTGCCGAATGACCAACTGATCTGCCATCGTTACATTGAAGTCAACGCCGGGGCGCTCCGGTTCAGGCTGCAACTGGAACCCCGTGACGAGACGAGGTTCACCGGCCGTCTTTTCGAAAATCACTTCCGGATCGAGGATGGTGATGACATATTGCATGACTCGACCATCCTGGATCCCTTTTTACCAAGATTTCTGCAATTGACCCTGAACCAGCTTTTCCAGCCTGATTGTCCGCCGATCGACTGGACACCGCTCGAACGAATCATCTCTACAAGACATTCGCTTCGACGCCACGACGACCGGAACAACCTGGTCACGCCGGCAAGAACAGGATCGGGAACCGGACCTGGCTGACACGTGAGGGATTCGTTCATGGTCTGTTAGCGGGACGGCTTTTTGTTCGAGCCGGGACTTTTTTACCGACGGACCTCTCCCCGCTCGCCTGAACGGCAGGGGCGTCCGCCTGCTTCTTTCGAAACCATCCGAAACGTTTCAGCATCACGGCAAGGCCGGTCCCTACGCCGAGACCAAGCACTATCCAATCAATCCAGGACCAAGCCTGGTCGGGGAAAGCCGGATCAGGGGCGGTCAGCGCCGCCACCAACAACGTGCCCGCTGAAATGCCACCATAGAAGGCGACTCCCTTCCATCGACTTTTGAAGCGCGACAGGTTAGGGTACAGGACCACGATACACGTCAGGGAAAAACTGAAAACCGAAATGATGGTGGCCAGTGTGGAGATTCCCTGCATAATCGCGGCGTGATTCCTTCAAAAAAGAATGAGAGCCGGTTGCCGAAGAAGGCGGCGCGGTGCTTAGAAAGCTGCTGCTGATTCGCTCATTTGTCAACACCCTTTGTGGATAATCATCATTTTCTTGGTCAACCTGAGCGCGTCACGGAAAAAACCCTTTAACATTCCAATGATATTTGCATAACACCTTGAAATATAACTCCAAATACACGTGTTTATTTTAAACCCACTATATTTAGTAGCAAAATATAATTAACCACAATGCACAAAAAATGTGCAATCTGCTCACTCTATTATCATACGGACATGGAATAAGCATTCTAAAAAAATTTTCACCATGTTATCCCCAGATTCTGGGGAAAGATCATTTGGCTCCATTTTTGCTATGCATCCCTCCCAAGGCACAGCCAACGTTGGCAACCTCTCATCTTATCGTTTCACTCTCATCATCTCTTTTTGAACCATGAGACCCGACGATTCGCTCACACTGCTTCGAGCCCTGCAAGATCCCCGTCTTTACCCTCATCCGGTCACCCGTTTCGATCTTCGGGAAACACATATTTCCTGGGTCCTGCTGACCGGACCCTTTGCCTACAAAATCAAAAAACCCGTCAATTTCGGGTTCGTGGACTTTTCTTCACTCACTCAACGCGAGTTTTTTTGTCATGAGGAAATTCGCTTGAACCAACGGTCAACACCGGACGTCTACGTGGATGTGCTGCCGATTTCCGGGACGCCTGATCATCCGCAACTGGACGGGCAAGGCGAACCGTTTGAATTCGCCGTAAAAATGCACCAGTTCACGGCCGATGCCACCTTGGATCACGTGTTGGCTCAGATTCGACCGGAACAAGTCGACCGATTGGCCTTGGACATCGCAGCCTTTCACCACAACGTGGCCAGGGCGGATCAGGATACAGTCTTTGGAACACCCGGGTTGATTGCACGGGTCATTGCAGAAGTCTTTGAACAAATCCCCGCACATAGCGCCTTTTCCGAACATCGCCCCTCCCTGGAACAACTTCGGCACTGGCTTACTCATTTCCACGCGGACCATGCCGGTGACTTCGAGAAACGAAAAGCGAGCGGGTTCATTCGAGAGTGCCATGGTGATCTTCACCTGGCCAATCTCGTGCTGCGTCACGATAGGATTATCGCATTCGACGGCATCGAGTTCAGTGAACGACTGCGATGGATCGACGTCATGAACGACGTGGCCTTTACGGTGATGGACTTTCAGGCCAGAGGACAGCCGGCGTTGGCCAGGCGATTCCTGAATCGCTACCTCGAATTCACTGGGGACTACGAAGGCCTGAGGCTTCTCCCCTTTTACGAAGTCTACCGGGCTCTCGTCCGGGTGAAAGTCGTAGCGCTTGTTTTCGCCCAGGTCCGCGGGCAGCGTGTTTCGTCCCCCGCGGACGACTTCGTTCGGTATCTCTCGGCCGCACAATCCTTTACCGAAACCCAAACACCCTGGCTCGTCATCATGCACGGGGTATCCGGCACCGGGAAATCGACCGTCTCGGAAACGTTGCTGGAACAAACAGGCGCCATCCGTCTCCGGTCGGACGTCGAACGCAAACGCCTGTTCGGATTATCGCCGTTGGATCAGAGTTCCGGGGAAATCAAGGCCGTCGTGTATGGAACGGAGACGACGCGAAAGACCTATGAACGCCTGCTAGCCCTTGCCCGGCAGCTTCTGCTGTTGGGTTATCCGGTCATCGTGGACGCGACCTTCTTGAAACGGCAACATCGGGATGCGTTCGGAACGCTGGCGGCCTCGTTGAATATCCCCTTCTTGATACTGGATATGGAGACCACGCCGGCCACTTTGCGCGAACGAGTGACGGCAAGAACCATCGAGTCGAATAACGTCTCAGAAGCCGACCTGCCCGTACTCGAACAACAGGAGCGGGACCAAGAACCTCTCGCGCCGAACGAACAAGCCGCCACCCTGAGACTTCACGCAGGCGACTTGTTTGACCCTGCCGAGGTCGTCGGCATGCTCGAATCAAAACGCGAGGCGGTGAAGTAACACGCCCCGGTGTGAGGCTGACGTTACGCCACCCCGGAATAGTAGCGCAGAATATCCGACACGGAAATCAAGCCGATGATTTTGCCGCTTTCGGTCACACACACGTGGCGCGTCGCTTTTTCTTTCATTAACTGCACGGCTGCCACCACCGATTCACTGCTTTCAATCGTTAGAAGCGGTTCTCGCATGCAGGTTTTGACGGTCGTTGTCGCGGGATCGACCCCGTTGGCCACCACTTCCCGACTCAATTCGGTTTCCGTGATACTGCCGATGAAGTCATCGCCACCTTCGACCAACAGCGAGCCGACTTTCCACTTCTGCAAGGCTTCTCCGGCTTCCCGAAGCGTGGCGTCATGGGACACGGAGCGAATCGCCCGGGACATAAATTCGTTCACGGTGGGGCCACTCGTTGACTGGGAGCGTCGGCCGACACTGGCCTGAGCCCGCCGGGCCTCCAAGTCCGCGACACAACTTTCCAGCACCCGGAGCCGTTGTCGCAGGGCTTCCCGTTCATTATCCAGACCCGCTCCCTCCGGAGCCTCATCCGAGAGATTGACGAGTCCTCCCGCTTCCCCCAACTGAGCATATTCATAGGCTTCCAACATACTCGAGGAACTGCCCAGCACCTCGGCAATAAGTTCCTCAACGGCCATGTCAAATTCTTCTATGGATGATGGCGTTGCTGAGCCTCCCATAATAAACGTCTTCAGGCTCGCAATTTGCTGACGAAACCGATCGATATCCTGATCGAGCGCGCCGCTTTTCTCTTTAACGGACCCTTGTGTTTTATCCATGATGCCTCCTTAAAGCAATAGGACCCGATGGTACCTCACGCGGCTTGGGTCACACAAGATTGAAATTGGGTGATTTTTCACGTGTGTGATGTTTTTTGCCCTGCCGGCACACAATCTTTCATGACAAAATGAGAGCATTCGTGAGATAATATTTTGTAGTTGGTGTCTCTAAAAACTCGTGATCGTGATGGACCCGAGCAGGGAGGAGGCCAATGGATTTGAAAATTGACAGTCGGAACGTCGGCATGACGCCGAGATGGAAACAGGAAATCCAAGACCGTATTACCACACTCCAAACAGAGTACGACAACATCACCCATGCCCGTATCACATTGACTAAAAACCCCCATCACAAAAAGGGAGACGATAACGCCGAAGCGCTGATCGTGCTGAATCTTCCTCCACGTCATACCGTGACCGCACGGAAAGAAGCCAAGAGTTTCGAGGAAGCGATTCGCTCCGCGTTCAAGGCCGCGACGACGGAAATCAAAAAATTTCGCGAAAAGCCCGTTTCGCAGAAGCCCGTCAAACTCGAGGTACTCTGAGCCACCCCGGGTCGAACGGTCACCGGGTCTACGGAAAACAACCGGGAGCCTTGAGGCGTGCGGAGCACGGTGCGCTTCGCTGTGTGACATTTTGGCAAGATGGAGGCATACGTGAATCAAAAGTTATACGTGGGGAACCTGTCCTATAGCACGACGGACCAGGAATTACAGGACCTGTTTGCACAACATGGAACCGTCCAATCCGCCAACGTGGTCACGGATCGATATACCGGACGGTCCAGAGGGTTCGGATTTGTGGAAATGGGGAGCGGAGAGGAAGCGCAGCAAGCTATTGAGGCGCTCAATGGAACAGACTTCCAGGGCAGAAATCTCGTGGTGAATGAAGCAAGGCCCAAAGAAAAATCTTTCCGCCCACGACGGTAACGTCTGACCGCAATCCCCTGATTCCTTTGACGTTTTTGCCCCCTTGCCGAAAGCAGGATCGCCTTGACACCCGAGCAAGAGCAACGCCGCAGCTTGCCATGCGTCGCATTTGAACCGCACGATTTCCACGAAAAGCAGGGTTAAGCCTTTACAATCCGTCCGCGGGCAGGTATTCTTAGAAAACTTGCCTTGTCGAGTGCTGCTTCATCAAAAGGGTGGACGAGCTATCGAGAAGAATGTTGAAGCGAGTGAAGGGCAGCACCCTCCCTTTGAACAATTCGTCAAATTTTTAAATGCCGGTTTTTTCTCAGACCTGACTTTACCGATCACTCATTGGATACTAACGCCATGTCGACACTGACCGATACAAAAACAGCCGTTCCCATTCCACGCGCCACTGATCACTTGACCCTGTCGATGTTTTGCGCCGTCTCGGCCGGGGCCATCATCGGGCTGCCCACCTACGCGTACCTTTATGATTATTCCTGGCTGGCGTGGACCATGTTTGTGCTGCTCTATATCGTCACGGGCCTTGGCATTACCGTGGGGTATCACCGCTTATTGGCCCATCGAAGTTTTACGTGCCCCGATTGGGTGAAAGGCGCGTTTTTGATCGCGGGCGGATGGGCACTCCAAAATTCCGGTCTCAAATGGGCGGCGGATCACATCCGCCATCACGCCCGGTGCGATCAGGAAGAGGATCCGTATAATGCACAACTGGGATTCTGGTACAGTCATTGTGGGTGGCTCTTCTGGAAGGATCCCCATAAAGACGATAAGTATGCCACCAAGCTGAAACAGGACCCCGTGGTGGTGTGGCAAAATCGTTACTATATCCCCATTGTCCTGTCAGGCCTGGCGCTGCCCTTCGTGGTGGGATTCGTGTACGACGGCTGGATCGAGGGACTGGGCTGTTTCTTGCTCGCCGGAGTCGGGCGAACCTTTTTCGTCTTAAATTCCACGTTTTGCATCAATTCCGTTTGTCATCTGTGGGGCGCCCAGCCGCATGGAGAATCCGATTCCAGTCGTGACAGTTGGTGGGTTTCGCTCATCACCTTCGGAGAGGGCTACCACAACTATCACCACATGTATCAAAGTGATTATCGGAATGGCCCCAAGTGGTACAATTTCGACCCGTCAAAATGGCTCATCTACGGTCTTTCCCGCATGGGCCTCGCCAGTTCTCTGCGCCGGTTTTCCTGATCATCGCGTTTTTCCAAGTCCTGACTTCGCTTAAGCGCCGGCGCTTCCGCTTTACATCGCCATTCATGGCATGAAAATGCCCTGACGCACGTGCCTCAGGGCGTTCCTGAACAACGGCGCAGGGATCAACGATCGTCGAGCCTTCCTTTCTCCCGCACTTTCTTGTTATCCCCCACCTCCGGGAGTACCTTGTAAGTAGGACATGGATTCAACAGCTTGTGAGGGAAAGCCATGGAGAACCAAGTCTGTAATTATATGGGAGGGAAGTGGATTCCCGCCCAATCCAGACGGACCTTTGAAACCCGGAATCCAGCCACCGGCCAAGTGATTGCCCAATGTGCCGACTCCGGCGTTGAAGACATCCGGCAGGCCGTCGCAGCTGCCCGTGAAGCGTGTGAAGCCTGGCGCCGCCTGCCCGCGCCCCGACGCGGTGAATTGTTATACCGGGTCGCCGAACGGTTGGTGCACGAGAAAGAATCCCTAGCCCGAACCTTAACGAGTGAAATGGGCAAAGTCCTCGTCGAGGCGCGCGGCGACGTCCAGGAGGCCATTGACATGGCCTATTACATGGGAGGGGAAGGCCGTCGACAGTTCGGACACATTGCGCCGGCCGAATTGCCCAACAAGTCCGCCTGGTCGATACGGGAGCCGCTCGGCGTGGTCGGCTTGATCACCCCCTGGAACTTCCCCATGGCCATTCCGGCCTGGAAAAGTTTTCCGGCCCTCATCATGGGCAATACGGTGGTGCTCAAGCCGTCTCCCGATACGCCATACACGGCGGCGCTTTTCGTGAACATACTGGAAGAAACAGGCATCCCCCCGGGAGTGGTCAACCTGGTCTTGGGGAGCACCCCGCAAGTCGGGGAAGCTCTGGTGCAACATCCCGACGTCGCGCTCATTTCCTTCACGGGCTCAACGGCCACGGGCGGAAAAGTCGCCCTGGACGCCGCGACTCATCGCAAAAGGGTGGCCTTGGAAATGGGCGGGAAGAACGCCATCCTCGTCATGGAGGATGCGGACCTGGAACTGGCCGTGGAAGGCATCGTGTGGAGCGCGTTCGGCACCACCGGCCAGCGTTGTACGGCCTGCAGCCGGCTGATTGTCCATCGAGCGGTGAAAGACCGGCTGGTGGCGTTGTTGCTGGATCGAATGCAGATGCTTCGTGTAGGAAACGGCCTCAACCCCGAAACCGACGTGGGGCCCTTGATCAATCAAAGCCAACTCGACCGCGTCCATGATCTCGTCAAGGCCGGTCAACAGGAAGGCGCACGGCTGCTCGCGGGCGGACGTCCGCTGACCGACGGCGACTATGCCGCCGGCTCCTTTTTCGCGCCGACCCTGTTCGACCGGGTCACGCCTTCCATGCAAATTGCCAACGAAGAAATCTTCGGGCCGGTCCTGGCCGTCCTGGAGGTCCAAGACCTCGACGAGGCCATTGTCCTGAACAACTCCGTGGAGTACGGGCTTTCGAGCGCCCTGTATACGCAAGACGTCAACCTGGCCCAATACGCCATGCGTGAACTCCGCTCGGGGATCGTGTACATCAACGCCGGGACCATCGGCAGTGAAGTCCATCTGCCGTTCGGAGGCGTGAAAGCCACGGGGAACGGGCACCGTGAGGCCGGGCAGGCGGCCCTGGATACGTTCAGTGAATGGAAATCCATTTACGTCGATTACAGCGGCCAGTTACAGCGCGCGCAGATTGACGTGACCTGATGCGATATGTGAACCACGGGTGAGGTGCATGATGAACAACGCCCAACTTGAACGCTCCATCGACGCCTACGTTCATGAATACGTGTCACAAAACCGTGCGGCGCTGATCGCCAAATCCCTTCTTGATGCCGCCGGGATCGGGCTCAAGCCCCTGGTCGATCATATTACCTTCAGGACCCGAAACATCGACCGGTGCGCCCGGGAATTCGTCCGGCTCGGGTACGTCTATTCCGAGACGCTGGAATACCGGGATTGGTATGCGAAGGTGTACCGGGCTCCGGGATTTCCGGCTTTGTTCGTCGATCAAGCCTACGAGGATGAACGGGGCAGGACCAGTGTCATCCCTGACTGGGTGAATGCATTCGGTGACCGGACCCTGCATCATATCGCCCTGCTGGCGGAAGATATTGAAGCGGCCAAGGGCCGGTTGCAGTGCAAAGGCGTCATTTTTGCCGGGTCCGTTATCGGTGAAAAGGGTGAGGTCATCAGGCAGATTTTCAGCGTGCCCGAGCGGGTCCGAGGGGTTCCGTTTTCCGTGCTGGAATTGATTGAACGGCACGCCGGCTACCAGGGCTTCTCCCCGCCTCAGGCCGACGCTCTGATGCAATCCACGGTGAACCATTAAACAGCGGTCATCCCATGCCGACCATCCTCCTGTTAGGCGCCGGGAAAATCGGGGCACTCATTGCAACCTTCCTGGCGGAGACCAACGATTATACGGTTCATCTGGCCGACGTCGATCCTCAAGCCACGGAGGCTCAAGACAGGCCGGAGATCGTTCCCGTGGTCCTGGATGCCGACGACGTCCGCGGCCTGGAACGCTACGTGCTCACGCACAAGCCCGAGGCCGTCATTTCCAGTCTCCCGTATTTCTCGAATCCCACGGTCGCCGCGGTGGCCAGAAAGCACGGTCTCCATTATTTCGATTTGACGGAAGACGTCGAAGTGACCGAACGCATTGAACGCATCAGTCGCAGAAGCCGGAAGGCCTTTGTGCCCCAATGCGGGTTGGCCCCGGGGTTTATCAGCATCGTGACCAATGAAGTCATGCAACACTTCGATACGTTGGAGACCGTCAAAATGCGGGTCGGGGCGTTGCCGGTGCATCCCAGCAACGCGTTGAAATATTCCCTGACCTGGTCCACGGACGGGCTGATCAATGAATACGGCAACGTGTGTTACGGCATCGAAAACGGGGTGAAGACCACGCTGAGGCCGCTCGAAGGGTATGAGACCATCGAAGTCGACGGCCTGCTCTACGAAGCCTTTAATACCTCGGGCGGATTGGGGACCCTGGCGGATACCTATGCGGGCAAAGTCCAGACGATGAATTACAAGACGCTCCGGTATCCCGGACACTGCGACAAAATTCACTTTCTGATGAACGATCTGAAACTCAATCAGCAACGGGACACACTCAAACACCTGCTCGAGAACGCCGTTCCCAAAACCGATCAGGACGTTGTCCTGATTTACGCGTCAGTGGTGGGGAGAAAAAACGGAAAATTAATGGAGGAAAACTACGTCAAGAAGATTTATCCGCAAACCATTGCGGGCAGCCTGTGGTCGGCCATTCAGGTGACCACGGCCGCCGCCGTGTGCAGCGTGGTGGATTTGGTCCTCGCCGATCCGGGTCACTACCAGGGGTTCATTCAGCAGGAGACGTTTCCGCTCTCAGCGGTTCTCTCGAACCGCTTCGGACGGGTGTACGCGTAAAGCAGGGATCCGATTCCCACCGTCGGTGTCGGGTCGTATCCCCGTCGTAGGGTCGATCCTTCGTCTCCGTGTGGACAGAACCCGTCTCGGATCGTTCGAGATGGCCGCAGGCGCGGCACCGATACTCGAAGAGACTCATCACGTCAAGGGCGTCGAGGAATTCGCCTTGATCTTCGAGGACCATCAACCCCAGGCATTGAGGACACGGTCTGTGCCTGCTCATATTACATCCTACCACGGTTTCGTCATCTCGTGCCGGCTCGGGTTCACATGCATGTGCCGGAGGGTATACAGGCTCCCGATGTCAGGTGTGTTAAGTCGGCTTCATAGCCATGTAAAAAGAATCCGGCTTGCGATGAGAGGTGAACCTCACGAAGGGACTGCTACAACTTCAAAATTTGCGAGATCACGAGCCAGGCCCAGGCGGCCGCAAATATGTATGTGATTTCCTTTTCACCGATGTCTTTGTAAATCAGGCGATACCCGACGACCGGCACCACGGCCACCAGCGCCGCCGAGAAAAAATGCCCCACCACGTCGCCCAGCACTCCTCCGATAGTCTCGTTGCCGGGCAGGGCCAGAAACGCGCTCGCCCCGACTAAAGGAATCCATAACCATCGTACGTTGACCACTCCTGCCTCCACGCATTGTCCAAAATACGGAACCGGGATATTTTATAAAAAAGCCGGTTCTTATGCCGCCCCGGTGCGACCCCGACCGCCTATCATCACTGGCGTGTTCACGTCAAAAAAAAGGGACCGCCCAAGTGGACGATCCCGTCAGACTGAAGAGCGCGGTGGTTGCGGGGGAGGGATTTGAACCCTCGACCTTTGGGTTATGCGCGCCACTACAGCTTTCGCTGCCTGGGAAATCCAGTTCGTGGTCCGGACTTTCTCTTCATCCTCGGACCGGCTTTGCCGCCGTTAGGATGCCTGCCGTCAAGTCTCTACACCTTCCGCCGGAGCGCAACGGCTCCGCCAGCTTGGCTCGGGGTTACCCCGCTACCGGCTTCCCCGAATTTGACAGGTGATCGTACAGAAGTTTCCTTCTGCACAGCCCATTCATTGTTGGGAGGGGTTGCTCATGTTTCGAGCAACCAGCGGATCACTCCTCACGGTATTGAGCCCAACGAGCTACCAGACTGCTCCACCCCGCAGAGGAATGGTAGCGAAGCGTCACGAACAAAGTCAAATTACCCGTTCCGCACAGGGACGGCTTCACAGGATCGGGGTCGGTTGTGCTATGGTGCGGGCACCATGGTCCTGGCCGGAATTTTCGGAGGCTTCCTGTTTGTGCTGCTGCTCATCGGGGACTGGTATCAGTTCACCAGCCTCCGTCCTTTTGCCGCGCAATACGGGTTCGGCATCGCCCGCCGGCATGACCGCCTCGACAACCTGACCCGGAAATCCCTGCTCCGGCAATTCGGTAAACACGATACCATTGCCCTGCCCCACGGTGTGGCCCGCTGGTTCGGCGCGCAAGAAGTGATCTCGCTTCGTCCCTCGTACCAATTATTTTCCATGCGGTTCCGCACGGCCTGGCCGTTGAAAGGCACCATTACGCTCCAAACCGCCGGGGACGGTGTGGAACTGCACCTGATCAAACGCGTGCCCTGGTCGTCGGGTCTGCTCACCCTGATCTGGCTGGGACTCGTGGCGATCGGCACCGTGGTCTTTCAGGTCACGTTCGCGATCGACGGGGGATTCGGGTCGGCGGGCGGCTGGGCTCTGGCCCTGGGCGTGGGGGGACTCGGCGCCCTGGTCCTGCTCTTCGGGTTGATCATGGTGTCCCTGGCCTACCGGCTTGAAGATTCGCGATTGATGCAGGTATATCAAGAACTCCAGGACGTGTGGCGCAATCAAAGTGTACAAATCTCGGACCCATTGTGAAGAAACAACAAACAAAAGAAGGAGGATCAAAATGAAAGGACGGAATCGCATGATCACGTGGACAATGGCCGCGGTGCTGTTTCTGGCGACCATCCCGGCGTTTGCCGAGAAAACCACCCCGGCCACGGACAAGAACTCGGCCGTGCCGGCGGTGCCGCGCGCGATCCCGGACCTGATCCCGTATCACAAATTCGACCCGCCGACCAGCACGCTGTTCGACATCAACAAGTTGACCATTTCCGGGGACCTGCGGGTGCGTCCGGAATTCCGCACGAACTGGAAATTCGGGAGGCCCTATTACCTGGACGGCGCCATCATCGACGAGAAGAGCAATTCGTTCTTCGTGCAGCAATGGGTGCGGCTGGGCTTCAACTATTCCATCTCGCCGGACGTGACCTTCTTTTTCCAACCCCAATACTCCAAGAACTGGGGGGTCAACAATACGGTCGACGCCAACGGGACCGGCGGGACCCTCTTTGCCCGTCAGGCCTTCATGCTGGTGCGGAACTTCCTGGTGCCGAACCTGACCGTGAAAGCCGGGCGGCAACTGGTCGTGTGGGGCAACCACCGCATGTTCGGACATTTCGACTGGAACAACGTGGGCTGGTCTCATGACGGCCTGACCGCGGAACTCAAACTGAGCAACACCGCCACCCTGGAGGTGGGTTGGCTGCGAACGGAGGAGCGAAACTGTACGGGTCCGTCAACAGGGAACTGTATTGGCGGCACGCAGGTTCCTGGAGTCAACGCAACCTCTGATGGCGACATTGTCTACGCCCGGGCGCCCATGAACGTCGGAGGCTTGATCCTGGAGCCCACTTACATCTGGCACAACGGCGGGACGAACGAAGGATTCCGCATCGAGGATGCGCGGCCGGCCAATCAATCCCGGCATACGGTCGGCGGCCGGGCGTTCAAGAAGGGCAAGGTGGGGAGCGCGGTCATGGACGCCACGATCGAGGGGTACTACCAATTCGGAGAGATCGGAGGTTGGAATGACCCCAGGGGCAGACACATGGATATCTCGGCCTACGCCTTTCATATCGACGCGGGCCTGACCCTTCCGGTGGCCATGCAGCCCCGTTTGGGCGCCGAATTCAATACCGCCTCCGGGCAGAAAAACTCGAACACATGCCGGGCGCTGCAAGACCTGAACGATCCTGGAGATGCCGCGCAATGCCCAGGCACATGGTCAGGGTTCGATCAATTGTACCCCACCAATCATATCCACTTCGGGTACATGGACCTCATGTCCTGGAAGAACATGAAGCATATTTCCTTCGGGCTCCAACTGCGGCCCACCAAGGACAGCCACTTTGAAATCACCGGACACAAGTTCTATCTCAACGAGCTCACCGACCACTGGTATTTCGCCAACCAGGGGTACGCGGCCTTTCAGGATACCTTGCACGGCAACGACACCAACGACCTCGGGAGTGAAGTCGACGTGGTGTATACCCATTTCTTCACGCCCGGAAACCACGTCGCGTGGCAGACCGGTGCCGGGGTCTTCCTCCCCGGCGAATTCATCGATAGGAATGCCGTGGTCGGCGGGGATGCCGTGACCCAAACCTGGGGTTACACTCAACTCTGGATCAATTTCTAGGGAGGAAGACGCGCGCGCTTGGAATGGGCATCAACCTCGTCATCGCCGTTACCGACGGAGACTGGAATGTCAGGAATGTCTTCATCGATCTTGACTCCTGTCTTGAACACGACGTCTATGCTTCACGGCTGCAAAATTCCATGGGCTCTTGTCCGGCTCATGTCCCGGCCTGGAGACGCTCGGAAAGAAGGTACCGATACAGCTTAAGGGCCAGCCGTTCTTCGTGCGTTTCCAGCTTGAGCCGGGCAGTGGGCGTGAGCTCCATCGTCCGGCAAGGTTCGTCCGCTACGATGGCGGTCTCTTTCTGGTCCAACGCGCCGGTCGGCCATATGGCATCGCCGGGACCGCACTGATAGAGCCGCGTCCCCGCGGCATCGTAGGCGGACGCCCGGCCCCACAGCAGCAGTTGCAGCCCGTTCTGTGGCGCACCCGGTCCCGCAAGGGTCTCCCCGGCGGCGTACTCTCGCGGGGTTAGCCAGTCTTGCAGTTCCTCCACCAGATCCTCAAATTGGATTTGCCGGTCCAGGTGGCCCTCAAGGTCCTCGGCCACGGTTTCCAGCAGCGCGGCGCGGCGCTCTGACGTTGCGGCGGCCTCCGCTTTCCATTCCGTAATAACGATGTCCTCGCAGCGTTCAAGTGCGTGGTCCGCATTCGGCTCCATCCACAACCCGGCGAAGACGGCGGGCGGCAAATTGCGCTCCAGCCCGGTCTTCAACTGTTCGGACCCTGCACTCAACACGACCTGCACTCCCGCCGCGTTCGCGGTCTGCAGGAACCTGCCCAGGACGTTCACCGCCGAGACGTCGAACCCGGAGACGCCGCCGAAGTCGAGCATGAGACACGACGGTCGGGGCACGCAGCTCAGGGTTTGCTTGAGTTGATCGGTCAACGGGGAGACGCTGCCGAAGAAAATATACCCTTGCAGCCGGTACACCCGCACCCGCTCTCCTTCCTCCAGCAGGATGGTGCGCTCGGTGACGGTCCGGACTTTGTTGCTCCGGCGCGCGCGCACCGTGAACTGTGCCGCTATCGGATCCACGCGGCTGAGGCGCACGGCGAAGAATACGAGGGCGGCCAGCATCCCGGCGGCCACTCCCTCGAACAGGCCAAAAGCCATGATGGTCACGAAGATCAGAAGAATGACGCCGTACTCCAACAAGGGGAGCCGCTTGCAGCTTCTCACCAGCCCTTCGTCCATCATGCCGAAGCCGGCAAAGACGAGTATGCCTCCGACGAGCGCCGTCGGGACGAGTTTCAACATCCCGTCGCCCAGCACCAACGCGCTCCCGATGACCAGCGCGGCGACCACGCCGGTCAGGCGGGTGGCGGCCCCGAACAGCTTGCTGCGTAGCGACGCGGGCACGATCATGGTTCCCACCGTGCCGCCCCCCAGGCCTGCGAGCACAGTCGCGACCCCCGACGCCTTGAACTCCCGCTCCCAGTCCAAGTCCTGATTCGCGACCACCTCGAGGCTGGCGAAATTCATAATGACGCTGATGATCGCGACCAGCATCAGCGTCACCATGTTGGGGATCTGCCTGGCTATCTCGGTCCATTCCACCTGCGCCAAGTCGGCCGGCCCCAGCGACGGCCAAAGGCTCCCGTCCGCCGTGCTCGTCAACAGCAGTCCCGCCATCCTCGCTTCGTCGCCGGATATGCCGACCGCGGCAAGACTGAGGTGATAGGCCCCCACGGCGAACACGACGCTGATCGGCAGGATCAGCGGATTCCCCCAGCGTTTCATCGCCAGGTACAGGGCGATGCCATAACCCACGCCCGGTCCCCACGTCCACAGCACGGGGGGCTCCAGTAGCGCCGGCATCGTCCTCCATTCCAGCTCGGCCCCCATCAGTGACATGGCCGCCAGACACACGGCGCCCCCGATGCCCGCCACGAACCCCCCCGCCACCGGATAGGGGGTGAAGCGCACCAGGTTGACCAGTCGAAACCTGCCGATCATGTGACAGCACACGCCTGTGGTCATTGCGCTGATCATGAGCACGCCCGCCGTCGTGACGAACCTCGCGTCGCCTTCGGCGTCTACAGTTGACCCGATCGCGGCCATTACGATGACAAGCGCAGGCGTCAGCCCCGCTATCGCTCCGCGATAGCCGCTGGCGAGGGCGATGACCAAACAGGCGGCGAAGTTCCCGAACAACACCAGGCCGACGCCCTGGGAGGCATATGGAGCCAATGGCCCGGAGAAGATGAACGTCCCGAATGCTACTTGGGCGACGAGCAGACCCAGCCCCGAGGTGAAGCCGGCGGACAGCGCCGGAACGGCCTTTGCGGACAGCATGTCGGCATGCAGTTCGGATGCAAGATTTCGGAGTACGCTCTTCACCCCACCGGTTCCATGGAAAGATGGATTGCCGGAAGTGAGTGTAATCAGCCGTCGTCACGTGCCGCAAGGCGGCTTGTCACACGCGACCCACGTCTGAAGGGCGCACGTGCTCCCAATGCCGGAGCAGGAAAGAAGAGAGATGAGATGGCGCGGGTGCGAATACCTCTACCTCCCCTTGCCCCTCCTTACAAAGGAGGGGCATAGCGGTTAGCTGCCGGACGTTTTGAGGAGGTCTTGGGGTTTTTTGAGGAGGGTGTCGGCGCGGAATTTGGGGATGACATAGACCCAGTCCGCGACGCGTTTGTTCAGGGCTCCGATTTCGGCTTTGACTTCCGCTTCCGGTTTGATTTTGGGTTGCTCGGGTTTTGCGGTGTCTGCTTGCTCCTGAGTCTCTTGTTCCGTTTCCTCGCCGGCTTGGGGTTCTGATTCCTCTACCGGTTCGGATTTCGCTTCCGGCTCCGGTTTCCGGATCAGGCCGGCGTTGAATGCCGCGGCGATCGTGACGTAATTCTTGTCGTCTTTTGGAAGCAGTTGCACGGTTCCTTGGAGGCCGTCAAAGGTTTCGAACACGGCGGTCACGACCGGTTGCCCGTCGAAAGGAATTTCGCTTCGCGGTTTGACGTCGTCCAACGAGAGAGAGGTGACCGTGGATACGATGTTGTTCACGGTAAATTGCGACTGAATTTCCAGGCCGTCCGGAAGATCGGCCACCTGATAGTCGAGGTCCGCTGGCTTGGCTTTCTCCACGACCAGCCGGGTCTTGTCCGGGTGGGTCACGGTCAGGCGCCTCACCCGTCTTGTTTCGATCTGCACGAGTTCCTTGTCCAACCATTTACCCGGGTTCTTCTCGACCGTGAGTCTGCCCTCGACCAGCCAGGTCTGCGGGTCTCCGGCTTTGCGGATAAACACTTCCTTGTAGCCGCTTTTCCCTTTCGCCGGTCGATCGTTGCCGAGAATGACATCGGCCAGGGTGTTGCCCGCTGCATCCTTTAGGGTCATGCCCGTGGATAACGAGCCTTCGGCCTCTACGTCCCGCAGCCCCAGTTTTTCATAGAGTTCCGGTTTCCGGGTTTTCGGTTCGATTGTTTTGAGTTTCGCGAGGCCGATGAGCGTTTCCCGCACTGTTCCGACGTCGGCCGGGTAGTCGTGTTTTTCCTTGACCCGCCACGTGTCTTCCTGCCGGTGCAACGTGATGACGCCGCCCTGCGTGGCTACGCTGAGTTCCGTCACGTCGTTGATGGCGGCCTTCAGTTCCGGGAGGACGGGTTGGCCCGTTGGCGGAGACCCGGGTTCTTCCCGTTTGGCCACGAACACCGTTACGATGATCAGGATGGCTGCGATGACGGCTGCAGTACTAAGTCTCTTGAGCATCTTGGTCATGGGATGGTTCTTCCCTCACCCCGGCCCTCTCCCAAGGGGAGAGGGGGAAAGCTCGTTGCCGCGGTGGCGGCGGCGCATGTTCCAGGCGCCGAGCACCACGCCGCCCACGGCGATCACCAGGGGCATGAGGCCGATGTTCAGAAACTTCACGACGTTTTCGAGGCTGTCGATGTTTTTCTGCAATTCGTGTTGGACGTTTCGCAGTTCTTTTCTGGTCCCGACCAACTCCTGCCGGAAACCCTCCAGCGCGGCTTGCTGTTCGGCGCTCAGAATGATGGTGGTCTGGTCTTCTTTGCGGCTCTGCAAGTCCTGGATCTTGCGTTCGGTATCTTTCAGGCGTTGTTGCAGGGCTTGTTCTTTTTGCCGGAACCGCGCCTCGGCTTCCTGTTGAATGGCCCTGACCAGGGTGAAGGGACGCGAGAAGCTCCCCCGGTTCCTGACGCTGATCAGGTCGTGACTGCCGGTCAGATTGTCCAGGGCATTGGTCACGAAATCGTTGTTCGCGGCGGTGGGTATACCGATCCGCTGTCCCAGGAAGTTTTGGGACTGGACCCAAAACCGGTCCTGCAGCATGTCGGTGTCAGCCACCACGATGACGTTGATGGGTTCCGCGGATTCGGCCATGTGCGGGTGTTGTTCGGTTTCCTGGTCGGCGCCCGCGGTTTCCGGTTCCTCCGGATTCTCGGCGGGCGGCCTGCCGTCGGGGAAGGCGGTAGTCACCTTGCCGGTCAGACGGGCGGCCAGCACGAGGGTTTCGTCTCCCGGTTGATAGTCCCGCAGGATGCCTTCGACATCGGGCAGAAACTGCAAGCGGGCGGCCTCGATCTGCATGGCCTGGTCGTCGGTTTCCACCAAGGGTGTCCACTCGATCCCGCTGTTTTCCTTTTTGCGCAGGACCCCGGCCGAGGCCATGGCGATGTTCGGGAGCTTGGCGGTTACGACGTCATCGGCATTGAGTTGCCGGGGCGTCAGGTCGATCCACACCGGGTAGTCCGCGACCATCATGCGGTCTTCCTTTTGGAAATTCACTCGTTTGGCCAGAGGGAGATCGCCCACGACTTTTCCGTCGACCAGCTCGATGCCCCAGGCGTCGAAGACCGGCCCGAGATCGGAATTGCGCGGCCCTTGCATGCCCATGGGGTTGCGGGGATTGGGCAGCATGCGATCGGCTTCGCCGTGGGGATCCACGAAGACCACGGCACGGCCGCCACGCAGCACGAACTGGTCGATGGCATAGAGGGTCGGGGCGCCGAGTTGCTTGGGATGCACGACCATGAGTACGTCCACGTCTTCGGGGACGTCCGTGATGGCCTTGTCTAGGACCTTGACGTCCATGACCTCCCGGATGCTGTCCATGATCATCCAGGGGGCGCTTCCTCCTTGGGCTTGCGGAAACGGCATTTGCGGGCCGCCGTCCAAGGGCAGGGTGCTCAACAGACCCACGACTTTCTGTTTGGGATTAGCCAACCGGTACACGAGCTTGGTGAGATCGTATTCGAGAAATTCTTCACGGCTCTGCTGAAAAAACGGGATGAGTTCCCGGTCGTCCGTGGCATTGCTGCCCACGAGTCCGAAATAGAACTGCGCGTTGCCCTGGTTCAGCGGCACGCCCCGGAGTCCGTATCCGACGGCGCGATCTTCTTCCTCCGAAAAGGGCTCGGGGTCGATGACGTGCAGGATCAGGTTCCCCCCGCTGGCCTGTTCATATTCTTGCAACAATTCCAGCACCCGGTTGGTATAGCCCCGAATGCCGGCCAGCTCCACGGCCAGCTTCTTCGACAGGTAGAACCGCAGGGTCACCGGCTCGTCGAGCCCCTGCAGAATGTTTCTGCTGCCCTCGGAGAGGGTATAGAGCCGTTGTTCCGTGAGATCGACCCGGGCCGACCGGAACGCCACGTGACTCAGCACGTTCACCGTGAAAAACAGAACCACCGCGATGGCCAGTCCGCTTCCTGTCAGGAGCCGCGTGTTCATGGGTCCTCTATTCCGCTTTCTTCCATTCCAGCATGAGCGCCGTGGCAAACAGCCAGAAGACGATGAGCGAGAGGAAATACACCAGGTCGCGCAGGTCGATGACCCCGCGACTCAGGGCGTTGAAGTGTGTCAGGAAACTGAACGAGCTGATGAGTTCCACGAAGAATTGCGGAGCCCACCCGCTGAACAGATCCAGCACCATGGAAAAGCCGCTGAGGACGAACCCCAGCCCGACCACCACGCTGATCACAAAGGCAATCACCTGATTTTTGGTGAGGGCCGACACGCATGAGCCGATCGCCATGAAGCCGCCCGCCATCAGGAAGCTGCCGAGATAGCTCGCCAGGATCACGCCGTTGTCCGGCTGGCCCAGGATGTTTACGGTCACCCACATGGGAAAGGTGAGTGCCAGCGCAATGCCCGTGAAGCACCAGGCCGCCAGGAACTTGCCGACCACGGCTTCCCACAGAGTCACGGGCAGCGTGAACAGCAACTCGATGGTGCCACCGCGCCGCTCTTCCGCCCAAAGCCGCATGGCCAAGGCCGGGATCAGGACCAGATAGAGCCACGGGTGAAAGTCGAAAAAGGGAATGAGGTCCGATTGCCCTCGGGCAAAAAAGTCGCCCAGATAGAAGGTGAAGGCCCCGGCCAGCATCAGGAAGATGATGATGAACACCGCGGCGATCGGTGTGGCAAAATACCCGACCAGTTCCCGTTTGAAGATGACGCCGATCCTGCCCATGTGCTGTTGTCTTGCCGGTCCTTTCCGCAGTCCGTTCTTGCCGAGCTGTTCCTACGTGAGGGCCTGGGCGGGCATGGTCAACGAGCGAAACACTTCATCCAGATGCCCGTGTTCCACGGACAACTCCACCACGTCCCAATGCTGCCGGTGTACGCACTGGCTGACGGCCCCGATGATGGGTTGCCCGTCTTTCGGCAGGATCCGGTATCCCGCCGCATTCCCGTCAAGGGCCTCGGCCCGCTTGACGCCGGGCAGCTCCTCCAGCATCGCCTGCACGCCTTCGGTGCGCGGCCCCCGCAATCGCAGAATTACCGCATTGTGATAGCGGGACCGGGCTTCCAACTCCGCCGGCGTGCCGTCGGTGATCACTTTGCCCTTGGCAATGATCATGGCGCGCGTGCAGACCGCGTGGACTTCCTCCAGCACGTGCGTGGACAGAATGATGGCTTTTTCGCGGGCCATGGTTTTGATGAGCCCGCGCACTTCATGTTTTTGATTGGGATCGAGCCCGTCGGTGGGTTCGTCGAGAATCAACACGGACGGATCATGCATGATGGCCTGGGCCAGGCCCACCCGGCGCTTGAATCCCTTGGAAAGGGTGTCGATGGGCTGGTGCGCCACCCCTTCGAGATTCACTTTGTCCATGGTCTCCGAGACCCGGCGATACAACTCCGCTCCACGAAACCCGCGCATTTCGCCGATGAACACCAGAAAACTCAGCGGCGTCATCTCCCCATAGGCCGGGGCCCCCTCCGGCAGATACCCCAGGCTCTTTTTGGCTTCGAGCGGCTGCGCCTGAATGTCGAAACCGTTGACCTTGACGGTGCCCCCGGTCGGGGTCAGAAACCCCGTAATCATTTTCATGGTGGTGGATTTTCCCGCGCCGTTCGGTCCCAAAAAGCCCAGCACTTCGCCCCGGCCGACCGTGAACGACACTTCTTCCACGGCCACGATCGGCCCGAATGTTTTCCGAAGTTGTCTCAGTTCAACCATCGCGTCCACTGTTTTCTCCGTTCCCGCTTCCGGGTTCTCCATCCTGTTTCATAATATAACCACGTGTGCCGGAGTCAAGGGGCATGCACCGGATTTTTCCCGTACCCGATTTGCACGTTTTTTTCAGTGGCTTCGGCGGATTTTGAGCACGTCGGGGGTGTTAGATTTCCGAGAGATGATCTGCATCCACAATGACTACCGTCCCACGCATGATCGGATGCAGCGTGCAATGGTAGGGATACAGCCCGGGCGGCAACTCCGCTATTTCAAACACGCCATCCGGCCCGATGGACCCGGAATCGAAGGCGCAGGTGCCGGTTCCCCGGCATCCGTCATGCGTAATGGTGTGATGCGAGCCGGTGGGATTCTCCCACCGGATCGGGTTGCCGGCCGTCACCGTGGCGGTGACCGGGGCGAAATATGGAGACCAGGATTCCATTTGAATCCTGAACGGTGCCGACACGGCACCGACCCAGGAGGCGCTCAGGATCGCCACCGCTGCAAGCACACCCAGCACGAATCGTTTCACGACTTCATTTCCTTTCTGCATTCCATTTTCTTTGGTTTTCGACGTCGCGTTGCCACGACGGACGGGCACATATATAGACAGTATACAGCCGGTTCAAACGGCGTGCCAAATTTTCACGGTTTTTTGTTTTGCAATACGGATTGACAGGGAGGAACGCCGAAATTCCCTTTTAAGCTTTACCTGTTTTCAGTTGACGTAACGGATAAAAGGTGCCACGCCAGACAATACCTCCCCGCCAGAGCGCCAATGCCGCCGAACGGCATTGGATATAGACCAACACGCTGATCGTGAGGGGCAGCAACAGGCCATGCCGGAATTTCACCCCGAACGGCGCCATGGCGACACCAAAACTTCCGACCATCATAAGGATAGTCACGGCATACCCCGCTTGAGGCCATCCCCCGGTCACCCAGACGCCGATCCACGGCCAGATGTGCATGACCAGGGCGGCCAGCGTCGCCGCGATCACGGACGACACGCGGTACTCCATGCCCGCAAACATGTTTTTCATGAGGCCGTCGACGAATTCCCCGAGCGACCGGTACCATTCCACCGTGACCATCCCTCTCCCGTTCAGCACGTCCTGCCTGTAGCCGTGGTCCTTTACCAGCTTGCCGAATTTGAGATCGTCGTCAGGCCGCAGGGCCACCGGCTCATGGCCGCCCAGGGCCCGGTAGGCCGGTGCCCGGATCAGGTTGAACGCCCCGACGCCCATGTAGCGCCGGCTCCGCGGATTTCGGGCTTTCCACGGTTTGAAGATGATGAACATGAACATCCCGAAGGTGGCGGACAGCGTTCTCAGGAAACTCCCGGGCATGGTGCCTTGCGGGATCAGGGTCACGTGATCGAACCCGTTCGCCTGCACGTGCGCCATGGCTTTCCTGAGCACGGACGGATGAAACACGACATCCGCATCGGTGAACAGGATGAATTCGCCTCGGGCCTGTTGCGCTCCAACGTGTAACGCGTGCGGCTTTCCGATCCAGCCGGCCGGCAAATCGTCAAGCGTCACCACGGCGAGGCGAGCATCCCGCTCCGCCATTTTTTCCAGGATCGCTCCGGTGTCGTCGGTAGACCGGTCATTGACCACGATGATCTCCAAATCCGGATAGTCCAAAGCCAGGACTGATTGCAGCGCCTGTTCCAGGTTTCGTTCTTCGTTGCGGACCGGGATCACGATCGAGACGGCCGGGAGCGGGTCCTCGTCTTCGACCAACACGGACGCCAACACCGTGAACGCGTGCCTCTTGCTCATGAGCCAGATGCCGGCCGGCACCCAAAACCCTGCGGCCAGTATCGCCAAACTGAGATGAATGGTGTACGTATCCATGTTTTCCGTTTGGATGATCGATGCTCTTCGCCCTCAACGCGGGATCAGGTATTTCACCAGCTTGTCCATGGTCAGGCCCTGGACCACGATGGAGAAGACCACGACGACGTAGGTCATGGCCAGGATCACGTCGCGGTCCGGGCCGGCCGGCAATGACAGGGCCAGGGCCACGCTGATGCCGCCCCGCAACCCGCCCCACGTCATCAGCCACACGGCTCCCGGCGTAAATGAGCGCACGCGACTCAGCAGCGCAATCGGCACCCCGATCGCCATGAGGCGTGACAGGAGGATAAGCGGAATGAGCATCGCGCTCGCGAGGAGATAGTCCCCCGTAAACGTGAGCACGAGCACTTCCAGGCCGATCAGCACGAACAGGACCGCATTCAGGATCTCGTCGATCAGTTCCCAGAACGTGTCCAGGTGTTCGCGGGTTTTGTCCGACATCGCCAGCACGCGGCCTTGATTGCCCACCATCAAACCTGCCACGACCACGGCGATGGGGCCGGAGAGGTGCAACGCGCCCGCCAGCGCATAGCCGCCGGTCACGAGCGCGAGGGTGATCAGCACTTCGATCTGATACTGGTCGATACTTTTCAGGAGCCGATAAGCCAGGTATCCCAGTCCCAATCCGAACACGACTCCGCCCACGGCTTCCTGCGCGAACAATCCGGCCACGTAGCCGACGGTGGGCTCATGCGTGCCGGCCGCCACTTCGGCCAGGACCAGAAAGACCACGACTCCTACGCCGTCGTTAAAGAGCGACTCGCCCGTGATCTTCACTTCCAAACTCTTGGGGGCGTTGGCATTTTTCAGGATGCTCAGGACCGCGATGGGATCGGTCGGTGAGATCAGGGCTCCGAACACCAAACAGGTGAGGTAGGGCAGCGGAATGCCGATCAGGTCCAGTACCCAATAGGTGAAAGTGCCCACCAGCACGGTGGACAGAATGATGCCTATGGTGGCCAACGAGCCGATCGCCCATTTCTGGTTGAACAGGTCGTTGAGATTCACGTGCAAGGCCCCGGCAAAGAGCAAAAAACTCAACATGCCGTGCAGCAGGGTCTTGTTGAAGTCGATGGATTCCAGCCACCCGGCGGCCAGGGCCTCCACGTGATACCCCAGGAGGTCTATCCCGTGCAGCAGGAGCGACCCGGCCAGGGCGATGACCATCACGCCGATGGTCACGGGCAATCGAATGAACCGGTAGTTGAGATACGAGAATCCGGCCGTCAGCGTGAGGACGATGGCGAGAATGTCGAACAAATCCATGGGGTGATGGAGAGATCGGGTTCAGCCGGTTCTAACGAGCCGTACCCCGGGATGGGTGAAACCCCGGTCAGGAACCCCGGAAGAGTTCTTCGAAAAAGAGTTGCATCTGTTGCCAGGACCGCTGGTCGGCTTGCCGGTCGTATTTCAAGGCGTCTATGCCGTGAGCATCCGCCCCGGGGTTGGTGAAGCTGTGACGCGCGCCGGCGTAGATCACCATTTGCCAATCCAGGTTCGCGGCATCCAAGGCCTGACGGAATTTGCGCACGTGCTCTTCGTTGAGAAACGGATCGGCGTTACCGTGGGCAATGAGGATTTTCGCTTTGGCGCTTTGGCCTTGGGGAGGAAATGGTAGTGCGCCGTGAAAACTCACCACGCCCTTTACGTCGGCCCCGCCGTAGGCTAATTGGAGTACCGTGGCGCCGCCGAAGCAATAGCCGATCGCCGCAAGGCGTTGGGGATCGACCATCTCCTGGCTTTGCAGCACGGCCAAGCCCTTGAGCGCACGCGCTTGCCATTGCCTGACGTCAGCCTGGACCTGCTTCATCCACGTCGCGGCCTGGTCCGGGTGGGTGGTGACTTGACCTTTGCCGTACATGTCCACGGCAAAGGCGGCGTATCCGAGCGCAGCCAGTTGCCGGGCCCGGTCGCGGGCGTACTCATTCAAGCCCCACCATTCATGCACCACCAGGATGCCCGGCCGTTTTCCCGTTCGGGCGTCATCCCATGCCAAAAATCCTTCGAGTTGCACGTCGCCGTGTTGATAGGGAATCGCCCTGGATTGGATTTCGGCAAGACAGAGTGAGGGAATAACCAGAACCAGTATGAATACTGCGAGTCGGTGTAACATCGTCGCTGGAGAGAACCTCTTATGATTTTCTTTCAGGACGACCTTACTTATTCTGTTTGAGTTCAGCGACCTCATCGGCATCGGGAATCACCAGAAATTCGGGATACGCCTCGATGCCCAACTCCGCCACGTCCTGACCGAGTTCCTCCACGTGTTCCGAGACCCGCGCCTTGATGGTCTTGTCGATGACCAGCCACAGGACCCATGACGTGCCGAACACAAACGCCCCAACCGCGACGATCCCCAGGAGTTGCACCCCCACGTTGCCGCCCGCCGCAATACACACGGCCAGCGTGCCCCACATCCCGGCGATCAGATGAGCCGGGACCGCCCCGACCACGTCGTCGATCTTCAAAGTTTCCAGCAGCTTGATCCCTGCCGTACACAGCACCCCGCCCGCGGCGCCGATGATGATTGCCCAGTGATGCTCCACAATATCGGGCCCCGCGGTAATCGACACCAGCCCCGCGATGGCCCCGTTGAGCCCGGCAAACAGATCATACCGGCCCAAAATGGGTTTGGACACGGAGATCGCCGCCATTACCCCCGCCGCTGCCGCCAGATTCGTATTCACCAGGATGATACTGATGGCCACGGCATCGCTCACCCCGGCCAGGGCAAGTTGCGAGCCCCCGTTGAACCCGAACCACCCCAGCCAGAGAATGAACACGCCCAGCGTCACCGCAGGCACGTTCGACGGAGGCGTGGCCTTGACTGTGCCGTCCGCCCGAAACTTCCTGAGCCGGGGCCCAACCACGATCGCCCCGGCCAACGCCGCCCACCCGCCGGTAGAATGCACGATGGTTGATCCGGCGAAATCCTTGAACCCCATCTGATTGAGCCAGCCGCCGCCCCACGTCCAGGAGCCGATCACCGGATAGATGAACGCGGTCAGGATCAACGTGAACAGGAAGAACGACCAGAGTTTCACCCGTTCGGCCAGCGTGCCCGACACGATGGAGGCCGTGGTTGCCACGAACACCATCTGGAAAAACCAGTCCGACATGACGGCGTAGCCGTTCTCGGCGACCGCTTTTTCCATTGAAGCATCGCCCTTGAGCAGGGCGATTTCTTGCGCGGACGGACCGTAGAAGAATTTGAAGGAGCCGATCCAGGATCCGACGTCCACGTACATCAGGTTGTAGCCGATCGCGAAGTAGGCAAGGCCTGCAATCGCGTACAAGCCGATGTTTTTCAGACAGATGACGGACGCGTTCTTGGTGCGGACGGAGCCCGACTCCAGCATGGTGAAGCCGGCGCACATCCACATCACCAGCGCACCCCAAATCAAGAACGAAAAGGTGTTGAGAACGAAACTCATACTTCCTCCCCTTTGTCCGTGATGGCCGTCATCATAGCAGACGGGATTGCGTTGTCAATAAGCAGGGTGTTGTTCTCTGTATAAAGCATAATCCACCTCAGCCTGGACCTCGATCATGGCGATACGAAGAGGAATGGCTTGCTCCGCCTGGATCGCGATCGAGCCGTTCTTCCCGGCGTGGACGACCGCAAAATACCTTGGCTTGAGATCATGTTTCTCTGAACAGGCTGCATCGCTCAGTGTTCCTTCTCCATCGATGACCACCATGGCCAAGGTGCGGTTCGTGGCAAGTTCCCGCCGGTACCCATGGCCCGACGGAATGAGAATATCCTGCATGGCCGCCTCCACCACGAGCGATATTGGCGCGCCGTTCCCGATGACGTGTTTCAGGGTCACTCCGTCACGAACCTCAACGGGAAAGTCTTCATGGCGAAATTCCGCATACGTCGGTGTCTGGCGGACGGTTTCTTTCAGGTTCGGCTCGAACCAGATTTGAAAAAATTCATTATGATCGCTGACCGTTTCCTCCTCATGAGAGACGCCGGAACCCGTCTGCATCACCTGCGCGCCTCCGGTTTTCACCCGGCTTCGATTTCCCAAGGTATCGTAATGGCCGATTTCTCCTTCGAGGGCGTAACTCATGATTTCAAAAGCCCGATGAGGATGGAGGCCAATTTTCCCGTAACCCTTGGCCGTGGCCCAGGCCCAGTAAAACAGGGGGCCCGTATGGGGAACACCCGGACCTTCTCCGGGAAACCCAAGGGGCTTGATTTCGGTAATCCTCCCTCCATCGAACGCGCCGGTCCCTTGGACTTCGGGAGGATAGATGGTGATGTCCAGAGATTTCTCTATCCGGTCCATTGGCACCCTCTTTTCAATTAAAAAGACAACGGCTGGTGGCTGTCGTGGCAATTTTTCTTGTCATTGCCGGAACAATCACGTATAAATTTACACCAGTCTTCTGTTCTTGCCTACAGACAACATGCCTCCCTTTCCTTCAGTAAGTGGACAAATTCAAGCCCTTGGGGAAAGCGAATCCGATCGCCCGACCCTGTCTATTCCTCAAAAGGTTACGAGGTTTGCCGGTCCGGAAGCCGCTCGGAATGAAACCGTAACCGGTCTTGTTTCTAAAATTTTTAACGAGAGCTTTGGTTATAGACCGGACGGAAAACCTTACCGTCTGGGTCCAAAGTCCACGGCAGAACGGTTAGCCTCGACGGATTTTCTCTTCATCGCCGGTGATGAACAATCGGGAATCGGGTATTTATTTGGCAAAGAGATCCCTTTTCGGAGCAGAAGAATCGCTTGGATTGAGTCAATGGCGGTCTTACCACTTTACCGGAAACAAGGCATTGCGACTGCCTTGATCCAGCAGTTTCGTCTGGCTACCAAGGGATCATCCAAAATGGGATGCGCGACTCCGAATCCTATTGCGGCTTTGGTGGTGACCAGAGCCATACCCGGAACCTTGTATATCGGAAACTGTAACCCACCGGCCGCGGTGCTTCACATGCTCCGCGAAATCCGACAACACTGTTTTGATCTCCGTGGATGTGCCATCCAGAAAAAACCGTTAGGAATAAAAACCGGGTTCAGCCCGCTTTCCCGCTCGGACGAACGGGAATGGAATCCCCGAATGCCTTCTTCTCCACCTTACTGGTGGAATGAGCTTGAGCATTTACCAAATGACTATGAGGCCCTTCTCGTCATCGAGAGAACAGACAGCCCATCAACATCTTGCAATGCCGTAGGGTATGCCAATGAAGCCCCTCAAACAAAAGCATGACCCATCCGGAACGTTATCAATTTCAAAGCCATTCCGGTTCCAGCGCCTCTGAATCCTTTCCTTTAGTCCACGCTGTCTCTTTCATTTTCAGCAACAGCTTTGGCATAAACCCTAAGACCCAACAGCCTTACAGACTCGGTCCGAAAACAACCAAAAAACGGTTGGCGTTAGCCCATCGTCTGTTTCTTGCTTCAGACGAAGCGGATCATTCCGTTGGCTATCTTTTCGCGACAGAGATTACGTCTTCACGGGGGTCCGTCGGTTGGATCGATTCGTTGGCTGTCCTGCCACAACATCGACGGAAGGGAGTCGGCACACGATTGATCGAAAATTTCGCCCAGCATTTTGCAAACGTTCGATGGATTGGATGTGCGACCCCAAATCCCATAGCCGCTCTCGTGATTTCCAAAGTCGTCAGAGGAGTCTTATTCATTGGTGATTGCGAGCCCTCGGAAGAATTGGTGGGCATGATCAATGAAATCAGGCCGTTATGCCGGGACTTGAGCGGGGCGGATTTCAACCCGAGTTCTTTACTGGTATGTACTAAATTTCATCCCTCAGACACAGGGGACAAAAGGGAATGGTGCCCTCCGCATCCGACGGAGCCGCCACCTTGGTGGAGTTCCCTGGAAAATCTTCCGAGCCAGTACGAGGCACTTCTTATCGTCGACAAACGGCATAAAAATTGACGCACGTCCAAGTCTCATCAAGCGTTGGTGAAGCAAAATTCTGTTGAGTAACTTATAGAGCGAAAGGGGAAACGAAATTTTCGGAACGATTACAATTCGGCTTTCACGAAACCATGGCTTTACGCCTCTACTCGGCGTTCATAGGCCAGTTTTGACAATTCCTCAAGGATCTCCGATTTCGACTTGATATCTTCTTCTGTCAAGCGAAGCCGATAGCGCCTCCATTTTTTATCGTATTCAAGAGTACCAAGACCCGCTTCATCTACCTTGTTATCAAGCTCAGCGGTTTGGGGAAGCCCAAGCTCAAAAATGGTATGGTTCTTCTTAGGCCTGAATGAAACAAAGTTGAATGCTTGGCCATTTTTTGCGAGTCCGATGTAAAACTTGTTGTATTTCAGGGTCAGGGTTGGATCAAATTTACGGAGCAAATCAAGCAGTTGGTCCGCCAAGGCAACTGTTCTTTTTGTCGCACGCTGTTCCCAGTATGCTCGATCCGTAGGTACGGCCTCAGCATCTTCGTCCTCGTCAACGAGCCCGCGCGAAAATTCGTCCATGACCTTCGTAAAAACCAAAGTCACGTACTCGCCAACCTGAAGAGCCTGCATTTGGATGGCAATGAAAGGCATGGTGCCGTTAAAGAGAGAAAGAACGTTCAGGAAGCGGCTGGTCACGTCTTCTGCCACAAGGACGGCGCAATGGTCATACTGTGGATACCGTTTCTTCTCGATATCCCAATACTCGATGGTGCGGATAATATGCGATTCATCCGTTGAACCGAGCTGAATTTCCACCTCATACCGTCGTTGAGAATCCGATTCCTGTAGAAGAAGATCGAGGCGGCCTGCTCGTGGCTGTCTTCTTTCTACGTCTCTCAACACTAGGTCTCCAAGGCCAAGAATGGAAGGATCTTCCGCAATAAGATCCTGAACCCACTTTTCATTGAGGTGAGAGTGTCCCTTAAGAGATAATCGCTCAGGTTTAAGGTAATTGTTGCTCATAACGTCATATTCCCTTTCCGTTCATTAACCTCTTTTTTTACAAACTTTGAAGTCTTGACTGCTTGGTATGAACTGGCGCGCCCGGAGGGAGTCGAACCCCCAACCCTCAGATCCGAAGTCTGATGCTCTATCCATTGAGCTACGGGCGCGTCCGACCGTCTTTTTCACCTATTTTCAGTGGCCTGTCAACCCGAGTACGACACGAAGGACGCGTGCCGAATAAACCTGATAGAATGAATACTGGATGATGCTGAGCGAGGAAGGAATCGAACGATGTCGTCTTCACCGCAGGCAGGGATCTTTCACCGAAGGCCGCACGCATTTTTATTACCTGGAATACCAGCTTCAAGCCTGATGCTCGCGACGCGAGGACGTAAGACGGGCTGATCCAGTCGGCATTGGCTGTCGAAGGAGGGGAACTTTCCGAGACGGTCATCGCCTTCGGTAAAGACGCCTGGGACCGGTTGAACCCCGCGTGGTGCCCTGAGGGGCTGTGCCCCTTTTCCACTCTTTCAGGAGTCGATGGCCATTCCGTTTCTTCGTCGCAGCGGGATCTGTTGTTTTGGATTCAGAGCAATCGCCGGGACGTGAATATGCAGGTAGTGCTGGGCATCCATTCGTTCATGCGAGCAGTGGGAATGCTCAATCTGGACCTGGCCGGTTTTCAGTACCTGGACTCACGAGACCTGATCGGATTTATCGACGGGACCGCGAATCCCAAAGAAGACAAGGCTCGTGAAGCCGCGCTAATTCTCGAAGGGCAGACGGGCGCCGGAGGAAGTTTTGTATTGTCCCAGCAATGGGTGCACAACCTTCCCGCGTTCAATACCCTTTCCCAGTCCGAACAGGAACAGGTCGTGGGCCGGACCAAGCCTGACAGCATCGAACTCGAAGGGGAGGCCATGCCCCCGACTTCACACGTGAGCCGGACCGATTACAAGGAAAACGGGAAGGCCTTGAAGATCGTCCGGCGGAGTGCGCCCTACGGAACGGTCGGAGAGCATGGCCTGTACTTTCTGGCCTTCTCGTGCGAGCTTTATCGATTTCAGGTCTTGCTGGAACGTATGTTCGGGGTGTCGGGAGACGGGGTTTCGGACCACCTCATCCGCTATTCCCAACCGGTCACGAGTTCATACTGGTTTGCGCCGTCACGGGAAGATTTGGAGACGATCCTTCAAGGAGCGGATCAGTAGGTCTCAGGGGTGGGAAGGTCCACTTCAGGTTTGCTGGCTTCCGGGAGAATTTTTTCCAGACGTTGTTGAAACTCGCGAATCCGGTTCTGCTCCGCGGAATTGAAACTGATTTTTTCTTCTTTGTGCAGATCCACCAACCGTTCGATCGCCTGGAGCAGGGGCGGCACGGCATCAAAGATCCGCCCGGCCTCAAAGGCCTCGAGCGAATCCACGAAAAAGCCGTATAGGACCCGATACGTCGGTCCCGCCTGATCCCGAAACCGGTAGACCACCGTTTCATATTTGTCGATGGCTTCTTCGGTGGGGCGGATCCCGCCGGGAATCGCCATGAACGACGTTGCCGGCACTTTCACGGCCAACGCGGCCAATGCCGCGATTAATTCACCGAGAGCATCCAGCACCTGTACGGTGTCCATTTCTTTTTTTGAAGTCATCGCTCTTGTCCTGCTCCCACGTCGAGGGTGCCGCGCGTGTTCCTGCCCCGCAATTGGTTTGCCATGTCCGCCATGTCAGCCGGCATGGGAGCGACGAAGTTCATGGCATGTTGCGTGATCGGGTGGAGAAAGCCGAGCACCTTCGCATGCAGCATGACCCGGGGAATGACCACTTCGCGGACCGCGCCCACCTTCTTTCCCCCATACGTCTGATCCCCGAGGATCGGACACCCGATCGCCGACAAATGCACGCGCAGTTGATGGGTCCGGCCGGTTTGCGGAAAGAGCTCCACGTGCGCCGCCAGTTTTTCGAACCGTTCCGTCACCCGGTATGTCGTGGCCGAGGCCTTGGGCCGGGTGGTGCGCGCGGAAAATTTTTTCCGGTCCTTGGTATCCCGCCCGATGGCGACCTCGATGATCCCTTGGGCCTTTTTCGGGACTCCCCAGATCAACGCTTCGTAGACCCGGTCAATGGTATGCCGCTTGAACTGGTTCACCAGTGACGCATGGGCCCGATCCTGTTTCGCCACGACCATGATGCCCGTGGTGTTCTTGTCCAACCGGTGCACCATCCCCGGCCGTTCCTTGCCGCCGATGGTGGAGAACGACCCCGTCCCGGTTTTGAAATGGTGCAACAGGGCATTGACCAGGGTGCCCGACCAATTGCCGGGAGCCGGATGAACCACCAGACCGGCCTGTTTATTCAAGACCAACAGTGCGTCATCTTCATAGAGAATTTCAAGGGGAATGGGTTCGGGCTGGATGTCGAGCGGCTCGGCCCTGGGGACCCTGAGCACGATGACGTCGCCGGGTTTGATTTTGTGACTGGGTTTGGTGGGCTGCCCGTCGACGGTGACGTGGCCGTCGAGGATCAACCGCTGAAGGATCGTTCGGGAGAAATCCGGATCGCGGTTGGCCAAAAAATGGTCGAGGCGTTTCGGGCCTTCACCAGGCGAAACGACGATCTCCGTCCGCGTTTCAACGTACGGCATGGCCGCATCCGGGACGAACGGTTACGCGTGCCCTTGCTTCTTGAGCCGCTCGGCTACTTTTTGGCGAAGGCGCGCTTTTTCCAAACTCACCCGGGCTTCTTCGACTTCCGACGGCAACCCGCCGCGCTCGAGCCGTTCTTCGGCCTTGGCCACTGCCTCGTGGGCCCGGTCAACGTCGATATCTTCGGCTTTCTCGGCGATCTCCGCCAGGACGGTGACTTTGCGGGGCGTCACGTCGACGAATCCCCACAACACCGACATGTAATGCTCGGCTTCGCCGATCCGGTAGTGCAGTTCGCCGATCCGAAGCGTCGTCAGAAAATGACAGTGACCCGGCAACACGCCGAAGTCGCCTTCCGCGCCGGGGGCCGAAACCTGGTCCACGTATTCACTCACCAGGAGTTTATCCGGCGTCACCACTTCCAACAGCAGTTTGCCCGAGGGCACGGTATTGCCTGGTTCAGCCATTATCGTGTGTGTCCCAGTTTCTCCGCCTTCTCGATAGCTTCCTCAATCGCCCCAACCATGTAAAACGCCTGCTCCGGCAAATCGTCATGCTTGCCCTCGACGATTTCCTTGAAGCTCCGGACGGTGTCCTTGAGTTTCACGTATTTCCCCGGCGTGCCCGTGAAGGCTTCGGCCACGTGGAACGGCTGGGACAGGAAGCGTTGCAGCTTGCGCGCGCGTGCGACGATCTGTTTGTCCTCTTCGGACAACTCGTCCATACCCAGAATGGCAATGATGTCCTGCAAGTCCTTATACCGCTGCAAGGTCCCCTGGACCTGCTGCACGACGTTGTAGTGCTCTTCCCCGAGGACGTGAGGATCCAGAATCCTGGACGTGGAATCCAGCGGATCGACCGCCGGGTAAATGCCCAACTCCGCCAATTGCCGGGACAACACGGTCGTGGCATCCAAGTGAGCGAACGCGGTGGCGGGCGCCGGGTCCGTGAGGTCGTCGGCCGGCACGTAAATCGCCTGCACCGAGGTGATGGATCCTTTCTTGGTGGACGTAATCCGTTCTTGCAGCGTCCCCATCTCCGTTCCCAGGGTCGGCTGATAGCCCACGGCCGACGGCATGCGACCCAAGAGGGCCGAGACTTCCGAGCCGGCTTGCGTGAACCGGAAAATGTTGTCGATGAACAAGAGCACGTCCTGGTTTTCTTCATCCCGGAAATATTCGGCGATGGTCAACCCGGTGAGCCCGACCCGAAGCCGCGCGCCCGGCGGTTCATTCATCTGTCCGTACACCAACGCCGCCTTCGACTTGGTGTAGTCGGAGGGATCGATGACTTTGGAATCCTGCATTTCATGCCACAGATCATTTCCTTCACGCGTGCGCTCGCCCACGCCCGCAAACACGGAAAAACCGCCGTGATGCAGGGCGATGTTGTTGATCAGCTCCATGATGATCACGGTCTTGCCCACTCCGGCGCCGCCGAACAGGCCCACTTTTCCGCCCTTGGCGTAAGGCTCCAACAGGTCAACCACCTTAATGCCGGTTTCCAGCACCTCGGTCTTGGTTTCCTGCTCTTCGAGCGGTGGAGCCGACCGGTGAATGGAATAGGTTTTCTTGGCGGACACCGGACCGAACCCATCGACCGGATCGCCCAACACGTTGACCACCCGGCCCAGCGTCTCACGGCCCACGGGAACCGAGATGGGCTCACCAGTATCCCGGACTTCCAATCCGCGCACCAATCCGTCCGTGGAGGACATCGCTACGGCACGCGCTCGGTTTTCTCCCAAATGCTGGGCGACTTCCATGGTCAGTTCCGTCCCACCGGCCTCGCCCTCGCCGTCGCGTGTAATCTTGAGCGCGTTAAATATGTTGGGGAGATGCCCGGGCGGAAACTCCACGTCGACCACGGGTCCGATGACCTGAATGACTTTTCCTGTTTCCGTACTCACCTGATGACTCCTTTTCTGACGAACGCCATCTATTTCAAGGCTTCCGCTCCGCCGACGATATCCATCAATTCTTTCGTAATCGCGGCCTGCCGGGTTTTATTGTAAAACAACGTGACTTTCTGAATCAGCTCGCCCGCGTTCCGGGTCGCCCCGTCCATCGCGGTCATCCGCGCGGCCTGTTCCGCGGCCGCCGATTCCAACAACACGCGAAACGCCTGGACCTGAAAGTGTTTCGGAAGCAGGGTTTGGAGCAGCTCGTCCTCGTCCGGCTCGAACAGATAGGCGCCCACGGCCTTGGCCGGCGAGGAGCCGACTTCCTCATCCAGGGATTCGATCGGCAACAGTTTCTCGACCACCACGCGTTGCTGCATCACGGATTTGAACTCGTTGTACACCACGTACAGTTGATCGAACGTGCCGTCGTTGTAGTGCTGGATGATGTCCTGTCCCATGTCCAGGGCATGTTCGAAACTCAAGCGATCGAAAATGCCCGGCCATTCCTGCCGGATCGTCCACGTGCGCCGCCGGAAAAAATCGCAGCCTTTTCTCCCGGCCGGGGACACGCTCACCTGCTCGCCCTGCTCTGCATGCTCCTTCAGGAACTCCGCGGCCTGTCGCAGAATGTTGGCGTTAAACGCCCCGCACAGCCCCCGGTCACTCGTGATCACGAGCAGTTCGGTCTTGTGGCCCTCGCGTTTGCGCAACAACGGATGCGAGAGCGGGCTTGCTCGTTCCGCAAGATGACGCACCACGTCCCGAAGCTGATGGGCGTACGGCCGGGACGAGAGAATGCGGTCCTGGGCCCGCTTGAGCTTGGCCGCCGCGACCATTTTCATCGCCTTCGTGATTTTCTGGGTATTTTTGACGGAAGCGATCTTCCGTCTGAGACTTTGTAAACTAGGCATGGAACGTGGGCTCGATCAGAATTGTTTCGTCTGTTTATATTCGGCAATGGCTTGCTTGAGCTGCCCGCCCAACTCGTCGTCGATCTTCTTTTTGGTCACAACGCCTTCACGCAGTTGAGGATGCCGTTCCTTGATGAAGGCCAACAGGCCCTCTTCGAATTCACGCACCTTGTTCACGGGCACGTCGTCGACAAATCCGTTGACCCCGGCAAAAATCGACAACACCTGATCCGCCACCGGCATGGGCTTGTACTGTTCCTGTTTGAGCAGCTCCACCATGCGCGCGCCTCGAGCCAACTGGGCCTGCGTCGCTTTATCCAATTCACTGCCGAATTGCGCGAACGCGGCCATTTCCCGGTATTGGGCCAGATCGAGTCGCAGGGTGCCGGCGACCTGTTTCATGGTTTTGATCTGGGCCGCGCCACCCACGCGGGACACCGACAACCCCACGTTGATGGCCGGGCGAATACCCGAATAGAACAAGTCACCGGCCAAATAAATTTGCCCGTCGGTAATGGAAATCACGTTGGTGGGAATATAGGCCGACACGTCGCCGGCTTGCGTTTCGATGATGGGCAGGGCGGTGAGACTCCCCGCTCCGTTCTCGTCGCTCAATTTGGCGGCACGCTCCAACAACCGGGAGTGCAGGAAGAACACGTCACCCGGAAACGCCTCGCGGCCCGGCGGCCGCCGGAGCAACAGCGACAATTGTCGATAGGCCACGGCGTGTTTGGACAGGTCGTCATAGATAATGAGCGCATGTTTCCCGTTGTCACGGAAATATTCACCCATCGCCACCCCGGCATAGGGTGAAAAGAACTGGAGCGGCGCCGCGTCACTGGCCGTGGCCGAGACCACGGTGGTGTAGGCCATGGCACCATGGTCTTCCAGCGTCTTCACGACGCGGGCCACCGTTGACCGCTTCTGGCCGATGGCGACGTAGATGCAAAAGACGTCGAGCCCTTTTTGATTGATGATGGTATCCACGGCAATCGCCGTCTTGCCGGTTTGCCGATCGCCGATGATCAACTCCCGTTGCCCGCGGCCGATGGGAATCATGGCGTCAATCGCCTTCAACCCCGTCTGCAACGGCTCGCTGACGGACTGACGCTCCACCACGCCGGGGGCGCGGACTTCAATCAACCGGGTTTCCGAGGTTTGCACCGGGCCTTTTCCGTCAATGGGTTGCCCCATCGCATCCACCACGCGCCCGATGAGCGCGTCGCCCACCGGCACTTCGGCGATCCGCCCCGTGCGTTTGACCGAGTCGCCTTCTTTGATGCCGGTGTCCGATCCCATCAACACGGCGCCGACGCTGTCTTCTTCCAGATTCAGCGCCACCCCGAACACGTCCCCGGGAAACTCCAGCAATTCCCCGGCCATGGCGCCTTCGAGGCCATAAACTTTGGCAATGCCGTCACCCACCTGAATCACGTAGCCGGTCTCCGTCACATCGACACGCTGATCGAAGCCCTTGATTTTATCCTGAATAATTGAACTGATTTCTTCCGCCTTGATCTGCATGCCTTACCCCTTTACCAATTGAGCCCGCATCTTGTGGAGTCGGCCCCTGACCGTCCCGTCATAGACTTTACTCCCGATTTTTATTTGAACGCCCGCCAGCAAGGATGGGTCGGATTGAAAATCGACTTCCACCTCCCCCTTCGCCGTGGCGCCTAACTGAGCAAGAATATCCCGTTTCATGGTGTCGTCGACCGGTCTCGCCGAGACGACGACGATCTGTTGCTTGCCGCTCTGCCGGATCATCAACGCTTTGAAGGCCTCGGCAATTTCCGGCAGGAACCCGATCCGGTTTTTCTTGAGCAACTGTTCGCAGAACCGGCCCATGATCGGTGGGCAGCCCGTCCGCTCACATAACGTGGTGAGGACCTGAAGTTTTTCGCCCAAGGTAAACACCGGCGAGGCCAGCACGTGCTTGAACGCCGGAGAATCCTTCAACCCCTGAAGACAGGGCCTGTAAGCCGTCCTGGGCAGCCGTGAGGTCTTCTTGGCGTACCAAGCGAAAAAACGCCTGGGCATACCGCCGTGCGATGGCATTTTTCATGATGAATCAGTTGTGAAGAAAAAGACAAAAGCCCAGTGTTTGCGCTGCTCGCGCAAAAAACGAGTCACGCTATCACGCGGAAAATCCGGGTGTCAACCGAGAGGGTTCAGGCAAGAGGATTTCAAGCGCACGTCGGGCTGGAACTGCTTGGAATTTCGCGTAAGGCCGTCGAAACCTGGTGACGCTCGAAGGGCTGGATGATCCCACCGCCCAGGACGCGGTCGCCCTGATAGAGGACCAGCGATTGGCCGGGGCTCAGGGCTTGTTGCGGTTCTGCGAATTCGATGGAGAGCGTGTCCGCTTTGTGCTGTTCAACCCGGCCGGAGACCGCCGGCGAGGCATACCGGTATTTGATGTCCACGTGCTCCAGGGTTTCAGGTAAGGCGCCAGCCAACCAATTCACATCATGAACCGTGCACGTTTGCCGGGACAGGTCTTCCGCCCGGCCCAATATCACCGCGTTGGTTTCAGGGTTGACCTCCTTGACGTAGAGGCGTTCGCCAAGCGCAATTCCCAATCCTTTTCGTTGCCCGGGCGTATAAAAGGCAATGCCACGGTGCTCTCCGATCTTGCGGCCCTCCGGATCGAGGAACGGGCCCGGTCGTAGCGCCTGTGGCGCCTCCGCGGTTAAAAACGTGCGATAGTCGCCCTGGGTGACAAAACAGATTTCCTGGCTTTCTTTCATCTCATCGGCCGGCAGGTCCAACTCTTCCGCACGCGCCCACACCTCGGTTTTTTGAAGATGGCCCACGGGAAACAGGATATGGGGAAGCCAGGCCGCAGGGAGCCTGTACAAAAAATAGGATTGCTCCTTTTTGGCATCCGCGCCTCGAAACAAGCCAACCCCGTCATCGATCGGCAACACCCGGGCATAATGCCCGGAAGCCACGAAGTCGATCCCCCGGGCTTTTGCCAGTTGGTATAACTGCCCGAACTTCACCCGTTCATTGCATCGCACGCACGGATTGGGAGTGGTCCCACCCAAATACCCTGCGATGAAATCATCGACCACGTTTGCGCGAAAGGTCTCTTGCGTATCGACCACTTCATGTGGAATGTCTAATCGCCGCGCTACGTGCCGGGCCAGGCCGACTTTGCAACAGCCACGTTCTTCCCACTTTTTCGACACCGCCGCGTTTTCATCTTCAGGTTCCCATACTTGCAGCGTCACCCCCTTCACGTCATAGCCCTGCTCCGTCAGCAGTAGGGCTGCGACCGAGCTATCGACGCCTCCGCTCATTCCGAGAAGGACCGTTGGTTTTGGCATAACGTGGCCGGTTTCCTGGGTGTTTTCCTCGGCGTGCCGAGAGACCGTGGTGAACCTGTTCTAATTCTCCGCTGCCTCGCCGGATTGCGAGGAAACGTCATCAAGCCCGCTGACGCCCATATCGCACGAGCCATGGAACACGACTCCCTCTTCCACGGAAAAAGAGGGGGCACGAACACCGCCGATCAGCACGGCCGGTTTCAGCAATTGGACCTTTTGGGAGGCAACAATATTTCCTTCGATCTTGCCGCTGCAGATAATGGTTTCACAGGTGATCTCGCCCTTCACGACACCACACTCACCGATGATGAGGGTATCTTGCGAAGCGATCTGACCGTCAAAATGTCCGTCGATTCGGACGCTGGTGTCGAATTTGGCTTTCCCTTTGAAGTCCACACCCTTACCGAGAAACGTGTAAGCGCCTTCTTCAAACATCGATTCCCATTTCTTGTCTTTTTGCTCTGCTGGTGTACCCCACATGAGACTACCCTCTCTTTACCAGGACTTCGGCTCGCGACATGGGGACACCCTCCCTACACCTGCATCTCGCCGGTCCGAACGGCCCTGTTGGATTGTTACGATAAAATCACGTCCACAATTCGTGTCAAATCCTCCTGGGAATAATATGCGAGAACCACTTCACCCCTCTGCCGTTTTGAGCGAATCACGACTTTCGTTCCCAAATGTTTTCGGAGGCGGTCTTCCACGTCGGCGTGAAGGGGATTTCCTGCCGGTTGTCGGGACTTTGCCTTCCCGGACCGTTTCTTGACCAATTGCTCGGCCTGTCTGACGGAAAGCCGGTCGCGAAGAATGCGTTTGGCTAAGGTCAATTGGTCTTCCGCCTTTTTGAGGCCCAGAATGACTTTTGCGTGGCCCAATGTCAATCGACCGGTGGCCACCATGCCCTGAACTTCAGTGGACAAGGAGAGAATTCTGCAGATATTGGCCACCGATGCCCTGTCGCGCCCGACCCGCTCCGCCACCGCTTCCTGAGTCACCCCCAAATCGTCGATCAGTTGGCGATAGGCCCTGGCTTCTTCAACCGGATTCAAATTACTTCGTTGGATATTTTCAATTAGTGATAATATCGTAGATTCCTCGTCACTGGATTTTCGGATCACCGCGGGGACGGCCGGGAGCTGCGCCAATGTGGCCGCCCGGAACCGCCGCTCCCCTGCAATGAGTTCGTAGCGATCTTCGCTCTTTCGCCGCACCAGGACAGGTTGAAGAATCCCGTGCTGCTTGACGGACTCCACCAATTCCCGCAGTTCCTCTTCGACAAACGCTTTTCTGGGCTGATGCCGGTTCGGCACGATGTGCGTCACGGGAATCATGTGAATCGTTTGTCCGGTCTCTTTCGCTTCGCTCTCCGGCAGAAGGGCCGCCAAGCCTTTACCCAGTGCTTTCTTTTCCATTCGCCAAAAACTCCTTTGCAAAGTCCATATAGGCCTTGGCGCCGATCGACGCCGAATTGTAGAGCAATCCGGGACGTCCATAACTCGGGGCCTCGGCCAAGGCCACGTTTCTGGGGATGATTGATTGATACACTTTGTCGGGGAAAAATTTTCGGACTTCCTCCGAAACCTGTCTGGAAAGGGTGAGCCTGGCATCACACATTGTCAAGAGGATCCCTTCGATCGACAAATCCTGGTTGAAGCTGCCCCGCACCCGTTCGATCGTGGACATCAGCCGTCCCAACCCCTCCATGGCATAATATTCACATTGAACCGGAATCAGGACAGAGTTTGCCACGGTCAGCGCATTCACCGTCAGGAGCCCCAGGGCCGGCGGACAATCCAGAATGATGAAATCGTACTGATCGGGAACAGTCGAGAGCACACGTTTCAAGCGTTCCTCCCGCTGCGCGACCCCGGCCAATTCCACTTCCGCTCCGGCGAGATCCGGCCCGGACGGTAAAAGGTCCAACTGCGAAACAGCCGTGGCCACGATCGAATCGGCGACCGGAATGCCTTTGAACAAACAATCATACAGCGTGCGTTCCGGCTGTTCGACTCCCACCCCGCTTGTGGCATTGGCCTGGGGGTCAATATCAACCAGCAGGACCCTCCGTTCGCACAACGCCAGCGCAGCCGCCAGGTTTACGGACGTCGTTGTTTTTCCGACCCCGCCTTTTTGATTCGCTACGGCGATGATTTTATCCATGATGGGCTCAATGTTCCACGTGGAACAATGTCCTGGACACAGCCTAAGCAGGGCCTACAATGCTGAGGATCCTTTTCCCCAACCCGAACGGCAATTCGTAAGGTATGTCATCGACCACGGAAAACCCTTTCGGCACGAGACCCTGGGGCAGGGGTTCGGCCCGGCAACACACGCATTTCCCAGATTCGGACAACAAAGGAGTAACATAGGCCAAACCAACGTCGAATCTCAATGCTTTCATGAACACCCAATCGAATTTTTTATGAAATTCCGGTTTCTTTGACAACTCTTCGATCCGGCAGGATTCAACGCGAAAGTTTGGCAAGCCAAGAGAACCGATTACGTGATGAAGAAACGCCACTTTCTTCAAATTGGGTTCGATCAGGGTGACGTTCAGTTGAGGGGAGACGATACCCATGGGAATGCCGGGAAACCCGGCGCCTGTTCCAATATCCAGAATCGAACAGGCCGTGTCCGGCAAAAACACCCTCGTGCAGGCCAGGGAGTCGATAAAAAGGTTCCCGACCATCTCTTCTTCCTTCTTATGGCCTGTGAGGTTCGTTTTTTCATTCCACTTCATAACCTCTTGTAAATAAAACATAAATTTGTCGATCGCTGCCTGGTCGTGAGCCATCCCAATGGCCGTCAACCCTTTCCGGAAGAGTTCTTCGAGTTGTTCTGTGTTCATGATTGTTCCACGTGGAACATTCTGGAAGGAGCGGTGAGAAATCCGGGCTATGCGACGTTCGCCGAGCGCTGGAATCGTTCCAAGGCCACAAGCAATAACGAAATCGCTGCGGGCGTAATGCCGGAAATCCTCGAAGCCTGGCCGACTGTGGCTGGTCTGACTTTTGACAGTTTTTCGGCGACCTCGTTCGAAAACCCGGTGACCCGGTCATACCGGAAGTTCGCGGGAATGCTCTTCCCTTCCAGTTTCTGAAATTTTTCGATCTGTTCGAGTTGCCGTTTGATGTAACCGTCATATTTTATTGAAATTTCAACGGCTTCGCCGATTTGCGTGTTTGCCTGGTCGGCTTCACCGGCTATGTCCAGCAATCGCGAATAGGTCAGTTCCGGACGCTTGAGCAATTGCGCCAGTGTGGCGCCGGGATCGGGCAATTTGGGCTCTATTTGGGTCCACCGCTCTGCCTGATCCGGCGTCCATGGGAGCCGGTTCCGAGACAGACGACTGATTTCTTCACCCACAACACGTTGTTTTTCTTGGAATATTTCATACAGATCGTCAGGCACCAGGCCAAGCCGGTGCCCGATTTCCATCAGCCGCTGATCCGCATTGTCTTCGCGCAACAGGAGCCGGTACTCTGCCCTTGAAGTAAACATCCGGTACGGCTCCCTGGCGTCTTTCGTGATGAGATCGTCGATCAGCACGCCGATGTAGGCCTGAGACCGGTCCAGGATCAGCGGCGGTTCACCCTTGACCTGCAGGGCCGCATTGATCCCGGCCATGATGCCCTGGGCCGCGGCCTCTTCATACCCGGAGGTCCCATTGATCTGGCCGGCATGATACAACCCCTTCACGTTCTTGGTTTCCAGGGTCTGGTGGAGTTGATACGGCGGAAAATAGTCGTACTCGATCGCATACCCCGGCTTCAGCATGGTGGCGCCTTCGAGTCCGGGTATGGTCTTCAAAATGGCGGCCTGCACATCCACCGGCAGACTGGTCGAGATGCCATTGGGGTAAAAAGACGGGGAATCCAGTTCCTCGGGCTCCACGAAAATCTGGTGCTGGGTTTTATCCTGAAACCGGACGACCTTATCCTCGATCGACGGGCAATACCGCGGCCCCGTGGAATCGATCACACCCATGTACATCGGGGACCGGTCCAGGTTGTTGCGGATGATGTCATGCGTTTGTTCATTGGTGTACGTGAGGTGACAGGAAATTTGCGGGTTCGTGATGCGCGATGTCCGGAACGAAAACGGGCGCGGCGGCACATCGCCGGGCTGTTCGCCCATCACGCCGAAATCAATCGTGTCCCGATGCAATCGCGGAGGCGTACCCGTTTTCAGGCGCCCGACTTCGAAGCCGAAATCCCTCATGCAATCCGAAAGATGTTCGGCCGGCGCCTCGCCGGCCCGGCCCCCGGGCATGTGGCTCATGCCGACATGGATCAACCCCTTCAAGAACGTGCCCGAGGTGATAATGACCGCCTTCGCGTGCACGGTCTCTCCAGAATCGGTCACCACCCCGCGGATCGCGCCGCCCTTCGTCAACAGGCGGTTGGCCGTACCCGACACGATATCGAGGTTGGGCTGACGCGCCAGCGTGTCCTGCATGGCCTTGCGATACAAGGCCTTGTCGCATTGGACGCGCGTGGCCCGCACCGCCGGCCCTTTTCTCGTATTCAGCATGCGGAATTGAATGCCTGCTTTGTCCGTGTTGCGGCCGATTTCCCCGCCCAGCGCATCGATTTCCTTGACCAGATGCCCCTTGCCGATCCCGCCCACCGCGGGATTGCACGGCATGTGCGCGATCTTGTCCTGATCGATGGTCAACAGGAGGACCCGGCAGCCCATCCTGGCCGCGGCCAATGCGGCCTCGCATCCGGCATGCCCGCCGCCGATGACAATGATGTCACGCTGAGTTGACATGAGTATTTATTCCTAATTATTACTTTCCTATACAGAAATCCTGAAATATCCGGTCCAGAATGTCCTCCGTGCTGACCGCGCCGGTGATTTCTCCCAAGGCATCCAGCGCGGCCCGGATATCCAAGGCCACACATTCTCCGGATTCTTTTCTTTCAAGCGAACGCATGGCCTCTTCTACGGAGCGGTGCGCCTGCTCCAGGCTGGCCTTGTGTCGCAGCCGCGTCACGAGAACGGACGGGGTCGCTTCCAGTCCTTCCTTGAGGCAGACACTTTGAATGACCGACGTCAAATCTTCAAGGCCTTCGCCTGTTTTAGCGGAGACTTTCACAAAGCCAGGACCCTCTTTCTCAAGTAACAGGGTCGCATCAAACGACCGGGATTCGGGAAGGTCCATTTTGTTCATCACGAGGAGGTGTTTCCGGGAGCCATACGTGTCGAACACGGCGCGGTCTTCACCGGTCACGCCTTCGGCGCCGTCCAGCACGAGGAGCAACACGTCGGCTTCCGCAATCGCGTCCTCGGTTCGACGGATCCCTTCCCCTTCGATGCTGTCCTGCGTTTGTCGCAGACCGGCCGTATCCAGCAGGCGCAGGGGAATTCCCCGGACGTTCATTGACTCGTCGATGACATCGCGGGTCGTGCCGGGTTGATCCGACACGATTGCGCGATCCAGTTTCAGCAGCGCGTTGAGCAGGCTCGATTTGCCCACGTTGGGCCGGCCGATGATGGCGACCTTGATGCCTTCCCGGACCAGGCGGCCTTCCTCATAGGACGCGATCAATTGCTCCACGGCCCGTTGCGTGTCCGTCAGGGCTTGTTGGACTTCAGCCGCTTGAATAAAGGTAATATCCTCTTCGGCAAAGTCCATCCCGGCTTCCACGTGCGCCAGCACACGAATCAATCTTTCACGGAGAGCATCGACTTCTTTTGAAAGGGCTCCGCGCAACAGGGATTGAGCGGCTTGCAGGCTCCGCGAGGTCGTGGCTTGAATCGTATCCAGCACCGCCTCGGCCTGGGTGAGATCCAAGCGGCCGTTGAGAAACGCGCGCTTGGTAAACTCTCCGGGTTGCGCCATTCTGGCGCCGTGCCGGATCAGGCCGTGGCAGGTGGCCTGCAGGATCCAAGCCCCGCCGTGGGTTTGAATTTCCACTACGTCCTCGCCCGTATACGAACGCGGCTTGCGCATGATGACGACCAGGGCCTCGTCTATGGCTGAGGTTTGACCTTCGCCCTGGCTCGGACCCTCATCCTGGCCCTCTCCCGGGGGGAGAGGGGATGTTGGATACAGGACGTCGCTTAAATACAGGCAGTGACTTTCCAGTTGTTGCAGGGGCTGTGGGTTGCGGGGGCGAACGACGTGAGCGGCGATTTCAACGGCGCGGGCGCCGCTGATTCGAACGATACCGATTCCCCCTTCCCCCACGGGAGTGGCGATCGCACAAATGGTATCGTCAACCGAGTTTTCCATCGGAGAAAACTCTATTCACTCGCTTCTTGTTGCGACTCCTTGGCTTTGCCCTTTTTCTTTTTGGAAGGCTCTCCGTTATCGGATTTCGTCGAGGAATCGTCATTGGCCGGTGCCGGTGCGCCGGCGGGCGCGGGTTTTAAAATAAACCGATCCGTGACCACCTGTTGGAGAATCGTCAACACGTTATTGGTCAGCCAATAGATCACCAGCCCCGCGGGAAAGTTCAAAAAGAGAAACGTCAGAAACACCGGCAGCAACAGCATCATCTTGGCTTGCGTGGGATCCATGGTCGTCGGCATGATTTTCTGTTGGAGCACCATCGACGCGCCCATCAGGATCGGAAACACGTAGAAGGGATCCGGGATCGACAAATCCGTGATCCACAGCATGAACGGGGCCTGCCGGAGATCCACGGTCATGTACAAAATATTGAACAGCGAGATGAAGACGGGCATCTGTAACAACATCGGCGCACACCCGCCCACCGGATTGACCTTGTGCTCTTTGTACAGCTTGATCAGTTCCCGGTTGAGACGTTCCTTATCGTCTTTGAACTTGTCCTGGACGGCCTTGATCTTGGGTTGAATTTTTTGCATGCCCTGCATGGATTTGTAGCTCTTGTATTGCAGGGGAACGAACAACAGCTTGATGCCGCAGGTTAGGAGAATGATCGCCACGCCGTAATTCTGGGTGTAGTCATAGACGAATCGCAGCACGTAGAACAGTGGCTTGGCCACCGCTTTCACGATGCTCCAACTCCCGTAAATGAACCAGCCAAAATCGATCGTATCCTCCAAGTCGTGACCCAACGATCGCATGAGATCGAATTGTTTGGGCCCGGCATAGAGTTGAAACGCGATCCGGCTGCCTTCCGCGTCAACCGGGAACTCCACGCCCGAGGTCACCACGTGGTCGGTTTCGGTTTTCGCAAAAACGCCTTGGGCTCCCTGGGGAATCATGACGCTGATAAAATATTTATCCTGGAGGGCCGCCCAGCGCAGGTCCCCGGTCCGCCGGATCTCAGGGTCCGGGCTTTCCTTTTCCAACGCGCCGTCGATCATCCACGCCGGCCCCAGGGCGCCGATGAACCCCTGGCCCCATTCCACGACCCCGAAGTTGGTGCCCAACAACACCGCCACGGTATCGTCCAGGCCTTCCACGCGAATGGACGTATCGACCAGGTAGGAGTCATGGGAAAAGGTGAATTCCTTTTCCACCAACAGGCCTTTTTCCTCGTTCCGATAGGAAAAAGTCAGATGGCCCGTGGGATGAGCGTCGTCGAGCGTTTCAAAGTCCCGGCTCACTTCAAACAGGCCGGTGTTGAGCAGGGCGTTCATTTCCGGATCTTCAACCTGCATGGACACCGGGCCGGCAAAATGTCCTTCCGGGTACACGAACTCGATGGGTTGGGGATCGTCGGCGCCCTGGGTCAGATACTGTTTCAGTTTCCAGCTTTGAATCTGCGCTCCTTGGTTCGTGAACGCGACCCGGTACAGCGGCGTCTCGACTTCTTCTACGCGTTCCGACTGCCCTGAGGGCAGAGTGCCAGGGTGAGGGTGTTCCGATTCGTCGCCATCGGCGCGAACCTCGGATGTGGCGTCACGGACACCGGGTGCGAGAGTTCCATCCCCGGAGGGTGCGGCCTCTCGTCCCTCCTCAACGGGTGGGGGTTCCGGCATCAGCCCCAGCTCTTTCAGAATAAAGTCGAAGCTGAAAATGATGGCGAACGACAGGAGAAGGAAGATGAGGATCCGTTTTTCCATAGAACTAAAACCGAAGACCTTTTTTGCAGACTATCAGGGAACGGGATCAATCCCGCCCGGATGGAAGGGATGGCATTTCAGAAGCCGGCAGCCCCCTAACCACACTCCTCGCAGCAGGCCGTGACGGGTTATCGCTTCGCTGGTATAGCGTGAGCAGGTTGGGTCAAAGCGGCACTGCGGTCCCAAATACGGAGACACGATTTTCTGGTACACGACGATGAGCCACAACGCTATTTTGCGCATGAGAGGGGGTCAGGGGAAAACATCAGCCCCTGGCTGATCAGGGTCGTTATCCAAGCTTCGTGGAGGCGTTGATGGTTGAGCTCCAGTGCCGGCCGTTTGGGAAAGATAACGATGTCGTTACCCTTCATAAGGCACTGGTACGTGTGTCTCACCAATTCCCGAAATATGCGTTTCCCTCTGTTACGCACCACCGCATTGCCCAGCCGGCGCCCCACCACGATTCCGACCCGCGTATTCCCGAGATCGGACCGGCAGGAAACGACGTTAAAGAATCGCGTCGTGATGCGCTTCCCTTCCCGTTTGACTCGCTCGAAGTCCTCTTTTTTTTTCAAGAATACCGGCGGGCACCGTGAGGGAACGTCACTCATCGGATACGGTCAGGCGATAGCGGCCTTTGCGGCGACGGCGGGCTAGGATTTTTCTGCCGCTTTTCGTGCTCATTCGCTTGCGAAACCCGTGGTCGCGTTTTCTCTTGAGATTCGACGGTTGTCGATACGTCATGGACATGGTCAAAACCCTCTTTCCGAAACAAGAATAATGGAAGGATTGTAAATTCCCGCGTATTCACTGTCAAATCAGGTTTGTTCGGCCGTATGCTCCACGGCCGTCCATTCCGTTGACTCCCCGAAGTCCCCCTTCTATAGTCGGAAGGTCAACGTCCCCCTCCCTCTCAGAAGCAAAGGACCGTCACGGTGATTCGAGGCATTAAAGGCATCAAGGATATTACCCCGGACCAAATGCCCAAGTGGGACGTGGTCGAACGCACCGCGCATGCGTTGGCCCATGCGTTCGGCTTTCATGAAATCCGGATCCCGGTTTTTGAAAAAACCGAACTCTTTGTTCACAGCATCGGGGGCACCACCGATATTGTGGAAAAGGAAATGTATACGTTCCCGGACAAGGATGGAAGCTCATTAACGCTTCGTCCCGAAGGCACCGCTGGTGTCGTTCGCGCGTTTATCGAACGCGGACTGAAGACCTACGAGGCCTCAAGAAAACTCTATTACATCGGGCCGATGTTTCGCCACGAACGCCCTCAGGCCGGGCGGTTGCGGCAATTTCACCAGTTCGGGGTGGAATATGTGGGCAGTTCCGAGCCCTCCGCCGACGTGGAGGTCATCACGCTGCTCTGGAGATTTTTTTCAACGCTCCAATTACCCGGGCTCTTGTTGGAACTCAATTCCCTGGGTGTCCTTGCGGACCGCCAAGCCTACAAACAGGAACTGGTTTCCTTTCTGAAAACAAAAGCTGACAGGCTGTGCGCAAATTGCCGGAGGCGACTGGAAGCCAATCCTCTGCGAGCCTTGGATTGTAAGGTTCCCGGGTGTCGTGAAGCCACGAAAGATGCGCCTTTTCTAACGGATTTTCTTTCCGCTTCTTCCAAGGATCATTTCGAGCGCGTCTTGCAGGGGTTACAGGCCTTAGCCGTTCCGTATTCCATCAATCCCCGTCTCGTCAGGGGCCTGGATTATTATTCCATGACGACCTTCGAGGTTTCCTGCTCTGCGCTCGGTGCCCAAAATGCGATAGGCGCCGGCGGACGATACGATGGATTGTTTGAAACGTTGGGCGGCGTTCCCACCCCGGCAGTGGGTTTCGCCATCGGCCTTGAGCGAGTCATTCTCGTCCTTCCCGACTCGACCCTGCCGACACCCGAGCCATGGGTGTTTGTAGCAGCGTTCGGGGAAAAAGGGGGGCAGGCCGGCTTCGCGCTTTTGGATTCCCTTCGCTCAAACCACGTGAAAGCTGATACGGATTACGCCGCTTCAACATTGAAGAATCTCCTTCGCTCCGCCGACCGGCTCAACGCGCCATATGTCGCCATCATAGGCGACGATGAAGTCGCCAACAATCAGGTTATATTGAGAAATATGACGACGAAAGAACAGGAAATTCACCCCTTGGATACCGCGTCTTCATCCATCCTGACACGCCTCGGATTCCGCTAAACACGTATAAACGTCAATTGACTTTTTTTTGTGTTCGGAATACGATTTTTTCTTTGTTTCTTAATACGTAATGGTGCTTAGAACGGCATCTCTTTTTAAAGCTTTTCCATCTTCATCGTCAGGGTCCGTGCCTCATACACAATGAGGCTATCTTCAACCGTTTTCATCGACCAAACACGGGATTTCGTTCGTTCCAGGGCGAGAATCCGCTTGTCTATTCGATCATGGGGCTTTCGATACTCGTGTTGATTCAGAGTAACCCTCTGGAGACCCATCGTCCGACAGAAGGCCTTCGGATCGCCCTCGGCTTATCAACCGGAGCGGCCTCGGTCACGGTTGTTCTGCTCGGACAAGCGAGAATGCTCGTGACTGAAGAAACAAATGACGTTGTCGAGGTAGAAATTCTGGAAAAATATCTTCCCATGATCCAAGAACTGGAGCTTCCTATTGTCCTTCCCGAGGGGAGCGGTGGCTCTTTTCCTGTAGATCCGGATTTTGCCGTTCGAGAAGTCTCACAAGCCGGCATCACATCCCTGCTTTGCCAGGCCGACCGAGTACTGGTGTTTTGAGTCATGAGGCAAGTTCTCTTCTTATTATCGACCGAATCAGAATCCTCAATGGAAGAACTCGTTGCGGCGTCCGATTTCTCGGACTGCTCAGTGCAGGGGGTATTTCTGAAAAAGAGTCGGGGAACAGGGAAGACGTTTCCTTTCCCGTGTTATACGCTCGACGCCGCCGAAAAAAAGGGGGACTCGACATATCCGTCGATCAATTATCGTGACGTACTGAAAATGGTTTTCGAGGCTGAGACGATTATTTCCTGATTTCTAAAGAAAGAAGATTCGTAGTGGTAGGAAGAGGAGTAGGTGCTGTGAATAAGGAACTTTCTTTATATCTTATTGATTATATTGAGAAATACTAATAATAAATATATGGAAAAGTGGAGGGATAAGAGGTCAAAGACTTGTGAGGAGTCTTGAAGAAAAAGGTTGGTTGTCTTGGTGAAATGGGGTAAAGAGAAGAATATTTGTGAGAAAATATAAGTTATTAACAGGTGTTAATAAACCTGTGAATAATTATAATGGAAAAGACTGAAAAGAAGACATTGGGTATATGGGAAGAAGCCCTGGGCTTTATCCAATCACGAATGGGGGATGAAGTCATAGAAACGTGGTTTCAGCCGACAAAATTGGGCGAACTGAATGGGACGAAAGCGACGGTTGTCGTACCCAACAAGTTTTTCGGGGAATGGCTGGGGCGCAATTATCGGGAGATGATCGGGGAAGCCTTGGAAGCGGTTCGGCCCGGTCAAGAAGGAAAAGTCGACGTCGAGTTTATTGTCGTGGAATCCTCTTCTCCCGAGGCCGGCGAGAGAGCGGAAAAACCGCAGGCCGCGCCCCAGCAAGCTCGAGTTCATCGACAACTGCCGAATCCGAAATATACCTTTGAGAATTTTGTGGTCGGGGCAAGCAATCAGTTTGCGCATGCGGCCAGCCTGGCCGTCGCCGAGCAACCCGCGCGTTCCTACAACCCGTTCTTTATCTACGGGGGGGTGGGCCTGGGCAAAACGCACCTCCTGAATTCCATTGGAAATTTCGTCATGCAAAAAGGGGATCTGCGGATTGCGTACGTGACGACCGAGCAATTCACGAATGAGGTCATCAACTCGATCCGATACGACAAGATGATGGAACTGCGACGGCGCTATCGAAACATCGATATGCTTCTGATCGACGACATTCAATTCCTCGCGGGCAAAGAGCGGACGCAGGAGGAATTTTTCCATACCTTTAACGCGCTGTATGAGGCCAGAAAACAGATCGTTCTGTCGAGCGACCGGTTTCCGAAAGAAATGCCCTCGATGGAAGAACGATTACGCTCGCGATTCGAGTGGGGCCTGATCGCCGACCTGCAACCGCCCGACGTCGAAACCCGGATCGCAATCCTGCGAAAAAAATCAGAGGAAGAAGGCATCGCGATTGGAGACGACGTTATTCATCTGCTGGCCGAAGGGTTGAAGAGCAACATCCGCGAATTGGAAGGTGCGTTGATTCGTCTCGGAGCCTACAGCACGCTGACCGGCCAGGCTATCACCATGGACATGGTGAAAACCGTGCTTCGTGATTTGTTGGGGAGTAAAAAAAAGGTCATCACCCTGGAAGACGTGCAAGACGTGGTTGCGAGAAGGTTTCACGTCAAAGTCGGCGAACTCAAATCCAAGCGACGAACCAAAACCGTGGTTCATCCCCGGCAAATTGCCATGTACCTCTGCCGGGAACTGACGGACGCCTCGTTCCCGGAAATCGGACGCGAGTTCGGAGGAAAAGACCACACCACCATCATCCATGCCTGTCGCCAGATAGAAAAAGCCCTGGAGAAAGACAACGCCTTGCGGGCGACGCTGGACAACCTAAAAGACGAAATCGGTAAGGCGTAACAGAAGGGAGCCTCTCATGCGAGTGACGGTGGAACGAGAAGTCCTGTTGACGGCCCTCCAACGCGTCCAGGGGATCGTAGAAAAACGAAATACGATGCCCAGCTTGGCGAATGTCCTGTTGGAAGCGAAAAAGGAAGGCCTGGACATTTCGGCGACGGATTTGGAACTCGGCATGCGCGGGCTGTACAAGGCAACGGTCGAAGAAGCGGGGTCGGTGACGTTCTCCGCAAGAAAGCTCTATGAAATTCTCAAAGAGATCAAGGACCCGGAAATCGCCATGACCGTCACGGAGGATTGCCTGGTCACCATTAAGACCGACCGTGGTGAATTCAAGGTCGTGGGGCTCCCCAGCAAGGATTTTCCGCCCTTGCCCGCCATTGAGCGGGATGGCCTCATACCACTGCCCGGGGAGGGTTTGCTTCAACTCATTCGAAAGACCCTCTTTGCCGTCGGGGACAACGATACGCGTTACGTGCTCAATGGGTTGTTGGTGGTCGTCACGAAAGAAGGCGAGACGCCGATGATCCGGTTAGTGGGGACGGATGGACATCGGTTGGCGATGGCGGAACAGAAACTGGAAACGGACAAAAAGACGTCCCCTGAGCAAGAGGAAAAAGTGATCGTCCCGAAAAAAGCGGCGGCTGAGATTCGCCGGTTGTTGGAAGAGGACGACGATGAGCCGATGATCGGCTTTACCAAAAACATGTTGATCTTCAGGAAGAGCGGGCTGGTCATGACCTCTCGGCTGATGGAAGGCAATTACCCCAACTATCAGCAGGTCATCCCCAAGGCGGGCAACAAAAAAATCACGGTGAATCGGGAGGATCTCGAAGGTGCCCTGCGACGGGTATCGGTCCTGTCCCAGACCAAGACCTATGCCGTCAAACTCACCTTTGCAAAGAAGGCCATCACGCTCTTTTCGAGTCATCCGGACATGGGGGAAGCAAAAGAAGAGATTCCCGCCAGCTTCAACGGCGAGGATTTTTCCGCCGGATTCAATGCGCGATATCTGCTTGACGTGTTGGGCGTCATGGAAAGCGAGACGGTGATTCTCAATATGGAGGCGTCCCTCAGCCCGTGTTTGATTCGAGAGCAGGGCAACGCCTTGTTCCAGGCCGTCGTCATGCCCGTCAAAGTGTAATTGTCATGTATACTGGAATAGCATGCTTCACGAGGAGATGACCCCTCAGCGTTTGCCAAACGATCCGTCACCTGCCACAAGTCTTGATCCCTCCGGTTTCCCCGAAGAACCCGTTGAACAGAGCGGCTATGGTGCGGAACAGATCCGTGTGCTCGAAGGCCTCGAAGCCGTTCGGAAACGGCCCGCCATGTATATCGGCAGTACGGGTCCGGACGGCCTGCACCATCTTGTCTACGAGGTGGTGGACAACAGCGTCGATGAACACATGGCGGGCTATGGGGAGACGATCGAGGTCTCCTTGGAAATCGACGGGAGCATCACGGTCACGGACAATGGCCGGGGCATTCCCACGGGGCTCCATCCCACCCAAAACAAGTCGGCGGCCGAAGTCGCCTTGACCGTCCTCCACGCGGGCGGAAAGTTTGAGCAGGGCGCCTACACCGTGTCCGGGGGGCTCCATGGGGTGGGCATCTCCGTGGTCAACGCCTTGTCGGAATGGCTGGAGCTGGAAATCTGGCAAAACGGGCAGGTCTTTGAACAGGTCTACGACCGGGGAACCCCGGCGGCGCCGCTTCAGGTGACGGGCGTGACCAAAAAGCGGGGAACGAAAATTACGTTTAAACCCGACGAGACCATTTTCGAGACGATCGAGTGCAGTTTCGACGTGCTGGCCCAACGCCTGCGGGAATTGGCCTTCCTCAATAAGGGCCTGTCGATCTCGCTTGCCGATAAACGAAGTCAAAAAGAACAGGTCTTTTGTTACAAGGGCGGGATCGTGTCGTTTGTCGAACATTTGAATGAAGCCAAAACCCCGCTCCACAAACCGATTTTTATTTCCGTTGAAAAACCGGACGCCATTCTGGAGGTTGCGCTTCAGTACAACGACAGCTACGCCGAAAACCTCTTCTCCTTTGCCAACAACATCAATACACGGGAAGGCGGCACGCATCTGATCGGGTTCAAGGCGGCCCTGACCAGGACGATCAATTCCTATGCCAGCGCGAACGACCTCCTGAAAAAGGACATGGACTCGCTCACCGGCGACGACGTGCGGGAAGGCCTCACGTCGGTGGTCAGCGTCAAAGTGCGGGCCCCGCAATTCGAGGGACAAACCAAGGCCAAGTTGGGCAACAGCGAGGTCAAGGGAATCGTCGAAGTCGCCGTGAACGAGGGTCTCGGGACGTACTTCGAAGAAAATCCGGCCGTGGCCAAACGGATCATCGGCAAAGCGGCGGATGCGGCCCGCGCGCGCGAAGCCGCCCGGAAAGCCAAGGATCTCATCCGCCGGAAAAGCGCCCTGGATGGCGGATCGCTGCCCGGGAAGCTCGCGGATTGCTCGGAAAAGGATCCGGCCCTGAGCGAGTTGTTCATCGTCGAAGGGGATTCAGCCGGCGGGTCGGCCAAGCAGGGACGCGATCGAAAATTTCAAGCCATCCTGCCGCTGAAAGGAAAGATCCTGAACGTCGAAAAAGCGCGGTTCGACAAGATGCTGTCGAGCGAAGAGATTCGCACGCTCATCATGGCGTTGGGAACGGGAATCGGCCGCAAGCGGGATGACGCGGAAAAAGGCAAGGATGACAAGGAAGCCTTCGACCTGAGCCGCGCCCGGTACCATAAAATCATTTTGATGACGGATGCGGACGTGGATGGAAGCCACATTCGAACGCTGCTCCTCACGTTTTTGTTTCGCCAGATGCCTGAACTGATCGATCGAGGCTACGTGTATATCGCGCAGCCCCCGCTCTTTAAAGTGAAAAAAGGCAAATCGGAACAGTATCTCAAGGATGAACAGGCCCTGAACGACTACCTGGCCGAGCTGGCGGGACAAGCCGTGGAAGTCTACGTGGACAGTCATCACGCGTTCATCAGCGGGCAGATGCTCAACCCCGTCTTGAAGAAAATGATCGAGTTCGAAGATCTGCTGGGAAGACTGAGCCGGAAAAAACAGGGCTCCGGCCTGTTGCGTGCGTTCGTGGATGAGCCCGCCCTGGGGCGCGAACTCTTAAAAAACCGGCCTGCCGTCCTGGAGTTGATCGAGCGGGTGAAGGAACGATTGACGATGGCCTATCCGGAGGCCGCAGTCCACGTGGACCTGGTGGAAGATGAAGAACATCAATCCAACAAAATCGTCTGCCGGTTGCCGACGAACGGCGTGGTGTCGCACCTCGAAGTGAACCATGACTTGGTGGGGTCCGCGGATTTCCGGGAACTGCAGAAATTGGCGCCCAATGCCATCGGGTTGGGCCGTCCCGGATATCGCATGAAAGTGAATGACGCGGAAACCACCTTTGCCTCCACGGATGAACTCGTCCGGGAGATCCTGGAGGTGGGGAAAAAGGGATTGAATCTTCAGCGCTATAAAGGTCTGGGGGAAATGAATCCCCTGCAACTGTGGGAAACCACCATGAACCCCGAGACGCGATCCCTCCTTCAGGTGAAACTCGAAGACATGACGGGCGTGGACGAGATTTTCACCATTCTCATGGGTGATGAAGTCGAGCCGCGACGGAATTTCATCCAGCAACACGCGTTGGAAGTCCGCCGGTTGGACGTGTAGTCGCCAGGAACCCCGATCCCCCCACCCACGATGCCCACCGAAGAACGTTTCACTCAAGTCGCCATCGAAGACGAGATGCGCTTGTCGTACATGGATTACGCCATGAGCGTCATCGTGGGCCGCGCCTTGCCGGACGTCCGTGACGGGCTGAAGCCCGTGCACCGGCGCATCCTGTACGGCATGAACGAAATGGGCTTGGCGCACAACAGAGCCTACCGCAAGTCGGCCAAGATCGTGGGCGAAATCATGGGGAATTATCATCCCCACGGCGATTCCGCCATTTACGATACGCAGGTGCGGATGGCCCAGGACTTCAACATGCGCTATACCCTGGTGGACGGCCAGGGGAATTACGGGTCGGTGGACGGCGATCCGCCGGCAGCCATGCGCTACACCGAAGCGCGGCTCACGAGGTTGGCCGGCGAAATGCTGGCGGACATCGATCGGGAAACGGTGGATTTCGGCCCCACGTATGATGAATCGGACGTCGAACCGCTGGTGCTGCCGGCCAAGGTTCCCAACCTGTTGATCAACGGCGCCGGCGGGATCGCCGTGGGTTACGCCACCAACATTCCCACGCATAATCTCGGCGAAGTCCTCACCGCGTTACTCCACCTCATTGAGAATCCCGGGGCGTCGATTGCGGAACTGATGGACATGATCCCGGGTCCGGATTTTCCCACGGCCGGATTCATCTATGGAACTCAAGGCATCAAGGACGCCTATGAACACGGGCGAGGGCTGTTGACCATCCGCGCCAAGACGCACGTGGAAACCGATGAAAAGCGGGACCGGTCGAGCATCATCGTGACCGAAATTCCGTACCAGGTGAACAAGGCCAAGGTGTTGGAGAAAATTGCCGAGTTGGTGCAGGAGAAACGCGTGGAAGGCATTTCCGACATTCGGGACGAATCGGACCGGGACGGCATCCGCGTGGTGATCGAACTCAAAAAAGGCGAGTTGCCGCCCGTCATCCTGAACCAGTTGTACAAGCACACCCAACTCCAGAATACGTTCGGCGTCATCATGCTCGCGCTCGTGAATAACCGGCCGGAGATTTTGAATCTCAAACGGATCCTGGCGGCCTTTCTCGAGCATCGACGCGAAGTGGTCATCCGGCGAACCGCCTACGAGTTACGGAAAGCCCAGGAACGCGCGCATATTCTCGAAGGCCTCACCATCGCGTTGGCGCACTTGGATGAGGTGATTGCGTTGATCCGCGGGGCGGCGTCGCCCGAAGAAGCCAAGACCGGCCTCACGCGAGAATTCCCCCTCTCGGAGATTCAGGCGCAGGCCATCCTGGATATGCGGCTCCAACGGTTGACGCAACTCGAACAGCAGAAACTCTCTCAGGAATATGAAGAACTCAAAGCCAAAATCGCATCGCTCCAAGCCATCCTGGGTTCGGAGGACTTGGTCAAACAGGTCATCAAGGACGAGCTGATCGAACTCAAGGACGCCTATCAGGATGAGCGCCGCACCCAGATCGTGCCGCAGGAAGCGGAGATCAACATCGAGGACTTGATCGCGGATGAAACCATGGCGGTCAGCATTTCCCATGAAGGCTACATCAAACGCCATCCCGTGTCCGAATACCGGGCGCAACGTCGCGGAGGAAAAGGCAAAATCGGCATGGGGGTCAAGGAAGAAGATTTCGTCGAAAAGATTTTTACGGCCTCGACGCATGATTTCATCCTGTTCTTTACCAACGCGGGAAAAGTCTATTGGCTCAAACTGCACGAACTGCCCGAAGCCGGCCGGACCAGCAAAGGCAAAGCCATGGTCAACCTGTTGGCCTTGGGTCCGGACGAACGGGTGACCACCACGCTGCCGGTTCGGGAATTCCCCGATGACTTGTACGTCGTGATGGCGACCCGCATGGGCTATATCAAGAAGACGAAATTATCCGCCTACGGCAACCCCCGGCTGGGCGGCATCATCGCCCTGACGTTGGAGGAAGGGGACAAGCTGATCGGCGTGGAAATCACGGACGGCCGGAACGATATCATGCTGGGCACCAGGGAAGGCCTCATCATTCGGTTTCGGGAACGGGACGTCCGGCCCATGGGCCGGACCGCTCGAGGAGTCCGGGGCATTCGCCTTCACGAAACCAATCACGTGATCGGGATGGTCATTGTCCAGCCGCAGGTGGAGGCCTCGATCCTGACCGTGACCGAAAAGGGGTTCGGGAAACGAACGTTGGCGACCGAGTACCGTACAAAAGGCCGGGCAGGGCGCGGGATAATCAGTATCAAGGTGAACGAGCGAAACGGATCGGCCGTTTCCTTTCATCAGGTCAAGGAATCCGATGAAATCATGATCATGACGTCCGAAGGAAAAATCCTCAGGACCAAAATCGAGTCTCTCCGGGACATCGGGCGCACTACGCAAGGGGTGCGTCTCATCGACATGGAAGAGACCGACCGGGTCGTGGACGTGGCGAAACTCGCCGAGAGCAGCGAGGACGACGGAAGCGACGGCGCTGGCCCTGCGGCGGAGACAAATGGGTTTGCATAACGGCCCATTACGTCATTCCGAGCGAAGCGAGGAATCTGCTTTTGCTTTTTTCCCTTATCTGTCATTCCCGACATCTTTAATCGGGAATCCAGTGTCTTTGCCTTTCCCATGCCCAAAAAGCCATTCGATCCCGTCGTCAGAATAGGACTGACCGTCTTACTGGGAGGCTTCACGCTGATTGCGGGAGGCATGTTCCTCTCCAGACCCGATCGCACGATCCCGCCCTTCAGTATTGGGAGCCAGGAGGGCACGGTAGTGGCCGTCCACGTCCCGGCGTGGACGAGCGATCCGGACATTGAAACGCTCATCCGTCGGTTCCGAAAGGTCGGCGCGGACCATCATGATTTCCGATCCATGAAGGTTCACCCTACGACCCCGGATGATCCAGCCACGCTCTATCGGGAAGTGGTCCTCTACGTGTTTTCCGATCCCCATTGGACAGAACCCGAAACGCTTCGTCGGTATCTGGCAGCACGGGTCCTCGCGGCAACGGGAAACCGGCTGGACGCTCAAGAAGAGGCGTTTCGTCAAGAGTTCGAACGATCGGCCAGGGGAGGATTTATCTACAGCCAAGGCAACACCAAAGGCTGGCTCGGCCCCATTCCCGAACCATCAATCCCCGAGCAACGCCAGAACATTCAGGTCCTGTTCAACGACCTCGTTCCGTCCCCGTCCTAGCCATTTCTTTCCCCCTCCTTCTGTCATCCTCGGCCCGATCGGGGATCCAGCGTCTGCGTCTTTTAGTACTGGTAGCTGCCGCATCTGATACGGCCTGTGCAGTTCCCCTTCCTTAGCCTGCCCTGAGCACGGCCAAAATTGACTTATTGGTCTAAAAACGGTATCGTCGCCTACCTTCATCTTGACCAATCAGTTCAGATTTGCAGGAGGCGGGAGCAGCGCCGAAGACGGGGCGAACAGGCCTCGCCGCAATATCCACCCTGCGAGAACGTGAGAGAGTGGACCGTACGGCGGTGAAGGCTCGCTGAGTCTTAAGAGGAAGCAACAACCTCTATGCTGGCACGTTTCGTGAAAAGAAAGAAAGAAAGAAAGAAAGAAAGAAAGAAAGAAAGAAAAAGCGCCACCGGCTGACTGCAAGCCAGCGAGGCGTAGCGCCTCGGCCCACCCCTGCCATGTCGACCATTTGCAGGAAACAATCGGATGTAGAACGTCAGAAGGGCATGATACTCACGATCATCAAGATTTGAACTCCAAAAGCTCGGAATTGATGTTGGACGTATTTGATCAACCGTTAGACGACAAAGACGACAAACACACTGCAATATTCCGTCAGGCATTAACCTCGTTCTTTTCACCGTTCCACAAAATTCCGTTTCTATTCTTCACCAACCGCCGCAAGAAATAGCAGACCCTGATTCTGTCAACGAATTACTGGATCTTTACAATCCCCGAGGAGTTGAGAACCCGGCTCAACTTACCCCTTCACGGGGGGCATACTATCATTTTGCTATGACACTGGGCGTCAGCCAACGGATTGGTGAGGAAACATGGCGCAGGTTCTCGTTCGGCAACTGGATGACAAACTGGTAGAACGGTTGAAGAAGCGGGCCAAAGAACATGGCCGGTCGTTGCAATCGGAAGTGAAGGCTATTCTGGAAGAAGCGGTCCCCGACTATGAAGGCGTATGGAAACGGATTGCCAAATTGAAGAAAACCCTCGAACGGGCAGGCAGGACGTTCAGTGACAGTACGGCCCTTATTCGAGAGGAGAGGGACCGGTGACCCGCTACGTGGTAGATGCGAGCGTGGGAAGTAAGCGGTTTCTTCCTGAAATTCAGTCTTAAGGAATCGCCGCCGCGACGAACCGTGACAAGAAGTACTGAAACGCTGAAAACCAACAATGGAGGATGAAAACATGGCCCAAACGTACACGGCACTTATCCAGCAATGTAAGGATTGGTGGATTGGCTGGATAGAAGAGAGCCCCGGCGTGAATTGTCAAGAAAGAACAAGAGAAGGATTGCTGGACGCCCTTCGCATGACGCTTATCGAAGCCTTGGAATTCAATCGGCAGCAAGCAATCAGCGTTGCTGAAAGTGAGTATCAGGAAGTTGCAATCCAGGTATGAAATGAAGGGCCTTGATCGGGCATCTCAAAAAACACGGCTGCAGTTTGATTAGAGAAGGTCGCAACCACTGTTCCATATTCCAGGAGCAATTCTCCCCAACATCCAAAATGAAACATTCTTGGTTTTGGATGAGTCCTGAAGGTTCTTGCCCCGTTCTTCCTGAGGCAGCTATTTCTGGTTTTGCCCCGCCGACAGTGCCCGGGCAATGACCCTGGTGAGCGAGTCCCGTAACTCCTCGTCATTGACCGCTTGAGTATATTCACGTGCGGTCTTTCGCGCATCAGGGGAAACGGGAGCCTGCCCGGTGGACTCGTCGACGGCATCCTCGCGGGCTTCCGGTAGTTCACCGATCCGAAAAATAATATCCTCTAACTGTAGTTCTTCCATCTGCGCCTGAATGTTCTCCATGATCGTGGCCTTGAGGTAGAGGAGTTGGTGCAGCCACACGGAATTGTCCACGGCCACGTGCAGCTTTCGAAACTTGATCCGGGAAGGCCATGTATGGGCCGCCACGACCTCGCCCACGAGCGCTTTCCATTGTTTTTGGAGACGATACTCCCACAGGCGCCCCGCAAACCCGTGGCTTTGAGAAATTTCCCTGATGACCGACCGGGAGGAGGAAAAGGCGTGCATGGGATGGTATTCTAGGCTCTGAAACGGGTAGGGTCAATTGATGACCAGGGCATTGTCCCCCCTTTCTCGAAGGAGCCGGCAGAGTTTCATGTCTCAAGAACCAACGACAAAATTGATCGGGAGCAATCGCAAGGCGTTTCACGACTATGCGATTGAGGAAAAGGTCGAAGCGGGGCTGATCCTGAAAGGCACCGAAGTGAAGTCGCTCCGGCAAGGCCGGGTCAATTTGCGCGAGGCCTATGCCACGGTGGCCGAAGGGAAAGCGATCCTCCATAACTGTCACATCGGCGAATACAGTCATGGGAACATCATGAATCATGACCCCTTGCGCGCCCGCGGGCTGTTGTTGCACAAGAAAGAAATCCGGAGATTGACGGGAAAAGTTCAGCAGAAGGGTCTGACGTTGGTGCCCCTCCGCATGTATTTCAATCAACGCGGGATTGCCAAGGTCGAGTTGGGGCTCGCGCGGGGGAAAAAGCACTATGACCGTCGGGAGACCGTGAAAGAACGCGAGGCCGGTCGTGAAATGGAACGGGCCATGAAACGGGAATCCCGGAAACTATGACGCCTGCATGGGCGTCTTGAGTCTAAGCATGAAGATTCTGTCAGCGGACTTTGTGAAGAGTTGCATGAAGCCGGCGCACTATCCTCGCGAGCGCCTGCCCGAAGTGGCTTTCGTAGGGCGCTCCAACGTGGGCAAATCGTCGGCGATCAATTCCCTGTTGAATCGCAAGGCCATCGCCAAGGTCAGCACGACTCCGGGAAAGACGCAAACGCTCAATTTCTTCCGTATCCTCACGAGTGACAAGACGTTGCCCCCGCTCTTCTTCGTGGATCTGCCCGGCTACGGCTATGCCAAAGCCGCCCGGTCGGTTCGTGAACAATGGGGCCCGATGATCGAGCGCTATCTGAAGGAACGGGCTGAATTATGCGCGGTCGTGCAATTGGTCGATGTGCGAGGGGTCGAAGCTCATGACGTGACCACGCTGGAATGGCTGACCCATCTCGGGTATCGCCCGATCGTGGTGGTGACGAAGATCGACAAACTGTCCCGTGGCCGGCGCCGGCCGGCCCTCTTGCAAGTGTGCCAAACCCTGGGCGTGGAACATCATGAAGAAGTGGTGGGGTATTCCTCAAAGACGAACGAAGGCCGCCAGGAACTCTGGAGCGCCTTGAGAGCGCGGTATGAATCGTGGAACGATGCCGGCTGAAGACGGCGTCAGGCTAGGGCGCATCCTCAGTGACCGGTTTGTACGCAATTGTGGTGCAAATATGCATCAGAATTGTTCCGAAATGAATCATAATTGCATCAAAAATGGACGATAATGCACCAGAATTGCGTATTCAACCGTACATTGACGGCTTTTCCCGCTGGAGTGTGTTATTCAGCGTGACGCGCTCAAGGCTCGAATCGGCGAGAGTGGGAGGGACTTAAAACCGGATTTCGATGTAGGCCTTATCTTTCAGCGACGACATCCACGTATCATGGGATGCCTGGATTTTCTCTTGATATAACCGGTTCGCAATCGCTTCTTTCACCTTCTCAAACGGTTCCGTGATTCCCGGCCGGTTCTCTTCAAGCCGGAGAATATGGATCCCGATTTCCGTTTCGATTAACGGGCTGACCTCCCCCGGGCTGAGCTTGTCCAAGGCTTCGCCCAACGGCGCCAGGAGTTCATCTTTCGTCACGAACCCCAGATCGCCCCCCATGACGCTCTCGGACCCATCGGAAAACAGTTCAGCCAATTTCTCGAAACTCGTGCCTTCGTCGAGTTGACTCAGAAGGATTTCAGCCCGCGCTTTCAGCGTGTCCATATTTTCATCCAGCTTCGGGAGCAGGAGAATCTGCCGGATGTGGTGTGTGCCGGGAGACGTAAAGCGCTGTTCCTGTTCTTTAAAGTAGGCGCGAATTTCTTCGGGCACGACGACGATCCCTCGACGAACTTCGATATCCCTGATTCGACGGGCCATCAATTCTTCGCGAAGGATGGCCTTTGATTGAGCGGCCGCCGGTGGAAACCCGGTGGGGTTTCTGAGCATTTGTTCCCAGGCTTGTTCAACTTCTTCATCGCCGACCGAAATGTTCTTGGCCTTGGCCTCCTGGAGAAGGAGCTTCCGTTCGATCATCAGATTCAAGACTTCACGACGTTTCTGAGAGAGACGCTCCGTGAGTTCGTCTCCTTCATAGCGGGCTTTCAAGCGAAAGAATTCATCTCCCATTTCCGCTTGAAGTTCGGAAACCGTAATGATCTCCGTATTGACGATGGCGGCGATCCCATCAGTCAAAGATTGACGTTCACCGCCCGGTGTCGGGGATTGGGCGGATGCAACGGGAACAAAACACGCGAGCACGCACAGGGCCAGGGGCAGGAGGGCCGTCGTCCTGAACGTGCGCCGGGCTTGCGAGTGCCGGGATGACAAAGGGTGTTGGAGATACGCGTGCATCATGAAAGCGAGGGAGTCATGGGTTCAGGTGAAGCATCCAACAGACCGTTCAACATCGTCGTCAGGACCGACACCACGGCCGGCCAGTCATCGAGGTCCATGGGAAAGGCAAAAGAGACCGGCGAGAGAAATTGAAGCCGGCCTTCCGAATACTGCATGAGCCAATCGAGACTCTCTTGAGCGATCGTGGCGTTGGCAGCAAAGGTCACGGTCACGGTTCCATTCGCAACGTCCAGCGATTCCACTTTCAGTTTCTTGGCGAGCAGGCGAATCTCCATCACCTCAAACAACTGCTCCACCGGTTCGGGCGGCGTTCCATACCGGTCCTGCGTCTCCCCATGCAACAACGCCAGATCGCCGACCTTCTGGCTGGCGGAGAGCCGTTTATACAAAGACAAGCGTTGATGGCCATCTTCGACGTAGTCGTCCGGGATAAAGGCCGACACGGGCACGTGCAACGTCGGCTCGATCTCTTCTTCCACGGGTTCGCCTTGCCGCTGTTGCACGGCTTCTTCCACCATCTGCATATACAGATCAAATCCCACCGCGGCAATGTTGCCGGATTGTTGTTTGCCCAGGAGGTTGCCGGCGCCTCGAATTTCCAGGTCCGCGGCGGCAATGCGAAACCCCGAACCCAAGTCCGCAAATTCCTGAATGGCCAGGAGCCGTCGTTGGGCGTCGGTGCCCAGGATCTCTTCATTGGGGAAAAAGAAATACGCATAGGCCTGGTCGCCGGCGCGGCCCACGCGTCCCCGCAGTTGATAGAGTTGCGCGAGTCCGAACGTATCCGCCCGATCTACCAGGATGGTATTGGCGCGCGGCACGTCGAGCCCCGATTGAATGATCGAGGTCGCAACGAGGATATCCGCCTCCCCGTGAAAGAACTTGAGCATGACGCCTTCGAGCACGTGTTCGTTCATCTGCCCGTGCGCCATGACCAGCCGGGCTTCGGGGACGAGGTCCCGGAGCCAGCCGGCCGTCCGTTCAATGGTTTCGACCCGGTTGTGCACGTAGAACACTTGTCCTTGTCTCGCGAGCTCCCGCCGGATCGCGTCGCGGACCAGGTTGGGATTGAATCGAACGACCTGGGTGCGGATGGCCAGGCGCCCGGGTGGGGGCGTGTCGATGACCGACAGGTCCCGGACCCCGGAAAAGGCCATTTGCAGCGTGCGCGGGATGGGGGTGGCCGTGAGCGTCAACACGTCCACTTGCGTGCGAAGTTGTTTCAGGCGTTCCTTATGCCGAACGCCGAACCACTGCTCTTCGTCGATAATGACCAGCCCGAGGTTTTTGAAGCGTACGTTCTTGTGAAGGAGCCGGTGGGTGCCGATGACGATATCCACGACGCCCGAGGCGAGGTCGGACAAGACCGCTTTCGCCTCCTTGGGGGTTTGAAACCGCGAGAGCGTTCCCACGCTGATGGGAAACGGCGCGAAGCGGCGCGCAAAGGTTTCGGAATGTTGTTGCGCCAGCAGGGTGGTCGGCACCAGCACCGCCACCTGCCGGTTATCCTGGACGGCCTGGAACGCCGCGCGCATCGCCACTTCGGTTTTGCCGTACCCGACGTCCCCGCACACCAGCCGGTCCATGGGTTTGGGCAGCTTGAGGTCCCGTTGAATGTCTTCGATAGCTTTGATCTGGTCCGGGGTTTCCTCATAATCGAATGCCGCATCGAATTCATGGGACAAGGAGCCGTCCTGCTGGTACGGTTGGCGAGTGACGACTTCCCGGTCGGCATACAAATCGACGAGTTCATCGGTCATGTCCTCGATGGCTTTCTTGACGCGCGCCTTGGTCTTGGCCCACGCGGTGCCCCCTAATTTGTCGAGGGTCGGAGCCAAGTGATCGCTGCCCCGGAATTTTTGGACTTGGTTCAACCGGTCCAGCGGGACATAGAGCGTGTCTCGTCCCGCAAATTCCAGAATCAGATAGTCGCTTTCAAAGTCCTGCACGGACAGGCGCCGAAGCCCCTTGTACCGGCTGATCCCGTGTTGCACGTGGACCACGTAGTCTCCGGTGTTCAGATCCTCCAACGAGGAGAGAAAGGTCGCGGTCTTGCTTTTGGGTTGGGGCCGATGCCGGGAAATCTTGGCGAATACATCGTCTTCGGTAACGACCGTGAACGGAAACGACGGCACCACAAACCCTGATGAAAGAAACCCTTGCAGAATATAAAACGGCGTTCGTTCCGCGGGTTGGAGAGATTGAGAGAATGGATTTTGTTCCGTCGCGGGTGCATGGTGCTCGGCAAACAGCCCCGACAAGCGCCCGACTTGTCCGGAGGATCGCACCACGACCATCACCGGCCCGTCACGACGAAGCCGTTCCAGGATCGCCAGGGTCTCGGTAAAGGACGTTCCGCGGAGTCCCAACCCCACGCTCTTGGCCGACTGCAGCGGAAGTGTAACGACCGGGTTCCAGGCATCGTCGGCGGGCGCGACCACGTCAAAAGCCAGAACTGGGCCATCGGCAAGGCGCGGCAGGAACTCATCCCAGACGCCGGACTGCTGAGCGGGACCCGGATACGGAACTTCGGGATTCGTCGTCTCGTGTTCTTCCCATGCCGCGTGCAGCCGTTCCTCCCATTCCCGTGCGTGCTGCGCGAGGGTGACGGGACGATCCATGACCACGAAAGGCGAAGCCGGAAAGTACTCCAACAAGGTGGCCATGGACGGGTGGACGTCCGGCAATCGCCACTCGGCATCCGGCGGGATTTCCGCAAGCGAGAGGTCGGTCTCGTCGGACGGGAGCAGGTATTCCCGGGCGGGCAGGAGCACCGCGGAGAGAACGGATTCGGTGGACTCCTGCGTGCCCGGATCAAACTGCCGGGTGGACTCCACGGTATCGCCTAAGAACTCTATCCGGTAGGGTTCGGTCGCACCGGTGGAAAAGATATCGACGATGCCGCCTCGAACACTGAATTCTCCGGGAATTTCCACGACGGACACTCGTCGATAACCGGTCCGAAGCAAATGGCGGAGCAGCGATTCCCGCTCAATCACGCTGCCGACTTTGAGGGTTAAACACGATTGCGCGAACACGGATTGGGGGACCAGGTATTGTAGGGCGGCGTGCGGCGTCGTGATGACCACCGAGGGGCGATGGGTTTGAAGCTGAAACAAGGTCCGCATCCGTTGCGTGACGAGATCAATGGACGGCGCATCGGCTTCATACGGGGCTTGGCCCCGGTCCGGGAAAAACGCCAGAGAGTCGGCGGGGAGATTGAAGAAGTCAAAGAAAAACGCGATGTCCCGGCATAACGATTCCGCCTCGTCCTGAGTCGGCGTCAGAATAAGCCAATGATGGGGAATGACTCCGTCAAGCGGTCGGGCGGAAGCTGAAGCCTCGTTACCCGTCGTCCTCAGCAGACTTAGGATGAACGCGAGGCCGGGGCCATGTGGCCCAAGTACCAGGGGTTGCGCTCCTGGCGTGGTCAAGGCCTCGAACACGGGCGTCAGAAGTTGATCGCAGGATGCCTGGAACGGGTTGTTCATTCTGAAAGCACTTTAGAGCCGTCTTCCCACCATGGGAGAGGGCAGGGTGAGGGATAGACCGTAGGCCGGGTTGGCGTAGCCTACCCCGACAACTGAACTGTTGGCACCACGACCAACACGTCCCCCCAACGCTCGTGCCACTTTGGAGATACCGGATATGCCCGACGTGAAGCAAGTCGAAACACCCGTTGGTCAACGCCACCCGGGTGTCTTGCTCTCTCTGCCGAGTCAGAAGGGGAATAAGTTCTTAGGCGGTGACGATGCGCGTACCAAAAATCAACCAGACCGTTCGTTTGCCCTGAACAAGTCTATGATACCTCGTCTCCGGCAAAAATCCTAGGTTGTGAAGAAGCAAAGAGTGGCGTCTCACGCGCGCTCTTCCGGATCGAGGATCGACGTGATCTTTGCGTTTTCCTATGTTAGGCTTCCCTGCCTTACCCGATGACATGAATGTTCCAATCACATCAACCACATCCGGGCTTATTCTGAAACAGGGGCTCGGCGTCGCGTCGCTACTCGCATCGGTATGAAAACCGTAGAACGTCAGGTTTGGGGAATGAGGCAACGAGTGGGCCTGTATGCGGCGCCCGTGCTGGCGCTCCTGGTGTATCTCAACCCCTTTTCCAGCCTGCCGCCCTCTGCGCACGTGCTCTCGGCCATTTTGGTGTGGGTCGTGGTGAGTTGGGCCACGGAAGCCCTTCCCCTGGCCGTGACCTCACTGGTCGGTGCGGCCCTGTGTATTGCCATGGGGTTGGGGTCGGCCAGGGAAGTGCTGGCGACGTTCGCCCACCCGATCATCTTTCTCTTTATCGGCAGCTTCTTTTTGGCCGAAGCTTTCGTGGTGCACGGGCTGGACCGGCGGTTTGCCGTCTGGCTGCTGTCCCGAACATGGATCGCGGCCAAGCCGATGAGGATATTCGCGGCCATGGGATTCGCCACCGCCTTCCTGTCCATGTGGATCAGCAACACGGCGTCGGTGGCGATCATGGTGCCGATTGCGCTCGGTCTCCTTGCCACGATTCGCGGGGCTCGTGAAGAGGCGGGGCCTCATGAGCCCGGTGTGCTTCTGTTATTGGCCTATGGCTCGGCGGCCGGGGGCATTTCGACGATGATCGGCACGCCCCCGAATATCATCGGCGTGGGCCTGCTTTCCCAGCAAGCCGGCATTTCCATCTCGTTCTTCGATTGGATGGCCATCGGGCTGCCTCTGGCCGGTGTGCTCTGGCTGGGCATTGCCGGTGTGCTGTATTGGTTTCATCCCCTGCCCAAAACGTTTCCGGACCTGAGCGAACATCTTCAGCGGCTTCGCCAACAACAGGAAGGCTGGACGCGCGGCCAACGGAATACTTGCATCGCGTTGCTCCTGGCTATCGGGTGTTGGATCGGACCGGGGCTCTTGGGGATCGTGTTGGGACGGGATTCCGATCTGGTGACGTTCATCAATGCCCGTCTTCCCAAGGAAATGGTCCCGATTTTCGCGGCGGGGCTGCTGTTCGTGCTGCCCCTCAATTTCAAAGCCGGGGAATTCACGTTGAGTTGGAGCCAGGCGGCGAACATCAATTGGGGCACCATCCTGTTATTCGGCGGAGGCTTGACGTTTGGCTATTTGATGGTGCAAACGCACCTGGCCGAGATCATCGGAGAAAGTCTGGTGGCGTTCTTCGGGAGCAATACGTTGTGGACCCTGACGGCCGTTGCCATCGGCACGGCGCTGGTGATCACGGAGATTGTCTCGAATACCGCGTCGACGAGCATGCTCGTTCCCGTGGTGATTTCCATCGCCACCGCGGCCGGGGTTTCTCCCGTTCCACCGACGCTGGGGATTTGTCTGGGGGCAAGCCTCGCGTTTATGATGCCGGTCGCGACCGCGCCGAATGCGATTGTCTACGGCACGGGATTCGTTCCGCTTCCGAACATGCTGAGAGCCGGGGTGTTCTTGAATATCATCGGGGCCGTGCTCATCTGGCTGACCCTCAGGCTCCTGTGTCCATTGATGGGGTTTGCATGAACGATAAACCGGTACGCAACGGCTTCGAAGGGTAAGGACCGTGTCGCAAGTGAAACATATCGTCGTGGTAGGCGACCCGGCAGAGGAATCTTTGCAGCCGCTGCCGGATGAGGCGGGCGTTCGCGTGGTGGTGGTGGAGAATCTTCAGCAGGTCGAACGGGAAGCGCTCAAGTCACCGGTCGACGGATTGGTGCTTTCTGAAAAGACATCGAAGGAAGGACTCAAGGACTTAACCCACGTCATCGACGTGTCAAAGACGTTGATCATCTCAGGTCCCGCTTCCGTGCAGTCGGCGCTGGCTACCGTGAAATGGCTTCTCAGCAGGAGCGATGGGAGAGGAACCAACCACGGATTACAGGAATTCCGGGATTTGACGCTCGAAGATTACGTCGAGTTGAAGTTCGGTGAGTTTGTCCGGGCCATGAAGGCCAGTTCGGCCAGGAGTTTGCATGAAACTCTCATCCAGGCGGTGGAACGGCCCTTGATCCAGCATGCGCTTCGTGAAACGAATGGGAATCAGGTTCAAGCCGCGCAGCTCCTGGGCATGAATCGCAATACCCTACGCAAGAAAATCGTGGAATACCACATCCCCGTCACGCGTCGTTCCCGCCAACAAACTGAATCCTCCTAGTCCGGTTTTTCGCTCCACGAAGCGGGTTCACAAAAGACCGCTGATTTCTTGACAGGAGACGAGGGGCTCCTCTAGCATATTTCGTTTGTGATAGGCGCGTAGCTCAGGGGGAGAGCGCTACCTTGACACGGTAGAGGTCGGCGGTTCAATACCGCCCGCGCCTACCACCTTCTTCCTTTGGGAGAGGGCCGGGTGAAGCCCGACTGTTGCGGGTGATCATGGGAGTTTGAGGAGCATGTCAGTTTCGATTGAAGCCGAAAAAGTGCAGGGTGAACGGATCGAAATATCGTTGCCGGGGACCGGTACGAAGACGTTCCGGGCCGGGGTCACGGCGCGTGAGGCGTTGACGGAATTGACGGGACCTCTTCCGCCTGAGGTGTTCGCCGTCAGGATTGACGGGCAACCCGGTGACTTGAGCGCGCCCCTGACCAGGAACGCTACGCTGGAGCCCGTAACCTTTGCGTCGGAGGACGGGAAGGAAATTTATCGGCACAGCAGCACCCACATTATGGCCCAGGCCGTGAAAGACGTGTTTCCGTCGGCCAATCTGACGATCGGACCGGCTATTCACGAGGGCTTCTATTACGACTTTGCCTTTGAACGGCCGTTCACGCCGGAGGATCTCGAGAAAATTGAGGCTCGGGCCCACGAGATTATTCAAGAAAATTATTCCGTGCACCGCTTGGAAATGTCGAAGGAAGACGCGATCAACCTGTTTCGGGAAAAAGGGGAAGCCTTCAAGGTCGAAATTATCGAACAGATTGAGGATGACGTCGTCTCCCTCTACGAGCAGGGCAACTTCATCGACTTGTGCCGGGGGCCGCACGTGGGCGAAACCGGTCAAGTCAAAGCCTTTAAGTTGTTAAACGCCGCGGGCGCGTATTGGCGGGGTGATGAACGCAATCCCATGCTCCAGCGCATTTACGGAACCTCGTTCCCGACCCAGGCCGAACTGGACGCCCATCTCCAAAAGCTCGAAGAAATCAAACGCCGCGATCATCGGAAACTCGGCAAAGAACTGGATCTCTTCAGCAGTCCCGATGATACGGGGCCGGGTTTGATCCTCTGGCATCCCAAGGGGGCGCTGGTCCGGTTGTTGATCGAAAATTTCTGGCGCGACAGCCACGTGCAGCACGGCTATGAACTTGTCTATTCGCCACACGTGGCGCGGTTGGATTTGTGGAAGACCAGCGGGCACGTGGACTATTACAAGGAGAACATGTTCGCGCCCATGACCGTGGAGGCGGCCGAGTACCAGTTGAAGCCGATGAATTGTCCGTTCCATATCATGGTGTACAAGTCGCACTTGCGCAGCTACCGGGAGCTTCCCATTCGCTATGGTGAATTGGGAACGGTCTATCGCTACGAGCGGTCAGGGGTGTTGCACGGTCTCATGCGGGTGCGAGGCTTCACCCAGGATGACGCGCACATCTTCTGCAGGCCGGACCAGATCGAATCCGAAGTCAAGAAAGTCCTGGATTTCACGATGTTTGTCCTGCGGCGCTTTGGCTTTACGGAGTTCGCGCTGTACCTGTCCACGCGACCGGAAAAAGCCGTCGGCGCCGTGGAAAAGTGGGATCAGGCCACGGAGGCCCTGGAAGCCGCGCTGAAAGGCAGTGGGTTTCCCTATGAAATTGACCCCGGCGAAGGGGTGTTTTATGGGCCGAAAATCGATCTGAAAATCCATGATGCATTAGGACGGGCCTGGCAATGTTCGACCGTGCAAATTGACTTCAACAATCCCGAACGGTTCGGGTTGTCCTACATCGGGGAAGATGGTGCGGCGCACCAACCGATCATGATTCATCGGGCGCTGATGGGATCCATCGAACGGTTTTTCGGCATTCTGATTGAACATTATGCCGGGGCCTTTCCGACGTGGCTCGCCCCGGTCCAGGCCATCGTGCTGCCCATTACGGACAAACAGGCGGAGTATGCGTCACACGTCCGGGACCGCTTGGCGGGCACGGGGTTGCGTGCCTCGATAGACTTGCGAAAAGAAAAGGTTGGGCTCAAAATCCGCGAAGCGGAAAAGGCCAAGGTTCCCTACATGCTCGTCGTGGGGGATCGGGAACGGGAGGCCGAATCGGTCTCCGTGCGAAAACGCAGTGGGACCAACGTGGGGACGCTGCCAATCAGCGAGGTGATAGATCTGATTCGACAAGATATGCCAGTAGAACCACAGACCAGTTCATCTGTTCACTGATGGGTAGAACGGTCACCGCCAAGCATCGTGTGAACCACCTGATCCGGGTCCCCGAAATCCGGGTAATCGGATCGGAAGGTGAACAACTGGGGATCCTCAAGACGTCCGAGGCGCTCAAACTGGCCCATGAGGGTGGGTTTGATCTGGTGGAAGTCGCGCCCACCAGCACACCGCCGGTGTGCCGGATTATGGATTATGGGAAATTCAAGTACGAACAGAGCAAGAAAGAACATAAAACGCGCCAACATCAGAAATCGACGCAGGTCAAGGAAATCAAGCTGCGTCCGCGAACGGACAATCATGACCTCGAAACCAAAGTTCGCCGGATAGTGGAGTTCTTGGATGAGGGGATCAAAACCAAAGTGACGGTCATGTTTCGAGGACGGGAAATGGCGAACCAGGAACTGGGTCGGAGGGCCATGGGAAAGGTTCGGGAAGAACTCAAGGATGCGGGAACGATTGAAATGGAGCCCAGGATGGAAGGCCGCAACCTGTATATGATTGTGGCGCCCAAGAATTAAGAGGATGAACACATGGCACGCATGAAGTTAAAGAGTCATTCGGGAGCAGCCAAACGGTTTAAGCGCACGGGAACCGGAAAGTTTCTGAGGCGAAAGGCGGGACTGCGACATATCCTGACCACGAAAAACGCCAAACGGAAGAGTCGTCTGGGCGATACGGTGGTGGTTGCGAAACCTGACCAGGCCTCGCTGGCCAGACTCTTACCGTATTCCTGATTTTTGGCGCACCCACAACCTGGTATTTGGTCGGACGAAACGTCAATTCTCCGGGGCGTGACGCAATCGCGAAGGCACCTGAGAGGGAGACAAATTCAAGGAACCTCTGATTTATTGTGATAGCGGGATGCAGTGCAAGGCGTCCCGTAGCGAAACCTGAGGCTTATCACAGAGATAGGCGAGGGTTGAGCGAGGACACAACACCGCAATGCGCCAGATAGTGCAATAAATCAGAGGTTCCTCAATATAACGAAGGAGTTCTAAATCATGCCACGTGTCAAAGGAGGCCCTCAAACCCGTCGCCGCAGAAAGAAACGGCTGAAATTAGCCAAGGGGCAGTATGGGGGCAGAAGCAAACTATTTCGGACGGCCACGGAATCAGTCGATAAAGGCCAGGTCTACGCGTACATCGGACGGCGACATCGAAAAAGAGATTTTCGGCGACTGTGGATTGCCAGGATCTCAGCCGCGGTCAAAGCGCACGGCTTATCCTACAGCCGGTTCATCCATGAGTTGACTAAAGCCAACGTGGCCTTGAACCGGAAAATGTTGTCGGAGATGGCCATTCACGATCCGGAAGGCTTCAAATCCCTGACGGACCTGGCAAAAGCCTCGGGCTGAACTTTCGAGATCAACGGCGCGCGGCGTGAGTCGCGCGCGAGTAGTTGGTCGGCAATGAAGCTCAGCCTGCGGCCGCTAACGCTTCCTGTGCTTTGCGAGTCAGTTCGATGACAATGAAATACGATTCCGGATACAAGTAATCTTCCCCGGATTCGTCTACGACTCTCAGGTACCCCTCGCGCGCTGCTTCTTCGTCAGGCAGAATTTGGTAGAATTTCCGCTTATCCAGATCCTCGCAATCCCTGTTTTCAATGTAAAGCGCAAATCGGGATTCTGCTGGTTTCTTTTTCATGCCTTTAGTCCAGGAATAGTTTGATTTTCATCTTTTTTCTACCAAAACCCGGTCACCCACTGTCGCTGCAAAGCCAGTCCACGTCGAGTTCGACCACCGAGATGGGCACGGAGATGCCCCAGTTTTCCAGGACTTCGGGGTGGAGTTCGCCGATCAACCCGACGGTTTGTCCCTGGGAAAGAATAGTGCCCGCTCGGCCATCGAGGAAGGAGCCGTGACTCAGGGGCTCGAGTTCGTAGTCCTTCACCAGATAAAACATGAGGACGTCCAGGCAGGTATGCACTTCGGAAAAGTTCGCATGGGGATGGGCGATGACGATCGCGAGCCGGACCGCGGTGCGTGACCCGAGTTCCTGGCTCGAATCGGGAATTGCCACTTCACCGATTTCAAAAAGCCGGTGAGGATAAAACGCGCGAGGCGAGGCCGTCTCCACGCGCAAGAGCGACGGCACAATCCAGGATCGAAGACAGGAAAAACTTTGCGACATGACGTTGTCCACTTCCACGACTTGCTCGGTGGCGGACAGCCTCATCCGTTCAACGAGCTCCTCATGCGACAACAGAATATTCGAAAAGATTTCCTGGAATCCCTGCCCTATCATGTGCTCACGAATATAGTCGGACATCATTTCCAGGGACGATAACGAGCCTACGGTGAACTGGGCCGGCATCACCGGCACAAAGGAGTCGTACCCGCGACTGATCGCCACGTCTTCCGCCACGTCCACCGGGTGCATGAGATCGCTACGATAGTGCGGTAGGCGCACCGCGAGGGTATGGCGACTCGCTTTGACCTCATAGCCATAGGCGCGCAAGGTTTGTTGCACGAGTTCGGCGTCGATCGGGAGCCCGAGCGCGGATTCAATGGCTTTCAGCGGAATTTTCTGCACGGCGCTGATGTCGCAGGGGGTTCTGATCGACTTGCCCCATCCCGTGTCATACGGATATTGCACCTCGATAGGCTCGATGACGGCACCCCGGTCGGCCAGATTCGTGGCAAAAATATTGAGGGCCAGGAGAACCATGCGCAAATCCGTGCCCGTCACTTCGACCAGCAGGGCTGAATCGCCGGCGTGCACCTGCCCGATGTCCTGGCTGTTGATGATGGGGGGAAAGGATAAAATCTGGCCTTCCGTATCCCACAGTAAGGGCAGCAGAGGCTGGTCAGCGAGAATGGAGCCGTACTCGATGCCTTTGGGATGAACCGTCAGAATCTCCTGAAGGGTGAGTTTTTCGGATAATCCAAGGGGCGTGAATCGGGCTTCCGTGGGTTTCACCAATCCATAGGTCACGGGGAATTGGATCCGCGGCAGACGATACAAGCCCACCGACACGGTTTTTCGTTTATGCCCGTACAGGTCGGCAAGTTTCTCCTGTACCTGAATGAGTTGCGCCAGGCTTTCCTCGGTGACGGTGTACCCCGTGGCCGTACAGGCCGCCACGTAGGGTCGCACCTTTTCGAGTCCCTCGGCCACCAGGATGCGCCGTTTGGGCCGGGTCTTGGTGTGCAGGAAAGGATAGGCCAGCGGCGACTCCTGTAATTTGATTCGAATCTGCCGGGCGATCCCTTCCACGCTCCACAGGTCCGGCCGGTTGCTGTCCTGGAGCTCGACCCGAATTTCGCCGGTGGCTTGGGTCACGTCCTTCAATTCCCCTTTGACCAACGGCAGCCAGGATTCCAGTTGTTCAGGCGGAACCGTTCGACCAAGCAGATCTTCGAAATCTTTTTGGAAAAAGGAAATCGTGGGCATTTACGCAAACCGCCCGCGTAAGGTGCGAACTTTTTCAAGGTCCACGGAAAAGAGTTCGCGAATATCATGAATGCCCAGGGCCACCATGGCCATGCGGTCCAGACCAAGGCCCCACGCGATCACCGGCACCGTGACCCCCAGGGGTTGGGTAACCTCCGGCCGAAACAAGCCTGCGCCGCCCAGTTCCATCCACCCGAGTTTCGGATGCCGGACGTGCAGTTCCACGGACGGTTCCGTAAAAGGGAAATAGGCCGGGAAGAACTTGCTCTCCTGCGCCTGCGCCATTTCCTTGGCAAAAATGGTGAGGAGACCCAACAGCGTGCGAAAATTGATCTCTTCGCCCAGCACGATCCCTTCGATCTGAAAGAAGTCCGTGGCGTGCGTGGCATCGACCTGGTCATAGCGAAAACACCGGGCCATGGAAAAATACTTGCCGGGGACCAGGGGATTCGACGCCAGGGTTCGAGCCGAAACGGCCGTGCCCTGGCTTCGCAAAACCAAGCGGCGCGCCCGTTCCTTGTCATAGCGGTACCCCCATCCGCTTGATCCGGTTGACCCGCCGGTCTCATGCGTGCCTGCCACTTGAGAGAGAAACGGTTCGGTGATCGTCTCCGCATGGGTCGGGGTTTTCACAAAGTAGACGTCGTGAATGGCTCGCGCCGGATGGAATTGAGGCATATACAGGGCATCCATGTTCCAGAACTCGGTCTCGACCAGGGGGCCTCGCATCTCCTGAAATCCCATGCCGACCAATTTGTGTTTGACCAGGTCAAGAAATTCCCTGTACGGATGCCGCCGTCCGGGTGCGACCCGCGGGGGTCTCAGGGTGATGGTGTATTTCCGGAAACGCTTGCTGCGCCATGAGCCGTCCTTGAGCATGTCGGGCGTCAGTTGGGAGACTTCTTCCACGGAGCCGGCATGGCAGCGTTTCGCCACCGCCTTTCCCGTTTTGGTCGGGAGGTATTCGCGTTGAATCCGTTCCTCGATCCGAAACGGCTCCTGGGCGCTTCCCCGTTTGACCGCGTACTGGCGCAAAAGGGTTTGTTGGTCCGGCGAAAAGGAAAGCAGCTCTTGACGGCTCTTCTTCAACTCGTGCAGGAGCACGTGCAGCTTCTCGACAGTGGGACTCGGCGTCTCGGTGGGTTCAATGCGGCCGCCGGCTCCCAAGGCGATGGCGCCTTCTTTTTTGAGCAGGCCAAAGGCCCGACTGAGATCCGTGGGAGGGAACGTGTTCAGGCTCTGCAATTCTTTTACGGTGAACGATCGCCCCTCCTCGGCCCCTTGCCGGCACGTCCTGATGATCCACTCGGGGGGAGAACCGTTTGCCAGGTATTGATGCCCGACTTCCGTCAACCCCACCCAGGCCGTGACGACTTCGGAATGGATGCGGACCAGTTTTTTGGCTTGAAGCCAACCCAGGGCCATGCTGACTTGAGACGGCTCTAGTTGGGAAAGTTCCTGTAAGGACGAATCAGAAACCGGCTTATCCGCGGATTGGCTGAAAGCCGCCAGCAGGTTGATTTCGAGAGGATGCAAACTGTCATACACAGCCGTGGTCTGCATGGAATTAACGCGGTTGGAGTTCTCGGGCAACGGTGCGGAACGCGGCAATCGTGTCGGCATAATTGGGACTGCGAAAAATCGCCGACCCCGCGACCAGGACGTTGGCACCGGCCTTGAGGACCTCGGCGGCGTTTTCGATTTTAATGCCACCGTCCACTTCGAGCAGGGCTTGGCTGCCGGTGCGATCGATGACTTGCCTGGCTCGCCGTAGTTTATCCAAACAAGCGGGGATAAAGGTTTGTCCCCCGAACCCGGGGTTGACCGACATGATCAGCACGAGGTCCACGTCCGCGACGACCTCTTCGAGAGTGCTCAAGGAGGTCGACGGATTGAGCGTGACCCCGGCCTTGATCCCAAGCTCTTTGATGCTTTGGATGGTGCGGTGCAGATGGGGACAGGTTTCCGTGTGCACCGTGAGATAGTTTGCTCCGGCCTGGGCAAAGTCGGGAATGACGGAATCCGGATTCGTCACCATGAGATGAACGTCGAGGGGCAGGGCAGTGATTTTCCGTAGCGATTCGACAATGGGCGGGCCGATCGTGAGGTTCGGCACGAAATGCCCGTCCATCACGTCCACGTGCAGCAGATCGGCTCCCGCGGCTTCCACCGCGGCGATTTCATCGGCCAGGTGTGCAAAGTCGGCAGAGAGAATCGAAGGAGCAATGTGTACGGTCGTGGAACTCATCTTCTACGTTCGTCGAAGTCGTGCGGCAAAGAACCCGTCCATATTGTAACGGAAGCCGGACGTGAGGAAATCGCCGTCCGGATTCGTCAGGGAATGCGCATGTGGAGGAAGCCACCGTGCCGACGGTTCGCGGCAAAATTCCGGGTGGTCCTGGCAAAAACGAGAAACGACCTGTGTGGTTTCCTCAGGCTCCGTTGAGCACGCACTATAGACCAAGACTCCGCCCGGTCTCAAGTAAGGAGCCACGCGTTCGAGAATGCCTGACTGCCGTTCCCCGTGCCGATCGAGTTGTGCGGAAGTCTTCTGCCATTTCGCTTCTGGATGGCGACGGAGCACGCCTAATCCCGAACAGGGCGCATCCACCAGAATCCGATCAAACCCTTGTTGATCAGAAAACCATGAAGTGTCACGGTCCGTCTCGTGGGAGAGCTCGACCGTTTCCACGCACGTGATTCCCAGGGTTTGCAGATTCGATTCCAGGCGTTTCAGGCGGCGGGGTTCCGGATCGGTCCCCACGATCTCTCCTTTGTTCTGCATCAACGCCGCGATGTGTGAACATTTGCCTCCGGGAGCCGCACACGCGTCCAGGACCCGCTGCCCGGGCTTGACGTCCAACAGCAAGGGCACCAACTGGGCGGCCTCGTCCTCGACGTAACACCAGCCCTCCTGTAACACGGACAAAGCCTGTAACGACCCGCACTTCTCCAGAATGAGTCCCTGGGGACTGACGGACGTCCGGGAAACCGCATACCCTTCTTCCCCAAGCCTGGCTTCGAGTTGCTCTCGAGAACAGCGAAGCGTGTTGGTTCGCAACGTCAGGGGCGGGATGGTAAGGGTATGGCGGCACATCGCTTCCGCCGTCTCGAGTCCACAACGGTCGATCCAGCGTCGAGTCAACCAGTTCGGGCAGGAGTACCTGACGGACAGCCCGTTCACGGGGTCGTGAGCCATATCCGGCCATTCGACTTCCGTCCTGTCCAAATTTCGAAGAATGCCGTTCGCCACGCCACTCCAGTCCCGGCCTTTCACTCCTTTGGCGAGTTTGACCGCTTCGTTCACGGCCGCGGAAACCGGGATGCGATCCAGATACCGCATTTGATAGGCCCCGAGACGGAGAATGGCGGCCACGACCGCCGGCAGCCGGTGAAGAGGGCGAGTCGCCACGGCGTTCAATTGCCAATCCAGCGTCGCCCGGTGCCGGAGCACCCCGTACACGAGTTCAAACGCCAAGGCCTGGTCTTCGTGTGACAGCTTCGCGCGCGCGGCGAACCTGGCAAACGCGTCCTCGGCAAAACAGGTTTCCCGTTCCACGGCCATGAGCGTTTGAAGGGCCAACAGCCGGCTGGTCGCCTCGTGCCGGGCAGGAGAGGGTTGTAGAGAAGTCATGAATACGCTTCACCATGCCATAGGGAACCTCTGATTTCTTGTGATAGCGGGATGCAGGGCAAGGCGTCCCGGAGCGAAACCCGAGGCTTATCATAGAGATAGGTGAGGGTTGAGCGAGGACACAACGCAGCCATACGCCCGATAGTGCAATAAATCAGAGGTTCCATAGTATTATCGAGCACGGGAATATGTAATAACGGCTGCTTCGCGTTCCCAAAACAGGAAAAGCCGCTTCTTTTCAATGACCATAAAGGTCACCTCCCATCCCTGTCGGCCGAGTTCGTTCATCTGTTCTTCCATCTTTTCAACCGGGAGTTTGCTGGCCCCGAACAATAGGCTCCCGATTACACCTTCGACGACAACCTCGACCTTATATTCTCTATATTCACGCGCCATGGTCCTTCCTCCGTTTCAACATTGAGTTATGCTGGCAAGGGGTAAGAACCGCTACGATTAAGAAACGTTCCGCACCCGTCCCTTGGCGGCGGTCAGTTGACTTGCCAGCTTGATGGCTTCCACAAGGCTTTGGGGATCGGCCTTGCCTTTGCCGACGATATCATAGGCCGTGCCGTGATCCACCGAAGTGCGAATGATCGGCAATCCGATCGTGACGTTCACGCAACGACCGAACGCCACGGTTTTAAGAGGGATCAGCCCTTGATCATGATACATGGCTACCACGACGTCATACGCGCCGCGGACCGCGGCGCCGAACAGGGTATCGGCCGGAAGCGGGGCGGACGCTTGAATGCGGGCGCGCCTGGCAAGACGAACAGCCGGCGCAATGCAGTCCTGTTCTTCGCGGCCGAACAACCCGTGTTCGCCCGCGTGAGGGTTGAGGGCAGCCACGCCGATCCGCGGCCTCGGGATCCTGAAATAGTCTTTCATGGCGCGATGCGCGAGTCGAATGGCTTGCAACACGCGTGGGGTCGTCAAGGCGCCGGGAACGTCCCTGAGCGCCAGGTGCGTCGTCACGAACAGAATTTTCAATGGCCCGCCCATCAACATCATCCCGACTTGTTTCGTGCCGGTCAGCTCGGCTAGGAGTTCCGTATGCCCGGGGTACGGATACCCGGCAAGGTGAAGGGCCTCTTTATTGATCGGAGCCGTGACCATTCCCGAGACGCAGCCGCTCTGCGCCCATTGGACGGCCGTTTTGATGAACTCGACCGAAGCCGCTCCGGGACCTTGGGCGGGGCGGCCCGCTCGAATGCGGCCTAAAGGAGTTTTCAAAGGGTCAAACACCGGAATGTGGTCACTGCGAATGGCCGGCCCTCGTCCGTGCTCAGCCTGCATGGGCACAACCGTGAGAGAAGAAGACAGACGGAGGGCTTCCCGTTGGAGAACCGGAATCGACCCGATTACGATGGGACGACATACACGCCACACAACGGGAGACGCCAGGGCTTTGACAATCACCTCGGGCCCGATCCCGGCCGCGTCACCCATGGTCACGGCGAGCAAGGGTCTTTGTCGTGTCGGGCGATTCGGCATGGATTACGACCGGACTTTGTCCCGGATCGCTTGCATCACCCGTTCGATGATCTCTTGAATCGGCATTCCGGTTTTTTGGGCGATGGCCTGGCAGTCCTGAAATTCGGGACGATGTTTGACGGTCTTCCCCACGTGAACGGTTTTCACCCGGACGCGGCCTTGTGGCAGGCGGATTGTTTGCATCGACCGGGCAAGCGTGGTCCGGCTGACAAGACGGCTTCGTACCCCAAGAGTGGTTGTTTCACGAAAGAGCAGTTGCGTCAGCATCCCGGCGTGTTCGGGTTGGGCCAAAACCGTGAGGATGATCCCGGGCCGGGTGCGCTTCATGATGGTCGGGGTCAAGCTGACGTCAAGGGCCCCGTTCTCGAACAGGCGTTCCATGACCGTGTCGTACAGTTGAGGGTTCATGTCGTCGATGTTGGTTTCCAACTGGATGACTTGGTCCGCCTCGAACGAATCTATTGACGCGGGGGTGGAAAGAAACACGCGCAACACGTTCGGCCAATCGGGCGGATCGGCCGTGCCTGCTCCGTACCCCACGGAACCGGGCACCATAGGCGGAAGCCGGTCGAAGGTTTGGGTCAGGGTGGTCAGCAAAGCTATCCCGGTCGGCGTGGTCAATTCTATGGCGGGGCCTCGGGAATAAATCGGATACCCTTTTGCCAATTCGGCAACCGCGGGTCCGGGCACCGGCAATATGCCATGGGCCGCGTTAATCGTTCCCGACCCCACGTTGACGGAAGTCGCACTGAAGGTCTTCACCCCCAGTTCATGACATCCGAGCAGCCCGCCCACGATATCGACCAGGGCATCGATGGCCCCCACTTCATGAAACGAAACAGTGGCGGGATCGTGTCCATGCACCGTTCCTTCTGCCGTGGCCAGGCGTTCGAAGACCGAAAGCGCCTGTTTTTTGACTTGAGGTGGTAACCGGCTCGTGGAAAGAAGCCGCCGGATTTGCGGCCAGGAGCGGCGTTTCTCCGCGACCTTGGGAATGACCACGTCCACTTTCGTCGCGTGGATCGCCCCGCGGGAGACTTTCGAAACTTTGAGCCGGTATCCGGAAACAGGAAGCGCCTTGAGACCTTGGCGCAGGGCTCTCGGCGAAAGCCCTGCGTCCACGAGGGCCCCTAACGTCATGTCTCCGCTGATGCCGGAAAAACAATCGAAGTGAAGATGCATGGCGATCCTTCACGCCTCGTCCAAATTGAAAAGCCTTGACGGGATACCCGCGTCACGGTATGTAAGCACATGGTGGATTGCAGATTGCGGATTGTCAATCCACACTCCTCAGTAATCCGAAATCAAAAATCCACAATGCAAATGATCCCCTCTCGTCTGACCTTTATCAGCCTGGTAACGCTTCTGGCTTTTGTGCTGGCGCCTGCGGTATTGGATGCCAAACGGAAAAAGCCCACCCCCAAGCCCCCACTCAAAATCGTGGACATCACGACCTCACCCGTACCTTTTGCGCCGGGGCGTGAGCCCATGGCCATCACGGTGACCGTGGAGTTGCCAGAAAAACTGGATCAGTTCGATTTGCTCGAAGTCTCGTCCCTCATCAGTGTGCCGACCAGACGCTCCATTCGCTTCCTGGTGAGACGGCAGCTCCTGAACGCGGTCGTTATCGAGAACGGCAAGTCTCGCATGACGACAACCCTGCTCTGGGATGGGAAAGACCAAACCCGGCAGCATGTACCGCAGGGTACGTATTCCTATAAAGCCAGAGCCAAGTTGATGGCCCATGAGGAAGGATTTGCCAAGGCCAAGATCGTTTCGCCGTTTGCGAGAGGGACGCTCGACGTGTCGTCTCCGCAAACCCTCAGCCGGCAGGCCCCGCATTTGGAACACGTGCCGTTTGTTTCGGATGAAACCGGTGCCGACCTCTTGAATGAAGAAGGCGAAACTCCGGGCGTATCCGATCAACCTGAGAACACCGGGACTGCGGAAAAGGGTGAGTTGTGAATAGACTTGGTCGGCGATTATGGCCGATCGGCCAGGGTGTTGATGCGATGCGCCAGATGTCCGGCGCCGAACCCGTTGTCGATATTCACCACGCCGATTCCGCCGGAACACGTATTCAACATCGTGAGTAACGGGGCCAGCCCCCCGAAGTGCGCGCCGTAGCCGTTGCTGGTGGGCACGGCAATGAGCGGGGTCTGGATCAGACCGGCCACCACACTGGGCAGAACGCCGTCCATGCCCGCGACCACAATCACCACGCGCGCGCGCTGGAGACGATCCACCTGATCGAACAACCGGTGGACCCCTGCCACCCCCACGTCGAATATCGTCTCCACCGCGCTTCCCATGGTCATGGCGGTCACTTTGGCTTCTTCCGCAACCGGGATATCCGCGGTGCCGGCCGTGACAATCACGATGTCGCCCTGAAGGGGGGCCGGAGCGGACGGCTGAATCACCACGACGCGCGCAGCCTGATGATACACGGCTTTCCGGCTCACGCGTTTAAGCGCGCGCGCGACAGCGGCATCGGCGCGTGTCGCGAGCACGGGATGTTTGTGTTTCAGCAAACCCCGGGTCAGCGCGACGATCTGCTTCTCGGTCTTCCCCTCGCAGAGAATCACTTCCGGTGAGCCGTGGCGGAGCGTGCGATGGTGATCCAGCTTGGCAAACCCCATGTCTTCATAGGGAAGGGTGCGCAGTTGTTCAAGCGCCTTCGCAATCGACGTGGAGCCGTCTTGAACCGACTGCAGGAGAGACTCGAGAACCGACGGGTGCATGGTGGGTCAGCGTTGCTGGCTTGAGCCGGCGAAAGGGGTTTCTTCCTTGGCTGATCGTGCCATCAGATCAGCGACGATCTGTTTGGGCGGTTTGCCTTCGAACAACATCGCGTGGACGCCCTGGACAATCGGCATCTCCACCTGAACCTGTCGAGCCAACGCCATGGCGGCCTTGGTGGTCCGAACGCCTTCGGCCACCGTGACCGTTTCCTTCAGAATGTCCTCCAACCGCCGGCCTTGGCCCAATTGCAATCCCACGGCATGATTGCGACTCAAGGCGCCCGTACAGGTCAGCACCAAATCCCCCAACCCGGAAAGGCCGTAGAACGTATGCACGTCGGCCCCGAGCGCGACGCCCAGTCGAATCACCTCGGCCAACCCGCGGGTGATCAGCGCGGCCCGGGCATTCAGCCCCAGTTCCAGGCCATCCACCACGCCGGCAGCAATGGCCATCACGTTCTTAAGCGCTCCGCCCAATTGAGCCCCGATCACGTCCGTGCCGGTATACACCCGGAAGGACGCGGACATGAACGCCGTCTGGAGGTGAGCCGTGAGGCCGGCGTCCTGACCGGCCAACAGAATGGTCGTGGGTTTGTCCCGGCTCACTTCAGCGGCAAAGCTGGGCCCCGTGAGGACAGTGATCCCATGAGCCCAGTCGGAGGGCAGCAGTTCGTCGAGTACCTGGGACATCAACTGATGCGACTCTTCTTCAATCCCTTTTGACGCCACGACAATTGGAAGAGGATCGGAAAGGAATGGTTTCAATTCCTGAAGCACCGGTCTCATGGCATGAGAGGGGACAGCCAGTACGATCAGGCCGGTGCCCGCAACCGCGTCTTGAAGAGAATGCGTGGCCGAAAGCGCCTTGGGAAGGGAGACGCCCGGCAAAAACAAGGAATTTTCCCCTTTGAGATTGATGCTGCCGACCACCTCCTTTTCGTAGGCCCACAGCTTGACCGTGAGCCCCTGGTTCACCAAATGGCGGGCGAGCGTGGTGCCCCAGGCCCCTGCTCCAATGACCGAAACCGTGTGAATGTCAGGCAGAGAAGTCGTCATCGCTTTCGTTCGTGCAAGGTGGAAACGAGTGCGGGATTATAGGAACGGCCTTCCGATACTGTCAATTTTGTCATGAAATGAAAAACCGCGGTCTGCACGATGAGACGTGAGTTCCCTGCTGGCAATTTGGCTCCGCTTGGTTATAATTTGACATGATGAACGGTCAAAAGACTTGTCAGGCTTGCGGGCATGAATCGGCTGCGGAGGCCCGCTTTTGCACCGGTTGCGGGAAGCGGCTTTTTCAGGAACCGCAAACCGAGGCTCGTGCCAAGGAAATCCTGAATCTTCGGATTTTGTACATCATGGCGGGCCTGTTGGTATTGGCCGTGCTGTTTCCGCCGTGGGAGTCGCCGCCCGGCTCTCCTCCTGCCTACCTGGGTATGCATTTCATCCTGTCGCCACCGGAGCCCGAGGCCGTGGTGAGCCGCATCCTCCAGACCGTGGAACTGGTGACGATAGCTATTGGCGGGATGTATTTGGCTTGGGTGTTCCGGGAAAAACCATAGAAACCTCTACCTTATGGTGCTATCGGGCGCAGGGCTGTGTTGTGTCCTCGCTCAACCCTCGCCTATCTAGTTGATAAGCCTCGGGTCTCGCTGCGGGACGCCTTGCCCTGCATCCCGCTATCACCATAAATCAGAGGTTCCTGATTGCAGTCGAGTTGGTCTTTATACCGGTCAGGAGGAGCGGGCTACTCAAACATTGCCTGCAACCGGGGCGGTCTTTTGATGACTTTTCCCTTGGCGTCGACCGTGACGAGAGTGGCTGATCCTTCGACGATCAGGCGTTGGCTGGTTGTTTCCCGAATCGTGTGGGAGAAGGTGACGGCGGTCTTTCGTGATGCCGAGGCCACGGTTTCGACGTGGAGGGTTTCTCCGTAATGCGCCGCGGAGCGGTAAAAGACTTCCGCATGGGTAACCAAAAAGTAGATGCCCTGCTGCTGAAGTTCCGCAACCGAGATCCCGTGTGAGAGCAGGTATTCGGTCCTCGCCCGTTCAAAATATTTGAGATAGTTGGCGTAGTACACCACGCCGCCGCAGTCGGTGTCCTCATAATAGATTTTGACGTCCACCGGAGTTACAGCGTCATCTTCGGGAAGACCGGTAAGTTGGGTTCGGTGACGTTGGTCAGTTTGACGGCCGCCGCATAGAACTGATGAAACCGGTCGGCTTTCGTTGTTTGAAACCCATGGCCCAGGACGCTCTGATGGGCCGCATCCCACAAGGTTTTGAGCTTGGTCCACTCGTTCATAAAGGTCTGTCCCATGGGATGCCCCAGCCCTGACAGGGCGCGAAATTGGGCCTGAAGCGGCAGGTGAAACTTGCCGTCCACGTCGCTGCTATAACAGGACCGGCAGGCTTCCTGCAGATCCTGCGGTAACTGCTCGACCTGCACGTCCCAACTCTTGATTCGATACTGTTTCCACAAGTGATACTGGGCATAGGCTTCCAAGGCTCGCAGCAACAGTTGGAGGGCAGAGTCGATTTGCTGCTCTCCCTCGCGCCGTTTGGCATGGGCTAGCAGATCATGCGCCACGGGAAGTTTGACGTCATCGGGGTCCATGACGATGCTTTCCAGAAACTTCAGGTTTTGTTTGACCCCGGACAGTAGCGAGGACATGCCGGGCGGCCCGCCCCAGACCGAGGCCAACTCCAGGGCCTTGTGCGCGGTTTTGAGTTTGTCCCAGGCGTCCCGGTACTTGAAGCTTTCCCAGGCGGCATAGCCGTCGGCCAAATCCGCGAGGCCGTGATACAGCGGTTTGAGGCTTCCCCCGACCAGCGATTCAATGCGTCGAAACCGTTTGGCCGCCGGGGAGAACGCTCCTTGATTAAACAACAGGGCCGCTTCCTGCCGTGCCGGTACGGCTTCTTCGTTCCAGGGGTTTCCTTCCTGCCAGGCGAAGGTCCGGTCTCCGACCGCGACCACGTCACTTTTGCCCGTGCCGCTCTCCGGCGCGGTCAAGCCAACGACTTGTGAGGCCCACGGCCGGCTGGCAAGCGCCATTGCTGCGGCGATGGCCGGCGTGGCCCGGCTGAAGTCCACGACGAGTTCTCCGGGTTGCAGGCCCCAGGTCTTCAGCATCTCGGGAAGGCTCTTGGTGAACGTTTGATGGACCGCGGTAAAGCTCCCGGACTCTTCCACGAGAATCCAATCCCACCGTTGCGGCATCGTGGTGATGGCCGGTTGAACGTCGGCTTCGATGGAGCCTTTCCGGGATTCGGAGACCACGAAGCAGAGAAACTCCGGGGCGAGCCGGTTGATGCACGCCTGCACCGGAACAGGGTCCTCTGACACCGCGATGAGTAAGGCTTTGGTCCGATATTCCCCGCTCATGACCGCGAGACTATAGCACCGCCCTCCGGCAAACTCCAAGCGTTGGGGGAGAGTCCTCTCTGCCCCAGGGCCAGCCTGGTGCGGCGATCATTATAAACCAATCGTTATAAAATCTGTTGAGATTTCCGGAGGGTGGGCCTAGAATCGCTTCCGGCCGTTTCGGAATGGCGGAAGAAGCGGGCCGGAACGAAACCCGAGCCGAGCCTTCGTTTGTCATAGGGTTGCTTGCCAGGACCAACGTTCGTTGGGTTGTCCATGCAGAAAAAAATCCTCGTAGTTGATGATGATCCCGACATCGTATTGATGTTGACGGATCGTCTGGAGTCATTGGGCTATGCCACGTTGTCCGCCGGCGACGGGCAGCGCGCGTTCGAACTCCTGGAATGCGAAGAACCCGGACTCGTTCTGCTTGATTTGGAAATGCCGCGGATGACGGGCCTCGAAGTCCTGGAAAACCTGGCCCGGCAAGAGCAGGCGGCCTCGCAGCCTTCCGGCTCTGGAGGGCAGGCGGCCCTGTCGCATCGTCCTCCGGTTATTGTGATGACGGCCCATGGGACGATTGAACGGGCCGTGGAAGCCATGAAGCGCGGAGCCTTTGATTTTCTCACGAAACCCCTGGACGTCGATCAACTGACCCTGGTGATGCAAAAGGCCCTGGAACGCGAGGCATTGAAACGGCACGTCGCCGTGTTGCGTGAGGAAGTCGATTCCCGTTACGGCACCATCGTAGCGGACACGCCGGCCATGGCATCCCTCATCGAATTGATCAAACGGGCGGCGGATTCGGATGCTACCGTCCTGTTGCTGGGAGAAAGCGGGACAGGCAAGGAACTCTTTGCCAGATCCGTCCATCAATGGAGCAGGCGGGTTGAGAATCCCTTCGTCGTGATCAACTGTGTGGCTTTAACCGAGACCTTGCTCGAAAACGAATTATTCGGTCATGAAAAAGGGGCGTTCACGGGCGCAACGACGCAACAAAAGGGAAAAGTCGAATTGGCCGATGACGGGACCCTTTTCCTGGACGAGATCGGGGACATGGCTCCGGACCTGCAAGCCAAATTGTTGCGCCTTCTCCAGGATCGGGAGTTTCATCGGGTGGGCGGGACGCGCCTGGTCCGGGTCAACATCCGGGTGATCGCCGCGACGAATCGAAACCTGTCGAAGGCCGTCAAAGAAGGCACGTTTCGTGAAGACTTATTTCATCGGTTAAACGTGATCAGTTTTTCCATCCCGCCGTTACGCGAACGGCCCGATGAGATTCCTCATTTGGCCGACCTGTTTCTTCGACGCTATACCAAGGAGATGGGAAAGCCTGGCATGCGATTGACGGAGTCCACCCTCAGGGCCATGCAGCGGTACCCGTGGCCGGGCAACGTGCGGGAATTGGAGAATGCCGTGGCCCGGGCCGTGGTCTTGAGCACGAATCGCGAGATTGGTCCGGAGCATTTACGTCTCCCACACGATGACGAAGAAAAGTCCCAAGTTCATGAGGAAGAGCCCCAAGTGCGGGAAACGAGCGATTTGACTTACCATGAGGCGATAGAACACTACCGATACTTTCTGATCGAACAAGCCCTGAAACGCGCCCATGGCAATCAGACCAAAGCCGCGGAGGCTCTGGGGCTCCAGCGCTCCTATCTCGCGCGCGTTCTCAAACAGAAACGAGCGGAAGCGCAGAAAGCCGACCAGTAAGACCGTTTCGCGGTTCAACGGGTGGGAAGCGTAAAATAAAATCGGCTCCCGTTGCTCACCGTGCTTTCGACCCAGATCCGTCCTCCATGCAGGTCAACCAGACTTTTGGTAATCGCCAAGCCCAACCCCGCTCCCCGCGTGTCCGTCGTAACGCTGTCACTCCGGTAGAAACGGTCAAACACGCGGGGCACCTCTTCGGCAGCGATGCCGCACCCCGTGTCGGCGACGCACACCTGAATCGCGGAATTTTCCACCGGCGCGACCGAAATCGAAATGCGTCCTGATGAAGGGGTAAATTTGATGGCGTTGTGAATGAGGTTCGTCAATATCTGAAGAATCTTGTCCCGGTCTCCCCGTACCGGTGCAAGCGGTGAAGGGGCCCTGGTCTCCAGCACGAGGGCTTTCGCCTCCGCCTGTGGGCGTAGACTCTCAAGAGCTTCCGCAATCACTTCGGCCAGCGACACGTCAACTAATCGTAATTCCACGTGGCCGGCTTCGATACGGGACAGGTCCAGCAGGTCGTTCAGCGTTCGCGTCAATCGTTCGACGTTATATTTGACCCGCGTGAGATACAGGACCTGTCGCTCTCGCAAGTCTCCGGTCACTCCGGCCAGCATGTTTTCCACGAACCCTTTCATGGAGGTCAGGGGCGTGCGAATTTCGTGCGAGGCCATGGAGACGAAGGCGGATTTGCGTTGATCCATCTCACGCAACTTTTGATTGGCGGCATCAAGTGACCGGGTTCGTTCCCGTACCCGGTTCTCCAGGTCCACGTTCAGCGTGCGAAGTTCCACGACCGTTCGTTCCTGTTCAAGATAGGCTTCTCGAAGCTCCTCGTGGCTGGCATCCACGGAAGCCACTTGTTCCTTGAGCAAGGTTTCCTGCTCTTTCACCTTCCTCCTGAGCCGATATCCCTGACCGGCGAACCAGAAGGCCATTCCCGGGATGGCCGTCCAGACAAGGGTCTCCGGCCAGGAAAGCTCCGGGTGTACCCATCGAACGTAGATGAAGGCCAGGATGCTCACGCCTGCCGCGGCCCCGGTCACGACCCATCCACGGGTTTCAGAGGGCGGCCGGGCGGGCCAATGGAATTCCCATTCACAGGACTCGTCCCCGTCTGCAATGCATTGGAGGTCCCGGACACTGGCAAATCCCAGGTGGTGAACGTATTGCGGCACGGCCAGGAGGCCGCCCTTCGATGCCTGGCAGATGACGTAGGCGCACCGGTTGCGGTAGGGGCCGAATTGTTGAGTCACGTGTTCGGTTAGTGTCATGCCCAGAACGGCTGCGCCGTTGGTCACGGTGCGAACGCTGAACCGTAAGGAATCTTTGGCAAACTTTTCTCCGAAGCGCGGAAACATTTTGAAGATCTGCGCAACGGAAAACGGGCGCCCCAGGGTTTGAATGACGGGAGAAATGAATTTGTGTTTGCCCATTTCGAATTGAAAATTGGGATCCTCGGAGATCAGGATGCAGAATTCACCGAGGTAAACCGCGAATTCATAGGAGTAACTGTGCCAGATGTTTTGTAAAAATTCGGGGGTGACGTGGTACGAGGGATCGCTGATCCGGGCATTCAGCGAGTCGCAGAGGCGTTCAATGGCTTGACGACCGGCGGCTTCCCCGTTCTTTGTGCCGACGACTTCTTCCAGATATTCGACGTTCGCTTTGATCGTAATCCCACTGACGTCGCGAATTTTCTGCCCATCCGGGGTCACGCCGAACGGGCGAAATTGCATGACGGGTCTTTCAAGGATGGAATGCTCTTTGGAAAGTAGCTTCATGGAGCCACTCGCAGGGGTGCCGGACGCGGGTTCTCCGTGTGCCGGAAACTCGAGCGCAGCCAGCATCAGTGACACGCGATCGTATACAGTTTCCGGTCTTCCAGTCGAAGACAGGCCAACTCGTGTCCCCAGACGCACCCGCCGTCCAACGCAATCACCCCTTCGTCCATGCATACGCCTAAGGCCGACCAATGCCCGCAAATCACCGTTTCGGTTCGTGGAGCGTGGGGAGGCAAATGAAACCATGGGGAAAGTCCGGCCGGGGCCTGCTCGGGCGGGCCTTTGAACGAAAGGTCGATGAGGCCCTCCGGTGAACACATCCGGATTCTGGTCAGGACGTTGGTGATCACACCGAGACGGGCCGGGGACGGGAGGGTATCGGACCAACGGGTCTCCTCGCTTCGGTAAATGGACGGCAAGAGCGCGTGATACCCTTCGGACCTGAGGGCATCCTCCACTTCCCGGGCCAATCCCACTGCCTGTTCGACGGACCACTGGGGGAGGATGCCGGCGTGGACAAGCAGATAGTCGCCTTCACGATGGAGCATGGATTGACGGCGAAGCCAGTCCAGCAATTCCTCGGCATCAGGCGCCTCCAGGACCGGTTCCAGCGTATCCTGCTTCCGGAGCCGCGTGACTCCACAATGAACCGCCAACAAATGCAAATCATGGTTGCCGAGCACGACCACGCAACGATCTTCGAGACCTTTAACGAAGCGCAATACTTCCAATGAATGAGGGCCGCGGTTGACCAAATCGCCGACAAACCACAGCCGATCCGAGGACGGATCGAATCGAATGCGATCCAACAGTTTTTTGAGGGGAGTCAGGCACCCCTGAATATCGCCGATTGCATACGTGGCCATACGGGTTCCCTACGAAAGGAGCATGCATCAGACCTTAGCCAGAACCCGGGAATGGTGCAAGGAGAATTTGTTCTCGACTACCTCACCTTGAATCCCGCTGGTGGGGCTAGGTACGATCACGCGACCCGTATTGACACACGAGAGCCGTGGAAAGGAAGCGCAGCTATGGAACGGATTCTTGAACCGGAAATCATGGATGGGGAAGACCAGGCCAAGGTGTATGCGAACGCCGATTTCGCGGAAGAAAATCAGGGGTTCGTCGATCAATTTCTAGCCTTGTATCCCGATCTCCAGGAAGGAGCCGTGCTGGATTTGGGCTGTGGCCCGGCGGATATTCCGATTCGGCTTCTCCGGAGTCGTCCGGCCCTTCACGTCACCGCAGTGGATGCGTCCGGTCCCATGATGCATTGGGCGGAAGATGCCATTCGCCAAGCGGGATTTGAGGATCGGATCCAACTCATCTGCAAGCGGTTCCAGGATCTGCAGTTGGACCAGCCGGCTGATGCCGTCATCTCCAACAGCCTGGTGCATCATGTGCCCAACGCCTTTCAGTTTTGGTACGCGGTGAAAGCCCTCGCCAAGCCCGGGGCTCCGGTGCTCATCATGGACTTGCTGCGACCTGACACACCGGAAGAGGCCCGGGCCTTGGTCGATCAATACGCGGCTGATGAGCCGGAACAACTGCGCCACGATTTTTATCATTCCTTATTGAGCGCCTTCACCGAAGACGAAATCGCGGCCCAGATGGCGGAAATGAATTTGAGCCGCCTGCTGATCGACGTACACGACGATCGACATTGGCTCGTGTCCGGCCGCGTGTATTAGCGCCCCCCATTCATCAACGGCCTTGACTGACTGAAGACGGGCTGGGTAAGGTGAGGCTCCCCGGCTGGGGGATCGTCTAGGGGCAAGACAACAGATTTTGGATCTGTGAACCCAGGTTCGATTCCTGGTCCCCCAGCCATTTATCATCTCCAAGTCAATTCGTGTCCGCGTCATCGGTCTGGGTTCTCTGTTCATGACACCGACCCCGCTAGAGGCGGCTAGCGTCCACCTCTAGGGGTCTCTCGGATGGAGGAGGTTGTCCGATGGCCGGTGTCGGGGGGTCATTGAGAAGAAGTCCCCCCGAAGGTGTGCCCTGCTTGCTAAGACTCCCATCATTTTCCTTTCCTAGTCCTCGCGATAGGGACACGCCGACAACCGGTCGATTACTTGGCTGGCTTCCTCTCGGGTTTTGGGGGCGGAGAATTTGACGGTCCGCGTATCCCGCTCGGCATACAAGCGTTGAATGAGTGCCCGTTGTCTGGCCGTTGGCCGACGGGGAAGCATCCAGTTGAGGATTGTCCACAGCGTCCAGAAAAAGCCCATCACCGCGAAGATGGTGAGGGACCAGACAAGAAGTCCTTCCACGATCAGGGGTTCCGCCAGTTATTGTCGCGTAGCGATCCGATCGCGATGCATGAGGCAATGCGGTTCAGGGGAACTCTCTTTGTACATGACGACGAGTACGATGGGTGAGAGGTCTTGGCCCCACCATCTCACTGACAGCACAGGTCAGGAGCGTTTCAATCTCCGCGATGCGTTGAGCCTGTTGTGGATCATCTGATGACGCCAGACGCATCACGTCGATGGCATGCTGTAAGTGCTCGTGTATCGTCACTGCCGGCTCGCCCCGAACATGCCCGTGATTGCGTCTCGAAGAAAGACTCCGCCGACTTCTTCATGATTCGGACCATCAGCGCGACCCGTGAAAGAATCAAGCTGAGCACCATGACTGAGTAACAGTCCAGCGCTGAGCGTACTCGCTCCAAGGTGTAGAGACTTCATCGTAAACTCCTCGTTGAGAAAAAAATGGATAAGGCCAGCAGATCCGATTATCCTTTGGATGATGCGGAAGTACGGTAAAGATGAGCTGTTTTAATTCGGTCATTAGGCGAAACGTGACGGGAATAGACCTTGAGTCACTGTTTATCGGACATGACGTTGCACGCGGCCCGCCTCGCAGGGTGCTTGGTTAAATGTCTTGCCATTGTATTCAAAAATGTGTGAACATAGCGCCAATAATCGTGATCTCAACATGACTATTACGCTAATTTCAGACATTTTGAGAGACTTTGACGCCGTTCAAGTGCGATCGCCGCATGTCCCTGAGCTTGTTCCTCCAGCGAACCCACATCCGGGCGGGCGCTAAGCAGGCGCGAACCGGGGGCGGCGCCGCGGCGACGGAGACGACCCGATGACGAGACCCGGCGATTCGACGCCAGGGAACGAGGCTCCGAGGGAGCCCACCTCCGGCCTGACCGCGGCGCTACTGCGCATCAGCGCGAGCCTCGACCTTGAGACCGTGTTGCGCGAGGTGATCGAGAGTGCCCGGGCGTTGACCGGCGCGCGCTACGGCGGGATCGCCACGATCGACGAGACCGGGGCGCTCCAGGACTTCGTCACCTCCGGTCTCACGGAGGACGAGCACCGCCGGCTGGCGGAGTGGCCCGGTGGCCAGCGGCTCTTCGAGCACTTCCGCGACCTGCCGGGCCCGTTGCGCTTGCCGGACGCGCCGGCCTACGTGCACGCGCTCGGTTTCTCCCCGGACCGGCTGCCGTCCATGCGGACTTTCCAGAGCGCGCCGATGCGTCATCGCGGCGTGCACGTCGGCAGCTTTCACCTCGCCAATAAGAAGGGTGAGCAGGAGTTCACCGACAAGGACGAGGAGGTCCTGGTGCTGTTCGCCTCGCAGGCCGCTATCGCCATCGCCCATGCCCGCGCCTACCGCGATGAGCAGCGCGCGCGGGCCAACCTCGAAGCGGTGATCGAGACCTCGCCGGTGGGGGTGGTGATGTTCGATGCGCGCACCGGTCGTCTGGTCTCGTTCAACCGCGAGGCGAGGCGCATGGCGGAGGGCCTGCGTCTACCGGGCCGCCCCGCCGAAAGCCTGCTTCAGGTCTTGACCTACCGGCGCGGCGACGGGCGCGAGATCGCGCTCGATCTCTTCCCGCTCGCAGATGAACTGAGCAGGGCAGAGCCGGTGCGTGCCGAAGAGATCGTGCTCTCGACCCCAGACGGGCGGAGCGTCAGGACGCTGATAAACGCGACGCCGATCCACGCCGAGGACGGCGAGGTCGAATCGTTGGTGGTCACCATACAGGACTTGGCTGCACTCGAGGAGTTGGACCGGTTGCGCGCGGAGTTTCTCAGCATGGTGAGCCACGAACTGCGTACGCCGCTTGCCGGGATCAAAGGCTCGACCGCCACGGTGCTCGCCGCCGCACGCGGCTTCGATCCGGCCGAGACGCAGCAGTTCTTCCGCATCATCGACGAGCAGGCCGACCGCATGAGCGGGCTCATCAGCGACCTGCTGGATGCGGGATACCTCGACACCGGCACACTCGCGGTCTCGGCCGAGCCCTCGGAGGTTGGCGCGCTGGTGGACCAGGCGCGGACGACGTTCCTTTCCATCAGCACCCGGCACCCCGTGCTCATCGACCTGCCGCCGGACCTGCCGCGGGTGATGGCCGATCGGCGGCGCATCGTGCAGGTGCTGAACAACCTCCTCTCCAACGCTGCCCGGCATTCTCCGGAGTCCACGCCGATCCGTGTCGCGGCCGAGCGTGAAGGCATGAGCGTCGCCATCTCGGTCTCCGACAAGGGGCGGGGGGTGGCGCCGGAGCGCCTTCCGTACCTGTTTCGCAAGTACGCGGGCGTGGGTGACGGAGAGCGTGGGGTGGAGGGTGGGCTGGGACTCTCCATCTGCAAGGGGCTGGTCGAGGCGCATGGCGGACGCATCCGGGCCGAGAGCGCCGGGCTGGGCAAGGGTGCGCGGTTCACCTTCACGATCCCGGTGGCCGAGGAGGCGGGCGTGGCCGCGGACGGTCAGGCAGGGAGCCGGCCGGGGCTCCGGGAAGGAGGGGAGCGGCCGCGCATCCTCGTGGTGGACGACGACCCGCAGACGCTGCGCTACGTGCGTGACACGCTTATCGAAGCGGGCTATACGCCACTCGTCGCCGGCGACCATCAGGAGCTTGGTCACATCGTGAGGACAGAGAGGCCCACGCTGGTCCTGCTCGACCTGATCCTGCCCGAGACCGACGGTATCGCGCTGATGCAAACCGTGCCCGAGCTTGCCGACCTTCCGGTCGTCTTCATCTCCGGCTACGGGCGTGACGAGACCATCGCCAAGGCGCTCGAGGCCGGGGCCGACGACTACATCGTCAAACCCTTCTCTCCGACGGAGCTTACGGCGCGGATCCGCGCGGCGCTTCGCCGTCGTACCGAACATGACCCGTTCGTGCTGGGCGAGCTGACCATCAACTACGCCCGGCGACGGGTAAGCATTGCCGGGCGCAACGTGGAGTTGACAGCCACGGAGTACGAGTTGCTGCGTGTGCTTTCGCTGGGCGCGGGACGGGTGTTGACCCACAATTCCCTGCTGCGTCAAGTCTGGGCCGGTCGGGCTTACGGCGAACCAAAGAAGCTCGTGCGGGCTTTTATCAAGAAACTCCGCCGGAAATTGGGCGACGACGCAAACACCCCTGTCTACATCTTCAACGAACGCGGCGTCGGCTACCGCATGGCCACGCCGTCATGAAGTGCTGGATACGGAGGCCTTTGACTCATTCACCGGGGCTCAGTCCGTCCAATTGTTGTCATGAACGGGGACAAGGGGTGTATCAAAAAGGCGTAAAGGCATGGTCAGATTTTGCCCGTGTGAACCGCAGGTCGGTTCACACGGCCCCAGACACATTCTGTACACGGATTCGTTACTTCGTACCGATTATCGTGGTGCGCTTCGCCGCGTCTTCCGAATCCCCGGTGCAGTTCGTGAAACTCGACGAGCCCACCGGTGCGGTGGTGCAGATGGTGCCGTCACTGTAACTGTCCACTTGCACGTTGCCGAAATTCTGGTGGACGCCGGTCGTGCCGTCGTTCCATTGGGAAACCCCCGTATTCTTGTTGATGTTTACGCTGGTCCCACCCAGACCCGGCTGCTTGCTGCTGGAAACGCTGGTATTGCCGAACGAGTTCGTCACGCTGGTGCTTCCATCATTGAAGTTGTGCACGGTGTTCCCGCCGAACGTCGAACTGACCCCCGAACGCCCATCGGTGCAATTGGTGAACGCATTATTTCCAAACTTTGTGGTCGTGCAGGCCGCGTCAACCTCCGGTATGGTCAAAGCAATCGAGAAGAGGATGATCGGGATGGCTAGTGCTTGTATCATGGCCGTTCTCCTTTTGGGCAGCGCGGTGAAAACACAAATGCCCTTCGAGAGTCTCTTACCACTCGAAGGGCAACACATCATGTAGCCGCATTTGCCCGGAAACAAGGTCGCTGTTTGAGCGATAACCCCATTTACTTCCCTCACTACTAAAAAGTATAGGCTTGGAAGCTCACCATTTCAACCTGCATAATCCTTGATGACTTCCATTTTACAAGGCTTTATCATATAAGGCGAGGCCATCGTTACATTCGATAAAGGAGTTGGGAATTGAGTGATTCCCCAGGCATGACGTATCAGGGATCCGGGGTCAATACGGACCGGGTCGTGCAATCCCTGGCCGATATTACCAAACAACTCAGGAAGACGTGGACCGTTCCCAAGGGACAAATCGGCAGCATCCGTCTGGACTTCGGGTTGTTCGCCAACATTATCGAGATCGGCAACAACAAGGGTATCGCGATGACCACCGATGGCGTGGGGTCCAAGGTCCTGATTGCCCAGCGTATGGGGAAATACGACACCATCGGCATCGATTGCATCGCGATGAATGTCAACGATCTGCTCTGCGTCGGGGCGACCCCGCTGGCCATGGTGGACTACATCGCGGTACAGGCGCTCGATCCGGGCTGCCTGGGAGAACTGGCTAAAGGATTGACCGAAGGAGCCCTGCGCGCCGGTATTTCCATACCCGGCGGGGAAATCGCGCAAGTCAAGGATGTCATCAAGAGCGAGGAGGGCAAAGACGGCGAAGGGTTCGATTTGGCGGGGTCGGCCATCGGGATCGTGGATTTGGACAGGATCATCGTGGGCAAAGATATTTGCGCGGGCGACGTGATCATCGGCATTGAAAGCAACGGGGTGCACAGTAACGGTCTCACCCTAGCCCGCAAGGCGATCGGCCAGGACGTGTCCTTGTACGACAAACCGTTTCCCGAACTCGGCCGTTCCCTGGGTGAAGAATTACTCCGGCCGACGCATATCTACACGAAGGAAGTCCTGCCGCTCCTCGAAGCGGAATCGGAAATTGACGTCAAGGCCCTGGCGCACATTACCGGTGACGGGTTCCTGAACCTGAGCCGCGTCCCCTCCAAAGTCACGTTCGTGATCGATGCGTTTCCTTCGCCGCCGCCCATCTTCTCCATTATTCAACAATTGGGCGGAATCGCCGATCCGGAAATGTTCGAGGTGTTCAACATGGGGATCGGCTTCTGTCTGGTGGTCCCGGAAAACCAAGCCGACAGGACGCTTGAGCTAGTTGGCAGTTTCGGGAAAAAAGCCTGCCGGCTGGGGCACGTCACCGACCGGAATCCTGAGGATTGGGAAGTCGTGATCCAAACCCCTGACGTGCGCCTCCGCGGGAAAGGGAAAAACTTCTCTTCATTTTAAAGATCGTCAACGGCGCTATGTCCGCACCTCGGCAGTCGCAAACGACCCTCACTCAATGACGTCGCCTTCAGGGATCCGATCCATCAATAGTTTGCAGAACGCCCACGTGAAGCGATGGGCCGCCTTACAGGAGGCTCGCGGGATTGAACGGTTCCGGCAATGCCTCGTAGCGGGGAGAACCGCTGTTCGGGAAACTCTGGTACAGCATCCCGCGCATTGTCTCGAACTGCTGCACCGCGCCGGGACACCCCTACCTTCTTCGATTCCGGCCCACGTCAAAACTTATGCCCTGTCCGCGCCGCTCTTCGAGAAAGTCGATCTCTTCGGCACGGGGGCTCCGGTTCTGGTCTGCCAAGTCCCTCCGTTTCCCTCAGCAAACCTTGAGGTTCGACCGCGGGGCCTCGAAATCCTGTGTCCTTTCGGAGATCCGGCGAATGTGGGGGCCTTGATCCGGACGGCGGCGGCCATGGGCGTCGAGCGGGTTGTGCTGCTCAAAGAATCGGCCCACCCCTATCACCCCAAAGCCATCCGGGCGGCCAGCGGAACGATGTTCGAGGTATCCCTGGCGCAGGGACCTTCGATCAGGGATCTGCCGGAACCCACCACGTGGGTGACCCTGGATGCGGAGGGTGAGAGTCTGCCCGCGTTTCAATGGCCGGAAGACGTTCGCCTGTTGGTCGGCGAAGAAGGGCCAGGCCTGCCGTCCCGCTCGCCGGGCACACGGCTCGCCGTCCCCATGACGGACTCGGTCGAGTCCCTCAATGCCGTCGTGGCCGCGGGCATGGCGCTCTATGCCTATCGGGTGCAGCACCCCTTGACAAACCGTGGCCGTCGCAGCTAAGGCCTATGGCTTGGCCGCATGAATAGGGCCGAATACATGGTGGTTAACCAGGAGGGATCACATGCCAGTCAACGTGCTTCGCAAGGATATCCCCAAAGGAGAGAAACCGCCCGGATGGGTCTCTGGTGAGCAGGAGGCCAAGCTGAGTCCGGAAGACAAACAAAAAGAGGCCGACCTGGCTGCAGAAGAACAACAAAAATTGTGGGAATCGGAAGAAATCGGCATCGTGCGCTGGTCCGGGGAGGAAGGACAGCGTTTCAGCGATCCCGAGTAGCGGTGTGACGAAGCGATTCCGGGAGAGGTGACACAGAGTGAAGAGCGCCACGTCGAAAACATTATTTGCCCGCTCGCAGAAATACATTCCCGGCGGGGTGAACAGCCCGGTCCGCGCGTTTCGGTCGGTCGGCGGGCATCCGTTGTTCATCACGCGCGCGCAGGGCGCCACGGTGATCGACGCGGACGGCAACACGTATCTCGATTACGTGGCCTCGTGGGGGCCCATGATCCTGGGACACGCCCATCCGGGGGTAGTGCGGGCCATCCAGCGGGCTGCCGGCGCCGGGACCAGCTACGGCGCGCCGACCCAACAGGAACTGGAGTTGGCCCGGATGATTTGCGAGGCCTTCCCCTCCGTGGAAAAGGTTCGACTGGTAAGTTCCGGCACGGAAGCCGTGATGAGCGCCATCCGGGTGGCGCGGGGCTTCACCAAACGGGACGCCATCCTCAAATTCGAAGGGTGCTACCACGGCCACGCCGATCATCTCCTGGTGAAGGCGGGGTCCGGGGCCGCGACGCTGGGGCTGCCCGACAGCCCGGGCGTGCCCAAGGCCGCGGCGAGTCAGACGCTCACCGCGCCCTATAACGACATCGAGTCGGTCAGGAGCCTGATACGGAAACATTGGCGGGACTTGGCCTGTATCATCGTCGAGCCGGTCGCGGGCAACATGGGCGTCGTGTTGCCGCGACGAGACTTTCTGCGGCAACTGCGCACCCTCACCAGAAAACACGGTATCCTCCTGATCTTCGACGAAGTGATTTCCGGATTTCGCGTGGCCTATGGAGGCGCGCAGACCCTGTACGGCATCGAGCCCGATCTCACGTGCCTGGGGAAAATCATCGGCGGCGGACTGCCGGTTGGGGCTTACGGCGGGTCAAACGCGATCATGGATCTGGTGGCGCCGGCAGGTCCCGTGTACCAGGCCGGGACCTTGTCCGGGAACCCGTTGGCCGTGACCGCCGGAATCGAAACGTTGAAACGACTCAAGGCCTCCGGCGTGTATGAAAAATTGGAGCGGCGCGGGAACCAGTTGGCGCAAGGCTTGGCGCAAGCCGCCCGGCTGGCCAAGGTCCCGTTTTATCAAACGCGGGTCGGTTCCCTGCTGGGTGGATTTTTTATCGAAGGCCAGGTGGTGGATTACCAGTCGGCGAAAAAATCCGATACGGCCCGATACGCCAAGTTCTTCCATCACACGTTGAAACGCGGGTCCTACTTCGCCCCGTCCCAATTCGAAGCCGCCTTCGTCTCCACCGCACACACCGCAGCCGATATTGAACAGACCATCAAAGCCGTTCACGAGGCGTTTAAGCGGTTGTAAACGCGCGTTAAACAAAGGCAACTGCAGTGGTTGACGAACTCTCTCACGCCGGGGCGTGAATAATTGGGTCTTACCTGCCCCCGCAACCCGCCCCATATTTAGAGGAGGGCTATCATTTGAACCTGCTTGAGTATGAACAAAATGGGCGACAATTGTATCAGCAACTGGCACGCGTCGTTGGAGACCTCCTGAAACATGCACTGGATGCGGAAGGTGGATATCGCCTGCAGCAAATCCAACATCGTGCAAAGTCAGTCTCTTCACTCAAAAAACGACTTGAAGAGGCTCAGTCCATCGAATCAACTGAAATTGAACGAATCCGAAAGGATCTTGCCGGTTGTAGGTTGGTATTTTACACGAACAAGGATGTCAGTCGATTCACTCAATCCGGCATCCTGAGTGATCTGTTTGAAATAGATTACGACAGATCGAGAATTCATCACCCTGCTCCCGAAGAAGCGAACGCCGTACATTTGTTTCGGTCGTTCAACTATGTTGTGAGGCTCAAGATAGACCACCCTGGTTTGTTGGAATATAGCCATCTGGTCGGGCGGTGGTGTGAGGTGCAAATTCAGACGGCCCTCAACCACGTTTGGGCGGAGATGGCCCACGATACGATCTACAAGCATGTGGAATTAGGTGGCTTTGGCAAGCAAGAAATGCAGGAGATAGAACAAAGGCTGTCCGACGTCATGCGGAAACATCTTATTCCTGCGGGATATATCTTCCAGAAGATTGTCAATGATTTTGACCGTCTCATCGGGGGTAAAGCGTTATTTGATGAAGGTGCGATCGATGCGGTTGTTAATGCCGCCGACAATAATGAACGACAGGCCGCCGTTGATCGACTGAAAGACGACGTTCTTCCTTTTTTCGACGATGTGGAGACCGAATATCCTATTGTCCGTGAAAAATTGAAGGAGGCCTGGCTACGGGCTGAGGATACGCCGGTCACGCCTCGGCAGACCCCCTTCGGTGACTATCGAGGCGAGACGTCAGATCGTGTGACGGGTGTGATCATGGAGATTTTTCAACACTATCGTTACCTTGATGTTCACGCGACTTACGAATTGATCTGCGAATTGTTCATTCAGACAAAAGGGCAAGCCTCAAGAGACCAACTCCTGAAACTCTCAGAACGTCTGTCGGCTCATACGTTACAGATTTGGCAGCACTACGGTCCCGCCGTCCAAGTCGAACTGGTGGACCGCCTAAAGTCGCAGCCCGATCGGCAGGCTATCGCACCTGTCGCGATCAAAATACTGGGTGAAGTTCTCAAGCCTGACATAACCGACAGCACCAGTAGTTGGAATACCGTGACCTTGCATACGGCATCCATCCCTTATAGTGATGCTCTGGCCGATGCCCGCCGAGACTCAATTCGAATGCTGTCAAAAATAGCCGAACACAGTGCTAATGAGGATGACAAACGTCTTGCACTGTCTACACTTTTCAATGCATCTGCAGAGCCCCGCTACCGTCTATCGGATGACAATTTCATGGCGATGATTATCCGCGACAGTGCCAGGGTCGTCGATGTGATCGCCGATCTTTCGCCGACTCTTTCATTAGAAATGCGCCAGCATTTCGAACACCAGATTTTGAATATCTCACGACCCTATCGAACGCTTCATCAAAACTATTCGGGGAAGGCTGACGTCGAAGAAGCTCACGCTATACTTGTTTCCAGCATCGCTAACGCGCGAGGAATTCTAAATGAAGATAAAGAGTTCGTCATTTTCAAAACGTTGGTTGGATTTGAGTCCGTGTTTCCGAATATGTGGGAGGATGGTGGAACCGACATCGAAGCGAACGATGCCTATCGAGATGCAGAACAAGAGAGACTCGCTCAAGCCGTTAATGAGGAGACTTGGGAGGTTTGGAAGCGGCGTGTAGTGAGAGCCGCAAATGTAAAAACTCAAGACTGCGCGACGTTTCCTCCACTCGAAAAGTTCCTGGACAAGCTCGCGACGTTGCAGCCGGAACTTGCATTAGACCTGTTGAAAGATCGAAATGCGATGCCTGGTTGGACCGTAAGTCCCTTGGCGAACGCCCTCTGGGAGAACAATCAGCAAGAAGGAACAAATGAAGTCCTTACCGGGTGGATTGACGAAGGGAGGCTACTTCGGGAAATTGCTGAAGCGCATGTTTACTGTAAACGCGCAGATCCAACACTCGTCCAACGACTGACTGAACAAGCGATCAGCCGGCGCGATGAAAACGCATGTGTCGTACTGGCTGGAGCAGCCGCAAAACAATTCAACAACGATCAAGCACTCTGGCGGGATACAGTATTCTTCCCTTGCATTGCCCTTCTCGAAAGACTCGGAAACTTACGTTGGATTGAGCGAACCTATTATTGTGCCAAAGCTGAGACATCTCTGTTTGCAAGCATGGATGAGGACCAAGCCCAATCGGTATTGACGTCCCTCCTCATGGTGCCAGAGATCGACTATAAAGAGGATTGCATTTTGGCCGCTATAGCCAAGCGGTTTCCAGACATAATTTTGGATTGGTTCGGCAGTCGGCTCGCAAGATCGAAAAATATGGTGGACGCCAACTATAGAGCTATCCCGTTTTCGTTAGTGCGAAATAGTAGCGAATTGCGCGAGGCCTTAAAGCCGCATCCACAAAAAATTCTGACTGCGGTAAGAAATTGGTACGATGCGGCAGAAACTAAAGGCACATGGGGTATTTCACGCTTCCTGAGTGGAATGTACCCGGAATTCGATAAGACACTATCTGATCATCTTGCCATTGTGGTAGAACAACATGACGCTGGCACGCTACAGTTCTTGGTTGAAGTCCTTGAAGGATTCAACGGTAGGAGCGAACTGTTGCTCCTTCTACGCCAGATCCTTCGGTCGCCGGCGGCACCGGACAAGATTGAAAAAAGCATCGAATGGCGCATTGAGGAAGTCGGCGTAACGAGCGGAGAATTTGGACTCGGTCAATCGTATCTGGGGAAAGCAGAAATGTTGAAGCCGTGGCTGGAGGACGAGAACGTTCGCGTAAAACGTTTCGCGAAAAAACTGATTGACGGGCTAAAAAACCGGGCTGCCTTGGAAAATCGTCGGTCGGAGGAGGATGGAGCCTTACGACGCCTGAGTTACGGAGAAGATCCCATCTGAAGTTCGGGTAGATTTTCGTGCGATAAAACGTGCGGCCGGTGATTTGGTTTTTATACGGCGGGTGCGCACGAATGGCGCGCCAGGATATCCGGGATGTCACCTGGAGTCGTGGATACGGCCCAGGACCAGCGACCGAAGCCGCCATGTGCATTGACGGCGTTGACCCATTCTTCGAGAAACCGGCGTTTGGTTCGGTCTTGATCGCTGTCGCGGCCTTTTACTTCCAAAATCAACATGTCACCCGACATGAGCCTGATGATAAAGTCAGGCCGGTACTTCCGCACAACGCCGCGATAGACGTAGAGCACCTCGAAGCCCAAGTGATCGTTTTTCACCCAAGCTCCTACTGCGGGGTTGTGATCAAGTTCGAAGGATTCTGACGCTTCCCACGCGCTGTCAAAGACGCAGAAATTGATGTGGCTTTTCACGGTGTACTCGCAGGGCTTGCCTGTGTACCACGTCCCCATGTCGCCGGTGGCACGGATGGGATGGTCACGATCAAACACCGGCTCCAGCTTCTCGGTGTTCTCGAAGCGGATCGCCTCCCAGATGTGCTGGACCACCTTGGTCATGTTGAGTGTAATGATGAGACGGCGCTTGAGATCGTCGTGAACGAATAAGGCGGGAGTGATGTTGATTCGATCCGAACGAATGAACTGCTCGACCAGCCGCACCAACTGACCCAGCAGGGACGACTTACCACCTTGCCAGTTCGCCTGCATTAGGTCGTAAACGTCCCGAGCGGTTTCGAAGATGATCCGCTGCGTTCTGAATTCCTTCGCCAGATTTTCAAGATCGATCGCCCCGATCTTCGTGACATCCGGCTTGCCCTCGACGATCGGGGCGAGTTCCACAAGTTGGGCCGTCCGGCTGGCATCGAGTTCCAGGGGTTTCACCTTTTGCCAATCCAGGGAAAGGTGCGGGTGGTAGACGTGGTCTATGCGGATCACGTTCGGCCACGAAATTTCATAAGCCGCTTTGTCCGCTACCGGCTCGATAGCAGTTTTCGGCTTCGGTGGTTCCGGGATGACGCCTTCTCCAGATTCATGCGGCAGGAAAGTGAACGGCACACCGAAAATGTTGACGTGCTCAGGTTTGAACAGGCCGGTGTCCGGGTCGGCCTCGTAGGCGGTCCGGCGCAAGCCGCGTCCGACGACCTGCTCGCAGAGTAACTGGCTGGTGAAGGCGCGTAAGCCCATGATGTGGGTCACGGTCTTTGCGTCCCAACCCTCGGACAGCATCCCGACGGAAATTACCTTCTGTATCTGCTGGCCGGATTTTCCAATTCGACCCACGGTATCCACCTGCAAGCGCAGTCGCTCGGCTTGCTGTTTCTTGGTCAAGTTGGGTTTCTTGTCGTCCTCCGCGTCTTCGTCACTTTCGTCGACGGCGATCTCGGCAATCGGTTCCTCGGCGGCTTCGGCTTGCCCCAGCACTTTGGAGTCGATGTGCAAGGTGCGTTCCGAGTCGCAAAGTTCGTCGATGTGGACCTTGTGGTGATCGAGTGCATACTTGATCCGAGCGGCTGTCTCGGTGCGGTTGGCGACCGTAATCATGACCGGCGGGGTCTTGAATCCGGCATTAGCCCAATCCCTGGCAATTTCGCGCCAGTCGTAACCAAGCAGGTAATAACCGTTCATGACCAAGTCCGGCAGCGGCTCCTCGGGCTTCGCCTTCCGGTTCAAGTCATCCTTTACTTCCGAGTCATTGTAGATATGATACAGGCGGGATTTGTAGGTCCTGGCATCCGGCACCGCGTCGTCACGAATCACGACGCGCGGGGTCTTGACCAATCCCGACTCGATGGCGTCGTTCAAACCGAAGTCACTGACGATCCAGCCGAATAACGCCTCCTCGGAACTCCGTTTGCCGGAAGGCGCAAAGGGCGTGGCGGAGAAGTCGTAGCAGATAAGAATGCCGCGGGCCTTGTTGATCCGATCGAGGCCGCCCACCCATTTGGTCGCTTCCTCGATGTCCTCCTTGGCAACACCCTTGACCTTGGATTCGGCGGGAACCCGCCAGGCGTGATGCGCCTCATCATTGATGACCAGGGCGTTCCGGGCACTCGCCAAGTCGCCAAGAACCTCACGGACGTAAGCCTCGTCGCTCTTGGCTCCTCGCCTGTCCACGCTCCGTTTCGCGTCAATCTTCTCCTGGGTTTCCCAATTGAGCGCGTGCCAGTTGCGAACCACAACTTTGCCCTGTCGCAGTTTGTCGAGCAGGGAAGACGGCACGATGCTGAACGTTTCATAATAGTTCTCCGGGTTGGACGGTTCGAGCACTGCAAGCCGGTTCTTGACCGTCAGGCCAGGGGCAATGATCAAGACGTTCTTGGCAAATCGCGCATCCTGGGGATAGGTCACCTTGTTCAGGATATGCCACGCAATGACCATGGCCATGACGACGGTCTTGCCCGAACCGGTCGCCATCTTCGCGCATAACCGCCGGAACGGTCCTCCGTCAGAATCAAGATCCACGCCGACCTTATCGGCTTCCGGCGCTTCCGCAAACCAGATCAGCGTTTCCGCAGCCTCAAGTTGGCAAAAGAACAAACGTCGGTTATCGAACTCCTCAGGGTTGGTCCAGTGCTCCAACAGACGTTTCGTGATTCCCGTGACGCCCGGATACCCGGCTTCGCGCCACGACCGCACGCGCGGCCTGATTAGGTTGACGAGGGGAATTTCGACGAAATGGCCCGGGTCATCGAACGATCGGGAGCCTTCCGAGGCGATAACGTATCCGGCCGGCCGCCGACCGTCCACGAGAGAGAAAGTGCGGCGCTCACGGTCATAGCTCCAGTACTTCGATGGCTCCTCATAAGGCGAATTGATGATCAGGCGGTCAATGCTTGCCCGTTCCATTATGGCTCCTCAGGCGGCGCTCTCGTTTCACAAGATGTCCATATGCGCATTCATGCTTCACATGGGGTGATTTGATAAAAAAGCTCTTGGTGGCTGACCAGCTTGTAGCTTTAAACGCTTATGTTGCATTGCCCTAATAGTTCAACAAAACTGACACATTCAACATTTTCTTTCTCACAAATCAGGGGAATTTTGTAGTTCGACTTCTTGGCCGGTGGTTGTTTTTGTTTCTCTTCGAGCGTAACGACTGTGTGATTTCCCAACAGAGCAAAAGCAATCATTGTAATATCTTTTTCATCCGCTCCTCTGGAATGTTCATCTGTTTCATATTTCGCCATCAATTCCAATGCCTTCTGCCTTACCTTATCGTCAATGGGCGTTTCATTGATGCCCATGTCTTCTTTCAGCCACAGACGAACAGGATGTTCCTCCTTTAGTTTTTCTCGGTCTTTTCGCCCTGAAACCGGTTCTATCTCATCGAAAACAGGTTTGATGAGAATAATGTTGCTGGGCAATTTATTCTCCATCTCTTGGTAGAGTTTCGGAAATATTTTGCGAGGGTAGTTGATGTGCCAGGCAGTAATAAAAACGTTAGCGTCGATACAATAACTCATAGCAAGGCTTGTAATTTCAAGGCCTGAGAGGCTCTTTTAATGCCCAGCAACTTGCAGAGTTTATGTAAGCCGATATCCCGATTCTGGTATGCCTGGACAACGACTCTGGAATAAATACTGCCGTACTGGTTGAAGACTTCTTTCGCGATATTTCTACTCATCGGAGTGTCACGATTTTTTTGCGCTTCAGTTGATTGCCTGTATTCTTCTTTCAGCAGATTTGCCACTGCCTCGTATCGTTGGCGATCGACAATGTTCAAATGCTGCATCCTCACTGCACACGCGTAGGGACTCACGTAAAATTGTCTGGATATCTTTTTGATTTGCCGGAGTTGCTCATACGCGGTTTCCGTGAGCGAGAAGGCTTTTGCCGCTTGCCTGAAGATCGTTTGGGGCATCAACACCTCACCGGCAAACTTATCGCACCATCTCTCTGATCCCGATTGCGCGGAAGAACCTTCCACGTCAAAGACGCTTTCTTGCTTCAACAAATGTCCCAGTTCGTGGAAAAGCGTAAATGATCGCGCTCTGAGCGCATCGGAATTATTGATGACGATGATGGGGAGCCTGTTCTTATAGATAGAAATGCCGCGAAACAGATTGGGATCGACCTTTGACCAACCTGGGAACTTGCTGGTCATAAAGACAAAGACGCCTTTGTCTTCAAACGCGTGTTTCCAGTCTTCAAATGGGCAAGATTTGCTTTCTGAACGCCCCAGCCACTTTCGCACCGATACGGCGAGTTTTGGAATATCGGATGTGACAGCCGGCGGAGAAAATTGTGGGATCGGTTCTTCCATGTCGTTCCTCAATTCAAGGATCAACTCTCTGAAACGCGCAACATTGGCCGTCACCACTCTCACGCTGTGGTCGTCAAAATCATGACTTGAGTGGGCAAACTGTCTGAAAGCTGGGATAGATTCATTAAATTTATATCGGTTGGGCAATTCTTCTTTCAGGAACACCCATTGGGGAACATGGTAGAAACCAGCCAGTTTGGCCAGTTGATTGAACGTGGGTCGGATCTCGCCCCTCTCGATCTTCTCGATGTTCTTGAGACCCGGCTCTTTTTTCTGTACCTGTTGAAGGCTCAAGCCGATCTGTTCCCGACATTCACGTAAAATAGCCGGGTTGATCTGTTCGACTCTCAGTCTGGCCACGTCAGTTCTCTGTCCTTCTGATCTCCATAATCTTCAAACGGTCGATACCCCGTTCGTCGGTGCTTTTGACCTTGTATTTGCCGACCCCAAAGGGCGGGAAGGGGCCGCATAGATCGTCTCGGTAGATTGGAGGATAGCCTTGCGGCGGATGTAATTCTGGCTCTGTTCAACCCCTCGCCAACTGACGAGATCAACTTTGCGTCCGAATATCGTCGCCAACTCTTCCTCCATGGAGTCTAGATCGAACAGAGTATGACGGGCTTCTTCCTCAAAACGTGCCAATACGTCCACGTCGCTTTCGGGACCGAAGTCGTCCCGCAACACGGAACCGAACAAAGCCAGTTCCGTCACCTGCCACCGCTTACAAAAGGCGGCGATCTCGTCTTGCGGTATGTCGATATGCGCGTTCATGCCGAAATTGCCTTGTTCGCGTCGACTTCGAATCCAGCGGTCTTCAACTCCCTGATAAGCCTCATCTTCCAGCCGTCGGAGTCGTCCAATGGGATATAGAGGACTCCATCGTAGTCCGAAGGCTTTTCCACGTTGCCCTTCACCAAGGCGCAGACCCGTTTTCGGTCGAGCTTACCGATAAAATATCCGAACTCGAAAATCACGTTCTGTCTTGCGCGTGGGTTGAGATTGGTTCCTTCATCCTTAAGCGATCCAACATCGTCCGGCGTCAGTAGGGCCACGGCGAATCCCACGTCCGCATGGTCCTGGAATTTCTCGATGATTGTGCGGCCCTCATTCGGTTGTTCGTGAAGTATCACGGGCTTGAGACTCAATCTTTCCAGGAATCTCGCTACAGTCTGCTTAGTCCCATCGTCTCTGCCGTGAATGACAAAGACCTTATTCGTTTTTGGTCGGTCGTACACTTCGGCGCTGGAAGAGATTTGCGCCTGATTGTCATCGGGCCAATACTCTTCGACCTCTTCAATCATGGATTTGAGCAATGCTGTCGCTAATTCCAATTCTCGCACGTAGTCTTCTTGGATATATTCGATGATTACCGAAGAATGGAAGATATTGTCGAATTCGACAATTTGGTTTGATGCGTCACCGAACGTTCGGCTGATGGCGACCCGTGTATTTCTTTGCCACCTGTGAAAATCCGGTGAATCATATGATAGCTGCTTCAGTTCGGGTATTGCATCAAGTGCCCTCTTCAGACGCTCTATTGCCGTAGATTTAGGCGGTTGCTGCATCACTACACCTCGATGATTTTCAAACTCTCGATGCCGCGGTCGTCGATGATTTTGACCGCGATACGATTGTTCTCGCCTGCTTTGAAGGGCAGAGAGACGGTACCGCGGTAGGCTTCGATCAGGTCCGTGTCGATTTCGGCTTTGAGGTTCTTGGCAAGTTTCGCCCAGCCGTCTTCGTCGCCGGCCATGGGGAAAAACACCTGGCGGGGAAACAGGCTGCGCCCGTCGTAGTCGGGGTCCAGCATCCACATGGCAATCCTGTCCTTACCGCCGGATTCCACGTTGCCGGTCTTGGTGTTGTAATAGTCGAATCCCCTGACCGAGACACGGAGTTTGCCTTTGTCCTCGCCGTCCGAGATTCGTTCGAGTTCCACGTCGGGCTGGCCGATCAGCCAGAAGCTCTCGTTGCTGGCGCGCTTTTTCTTGAGGTCGTCGGTCAGCAGGTCGGCGTTCATCTGAGCCTTCAACAGTGTGACGCCCGGCCAATTGGTCTCGTCGATGTCTTTGGCCGCCTCGGGATCGAACTGAAAGGCCGCGAAGATAACAATAGTGGGTTTGGGAACGAGAGTTCGGGCTTCCTCGATGGCGAGTTCTATCTGCCGCTGTTCCATCGGCGCGTGATCCGGCCCGAACGAGATCACCACGCGCTCGGGGTTCGAGGCCGTTCCTCCATCCCCTATGCGGTCCGCACCTGCACTATCAGGCTGAGTCTCACCCTCGGCGTGCAGCCACCTCGTACCGGGCAAGGGCTCCAGCCGTGCGAACGAGATACGTTGGCCTGCCTTGCCGCGTATGCCCGTTCTGAACAACTCGTCGCGCCAATCAGCTTGCCGCCCCGTCCGCCCCGTCCGCGCCACGGACTGGTCCGCAGGCTGTTCATTGGCCGATTCGATTTCATCCAGAGGCTTCACTGCCGGAGCGGGAACGGCTTCGACCGTGAACGGACCGGTGACGCGAGTCTTGCTTTTGTCCGCTCGCGGCTGGTCATAGAGCATGGTCTCGTTGGGCGGCTCGTCGTAGCCCAATGTTCTCGCCGATACGGTGGCGACGCTACGGTATCGGAAACCGGCGCCGACGCCTTCATTGGGATGCGCCAACTCGTAGTAGTTGAAGTTTGCGGTCATCAGGCGCTGTTTGGCCAAGGTAAGTGCCACACGGGAGGTATCGCAGGTGATCCAGCGACGGCCCCACTGCTCGGCGACATGGGCGGTGGTGCCGGAGCCGCAGGTCGGGTCGAAGACCAGATCACCCGGATCGGTGGTCATCAGCATGCAGCGCTGAATCGCCTTTGCGTCGGTCTGAACCACGTAGCGTTTGTCAGTGGGTGACATCTGTGCGGCCCAGATGTTGTTGATGCGCCGACCAGGAACCTCATCCTCGTATCGTTTCCACCTCAAAGTGGTCTGTCCTTCCAGTGCTTCCAGCCGACCCAGTTCGGCTAGACGGTCCAGACCTTCTGGTGAAATCCTCCACTGCGCACCGTGGGCGCAACGAAAAATACGGCCGTTCCATTCATAGGGTTCAGAACGCCCCGTCGTAGACACCCCTTGGGAGTCGAGACTTCTGCGTTCGTAGATACGTGCATTCTTAGGCAAGTACTGGTCAGGGTCAAAGCATTCTTCAGGCGACGGCTTGCGGCATTTGCCGTCTGCAGTTTCCACCATTACATGCCAGCTAAAGAGTTCGATTTTCTCACGTCGCGTGAGCGGTTCGTACAACTGCCGGTACTTCGCGAGCTTCCGATCCTTCGCATACCACAGCAGATAGTCCGCCACCTGTGGCAAAGTATTGGCGGAACTGCCGCTGGTCGTTGCGTAAGAGATGGTCGCCAACCTGTTCTCTGCGCCGAAGATTTCGTCCATGGCCATGCCAGCGCGGTGTATGTTTTCATCCCCGATCTGCACGAAGACACTGCCGCTCTCATGCAGCAGTTCGCGTGCCAACAGCAAGCGGTCCCGCAGATAGGCAAGATAAGAGTGGATGCCGAGTTCCCAGGTGTCGCGGAACGCGCGGATGGTCTCCGGCTCCTGGGTCAGGTCTTCGTCCTTGCCGTCAGTTACGTCCCGCTTGTTGACGAAGGGCTGGAAGTTGGAGCCGTAACGGATACCGTAGGGCGGGTCGATGTAGACCATCTGGACCTGGCCGCCGAGCCCTTCCTTCTCCAACAGGCTGTTCATGACCAGCAGGCTGTCGCCCGCGATCAGGCGGTTGGTCCAATTGTGCCGGTGTTTGTAGAACTCGATGGCTTGGCGGATCGGCGGGTTTTCTTCGGGCGCGGCGAACAGCGACATCTGCGGTTTCGAGCCGTTGCGTTTCCGCACGGCTTCAACGATCGTACGCGGGTCGATGCGTTCGTGAACGTGAAGCGAAACGGTCGGCACTTTGAAGGACGTGTGCTCAGCCTTGCCGGCCCATTCTAGTTGTGGGTCAAGATGAGGGTCGTAGGCGTATGTCTTCTTGCCCGCGTCCTTGTCCGTATCCGGCGTTACCAGGCCGACCGGTGGGTTATTTACGCGATCCTTGCCGGTGTGAGCGTATGTCTCGATGCTTCTTTTGGCGCTCTTCTTCTTGGGCTTCGCCATGGTTCATCCTCGGATATTGAGGATTCCCGGCCTTCGGCCACCCCCTCCCAGAGGGAGAGGGTTTTCTTGTTTATTCGTCATCATCGTCGTCATCTTCCTCATCGACTTCCAGCGCTTCTTGCCGCATCTGCTCTTCCATGGCGTTGTGAATCAATAGCCGAAGGAACATCGAAATCACGGAACCTTTTTCCAGTGTCCCGCCCGGTGGGACCGCAATACGGCCTTCTTCCACCATTTTTTCCAACCATTTTTTTTGGTCCGGGGTCACATGAACCGGAATTTCGATGAGCGGAATCTTCCCAAACATATCCATGACACAACCCTCCTCTATCAAGTAAAGACATACATGTATGATTAGCGGGATAACCCGAGCACGTCGGCCATGCCGTACAGGCCCGGGGGCTGATTGACGACCCATTCCGCGGCGCGCAAGGCTCCGTGAGCAAACGGGTCACGATTGTGCGCGCGGTGCGTGATCTCGATGCGTTCTCCGGGGCCGGCATAGAGCACGGTGTGGTCGCCCACGATGTCACCGGCTCTCACGCTCTGGATGCCGATTTCGTTTTTCGTGCGTTCCCCGACGAGGCCGTGACGCGCGTAGACCCCTGCTTCCTCCAGGCCCCAGTCTTTGGCCGCAGCCAGGACTTCGGCGAGTTTCAGCGCGGTGCCGCTCGGCGCGTCTTTCTTCTTGTTGTGGTGCGCATCGATGATTTCGAGATCGTAGTTGTCGCCGAGCGCTTGGGCCACTTTTCCGATAATCTGGAGGAGCACCGTAATCCCCACGCTCATGTTGGGCGCTTGAACGCAAGGGATCGACTCCGCGTGTCGGCGAAGCCGGTCCATTTCATCGGGAGACAACCCCGTGGTGCCGATGACCATGGCGCGTTTGTGTTGGACGGCTTGAGCAAGATGGTGCAACGTGGCGGCTGGCGCGGTGAAATCGATGACCACGTCGCTCTGCGCCAAGGCTTGCGCCAAGTCATCGGTCAACGCGATGCCCAGGGAGCCGCAGCCCGCTATATCTCCGGCATCTTTGCCGAGGGCCGGGTGCCCTTGCGCTTCCGTGGCGCCGGCCAGTTCCAGGCGGGAAGATTCATGGACCAGGGCAACCAGGCGTTTCCCCATGCGTCCGGCGGCGCCGGTGACCGTGACGTTGATCGGTGAACTCATAACCTAATGTTGTGATAAAGCCCTGGAAGCCGTCATGGCGTCAGATCAACCCGGTATCTTTCATGACCTGCCGGAGCCGTTCGCGGTTGTCCGACGACATCGGCGTGAGCGGGAGCCGGAGTTCCGGTTCGATTTTATTCATCATGGCCAGGGCTTCTTTGACCGGAATAGGGTTGGTCTCATAGAACAGGGCATTGAACAGCGACGCGAGTTTGAAATGAGAGGCGCGCGCGTCGGCAACGTTCCCGGCCAGGGCCGCATTCACCAGGGCAGCCATGTCTTTCGGCGCCACGTTGGCGGTGACCGTAATCACGCCCTTGGCCCCCAGCGCCATCATCGGCAGGGTCAGGGAATCATCACCGGAGAGCACGGTCAAATCGTCGCCGCATTGATGAATGATGTCGGAGACCTGCCCCAACGACCCGCTGCCCTCCTTGATCCCCGCCACGGTGTCGAGTTTGGCGAGACGCGCAATGGTGGCCGGGGTCATGTTCACGCTGGTGCGGCCCGGAATGTTGTAGAGGATCAAGGGCAGGTCCACGGCCTTGGCCACTGCGGCATAGTGTTGATACAGGCCTTCCTGGGTCGGCTTGTTGTAATAGGGCGTAATGAGCAGTCCGCCGTCCGCGCCGGCCCGTTTGGCGTGGGCGGTAAAAGCAATCGCCTCGTCCGTGGCATTCGAGCCGGTGCCGGCAATCACCGGGACCCGCCGATTTACGACTTCCACGGTAAACGCCACGACGTGCTCGTGTTCTTCGTGCGAGAGCGTGGCGGATTCACCCGTGGTCCCGCAGGGCACGATGCCGTGCGTGCCGTTGGCGATTTGAAACTCGATCAGTTCGCGATACGCGGTTTCGTCGAATGCGCCGTTCTTGAACGGGGTGACGATGGCGACAAGGGATCCTGAAAACATCGTGCGACCTTTGGTAAACAGTACGTGTGAACAAGTGTGCCGGACGGGTTGCGTCCGCCGAATCCGTGCCTACGCCTTTGCCTCGAGAAACGCGGGGATCTTTTCCCCGCGCACCAGATCGTCGAACGTCTCGCGTTCCCGGATCACGAAACTTTCCCCGCCCTTCACCAGGATCTCCGAAGTCCGGGGTCTCGAATTATAATTGGACGCCATGGTGAACCCATAGGCTCCCGCGGACATCACCGCCAGGAGATCCCCGGCCTTCACCGCGGGCAGGGTCCGGTTTTGCGCGAGAAAATCCCCGGATTCGCAAACGGGTCCCACCACGTCGAACACCGCCTCCGAGGCATTCGGGACCTGGCGAACCGGCAGGATGTCGTGATGGGCCTCGTACAGGCTGGGCCGCAGCAGATCGTTCATCGCCGCGTCCACGATGGCGAACGTTTTCGTACCGGTCTCCTTGATGTAAAGGACGCGCGTCAACATCACGCCGGCGTTCCCCGTGATCACGCGGCCGGGTTCCATGATGATTTCACATTGCGCCGCCTGCAGGAGCGGCGTCATGGCATCGGCGTACTCCTGGGGATGCGGCGGCGTTTCGTCCGAATACGTAATGCCGAGTCCTCCGCCGATGTTCAAGTACCGGATCGGGATGCCCCGGCCTTTCAACGTCTCGATCAACTCCACCACCTTTTTCAGGGACTCCACAAAGGGACTGACTTGCGTCAGTTGAGAGCCGATGTGCGCGTGCACCCCGATGACCTCCACGTTGGGAAGCGCCGCTGCCTTTGAGAATTCCTCCAACGCCCGGTCCGCGCCGATCCCGAATTTACTCTTTTTCAACCCCGTCGTGATATAGGGATGGGTCTTGGGGTCGATGTCCGGGTTGACCCGGAGCGCCACGCGCGCCCGCCCGCCTTTTCCCCTCGCCACGTCGTTGATGGCCTGGAGTTCCGCGGGCGATTCCACGTTGAACAACAGGATGTCGGAGTCCAAGGCATAGGCAATTTCTTCATGACTCTTGCCGACGCCGGCGAACACGATCTTGCCCGGCGGGATGCCGGCCTGCAACGCGCGAAACAATTCGCCGCCCGACACGATGTCGGCCCCGCTGCCGAGCGACGCCATGAGCCGGAGAATAGCCAGGTTCGAATTGGCCTTCATGGCAAACGCAATGAGATGGGGAACCGAAGCGAAGGCCTGATCAAAGGCCTGGAAGTGCCGGGTCAGCGTCGCGTGACTGTAGAGGTAGCAAGGCGTGCCCTGTTCCTTGGCCAGGCGTTCGAGCGGGACGTCTTCACAGAAGAGCGCATCATTGTGATAGTGAAAATCATGCATCTTGCGGCAGCTCGTCAAACAGCTCGGGATCGAACAGCGTCAACCCGTCCAGGGCCGATTGAAACGCGTCTTGCAATTTCCGATAGCGCAGCTTCGCATAGGGGGTCACCGCTTGAAGCGCGTCCTGATCCAGGAGCATCCGGATAGCCCCGGGCGTGGCCTGCCGGAGATGTTCGAAGTTGACCACGATGTCCATCCTGGCCTTTTGCGCCGCGTCCTTGATGCGGTTCAGGAGTTCCCGGGCATTCAAATGATCCAAGGTTCCCTCCAGGTCGATGAACAACGCCACGGATGCATCGTGACGCCGGCCCTTGATGTTCAGGAACAACTCCTGCGGCTTCGTGGGGACCTTGATCTTGTGCAGGGCGTTGGGAATGAGCGAGGCGGTATCCATCGAGGGAAGTTTCGCCTGCAAGTTCTTGAGCACGGCCGCAATGGGAGAGAGTCTCCCCTGGGGACAGGATCGCTTGACCAGCTTTCGAAATTCGTAATTCATTTCGATGCGGGGGATCAGGCGTTGGCTGGTATGCCGGAGTCGATTCCAAATGGATCCTAACGAATAGAACTCATGGTTGGCCCAGAAGAAGCCTTCCTGCAGTTGTTCCGGCGTCATCCGTTTTGGGCGGAACACCACGTGTTTCCCGTCGTATTTCGCCCAGTCCCGATCGAAGATCCGGCCTTCTCGGGTATACCGTTCATACAAGGCGGTTCCGGGCAGGGGCGTCAGGACGTTGAAATACGCCAGTTCCACGCGATTGCGGACGAGAAAATTCAGCGTCGATTCGAACACGGATTCATCGTCGTTATCGAACCCGAACACCATGCCCGGGTTCACCATGATGCCGTGGTCGTGAAACATCTTGATCTGGTCTTCGAATTTTCTGACCTGGTTGAAGCCCTTGTTGGTTTCGGCCAGGGAATTATCGGAGATCGATTCCATGCCCACGAACACCGAGATGCATCCGCTGTCGGCCGCCAACTTGACCATCTCCGGATCATCCCCCAAAAACAAGGTGGATTGACACCCCCATTTGATGTTCAGGGCTTTCAGGGCCTGCCACAACTCCCGGCAATACGCCCGGTGACTGTTGTGCAGGTCGTCCACGAATGCCACGATCGACCCTTCTTCGAGACCCACCCAAATCTTTGCGGCGATGGTCATGGCTTCCCGCAACGATCCCTTGGTCATGCGCTCGACCACCTCGGCCCGTATCCATTCCTTGACGCGCGTGATTTCTTCGATGACTTCCGGCACGGGACGCCGTCTGGTGGTTTTCCCGTTGAAGGGCGACACGCTGCAAAACTCGCAATCGAAATGGCAGCCGCGCGTCGTGAACGAACAATGCCGGGTCATGTAGGAATCCGGGCTGAGGAGTTGGATCCTCGGGGCACGATAGTCGTCCAGCGAAGGAAAGTGCTCCATCCGGTAGATGCGTTTCATCTGCCCCGCCTCGTAGTCCGCCATGGCTTGCGGCCACAGGTCTTCGGCTTCCCCGCACACGATGGTGTCGCAATATTGCAGGGCTTCCTCGGGACAATAGGTGGGGTGGACGCCCCCGAGCACCACGGTTTTGCCGCGTTTGCGAAATTCCGTGGCGAGTTCATAGGCCCGCGGGGCATAGCAGGTCATCACGGAAATGCCCACCAGGTCGCAGGGTTGGTCGAGGTCGATCTCCTGGACCGCCTCATCCACGAGCTGCACGTCCCAATCGGGCGGCGTGTACGCGGCGATGACGGGCAAACTGAGTTTGGGAAACCAGATGGAGCGCCGCTCGCTCGCGGTCATGCGATACGGATTGTTCCTGGGGTAGGGATCGAGGAGAAGTAACGTCCGGGTTTTCTCGCGTCCTGCGTTTACGTCCATGGAACAATCTCCCTTACGATGGCGTCGAGCCAACAGGTTGAGGAATGTCGAAACTTATCCGAATCACGTCGCATCGCTCAAGGCCGTTTATTGGGTTCCGACGGGTCGGAGAGGGGGTAGTACGACTTCCGGTTCCTCCGGAGTCGAGCGCTTTTCTTCGGCTTGTCGTTGAGCCCGGATCTTGGCTTCGATCCCGATATCTTCGGGAGCGATGGGAGAACCTACCGCCCCGCAGCCCGCTGCAAACGAAAACAGCATGGACAGAGCGAGGGTCCGTCGAAGAACGGGGCGTGGGCAATTGTGCAACATCATCGGGCTTTCTTGGCGAGACGCGCTTCCCATGCGTTTATTTGCCGGGTCACCTGTTTTCGGGAGGTGCCCCCGGTTTGAGCTTTCCGGTCAACCGCCCCTTCGAGGGTCAGGAACCGCAACGCGTCCTTGGAAAAATGCGGGGACGCGGTCTTGAGATCGGCCAACGAGAGATCATGCCATTCCATCCGGTGTTCCAGACAGTATCGCACCAATTGACCGACGATGCCATGGGCTTTCCGAAAAGGGACGCCCTTGTTCACCAGATAGTCGGCCAATTCGGTGGCCAGGAGAAACCCCGATCCCACGGCTTCGGAGAGTACGTCGCGGCGGATGTGAAGACGCCGGATCAGTTCGGCATAGACTGTGAGGGACTCTACCACAGTTCCCATGGCGTCAAAAAGAGGTTCCTTATCCTCTTGCAGGTCTCGATTGTAACTCAGGGGGAGCCCCTTGAGGGTCGTCATGATCGAGAGCAGATGCCCGTAGACCCGCCCGGTTTTGCCGCGGACCAGTTCGGGCACGTCCGGGTTTTTTTTCTGGGGCAGCATGCTGCTGCCCGTACAAAAGCCGTCCGGAAGATCCACAAAGGAAAATTCAGACGACGCCCACAACACGAGCTCTTCGCTCAACCGGGACAAATGCATCATGATGATGGCCAGCACACCGAGCGTTTCCGCCACGTAATCCCGGTCCGAGACCCCGTCCAGGCTGTTGCGGGTCAGGGCCGGAAACTCCAGCAGCTTCGCAATGAAGGCCCGGTCGATCGGAAAGTTGTTGCCGGCCAAAGCGCCCGAACCCAGGGGCATCACGTTCACGCGTTTCAAAGCGTCCCGCACGCGCGCGTTGTCGCGTTCCAGCATTTCCACGTACGCCAGAAAGTGATGGGCCAGCGAAACGGGCTGGGCCCGCTGCAGGTGGGTATACCCGGGGATAATCACGTCGAGGTGTTCCCGGGCCTGCCCGAGGAACGCTCGCTGCAGGTCTTGGAGGCGCGCCTGCAACGTCCCGAGGTGGTCCCGCAGGTACAGCCGGAGATCCAGCGTGACCTGATCGTTCCGACTCCGGCCGGTATGGAGCTTCCCTCCCACCGGGCCCACGAGTTCCGTCAACCGGCGCTCCACCGCCATATGAATGTCCTCATCCGAATCTGCGAACGGGAACCGGTTTTCGCGAAGCTCGTCACGAACTTGTTCGAGTCCGCGCACCAGGGTGCGACGTTCCGCACGGGTCAGGATTTTGGCTTTTTCCAGGGCCTGGCAATGGGCGAGGCTGCCCAGGATATCGTATTCGAACAAATGTCGATCAAAGGGCAGGGAGGATGTAAAGCGTTCGACCAACTCATGCGTCGGTTCGGCGATTCGTCCGGTCCAGGCTTTTGAAGGCGCGCTCTTTTTGGCCGTCGTCTGGCGCGACCCACGCCGTGTACGCTTGCCGGAGTTCATTTCGCCCGCTTGGCCTTTCGACTGGATGTCCCCCGGGTACGCGACGTTTTCCGGGATTTGATGATCGCCAGGCGCAAGGCATTCAGCCGGATAAATCCTTCGGCATCCTGCTGGCGATATCCCTGGTCCTGTTCGAAGGTCGCAAGATCTTCCCGGTAAAGCGACGACTCGGACCGGCGGCCCGTGACCGTGCAGTTCCCCTTGTACAATTTGAGCCGGACCGTGCCGTTCACCCCGCGTTGGGCTTCATCCATGAGCTTCTGCAGCATCACGCGTTCGGGCGCGAACCAATAGCCGTAATACACGAGTTCCGCGTATCGTGAGATCAAACTGTCACGCAGGTGAAGCACCTCCCGGTCCATGGTCAGGGATTCGATGCCGCGGTGCGCCGCGTGGAGGATCGTGCCGCCGGGCGTTTCATAGACCCCGCGTGACTTGATGCCCACGTAGCGGTTCTCTACGAGGTCCACCCGTCCGATGCCGTGTCGCCCCCCGAGCCGGTTGAGGAGATCGAGAAGGTTGGCCGGGGACAGGCGCCGGCCGTTCACCGCGACCGGGTCGCCGCGCTCGAACGTGATTTCAATCTGTCGGGACTTGTCCGGTGCACGTTCCGGGGAAACCGTCATCTGAAACATGGATTCGGGCGGGGCTTTCCAGGGGTCTTCGAGAATCCCGCCTTCGTAACTCACGTGAAACAGGTTCAGGTCCATGCTGTAGGGTTTGGCCTTGGTGGCGGTCACCGGGATCCCGTGTTTTCGGGCGTACCGGATCAACTCGCCGCGGGATTGAAACGTCCATTCTCGCCACGGCGCGATGATGGTGATATCGGGATTGACGGCCGTATACGTGAGTTCGAACCGGACCTGGTCGTTTCCTTTTCCGGTGGCGCCGTGACTCACGGCCTGGGCTTTTTCCTGTTGCGCGATCTCGATCTGGCGCCGGGCGATCAGCGGCCGCGCGATCGAGGTGCCCAATAAATAACAGTCCTCATACACGGCGTTGGCCCGGAGCATGGGAAAGACGTAATCCTTGACGAACGTTTCACGGAGATCCTCCACGTAGACTTTCGCAGCCCCCACGGCCACGGCCTTGTTCTTGATGGCCTCAAGATCTTCGCCTTGACCCAGGTCCGCGCAAAAGGCGATCACGTCGGCCTCATATTCCGTCCGGAGCCATTGCAGGATCACCGAAGTATCGAGCCCGCCGGAATAGGCCAGCACGACTTTCTTGATCGTATGCGGTGGAGGTGTCGGCATCGTGGTATCAGGGCCTCAGGGCCAGGGCCGCCCGAGCCACTCCGTCAAGATCGCTTTTTGAACGTGCAGGCGGTTTTCCGCCTGCTGGAGCACTGCGGATTGCGGTCCGTCCAGGACCGCCGCGGTAATTTCCTCTCCCCGGTGGGCCGGCAGGCAATGCAACACGATGGCCGAGGATTTGGCCCGGCTGAGCAGTTCTTCGTTCAACTGGTAGGGAGCCAGAGCCTTCAAGCGTTCGGCTTGTTCCTGCTCCTGTCCCATACTCGTCCAGACGTCCGTATAGAGCGCATCGGCGTTCTCCGCGGCGGCAACGGGGTCATGCACAATCTCGATAACCGCGCCCGTGCGGCCGGCTTCCTCGCGGCTTCGTTCGACGATACCGGGATCGGGTTGATATTGAGGCGGGCATCCGATCACGACGTGCATCCCCACTTTCGCACCGGCTTCGATCAATGAATTCGCCACGTTGTTCCCGTCTCCCACGTACGCGAGTTTGAGCCCGTGGAATGCGTCCTCGGTAAAAGATCCTTTGACCTCCATGAGGGTGAAGAGGTCGGCCAGGGCCTGGCAGGGATGACACAGGTCCGTCAATCCGTTAATGACCGGAATGGTGGCATGGCGGGCCCATTCTTCCAACGTGGACTGCTCGAACGTGCGAATCACGAGCCCGTCGAGGTACCGGGACAGCACCAGGGCGGTATCGCCGAGACTTTCCCCCCGGCTGAGTTGGATCGTGTCCGACGGCAGGAACAAGGCCTGTCCGCCCAATTGATGCATGCCCGCTTCAAAGGAGACCCGCGTGCGGGTCGAGGGTTTCTCGAACAGCAGGCCCAGCGTCAATCCCGAAAGCCATTGAGAGGCGGGGCCGGGACGCGGAGTAGCCTTGAGTTCCCGGGAAATGCGGAACAGGCGGAAGAGTTGGCTGCCGGAAACGTCGGAGACGGCCAGGAAGTCTTTTGCGCCCTCGGCCGAGGCGGCAGGTGATGCCGCCGAAATGCCGGGGTCGGGTATGGAATGTCCCAACAGGGTCATGCGTCAGGTCCCCATCGTTTGGTGTGCAACATCAGTCCTGCTCGTCTTCATGAATGCGGAAGTGACTCGAGTTGTTTTTTCAACACGCCCAATAACACGTCCAACAGCCGATCGATTTCGTCATTGCTCACAATCAACGGCGGCACGAACCGGAGCACGTTGCCCATGGTGCAGTTGATCAACATGCGCCGGGCCAGACAGTCGCGGACGACCGGTTGCCCGTCGATGGAAAGTTCCATGCCTTGCAGGAGACCCAGGCCGCGAACCGCGGTGACCACGGACAACCGGTTCTGTAAGGATTGGAGTCCCTTGTGCAGGTAGGCTCCGGCTGCCTGGCTGCGTTCGAGCAGATGTTCGTCCAACAAGGCGTCGAGCGTGGCGAGGGCGCCGGCGCAGGCCAGGGGATTCCCGCCGAACGTGGACGCATGGGAACCCGGCCCGAACGCTTGCGCCACGTCGTCGGTGGCGAGACAGGCGCCGATGGGAAGCCCGCCGCCCAGGCCCTTGGCCAGGGTCATGATATCCGGCCGGACGTTGTACTGTTCATACGCAAAGAGGGTGCCGGTTCTGCCCATGCCGGTCTGGATCTCGTCGAAAATCAACAGCACGTCGCGGTCCCGACAGAGCGCGCGCAGTTGTTCCAAAAACGCTCCTTCGGCCACGACCACGCCGCCCTCGCCCTGTAGGGGTTCAAGCATCACCGCCGCGGTGCGTTTATCCATCCGGCGTTTGATTGAGGAGAGGTCGTTGAAGTCGGCGTATTTGAAACCCTGCGGCAACGGCGCGAAACCCTGCCGCACTTTGTCCTGTCCCGTTGCGGTCAGGGTCGCCAAGGTCCGGCCGTGAAACGAGTTATTCATGGTGATGATCTTGTGCCGGTCCGGGCCGTATTTTTCAAAGGAATACTTGCGGGCGAGCTTGATGGCGGCTTCGTTGGCCTCCGCCCCGCTGTTACAGAAAAACACTTTGTCGGCAAAGGAATGCGTGACCAGTCGCTCGGCGAGCAACACCTGCGGTTCGGAATAATACAGGTTCGACGTATGGAGGAGATGCCGCGCCTGTCGCTCGATGGCCGTGACCAGGTCGGGATGGCCGTGACCCAGCGCATTGACCGCGATCCCGGCGACAAAATCCAGGTATTCCCGGTCCTCGGCGTCGTAGACCTTACACCCCTTGCCCCGGACCAGGCTGATGGGCAACCGGGCATACGTGTTCATGATCGTCCGGGCCGAACGCTGTTGCAGATCTTCAGTCAGCATGTCAACGAAACCTCGCGTGGGAACAGGCGAATCTAGCACAGGGCCTCTCAGTGGTGCAACGGAACGGGGCCTCCTTCTCTCGCGTTGACAAGGTGTTCACCCGCCCGGTGGCCTTCCGGAACAGTCGCATGGTATAACCCCAACAATGAGAGCCTGCGATTCCTGCGAACAACAGAATCCCGATGATGCTCAATTTTGCCTGCGCTGCGGCAAAGAGTTTCTCCCGGAAGCGGCGGCTGAGGCTGCAACCGGGACGGATCAGGAGGAGCAGTATTGGCGGACGTTGATCGGTCCCGGGAAATGTGTCCAATTCACGTTGAGGGGCGGCTGGTCGTGGAAACCCGCCTGGGAATATTACCAGCGCGCGTTTCAACGGTTTCACTCTGCCCAGGGCCCCCGCTTTTCGCTCACGTGGAACTGGGCCCCGTTTTTGGTCGAACCCTTTCTTTGGTTTCTGTATCGCAAAATGTACTTGTTTGCGTTCGTGTATTTTATCGGCCCCATCGTGTCCGTGTTTATCACCAGCGACATCACGGTGCCGATCGTGTGGTCGATCATCGCAAGCGCAAGCGCCAATTACGTGTATTACTGGCACGTGAGAGACCTGTTACTGAAGGCGAAAGCCAGGACCGGCCTGGATCACGCGGCCCGCATGCGGCAACTCATGGATGAAGGGGGCGTCCAACCCTACGTGTTCTGGTTGGTGGCGGCGTCATTCTTATTGAAGATCGGCGTCTTTTTTGCCGTGCTCGGGGACGCGCCGCTCGAAGACGAGTTCCCGTTGCCTGACGGGGAACCGGGCGGGGAAGAGATGGAGGGCCGCCGGATGATTCTGTGACGCACGGTCCCCTGAACGAGCCGGGGATCAGCGGCCGGGGCCGGCCGGTTGCGACAACTCCCACATGAACCATGACTGAAACCACTCATAGTCGCTCTGGTAGGCCGTATGCACGGTGGGCAGTCCGTCGTCGCTTTTCTCCTTCAACAGGGTATAGGTCCGGGGCCAGTTCTTCGTCCACCAGGACTTGAGTTCGCCCGGGGTAAACGGATGGTCATTGGGTTGACGAATGCCGGCGGCCGTAATCACGTCGGTGAGCAGGGGCCAATAGCGGTCCTTCCCCAGGTTCAGGGTGCGAAAATGCTCACGGAGCAGAAACACGACCCACAACTCGGCGCTGTGTTTCTTGTTGTGTTTGAAGGGTTGCGTTTGTCGCAGGGGAATGGGGTCGAAATTCTTGATAATCGACGTATAGTCCGGCCCACCGTAACTGCCCGCGACCTTGGCGATGTCCTGCAACATGTTGGCCAACTCGACCTCAACGACCGGGGAAGCGGACGGCGCCGACTTGGGCTCAAAGGGGTTGACCGTGGTCAGAAGGTCGATCAGAGGTTTTAATTCACGCAGGCGCGTCACCGCGGCCTCGAGGATTTGCGCCGATTCCAACCAGTAATCCGGATCGTGTTTGGTAACACGTTCGCGGCCCGGCGGAGGCAACACGATGGGGATCCAATGGCGCACCAGGACAAACAGGATATACTGCATGTCCCCATCGACTTCCACCACGCGGTCCAGCACGTTGTGGGGCGTGGTCGCGTCGTGAAAGAACTGCTCGACCTTATCCTCGATGTGCAGCCGTTGCGCCAGGGCGATCCACCACCGGGCGTCGAGGTGAGGTCGGTCGGGTTGAGTCATAGGCACCATGACGGTGTGAATCGGAGGCGTTTCCCGACGCGGGTCCCCGCGGGCTTGAGCCATGTTGCGGCACTGACCCTGGGGGAACTGTCGGGGAGCGGAACGTGCTTGGCATGGTACGGGGTGCGGGCGAGCAAAGCAAGGGGAGAGAAGGCACGGCCCCGAGTGACGCAGGGATAAAAATCGAAGCGATCGTTTGACATGAGGAGGAGGCATGAAACAAGTCGTCCTGATTCGCCACGGTGAATCACAATGGAATCTCGAAAACCGGTTTACCGGGTGGGTGGACATCCCTCTCAGCCCCAAAGGTGAGCAGGAAGCGCGGGAAGCAGGAGAGAAACTCCGGGCCTTCCGGTTTGATCATGCCTTTACCTCCGTGTTGACGCGGGCCATCAAAACCCTGGAAATTGTGATGGACGTCATCGGCCAACCCGGCCTGCCGGTCGAACAACACCAGGCGTTGAACGAACGCATGTACGGCGAATTGCAAGGCCTCAATAAGGCCGAAACCGCAAAACAATACGGAGAGGCCCAGGTGAAATTGTGGAGGAGAAGTTACGACGTGCGGCCCCCTGGCGGAGAAAGTCTACACGACACGGCCGAACGCGTGTTGCCCTATTACCGTGAACACATATGGCCGCGTCTGGCGAAAGGCGAGACGCTACTGGTGGTAGCCCATGGGAACAGCCTGCGCGCCCTCGTCATGCACCTCGACCAACTCTCACGAGAAGAAGTGCTCGAACTCAACATCCCCACCGGCGCCCCGTTGCTCTACGAACTGGACGACCAGGGCCAAGCCGTGGCCCACCGTTATCTCTAACCACCGTTCCCCTCTCTATCCTGTCATCCTCGACGTTTTTAATCGAGGATCCAGTGTCGTTGTCTTTGGTGGTTGCAACCACCCCTATCTCAGTGTTTCCTCCAGTTCGGCGACGAGTTCACCGATTTCGTCGATCGGGACCAGGTCGAGCAGCACCGCCAGGAGTTTTTGCCGGTCGTGGGCGGCGATCACGTCGTCGTCCTCAAGCCCCTCGGCCGCATGCACTGAGGACCGCAATGGGTTCCCCGCCTTGTTGGGTGATGTCCTCCCACGTCCGGTGCTTGCGTTCCATCGCGGCATAGAACTTGTCGATGGGCACGTGGACCAGGCCGAATTTGCTGCCCCATTTGTCACGGACGTGTTCATGAATGGCTTGGTGCATCCGGCTGCAGACGGGTTCCGGGATACTCACGCGCACGGCGCAGGTGATCCAATACAGGCTCAGGGCCAGCAACTCTTTGGTAACGGCTTGCGCCTGTTGGGTGGTCAGGGTCAGTCCGTATTCTTCGAGGAAATCCGGGGCGACGGATGGAGGGATGAGTTGAACGAGAGCTTTCGCGGTTTCTTGGGCTTGTTCGGTCATGGCGTGCTCGGGTGAGGGCTATTGATGATCGCCTGGCAGCATACGCAGCAGACCGTAGTTGAGGCAAGCGCCTCGCTTGACACTGAAACCCGGTGAATGCCACGCTTGCCGTGGCGATTTCTCTCATACCATTCTGATACAGAACAGACGGGGCAATTAAAGCGATGTCCTATCTCCTGATGGCCATTGCGGGGCTATGGATGGCCGATGGGTTGGCCTTATTGGTGGCCCCCCTGTCGATCGTCGGGAAGGTCAGGCAGGCCCTCTCGACCTCGCCTTCACTCACGAAATGGTCGGGGCTCACCCTGGTGGGAGGCATGATCCTGCTCCTGCAAGCGTCCGATCTGACTTACCAGGTATTATGGATGGTCACGGGATTCGCCATGGTGGCGAAGGGCGGATTTTTTTTGTTGTCGGACGATGAAACGCGCGAGTCCGTGTTGCAGTGGTGTTTGAGCCGGGAGGCCGTGGATTATCGGATTTGGGGGCTGGGGTTGTGTACGCTCTCGGTGTTGTTGATCCATGCATGCGGGTGGCTGTGAACGATAGTCCGGGAAAGGAGTTGAAGGGTTGATGGCAGACCTCTTCATGGCGTTGACGAGCCTGGCCTGGGGATTGGCCGGGTTGACGGTGGCCATTGTGCCCGCGTTGGGGCTCGTCTGGGCCAGGCGGATTCTCCTGGATCCCTGGCCGCGGTTCTGGTTCGGGCAGACGATCCTGTTGATCGGGTTGCTGTTGATGATCGGCACCACGGGTCTCACGGGGTTTTGGGTTTGGGCGGTGTGCGGCGCGCTGGCCGCGATCAAGGCCTGTCTGTTGCTGGGGGCTCCGGCGTTGTGGCGGGAACGGATGCTGCGATGGCTAGGCACGTGGCCGACCTGGCTGTACCGGGTCGGCGGGACGATCGACCTGGTCTTCGCGGTGTGCCTGGCTGCGGACCTCATTTTCCATGGCTGAGAAGGACGCCATGACCTCTGCGAACGACCAGGACCTGAGCCGGTTGTGGGAAATCCATCAGGCAGCGGAATGGCCGGTCGGGGTGGGCTCCCGTGAAGGCGAACTCATGACTCTGGACACGGTGGTCAGCGGGTGCGTCACCTATTTTTTCGAAGAGCGCGAACTCGACCCGCAACGGGTGGTGATTCTTGAAGATTGCCTGTCTGATTTGGAGGCCGCGCTGCCGGAACTGAGCGAGGAGCCTCTGGACTATTTCCGGCGGGTCAAACAATTGGGCGCCTTCTTGCTGGAGGTGGGTCGCGGACCATGACATGAAACGCCGGCTCGTAGCGGCAGTCGTCATCGCATGCCTCGTCCTCTCGACCGGGGCAACGGCCGCGAAGTTCACCTTCGTGGTCCTGGGCGACATGCCCTATGGTCCGCGTGAACAAGCCTACCCCGCGTTCAAAGCGTTGATCGGGGAGATCAACCACCGCGCTCCCATCTTCACCTTCCACCTCGGCGACACCAAGTCGGGCCTGGACCCCTGCTCCGACGAAACGCTGCTGGAGCAGCGGGATTTCATGAACAGCTTCGCATCGGCCCTCGTCTACACCCCGGGCGACAACGAGTGGACCGATTGTCACCGCCTGCTAGCCGGCGCGTATGACCCGCTCGACCGGTTGCGCTTCATCCGCGAGCACTATTTTCCGACGGACGAGAGTCTCGGCGGGCAGCCGATCCGCCTCGAGCGCCAAGCGGACGTCATGCCCGGCTTCGAGCCCTTCGTGGAGAACAGCCGGTTCATTTGGGGAGACGTGTGGTTCGTGACTGCGCACGTGGTCGGCTCCAACAACAACTTCGACGCCGTCGAGGGTTCCGATGCGACTCGGGAATTCCTGGCGCGGGACGAGGCGGACCGGGTGTGGCTCGCGGACTCCTTCGACAGGGCCGAGGCCACGAACGCTGAGGCCGTGGTGGTCGCCATTCACGCCGACATGTTCGGGTCAGGGTACAATCCGCAGGAGGAGACCTTTGACCCCTATTCCGGGTTCAAGGGTTTCGCCGAGACCCTCGTCAGGGAGGCCAAGTCCTTCCGGAAACGGGTCTTCCTGCTCTTCGGGGACAGTCACGTCTTCCGGGTCTTTCAACCCTTTCCCCGCTTGGCCGGCAATCTGACCGCGGTGGAAGTCTACGGCGCGGAACACATGCACGCCGTGGAAGTCACGGTCGATTCGGACAAGGCAGCCGTGTTCACGGTCAAGCCAGTGCAGAACCCCGCCTTACCCGAAGCTCCTGAGGCCCAATCAGGGGGCTTGTAAAGGTTTACGAATTTCCCTTTCAGCCTTCCCTTGCCCCTTGATTGACTGGTCAAAACCCCTATGCTACCTTTTTCATTTGAGCCGAATCGGTCGGCAAAGGAGTTCTCATGGAAAAAGACCTGAAAACCATTCTGGGTAAATTGCAATACACTGACGACGCCAAGGTCGTCCAGCAGATCACCCAGCAGACCCGGCAGGTACAGGACCGCATGTCGGGGATCAAGCACAAGATCGTGGTGATGAGCGGCAAGGGCGGCGTCGGGAAAAGCATGACCACGGTCAATCTGGCCTTGGCCCTGGGACGGCAAGGCCACAAGGTCGGGATCATCGACGTGGATCTGAACGGGCCCTGCGTGCCCCGCATGATGGGGATTCTGGGCAAGGGGCTCGAGGTGACGCCGGATGGGGCGCGACCGCCGGAAGGGCCGTACGGCATCAAAGTGGCTTCCATGGATTTCCTGCTCAATGAGACGGCTCCCGTGCGGTGGAAAGGCCCGATGGATTTGAGTCCCGTGTGGTTGGGGCTCATGGAAATGAACGTGATCCGGGAGTTCCTGGCCGATATTCTCTGGGGAGACCTGGATTATCTGTTGGCCGATCTGCCTCCGGGCGCCGCGGCGGACAAGCCGCCGGTCATCGCCGGTTTCCTTCCGGACCTGGCCGGCGCGGTGGTGGTCACGACGCCGTCGGAAGTGGCCTCGAACGTGGTGCAGAAGTCGATCGGCTATGCCACGGAACTGGGGATCACCGTGTTGGGGGTCGTGGAAAACATGAGCCAATACAGGTGCCCGTCGTGTGGCGCCGAGAATGAGCTGTTCGAAGGCAACACCCAAGGCATGTGTGATGCCCTCAACCTGCCGTTGCTCGGCCGCATTCCCTTTGACCGCAACTTTGCGAAGACGTTTGATAAAGGGACCCCGTTGCTGGATGGGGAGTATCCCACGAACCGGCGCTATACCGATATAGTCGGCCGAATCCAGTCGATGTTGGATTACAAGAAAGTTCTGGCCGAAAATTTGTAGGGGCGACGTCCGCCCATTGAACGATGAGGCTTGCCTCTTTTACCTTTAACTCTCCCGCGTGAGGCCGTTATGAAATTTGTCTGCTTGAACTGTGAAACCTATATGAGTTTTGAAAAGGTGGAGAAGCCCGCCGAAGGGTCGCTGGGGGTGTTTTTTGCCTGCCCCTCCTGTGAGGCGAAGGTTTCCATGGTCACGAATCCTGGAGAAACGCAAATGGTCAGTTCCCTGGGCGTCCAGCTCGGCGGGCGGACGGTGGACCCTTCTCCATTGGAAATGACCCGGGGCACGTTAAAGGAAGACGCCGGCGCTCCGGCCGCGGCGGGGTCCATGGCGGACTATCTGAACGAAAAGATCCACGCCGGACAGAGTACAAGCCCCGCAGCCGGTGCTCCTGCGAAAGAGGCCGAGTCCGGCGGGTGTCCGTTTTCCGCGATGGTCGCGCAAATGGGGTTGACCAGCGGCGAAACCTCCACCGGCACGCAACCGGCCGCGCTTCAATGGAGTCCCGATGCGCAGGAACGGTTGGGGAAACTTCCGTCGTTCGTGCAGCCGATGGTCAAGAGCAGCGTGGAAACGTATGCGCGGAAGAACGGCTACACGACCGTCACGCTGCAGGTCATGGATGATTCCAAGAATTCATCGAACGGCCTGACCTGGTCGCCGGAAGCCGAACAGCGCCTGAGTAACATCCCGGACTTCATTCAACCCATGGCCCGCAAGGAAATCGAGCGGTTGGCCCAGGAACGCGGCGCCACCACGGTCTCCGCCGAACTCATGGACGAAGCCAAAGAAAAGTTCATGAAGTTCATGTGAAGTAAAGCCGGGAATTGACTCAACGAAGGCGGCTCTTGATGCAAGGGCCGCCTTTTCTTTTTCGTCAACCCTGACCTTTTTTCTGTCATCCCCGACTCGATCGGGGATCCAGTGTCTTTAGTCATTCTCTTTTTATTTAAACGCCTTCCAATTCGCATACGGCTTCAGCCGGTAAATCTCATCCACGGGCGTCGGCAGCACCACGCCCCGTTGCTCCAGCAGGTCGGCGGTCTGCCGCAAGGGCAATCCGACAATCGTTGGGTAATCTCCCTCGATCTTTTCAATGAACCGTGCTGCTTCTCCTTGAATGGAGTAGGCTCCGGCCTTCCCCAAACTTTCCCCGGTTTTCAGATAGCCTTTGAGTTCCTGGTCCGTGAACGGCGTCATCCGGACCAGGGCGGTTTCGACCTGGACGACGGTCACGTAGGCGGTCTCGTGAATGAGCGCAATGCCGGTGTGCACGTGGTGACTGCGTCCCCGGAGTTGCCGCAGCATGGTTTCGGCGTCGTCGAGATCTCGAGGTTTGCCCACCAGGGTTCCGTCGATCTCGATCACGGTATCGCTGCCCAACACCAGGTCATCCGGGTGCCGGCGTGCGATGGAGAGCGCCTTGTCCAGCGCGAATTGTTTCGCCTGCTCCCGGGGCGATAGTTCGGGGGAGGGGACTTCTTCTGCCGCGGGCGGGACGACCTCGAACGTGATGCCGAGCAGGGCCAGCAGTTCGCGGCGGCGCGGGGAGGTGGAAGCCAGGATGACGGACACGGGTTCTCGCGGCGGATTACGACGGTGCGGCAATGAGGGCTTCGACGTCGGGGGCGACGTGTCGGGAGACGTATTCGTGGAGCAATCGTTCCACGTCTCCGGCATTGTTGGTCTTGACCATGTCGGCACGCAGGGCGGCCGCATGCGGGAAGCCGCTGCAATACCAGCCCAGGTGTTTGCGCATGCGCGGGAAGCGAGGAGCGTCGTGAAACCGTTCAAACGTGTGGGCGTGCTTCAGGATCATGTCGAACCGGTCCTCACGGGAGACTGCCGGTTCGGGAACGGGATACCGGGAACGCGTCCTCACGGCTTCCCGGATCGATTCTTTGCCGTGAAAGATCCATGGGTTTCCCAGGGCCGCCCGGCCGATGAGAATGCCGTCCACCCCGCTGGCAAAGATGCGGGCAATGGATTCGTTCAAGGAGCCGATGTCGCCGTTGCCCAACACCAGGATGCCTTGTTGGCGAATTTGGGCCGCGGCCTCGGCAATCGCGTCCCAATCCGCGTCGCCCCGGTACATTTGTTTCAAGGTGCGACCATGGATGGACATGACGTGCGGCCGGCCTTCGGCCAGACACGCGCTCCATTCCTTGATGATGACGGAGTCGTACCCCAGGCGCGTTTTCACTGAAAGCGGAAGAGCGGAGCGTGACGGCGTCGGCTGATCCTGTCCGTCACGCGTCATGCGAACTTTTTCGACGATGCCGGGTTTGAGCCCGGCTTCGGCCAGGGTTTGCCCGTCGGCCCAATCGTGCAGCCCGCGTTCGGTCGCCGCCATGATATCCAGCGCCAGTTCCGGCGTTCTGATGAGCCCGGCGCCGCACCCGGACGACGCCACGTTTTTCGACGGGCACCCCATGTTGATGTCCAGGCCGTCGAACCCGAGTTCACTCACCACGTGGGCGGCCCGGTAAAACAAGAGAGGATCTTTGCCGTACAACTGGGCCACGATCGGGCGTTGGCCGTCGGTATACCGCAACGGTTCCCAGCCCATGACCCGGCCCTGGCAAATGTCATGGACGTTGGTGAATTCCGTAAAGATCACGTCCGGCCGGCCATAGGTGGCGATGACGTGGCGGAACGCGATATCGGTGACTCCGTCCATGGGAGCCAACCCGATGATGGGCCGCGGAAGAAGATGCCAGAAGCTCATGCGCGTTGAAGAGGACGACATACTGTACAATATAGATAAAGAGTTAAATATAAGATAGAGGAGAGCATTGTCCAGTGCAATGTTCGGAAAGACTGACAAGAGGTGATCGCCATGATGAACCGGCATAACTTAAACCATTTTCCACCGGCAGCTCCGGAGTCGGGAATGAGCCTGCTGTCCCACGAACTGTCAAACGAGCACGATGAAGTGGTGGCCAGACTGCGGCGTGTCCGGCCGGGGTCATCCCAGGGACGGCGAAGCCACATGGACGAGGGCATGTTGGCCAGCGTCGTCATGCCGCGGGCTGATCAGGAGTCTGGCGCGAGCCCGCTGTCCGGCGACCCGTCGGACGAGCACCAAACACTTCTGGCCAGACTTGAACGGATCCTTGCGAACTCCTCCGATGACCTGCGAAGCACCTTGATCCGGGGCATGTTGGCCGGTGTCGTCAGGATGGCTGAACAGCCGCCCGACCTCTTGGACGTGAAGATCATGAGCCGGGCGTTAAAGGAACTGCAACATGCGTTTCGGGTGTTTCAGCCCTATGAACATTGTCTGAAAGTGAGTATCTACGGATCGGCCAGAACGCCTTCCGACGACCCCAATTTTCAACTGGCCGCGCGGATGGGGCGGCTGTTGAGCGAGCGCGGGTTCATGGTGATTACCGGTGCGGGGCCGGGCATCATGGATGCCGGTCATCAGGGAGCGGGCAAGGACATGAGTTTCGGCGTCAATATCATGCTGCCCTTCGAACAAGCCGCGAACTCCACCATGGCTGGCGACCCCAAACTGGTTCACCTGAAGTATTTCTTTACCAGGAAACTCCTGTTCGTGCGGGAATCGCACGCCGCCGCCTTTTTCCCCGGCGGGTTCGGCACCATGGATGAAGCGTTCGAACTGTTGACCTTAATCCAGACCGGCAAGGCGAACGTCGTGCCGATCGTATGTCTCCAGGCCCCGGGCTCTGACTATTGGAACCGGTGGATGGATTTCGTGTCGCACCAATTGGTGCCCGGGAGCTTTATCCAGGAATCGGATTTGTCATTGTTGAAAATTTTCGACGATGCCGAGGCTGCGGTCGACGAAATCCAACACTTTTACCGGAATTTCCACTCGTACCGGTTTGTGAAAGAATCCCTGGTCATCCGGATGCGACACCCCCTGACTCCGGAGCAGCTCAAGGAAGCCCGGTCGCGCTTCCGCGATCTCGCTCCCAATGGAGTCATCGTTCAAGGGAAAGCGTTGGCGCCGGAACACGATGACCCGGCCGTGCTCTCCCTTCCCAGGTTGATCGTCCCGTATCATCGACAAGATGCGGGCCGGCTCAGGCAACTCATTGATTGGTTGAACGGCTTGCCGCAGAGTTCCGTCTAAAGAGCGTGGCAGGGGCCAGGTCCCATTCCAGATCGTCATCGAAGTAACAGCGGAAAATGAGAAGAGGTTTGGTCTCCTGAAGGATTCATGCTATGTTTTTGAACGATGAGCGATTCCCCAGCCAAACCGGTTTCAGGGCAGGATCCGACGGTCGTGCTGTATCATGCCGATTGCCTCGATGGGTTCGGTGCTGCGTGGGCCTTGTGGAAAAAGTATCCGGATGCCCGCTATCTCCCGGTCGAACACGGACTCAGCCCGCCGTCGGGTTTGGAGAACGACCACGTGGTGATGGTGGATTTCAGTTATCCTCGTGAGGTCGTCGAAAAGTTGGCCGGGTCCACGGCCAGTCTCCGGATCCTGGACCACCACGTCACGGCGCAGGCCGCGTTGGCCGGACTTCCGTATGCGTATTTCGACATGAAAAAAAGCGGCGCGGTGTTGGCCTGGGAATGGGCGCACCCGGAGCCGGCTCCCTGGTTGCTGCAGTACATTCAAGACAAGGATTTGTGGGAATGGCGGTTGCCCGGGAGTCGTGAAATCAACGCCGCGTTGGACTCGTATCCGTTTGATTTTCAGGTCTGGGACGGGCTGTCGCAGGACATGCTGGAAATCGAAGGCCGGGCCATTCTACGGCGGGAAGACGTCCTGATTACTAAAATCGTCAAGGAATCGGTCCTGGTTGAGTTTGAAGGCGAAACCGTGCCGGCGGTGTACAGTCCGGTGATGACCAGTCAGATCGGAGAACGCCTGTGCCGGGACTATCCCTTCTGCATCATCTGGCACCAGCGGGACGGACGGCGGTATTTCAGTTTGCGCTCCAAACCCGGGTCTGTTGACGTCTCCGCCATTGCCGCCCGGCACGGGGGCGGTGGGCACGTCAATGCCGCGGGCTTTTCAATCCCTCTCGAAGCGGCGGATATCCTGAATCCCATACGGGAATAGCGTGGCGTTGCACGGAAGTGGCGTGGCATAGCAAGGCATCGCATAAAATCAGCAGTTCATAGCAAACATAGCAATAATCGCCGATTTACATAGCACCGCATAGCAAAAATAGTGGCGAGGCATAGCAGATCATAGCAGATGGCGCGCCGGATGATGTGTAGCAGCGTGATTTCATGATTCCATTGCGTGACGACAATCCCACGGAAATCAAACCCGTCGTGACCATCGGGTTTCTGGTTGCCTGCGTCATCGTCTTCCTGAACCAGTTCATGCTGGGGCAGGAGAGCGGGCAGGCCTTTGTGTATCAGTATGGGGCCATCCCCGCGGTCGTGTTCGGATATGCCGAACTCCCGGTTGAACTCGCGGCGGTGTCGCCCTATGGCAGTTTGGTCACCAGCATGTTTCTGCACGGCGGATGGATGCACCTGATCGGGAATATGCTGTACCTGTGGATCTTCGGGAACAATATTGAAGACGTCATGGGGCATGGAAAGTTCATTATCTTCTATTTCCTGTGCGGGATTATCGCGGCGTTGAGTCATGCCGCCGTTGACCCGGTTTCGACAATTCCCATGGTAGGGGCCAGCGGCGCCATTTCAGGGATCCTGGGCGCCTATTTGTTGCTCTACCCCCGTGCTCAAGTATTGGTCATTATCCCGTTGGGCTTTTTCAGCCAGATGCTTTATGTGCCGGCTTCGATCGTGTTGGGTCT